>CAXXPR010000001.1:0-1148208 GCA_963665715.2 Desulfatiglandales bacterium
AGGTCAAATCTCCTTAAACCAACAATATTACACCTCCCGCACATTTACTGATTTCGCCCCGCTCCCAGGAAAAAGCACGTAATGCCCTTCTCGACTCCCTGTCCACAAGAGTAAAAAGCATATCTATACTGTCTTTTTTACGTGATGCCTTGTGCCCCTTAACCTTATTAAATTCACAGTCAAGCCTGTCCGTTACCCTGTAAAATATTTTATAAAGATCTGCATTTTTAAGCGGTTTATTTTTAGCGGATTTAAAACCGCCGGCTTCAAGCTTTTCACGCCGGTCATTTAGACCCAATATATTTTGAGAATCGGAGTATACAATTATTTTGTCAGCCTCTTCCTTGACTTCATCAAGCGCCCAAAGCAGTGTTTCCAGCTCCAGCCTGGTTGATGATGTATTCTCAAACTTTTTTAATTTAACAGTGTGTCTCAGAGATTCAGGTGATACATTAGTATCAGAAGTTGCCAGATATGCACCATAACCTGTTTTGTTTTTTGTGTTCACACTTCCGTCAATAAATAAAAACAGTTTATCCATGTGTTCTATTCTTAACATACTTATCAATTGCAACACGGGTGTAGTATTCGACAGAAAGCGTTAATGCCTCCTCAACCGACACCCATACATACTCCTCAGCTTCATGATTAAATATCAAAGCACCTGCTGTCGGCTCGGGATACTGCTGTTTTGATTCACTCATTCTGATTCCCCGCTTTTAAAAATAATCCTGTAAATAATTGTTGACCGGATTTATGAAATAGATATTCTTGTTAATCATTTAATTTATTAATATATAATCTCAAATTGAGTATCTTTTAAATACAGTATAGTAAGGAGATAATAATGACAACAAAAAGCGAGCTTGCCAAACAGCGTTTCATGGAAGGTTTTCAGTGTTCACAGGCTGTGCTTGAAGCGTTTTCAGAAGACTTCGGCCTCGACCCGGTACTGGCCAGGAAACTTGCGTCCCCATTTGCTGCGGGATCCGGAATGGGAGGAGTATGCGGCGCGGTTGCAGGCGCATTTATGGTTATAGGATTAAAATATGGAATGGCAGAAGCTGGAGATAATGAAGCATCTCAGAACACCTTAAAAAATGTAAAAATGTTTGCTGACAGGTTCAGAGAACTCCATGAAAACACAAACTGCATTGACCTTATCGGCCTTGATATTACGGATGAAAATGACCGGAGAATATTTCGCCAGAAAAATATAAAACTTACACGATGTGTTAATTATGTTGAAGATGCAGTAAACCTGCTTGAAGAATTTATTTAAAATGAACTGCTCCGCTGCCTGAAGCGGGGTATCTATCAAAGCCTGACTGCAGGCGGTGAGGTATCAGGCCTTGCGCCTGTTAATAAAGGAGAAAATCCTGTGACAGAAAAACCCGCTTTTTCAAAACTGACCCAGATCGGCATAGTTGTAAAAGATATGGATGAAACCATAAAAAAGCTGTCTTCATTTGGTATCGGCCCCTTTGAACGCAGGTTCGTTCCTGAAGGAGCAAAGGAATATTACAATGGAAAACCAATGGACGGCACTTTTAAAATAGCGGCAGTAAACCTTGGAGGTGTTGAGCTGGAGTTTATTCAGCCTGTTGAAGGAGACTCTCCTCATATGAATTTTTTAAAGGAAAAGGGTGAAGGCATACAGCATATCGCCTTTGCCGTGGATGACCTTAAAAACAATGTAGAAGACCTTAAGAAAAAAGGAGCAAGCGTTCAGATGGAATCTGATCTTGGAATGCTTAAGGTCGCCTACATGGATATGGAAACAAGCGGGCTGGTATTTGAGCTTATGCAGTTTCTAAAGCATTAATCTTTCATACCTTCTTTGTACCCCTTTTCAAACTCGGATTTCATCAGGGAAAAACTTTGCTTGAGAGTATCCCATGAATCCTCAAGTCCATGCCTGAGATCTTCCCATACTCCTTCGCCGGATTCCTGGATTTCTTCTATCCTGTGCTCAATCTCTTTTCGTTTTTCTTTAAATTCATCAATCTTCTTTTGATATTTTATTTTAACATCAGCTTCTGCACCGTCTGCCTTTGCCGACAGCTTATCTATATCAGCATTCCATTCATCCAGCAGAGCTTTAAGCTTTTGTACATATGCATCTCTTTTTTCACTCATGATATCTTCTCCAATTTAAATTCTATTCAGCAAAATAATAGCTTTTTATTTTGGTAATAAGATAAGAAACAGCTAACAGGAAAACAATGGGGTACATAATGTATTAAGTTGACACAAAAAATATTCCCAGCCATGCTGATCAGCTGTCTTCAGCAAGTACAACATCCGGCATCTGCTTTGACAGCACGGAACGTAATTTGGCCATGGTATAGGGCTTCTGCAGGCAGTATATTTCCTCCTGATCAGTAAAACGCAGTGAAACAACATCTTTACTGTATCCGCTTGCAAGAATCACCTTTACATCAGGATCGATCTTCTGGAGCTCCCTGTAGGTTTCTTCTCCGTTCATGAGAGGCATTGTAAGATCAAGCAGCACAACCGCAATATTTTTATGATCTTTACGGAATATCTCAACAGCCTGGCGGCCGTCTATTGCGGAAACAACATCCAGCCCCAGTTTCTGAAGCATTCTTACAGTTACTATACGTACCGAATCCTCATCATCCACAAGCATGACAGTGCCTTTTTTCTGAAGCGCGTCCTCTTCCGCCTGAATTTTAGATTCATCGCCGGGGGAAGTAACTGCCGGAAAAAACACTCTGAAGATGGAACCTCTGCCGGGCTCGCTCTGGACATAAAGAGCGCCTTTATGACTGCGGACTATTCCTGCAACTGCAGAAAGCCCTAAGCCTCTCCCCGTAAACTTTGTACTGAAAAATGGTTCAAAGATTCGCCTGACAAGTTTAGGATCAAAGCCTTCTCCATTATCAGCAACTTCAAAATATACATGAGGTCCATCGGCTGCAGCTTCCACCACATACCCCTGTATAGATGAGCTTGAAAGATCGCCGGCAATGCCTGTAGATATTGTTATAACACCCCCATACTTTTCCATTGCTTCAGAAGCGTTAATTGCAAGATTTACAAGGATCTGCCGCACCTGTGTAGGGTCAGCATATATAAACGGCAGATTTTTTTTAAGGTTAAGGTTAAGAGCTGTTTTATTACTGATACTTGTTTTAAGCATATTAATAGTGTTTTCTATAAGATCCAAAATTGCGAAATTCTTTTTTTCGATTATTCCTTTTCCGGAATAGGCCAGCATCTGGCGGCACAGTTCCGCCGCGTTTTTAGATGCATTTATTATTTCTATAATACTATGTCTTTCAGGTGCAGTATCGGGAAGTTCATCAAGGGTGAGCTCCGCATTCCCCATGATAGTCATTAGGATATTATTAAAATCATGGGCTATACCGCCTGCCATTACACCCATGCTTTCAAGCCTCTGTGTCTGCTGAAGCTGTTCAAAAATTCTCTGCCGTTCCTCTTCGTGTTTCTTTTGCTGGTTAATGTCGGTCCGTATGCCGTACATCCACTCAGGCTCGCCATCTTCCGTCCGGGTAGCTACATTTCCCCGGTCCTGCACCCATACCCAGCTTCCGTCCTTATGCTGTACCCGCGCCTCAAAATTATAGTAGACTTTTTCGTGTTTAAAACACTCCTGAAGTAACTCACCTGAATTTTTTAAATCATCAGGATGATAAAGCTGGTTCCACATTTTTACCGAAAGGGGAGTTATCTCCTCAAGGCTGCAGCCGATTATTTCAGCCCAGCGGCTGTTAAGAATTGTTTCGCCGGTCTGTATGTTCCACTCCCATGTACCTACATTAGTGCTGTAGATAATCCGGTTGAGTCTTTCGGTCTGATCGGAAAGAGCCTTTTCCGAAATATCACGATCCATAGCGTGCACAATTGTTTCACCCACAAGCTGAAGAAGTACAACATCTTCTTCCATCCAGGCCCGGCTCTCATGAACCGAGTCGGCCCCTAAAAAACCGATACATCGTCCGCCTGAAACAAGGGGAACAGCAACAAATGACTGAGCATCTTTTAAGCTGATAAAAGTTACTTCCTGTTCACTGCTTTCCTGAGGAATACGGCTTAAGCTTGAAATTAATACTATCTCAAAATTTATCAGCCTCTTTATCCACCATCTGTCACTTCCGGAAACAACATCATCAATGTCTGAAACCTGGGGTGATACTGTTTCAGCGCACCATTCATTGGATTTTTCAAGGCAGTTTTCCTTTTCTTTGAACAGATAGATATATACCCTGTCTGCATCAATAAACTCACCAATAGCCCTGATTGCGCCCTCAATGCACTTTTCGGTTTTACCGGGTGCGAGGCTTACAAAATTTGAGGATATCTGTCCGGCCATCCTCTCAAATTCCAGCCGTCTGTTCATCCTGGCTTTACGCAGCAGCATGTTGCATGAAAAAATCCCGGTAAGTCCCAGTACCCATATTAATAAATGCGCGTAAAGCAGCGGCCTCTGGCCTGCTCCCGCAGCAGCCAGATAACGTTCCAGCGGAACGGAAACGCTTATACCTCCGCGGATATCGCCTTCTTTGTATCCCTGCCTGGCGTGACAGTTAAGACAGCTTTTTTCGGTTACAAGCGGGCGCATAAATCTCAGGTAGGGTTGCGAGTCCAGTTTTTCTTCAGACACGTATTCTTTATCGCCGCTCTCAAATTTTTTAAGGGCTTCAATCTCCCATTCATCAGGTTCATTGGCAGGCCTGATGGGTTTAAGGCTTGTTATATGCGCCTTTAAACCGTATTTATCCTGTCCAAGTTTATGAACCTGCCTGGTCATATAGGCAGGGTTTACCAGTGTGAGTTTGATACCTGATGGTGTCCTGATATCTCTTTCAAGTATATTGTCGAGGTAAGGGTTGGGCGGAGTATCTTCAGCTGCAGGAACATACACACCTCCGTGATTGGAATTCCAGAGGCGGTATACAATATCCTTTTTAAAACTTGAAAGGGCTTCCTTTGCTGCCAGTTCAAGTGTGGATTTTTCTACCTGATGCCAGTTCCAGTAAAAAGAGGCAAGGACAATTACTGTCCAGAAGAAAGCCGCAGCAACCAATACTTTTGTTGATATTTCACCCTGAAAGGAAAACCGTCGCTTCATGTTTTTCTTTCCTGTAGTTTTATTTAATTTATGGATACTTAAAATATTTTATTTTACAGATATCATAACAGGGGCAGCAGGATAATTTTTAACATGAGGACAGTAATCATCGTGCAGTACAATCTGAGCATTATATATGAATTATAAAAAGATCGCACCAGAAATATCTTCTTTTAAAATATCGCATATACCTATAAATCGTCCTATTTAATATAGGCACATCCAGTTTGACAAACAGGTTTCCCCTTAATACCATAATTTTAACTATTTTGCGGTGAAAACATTTATGTTCGTTATTTTAAGGCATTAGGACCGCAAAAAAATCCAGGCGCACCTCTTAAGTAAAGGGTTGTTGACACTTCATCAAACTATTCACTTTAAAAACAGGGAAGAGACTTATGGCAGAAATGACATCTATGGAAAGAGTGCTGCTTACGCTGCAGGGAAAGGAAACGGACAGGGTACCGGTATGCTGTCTTACAGTCGGTGTTGCCCGCCAGATGACCGGGGCGAGTTTTCCGGCCTTTTCTACGGACAGTGAGACAGCTGCGGAAGGAATGATTTATGCCAACAGGCTGATTGGTGATGATATTTTTCTATGCTTCACTGACCTGTCTGTTGAGGCAGCCGACTTTGGACAGGAAATTATTTACCCTGAAAACACAACTGCACATCCTAACTATGATAACACGCTTATCAAAGAAGTATCCGACTATGGCAAACTGTCTGTATTTAAGTCTGCCGATGGAAAACGGATGTCCACCTACCTTGAGGTCTGCCGCATACTGGCAGAACGTGTAGGAAAGGAATACCCGGTGCTAGGGTTTGTTTACGGCCCGCTGGGCGTACTCGGCATGATGAGAGGAATGGAACAGCTCTTTTTTGACATTCTCGAACATCCCGAAGAAGTTAAAAAAGGACTGGAGATTGTAACGGAAGTTCTTGTTGATTTTGTAAAAGAACAGTTTAACAGGGGTGTTGCGGGTATATGCATAGATACACTCCCAGCCTCACGCTCCGGCGTTGCACCCGACACCTGGGAGGAGTTTGAAGGAAAGTATGCAAAGGTCATAAGCGATGCAGTCCGGGATTCAGGCATCCTGCTGGCCCATCACGGCTGCGGATTTTCTCCTTATTTTAAAGAAGTCTGTCAGTGGGTTGATCCTGCGGTACTTTCATTCGGGGACCTTGCAGAAGGATGTGCCGACTTTGCGGAACTGAAAGCCACATACGGAAAAGAATCAACCCTTATGGGATATGTTCCAACCGAACTGCTTTACTCAGGAACACCCAAACAGGTTATTGCCGAATCAGTTCGCCAGATACGCGAACTCGGCGCAAACGGACGTTTTATTCTTGCCCCATCCTGTGAATATCCGCCTAATGCGACTTTACAGAATGCACGTGCAATGGTTACAGCAGCTGAGTTTTTTAACGAATTCAACGATATCCTTTAAGGGATTAACCGCTGTCTTATATCTGAAAAAGCATTATGGGAGACAAATACAATGGAAACAAATGCAACTGCAGCAAACACTCTCGAAGATCTTAAAAAAAGCATAATCAGCATAAACAGAACATCCGTGCAGCAGATTATGCCAGGAATCCTCAGTGATTTTGAGGTCCCGGAAATATTAACCAGCGCTGTTTACCCGGCACTTAACCATGTAAGGGAAAACTACCAGCAGCGCAAAACCGCTATCCCCGAAGTTTTGATGTCTTTAAATATTGTGGCAAACATAATTGAAACAATATCGGACAAATCCCCCATGCAGCAGAGAAACCAGTCTATTCTGCTGGGGGTGATTGAGGGCGACACTCATGATATGGGTAAAAACATTATCAGGGACGTGTATAAGGGTTACGGATTCACGGTTACAGACCTTGGTAAAAATGTAACCATAGATAAATTTGTTGAGACAGCAGCTCTCAGCCAGCCTTCGATAGTGGGTCTTTCAAGTATGATGAGCACCACTGTGGATAATATAGGCAAGGCAATCGAAGCCTTGAAAAAAGAGGTGCCGGACACAAAGATCATGGTAGGCGGAGCCTTTATGAACCCGGAACTTGCTGTTAAGTTAAAGGCAGACGGGTATGCGGAAAGCGCCGCAACACTTATCGAAGAAACAGATAAGCTTCTGTCATGAAAAACATCGAACTGACTGATTTAACCCTGCAGCAGGAAGATGTTTTCCGCTGTATGGGTTACGGAAAGGATGCCTCGCCTCATGCCGAGACAGTACAGAGGTATGAGGCACTAATAAAACGAATACCTGAAACAGGCCCGGTTAAGGGAGCCTTTACAGAGGTGTCCGTTACCGGGATAAATGAAACAGGTGTAGATACACCCCACGGATTTATAAAAAGCGAACGGCTCGCAAAGATTTCCGAAGGTGTTACAGAAATGGTCTTTGGGCTTATAACAGCAGGAGAGACTTTCGACATGATGGGCGAGAGCTTTCCTGATATGGTAGATGCCTTTTTATGGGACTCCATTGGTTCGGCCCTTGTTGAAGAGGGAGTAGCACAGCTGCTTAAAACAATAGAATCCGAAAAGAAAAAGACTCTTTCACTGCCCTTCAGCCCCGGCTACTGTGACTGGGATCTCACCGGCCAGAAAATAATTTTTTCTGCCTTTGATTCATCACCGCTCGGAATTAACATATCATCAGATTCACTGGTTATGAGTCCTGTAAAGAGCGTTTCCTTTATCTCCTGCCTGGATGTATCAGGAAGCAGTCATAATCCATGCAGATACTGCAGTTTAAAAAACTGCTTTATGAGGAGAAAAGGATAAAACCTGCATACCAGGGATTCTTTTTTGATTAAACAAAGAGGAATCCCTGTTTCAATTTCTTCTTGTTAACATCACATAAATTTTATACTGTTTATGTCATCAGCATTTCACGGATCTTTTTTAAACGGGACTTTTATTAAAATAGAGGTTAACAAAGCAGTAGCGCTGAAATGACCTTGTTAAAAAGGAGAAAATAAAAATGACTTCACCTGACATAGATTCCCTGGTCGAAAAACTGAAAAGTGATGATGGTATTGAGAGGCAGCATGCCAGACATGACCTTGTGGAAATAGGGGAGCCTGCCCTTGATGCACTGATTAAAGCTTTTGAAATCAAAGAAGACCCACTGCACTGGGAAGTTGCCAAGGCATTAAGCCAGATAGGAACATCAAAAGCTGCGCATACTCTGGTAGATGCCCTTGAAGATCATGAATTCAGTGTACGCTGGATTGGAGCCGAAGGTCTTATACATATTGGAGAGGATGCTGTGATACCTGTGCTCAAAGCCCTGGAGTATAAAACAGACTCAATCTGGATTCGAGAAGGATGTCACCATGTTCTCCACGACATGTTAAACAGAAAACTTATCAAAGAAAAAACGAGAGAATGTGTAATCCCGGTACTAAAGGCATTGAATCACTTTGATGCGCAGGAACAGGCAAACACAGCTGCAATAGAGGCACTTAGAAAACTGGAAGGGTGAAATAATTCCCAATGAAAGAAGTAAAAGGAAAAACAGCATTTATAACAGGCGGAGCCAGCGGCATAGGACTTGGAATGGCAAAGGCTTTTGCCCTGGCAGGAATGAACATTGTAATAGCAGACCTGCGCCGGGACCATATTGATAAAGCTGTAGAATATTTTAAAAGCAGAAGCCTTCCTGTTCATTCAATCCTTCTTGATGTATCAGACAGAACAGCATTTGAAAAAGCCGGAGATGAAGCCGAACAGGTATTTGGAGCGGTTGATATACTGTGCAACAACGCCGGGGTTAATATCATAAGATCAATGGACCAGGCAGCATATGAAGACTGGGACTGGCTAATGGATGTAAACCTCGGCGGAGTATTTAACGGTATAAAAACATTTGTGCCAAAGATGAAAGAAAGAGGATGCGGACATATTGTTAACACATCATCCATTGCAGGTATTGTAGCAGGCCCGGGAAACGGAATATACGCCGCCACAAAATTTGCAATCCGGGGATTATCCGAAGCCCTTCGCTATGACCTGGCCCCCTTTGGTATCGGAGTATCTGTTTTGTGTCCCGGCACAGTAGCAACAAACCTGGAAGAGAGCGAAAAAAACAGGCCTGAAAAATATGACAGCCCTGTTGATGATGAAATGAAAGAGGCAAGAGGTTTTACCGGAAAAATATTTAAAGAGGTCCTGCCCACAGGTATGTCGCCTGAGGAAGTTGGAGAAAAGGTATTAAAAGGAATACTTAAAAATAATTTTTACATCCTCCCCCACCCTGAGTTTAAAGAAGAATTTCAGGAATCCTTTGATGAGATTATAGCCGCACTTCCTGATGAACCATTTAATGAAACACGTGAAGTATTTGAAGAAGAAAGAAGGCAGTCCAGAAGAGATGCAAAGGCAAAAGCTGATCTGGTTGAATAATATTTTATAATAATCTTTTCTTATCATTATCCCTGATTAGAGAATCCGGTTGTTTTAATTAATGATTATTGAAGCTATCAATAGTCAAGGGAAGAAACCTATTTTTTCATTCGCGGTGATTTATTTTTTCTCATCCATTGATTTAACAACGGCATAAAAAATATTAAATTTTGAAAGGGTGTCCCGCTACCGCGGCATAAAACCGAAGGTGGAAAAATCTATGACTCTTGATCAGGGTAAATCCGGAAGGTTTTTAGACAACACTTCAAAATCCATTGTTAAAATTTCTCCGAGTTCATCAACAAGAGTTAAAGTGTGCATTCCCGGTTCAGGCGCAATAGCCATCTGGTGTATGCCATGGGTTAATTCAAGATATTGTTTATCCAGATGCCAGAAAATGGTCGCCTCCGGATCACGATGGGCAGCTTTAAAAACAGTTCTTCCTCTACGACCGTCAAGTTCCAGCGGAACGTATATCTGGCCTGATTTACTCGGATATATGAATGACATTGAGCGCCCTGGAATTGATTCCATACAATCCTCTCTGAAAGGCGGGAGAGTATGATAATCTGAGTGCATAAGCTTATAGTACCACTCCAGTGCCGGAGGTAAAATAAACCGGTTAACTGATTTAATATCTGCCACACGTTCGCATTCACTGTTGACACGCCAGTTAAGCGTCCTGTCACAATGGATTGTCCTGCAATAGGGGCATGGTTCTGAATGCAGCCCTGAAAAAGGGACTAATTCTTTTTTTGTATCGGTGCATTGCGGCCCTGCACGATATCCGCTTTTTTTACATACATCAATTTCAACAAGACTGTTTTCCGGTTTTTCGAACCATCCTGAATCATCCAGCAGTCCGAATAGTTCAAAAAGAATCGGAGCTGCTGACGAGACACCTGTTAAACCGGGCCGGCCTTCACCATCTGCATTCCCAACCCATACTCCTATTACATGTTCCGGAGTAACACCTACAGCCCATCCATCCCTGAAGCCATAGCTGGTACCTGTCTTCCAGGCTATTTTTTTGGAAGACGAAAAATTACGCCAGCTGCTCTCATCGCCAGGGCGGACTACTTCAAGCATCGCTTGAAAAGTAAGCCAGCATGAAGCAGGTTCCAAGGGAAAATAAAGGGGCTTGTCTTTCATTTTCTGATTTTTGGATTTGTGATCGGTAGTGCTTTCCGGATTATTCACCAATAATTTCGGCTTAAAAAAAGCACCAGTGTTGCTTTTATTTTCATTAGAAAAGTTGTTAAGGCTTCGTGCCATTCCCGCATATATGCATGTAATATCCCACAGGGAACCCTCTGCACCCCCAAGAATAAGTGTAAGGCCATAATTATCCGAAGAACGGTTAAGAGTTGTCAGCCCAAGTTTTTTAAGTAACAGATAGAACCGCTCAACACCATAGGAACTCAACATCCTAACTGCAGGAATATTTAATGATCTGGCCAGGGCCATATATGCAGGTACAGCACCCTGGTAAGTCCGTGAATAGTTTTTAGGAGCAAAACTGCCTATTCTTGTAGGGATATCCGGGATCAGCTTTGATGGAAGTATTTCTCCTTCCTGCAGCATTGCTGCATAAAGTAAAGGCTTTAAAATACTTCCCGTACTGCGTGGTGCGGTAATGATATCAACAAAACTGCCATGCTCTCTATCCCTCAGGTCATGAATGTTGCCCACATAGGCAAGTACATTGCCTGTTTTCACCTCAAGAATAAGTGCTGCAGCATTATTAATCCCGTTTGCTGAAAGGTTTTTATGATGGCGTTTAATTATTTCTTCTGATCGAATCTGAAGTCTTTGATCCAGGGTTGTCTGAAATCGATAACTTTGGCCACCGGAACAATCTGTGTCTTTTACAAGCCGATTTTTGAGGTGGGGCGCCAGGTCAGGGATAGAATGGGGCCTGGGCGGAAGCGGTTCCGCCTTTGCAAGTCTGCATGTAAGATTATCTATTATATCCCTGGCTTCAAGCTTATCCAGGAGGGCATCACGTTTTTGTTTCAGCTTTTCCCGGTTTCTGCCCGGGTGAATAAGAGACGGACTGTTTGGAAGCACTGCAAGCATAGCTGTTTCTGCCCAGGAAAGCTTATCAGGTGAACATCCAAAATAGCGCCAGGAAGCTGCATCAATACCTACGACATTTCCTCCAAAGGGGGCGTGGGAGGCAAAAAGCGACAGTATCTCCTTTTTGCCTGTTGTCAGCTCAAGCCTTAAGGCCATTACCATCTCTATCAGCTTTTCCTTAAGGGTCCTTGATTTTCCATTTCTTGCCAGACGGATAACCTGCATAGTGATTGTGCTGGCTCCGCTTACTGTATGACCTGATTTTAAATTTAACCTGATAGCTCTTGAAACAGCGAGCGGGTCAATGCCCGGATGATAAAAAAATCTTTTATCCTCATAGCAGGTTATGGCTTTCTCAAATTTATCAGTAACCTGATCAACAGGCGGAAAACGCCATTGTTCATCCTGGGCAATAGATGCACTGAGAAGGCTGCCATTCAGGTCCAAAACTACCGGAGAGAACGGACTGTTAAAAAGAGGAAAAGGCAGACATTTCCAGAAAAAAAAGAGACACAGGGCAATAATAACTGATATTGCCCATCGTCTTGATCTTTTATTAAAAATTATATGGATAAACCTCACTCTTCAGCAGCCTTTAACGATTCTTTCTCACCCGGGCTTTCAACGGTAATCCATTTTCCGGGAATTCGCGCATTGATTGTTTCGTCATACATAGCCTCTACCCGTACCATAGGCAGATAAAACTTACCCAGATAACTTGCATTAAGCAGTATACGAAATTTCTTTTGATAACCGGGTTTAATATCAAAATAGGTATACATTCTATCATCTCTTATATCCTGATAATCGAACAACTGATTACCTGTGTTTTCTGATGAATTCATACGCGAATTATGTATTTCCCAACCTGATGGAAAAATATTTGTGAGGGCCACTTCTTCATATGTACCGCTTCTGCCGGTATTTTTTAATGATACTTCAGCCACAAAATCAGTACCCTGGATCAGGCTGGCCGGGTCTATTTCTGTACCATCAAGATCATAATAGCTGATATTCATATCAATACCGTTTGATGCCGCGATTTCTTCTCCAAGGGGAGGAATCCCGTTAACAATGATTCTCGGATAAATATCCGTTTTACTATTGTTTAAGACTTTTATTTTCCCGGCCACAATATCTTCAACCGTAAGCCCCCTCTGAAAAACAGGTGATGAGACAGCAACTGAAATTGTTTCGCCTTCATTCCAGCTGAAATCAAACATCATTTCCTTTGTATCACCTGTAATACCGGCATACCTGCCCATTGCAAGAAGGCTGTAGGCGGTCGTCTGGGTGCTTAAACAGTCGTCACCGGAAAGCGCATCTGTTATCTCCTCGATAAGAGGAGATGCCTGCTCTGTCAACCCCATAAGGCTCAAAGATTCCAGAATCATTGCCTTATCGCGGATGTCCGACCCATATGTATTGGAAAGCTCACGATATTCTTTCACATCAATGTTTGCACCCTTTGCTAGACCCTGAGCTGCTTCACTTTGTCCTGCCAGCTGGTAGGCTGCTGCAAGTCTCCATAGTGCGGTAACCGGGATATCTCCCTGTTCCCTCAGCCTGTTCATTGCTCCAAGTTCGGGCGAACCCCAAAGGGCCAGAGTGTAAAGACGATAGGCCTGTATCAGCATTGAATTATTTGATTCATCTATTACCCATGCACGCGTACTTTTTTGCTGATACTTTTTCCAGTGTTCGAGCATATTAAGAGGGATAAAATAACCCGCCCTTTCCGCCTCCACTAAAAAATGTCCTGCATAGTTTGATGACCATTCATCTGCTTCACCTGTACCAGGCCAGTAGGAAAATCCGCCATCCGATGTCTGAAACATTTTTAAGCGTTCAATTCCCGCTTTAATGTTATGCTGGATTTCATCCTCTTTGGCTGGTGATAGTTCAAGCAGTTTATTCAGATACAGTTGGGGAAACACAGAAGAGGTAGTCTGCTCCACACAACCGTGAGGATATTGGATCAGAAACGGGAGACGTTTTCCTAAGTTCAGGGGCGGAATGCGTGAGACCTCAAGCAGCGCTTCATTAGTACCTGCTGTCCCCCTGAAAGTAATATCCTGCTGCCATGAATTACCGGGGTGCACAACATCACCAAAGGTGTCCACTACTTTCCCAGCGGGATTTCGTATGTCAATCTCTATCAACTGTTCGGCTTTTTCGCCATTCCCTTCCGCTGCTATTTTTACTGTCGCAATTCCGGTCTTATTTCCGGCCTTAAGCCTGAAATACAGCATATTATCACCAGGCGTAGAAAAAGAGAGCTGTTTTGCCGACGGCCCGTCCATAGAGATAAGTTCATTGCAATTTATGGAGACAATAACATCTTTAACCTTATCCTCAAGTGAGAAAACCGAAACAGGTAATACCACTTCCTCTCCGGGGCCGAGTACCCGTGGAAGCGTGCCCAGAATCATAAGAGGTTTTTTCACAAATACCGTTTTATCATTATAACCGAATGCTCTGTCTTTTCCGGCCACTGCCATGATTCTTACAGAACCTGTATACTGCGGGATATCAACTTCATGTGTATTGGTCTTACCGGGTTCCAGGTTAAAAGGCCCTAAAAAACATACCATTGGAGGAAACCTGTTTGCCTTTCTGTTTTCCGTCTTTTCAACGGCATCATCCCCGCCAACAGCAAGCAGCTTCTCAAACGTGCCGCCAAATGCCCCTGCGACAGAGTCAAAAAGATCCCAGGTCTTTACACCCAGCGCCTCTCTACTGTAAAAATGTCTCCACGGGTCTGGAGTCCTGAATCGTGTAAGGCCCAGAAGTCCTTCATCTACAATAGCAAGAGTATAGGTCATTGCCTTTCCGGCTTCTTCTTTAACCTCGATATGGGCAGTATCGTCTGGAATAAGTACATCAGGAGCTGATATATTCGGAATAATTTTTGTTTCAGGATCAGTTACCTTTATGGGTATCACACCATACATGCGAATAGGAAGGTCGTTCTGTGTCTGCAGATGAGGCTGCATAAAGGTTACATGAGCATATACATTTGGCGCCATATCGCTGGTAGCCTTGAATTCAAAACGTACAGGTTCTTCACCGGCCTCGAACCATTCTGTTCTTAATATTCTGTTGCCGTTTTCAAAACTGATAAGACCCCGACCTTTCTGACCTGTCGGAATGGTCAGAGTTACCGTATCTCCAACATTATAGCTCTCTTTATCGGATGAGAAGCTAAGAATTGAAGCGCCGCCTACGGAATTATCCATGGGCCTGCCTGCCCATCCGGGCCAGTCTATATATACGATCCTGCCGGTGGAATGATTCCCATTAAGATCCCTGGCTCTTATTAGATAGCGTCCCCATGAAGGATATTTTACCTCAAAGTTCCACTCCGCTCTACCATCTTTGACATCCACAATCTTTCTTTCGATACGGGTGTAAGATGATGAACCAATATATGAAGCTATGGATTCCTCTCCCTTTTCCCACCACCATCTCCATTTGATTTTGTACAGCTCAATTTCTACCTGACCATCTTCCACTGGCTCTCCATTGGGTTTGATAGCAGCAATTTGAACCGTATGTTTTGTATCGGTAAGAAGCATCCCTCTGGCCTTGTCACCCCTGGGAACACGAATACCTATATAACGTTCATATGGATGATAGGGGATGCTGAACTGATCAATACTGAAAGCCCCGCCAGGCTCAAAGACCCTTGTTGTGAAATTTGCTGACAGCATACCCGGAGATAAATTCTGTGCTGTTACGCTTGCATTAATAGACGCAGTCCCTTCATCGTCCAGAGTTCCTTCAAAAATATCCTGACTCTCAGGTTTATATTCTCTAACAGGATCATCAAATGAATATTCTCCAAACCCCGCAAAGCGCGTTTTTCTTGTGGATAGTTTTAGTTTTACATCCGACCTGAGCCCTTTTGCAATCGCTCCGTGAAGCCATGTTGAAGAAAGTTTTCCTACAATATATCCTCCCTCAAGGCTTTTTATATCCGCGCCAAAATCAAGCGATATCTTTAACCGGTTGGGCATTACGGTTTCTATCTTAATTATTTTTTCAAATGTTGCTCCGCCAACCTTAACACGGGCTGTCCAGCTTCCTGTCGAAGCATCCGGATCTGTCTTTGGTTTAAAACTGTAAAACCCGTTTGGGGACCGTTTAGTCTTAATGGTATGAGCAAGCTGCCCCATCGGATTAAGCAGCTCAAATATAACAGGATGGTTTCCGGGTAGCGCTGAACCCGTTTCCATCAGGATAAAAGTTAAATACAGGGTATCCCCTGGTCTCCACACTCCCCGTTCACCGTATATGAAACCCTTTAAACCTTCATTTAATGTCGTTCCCGACACATCAAAATGACTTACTGAAAGAGATGATCCGTCATTACATTTCAGATACCCGGTTTGATCTCCATTAGTAGCGACAATCATAAACGGTATTCTATTACAGGAATGGATTATAGACCCATCCGATCCGGTTTTACCGCTGACTATCTCCTGCTGCTGATAATCAAGCACAGAAATGTTTACACCTGAAAGCGGTTGAGCTGTTTTTAAATCTGTGGCTGCTACAAATAATTGGCCATCATTGCCTTTTTTTGCAATCAGGCCGATATCAGATATCAAAACATTGCGTGATACAGAGATGTCATGATCATGATATTTCATGTAATAACCAGGGCTGCACGGATTCTTTCTCTGAGAGTAGTACTTATAGCGGTCGGTATAACCTTCTTCATAAGAATCCCAGTTACTGCTCTCTTCCTCATTTTCCTGATTAATAATTTCGGACTGATCAGCGCTGTCTGTTAAATCTGCACAGCCGTAGACAATATGATGTTTTCTGAATGAGAGGCTTATCCTGTACACACCCCCTGGATTTTCTCTGGTAAGGGATGATATATCAAGGCCATATCGAATCCATTGATTTTTTTGATCAGGAAAAAAATCAAGGGGGATTGTCTTTTTCCAGACAATACGCCCCACTCTTTTCATCTCATTTTCACCTGTAAGATCATTTATCTGTAAAAATTGAGGTATATTATTTTCATGAATTTTTGTTGCTTCAACCGTAACAGCGCGGAGGTTAACCGCTTCAATAGGAATGGTAAGCCCCTGGGTTGTTGGGATTATTGTTCCTTTTCCTGTAAACCGGACCTGTGGTTTCTTCTCTTCAAAACTGATGGTTTCTTTAAAATTACTTTTTAACTTGTCTCCATTTATGTTTTGAATTCCCGGCTCCACATAAAGAGTAAACTCTTCTGACCAGGTTTTTTCGTTATATACTCTGACAATATTCTGATCTATTCTGAATTTAAGCCTGTCAGGTTCAGAGCTAAATATAAGGCCTTTCAGGAGCTGAAGTCTTTTAACAGGATCAGAGAAGCGTACTTCAATATATTTTGTACTATCCTGGATGCCTCTTACCTGTAAAACCGTAAAAGAATATAAAGACGGGATTTCGATTTTTTTCTCACCTGTTTTTTCAACGCCAATAGATTTACCATCCCAGTTGATAAGAATCTCAGATTTATTCCCCATGCGGCGTATGTCATTTATTATGAAAGAATGCCGTTTTCCGTCAGGTTCATGTGTCCATTTTATATCAAGGTTTCTGCCTTCCTGTGAGGCATTGAGTATCCCTTCAATATCCTTTTCTTTTGCACTGTCTGCAGTATATACCATTCCTTCAAATTTCTGTTTTGAGTTATCGATCCTGCCGGCAAGAATGCCATTCAGATTTATCTCAAATGCCTGTTTTCTGGTCATAAAATCAAAGCTTAATTCCCATGTTTTTTCTGCTTTCCCCATAAAATCAGAAAGGTTTAAACTTGCAGAATAGCTTCTGCCCGGTGCCAGCCTCTCATCAGGTTTGAACTCAAGGGTATTACTGTTAACCCATACGGCTGTTCCCTCAATATTGGGAGTAAATACAAAAGGTGATATTTCAAGGGGCTTACCTGTTCTGTCTTCAGAGACAATGTCTTCAGCAAATCGCACTCTGATGGGAGAACTGGATGAAATGTTCCCCGATGTATGTGCTGATACTATCGGCTGATTTGAACTGCTGGTTTGTGCTGAAACTATTTTTTGATCGGAGAAGAAGAGAATAGATGAACAACATAAAATTAATATAATGATAGCAATTCTATTAAGCCGCATGGATTAGAGCCTCCGTGATAGAATATAATAAAAATTAAGCTGAAATATTTTGAAGTGTTGATCCTGTTGCTTTTACAATTTTCTGTCAGATTTCACCAGTATGAATTACAGAAAATATTCATACCCATATATTTATACTTTGGACCAGCCTGGCAAGGCCTTTATTATTACAAGTTATGACAGTCTATAAACTTTAATATGTTCAAAATTATAATTTTATTTAAAGAGAGAATTTCTATCACCCTATAATCCCGATGGATAAAAACAATGCTAAAGTATAAAAATGAAGTAAATTAGAAAATAAAATGAAAAGATTGTGAATTTTTTTTGGCCTAAAAAAATTTTAAAAAGGACAGAAAATTATCTTGAAAAAGAGTCCGGACGCAAATAGTCTTACACCTGCCAGGAAATATTTCACACAAAATTGAACTATAATTTGAAGCAGCTAAATCAGGGAGTTTGCGATGAAAAAAATAATATTCATTATTGCCGGCCTGTTTTTATTATGTGCATGTAAAGGAAATTTAGAAAAAGAAGAACAGGTTAACCACCGGAAGCCAAATATAATTTTTATTATTGCTGACGACCATGCCTATCAGGCAATAAGTTCTTATGGTGATAGATTAGCCCGAATTGCACCAACCCCAAACATTGATAAACTTGCAGAAGGCGGAGTGCGCTTTGACCGATGTCTGGTCACAAACTCTATCTGCGGCCCATCCAGAGCAACCATTTTTACAGGAAAGTACAGCCATAAAAACGGTTTTATCGATAATACCATTGGATCCAAATTCGATTTTTCCCAGCAGACTTTTGGAGAACTTCTGCAGCAGGCTGGATATAAAACAGGCGTAATTGGAAAGCTTCATTTAGGGACATCCCCCGCAAAAGGATTTGATTATATAGACATTCTTCCCGGTCAGGGCTCATACTACAACCCGACATTTATTAACAAAGAAGGGCAATACAAGTTAGAAGGATATACTACTGATATCCTGACCCAAAAAGCTATTGACTGGGTTGATTCTGTTAAAGATGAAAATAAGCCCTTCATGTTATTTCTGGGTCATAAATCTCCGCACCGTCCCTGGCAGCCGGGGCCGGAAGAATTAGGAATGTATGAAACTGTTGAGATACCCGAACCTGCGACTTTATTTGACGACTATTTAGGCAATCGTGAAATTGCCGCATTAAACTATATGTCTATCAGCGATGCTATGAAGATGGCTCAGGATTGTAAAATAACAGAACAGCCACAGGCCGGGTTTAATGAAAAACAGCAGGCTATGTGGGATTCTATATATGGGCCTGTAAACGAAGATTTTAAGAAAAAAAATCCGCAGGGGGATGATCTTACACGATTTAAATATCAGCGTTATATGAGGGATTATCTTGCCTGTGTTGCCGGTGTTGATAAAGGTGTCGGAAAATTAATGGATTATTTGACCAAATCCAGATTAGATGAGAATACTGTTATTATTTATACTTCTGACCAGGGATTCTACCTGGGTGAACATGGATGGTTCGATAAAAGATGGATGTATAAAGAGTCATTACGTACGCCTGTACTGGTAAAATGGCCCGGCGTTGTCAAGCCCGGAACGGTTAATAATGATTTGGTTTCGAATCTTGATTTTGCTGAAACATTTTTAGATATTGCCGGAGCACAGGTTCCTTCGGATATGCAGGGCCGCAGTATTGTCCCCGTTTTAAAAGGCAATACACCTGAAGACTGGAGAAAAGCTCATTATTACCACTATTATGAACACCCCTCTGAGCACAATGTACGGCGCCATTACGGAATAACTACTCATAAATACAAACTGATTCACTTCTATTACGATATTGATAAATGGGAATTATACGATTTAGAAAAAGATCCCCAGGAGTTGAATAACATCTATGGAGATCCGTCTTACGAATCCATACAAACTGACCTTCATAAACAATTGGAAGAATTAAGAATTAAATACGAAGATACGGATTTGTTAAATCAGAAATTTATTGAAGAATATAAAGAAAAAGTTAAAAACAACCCGATAATTGAATACTGGAAACTTTCTCCTGATGAAATGCAAAGACTATTTCAGGAGTATACAAAGACCCGGAAATAGTCTTACATAGAAAATGAACATTCATGCAGAACACGCTGGAATACTATAGTTAAAGAGAGGTTAAAATGTATATAAGAGAACATGATATGAAGATACTAAAAAAACTGGATCTGTCTGCCGAAGAAGAACAGCTTAGATATGTAAAAAAGCTGAAGGATACAGGTGATGCCCGTCACAAAAAGGAGCTTGATAAACTGCACCGGATGATAGCCCGAAAAACTCTTGAATACTATTGCGACGGCGGATACCACGCCTTCTTTGAAAGCTATTCGCTCGATTATACAACCGATGACGGATACAGGGTTGAGGTCCGGGGGCACTCAATGACAGTATCATTTGATACACCCCACGGTACTCTCACCGGCACCGGCTCCACCTGGGACTATATCTCAAATGATCTTAAGGTATCCTCCAAGCCTGGAGATATGGGAATAAAGGAATATAATAATATTAAGCAGCGCATGGAAGAAATTCAGGAATCCGAACGCATAGTATATCCATTCCACTCACTCCACAATATTGCCAATGGATATTTTGATCCGGAGATCTGTATGTATAAAGCCCATAAGATTGTTAAAGAGTGATGACATTATTGATTTGTTTAAAAACAAGGTACACAATGCAGGCGGCGGTAACTATCAGTCAATGATAAACGAAGCCTTGCGTAAATACATTGAAGATATTTTAAAAAGAGTTATAAGAGAAGAACTTCATCAGGAAAATACTACTCAATACTAATTTGAATCTGCAACCGTAACGTCCAAATTAAGGTAAGGCCTTAGGTCTATTGCGGAAATTTATAAAGACGGTTATTTCCCCGATGGTGTTTCCTGGAATAGTTTCACAAAATGGATTCCTGAAATTGCTGAACAGCTGGAAAATATGAATCTTCCAAAAGAAGAAATAGACGATCGTATACTGAAGATATTCCATGATTTACGTTTCATTGGATTCTTCCTGCCTGAGAAGGAATGGACCTACAGGGGTAACGGTGTGCGGTTAGGTGAAACCGAGACGCCCATCTTCTGGTACAGGCCTGAAGATTCCGAAACCTACCGTGTTATTTACGGTGATCTTCATGTTGAAGATGTCTATCCTGAAAATCTACCTCAGTAGCTCATTTAAGCATGCAGTATCAAATCGTGGAATGACGATGGGATCAGGCCGTCATTCCACGGCTTGACCGGGGAATCCAGTGACCTGCGACTCTGAATGAAAAAAGCATTACCTGCCCACATATTATGAAAAGCTTACTTAAATATTTTAGTGTTTATTTTTCTTTCCTTTAAAAAAGTCCCATATCACCTTAGCGGCATCAAAATCCTTTAAAGGATCATCATCTTTCAGTTTCCCTGAAAAATATTCTCCGGGCCATCTGTGACCCCAGCTTTTAATTGTATAAAAAACAACATCATTACCATAAGCCTGATCGGTATATTTTTTTCTGATGATTCGGCTTTCATACAAATTATCAACAACAGGTTCAGTACTGCATCTGTTATTACTCACCCAGAAATCTACAGATTCTGCAGCAGAAACATATTCCCGCTCTCCGCCTTTCTCAGGGCTTATGCCTCCGTTATAGGGAACACTCTGATCATCCTCTGCATGAAAGACCATCATGGGAAGAGGTGATTCAGGTTCAGGCGTTATCCACAGCGGCATATCTTTTACGGCTCTTCCGCCCAGGGATGCACCCAGGCAGGCTGCTGCTGCAAGTTTTTCTGTATGCTCCGCGGCAAAACGGTAGGCGAGCATCCCGCCGTTTGAAAACCCGGTCATATAAACACGGCTGCTGTCTACTTCATACTCATTTTTTATATCGTCCATTACCTTTAATAAAAAGCCCACATCATCAATGTTCTCTCTCGCTGCCTTTCCGCAGCAGTGTCCTGCATTCCAGTGTTTTAAAAACCCGAATAAGCCATAGGCACCTGAAGGGTATGCAGCGATAAAATTTTCTTTATCTGAAAGTCTGCTGAAGCCTGTTTCCTTTTCCATCTGTTTTGGAGTGCTGAAGGCTCCGTGAAGAACTATTACAAGGGGATATTTTTTTTGAGGATTGTATGATGGTGGTATATGTATCAGGTAATACCGCCTGGCCGCCATTACTCTTACATCAAGCTTCTTTTTATATGTATGGGATACAGGTCTGTCTTCACCAGCATCTGTTATGGTACATGAAGATAATGAAAAAAACACAAGCAGGGATAACAGTATAAAATGTTTATGGCCTGTCATATTTTTTATTCCTTTCATTACAATCTGTCCATTAATCAATATCACTCTTGTCCAAAAACAATATTTTTGAATTTTAAAATGCAATAATGATGAAACATTCATAATTTTTTAAAGCCGTGCTCTTGTTTTCGTCATTCCCATGAAGATGGGAATCCATTTTTGTTTTTAAAGCAAAAGCCAATGGGTACCCGCCTTCGCGGGTATGACAGTACGCGAGGTTTATTTGTTTTAAAGCAATTTTTATTACTCCACTTTATTTTGGACACTGATGATTAAATATATTAATGATATCAGTATTCAAAAGCAAAATTAAAACTTATCGCTACTGTATTAAGGTTTATTTTACAGCATCACGGAATATTAATCATTGTACTTATTCGCGGGCCGACACAAATGATGTGAAGTACCTGTTGTAATTTTTAAATATTTCATGATACTTTACATTCAACCCGATTAAAAGAGGCATCAATTATACACCATGTCTACACTGCAGCATACCCAATACGAACAGATGACCGATGAAGAACTGGTCGAACATTCTCTTACGAATGAAGATGCCTTTTACTCTCTTATAAAAAGGTATGAGCCTGTTCTGCTCCGGTACATTCACCGCATGACAAGCGTAAACAGGGAAGAGGCAGAGGATATACTTCAGGATATTTTTATCAAACTGTACCGGAACCTCAACGGATTTGACACAGCCCTCAAATTTTCCTCATGGGTGTACAGAATCGCCCATAATGAAATAATCAGCCAGTACCGGAAAAAAAAGCAGGCGCAGTACTCTATTGAGCTTGATGCAGGTGATGATGAATCACGGTCGCTGCTTAATTTTTTATCAGATACCATGTCTGTTGAATCCGAATATATAGATAAAGAAAAAGCTAACCTGGTTGGGGCCGTGCTTGAAAGCCTTGCACCTAAATACAGGGATGTTCTTGTTTTGAGATATTTTGAAGACTTAAGCTATGATGAGATAAGCGATATCTTAAGAAAACCCCCGGGCAGTGTTGCAACGCTTATAAACAGGGCCAAGGATAAATTTAAAAAGATTGCAGTAAAGCATAAACTGGAGAGTATATAACAGCGCCATGAACGATATCAGTAAAGACACACTTAAGAAAATTAAAGAGCAGCGTATAGTACCGCGCACAAAGAATTATTTTCTTTTAAGACGCTCAACAGTATGGATGCTTTTCGGGCTCTCCATTGTTCTGGGCAGCCTTGCCGCCAGTGTTGCCGTTTTTCAGATAAATAATGCGGAATGGGATCTTTTTAAACATTACCGTCACAGTGTATTGGAATTTATCCTTTTATTTATTCCATATTTATGGATTCTGTTTTTAATCGGATTTTCAATTATTGCCTTTTACTATTTCAGAAGAACGGAAAGCGGGTATCGCTACAGGGCTGTAACAGCAGTAGTATTGAGTATTTTACTTTCGGTGGCGGGAGGATTTGCAGTATATAAAACAGGCCTGTCCGAACGGATTGAAACAGCATTTGAAGATAATATACCATTTTACAGAGGCACATCTTTCCACAGCAGAATGGTCTGGATGGCCCCCGAAAAAGGCCTGCTGGCAGGAAAAATCACAGGCATAGCAGAAGACGGAACAATAAAGCTTACAGACCTTAATGGAAAAGAATGGGAAATCAATGCCGGTGATGCCCTGTGGCGGGGCAGGTTATCGGCAGTACCTGAACTTGAAATAAAACTTATTGGCAGTAAAACAGATAACAACTGTTTTACAGCAAAGGAAATACGCCCCTGGCGAGGCCGCCAGAAAAACCAGGGAATGGGGATGGGCAGGCAACGCGGAAAAATGCATCAGGGTATGAACAGCAGCCAGTAAAAACATCTTTATTTACTTTAAAATTGAACATAATTTTTCACTTAAACCTGGATTTCCCTGCAAAAACGCTGAATAACATTTTTTAAATACCATTAATAATCAAACACTTACCAATAAATTTAAATCCATTAAAAAATATTTAAAAAAAGTGAAAGAAAATGAAACCTGCCTGCGTATTACCTGTTGAATGGCAACGATAACATGGAAGAAACCGGCGCCGGAATCCGAAATGGAAAACACTTTTAACAGGTAAAATATAAAGGAGAAATATTATGAAACGCATGGCAACAATTATAATATTAAGCATTTGTTTTCTGGCAATGGGTACATGGGCACACGCACAGGGCGGCAAAGGTAACGGTCGAGGCACCGGTAAATGTATAGCAGGCACCGCTCAGGGCGCAAACTTTGTAGACGCAGACGGTGACGGCATTTGTGACAACGCCGGAACACGTATGGGAAGAGGCAGAGGAAACGGCAAAGGCCTTAGAGGTACAGCCCAGGGCGCAAACTTTGTAGACGCTGACGGTGATGGTGTATGTGACAACGCCGGAACCCGTATGGGAAGAGGACGCGGCAACGGCAAGGGACTGAGAGGTACCGCTCAGGGAGCAAACTTTGTAGACGCAGATGGTGACGGTATCTGTGATAATGCCGGAACTCGTGTGGGCAGAGGACAGGGTAATGGCAGAGGAACAGCACAGGGACCAAACTTTGTAGATAAAGACGGCGACGGTGTATGCGACAATCTTCAGCAGAACCAGCAGTAAAACTTAATTTTAGCTAAACCACTTTTAACCATGAAATCATAAACTGATTTCATGGTTTTTTTATAATTATTGATTTTCCGCTATTACCGCTTCCAGCCTGTCGATATTCTGCCGGGTAAAACCGGCCTTATCATGATTTTCAATTTCAATATAAACAGGAAGGGCCTTTTTATAATTTTCGAGCGCCAGATCAAGCTTTCCATCTACAACATGTATATAGGCAATATTTGAATACTGATCTCCCATACCTTCTTTAACTCCCGACTCTTCATGTAATAAAAGAGCCTTTTTATAAAATTCTATTGCCTGTTCGGACTTATTTGTATCCCGGTATATTGAACCGATATTCCCGGTCTGGAGAGCAGCATATTTTTTATTTCCCATTTTTTCTGCGGTTTCAAGGGCGCTTTTAAAACGGACCAGGGCCTTATCATATTTTGATCTTCTTACTTCAAGAAGCCCCATGTTATTAAGCACACGGTACATCTGCTCATATTCTTCAATCCGGTCATATATCCCGATCAGCTCCTCACAGGTTTCAACCGCGCTTTCAACCTGGCTGGTCAGCCGGTAAATTTCGGATACTGCCTGGAGCTGAACAGCCTGATTTTTAAAGTCGCCACTCTGAGAAAAAAGATCCGCAGCAGTTGTAAAAAGTTCCAGTGCTTTTTCATAATCACCCGACTTCATAAGCTGAAAGGCCTCTGCAGAAATTTCTTCCGGTTTTTCAGTATTATTTTCCATTCGGTTCTCCTGTTTTTTCGCATAAAAATACATCCTTGTATAAAAGATATCTGTTACATTCAATCTTTTTCAGAATGATTTTTGAAATGTATCTCAACATATGAATGGCTCAGTTAAAGGTTCCTGCATGAATATTCTGCAGGCGGAAGCTGCGTTTGATTCTCACTTGACGAAGTAATTTTAATATGCCAGAAATAAAAATTACCAATTTGGGACTGAAAGGGCATTCCGATATGTGTGATCCATTCTTTTGTTAATTTAATTTAAATATATCGCTAACGGCAGCAGCGCTAAGGCATTGTCGCGCGTCGCTACATGATTGTAGCCGGCTCCAGGGAGAGGTCTGTTTATTGACAGCCGCTGCGCTGTGTATAGGCTTTTTTGTATTTGCATTTCAGCAAAAGCCTGTCACATGTATAAAAATTCATTTTGATGAAAGATTGAGGTTCAACAACATGTTTAATATCAGAAAAATTCAGGAACAGATAATTACAGACAGTATTGCCGGGGCTAGCAATACTGAAACGGCTAAAATGATAGTATACGGCGAAAACGGGCAGGCAGCATCAGAGGATAATGCAGCATGGGTAAAAGCCACCATGCATAGACTTGAAATGCACTTTGAAAAACCTGTTGTCAGGAAAATCCGTATGAACTGCCAGTGCGGATACGGCATGGATGAAAAACTTGCGCTGATACATGATCTGATGGCGCAGGCTTCCTGCCTGGAAGAATTTGCCAGTCAGGAAAAAGCAAAGGCTGCCGGTCTTTATTTCTCAAAGGGAGAGCTGTTTCTGCAGTTTCCCTTCTGTCCCTGTCCAATGCTCGCAGATATTGATCATCTTGGGACAGACACATGGTGTCAATGCACAACGGGATACAGTAAAGTCCTTTTTGAAAAAGCCTTTCAATGCAATGTTGAAGTGACGCTTCTAAAGAGTGTCAAAATGGGGGATGACATCTGTCTTATGAAAATAATCCCTGATGCCCCGGTGTGGAAAAAAACCGGTAGGTAGAACTAAATCCAATCCCATCCGGAAAGAGACAGCTTCCGGATGGGATTTTTAGAATTCAACATGTTAAAGCCCGATACCTTAAAAGAATAATCGCAGGGACGATAAATTCCTCATCCCTTTTTTCTTCATGAATTACCATGTTCCCAGATATGTAATACTTCATTAACAGCCTGGCGCACAATCGCACGGGCATTATTTCTTCCATACATTCCCGAGAGAAGTTCATCATAGTCTGTTTCGGTATGCCGCACATGTGCTGTAACTGCGAGTCGGACAGCGTTTTCATCCAGTTCCTTTGCCGATGCACTGCGCCCTACCCGGCCGCTGTATTTCCGGCAGGCGTGTTCGGCAATAGCTGTCTCCCGTCCATCAGGGCAGTATGGATACACCTCCCTGATACGGGCAGCAAAATTATTTATATATTCTTTATCCAGCTCTGCCCGGCGGAGTTCGGCCTGGGCACGGCGTATCATCCGTTGCGACTCATCAGCTTTACACTCGCTTTCGGCACGTTCAACAGCCTCTTCTTCAACAAGGATGCCCTGACGTTCATACCGTTTACGTGCACTGCTCCATTTTAAAACGATTGCTGAAAGTTTGGAGTATTTCTGTGAACGGCGTGTCAGCGCAACATCTCCTGACGGAAGGAAGACAAGGTGATCCATATCCGCACAGGTCAAACATACTGCCCCTTTTTCTTTAAGGATGATCCATGCGTGAGAACCAAGATCCTCCCCGCATTCATCACATTTTGATTCCCGACTTGAAATGAATACCTTTAACCTGTTATCGGATAATTTCTTATCTTTCATTTTAATACCAACCTCCCGGGCAATTTCTCAAAGAGACTTAGCTTGGTCCGAACCCAGATTCAACCCCAAAATGTATAGGCGAAAAATTTCTCGCCCTGTTTTTCTCAATACAAACAACAGCTGATCAGAGACTTTACTTCTTTTAACCCAATTTATAATTTTATTTGATTAAATACCTGAAATGATTTAAACACACAACTCTGTTACATGGCGCGGGCAAAAAAATGGGCTACAATAATTTTTCATATCAGAACAAAACCACTCGAATAATCCTTTTTATGGACCTCAGAGATTCAACAAACATACAGTTGAATTTTGAGAATGGAGTTTATTCTTCGGACGAAAACGATCCGTACAATAAATTCACCTATGAAAATTTTATCAGTGATGTCCATGAAACAACCTATGCAGAATTCTACCTCTCCCATGAAAACACCTTTGCCGAGATCTATGGAGACGGTATTATGGCTGTATTTCCGGAAGACAACAGCAAGTATATTCTGGAAAACATCTACAGACTTACCGACAGAATGAGACGTTACAACGATTCATTAAAGGAAAAACCAGTACGCCCGGAAATAAATATAGGCTTCGGTATTACATTAGGAAAGGTTTCATTTGCACATTATCCTTTTGATAGAAGGGCCCACGCACTTGGTTCAGCCATACACGAAGCATCCAGGATAGAAAGCCTGTCAAAACGCTATGATGCCAGAGTTTTAATATCCCGGCAATTCCTTGATTATATTCAGTATTATGTAAATACTGATTCCAGGTTTTCCTATCGGTTTATAGATCGTCTTGTATTATACGGCTTCAGGGGGCCAATAACTCTGTATGAACTTTTACTGGATAATGACCCCAGGTTTGAAGTCAAAAAAAAATCAGTCGAGCCCTACAACCATGCTTATACCATGTACTGCAAACGCGACTGGAAAAGGGCAAGGGATATTTTTTATAACATATACAGTGAATACGGCCTGGGGACCGGTTCCGTTATGGCCAATAGATGCGACAGGCTGAGCAGAAATGAACCTGAAGGAGAGTGGCAGGGAATCTGGGATTCATCTAAAAAATAATCCGGCATTTCTTCAAAATTTTAATTCAAAAAAGTTTTGATATTTTGAGATACGTCTCCTGGTCTTCCATATAAAAAGCAGCTCCCTTTTTATATGGAACCTAACAGGCTTTCGTAAGGTATCCCCATCTCTTTATGCAGTTTTTTTATCTGGGGCAGTGACAGGGGCCGCTTTCGATTTAAAACATCGCTGACCCTGCTTTTGGGACCGAGAAACTGCTCAAGGTCTTTCCGCTTCATATCCAATTGCTCCATTCGGAACAGAATCGCATCCACAGAATCAGAAGGAGGAATAGGATAATGTTTTTCCTCGTAAGCCTCTACCAAGATTAACAAAATATCCAGTTCATCACCTTCAGGAGTATCAGGTTCTGCGCCCCAAAGTTCCTCAATACGTTTTAAGCCGTTTTTATACGTTTGTTCGTCTTTAATCGGTTTCATTCGATCACCTAAATCTCTTTTTCTTTCTGGTTTTAATCAACCTTCATATATTCTATTTCTATAAAATCTTTACCCGATAATGACATAAATTTATCATCCATAAATAATATTTTATTCTTTTTTTTCTTTCCAACCGGGATAAGATCTTCATTATCACTTGATTCAACTGTCAGGAATAAATATCCGTCTTCAATTTTCCATTGGCTCCTTGAAACTTTGGCTTCTCCTTTATGCCATGCTTCCCCATCGGATAAAAATGTATCTACTGCAAAAAGGTTTATCTCGTCATTACGCATAATTTTCCATGAGCCGACAATTGTTTTTTTAAAATAGTCATCTTTTACCACAGGATCATCTACCAGATTTGACCAGTAGTCCCCGGGGAAATATTTTTGCATAATTTCAACAACCCATTCCTGTTCCCTCTGTTCATCGGATATTTCACCGCGTCGTCTTCGGTCTTCAATTTCATAGTATTTTCTCATTTTGTCTGAATAATATTTTCTAATAATTTTTACGAAATTATCATGAGGGTAAAACATTCTGGAATCACTGCCGCTGTCGAATCTTTCTTCAAGAACCTCGCCGCCATGTTTTAAGCGGAATTTAAGTTCTGTTCCATCGGTTAAAGTGAAATATAAATCCCCGTTCCCGGTGCAAAGACAAAAATCATTGTCGTACCTGATCTCTTTATTTAATTCAGACAGGATTGCTTTAAGATCTTCCTTATCAATCAATACTTTTTTAAGAGGTACCTCTATTGTATTGTTTGGTCCGATAGCAACACTTTTTTCCATCTGAATTACAAGCTTATTAGTTTTTTCCAAATTATAATATTCATATGGGTTCATTACCCCGACTTTATCAGCAAACTGACTATTATTAATATCATCAGATTCTTTGATTGCTGCAGTCCCGCTTACGCACCCTGTTAACCAGAAGCATAACATTGCAAAGAATACTAATTTATTCATTGAGACATTCTCCTTATGCGCAATTTCTTTTTTTATGACTTGCTCTAGAGCCGAATTAATTCATTGACCGGGACGCTCCTTCAAAATTCAATATCTTTTTTGTGAACTAATTTTTTCAAAAGAGTTTTGATATTTCGAGGTACGTCCCCTATTTTTGACGTCCCCTATTTTTGATATTTTGAGGAACACCCCCTATTTGCCCTGACCGTTTATACAGATGACATGAATGGCTGCCGATTAATGAACGCATATTAATTTAACAGCGTATTACACTCCAACTAGTGTTTTATCTTCTCAAAAACCTCTGCAGCATTTTTTTCAAAATCAGGCGACCTGTACGAGCTGTGGCACTTTACACACAAATCCATGCCGGGCTTCGGTACAGGTATCGGCGTTGTATCACTCAGATGTTCCTCTGCAAATCCATGACAGTTTTCACACTGTACATTTGCAAGCTCCATCTGCTTAAGTTTCATTGTAAAACCTTCAGGCTGTTCAAAACGGGTTGTATGGCAGTTAAGGCAGTCGGGATCAAGATGTTTTGATTTTTCTAAAAGCGTATTATATGCATGGGCATGAGCTGTGGCTTCCCATGATTTTACCTGGTCCTCATGACAGGGCGTGCAGGCAGTAACCCTTGATTCAACAACTTTATCAGCATCCGCTTCCTTGGCAGGACTGTCATATATGGAAGCAACTCTGTGCTCATAATCATTTATCATCTCTTTTATTTTCTGATCATCTTCTATTTTGCTGCCAAGAGGTATCAGCGTATTATCCGCTGTTTGTGAATTATCAACTGCAGTCTTTAATACCCCAAGGTGCTGGGCCTTTTCGCCTGCCTGTACAATAAGTGTTTTACCTGCTTTGCTGGGTTTTTCTGTTTTAACTTTATCATGACCTCCAATAATCAGGTCTATGCCTTCAATTTTTTTTGCCAGCCGCCAGTTTCTGTTGGTTCTCTGATGAGCAACTGCAATTATGTAATCTACTTTACCTGAGAGCTCTGTCATAACAGCCTCTGCGGCCGTTAATGAGTCCTGAACCTTTACTCTGCCCTCTGTCAGTTTTTCCACTTTGGAAGTCATTTCGGAACTGCTCCCTATAAGCCCGAATATGCCGACATTTTTTCCGTTTATTTTTTTTATAACGTAAGGCTTAAAAAAAGGTGTGCCCTTCCCGTCAACCAGGTTGGCTGAGATAAAGGGAAAGTTATATTTATCCTGCAGCTCCTTAAGAAAGTCTATACCCAGAACAAGATCGAGTTCACCGACTGCTGCCGCATCGATTCCTGTTTTATTAAATATCTGTGCAATCAGTTCTGCTTTCATCTTTGCCGATGCATGAACCTGTTTTGAAAGATCTTCATTTTCATTCAGTAAATCACCGGAATCTATAATGACAACTTCGCCATGATCTTTTCGATAGTTATCGAGATATGTGGACTTTTTGTATAATCCGCCAAGCTGCTCACCTTCACTGCAGCCGCAGGGCTGGTAATAACCAAGCATATTACTGCTGTATATAATGCTGATTTCCGGGCTGTCAGCGGCTATTGAGTTTTCAGTTTGAGATAAGGCTGAAAGGATGACTGCGGCAAACATGGGAACAAGGATATAGAACGATAATTTATTCATTGAGACCTCCTATAAATGCATTTGCTGCACCTGCTTTACAATATCTTAAACGTTATACCGGCAGGTGATGAGCTGGATTGATTTGTACTTGGAATATAAAGGATCTTTATAATTCTTGAGCGGAGCATATTAAGCATAGTTTGATGTGTCAAACTGGAATTAACGATAATAATGCCCTGTAGCAGAGGAAAAGCCGGTTTGATTTATTTTATCTTCTATTCAATTTTTGGATACGCTTTTTAAGCAGAGCATCCGCAAATAAAAGGTATAAAGCAGGGATAAGAATAAGGCTGTCGCGGATAATTGCTATGGGAGAAATCGGATCATCAAAACCGAAGCATCCGCAGTCCGCTTCAATTCCTCTAAAATAGGTAATTGTAATAATGGCTATAAAAAACAACAGCAGTGCGGCAGCTGCACCGGCCAGGTATTTTATCTTTTTCCCGAATCCAATCAGCAAAGACAGACCGAGCGCCATTTCAACCCATGGGAAACAGCCGGTTATTAAAGGGATAGATGACCTGGGAAACAGGTCATAGGTGTAAAGCACTGCTTCAAACAGAAGCGGACTTTCCCATTTAACATAACCGCTGTATATGAAAATCCCTGCGAGAATAATACGGAATAACCAGTGCAGGATGCATGGGATATGAAAACAGATTTTATCCTGCCTTTTTGAAAGAAAACACGGGAAAAACCATTTTAAGAAGCCACGAATCATATACTGCCATCATCGGTATGATGTTTTTACATAGGATCGGCTGTTTACAGGGCGGCCGCTGAACCGCCGCCCCTGCCACCCTGTTAAAAAAATAGACCTATTTGGATTTAAGCAGTGTGAGTCCTACCTGCCACTTGCTTACTGTCAAATATTTTGCGTCTCTGGAAATAAAAGGTTTTCCAAGCTTTGCTGGCACACTTTCCTTTTTCCAGGTTTTACCGCCGTCTTTTGTACGCAGTGCAATCAGATCTTCATTGCCGGAAAGACCCAGAACAACCAGGCCGTTTTTAGCGTCGGTAAAACGGACAGCAGCCTGCGGAGTCTCGACCCATACGTTGCCGAAACCCTGTATATCCGGATTTTCAATACCAAGAGAACAGGATTTCCATGTTTTACCGCAGTCTTTAGTAATGTACAGAACGCCATTTTTACCAATCAGATACCCATCTTCAGGGGTACGGAGTGAAATAGCTGCAACAGCATCAACACCGTCAGGAAGAGTAAGCTCATTCCATGTTTTACCGCCGTCTCTGGTTACCTTAAACTTGTTTCCTGAACCGACCCATCCTGTTTTAGCATCTGCAAAGGCAAGAATACTGGCCAGTCCGCCTACATCTTTTGCTATAACCGTCCAGTTTTTACCGCCGTCCACTGTCAGGCTTGTACCGCTCAGACAGGACTGCCAAATTGTATTGACATCCACGATGTCAACAGAGAACATGCAGCCGCCGGTCTTGGCAGCAGTCCATGTCTTTCCGCCGTCCAGGGTATAGTGCTGTGCGCCCTCATCTCCGGCTCCGCCCCATACTCCAAATTTATCATTGTGAAAGCCGGCCATTCTTACTTTCACCCCGTCAATCGCTTTCGGTATTAATACCTCCCACTGATCCTGAGCGAATGAGGAGGCAGCACCAACAAACAGAAACAACATCAATACGCCTGAAAAAATGGTTAGTTTGCCAATTTTCATATAATTTTCCTCCTGAATTACGTTGAATTATCAAACTCAATATCTTTTATATTTTATTTTCCAAGGAACAGCTGACCGAATGAATCCGGCCTCCTGAGTATACTGGAGAGATTGAAAGGTCCAAACCAGACCCGGTTTTAATAAAGTCAGCATTAACATTTTTATCTGAAACAACTGCAGAATACTTTATAAAAAACAGGGAAGAACTATAAGTTCTTCCCTGTTTAAACAACTTTACTTATACACAGGCAGCAAGTATAGCACGCTTTACAAGCGTCTTTGCTATCTGTTTTTTAAACATAGGAGCCTTAGGAAATGATTTGACACCTTTAACTGCAGCTTCTCCTGCTGCTTCAGCTGTCTTCTCATTTATCTTTTTGGTTTTCATACCGGCAATAACCGCTTCTGCATCAGTTGCCCTGTAGGGTTTTGGGTAAACTGCATTGAGAACAACTCTTGGTTTATCACCGCCAACCATTACAGCGCAGTTAACAATCGGAAAATCTATTGATTTACGGAATGCAAATTTAATAAACGCGCTTTTATATCCCTTTGAAGGTTCCGGAATCTGGATTTCGGTAATCACTTCATCCTGCGCAAGGCATGTATTTCCGGGCTGTTTTACTTCAAAGAAATTTTCTGCATCAATGGTTCTGCTGTCTGTAACTATCTTTGCATCAAGAGCAATAAGAGCCGGAGCTGTATCGCTGGAATGTACTGCAAGGCATCCGCCAACCGCGCCGAATATGGAATGATAACGGTTATCACCGGTCATTGCAAAACAGGTTTTTCCGCCTTTTCTTTTACAGTCAAAACGGTTTTCCGGTTTCCTGAGATACCAGCAGCGGTGAAGCTGTGCAATATTACCTGCAATGGTTCCCATTTCTCTGATATGAGGGCTTGCAACTCTTGAAGCAGCCTGTGCAAGTGCTGTGTATTTTTTCTGTACGGTAGCATCAGCAGCAATATCTGCCAGGCGTGTTGTTGCGCCTATTTTGAGCATGCCCTTTTCTTCTTTTATATAATCAAGCCCTGGAACGGACTTGATGTTTATTACAGTCTCGGGATAATCTCTCAGGATATTATCCTTAAGGGTACCGATAAGATCTGTACCACCGCCGATAAGGGTGGTTTTGCCGTCAGCAAGAGCAGTTTTGATTTCTGCAATTGATGTTGCATTCGTATGATTAAATGGCTTCATTTCTATCTCCTTTATTTTTCAAGGGTTTGCGGCCTCGACCGTAAACCCTGAACCCGTTTATTTTATGCCTTGCCCAGTGCCTGAAGAATCTTATCAGGTGTGGCTGGCGGATCAACCCATTTCCCTATTGCGTTGTAGATAGCACAGACTATAAGATGTGTATTTGCCATTGAATGGCTGATACCGTTTGCACCGTACACACCGTTACCAGCACGGGTTTCTATCAGTTCCGGTTCTTTAACATCGGTTACATCAAGCATACCCGCTTTCTTGTACTCAATATAGTTATGGTTGAGTTTAACACCAGTTTTTGGATCGTAGAAATAGTCCTCAAGAAGCTGGCATCCCTGGCTGTTGTAAGCTACCTGGTCAAGCTGACTTTCAAGAGAGGTACGTCTTATTACTTTGCCGGAGTCAACAGCAGCTTCGTATCTTAAGACTTCCACTTCACCGGTTTCTTCATCCACTGCTACTTCACAGTACAGGGTGTTTATAAGATCATACTTTGCGGGCCATAAAGGTGAAGGCGCACAGCCTGAAAATGTTGCGTACAGGTTTGCCCTGACACTCTTAAGAGGTACACCTTTACTGGTGTCGGACTTAAGAACTATTTTCCCTTCAATTATATCCAGATCTTCCGGTTTTTTGCCCTTTAAAGGATTAGGCGGCATCTTACGGCCAAAACCGCCGAACCCGCCGCCGAAGCCGCCAAACGCGGGCTTATCTGCTTCAGCAATAGCTGCTTCAAAAATCTGTGCCCTTAACTTATGAGCACACTGCTTTAAAACCCAGCCTGTATTTACAAGTCCGTCAGCTCCACCGCTGATAGAAACGAATATGGCGTTGGGATCGTAATCGATTTTGATATCTTCAAAATTGATACCGAGTTCTTCAGCAGCTATCATGGCAACACCTTCAACAGAGAAAACACCGGCATGGGGTCCCTGAATAGGCAGGCGCACAACGCCGTCACGGAATTCGAGAACTGCGTGAAAATCCGTGCCCATTGAATGTCTGGGGCACATCTGGTAACGGAAACCGGCTCCGTGAAGTCTTCCGTCTTTAAGCCTCTTTGCACCGTTTTTATGCCATTTCCAGTTCATCAGCTTTTTTCCGGCTTCTATACATGCGTCAAAGCTTGGAACCGGTCGGTTGTCATCCTGACCGTCAGGTCCATGGAGATTAATTCTTGCAATATCAATTGGGTCTTTTCCGAGTTTTTCAGCAATAGCATGATATGCCATGGTGATAGCATCCCAGTTAAAGGGACAGAACTGTGAGCTGAAGGCCATAAGGCCGCGGTTACTGTCAACGATATCCATATTCTGTCTGATATTCTTACATTTTGTACCAATGTATGGACCGTAGCCCTGATCGCCCGAGGTACCGAAGAATGAATTGCCCGGGGTTCCGCCGTCAGCTATTGAATAGTCGTCAAATGCGGTAATCAGACCGTTCTTTTTAAAACCGACCTTCAGGTGCATAAAACGCTGGGAGACCATATAATCAAAGGTATCCTTTCGTTCGTTTATGCAGCGTACAGGTCTTCCGACTCTTTTTGAAAGAAACGGGGTAATCTGCTGTGACTCACGAATAGTCCAGTCGCAGTACTTACCGCCCTGGAAAAGGCCTTCCTGAACAGTCTTTTCCGGAGTCAGACCATAAAGCTGGGCAATCGCATTTTTACCGCCGCTTGCGTGCCAGACTGCGCCTTCTATGTGGATATTATCTCTTCCCAGGTACGGGTCGTCAAACCACCATGCTACAGACCCGTGAGGATTAGGTGAAGCTGATGCGTATGCAGGCATGTTAAGATCGTACTCTATAACGTAGTCAGCCTCTTTGAATCCCTGTTCAACATCACCCTGGTTCTGGTTTGAAATAGCAACATTACCTTTTTTAGGAGGAGCCGGGGGACCGCCAAAGGGACTGCTTACTCCGGCTCTGTCTTCAGGGCGGATTACCGGGGCGCCGGCCTCTTTTCCTTTTTTAATATCGGTTATATTGGGCAGCTCTTCCCATTCCACTTCAATCTGCCTTAATACCTCTTCACAGATATCTTCGTTTTCTGCAACAGCTATAAACCCGACTATCCCGTTTTCCTCATGGGCAGTATCGGTAATAAAAGGTGATGGTTTACCTCCAAGACCGCCGGGACGCATAAACTTTTTAATTTCCGGATCATCATATGTGACTATATCCACAACTCCCGGTACAGCCAGGGCCTTTTTAAGATTGTAGCTTTTTATCTTTGCATGGGCATAGGGGCTGCGCATAAATTTTGCTTCAACCATATCCGGAATCACATAGTCTGCACCGAATTTTGCTACACCCGTTGCTACTGCCCAGGACAGTTCGCCCGGCAGGTTTGGCTTTCCTACTACCCTGAATTCTTTTCTATCTCCATTTACTGTTAAATCGGCCATGCTATGCACCTCCTTTTATTGTCGGGGCGGCTTCCATTATAGCAGTGGGGTGACGGTGATATGTACCGCAGCTGCATATGTTGCCCGCGAGCGCCTGTTTACAATCATCTTCTGTGGGGTTGGCTTTTTTATCAAGAAGGGCTTTTGCTGATACAAGAAATCCCGGTGTACAGTAACCGCACTGCATGGCATCCCATTTACAGTATGAATCTATAAGCGGTCTCCATTTAGGATCAGCGGCAATTCCTTCGACGGTCTGGATTGATTTGCCTTCACACTCAACTGCAAGTGTAGTACATGACAGAATTGCTCTTCCGTCCATAATTACGGTACACGATCCGCAGGCACCACGGTTACACATCTGCTTTGCACCGGTTAGGCCCAGTTTAAACTGAAGTGCACGCTGAAGAGTCCAGTGGGGCTCTATCAGTACTTCACAGTCTTCACCGTTTATATTGAGCTTTGTGGTGGTGGGCATAACCTGATCCGGGTGATCACCCTTAAAATGGGTTTTCAATTCTGCAAAACTGTTAAAATTCTTGCTGCACAAGGGGCAGCGGAACTGTGTAACGGTCTTAGGCACCGATTTAACAGCGTTGGCAGCCTGCGCCATTTCAGGCCTCATTGTCATTCCTGCGGCTCCTATAGCACCACCGCCGATAATGACTCCCGCGTTCTTGAGAAAGCTTCTGCGGTTAATGTTGTTTTTTTCATCCGCCATCTTTTTTCCTCCTGAAGTAAAATTGATAATTAGGTTACTAAACTAGTTTATCTATAAATGGTTGTAATTTTGTCTGATCCAGCCTTACTTTTAATATGTTAATGCCGGTTTCCGTCTTATCCGGCAGAGTCTCCAGGTTATTTCCAACAGACACTATATTTCCTCCAAGACGCGGTTTCATGACGTCCACACGTATTTGAGCCCGCTCTATGGCGCCCGGGTAAGAGAGATCATCTGCTGATAGAAATTCTATTGTTAAATCCGGACTGCTGATTGTCCGCTCGTGTAAATCAGCAAAAACCGGCAGTTTTTTCAGATCCGGAACAACCGCCAGAAACAGTATTCTGGGAGCAAGCACCTGAGATGTATCCCCGGTGCGGTCCCTCAGAACTCTCTTCGTGGGAAGTTCCAGCGGAAGGAAATAAAAGTCCACCGATGTTGCAATGGGCATTTTAAAAGCTATATAACGGTCCAGCTTTTTTGAATGGATTATAAACTCAGGTATGCGCTTTGACGCATGATGGTCCTGCTTGCCGAAGGTAATCTGATCCAGCTTTGACAGGCAGGGATTAAAAGCATCATCAATCCTGACGCCATGGATTTCATCAGGTTCAAGTAAAAACAGAATGGAAACAGCAGCCCACAGCTCATAACCCAGCCTGTAAAAATCAGCAGCGCTGGAGTTAAGATTGTCTATTGCTGTTTTTTCAAAATCATCTTCTGTTATTTTACCCTGAAGCAGTTCAAACAGACGGTCATAGATCAGCCGCATCATGCCTGTCTCGGGGTTATGAAGAAAACTGGCCAGATCTACAGGCAGTTCCATATTTTTTATATTTAAACTTTCGGCGAGTTTATTTTCGGTTTCGATAAAACTTTTTCCAAGGGCATGAAAATCAAGATCGAATGAACTGACCCATGACTCAACAAAGGCTTTTCGTACATTATCAAAGAGAAGGTAGAATTTTTCCTTAAAATCTCCAGGAATGGAAGTCTCATACATACCTATTGAAATTTCAGGATTTGATGCAATATAGTTTTTCAGAACTTCAAATTCTTGTCCCCAACAGGACTTAACGGTCATATATCTTCCCTCTTAACCAATTCTTTTTTTAGCGCCCTCGACCAATCCGCAAAAAACAGTCCGCAAATCCTGCTCGCTGAGATTCATTGATACTTCATCCTCACAAAAATCATCAGGTGCATCATATGTAGAACCGGATCCTTCATCGTCCCTGTTTTTAATAGGGAAGATCTTTCCTTTGCCGGCCGTTATGTTTTTTACCTTCCGGTTGTTTTCCAGCCAGCGCTGACATTCATCATGTGTTCCCAGAAAGGGTATAAAAATCGTCCCGCTGTCGCTGCTATGCAGGGTTATCATCCTGTAACCGGAGCCAAAATCAAATTTATGGCAGTTCTTTATACGCTTTTCTCCATACTTTGTACAGGTCCCAATCTGGTCTCTGTACTCAGGAATTACACCTGATTTTATGTTCTCAATTATACTAATTGCCTTGCCGGCAATTACTTTCCCGGTCTTTCCCGACTGATTAAGTGAATCAATACGGTCTTCAACCTTTGCACTGATCTTGATATATTTCATCTCACTGGCTGCCTTTCCGATTTTTAAGCATTTTCTTAATAGTCAGGGAAAAGAAGAAGATATATCAGGAACAGTATGGATGGGAATTTATTCTTCAGCCTTACCCTGAACTACCAACCCGGGTAGATTCCTTTTATTCACTCAGGTAAAACCGAAAAATCTTTGCATAAATACTCCTATGGCAATATAAAATAAGCAAAAGTCAACATATAAAGGCGCATGACCATTGTCAAGTTGTATATTCCTATAGTGAATCGCCAAAAGATTGGCAAAACCGATGTTATAAATCATAAAATAACTTTTTTTGAAGTATATATAATAATAAATCAATAAAAATGCACCTATTTTTACATTTTTTACAAAACCGGCAAGAATAATTAACTGAATACATTATATACCCCATTTAAGTCCTGTTTATATGCTCCTAATATGAGGTATTCTGCGCTTCGCAATAAATTCCAGGGGGAATTAAATGAAACCAAAAAAAAAGCTGATAATAGCGGAAGATCATACAATAGTACGAGACGGACTCAGGTCCATTTTTGAGGCGGATGATGAACTGGAGGTTATTGGTGAAGCAGGAGACGGAATGGAGGCTATCCGGCTGATAAACAACAGTGATCCGGATATTCTGCTTATTGATCTTAATATGCCCAAAATGGATGGAATTTCCGTTATCCGGGAGGTAAAAAAACAGTCCGGAAAAATCAAAATAGTCGTCCTTACAATGCACAGTGATGAAGAATATATCCTGGAGGCCTTCAGCTCCGGTGCAGACGGATACTGCATTAAGACGTCTCCGGGAAAAGAACTCCTGAACGCATTAAAAACTGTGCTTGGTGGCAGACAGTATGTAAGCCCTGAAATATCCGATAAAGTTCTCGAAGGTTATATTGAAGGTAAAAAGACAATCCGGCAGGAGTCGTCCTGGGACGGCATCACCAGGAGAGAGCGGGAAGTACTGAAACTTGTGGGAGAAGGTTATCAGAACAAAGAAATTTCAGACTACCTGTGCATCAGCGTCAAGACGGTAGAAAAGCACAGGGCAAACATAATGGAAAAACTTGATCTCCACAGTGCTTCCGCGTTGACAGCCTATGCCATTAAAAAGGGACTTGTGACGAAATAAGGAATCTTGCCCGCACAGCGGTTCCTTTCCCCAGACCTGTATCAATAGACAGTTCGCCTCCTGCAAGGGAGGCTCTTTCAATCATGCCCTCGATCCCCATGCTTTTTGTCTTATGTGTTCCGTTAACAGCATTTTCAGGATTAAAACCTTTCCCGTCATCCTCAACATCAAGAACAAGATAATCCCTGTCACGGCAGATACTTAATTTCAGGTTTCGGGCCTCACTGTATTTTGCGGCATTATTAAGCGATTCCTGCACGATTCTGTATATGGTTATCTTAAGCTTTTCCGGAACATCTTCTTCATCAATATCCAGCCTGGTAAAAAGCTCTATATCGCTGTATATGCTTTTGAATTTTTTGCACAAAGAACGGAGAGCCGGCAGCAGCCCCAGAGAGTCAAGTATGGAAGGTCTCAGGTTTGTTGATATTCTCTGGGTTTCATCAATAATGTCCTTTATCATTGCCCTTATTTGTTCAAGTGATCCGGAATTTTGGTCTGAACCTGAAGAGCTTTCTATACTTTCAATCTTCTGTTCAAGTACAAAAAGAATTCCAGCAAGCCCGGAACCTATACTGTCGTGCAGTTCCAGGGCCAGTGATTTTCGCTCCTCCTCCTGGGCTTCAAGAATTTTCCCTGAAAGGATGTGCAGCTTTTCTTCGGATCTTTTAAGTGCGGTCACAATATTTGAGGTGTTTATGGCATAGCGGATAGTCCTTTCAAGAAGGACCGGATTTAAGGCTGCCTTTTCAAGATAGTCAACAGCCCCGTGTTCCATGGCTTCCAAGTCTGTATCATGATCACCCTGGCCGGTCAGAATAATAACCGGCACATGAAAATTTTTCTTCCTTAATATATCAAGAAGCTCTATTCCGTTAAACTGCCCGAGCCTGTAATCCAGAAGACATATATCATAATCGGATGCGCCCAGTTTTTCAAAGGCAAGATCTGCTGTGGGTGCCCAGTCTATGATGCACTTCCATATCCCGATCATGGATACCAGATCTTTGAGGATTATATAATCGTCCTCGTCATCTTCTATAAGCAGTATTTTGATTGACTGATCATTCATATTATTACCCGCTTCTGCCCGTCAGCATGAAAAAAATCCCGGTATAAATTCTCTGAAAATGAAAAATACATGATTCTGTTTATTTGTATCAGGAGCTTAACATATTATCATAGAAAATATTTGTTAAAAAACGGGAGGGATTAAAATGCTTGTAAGAGTATTGGAAAATAAATGCGGAGCAGGAGGCACCTGCGCAAAAATATGCCCCGAGCTGTTCCGTATAAAAGCGGGAAGCAGAAAAGCTGAGGTGGTAATGGACCGTGTACCGCTTCATCTTGAGGAGTGCTGTCTCAAGGCTGTGGAATCATGCCCCAACAACGCAATTGCAGTATTTACCGATTAGATATACTGAAAAAGAACCTTAATTTTCAGACTGCGCTTTTTCCGGGAGGGTTATAATAAAGGTAGTTCCACTGCCTGATATACTTTTTGCCGTAATACGCCCGTTATGTCTGCTGACTATTTTTTTACAGATAGCAAGCCCCATTCCAACTCCCTCATATACACCTATTCCGTGCAGCCTCTGAAACGGGCTGAATATCTGCTCAAGATATTTTTCATCAAACCCCAGGCCGTTATCTTCCACATTTATACACCACTCTTTAACTCCGGCCTGACTTTCTTCAGATACTTTCCGGGCTGATATCCGGATAAAGGGCGCTTCATTTTCTTTATGAAACTTAAGCGCATTTCCAATCAGGTTTTGAAACAGCTGAACCATCTGTATTCTGTCAGCTTCAATCACCGGAAGCTTGTCAATTTTAACATTTGCCTTTTCTTCCTCAATACGAAGCTCAAGATTGTGGAGTGCACTTTCGGCTGCCTTATTAAGGTCCACAGGATTTAAAAGTTTTTCCCTTGTTGATATTCTGGAATATGTAAGGAGAGATTCAATGAGCTTCTGCATCCTTAGGGATGCGTTCTGCATCCGGCCTACATAATCCTGCGCTGTTTCATTCAGTGAATCACTGAACCGGGAGACAAGCATATCACCGAACGTTCTGATTTTCCTTAAGGGTTCCTGAAGATCATGAGATGCAATATAGGCAAACTCCTCAAGATCCCTGTTGCTCTGCTCCAGCTGCTCGGTATAGGTAAAAAGCTTTTTGTCTATTTTTTTTCTGTCAGTAAGATCAATGCCTATTGCGATTAAAGACCCGTCAGACAACTGTTCGCTGGCCCATGATGTTTCAAGAATTTCAAGGTCGCGTGTCTTTATTAAAGTATCATTCCAGCCCTGCCCTGCTCTTTTTAAGATGAAAATCATAAGCTCATATGATTTATTGCCGCTTTCATCGGGCTTCATGATTTTATCTGTGGAAATATCTTCCATATTCCAGCCGGTGCAGTTACTGAACTCATTATTAATGAGCTGAATTCGACCTTCGGAATCAAAAAGACAAAGCATGACAGGCATATGATCAATTATGACCTTAAACAGCTCATTTGCTCTTGAGATTTCCCTGTTCTTTTCCTGTACACTGGTTTCAAGCATATCCTTCTTTTTTAGCAGAGCAAGATCGGCATTCTTCTTTTCCGTAATATCTTCAAAAATAGTTACAAAGTATCCCCTTTCAACACTGTATACATGAATGGAAAACCATCGTTCAATAGCTTCGGAATAATGCTCAAAATTTTCAGGTTCACAGGTTACGGCAACTCTTCCGTATTTTCCGATCCAGTCCGCCTCATCATTCTTTATTCCGGGCAAAACCTCTGTAACCCTTCTTCCTACCAGAACCTCATGGCCAATACCCATTATTTTTTCAAAGGCCTGGTTCACATCAAGGAACACATAATCAGCAGGTTTTCCGTCTGCATCAAAGAGAACCTTATGCTGAGCAAAGCCGTTCATCATATTATTGAACAGAGAACGATATCTCTCTTCACTGAGTTTCAGGTCTCTGAAAATCGACATATAAGGAGAATTAAGATTTATCACAACAAATGCCCTGTAGAGGAACCAGAAGGATACAATTTTAAAGTAATGCCCGATAAGGTTGCAGAAGCTGTACACACTCACATATGAAGTAAATGCAATTTCGGATATTATGGCAAATGATATGGATATGATAAACCAGACAAAAACATGCTTTTCAAACTTGTCGCGGTATTTAAAAAGGTGAATGATGCTGCACAAAAGAATAAGAGATATAATGTATTCGCTTGCAATTTTAAACGGCGTAAGACCTGAAGCATCAGTGTGACACTCAGGGAAAATATTCCAGTAAAAAATAAAAAGAAGAAGAAACCCCGATACAACAGAATAGGAAGTAAAAGTTAAACCGGGTTTTATTTTTTTATTAAGAAACAGTGGAGATATAAGAAATGAAATTCCCTGCAGGTACCTGGCGCATATCCACAGCTGGGTGGGCAGATTTGATCCGTCCTGTTTAAAAATAGCCATGCCTTCATATGAGACCGTGTGCAGAAAATCAAAACTTCCCACAAAGAGCATGGTTGTTCCGAGGAAAATGAAATAGCTGTTATTTACGAGTTTCCTGGAGTTCCAGGCTATTATAAAAACAGTATATGCAATAATTATTGAAAAGCCTTCCGCAATACTGTGGAACAGCAGATAATTGTCCAGGCTGACAATATAGAGCGCAGTCAGCATCAATAATCCGATGATAATGTTTACTGTTTTATTTTTTATCATATTTTTATTTCTGCATATTTTCTTTTAATCACCTGTTAATCAAAAACAGAAGACACTAATTTCTTACTTCTGTATTTATATACCGCTGAACAGCCTGCTTTTAAATACACAATTCACCTTATATCAAATTTTTCAATAACGCCTATAATTAGTAAAAATACCCTGAGCCTGCTACCGTAAATCTTCAGTTACAGTGATGCAGACAGACATTAAACATCAAATACATAAAGCGGTATAATATTACGCTGTAAATCCTGTCGAGGGACAAAATGAAATACAGAAAAAAAACACTCCTTGTTGATGATGACCATGAACTTCTGAATGTCATATCACGCTGGCTTACCCTGAAATCCTGGGATGTAGTAACTGCCGGCGATGGGACAGAAGGCTATCGTAAATTTTTACAAGAAAAAGATTTCAGTATTGTCATTACTGACTTCAATATGCCCCATATGGACGGATTAGCCATGGCTGAAAAAATAAAGGAAGCAGATCCTTATACAGGAATTATACTGATTACAGGTGCATGGATTAAAGATTTAAAAAAAGAGCGCAAGAAGAAATTTATAGACAGTATTCTTCACAAACCTTTTCCGTTTAAAAAGCTGGACTCTGCTATTGAGAAAACTCTCTGTAAATACCGTGACATTGACCTATCACTGCCTGAAAATACCGCATTCGCCCGGGCAGGCTATGAACCTGTAACTACATGATCAACCCCATTATTATTTACGCTGTTTTACACTACTATATGTTCAGAACCAACAATGAACAGGAAGGGAGAAAAAATGGAACTGCCAATACGATTAAATGTTGGAGATAAGGAAGTAAGGTTTACACCTGATGGAATGATTTTCATAAATGATGCAATAAGTGTACTTACTCATGAGCCTGTTGATAAACCTGAACGTGTCTGGGAAAAAATGAAGGATGATTATCCCGGGATACTGACACATTGCCACGAGTATATTACAGAGGAAGGCAGTTCGATTCCCACAATAGATCTTGATGGTCTGGACGAAATATTCAGGCTGCTTCCGGAATATTTTGGTTCACATGTATATTGACAATAACAGAGACGGTGATTTTTCTTTCGACAGCTTAGGCAAAAAGCCTTGGGAAATTTCCAATGTCACGGTTCTGTTGTTACAGGTATAGATTAATCAAAGTTTAATGAGGAGAAAGGATATGAGGAAAAAGTGCAAACCTACAATTAATAATGAAGGCGGTAGAAATCTATTTTGTGCTCACTACAATGATTGCCTTGATCATGCAGTAAAAAAATCCTGGGACTCATGGAACTGTTCAAGGTGCGCTTTGAGAGACAAGTTTTCTTCACAGGAAACCCCTGTACTTGGGTTTACAGGAGATGTTGCCTATTATGAGCTCGGCGACAGTCTAAGCGGACAGGATGTGGAAAGCCTGATGGGTGTGTAAATTAAATATTATACATAATTCACCCCATATATTTTTCGATTCTGCACAATATAATTAAAGTTATTATCTCGGCTGCTCGTGCATCTTTTAATGGATTCCTCCCATTTATGGCCAAGGATCATATTCTGTTAATATAACGGCAGGAGGGGATATTTATAAAAACCCAATTATTAAAAACAACGGAACTAAGAAAGGAAACACTATGCTGCCGGCAAAAAAAATACTGTGTCCATCCGACTTCAGCGAACCTTCATACAAGGCATTAAAAGTAGCCAATGATCTGGCGGTGCAGTTTTCATCGGAACTTATTCTGATTCATATAATAACTCCTCTTCAGATTTTTCCGTCTGCACCAGCTTTTGTGCCCGGCCAGTCTGCAGCCGGAGGATATGTTACCGCTGAAATGACTGCTGAAATCAGAAAACAGGCACAGGAATCGCTGCAAATGGCCATAGAAGAAAAGATATCACCTGAAATAAAAACACAGAAAGTCGTATTCCAGGGAAATCCGGCAGAAAGTATCTCAGCATATGCAGAAGAAAACGACATAGATGTGATTGTAATAGGGACCCATGGTTATACAGGCTGGAGACATCTTTTAATCGGGTCTGTAGCCGAAAAGGTTGTACGCAGTGCGTCCTGTCCGGTTCTCACTATCCCTGCAGATAAAGAATAATGAATTCAGATAAAGCTGTAAACATTTCAACAATCATTAATAAGGAGAAAAAATATGCTGCTGTTTAAAAAAATATTATGCCCTACAGACTTCAGTGAACCTTCATACAAAGCATTAAAGGCTGCAGATGAACTGGCAAAAGAGTTCTCATCAGAGCTTTTACTTATACACGTACTGGAACCGGCTCAGCTTTATCCTGCAGTAACAGGTTTTGCCTATGGCGGACCGGCATCAGGCAGATATGTCCCTTCTGAAATCACTTCTGATATTGAAAATAATGCTGCAGAATCTCTTAAAATGACACTTGAAGAAAAAATATCAAAAGAGGTGAATGCAAAAAAAGAACTGCTTAAAGGAAACGCTGCTGAAGAAATTGCAAGATATGCCGAAAAGAATGATGTCAGCGCTATAATAATGGGCACCCATGGTTTTACAGGATGGAAGCACCTTATAATAGGTTCAGTCACTGAAAAAGTAGTACGCCTTTCCAGATGCCCGGTTATTACTATCCCGGCAGATGAAACAAAATAGAGCTGAAACAATAAATATCCGAAGGGTATTAAAATATTGTAATGGCACTTCCCTGTACAGGTGAAAAACATCTGGCATAATCCTGTTCGGTTTTAAACAAGGAAGGATATCAAAATGCACAAAGAACCGGCTAAAAATGGATTCATGATGGACAGCATTTCCTTTAATAATGTAAAATACCTTAAATATTGGGATCAGGATTATCCATACCTGAACGGCAGTAATGACACGGCTAATTATCTGCCGGTTCCGGTTAAGTCACAAAGTCAGAAACACCTGATCAACACAAACATTATGAGGAAAATAATATGAAGACTCTTATTGTTTTTTATTCAATGTACGGCCATGTTTATTCCATGGCAGAGGCTGCAGCAGAAGGTGCGGCTGAAATTAATGCAATGGATGTGGCAATAAGAAGGGTGCCCGAAACATTAAGTGATGAAATCCTGAAAAAAATGGGAGCTCTTGAAACTCAGAAAAAACTTTCCCAAATACCAGTCTGCACAACAGATGATCTTGCATCAGCAGACGCAATTATTTTCGGAACCCCCACCAGGTTTGGCAATATGTGCGGCCAGATGAGACAGTTTCTGGACAGCACCGGCGGCCTTTGGGCCAAAGATGCTCTTGTCGGGAAAGTGGGAAGCGTTTTTGTCAGCTCCAACACACAGCATGGCGGTCAGGAAGCTACCATCCTCAGTTTTCATATTACACTTTTACATCACGGCATGCTGGTAGCAGGCCTGCCCTACACATTTAAAGGGCAGACAACTGTGGATGAAATAGTCGGCGGTTCTCCTTACGGAGCATCAACGATTGCCGGCCCCGCAGGAGAAAGAATGCCAAGTGCTATTGAGCTGGATGCTGCGCGCTTTCAGGGAAAACATGTCGCAGGAATTGCAGCAAAGCTCTGCAGCTAACTTAATTTAGTATTTCCAGTAAGCAATTGCTGCAGGACAGCCTGCAGCAATTGATCTCCGCTCAAGTGCAGGAAATACCGGAAATGCAGCCGCTAAAAAGCGACTATTTTTTTACCATATCCTGACCGCAGCATCTAAGCGGTACAGAGCATGAAACTTCCGCTCCTGCCTGGCAGGCACAAGGCTTTGAAACCTTGAGTTCAAGACCACATTCTTTGCACAAAAAAATATCTCCCTCTTTCATCTCTGCACAATTTGCCATTTTATTTCTCCTTTTAAACAGCTGTTTTGCGGCCGACAATCTGTTACTGCCTCTTTTTTCGGTTTATAAATAAATCTATTATACCAGCTATGATAAAATAATGCATTCATTTCAAAAACAGGCCGAACCATATTTACATAATTACTGTTGAAGACAACGGTATTGGATTTGACATGCCGTATCTTGATAAGGTATTTCTATCATTTGAACGTCTCCATGGATCAAATATATATAATGGATCAGGAATGGGCCTTGCTATCTGCAGAAAAATTGTTGAGCGCCATGGAGGAAAAATCACTGCACGCAGTGCCCCTGAAAAAGGTGCTGCATTTATCATACAGCTGCCAATGAGACAGGATAATGAAACTGAATGATTTAAAAAAAGAGTCGCCTGCTATCCTTATTGCCGAAGATGATCCTGATGACCGTTTTTTAATAGAACAAGCCTTTCAGGAAGTAAACCTTTCAAATAAAGTGTATTTTGTAGAGGATGGTGAAGAACTCCTTGACTACCTGCTGTGGCGTTCAAAATACGCTGACATGAAACCTTCAAGACCGAAATGTCTTTTGCTTGACCTCAAAATGCCCCGCATGGGAGGGAGAGAGGCTCTGCGGGAGATCAGGCAGGATCCTGATTTAGCAGATCTTACCGTAGTTGTTTTAAGCACTTCGAACTCAGATAATGACAGGGGCTACTGTAAAAAATTTGGCGTGCATGAATACATGACAAAACCTGACAGTTTTATAAAACTCCTGGAACTGGCTGATAGAATAAAAAAGATATGCACCTGAAAAGGTTATCTGTAAATTTATCTTTTCACTTTTATTTTATACTTATTACTACATTCCCAACTTTTTTGCCCGTTTCAACATAACGGTATGCTTCTTTTATATCTTCAAGTGTATAGGACCTGTCTATAACAGGCTTTAATGCACCTTCTTCAATAAGTTTTTTGGCCAGCAGTACACTTCTCCGGTGATTGGCCGGAAAGGGAAACCTTACTTTTTTATCGCCGGTTAAAAAGGGCATAAGAGAAAAAAAGAGGTTCCGGGCCGTCCTCCCAAGCTCAGATGAAATGTATGCACCCCCGGGCAGCAGTATACCCCGGCATTTTTTAAAGGAGCTTTTTCCCACGGTATCAAAAACATAATGGAACCTTTGATCTGTTTCAGTAAAAACCTCTTTTGTATAATCAATAACAGCATCAGCCCCAAGCGATTTTGCAAGTTCTTTGTTTTTTGAAGAACATACTGCTGTTACATCAGCACCATAATATTTAAGCAGCTGTACGGCTGCAGAACCTATGGCCCCTGATGCACCGTTAACAAGAACGTTATTTCCCTTTTCAAGCTTTACCTTGTTTATAAAGTTATAGGCATAGTGCGTTCCTTCCAGGCAGGCCGCTGCCTCTTCACAGGAAAGATTGCCGGGCATTTGGGTTATTCCTTTTTCAGCAGGAAATGTCATGTACTCGGCCTGGGAACTCACGCCGTTATCATCAAAGCCGAATACATTGTCGCCGATTTTGAATGTGTTGACATCTTTTCCCACGGCTTCAACTTTACCGGCAAAATCTGTCCCCGGTATGGGCCTGGCGGGTTTTAAAAATCCGGTGGTAAAACGCATGATAAAAGGATGCGCTCTCAGCCTGGCACAGTCCGTACGGTTGACTGTTGCAGCAGATACTTTAATAAGAACTTCATTATCTCCGGGAACAGGTTTATCTGTATCCAGAATCTGAAGAATATCAGGAGGCCCGTATCTGGTGTGGACTGCAGCTTTCAACACAAACCTCCTTTATTATTTTTTCATGAAAGGATTAGATATTACTTTTTAACTGTACAATCTGCATAGTCAGATGCACGCATTCATGTCCGTCCATACATTTTTCGGCATCAGACGCTTCCAGGTGGGTCGTCAGCTCTTTACCTTCCTTTTTCAAATCTACCACCCATGATCCTGTATCTTCATCCCACTGAGTGTCTACACCTATCCCGCAGGAACCGATATCAGGATAATTTTTTTGAATTTTATTACAAAGCTGTTCCTTGTTTATTTCCATGGCAGTCTCCTTGTAAATCAGTGAAATTGTGAACAGATTATTAAGACTACTTCCGGTAAACAGTTATTATAATGGGGTGAATCCTTTATTTTACATCTTCTTCATCAGCTGAACCGCGGCAGTCAATACAGGGTCCCATACCGGGCTGAAGGGCGGGGCGTAGGCAAGATCACACTGAACAAAATCCTCCACGGTCATTTTATTATGAAGCGCTACCGCTGGCGCATTTATTCTGTGCGCCACTCCGTCTGTTCCCACCATCTGCATTCCAAGCATCCGGCCGCTTTTTTTATCGCCTATGATGTGAACCTTTATCTCTTCATTTCCGGGGTATATATGAGCGCGGCTCCTTGTGGAAATTACAGCATCAACCGGATCAAATCCCGCTTTCTTTGCTTCGTTTATATCAAGACCGGTTCGTGCGATCTGCATGTCAAACACCTTAAATACTGAAGTTCCAACAACACCATCCAGCTCAACATTGCCTCCGGTAACATTATCAGCAACAGCCCATCCTGCACGGTTTGCTCTTAATGCCAGGGGGATATAGGTCTTCCCGCCTGTTACCACATGATAGGCATCAGCACAGTCGCCTGCAGCATATATATTTTCTTTTGAAGTCTTAAGGAATCTGTCAACAGCTACTGATTTTTTTATACCGAGTTCAATCTTTGCGTCCCTTGCAATTGAGCTGTTCGGGTTAACACCTATCGCACATATAACCATATCGCATTTAAGATTAATATCATTACACTGTACAACAAGGTGATCTTCGGACATCCTTATTTTTTCTACTTCGTGCCCCGCATAAAGCTTAATGTCATTTTTTTCCAGTTCATGCTTAACCATGTCAGACAGCTCATCAGCCATCCATGGAATAAATTCCGCTCTCGGTTTAACCATTGATACGTCAATATCATTGGCTCTTAACGCCTCGCACATCTCAAGAGCAATATAACCCATTCCGATTATTACAGCGCGCTTTACACTGTGTTCTTTTATAAACTGCTTGATTCTTCTTCCCTCTTCCAGACTTTTAAGGGGCAGAACACCCGGAAGATCAATACCTGGAAGGTCCGGTATTATGGGAGTTGCACCGGTTGCAATTAAAAGACTGTCATACGCAAGGCTTCCCTGCTTACCTGCCTGATCTGTAAATGTTACGAGTTTATTTTCTGTATCAATAGCATCAGCCCTGTGACCGGTTCTTAAATCAATTCCCTGCTTGTTACGGAACACTTCCGCCTGCCTTACAACAAGGCTGTTCATATCTGTGACGGGGTCAGCAATGTTATAGGGCATACTGCATGCGCTGTATGAAACATCCATTGTCTGTTCAAGAACAACAACTTCCATGTCAGGCATATTTCTTTTTGCTCGGCTTGCTGCACTCATGCCTGCTGCGTCACCGCCTATTACTATGAATCTCATGATTCCCCCCTTTTACATGTTTACGCCATCAAATCCGCCTCACCAGAAGAACAAAAAAGCAATGTAGTCGGCATATCAGACAACATAGCTTCATACCTTGCCTGAAACTCTTCTGCCTCTTCCTCTTCCGGCATAATAAAACCTAAAAACACAACAGATGCATCGGATGAGTGCCTGTGCAGCACATCATTGAATGACGCATCGGACACTATAATCTGAGCTTCTGCATTTATTCTTGCCTTGTCTATTAAATCTATAAGGGCGCTTGTTGCAGGACCTCTTCCCTCTTCATTCTGTATCATCCTTAATAGACGTATCTTTGTACGGGACCAGTCGTAATTAAGGGTTAAAAGATGTGATGCAAGCACCATCAATGACCCGTTATCCTTGCCTCTCCACCATATATCAATGCGTTTTGATCTCGTTTTTTCAGGGAGCCCGTTATCTCTTAAAAGTATTAGGCTCATACCTAGTGAGTGGATCGATTTAATATGATTTACAAATGGCGTAGACCGGGTCCTGTCAGATGCCCATCCCATAAATACAACATTGGGCTGCAGAGGCCCTATGGCATGACCCTGTATAATAGCAGAAAGACCTTCATCAAGGTTTTTGGATACCACAACCGTGGACAGGGCTTCAAAATCATTATCCCTGACAAACCGGTTAAGATGTTCAACGGCTGCATCTCTATGGTTTTTAATCTCAAGAAGATCACCGTTAAGAACACGTACAAGTGTTACAAGACCTCTTTCAGCTCCAAACCAGAGGGCATACATGCTCATGGTCATGTGCGCGTCAGGATCGCCTGTAAGAACCAGGACAGACGGCCTCCAGTTTTTAGGGTTTATGGAAAGTTTTGCAAGTTTTAACAGGTTACTTCTTACACGGGAATATATGAATCCCCACCTGGCATCACCAAAGTTAACTTTAAGGACTCTTCTTCTGAGGAAGAAATAAAAAACCATTATAAGAACCGCTGCAAAAGCCGCGGCATACGGGTCAATAAGAAATGCCGTTACAATACAGGCCGTGCCCCCTGCAAGAGCCGGAAGCCAGTGATAATACTTAAACCTCGGCCTGAAGGAAGGATTGCCTGCAAATGATTCGACAAAGGCTGCAATATTTATCATGCCGTATGTGTATAAAAAAAACATGGTAACAATGGATGCAATAATATTAAATGCGCTCCCATCCGAATTGTTGCCCGCCCAGAAGATAATTATAAACGTTATCACAAGTGTAAATATAAGCGCGCGATGAGGTTCATCTCCCTTTTTTGATCCGCGTCTGAAAAGACCTAAAAGAGGTATGACATCATCCCTTGCTACTGCCTGAAGCACTCTTGGCGCACCAAGAAAAGAACCCAGTCCGCTTGAAAGAGTGGCTGCAAATACACCGGCTGTAACAAGAAGACCGAACCCGAAAAGAGCCTGCTCACCCATTGTTTCAAAGGATGAGTTTAAGAGCTGATCCCGGGTCTGAGCGCCGCCTACGATTAAAACCTGGAGTCCGTAGATTAAAAGGCCGGTAAACACAGCGGCAAATGTACCTGACGGAATGGATTTTGAGGGATTTTTAAGGTCTCCGGACATGTTAACACCAGCCATAATACCTGTAACAGCCGGAAAATAGAGCGCAAAGATAACCCAGAAGGATATTTTATCGGAACTGAACTGAGAACCTAAATTTGATGAAAAGGTATCTGCACTGAAATTGAGTAAGGAGCCGACCATAAAGGTTATAATTGAAAAAACAAGTATGGTCATTATCAGATACTGGGTTTTAATTGCAACCCTGGCGCCGACAAAAGAAATTATAAAAAGAACAGCTGTAGTAACAAGCGCAACATTAAGAAAATAGGTGCCGGCATCCGGAAAGGCCCTGACAAGGGCCTCTGTAAACCCGAGAATATAAAAAGGAACTGATATAGCCTGTGCAAAAAACAGCGCAATACCGATTGCCCCGCCGAACTCCGGGCCAAGTGCGCGGGAAATTAAAAAATATGCTCCGCCGCCTGAAACCGGAGTGTTTGTAGAAACAGCGGATATCGAAAGACTTGTAAGTGTTGTAATGGATTTTGCAATTATAAGAATAACAAGCGTCTGAATTATGCCTGCTTCACCAATTACATATCCTGCGCGCATAAACATAATTACGCCCAGGATAGTCAATATGGAGGGAGTAAAAACCCCTCCGAACGTGCCGAGTTTATTTTGAGTGTTATTTACCATTTGTTTCTCATTTTTAAAAAGAGCTAAATCATATCTCTTTTAAAAACCATTTTTCAACCCATACCTGCAATGAAAAAATTTAGTTAATCAGGATTACCCGTGCTTGTTACTTAGAGGTATTAAATGGAATGACCTATCCCGCCGTTTCTGAATTTATGTCTCAAAAGTTGGATGTAATTACACTACATGGTATATATGTCGTGACGGGGTAACGTAGGGAGCCCGTAGGGCGACCGGAGTTGCCCCGTCCGCGGCGAAATTGAAAGGAGTATACCATGAGTCGTTCAAAGGATAAAAAGAATACTGACGAAAAAAAGAAACGAAAATATTTATCCCCTGAGAAAAAGTTTCAAATATATTTGGAAACCCAGCGAGGCGATAAACCCGTAGGTGAGATTTTACGCCGTGAAGGGATGTATTCCACAGATTTAAACAGAATACGTAACAAAGTGAAAGAAGGTGCACTTGAGCATCTGGCTGCCCGTCCCGGAGCAAAAAAGAAGATGGTCTCCCAGGACGATTATGAGGCCTTGAAACGCGAGCTTGAAGAGAAAGAACGCGCTCTGGCAGATCTTTCTGTTGAGCTGATGGCCTTACGAAAAAAAACGAATGGGGGTTCGTGGGAGCGATAAAAGGCCAGTGGCTGAGTGAGCAGCATAAGGTTGATATTCTGTCAGTTATAGATGAAGCCGAGGATGCTGGTATTTCAGTAAAACGAACCTGTAAGCTTTTGATGATTAGCCGTCGCAGAGTAACCCGGTGGCGCTGGAAAAGAGATAATGGGCATAGCCTCGATAATCTGAAACCAGGGCCACAGGAACCAGTTAACAGACTTCTACCGGCAGAAAGGACAGCTGTTTTGGAAATGGCTAAGAAAGAAGAATACGCAGATCTATCCCATAGGATATTAGCGGTAACAGCTTGGGATCTGGATATATTCTTTGTTTCTTTTTCTTCTGTATATCGCATTTTACGTTCGGAAAATATGACTACAATGAGAGTAAATAATAAACATAACGGCCATTCAATTCCTCCTGTTCGTAAAGAACTTACAGGCCCTAATCAGCGATGGTGCTGGGATATAAGTTATTTACCTACCATGGAAAAGGGTATTTTTGTTTACCTGTATTTACTTTTAGATGAATACTCTCGTAAAGCCATCTCCTGGTTGGTCAGTTGGCATCAGACAGCCGGAGAAGCAAAAGAACTCATTGAAGACGGTCTTATAAATGAAAATATCCTTGATCTTCCGATGGATCAACGTCCTGAGATCATTAATGACAGAGGACGCCAGATGAAAGCTCGGCCTATTAAAACAATGTTTGAGGAAAACAATATGCCTCAACTTTTTGCCAGGCCGCGAACCCCCAATGATAATCCCTTTATAGAGTCAATGTTTGGTTCAGTTAAAAGGGCGCCTCAATATCCCGGTCAATTTTTGGACCGCGATGAAGCTGTTCAATACTTTAGAGATTATTTCCTCTGGTATAACAAGAATCATTTGCATTCAGGTATTGATTACGTAACACCTGATCAATGCCATAATGGATTAAGAGAAAGAATTGTCTCTCTTCGAAAGAAAAAACTTAATAAACAACGCGCATACAGAAAGGAGGTCAACCGCGTATCGCAAAATGTCTTGACAAAAAAATTGAAGAATTTAATTCTGAATAAACCTGTTTCCGCATGTAGTGTAATGCAAATCTAACTTGAGACATTGTTCCAGAAACGCGCCGCTATTAAAGGTTTGATGTGTAATTAAAGGATTTTTTTTGGGCCTTTTAATAACTTTATTTTAAAACTTCGAAGCGTCTGATTCTTTCCTTTTCAAGAATAATTGTTTCCAGGTTTTCTATACGCTTATTTAAGCCTGTAACAATTTGTGACACCTCATTATCATTTCTTTTTCCTTTTTTGATATCATTATTCCTTTTTGTCTTTATTATGTCGCTAATGGCTCCAATTGCTGCAATCAGCACAATCATTGTCCAGAAATCCATGGTTATGCTCCTGGTTATTTTTTAATCTAATCGTGTCAGAGAAAATTGTTTTCCCGGCAGACATGTTATTTTATTATAAGGTAATATTTTCTATTTACATGCAATTTATAAAATAAAAAAAGCATAAGACCGGCAAGCAAAATCATGAAAAGCGCACCCGAGGGTGACTTTATCAGGTTTAAATAGGTTTTAAGCCAGGGAGACTCTATGCTCTTCATAGAGTATGTAAGCTTAACTGTACTTATCGAAAATATGCCCAGAGATACTGAGCTGATAAAAGTGAGCCATGCAACAATTCCCCGAAATTTTTTAAAATAATGTCCATACTGTCCGCCTATAGCGGCTAAAAGAAAAATTATATAAATATGCATTGAGAATGACAGCATTGTCCAGATTAAACCTGGCTCCGGTTGGGTGTATTTAATTAAATAAAAAATTATCCATAAAATAAATATTGAAGAGTTATACAGGATTAAACCAAAAAGATAATACTGCCCTAACGTTTTCACTGATATTGGAAGTAACGCCTCTAACCTTGGCCGTTTTTCACCTATACTTCGCCTCGCACTGATTGGAAACATGATAAAAAAACAAAAAAACATCGAGAACATCATGAAGGCAAAAACATCATTATAATTATTATATTCATCACGCATCAGAAATATAAACACACTTAAATATGAAACGCCTTCAAAAATGGCCAGGTTTCTATTATATCTCCATTCAGAAAAGAATAGTTTAAGCATAGCTTTCTCCTTAAAAATTACATTTTTTCTTTCATTATTTCGACGGCAATCTCATCAATACTTAACCTGGTTTTATGTATGTTTTGAGCGCCTGTCTCCTGTAGGTGATGCATGGTATCTTTATAGTTCCTGCTGATTATCTGATGATCAACATCATCAGCAGTATAGCTGACTGCCGAACTGATGCCGGCAAGAGGGCCTTTAAACTGAAAAGATATTCTTCTCCAGCTTTCGGTGAGTTCATCCTTTTCGTTTCGCACTATCAACTGACCATCAACAAGAAAAGCAAGCTCATCTGCAAGGCGCTCTATATCAGACAAAACATGTGTCGAATAAAGGATTGCACGATTACCATCCTCAAGAATTTCAAAGAGTGTATCTAAAACTTCTTTTCGCGCAACGGGATCCAGCCCTGAAGTCGGTTCGTCCAGTAACAAAAGTTTTGGTGAGTGGGCAAGCGCTAAAATAAGTGACAGTTTTACCCTGTTTCCGCTGGACAGATCCTTTGCCTTTTTTTTCAGCGGAAGCCTGAAACGATCAGCCAGATTATTTACAAGGCTATCAGACCAGTTGGGATAAAATTTCTTTAAAAGCTTCAGATTCTCCTCTGCTGTCCATTTCTCATAAAAGACATGCACATCGCCTACATATCCTAAATCAAACTTCCAGTCGGTTCTGTCAGGTTTATTTTCTTTTCCGAATATCTTCATACTTCCCTGATCAACCTCAACAAGGCCCGTCAGACAATGCATCGTTGTAGATTTGCCTGCACCGTTAGGACCAATATAGGCAAGAACTTTGCCTGGTTCCAGATCAAGGTTAAAGGGGCCAAGTTTAAAGTCAGGATAAGTCTTGATAACCTCTTTTATTTCGATTGCCTTTGTCATTTTCAGTTTCTCCTGCCGTTAATCTTCGCTTAATATCTTTTTGATAACCGATAAAATATCCTGTTTACTCAGGCCTTCTGCCGCACCCGCACGAACAGGCCTTTCCAGCTCTTCAAGCAGTTTTTGTTTTGCCAGCTCCTTTTTGTCAGTATCTTTTATTTCGGACACAAAAAACCCCTTTCTACGCCTGGAGTGTATTAACCCTTCCCGCATTAAGCTTTCATATGCTCTCTGGACAGTAATTACACTTACCCTGTTATCCTTTGCCAAACCCCTTATAGAAGGCAGGCTAATACCTGATTCAAGATTTCCAGCCAGTATTTTTGCGCGAACCTGCCGGATAATCTGGCTTTGTAAGGATTCATCTGAAAGATCTGTTAAATTTAGAAGCATGTTTACTCCATTTAATCATTATTTGCGTATTGAGTGTATATACACAATATAGACAGTAAGGTCAGTTGTCAACCTCTTTTGTTTTTTATTGAGATCAATTTATATTTATGGCGAGATTAATTCATTTAGATGTCTGTCTACATAGGGCAGCTTATCATGACAATCTTAATTAAAACCAAATTTGAATATTCTAAAAAGGCATCATTTTTAAGGCTGCGATCAAATTATCTATATCCAATGTGTTTATTTTAAGAGGTAAATACATATCAGATATGTACATAAGATAAGTACAATTACCTATTAAAATTAAACACAGCCAACCTCTCTGCAGGTTATCAACTGATCGCACCCTGAAAAACAAAGCCTTTACCTGCTTTGGGAGGAAGAACCAGAAATGCTTATTGACCAGGGTGGAGGTGCTGGGCTTTTCTCAAAGATGTATCTGTTAATAATACAGAAGGATGGGTATGTTTTGATTTTTTAAGGATTATGTATTTACTTTCTTCAAAGTACATATATTGTAATCCTTAAAAAACAAAACAATTGTACAATTTAGTTCAGATGCGTCTTTGAGAAAAGTTCAGTACCGTAATTTAAGCATATCAGGTCAACTAATTGGGAGATGATCCAAAATTTTAAAATTTGTGCAAAAAAACAATCTGAACTGAAAACCAGTCCCTGTCTTTGTAAAGCTGGTCAAAAGCAGTATCCCTGTCAGGAAGCCGGTCATATTTTGTATTACAGGGTCCTGCCGTAAATTTAAATGACGTTTTTATCCCCTGCATACGAAGGCCCAGCCCTGCCTGATATGTTTTGAGCGGAGGCGCTGCTGCACTGGATGAAACGGAATTTTCTATTTCACTTGTATCCTCATAATAACGCCCGAATATACTTACAAACCATTTTTCCCGCCAGTCCCGTTCCAGCGTAAGACTTACTGATTTTGCTCTAAAGTTTGGTCTTTCCTTTGCCCCGGCAACATTAAAACGTGTTACCCAGTGATCTGCCGGCGCATAGTTTAATGATGCCTGAAGTGTATAACGGGGGTCTCTTTCTGTGGTATCGCTGACGCCTAACTCAATAAGCGAACGCATACGGCGTGTTAAAATATTTTCTGTAGAAATATGAAAACCCACAGTATTAAAAGCATCCTCCAGCTTTACAACTGTAACCCCCATCTCGTAACCCGGCGAAACTACATCGCGCTGATATGACACACCCGCTTCGGCAAAACCTGCACCAGGAAGATATTCCCACTTTAATCCGCCTGAAATGCTGTAACCCCATGGTTCTGCCTTTTCATAACCTTCAATACCATCGATAAAAGTTTTAAGCACACCATATACATGCCGGTAATAATTATCGAGCCATACGGCCCTGTAAGTCTGATAACCGTCATAAAAACCGCCGTCAAGAGATAAGGAAACAGCAGGGTTAAGATTAAACTTCACACTCCCATTAACGCTAAACCAGTTTTCTTTTAAGCTTTCATTGCGGATAACATCCAGATACTGTGAGGAGTAATCCATATCAATACGGCGGTATGATAGGGCAACGCTATACTCTGTTGCTTCTTTCTTCTGCTTATATTCAAGCACAGTGTCGCTTATATAAACATCAGAAGCAATAATCGCGGATGTATCAAACAGAGCTTCGTTAATTATGTGTTTTTTTAAATCAGTGACTGCTGTTTCTGTATAACTTTCCGCCCGGCCTGTTATTTTATCAATAACTTCGCGCAGTTTATCAATACCGTCGTACTCTTCGAAAGCACTGACTACCACTGGTTCTGATGCGTTTTTTCCTGCTGCATCTATTACAACAATATAAGGGAGAGCAGCGGCTCCGTATTGTTTCAGAAGAGTACCTTTTTCATCATTGAGTACAAGACTGAGTTCTGTATCTTCCAGAAAAACCTGCATGTCATCGGGCAGAGCTTCTTCACTGCTTACTGCAGCAACCCTGACAGGAATACTGTGTGGATTACCTGAGCGTGATTCATAGTATTCCTGTATACCGGATTCAATCTCCCAGGATGCCCTGTAGCATTTAGGGCAGCCGGCGCTGAAAAAATCAAGAACAACTATGCTGCCCTTAAAGTCATCAAGGCCTACCGGCTGTTCTGTCCCCAGTTTTGGAAGACTGAAGGATACAGCCTTTTCCTGTGCATAAAGTTCACCTGTCCACAAAAACAGGACTACTATAAGGATTAAGAGCGGACAAAAATATCGATTCATTGCCCGCCTCCTGCCACGCATGATCCGCAGTCTCCGGACTGCCCGCCTGTAAAGGACGCTGATCCTGATTCAAACTGAGTGACAAGCCTGTCCTGATAACTGAAAACAGCAGAACCGGAAAACTGCATATTTGATTTTGATACAAGTCTCTGCTGCTGCGCTGGTACAGTAACACAGCCAGTAAGAGTTATTGCTGATAAAAGTACAGCTAAGATAAATAAGGGAAACATAAATTTTCTGATACCCTTTTTAGATTGCCCTTTGTGAACGGATGTTTCTGCCATAGTAACCTCCACACGACGAATAGAAAGAATAAGGCTGCCCGGTATCATTGTTGACAGGTAGCGGTTTTTTAAAAAGGGAGTTTATGAGTCGAAGCTTTACCTGTCAAGGATATTTAGATTAACAGGCCCAACCTTGACGGAAAACAGCAATCAATCTATAATCTGTGGCTCATGCATACAAAAACCTGAGGGGAGTATGATGCTAAAAAATCTGATTTTCTCCATTCTGCTTATTCTTTTTATATTTTCAGCAGACACATCATCTGCCGTTACCATAGAATTCTGGACAACAGAAACCCAGTCTGACCGTATAAAAACCATAGAACTTCTGATGGATACTTTCCAGGCCTTAAATCCGGAAGTAACGGTCAGGCTTGCTGCGGTGGATGAAAATGATCTTCCGTCTCAGATAGCCGCCGCATCGGGCGCAGGGACTCTCCCCCACATTATTGAGGCAGGAAGCGAGCTCACCATTGCCTTTGGAGAAGAAGGTATACTTGACGTACCACTTACCTCATCGATTGTTAAACAGACCGGTGAAAAACGTTTTTTTACTGGGGCTCTAAAAATGCTTTCCGCTCCAGGGGAGGGATCATATTACGGGATTCCCTACCACGGATGGATTCAGGGAATATGGTACAGAAAAGACTGGTTTAAAAAGGCAAAGCTCAACCCGCCCGACACATGGGAAAACATTTTAAAGGCTGCAGAAACACTCTATCAACCTGATAAAAACCAGTACGGCATACTTATAGGAACAAAGGCTGAGGTTTTTACGGAGCAATGCTTTACACACTTTGCACTTTCAAACAATGTTAATGAATTTGATAAAAACGGCAAACTGATCTTTAACTCGCCTGCAACTTTAGAAACCTTAAAATACTATAAACAGCTGGCTCAATATAACCCGCCGGGGCCGCAGACATGGAGAGCAAGAGATTATTATCTGCAGGGAAAACTGGCGATGTTCTTTTACTCCACCTATATAATGGATGATCTTGCACTTGCTGAATCTGCAGCTGACTCTCTGGGAAGTAAAAACTTTTCATCTCTTAAGGGAAGCAGTTTTGACAAAGAGCTTGTAAACAACACGGGAGTAGTTACAACAATAAAAGGAAAGAGACCTGCAGGATACGGATCAATAATTGCACTTGGAATTATTAAAAAAGAATCGGAAGCTGAAAAGGCTGCGGTTACAAAACTTGTGAAATTCATGTATGAACCATTCAGCTATATTACATTCCTTCACATGTCTCCTGGAGGCATGAACCCTGTACTGCGCGATATTGCATCAAAGCCTGACTATTTAAATGACCATAAAGGTATTTTTAAAAGATACGGAAGAAAGAAGGTTGAAAGTATTATAGAAGGACTCGAAAACATAGGAAGCTTTACAACTGTTGAAGATAAACCCTTTCCGAAGGCAGGTAAAATATACTCAAAGATGATTATACCGCAGATGATTTACAGAGCGGTAATAGAAGCTAAACCTGAGGAAGAAGCACTGGATTGGGCAGAAAAGGAAATGATAAAGGTGCTGAAAGAATAATATAATTCAGAACCCGTAGGGGCACGGCGAGCCGTGCCATTAAACGTCTATTTTGTGTGGTGTCAAAAACCGGCACGGCACACCGTGCCCCTACATTTTTAATTTTCCCTGCGCCTTGAGCCATGAGCCTTGCGCCTCTGATAAGGATTCACATTGCAAGTAACACTATCCCAAAAAGAATCCAGACTTGGATGGAAACTGATCACCCCCGCCATAGGTGTAATAGGAATCCTTATCATCTACCCCATCCTCTACAACATCTACCTCAGTTTTTTTGATGTAAAGCTTGCCGGCGATAATATCTTTGTAGGCCTTGCCAATTATGAAAGGCTGCTCACAGAATCAGGGTTTTATGATTCACTTGTCACAACGGTTATCTACCTTGCCGGATCAATCACAGGTACAACTCTGCTCGGCCTTGCAGTGGCACTTTTAATGAACCTTCAATTTCCTTTTCGCAACATAGTAAGAGCAATCATACTTCTGCCCTACTTTGCACCTGTTATCTCCGTTGTATTCGGTTGGCAGTTCTTTTTTGATCCGGTCAACGGAATATATAATCATGCCGCAGTTGAAATGCTCGGCCTTACAGACAACAGGTACAACCTTATAGGTAACCCCGGATCTGCTCTTGTTATTGTTATTATATTCAGCATCTGGAAAAACTTTCCTATTTCATACCTGCTGATAATTTCAAAGCTTCAATCCATTAACAGAGACCAGTACGAAGCTGCTGCCATGGACGGCTGCGGACCTGCTGCAAGGTTCTTTCATGTTACATTACCTGAAATATACTTTGTACTTGGCACACTCGTAATACTAAGGCTAATATGGAACCTGAACAAATTTGAAGAAGTGTTCCTGCTTGCTCCCAATGTAAAAACACTTCCTGTATATACATACTACACCGCCTTTACCGGAATTATAGATCAGGGTTACGCTGCTGCAATATCTGTTGTGCAGTTTCTGTTTCTTTCATTTTTAATAATCTTTTATGTAAAAAAAGTTTTAAAGTGGTGACAGAGTATGCATGGTAAAAGGACACTTATACAGAGTATAATGCTGGGAGCTGCAATCTTAGTGCTGCTCCTGTTCTGCCTTTTTCCATTTATCCAGATCTTATCAACATCCTTCAAGTACCAGTTTGACTGGGGCAATCCGTCACTCATCCCACAAAAACTTAACACTGATGCCTACAAAGAATTACTGGGATTTACAGAAAAGAAAAAACAGGAAATCCCTGAAAGTATAAAACGGCTGCTGGATAATCCGCTTCTGCCTGAAGATAAAAAACTGCAGATACTAAATAAATATCAGTCAGCAGGAGATGTTTTTCCATTTATCAGGTATTTTATTAATTCATTCCTTCTTTCTGTAGTTGCTGCTTTTATATCTCTGATTCTTTCTATCTTTGGCGCTTATTCTTTCAGCCGTTTAAGGTATAAAGGGCGCACTGTAATACAGAGAAGTGTCCTGTTTGTTTACATGGTAGGCGGAGTGCTTCTGCTTGTGCCGCTGTATCAGATGAGTGTAAAGCTTGGCCTTGCGACCGGCATGTGGGGAGCTGTCTTAAGTCTTTTGCTCGTATATATAATTCAGACACTGCCTGTTTCTCTATATATGCTTGGCAACTATTTTAGAACAATCCCCTATTCACTTGAAGAGGCAGCAGCAATGGACGGCTGCTCAAGAGTGGAGTCCATATTCCGTATTATACTTCCTCTGTCAGTACCAATGCTGGTAACTGTTTTTGTATACTGTTTTATAATCGCATGGAATGAATTTCTGTTTGCGTCTGTATATTTAAAACAGTTCCCGAATTTTTATACTTTACCCCTGGGTCTGCAGTCTTTGTTTGTTTCAAAAAATGCCATATGGGACAGGATTATGTCAGCCTCCATGCTGACACTTGTACCGGTTGTCATATGCTTTATGTTTGCAATGAAGCATTTGACCGGAAGCCTGGTTGAAGGGGGTGTGAAGGAGTGATGAAAGACAAGCGCAAGGCTCAGGGCTCACGGCTCAAGGAAAAACCATCCTTAAAACCCTGCGCCTTGTGCGATGAACCTTGCGCTGTGCGACTGAAAGGAGCCCCGTGTCCACAATTGAACTAAAAAACATAAACAAATATTTTGGCGATACATCTGTTCTTAAAGACATTAATCTTTCTATTTCTGAAGGGGAGTTTGTTGTTCTTGTTGGTCCTTCAGGCTGCGGTAAAAGTACTACTCTCAGGCTTATTGCTGGTCTTGAAGAAGTTACTGAAGGCGAAGTAATAATAGACTGCAAAGTTGTAAACATGATTGAACCAAATCATCGAAACATTGCCATGGTCTTCCAGAACTATGCGCTTTACCCTCATAAAAACGTAAAAGAAAACATTATATTCGGACTCAGGCGCGCTAAATTTTCTAAAGATATAATTGAAGAAAGGCTCCGGAAAGCATCAAAAATACTGGAACTGGAAGATCTCCTGGAAAGAAAACCAGCACAGCTTTCCGGCGGACAGAGGCAGCGGGTGGCAATGGGCAGGGTGATTGTAAGAGATGCAAACCTGTTTTTATTTGATGAACCCTTAAGTAACCTTGATGCAAAACTCCGAAACAAAATGCGGGGAGAGATAAGAAAAATACACCGCGACTACAAAACCACCAGTATCTATGTTACTCACGATCAGGTAGAAGCCATGACTCTGGGCGACAGGGTGGTTGTTATGAAAGAGGGCCGCATAGAACAGCAGGGAACACCAATGGAGGTATACCTGAATCCTGCCAATATTTTTGTGGCAACATTTATTGGCGCTCCTGCCATGAATATTCTTGATGCCAGGCTTTATCCTGATCATATTCATATTGAAAACCAGAAACTGTTAACAGGCATAAAGTTAAAGAACTTTAAAATACCTGAATCAGGCATGGATATAAAAATAGGAATAAGGCCGGACTTTTTTATTGATGAAAAAAATATTCAAAAGGGGTCTTCCTATACAGTTATAAAAGATGCTGTAATTGATCTTGTAGAACCGCTGGGTTTTGACAGGGAAATAGACGCAACAGTCGGAAGCCAGCATATCAAGGCAAAGCTGGATTTAAGAACAACAGCGGGCGAAGGTGAAAAGATTAATTTATGTTTTGATATGGAGCGAGTTCATTTTTTTGATCCTGAGACCGGTGAGAACCTGTTCACTACTTCATATCCTTAAACTCAATCCAAAGCACAGCACCTATCTCAACATCCTTTTCTTCTCCATTATGCTTTATCTTTTTATCGGATGTATTAAGCCCGGCAAAACCCCACCATCCTGCCTTTGGTACTGCAAATGTAAAAACACCGTTTTTATCCGCCTTTACTACCTGTGTAACAAAGTAGTCGTTTGGCGCTTCACTCTTTTTTTCTTTATTATAAAACTCCACCTCAACCTCGGTTCCCGGTGCTGGCTTTCCGTCCACAAGCACCACTCCCTGAAACACATTACCTGCATAAAGGCCGAAGGGTCTGGTAAGAGGCACTATCTCGGTCTTTAAACCTATTGGTTCATCCCAGCCGGCATCTGCTCCGAATGCTGCAATAATGGTTTTGGTATAGTGGATTATAAAGCAGTCTTCTGCATGTTCCCAGTATGGTTTCGGCTCCATGTGCAGCCAGTAGACACCAGGCCTGTTTATCTTTAAATCCGCCTTCCATGCCTTTTTTCCCATAACCTTTGTCTGCTTTAACAGGGGAAGAAGATCCGTCTTTCTGCCTTCTGTTATCATTTCACATTTTATTGGTTTTTCCATGTCCATTCCAACCATCTCAAATGGATGTGAAAAGGATACAGTAAGATCAATATTCCTGGCATCGCCCTGCATTACCATGCTGTCCGATGGAATTGTCATTCCGAAATGGGCAAAGCTGCTGTTGCTTATCATAAGCAAAAATAATGTAAAAATAATTAAGACATTCAATTTTTTCATAATTTCCCCTCTTTTATTACAATAAAAACCTTGGACCTTGAGCCATGAGCCTCTAGCCTGTCTTTTTCGATTTCATATAGGCAATGATTCCCATTATTCCCAGTATGTAACCTATACCGCCTATTATCTCGGTTACACCCGGCTTTTTATCTTCCCTCAGTTTTGCAAGCTCTCTTATAACCGGTTTCAGTTTTTCATCAAGAGCAGCATCTATCTCTTTTCTTAACTGGTTATTATCGGATGCTATCTGTACAGACGCTTTTTCCTGTTCATCTGATATGGAGACTTTCTGTGCTGCCGGAGCCTGTCCTGCCGAAAACTCCGATTTTTTAAAAAGATATTCTGCTCCATGTCCCATTGATGATTCGAGCACAATTTTGAGATCTGCTATTTCAGGTATTTTAAAGGAAAACTCTCCTTTGTCATTCGTCTTTCCGTTAAGAAGTTCCTTACCTTCCATATTGAATACTTTAACAGTGCCGTCCTGTACTTTCCTGTCTCCGCTGAAATAGCTTTCTGTGTAAATGGTATCACCTTCAGTCCATGCAAACAGGTATACTTTGTGGGCATATACGGGTGATACACAGCAGAATAAAATAAAGATGGTTAAAAAAGCTGTGCAGAGTTTTTTAATGTCAGTTTTCATATACTACCTCAAGAATATCCGGTTTAACCTTCTTTAAAAACCTTACACAAAACAGGGCTACTATTCCTTCGATAATCATCACAATAAAATTTGCCGCAACAACCAGTTTTGCAACTGTTATAAACTGGTCGCCGGTAAAATAAAGTGAAAGAGCCACCATTATGCTGCTTAAAAAAACAGCACCTGAACCGCACAAAAATGATGCGATAGACGAGATAAATATATTACTGCTTTTTACGCCTTTATTAAAAAGCAGGTAGCAGACTATTGCAGGAAGAGCCATATTTAGAGTGTTAACACCAAGAGATGTAAAACCTCCATACTGAAAAAGTATTGCCTGAAGCAAAAGCCCCACAAGAATTGCAGGAAAGGCGGCCCATCCTAAAAATATCCCGACAAGCCCGTTTAATACAAGATGAACACTGGACGGACCAACAGGCACATGAACAAGAGACGCAACAAAAAAACCTGCAGATAAAATAGCCACCTGCGGAATGCGGTCATAATCCAGCTTTTTTAAACCAACCGCTGTTCCCGCTACCGTAAGAGCGGCCCCGGAAATCAGTACAGGTGCAGTAAGTATACCTTCTGAAATATGCAATTTATAAATCCTTTGCTTTATAAGTATTAAAGAATAAAAAAACCACGAATCCCTTTTTGAAATTTTATATGCTGTTTCAAAAAAGCCTTCGTGGCTGTATCATTTCATTTAAATTATACTATACTGACAGAAAACTTCGTGTTTTCCAATTATTTGTAATTTTTACAGCAGGATACCGATTACTGTCAACATTAAATCTATAAGGACTCCTCTTTGAGTGATTTAAAATCAATTACGTGAATCATCCTCATTGTTTTTTATCTTAAGGAAAGAAACCTGTTTTGCATTTTCCGGGATAGGTATGTCTACAAGTTTAATAACATTGATATTGGCTTTTTCTGCAAATTTTAAAAGATTATTATCATCTGAGTAAATAGCTGTTGCACCATGAACTTTTGCGATAGCAACAATCTGACGGTCAAACTTTACTTTAGCCCATGTTTCGCTTGATCCGGATTTTTTATCACCTTTTTTCTTTGCATCGTAAGTCATAGCCGCCAATTCAACAGCGGCCAATGTATCAAATGGTATTATTCTAAATATTGAATTTTTTTGAATTTTTTGCACTAATGAGCTCATCCCATTGCCTGCATCTGTGAGAACTTCACTTAATACTGGCGATGGAATTATAATTTTGTTTTTTTGTTTTTCTATTTTTTCTAGAAGACCATTGATCCTTTCCTCAATGTAATCTACAGGCTTACCTGTTTTCTCATCAAGTGGAGCATCAATGGTAGGACGAATTGTAAGAAGTAACATCGTAGAATCAAAAACGATCACTATTTCTCCTATTAAGGTTTGCGAGATTCTAATATTTCAGATAATACATCCTTTTTCCATTCACCCTTTATTCCTCGTAACTCTAATACAGTTTGGGAAAGTGGGATATCTTCTAACACCTCAAAGCTGTCTACCGTAAAGCTAATAAGATTCCAGACACCTTCAACATTTCTTTCCCACCTTCCATTGCCAATAAGTTTTACCTGTTCAAAAAGATGTTTTGCAAGATCTTTAGCTATTTCTCGTTTGACATTAATACTACTAATGTCATTCTCTTCCGAATTAATAGTAATGTGAACGATATCCCTACTGCCACCAACACGATTAAGCTCGCCTACAATTTCACCTGGTTGCTGAATTGTCATAGGCTTAATGATATCTTCTTTCTTTCCAGGAAACTTTAATATTTTAGCCCTTCCTCTAAGTATTGCCCCAGTTCCATTATCCTCCATTAACATTTTATTTATTTTGTCATACGCTTTCATACTGGAAGCTGGACCATTTCCACGTTCTATTGCATTAATTCTTTCCTCAACTTTCGGAACAGCTTCATGTTCAACTTTTGCTACTAACTGGGTACTACCTTCAATTATTTTCATAAAATGAACATGGGGGGACTCACCAAAAATATCGGCCAATTCATGTAAATAATCAGCACATCGGGCCAAAGGTAATGTGTCAGGCGTATAAGCATTAATTTTAAATTTGTACTGTTTACCTTTTTTCATAATTTTTCTCATAATCTATCTTTTATCAAATAGAAATGAGCCCCTTACAATATTCCTTTATATTTAATATGATCCAAAGCAAAACGTTTCAGATTTATCTTTAGTATCGGCTTTTCAATGGTTATGTCTAAAATGAAATTTGTTAATAAATTTCTTGGAGCTAAGAACTGCAATTTTGATAAACGTTAATAAAGCAACAATTTATAATTCTGATAATTTTAAGCATGACAGATAACGCTATGATTGTCAAAATCCTTCTTTTACATTTAATTAATATCTATATGATTTTGTCCTTTTAAAAAAATCAATTTCTGTTTATGAAGGCATATAACAAAATAAATTTACATATCAAAAATATAGGGAAGAGTCTTCGTATAAACTTCCCTTTCCCGGCCTCTCGTAAGAGTCTCAGGCATTACTTTTAAAAAATCTTCAGGCGTCCATCTTCCGTCTTTCCATAAAACCTGTTCAAGGGGCTGAGGCTCTTTAAATATGCCAACCCTGTTTTTAAATACCTCAAAGATGCATCCGTTAACATTACCTGCTCCTTCACTTGCAAGCCAGGTAACAAAAGATGCAACATCTTCGGGTTTATTCTCTTCCATCAGGCCGTCTTTATCTTCTATTCCGCGCCATGCGGCGAGGGGCCTTATAATGTTGCAGGTGGTTCCGAATTTTCCCATATCTCTTGCAACCGTCCGGGCAAAACCTACAATTCCCTCTTTTACACATGAATAGGCAGCCTGTCCGAAAAATCCGAAACCAATATGAGATGATGTGCACACTATCCGGCCGTAGCCCTGTTCCTTCATAATGCCGGCGGCAGCCCTGGTACAAAAGAAGGTACCATAGAGATGAGTCTTTACCATGGCATCCCAGTCTTCCGTTTTAATATCCCAGAGCACTTCGTTACGGATTATGCCTGCATTGTTTACCAGGATATCAAGGCGGCCGTAGTTATCAACTGCCGTTTTTATAATATTTTCCGCACCCTCTTCTATGCTAACACTGTCATAACTGGCAACCGCCTCACCGCCTGCTTTTTTGATTGTTTCCACAACCATGTCAGCAGCTTCTGATGAATGTCCTTTCCCGTCATGACTTGTCCCAAGATCATTTACGATAACCTTTGCGCCCTGTGCGGCCATTGCTATGGCTTCGGCGCGCCCCAGCCCGTTGCCTGATCCTGTTATAACCGCAACCCTGTCTTTCAGCATTTCCCCCATTTTTATCTCCCTTTATTTTGACTTTGTTTCTGTCAGTCAAGAGCTCTCTTTAGAGCAAGACGGGCAAGAAGTCTTGTAGAATCCAGCGTGGGCAGCGGACAGTCATCCGGCCGTACCAGCAGAGGTATTTCAGTACAGCCAAGGATAACCCCGTCGCAGCCTTTTTCTTTCAGCTCCTGAATAACTTCATTAAAAAACAACCGTGAAGATTCTTTTAAAATACCGTAAACAAGTTCATTAAAAATTATCTCATCAATCCGTTCCCTCTGAGACTCTTCGGGAATTTTGTATGTGATACCATGATTTTCCAGCACCTCAGGGTACACAGGGCCTGTCATCAGGTACTTGGTACCGGTTACAGCAAGGCATGAAAGGCCATCTTCCTTTGCCTTTAATGCTACGGCATCTGCAATATGAAGCCATGGTATTGGAGATTCTTCCTTTACATAACCAAAGGCCTCATGAATGGTATTATCCGGTGATATGGCAAAATCCGCACCGCATTTTACAAGTTTTTTAGTGGATGAGAGCATAATATCGGCAATTTCTCTCCAGTTGCCTGACCTTATGCCCGGCATATATTCTCCAAGAGGATGTGTATGCATACTTATTTCAGGATGCATATGTTCCCCCATAAATTCCTTTGCCTCTGAGCAGATGGTACGGTAACAAAGCGCAGCGCCTTCGGCACTGCATGCTACTATTCCTATGTGTCTGGTCATAACAGTTGAACCTCCGAAATATTTATTTTGAAAACTAACGGCCTGAGCCGGAATTCACACCTGGTATATAGAATAGAATAAACCTTTATTACCACAGAGAGCACAGAGAACACGGAGAAAGGCAAAAGCAGAAAAATTGAACCGCTAAGACGCAAAGATCGCTAAGAAAAACAAAAAAGAGAATTTATGTTAAAAAACAATATAAGGCTTTTCTCTGCCTGTCCCGCCATCTTGTCGGGGCGTAGCTTCAGCGAAGACTGAAGCTTTAAGAGGTGGTGGATGCTCACCATGCCCTTCGTGATTAGCTGTAAGAATGTTTTTACCCTGCGCCTTTAGCCCTTTTTTAATCGGTGCTCATAATTCTTTTTACACAGCATAAGGAGATCTTTTTTTATGCCGTTTTCAGGAATGGTGATCTTAACAGCTGTTCCTGTATTTGAAAAGATCTGTTTTTCGAGAGCATCAGCATCATTACATATGTTTATGATAAGCTCTCCGGGAGGGTTTTCACTGCACCTTGCTGTAATAAATGCTGAAACTCTTTTCAGGCTGTCTGCTTCTTCGGGCAGCTTAAAAAAGCCGGCCTTTAAAACCATGCCCTTTTTTATTTCTATTAGCATCACATGACTTTTACCAAAATACAAAATATCCTGATCATGCTTCTCGTCTCTTTCCACAATCTGTTTTTCAAGGAATTCTTCTATAATTGTTATCCGGTCTCTGAGCCTTGCAGCCTCTTCAAAGTCCTGATCATTTGAGCAGCAGACCATCTGATTACGTAATTTTTCTAAAATTTTTGTATGGCGGTATTCCAGCAGTTCTATTGCCTGATTAACTGCTCCGTCATATTCCCCAGGTGAAACAAACCCTTCGCACAGGCCGCTGCATTTTTTTAGACGGTATCGTAAGCAGACTCTTTTGGGCAGGGTGCGGCATATCCGAAGCCCGAAGGTTTCAATTGCCAGGTCCATAACCGCATCACGAAAAGCCTTGTTAAGGTAGGGACCAAACCGCTTCCCGTCTTCCTGCCCCTTTGATTCGGACCACTGCCTGTTGGACCAGTTTCTGCGGTAAGGGAGAAGCCTCGGATACTCCTCACCGGTTAAAACAATAAATGGATACCCCACGTCATCCTGGGTGAGCATACTGTTATAGCGGGGCTTGTAGTGCTTGATAAGATTGTTTTCAAGTATAAGGCTCTCTGTTTCATTATTGACCAGTATGACCTCAACATCATAAATATTTGGAACCATACACTTTGTTTTATAATACTGTCTTCTGGACCGGAAATAATAGGAGAGCCTGCGTTTCAGGTTTTTGGCCTTCCCGGCATAGATAACCTTGCCCCTGCTATCTTTCATAAGATAACATCCGGGATCAGTCGGAAATGCATCCGGCGTAAAGTTAAAATTTATTGATTTTTTGCGTGGAGCTCTTTTTTTCATATAAACCGTCTAAAGATTAATTGCATGATATTATTCATTTTTAATAAAACAATGAAATATATCTGTCTATTTTTATCATGATTTTGTTATTGTATTTTGCTATATAAAACCAGTTGTTTTTTCGGGTTTTACAGTTTTCAAAAACTGATTATACAGGTTTAAACAGGGAAAGGTTGGTTTTCATACATCCCGGGATTTTGCGTTTACACTCGTTTATTGTCTGAAGACAGAGAACATGAAGTTAGTTGGATTTTGAACCTCTTATTCACAATTAATAATATTTTCAAAATCAAATACTCCTGCAGAAGCAGGGATGCAAGATTTTAAGGATTGAAAAATACCAGGCTGCCGGCAGCCTTTTTATTAAAACCGCCTTCTCTTTAATATCGCGGCACAGTGCTGACGCTTATTTAAGGAGATAACAAATGGTAGAGAGAAAAATCATGAACCCCGAAGAATACAAAGCACGTGAAGTTCTGATGGATGGATCAACTATCCTGTTCAGACCCATAACAGGAGATGACTGTGATTCATGGTATGAATTTTACAGCGGCTTAAGTTACAGGACCAAATACCTTCGACTCCATTACATACCTGCTGATATGCAGAAGGACGATGCCTTAAGGTACTGCAAGGTTGACTACAAAAACTCATATGCATTTGTTGCCGAGGCAATAGAAGACGGAAAAGACAGGATTGTTGCCTTTGGACGCTACAACCGCCTGCCTTCAGGCAGTACGGCGGAAATTGCATTTGTTATTGACGACAATTACCAGGAAAGAGGCATAGGAAACAAGCTTATAGAGTGGCTTGCCACAGTTGCCAGACAAAATGACATTGACACCTTTGAAGCCTATGTTATGCAGGAAAACACCGGCATGCTTGCAGTATTTGCCAACTACGGATTCAGCCAGAAAAGAGAGATAAAAGACAATATAGTCCACATCACCTTTTCCATATCCAAAACTCCCGAAGTGGAACTTAAAAAGGATGAACGTGCCAAGGAAGCAACCATCACATCCTTAAGCAACATCGTAAAACCAAAATCCATTGCAGTTATCGGAGCTTCAAACAGACCCGGCTCTATCGGGAACCTTGTTTTCAGGTCCATTATTCAAAACGGTTTTACAGGTGTGGTTTATCCGGTATCACCGACATCCGATGCAGTTATGTCGGTTAAGGCCTATAAAACAATCCTGGATATAGAAAACCCAATTGACCTTGCCATGATAGTTGTTCCGTCTTCACATGTACTTGGCGTTGTAGACCAGTGCGGCAGAAAAAGAGTCAAGGGTATTGTTGTTATATCGGACGGGTTTAAAGAAACAGGTCATGAAGGTGCAGCCATGGAAAAGGCACTTCGTGAAACTGCATTCGGTTACGGTATGCGCATAATAGGCCCTAACTGTATGGGGTTCATTAATACTGACCCTGAAATATCCCTTAGCGCCACATTTTCTCTTACATCTCCGAAGAGGGGTCACATTGCCTTTATCTCACAGAGCGGGGCACTTTGCGAGGGTGTTCTGCAGTATGCTAAAAAACAGGAAACCGGTTTTTCATGCTTTATGAGTGTTGGCAACAGGGCAGATATTGCGCCGACAGACATGGTTCAGTACTGGGAAAATGACGAAGCAACAAGGGTGATACTTTTATACCTTGAATCATTTGACAACCCTGATAAGTTCAGCAGGATATCAAAAAGGGTTGCCATGAAAAAACCTATTCTTGCGCTCAAGGGCGGAGCCACTGATGCAGGATCACGGGCTGCCCAGTCGCACACAGGCGCAATGGCAACACCCCACGTGGTATCGGAAGCCCTTTTCAGACAGGCAGGAATAATAAGGGTAGACAGCATTCAGGATATGTTCCAGTCTGCAATCCTTTTATCAAGCCAGCCGGTACCAAAGGGAAACAGGGTTGCAATTATTACAAACGGCGGAGGCCCCGGCACTCTTGCTGCCGACGCTGCATCAAACAGCAAGCTGGTTGTTCCCGCTTTTTCTGATGAACTTGTAAATAAACTTAATGAAAAGGTCATTCGTGATATAAAAATCAGCAACCCTCTTGATCTTACTGCGGGTTCCCCGGATACCGAGTTTGAAGCCTGCCTTCGCATACTTTTAGACAGCCCGGAAAACGATTCAATTATTGTTATCTATATTCCGCCTGCAGGTGAAGGTGTAAGTCATATAGAGGCTGTTATAGAAAGAGTGGCATCTGATGCAAAAAAAGCTGGCAAACCTATAATGGCGTGCTTTGTAGGTCAGATGGATCTTAAGGGAAACAATGTGAATGAGGACCTTTTTGTGCCGTACTTTCCTTTCCCGGAAGATGCCGTAAAGGCTTTATCAAATGCCGTAAGGTATGGAGACATGCTGCGTACATCACATGGCAACATACCCGAGTTTAACGATATAGATTCAAAGGCCGGTAAAAATATTGTCAAGTCTGTGCTTACAGGCGCTTCAAAAAGACCCATGTGGGTTCCCAATGATGAGATGAACGCGCTTCTTGCAAATTACGGAATTAAAACAGTAGAAACAGCAGAGGCCAAAACAGCGGAGGAAACTGCAGAAGCAGCTGAAAAAATCGGGTTTCCGGTTGTTGTTAAACTTGTATCCTCAACCATTACTCACAAAAGTGACGTGGGCGGAGTTATTCTTGATGTAAACAGCACAAAAGAAGCAGCGGATGCTTTTAATACAATAAAGAAAAACCTTGCTGACAAAGGCCTTGCTGATGAGATGGAAGGCGTAATCATTCAGAAAATGATAACAAACGGCATGGAGATTATTGCCGGAGTCAACGAGGACAGATACCTTGGCCATGTAATAATGTTCGGCCTGGGCGGAACCTATGCTGAGCTTATCAAGGATACTGCGACAAGACTTCATCCCTTAAAGGACAATGAAGCGAAAGAAATGATCCAGTCTGTCAGGATGGTGGAACTCTTAAAAGGCTACAGGGGTGCTCCTCCCATGGATATCAAATCACTGGAAGATCTTCTTTTGAGGATATCTGCAATGGTTGAGGATATTCCCCAGATAGCAGAGATGGATTTAAACCCGGTAACCGTTCTGCCGGATGGCCAGGGATATGTTGTTGTGGATTCAAGGATAATGCTTAAATAGAGTTTATGCCAATAAAAAACCCTCCCCACAATGAGGAGGGTTTTTAGGAGAAGATAATAGAACACAAAACAAAAACTAACTTTTAAAATCCCGCTTTTCGCGGTTAAAATTTGAGCTAAATTAAGTACCTCCTTTCTGTGCAGAGTTTAAAAACTTACTTTTCACTAATCTTTGCAATCGTTTTTACAGAGATAATGCTTTCCCAATCATAATATGTATTACTAGTAACATCCTTTTCGGCTTCAGTTATGCGTACAAATTCATCGCCAAGAAAAAAAACAGCATTGGTATAAATTACGCTTCCATTTATCTGGCAGCTTATATCCTTTCGGAGTTTTCTCGAAAGGGTCCCGTGTACGGGCATTGACGCATACTCAAAAATCTTTTCAAGGGTTGCTTTTTTCATTTAATTATTCCTTTCAGGCCGATTAATTCTGCCTTTTTTATGGCGGTAACTAGCAGCACCCGCTGCATCCGGCCTTGCAGGCCGATGGTTCAAGAACCTGTCCCAGAAGGTCCCACCACAGCTTTAATTCTTTAAGCTGGTCAGCATCTTCCTCTTCCTGGCATTCCGTGAGTTTATGATTAAAGGCATCATCAAACTCATCTGGATTAAAACTTAAAAGTTCTTCTGCCAGTATTTTTTCAAGTTCTTCTTTACTTCCTGCCCCGTTAAGTTTTGCTCTTAAAGAAGCATCACTGAGACTGCGTTTTATAAAAGCAAGGGCATCGCCTATAGTCATTTTAATTCCCCTTCCTGAAATCAATTACGCCTGATTTCCAGCCATCTGAATGGATTTCCTTTGCCGCAGAAAAAATATTGTTCTCCTGATATTTTAGCCCCGAACCGGAAATCAGCGCGTGTTGTAAATGGGTAATTGCAATGGAGATGCCAGAGTTGAAAATGGATGGAAAACTGTAAAAATTTAATGCCGTCTTTAATGGCATTTTAATGGATAGATGATGTTAGATTCCCTGCCTGCCAGTACTTTCAGCAAATCATAACAATTTTAAAAAACCGGAAATAATTTATTAAAAACATGGGGCAGCTGCTTTCGGTCGATAAGATTTATCTTCAAAAAGCCTACCGATCAGTAGGATTCAATATAGGATCCTACCGATCGGTAGGGAACATTTAATAGTTATATTTTACTTCAGAACTCATTAAGCTACTGCCGGCAATACAAAAGGTTATATCTTCGGATTTATATCCATACCCGTCCGGTATGATATTATTAAAAAATGAAATTTCAGAGAAACCATGCTTCTGCATAATTTCAGCCAGATCACTCTCAGAAAAAAGATTCATCCAGAAGCGGTATATTTCTGTTTTTCCATTTTCATCAATAACAGTATGCTGACTCAGGAGAACTTTTTCTTCCTGATAAAAAATATTTTCACTCAGGGCAAGATAAGGAAAAGGCCTCCAGAATCCCTTTTCGGAAGCTTCCCAGGTCTTTGATTCCGAAACCCCAGCGTGACTGTCATTCATAACATCAAACAAAAAAATTCCGCCGGGCTTTAAGGCCCTTAAAATATTTGCAAGAAGAATACCTCTCTGATCAGGGTTGAGAACACCGAAATCAGTATAAATCATGGTAATAAGATCAAATTTATTGTCATATTCAATAGTAAGATAATCCTGACATTTATAGGTAATATCAAGACCCTTTTCTTTTGCTGACCCTGCAGCATAGGAGATGGAATTTTGAGAAAAATCTATTCCTGTAACAATGTGCCCCTTAATGGCATACCTCTCTGTATAAAGACCCGGACCGCAGCCGAGATCAAGTATATTTAAACCTGAGCCTGCGGTTTTACTCAATATCCAGTCAACTGTGGAGTCAATGGTGGATTCTTTTCTGCTGGCGAGATCAACCTCGCTGTTAAGGTGAGTTTCAAGCAGCTGTGCAGAGATATATTCATCTGTCCACATTACAGCTGTTCCCTTTGCGTAGACTTCGGGCCTTGGTGATTGAATAATTTTAGAAATAGTCATGAAAACCTCATTTTAAATAGGGGTTAAAATTTTGCGGTAGACACATTTCTCCATTAAGGAAAAGTGTTCCCGGATTGAAAATAAAAGATAAGGTATTTGATTATGAGTTTTTCATGATGGGTATAGATAGATTTTTTATCTTTAAGAATCAACAAATTTATTTTGAAGCATCGTCTAAACATCTGCCTGCTTGGTGCAGATCCGTTCATAAGGTTTTCAATATAACTTTTTATTATATCTCTTCTATTGAGGAAACCCGGTTACGGCCTGATTCTTTTGCCTTGTACAGGGCAAGATCGGCTCCTTTAATAATCTCTTCAGTGGAATTGTATTTATCATTAATAACCGAGGCCCCGATGCTGACTGTTATGTTAAGAGTGCCGCCGGAAAAAGATATGGGACTTTCTTCAACAATCCGGCAGATTCGCTCTGCGCTGCTGACAGCCATTTTTAAATCGGTTTCAGGCAGCAGAACAATGAACTCTTCTCCTCCAAAACGTGCAAGTATATCGGTATCACGTATAGACTTTTCAATTTGTTTTGTAAGGGTTTTAAGTACAATATCCCCTGTATCATGGCCATAGGTATCGTTGACTCTTTTAAAATGGTCAGCGTCTATTATTAAAAGTGAGAGAGGGTGTTTATACCTGACAGAGATTTTCCTCTCCCTTTCAAAAAGCTCAAGAAAATGACGCCGGTTAAATATGCCGGTCAAATCATCAATGGTTGAAAGCTTAATCAGTTTGTTTTCTGCGTCCTTACGTTTGTTTATCTCTTTTTTCAAAGAACAGTTCAGCCTCTGCTGTTCGATAACAGCATAAAATTCACTGCGCCTTACCCTGTTAAAGGTTATAACATGATAACAGCCGTAAAGATTTGCCAGGGAGAAAAACAGGATAATGGTAATTGTATTGGGCAGTGGGGATTCCGTAAAAAATAAAAGAGTTACACTGTACATTATGGTCATGGCAATGGACGGAACAAAGGAAACAGTAAACTTTATGGAGATAAACAGGTAGTACATAAGTACAATAATTGGAGCTGTCGGAACGACAACTCCCTGACTGCTGTTAAACAGGTAGACTGCCTCCACTGATTCGGATACACCAACCATGGTCATATAGGAAATCATAGTCCGGTAAAGATAGGGGCTGAGATTTTTTTTCCATGCAGCCGCAGCAGATGCAAAACCAAGGATCAGGCATAACAGGCGAAGCAGAAACATAATGCGGACAGAGGTACTGCTTTCCAGCACATAGGTATTTGCTATAATGCCCAGAAAATAGGCAATACTTGTGAAAATACAGGTAAAAATTAAACGGTTTCTTATTTGACTGTTATACTTTTCACTGTAGCGTACTTCTGTCTCTGATGATTTAAATTCTCCAATAATGTTAAACAGATGTTTTTGCGTAGTATCCAGGCTCATTTTAATTCAGTTCCAGTATTATTTTGAATTACCCTGCCTCCGGTTCCGAGGCGTCATACAGGCAGAAAACATCTCATGGGGCGGGGAGAAAAATTCAGTGATCCACATTTAATTTTTAAATTTTTGCTTTTATTAACAAGTATCTCGGCATAAAAGCCAAAAATATAAATGTTTTTCGGCAGGATAAAAGGATTTAATCTTAAGATCCGGCTAATTTTTTTTACCGTCTGCTGAAAGCAAGACCGATGCCCGCTCCGATAAATGAAGAGCCGATAAACCTTTTTATCCATTTTCCTGTGGTGACATTTGAAAAAAGAGAGACTATTTTTTGCCCGCCTGCGCCGTAGAGCATGAAACACACAAAGGCAATCACAAGTCCGGTGCTTATAAGAATAAGATACTGTTTTAAAAAATTTGCCTCAGGATTTATAAACTGTGGAAAAACTGCAGTGAAAAAAACAATGGCCTTGGGGTTTCCTGCGGTAACAAGAGAACCCTGCATAAAAAGTCTGGCGCTTGAAACAGTTTCATTACCGCAGCCTGATGTGGCGGGTTTTAATGACATCCCTGGTGAGCGCAATATGGTGATCCCCATGTATACCAGATAGATGGCCCCTGCCCATTTTATTATTTGGAAAACGGTTTCTGAGGCAATTAGTATTGTGCCCAGGCCTGCAATAGAAACAGATGCCTGTATCAAGGTAACAAAGCAGTTGCCCGCAGCAGATACTGCGGTTTTTCTTGTTCCGTATTTCATTCCATGGGTCAGTGCGAGCAGCATGCTTGGCCCGGGTATTATGGATGCAACAAATATGGTAGCTGCATAAATCAATAAAAAATTTATGGACATTTTGTATTTCCTGCTGAGTATTAATTTGAAGATATTTTACAGTTAGCAATTTTTATAAATAATAACAAACTTATTTTATGAACTTACTCTAAGCAGATTAAAAACACTCATTCTTTTTTCACCCTTTGATAATGCTTATCTAACAGGAGAAGGCTTAAATTCCATTTAATGTTTCTCGAATGCACGTGCATCTTCTCCCTGACGGATCCTTAATACAAACGGTCGTCCTCAGGAACAATAACGGCATTCGGGAAACCGAATTGCCTTTCTGATTATTTCCCCTGCATTACCCTGAATCACTTATTCCTGAAAAATCATTCCACGATATTTACAACCTATTGTGCATGCCTGATGATTATGATACAAAATGTACGTATTCGTGCTGCACTAATATTCTTCTAACAATTGTTCTTTTAAATGAAAATTCATATTCAGTTATTAAAATTTTAGCAGGTAGTTCCTGATCTATGTGAGCCGGAATTGCAATTATTAAAAAAGGAAAATGAATGACAAAACAAAAAAAGAAAACGTTTGTGCTTGATACAAACGTTATCTTGCATGACAGTTCCTGTATTTATAATTTTGAAGAAAATGATGTTGTTATCCCCATAACCGTATTAGAAGAGCTTGACCAGTTTAAAAAAGGAAATTCATCTCTTAACTACCATGCCAGGGAATTTTTAAGAAATCTTGACTCGCTGAGTGGCGATCTTGTTTTTGAAAAGGGAGTTGATATAGGTGAAGGACATGGAAAGATCATTGTAAAACTTGAGCAGGAATTTCATCCTGACCTTAAGCTGAACTTTTCTCCGCAAAAACCTGACCATCACATACTTAATGTCTGCTACCATCTTTATAAGGAAAATCCTGCGAGGACTGTTATCCTTGTTTCAAAGGACGTTAACCTCAGGATGAAGGCCAAGTCTGTAAATCTGAAGGCCCAGGACTACACAACAGACCATGTAAAAGATGTATCTGCTCTTTATGAAGGCTTAAGGGTTGAAGAAAATATATCTTCCGAACTGATCGACATGATGTATCAGAAGCCCTATGAGGTTGATCCTTCGGAATTTAATTTTGAAACAGGTCTTGTGCCCAATGAATTTTTAATCCTTAAAAACGGAAAAAAATCTGCACTTGGCGTGTATGACTCTTCAATAGAAAAAATAAGACGTCTTGATAAACGGATGGTGTACGGAATTACACCGCGAAATGCAGAACAGATTTTTGCACTGGATGCCCTGTTAAACAATGATATTAAACTTGTTACGCTGTCCGGCAAGGCAGGCACCGGAAAAACTCTTTTAACCCTTGCTGCAGGTCTTGAAAACCATAAATACTACCGGCAGATGTTTCTGGCCCGCCCCATGGTGCCCTTGAGCAACAAGGATATCGGTTATCTTCCGGGGGATATAAAATCAAAACTTGACCCGTATATGCAGCCTCTTTATGACAACCTGGGAGTTATCCAGAACCAGTTTGATCAGTCTGATAAAAATCACAAGAGGATAAAAGAGTATCTTGAATCCGAGAAACTTGTGATATCTCCTCTTTCCTATATAAGGGGAAGAAGCCTTGTTAAAATATTTTTTATTGTGGATGAGGCACAGAACCTTACACCCCATGAGGTAAAAACAATTATTACCCGCGCTGGCGAAGGGACAAAGATTGTATTTACCGGGGATATAAACCAGATTGACCATCCATATCTGGACAGGCTTTCTAACGGGCTCAGTTATCTGATAGAAAAAATGCAGGGACAGAAGATATATTCGCATATAACTCTGCAGAAGGGAGAACGGTCAGAACTGGCCGAGCTTGCGAGTGATCTACTTTAGATAATATTTTTAATAAAAGACCCGGACGGATACAAAAATCCGTCCGGGTTTACCTGTTTCTTCTCTGTCCTTGATCCCTACCGCCAGAGGACATCAGTCTCAAGTTTAAACATACCGAAATTAAATTATAAATGCCTGAAAAACCATTTCTGAAGTAATGGGATATAAGCAGGAATCGTGCCTTTACCTGCTTTGGGAGGAAGAGTCAGAAGATGTACGGTGCTGTTTACTTCCTCGTGTTGAGGTACTGAGCTTTTCTCAAAGAAGTATCTGCTATTAATCGGGCGGGATGCTCGTATGTTTTGATTTTTAAGGATTGTGAACTTACTCTCTCTAACTGTCAGATATTGTAATTCTTAAAAATCAAAACAATTGTACAATGGGGATCAGATGCGTCTTTGAGAAAAGTTCATTGCGGTAATTAAAATCATCAGATCAACCTGCAACAAAAAAAAACCAGCATAAAACTTTTTTCCCATTGACATAAAAAACATCATGATATATTGACTGAATAAATATTCAGTCAATAACATTGGAGTATCTTTTGGCAAGAAACAAAGAAACTAACGAACAGATGAGAGAGGCCCGCATTGAAGAAATACTTAAAAACTCTTTAAGGCTTTTTTCCATGCGGGGGCTCAGTGCAACAAAGATATCGGATATTGCAAAAGCAACAGGCATGTCCCAGGGGCTTATCTATCACTATTATAAATCAAAGGAAGAAATTTACACCGGGATCGTACGTGATGCATTTAAACGGTTAAACGAGGCTGTTAACATTTTAAAAAATATGCCCTTGAGCCCGCTTGATAAAATAAAAAAAGCAGCTGAAGGACTTCTTGAAAACCTTGAAAAAAGCGAGGACTCGGCACGGTACCATTATCTTATTGCACAGGCGTCTGTATCGGATGCAATACCTGATGAGGCTAAAAAGATAATAAAAAAAAACAGGGACTATCCCTATAAAGTTATGGAAGAAATAATAAGAGAAGGACAGAAGCAGGGATTATTAAAAAAACATGATCCGGCCCAGATGTCCCTTGTGTTCTGGACTACAGTAAAGGGGCTTGCAATGCATAAGGCAGTACATGGAAAAAAATTTAAAGCACCTTCTCCTGACATACTCATGGAAATATTTATATAGAGAAAACAAATGCAAAGCTTAAAATCAAAAATACTGCTCGGCCTGGTACATAACAGGCACCTGTTCAGACTTAAATTTAAAAAGCCCCTGTTTGATCCTTCACCGGAAGGGATTGCCAAACTAAGAAAACAGGCAGAAGGAGGAGGTGCCATGTTCGGCAGGGTGCCTGAGGATGTTGAAATAAAACCGTCACCCGCAGGCTGCATGTATGCCGAATATGTGTTCCCTGAAAACCGTAACAAAGATAAAATAATACTTTATTTTCATGGCGGAATGTATGTATGCGGCTCCCCAAAAGGGCACCGCATGCATGTTGTAAAATTTGCTACCGGGAGCAGAAAGGGAGCTTATGTGTTTGACTACAGGCTTGCACCTGAGCATACATTTCCTGCTGCGCTCGATGACTCCATAGCAGCCTATAATGCACTGCTTGAAGCCGGATATCAGCCAAAAAATATCAGCTTTGCAGGGGATTCTGCCGGGGGCGGACTGTGCCTTGCAGCACTGCTTGCCATAAAGGATAAAGGCATGGAGCTTCCTGAAAAAGCAGCAGTGCTTTCACCATGGACGGATTTGGCGCTTACGGGAGAATCATACAGAACCAATATAAAAAGCTGTCTTTCACCCCATGGAAGCGCACAGAACTGCAGCAGGTTTTACGCCGGAGACAATGACTCTAAAAACCCCTATGTATCACCGCTCTATGGAGACCTTGAAGGATTACCCCCAATAAAAATTTATGCAGGGGAAAAAGAGATATTAAGAGATGATTCCATAAGATTTTATGAAAAGGCAAAAGATGCAGGGGTTGATGTATCTTTAACAGTAGGTAAAGGCATGTGCCACTGCTACCCTGCCTTTTCTCCCATGTTTTCTGAAGCCAAAGCTGCAATGGAAGATATATGCAGTTTTTTAAGCTGATGATTTTTTATAATTTCCCTTTCAGTTTTTGCCGAGAGCTTTTCTTACAGTTTCAGAAAGCATGCTGCGGACAAAGGGTTTCATAAGAAATGATTTTATTCCAAGCTCTTGACACTTTTTTTCAAGCGTAAGATCACTGAAGCCGGTACATAAAACAACTGGAATATCACTCCTGACCTTAATGATCTCATCTGCAAGCATTACCCCCGAAAGAACAGGCATATCCATATCTGTCAGGACAAGGTCAAAATCATCAGGCCTTGTCCTGAATATTTCAAGTGCCTTTCGGCTGTCATTAAATGCAGTAACCCTGTATCCTAGGCGTTTTAGCATTTCCACACCAAGTTCGATAAGAGGCTGCTGGTCATCTACAAAGAGTATGTGTTCATTCCCACCCTTTACAGGAGCCGCACCGGAAAATTCCATGGTGACATCGCCCTTGTAAACAGGAAAATAAATACTGAAGACAGTTCCCTTACCAATTTCACTCCGGACAGTGACTGCACCTCCTACACCCTGCACTATCCGCTGTACCACCGAAAGACCCAGCCCGGTCCCCACACCCTTCTTCTTTGTTGTAAAGTACGGGTTAAATATCTGGTTGAGCATTTCCGTCTTTATACCGGACCCGTCATCAGCCACCTCAAGCTTCTGGTATATCCCCGGCGCTAGATCTCCCAGTAAAGGATCATCACCATTTTCAAGAGACACATCAGTAAGACTGACCTCAATTGTGCCTTCACTGCAGGAAATAGCATGGCTTGCATTTGTACACAGGTTCATCAGCACCTGGTATATTTCTATTGGATTGGCTATGATAAAGGAATCGCTTTTAAGAACCTTTTTTACTTCTATGTTTACAGGCAGAGATGAACATAATAATTTGTGAACTTCATTTATGATGTTTTTTACATTCAGAGGCTTTTTATCCATATCGGTCTGCCTGCTGAAGGTAAGTATCTGGTTAACAAGTTCCTTTGCCCTTTTACAGGCATTTATTACCTGCTCGATATTTTTTTCTGCAGGAATGCCCTCCTGAGTGTCAATGAGAGCTATCTCTGCATGACCCATTATGGCCATTAAAATATTATTAAAGTCATGTGCAATGCCGCCGGCAAGGGTTCCAAGGGCTTCCATTTTCTGAAGCTGAACAAGCTGTCTTTCAAGACCGTGAAGTTTCTGCTCCGCTGATACCCTGCTTTTTATTTCTTCCTCAAGCTTCCTGTTGCTCTCTTCAAGCTGAACCAGCTTGTCCTCCAGTTTATGAATAAGAGTCTGGTTGTACTGCCTGAGATAAACCTCTTCATCAGAATTTTGTGCATCAGACACTTCAGGCTGCCTGTTTCCGACATCTTTTAAAACCTCTTCCGTTATAGCTATAAGTTCTGCTCCGTCAACAGGCTTAACAACAAAACGGTCCGCTCCCAGGCTGAGAGCAAACTCTTCATCTTTCGGCTCAGTATAGGTAGCAGTATAAAAAATAAAGGGGATGTGCTTTAACTGTGTATCATTTCTCCATTCCCGGCAGAGAGCAAATCCGTCCATTACAGGCATAAGAATATCTGCAAGGATGATATCAGGCAGATTAAGCCTTGCCTTATCAATAGCCTCTTTACCGTTTGCTGCAGTTTCTACCAAATACCCGTTGCCGGAAAAAAGAACCTCGGCCATATATAAATTCTGTTTATTGTCATCTGCAATAAGTACTTTTTTCATGGTCAATCCTTTAAAAGATTAACTGGTGCAATTAAATAAACTGTCTTATTTCATCGATAATCGTTTTCGGGTTAATCGGTTTTTCAATATATCCTGTACACCCTGCCTCAATAGCCTTTTCACGATCTCCCACCATGGCATAGGAAGTGACGGCTATAATAGGTACGGTTTTCATCTCTTCCATTTTTCTCAGTCTTCTTGCCACCTCATAACCGTCCATTTCCGGCAGCTGAATATCCAGCAGAATAAGGTCGGGCTTTTCTTTAGAGGCCATATCAATTCCTGCCTGCCCGTCCATTGCCTTCAGAACTGTAAAGTCATTCTTTTCCAGAATAAAATTTATCAGGTACAGGTTCTGTTCATTATCTTCTATCACTAGCACCTTTTGTGTCATAATCACCTCACTTATACAGGAAGCCTGAATGAAAAAGTCGAGCCCTTTCCCGGGCCTTCGCTCTGCACATCAATATCGCCGGCCATGAGCCCAACCAGTTTTTTACATATTGAAAGCCCGAGCCCTGTGCCTTCAAAACGCCTTGAAAGCCCGGTTTCTATCTGCTGAAACGCTTTAAACAGTTTACCCCTGTCTTCCTCCGCTATACCAATACCTGTATCGGTCACTGACAGGACTACCCATTTATCATCAGCCTTGCAGGTTATTGTTACACTCCCTGCTTCAGTAAACTTTATGGAATTGTTTACAAGATTCAACAAGACCTGCTCCACTCTCCGTTTATCACTTTTAATAGCTCTTAACTCAGGGGGGATTTCCGTTTCAACAGTAAGGCCCTTTTTAGATGCCATTGGAGAAACGGTTTTTACAACCCTGTTTATTATTTCATTTATTTCAAACTTTTCAGAAGCAACATTAAGCTGTCCTGCTTCTATTTTTGAAAGATCAAGTACATCATTTATAAGGCTTAAAAGATGGTGAGCGCTGTCCTGCACCATGTTGAGCTGCTTTTCCTGCTCTTCATTAAGCGGCCCCACAAGCTCCTGCAGTATTATTCCGGTGAACCCGATAATGGAATTTAACGGGGTTCTGAGCTCATGGGACATTGATGCAAGAAAGGCAGACTTAAGCCTGTCCGACTCTTCTGCCTTTTCCTTGGCAACAGCAAGCTCCTTTGTGCGTTCGGCAACTTTTATTTCCAGCTGATCATATGCCTTTTTTAATGCTTCCTGTGCGCGCCTGCGCTCTGTAATGTCTCTTATGATTATCTGGTCAGCAGGTCTGTCAAGGAAGGTTGTCGGACTGGCATTTATTTCTGCATAAATCTTTGAACCGTCCTTTGCAAGAAGGACGGTTTCATAGATGCTTTCCATCAAATCCCCTGCCATACGGCGGGTATACAAATCCTGCAGTTTAGCTTTTTCATCGGGATGAACATTTGCAAGAAAATCAGAACCTATAAGCTCATCCTCATCAAGCCCTGACAGTTTTACGGCACTGGGATTTGCATATTTTATAAAACCGTCCTGGATTATGGTAATGCTGTCATTGGCCCTTTCAACGAGATTTCTGTATTTTAGCTCACTTTCTCTCAGAGCCTCTCCGATCTCTCTGCGCTCTTCTATCTCATGCTGTATGCGGGTTACCTGCAGGGCATTTGCCATGGCAAGACCTATTGACTTGCCTATGGAAATAAGGGTTTCCTTTTCAAGTTCATCTACACTGGTTTTGACCTTATGAATAAGGTTCATTGCACCAAGTACTTCGCCCCTTGCTAGAATAGGAACGGAATACACGCTGTGCATATTTTCCTTTGCCAGTGCACTTCTTACTTCCGGCTCCAGCCTGCCGTCGGTTACAAGATCGACTGTAGAAACAACCTGTTTTTCCTTAACAGCCTTTCCAGTAAGAGACCCTTCAATGGGCAGCACAGATGCCTTTTTAACGGTCTCATCATCAAAGCCTTCTGCAAAAAGCATTTCAAGCTGATTCTTTTCTTTATTAAGAAGAAAAAAAGCAACAGCAGGTGATTTGCTGTAACTCATCATTGCATGGACTGCATTTTCTGCAACCCTGTTCATATCAAGCGAGCTGTATACAATGTCTGCAATCATATTTACAGCGGTCAGCTGTTTCTGTTTTATCTTTATTTCATCCATCATCTGGTTAAAGGCATGAACCATCTGCCCAAGAGCATCACTGCCGTCATATTCCAGATGATGATCAAAGTCACCCTTGCCGGCAAGCCTGGCCTGAATGCTGAGATTGCTCACAGGTTTTTCTATTTTTTTTGCAGCAATCATGGCAAATGCTATACCCGCAGCAACTGCCAGAAAACTTATCAGCAGAAGCTTGCCTTTAAAAGATGACATTTCTTCATGGACATTTTCAAAGGTAAAAAGAATATGAAGACATGCATGCTGCCTGCCTTCAATAATCACAGGAGCAGATTTAAGATATGACATCTGCTTTTTAAAGGGAGCTGTTTTTGTGTTCAAGTCTTCATCACACTGCATTTCTTCGGGAAGTTCCGAGACAAAACTTCCATCACAGGAATGATTGTTATGGGCAAGAATATGTTTATCCGAACTGTCTACAACCAGGGCAGCCTGCACATTATCCATTTTTACAAGGCCGTCGACAAAGTTATCAAGCAGTTCCTTGTTATCAATAATAAATCTGTGAGACATTGAATTGGCGGTTAAACCTATAAGTGCATCAGCCCTGTTTTCGGCTTCATTGAATACAGTCCGTTCAAAGGACCCCATAAGCATGCCTGTAACTATAACCGTCACAAACAGGACAGGAAGTACAGCAGGAAATGCAAGCTTATACCAGAGACTGCGGTCTTTGAAGATAAGCCTGAACATTTTCATATGCCTGATTCCTCCATGTATATCTTTTTATTAGAAGAAAAACAGACAGTCTTTTTTTCCGCTGATGCAGCGTCTGTGTCAGGTAAAAGGAAAAAGATTAAAAAAAGAAATTTCGGAAAAAAGGAGAATACAGCATGAAGTCTATCTGAGATATGAAGATAAAAATTATTATCACCGTTACGGTTAGTCCATTCAAAAAGCCTGTATTTTTTTCCAACTGAAAAAAAAGCCATTCTCGAACCTGGTTTAAATGCTTAATAATAACACCCGGCAGGTTAAAAATCGACCTGTAAATATTCCGTAATTTAATGATAGAAACATAAAGTATATTTTTTTCTATACTTAGTGTCAATAATTGTAATTGAGTGATAATTGCCTGCAGATAATACTCAAATCATAATTATTGGACTATTTGGCGATATATAGACTAAATTTTTTTTGTATACGCTGACTCTTTTAAAATTGTGGACACTGACGTCTGGGAAAGGGAACAGCTCAAGCTTATTTATGGTTTGACTATGAAAATCATTACTGATATTGTAGTTCTGCATTTTGAAGTACGCAGGATGTTAAGGCTCCTGCCACTTAATTTTTTGTAATATTAAATTTAGGCCGGGGAGCCGCGTGTTGCAGATCAAGTTTGAAGGTTAGTTTCTTTGAAGGCAGTATCCATCCTTTTAAGCACACTCTGTCAGCTTTTCCTGAAAATACGTTAATGGACCAGCCCCAAAAGACTTAATATGAAAAAAGGTATTTAATTACCCCTGTTAGAGGTTTAAAATCAGCGAAATTGGGAGCGCTGAAACAGATTAAAATAAAAATAACTGTTTTAAAACATAGACATTTGCTTAAGAAAACAACATTCCTTTTTAGGGATATTAATATTTCCGCCAGAACCTCCGGCGGATAAAACAAGTTATAAGATTCTTATTCTGCAGCAAAACTCACCTTGAAAGAATATACCCCCCTTTAAGGTATCCTTTCGGTTAAAAAAATTCTGTGTTTTAAAAACAGCTTTTTGAGGCAAAAAGGATATTTGGAAACATGGATTACAATAAAAAAAGATGGATGACGCTTATTGCGGGAATAATAACTGAAGTTTGCGTAGGCATTGGATATGCCTGGAGCGTCTTTCAAAACCCGCTTATTGAAAAATTCGGCTGGAAAACATCCGCCGTATCAGTTGCTTTTACCCTGTTTATATTATTCGGCGCTATTGCGCCGCTGGTCGCCAAACTGCAGCAGTATATGAAAATTCGAACAATCGTCCTGATCGGTTCATTTATATATGGACTTGGTCTTTATTTTACCGGAACAATAAGCACAGTACCTCAACTTTACCTTACATTTGGCCTGGGAGTCGGTGTAGGCACATCTATAGTCTACCCCCTTGCCATCTCTTATATGGTAAGAATTTTCCCTGAAAAAAAAGGGCTTATTTCAGGACTTATGGTGGCAAGCTACGGCTCCGGAGCAATAGTGCTTGCACCTGTAGGGGCATGGCTTGTTTCACAGTACGGGGTATTAATGGCCTTTAAATACCTTGGTATCGCTCTGTTTATCCTGCTTGCTATTGTTTCCAGGTTTATATGTGAATTCAAGGAAGAGGAAATTCTTGTCAAAGACTCAAGTATTAAGGGAGAAGAAACCGGCGATGACATGGTATGGCAGCAGATGATCAAAACTCCGATGTTTTATGTTGCATTTACAGCGCTTATAATCGGTGCTACCTCAGGCCTTATGATCCTCGGACATGCATCACCCATCGTTCAGTCTATGATGGATCTTACACCGCAGAAAGCGGCTTTTATAGTCGGAGTACTTGCCGCATCAAACGCATTCGGCAGGCTCTTCTGGGGAGGTGTTTCGGATAAACTCGGAAGGTTTTCTCTTCTTATATTCCTGTTTATTCTTTCTACTCTCTCCTTTCTGTCGCTTATTACAACGAGCCTGATACCGATATTTCTTGCTGCAATTATCATGATAGAGCTCTGCTACGGCGGTTATATCTCGCTTATCGCACCTATCACGGCAGACTCTTTCGGCACAAAGCACCTTGGTATCAATTACGGTATCATGTTTATAGCATTTGCACTGGGCGGTGTTATAGGACCCAGGGCTGCAGCTATTCTTAAAGAGGCAAACAACGGAAGTTACCAGCAGGCTTTCTTTGTTGGAATGATCCTTTGTATTATAGGTCTTGGCTTTGCGATAATTGCATACATTATGAACTGCAGGAAAAAGGCACTCAGAAAAATTAAAGGTGCAGTTCCTGCATAAATTTCTTCAAACATATATTAAAAAAGGGGCTGAAAATTTTTCAGCCCCTTTTTTATTTTTAACTTCATTTTACAATTGATCAAATCTTTTGCTGTTCAATGCCTCCCGGATTATTTCCCCTTGGATGAAATATCAATTTTATACAGGGGTGCGGGAACACGTTCGGAGGTTGTAAATATTTCTGATCCATCACTGTTAAAACATATTGATTCTGACTGACGCATTTTAGGAAGCGAAACTTCAACAGGGGCTGACTTAAAAACATCTGCCCATTTTTCATCTGCATTTTTTCGAAACAGATAAGAACTGTCATAGGTTAAAACTATTGCAGACAATCCGTCCGAAGATATGTCCATGGCTGTCGGCTGATTGGTTATTATGCCGAAGGCCAGAATATCATCCGATTTATCAGGAAAGGGCTCAATAGCAGCCAGTTTTTTTGCCACTGCATTTTTATCCATTTTTACAGGCAGCTCATACAGGACTGGGGGATTATCCCTTTTACTCAACAGAAGGATTTTCTTATCCTGAGAATCAAAGGCCACTGACTCACAGTCCCTTGCGCCATCCTCATATGTGTAGGTTATGCTCCAGGATGGTTTAACTGATATAACCGGCATTTCCTTTTGATCAGACAGGTCCGGTTCTTCTATAAAATGCAAAAAGCATTTGCTTCGTTTTGCATAATTATCACCGACATCCGCGATCAGGATATATGATTTTCCATCAAGCTTAAAACATGCAATATCCTCCCAGTCATTATTGGAAACACCCTTTATATTTAAAGTCCGAACCAGACTGCCATCCGGATTTAACGCATAAACAGAAGCGCTGTTTCCGCTGTCATTGAGCGCCCACAGTATGTCCTTATTTTTTCGGGAAGCAGCTATCCCGCTTACTTCGGATAAGGCACGGTCAGTAATTGATCCCCTGGAAATAACATCTGCAGACACCGGTTTATGAGGCGTACCGGCGCATGATGTGGAAAACAGAGAACAAAAAAGAAATAAGACAGGAACTGACGGCAAAGTGAATTTAAAATGCATTATAACTCCACGGTATTTTATTGATAAAAAAGATTAATTCGAAAACTCAACGCCTGAAAGGACCATATCCCCTCTTGCAAGCATCATATTAATATGCTCACCCAAAATTTTCATATTGCTGTATGTAGATGATCCGGAAGGGTCATCAAGTGAAAGAATAACTTTATCTATCATTGATTCAAGTTCCCTGACAACCTTGTCAAACACCCTGTTCTCTGTTGCAAGATCAATTGTTTTTAATATGGACTTTGAATCGGATAAAAGCTTTTCTGATTTTTGACTGTTTTTTAATTTGTAAAATCGTTCGGCATCATAAATTTTCTGACGGATGGTTGTTAAAGGAATGTAGTAATCCTTTATTTCAAGCATTCTGCCTTTCACCTGAGACAATTTAGCCTGCATCAAAACGGAATCACTGTTTTCTGTGCCGGCTGATAACTCATCAATTATAGACAAAGACCTGTCTATTTCCGTATAAAAATAATCGAAGCCGGTATCTTCAAAAACCGGATTCCATTCAGTGTTTTCTTTTTCACAGCCTGTAAAAACCAGTAAAAGAATTATTAATAGAACTTTTTTTAACATGACTGTTCTCCTCTAATAAAATCATAGACGGAATCAATTCTGTCATAATTACTGATTATCAAACTGGCCTGGAAACTCCCTAAAAAAACTTTGATGCTTCCCTGTCTACATCAAGCTTTTTGGCTGCCCACCATTTCATGCCGGAAAAATCAATGGAACTGATGCCAAAGGAATCAGCAATATTCTTAATAAAACCGTCTTCTTCTGTATTAAAATCATCATCAATGTTTGCGAGAACAAGCAGTTCCAGAATTACAACTGCCTTTGATTTTTTAGAATCAAAGGTTTTTAAGGATTCCTCCAGGTTCTCCTGCACCGGAACTGAGCTTCCGGGCATGTTCATTTCTCTTTCAAGCTTTCCCATTAAGTCTGCTTCATTAACATCAAGTATGTCATCGGAGTAAATCAGTTTTTTTGCAATATTGTAAAACGCGGCTTTCTGCAGTTCAGTAAGATCGGATAAAAACATTTTTTCTCCTTTCAGAAATAGGAAAGGCCGGTATATTTAAAAACATACCGGCCTGAGAAATTAATTATGATTAACCATTAGCCCCCTGCCTGTTCCTCCAGTTCGTCAAGCTTATCAGGATCTGAAACAGCTATATCAACCAGGACCTTCGGGATTTTGCTCTGTTCGCACATTATACGGATATCTTTTTCCTGATCGGAAAAGTAAAGAATTTCGCGGATGCCTTCAATATATTCAAGCATCTGGTCAGGCTCAATCTGGTCAAGGGAAGGACCGGCTGCCTCTGCTGCCTTTTTGGCTGCAGCCTCTTCTTCAAGGCGTTTTTTCTCTGCCAGTTCTTCTTCCATTGCCTTTTTAACATTATCGATAGCGGCCTGGTCAAAACCGGCTATTTCTGTGATAAGTTCATCTGCGGCACTGTTATTAAGAAGATATTTTATCTTCTCATCATCCGTTTTGCCTTCCACTTTATGCAGAAGATCTGTAACTCTTGCCTTTTCGGCTATCTCAGCATCAACCTTCTCTTTAACAGCCTTGTATTCATCTTCTGAAATACCCATCAGTTCAACTATCTGGGCCGGATCAAATTCTTTTGCTATAAGATAGCGAATGCCGTCTTCTCCGCCAAGTTCTTTTGCCTTTTCTATTGTAAGGCTTATTTTTTTATCAACGACCATCTTTTCAAAATCAGGACGGTTTTCGGAAGCCGTAATAAGGGGCCAGTCACTTCCCAGATCGCCTGCTATTTTCATGGCATTGAAGTAAGGTTCTGTAATATTATCAAGTGTAAGTGCAGAAATCGATTTATCAAGATCCTGCAGAAAGGGTCTTCCCACCCGGTTGCGGGCTTTTAATGCAGTCTTGAGTCTCAGCCAGTTCCCGCCGCTCTTTGATACATTGTATCCTTTTTCATCAAGGGCTGCTGCAATTTCTTTTGCGGTTCCAAGGCTGTTGCTTTCGGAAAAATCATCATCACCGTACTCGGAAATCTGCTTTTCTATGAGTACCCATAAAGGTTCCATTCCTTCTTTTCGATTTTCTGCCATATCTTTTCCTTCCAAATTAAATTTAGTTGAAAACGAATCTGCTTTTAAGTGCAGAACTATAGGTAAAATTAACCGTATCGTCAAGAGACAATAACTGATCATCCAGTGACAAGAACGATTTTTCACAAATCAATCTATAGTGGTATTTGCATATCTTACCCACAAAATGCAGGCGATTATTTTTAGCAATTTTTTTTTTTGCCTTAATACTGCCCCGAAAGAGGCTTTTTACATCTAAAACATTGACATTATTCATCAAATACAATAAAAACTTTTTCGGATCAATTATTATCTGTTTTCGGATCAGGGAAAAGGAAATCCTGTTAACGAAATTTCGAGTTTTGCCGATATTGACAAGTAAATATAGTTATTATAGAAAAATTTGTTTTTCATAGATAATGATGAGCAGGACGCAAGGAGAGTTTGGAGTTTATTGAAGTAGCATCTAAATACAAATTAGATGTTAAAAACACTACATATTACCAGCGGACTCAGCAATATTTTTTCGGTCTGCCTTCAGGAAAAAATTTCAACCAGGCATTTCCTGTGCAGGCAAATAACACCGGAATTTATAACGTTATTATGGACACGGCATACTAAAAGATAAGTATGTTCAGGTTTATGCAGCTTGTATTGCTTGAGAAAAAGGATTTCTGTCTGGAATATATAGGCGCTTACAGAGACGAATTGTTCGGCGTCAAGATAAATAACATAACTAAAAGGGAGGCAGTAAATGTCTAAATTAGATGAAGTAAAAGAATTAACCGAAAAGGGAAAACAGAAACTTATAGCAGACGCCGTTCAGGGCGCTGTAGATGAAGGCGTTGAAGCAACCGTTATACTTGATACCATGATTGATGCAATGGCTATCGTAGGCGACAAATTTAAAAGATCAGAAATATTTGTTCCTGAAATGCTCATGGCAGCTCATACAATGAAAAAAGGTGTTGCAGTTATTCAGCCGCTTCTTGCAAGCGGTGCATCAACATCTCTTGGCACATGTATTATCGGAACCGTTGCAGGCGACCTTCATGATATAGGTAAAAACCTTGTTTCTCTTATGATTGAATCTGCAGGTTTTACAATGGTTGACCTTGGTGTTGACGTTCCTACAGACAAGTTCATCGAAGCTATCAACGATACACCGGAATGTAAGATTGTTGCTCTGTCATGTCTTCTTACAACAACAATGCCGGCTCTTTCAGAAACTGTAAAAGGTCTTATCGATGCAGGTATGAAAGACAAGGTTAAAATCGTTGTCGGCGGCGCACCTATTACTCAGGAATACTCTGATGAGATCGGCGCTGACGGTTATGCAGAAGATGCAGCTTCAGCTGCAGAGCTTGCAAAAGCTATTATTGCTTAAGTTTAGCGCTCAGTAAAAATTCAAAGCCCCGCTTTTTAAGCGGGGCTTTTTTTGTTTTCGGTTTTATAAATCAAGCAGCTTGTGACACAAGAGTTTCAGCATTATCCTGGATTCTGAGTGCTGCGTGAACATACAGAGCCGACTCCAGCTACTGTGAAACATATCTGAAGCTTTCCTTTGCGCCTGTTCAAGGATACCGGTACTGTTAACCAGTTCTATTATGGCATTGATATTAGTTTTTTGTCCTCTTTCCAGAGGGTCGCATAAAATTTTCGATATATATTCTTTATGCTTTTTATCAAGGGTCAGAAGCGCCTTAATAATAATGTAGGTCAGTTTTCCTTCCGAAATATCTTCACCGCATTTTTTACGGCTTATTTCAGGATTAAAATTGCGGATATCATCCAGGATCTGGAAAGCAATACTGACATTCTGGGCAAACTCGATACAGGCCTCCTTTGTCTTTTCATCGGTATTCGCAATAATACCTGCTGTCGCGGCACTCCCTTTAAGAATTGAACCTGTTTTTGCGCTGTAGACCTGAAGAATCTGGTTCTCAAGATCGGTATTAAGCCATTCATCCAGGTTTTCGGGGGTCATGTTATTGGACCAGAAAATATCTGCAGCCTGTCCCAGGTGACCTGAAATATACCCACGAATAAGAACCTCATAAATTTCTGTTTTCTGTACAGGAGTGAGGTGCCGGTGATTAATCAGCTCCAGAAAGGGTAAAAAATATATTGTATTGGCAGCATTAATAGCTACTTCCATTCCATACTTTTCATGGATACTCTTCTCTCCCCGCCGCAGCAGAGAATGGTCTTCGATATCGTCAATAATAAGAGATCCGGTATGGGACATTTCCGGGAAAACAGACAATATTGATTCAAAATTTTTTGAATTGCACCCCAGAGATTCCAGCATGAGAAGACTGAAAACAGGTCTCCACATTTTGCCTTCCCTATTCATAAGATTCCAGACAGGCTCTGAAACGGTTTTTGTATAGGCGTCAAAGGAGTGTGCAAAATCCGTTTTACCAATATAATGCTCAATGCGCTCACCGTCCGGCTTTTCGGGAAAAAACGCTTTAATGTTATTTTTAATCCTGTTTTCTATTGGAAGGAAATAGGTCTTTAAATTATGTATATATCCCTGGCCGAAAAATTCACCACGGGCGTATCCGTTAATGGCGCAGTAACCATCCCTGTAAACCACTCTGCCGCACCCTTCCCACACAGATCTGTGGGGTCCGTACAGGACAATTTCCTGATTATCAAATACAGGACTAAAAATCATGCTGATATTTTTTTGGGGAATTTTGATTTCACATTCAACAGGGTAGCTGGCGCCTGTCAACGGGCTTTCCCACAGGCGTAAAGGAGCAACATCGATATTATCAAAATGCTCAAGCGTTCCGTCAAAATTCATTCGGGTTGCGCTGGTTGTTATTTTTTTCCCGGTTTTTAAATACCAGTGTTCCCATATAATCCAGCTTGAATTGTCTTCAAGGCTGATACCGAACCAGTTCCACCCCTTAAGCCCTTCTCTGCTCTCATCTTCAGAAACAAACATGCCATATCCGCCCCACTGGTGATCCAGCCAGGCTCTTCCGGTTATTTTATTTTCACCGATCATTCCTGACAGCTCACAAAGAGGATAGGTGTTGTATGACATGGATTCGCGTATTTTTCCGCTGTCCTTTTCCTGCATTGTGGTAAAGCAGCCTGTCATGGGTCTGGCATTAAACTGAACTCTGCTGTTTAAAAGTGTACCGGGCAACCTCAATTTAAAACCTTCTTCTGTTTGTGATAGTAAAAAATTATCCCAGGAAACAGAAAGTGTATTTCCGGCCATTTCAGGTTTTTCGTTTTTCAGCATCACCGGGGGAAGCGGTCCAAAGGTTTTAATTTCATTAAAATATGGTTTTAATTTTTCAACTTTATCCGTTTTCCGTAAAATCCATTTGAAGATATCATTGTCGATCCAGGTTATGACTTTATTTTCACTGGTTTCCGGATTAAAAAGAGAAGAAATCAAAGTATATCCATGATGGGGTTCCGGATCTCTTAATAACTGCCTGAAAAATGAAACCATAAAATATTCTCTCGGAATATTTCCCCCCTCAAAAAAACCCTGCACAAACCACCACTCAATTTTTTTGTCCGGATACCAGGACTCATCTTCAATCTGATTTTCTTTCATAAATAAAAAACCCCTAACACCTGCGTATAAAATTTTGTAAAGGTTTGATTTTGATAATGACTGCAGGAAGCAGAATAAGATCTCCAAACAAAGCGCTTGCTGCTGCCGATGAAACCAGAACACCAAATCCGAAAACATGGTCAAACGAGGAAAACAGAAAAGCCAGAGACGATATTAAAATAACAACCGTAGTTGATAAAAGAGCTCTTGATGAAATCCAGTATGATTTTTCAAGGTGTATTGATATATCGCCCTGATTATTATTTTTTATCAGCTCTCTTTTTACCTGTGTAAGATAGTGAATTGAGTCATCCACGGACAACCCGAAAGAGATAATCGCAGCAAAAATCATTAACGGGTCGAGTCCTATTTTGAGCCAGCCCATGAGTCCGAATATGGTTAAAAGCGGGACAGCATTTGGTATCAGGCTGATGATCCCAAGGGCAACGGAACGGAGCTGGAGCATCATCAATATGGTTATCAGAAAAAGCGCAAGTATCAGCGATTTAATCTGGTAATCAGTAACAGCTTTTTTCTGCTGTTCAAAAATCACTGCCTGACCTGTAATATCTATTTCAGCGGTATCAGTAAAAACAGATTCCGCCTCAGCCTGAATATCACTGATCACCCTGTTGAGATCAAGGTCGGGAAGGTCAGACAGATGAATAACAATTCTGATACGGTTTTCTTCTGCATTTATGAACTGCCTGATCATGGGTTCATTACCTGCTTTTTTTTCCAGCATCCGGATAACTTTGCCGGGCGAAAAGAAACCCGGAGGAAATCTTTTCATCAGGGCAGATATAAAGGAGGACATGGAATCCACCGAATGAACATACTTCATGGAAATTATCCTTCTCTCCAGTTCAAAAAGATCTCTCCATAATATATTCGAGGCCAGCACGTTTTTAGATGAGCTATCTTGTGAATCATCTGCTTTTAGATCGGCAGGTTTCAGTATAAGTGAAACATTATAACCTGAGGACAGATGACTCCGGATAAACTGCATTGATACTGCTTCGCGTGTTGTCTGAGAAACCGGAAACATCGACTGTTTTGACCGTTTTACAGAACCTGCGCCAATGAGAAATACAACAATTAAAATACCGCCTGTAACAATCATCGGATATGGTTTTCTAAATCCGATAGTAAGCGTGTTTTTTAAAAAGCGGGAAACATAATCACTATTGGTCCGTTTGAGTACAGATCTTTCCGGCGGCTTTAGCCAGGCAAGAAAAAAAGTAGTGACGGTAAAGGTAATGATAAAAGAAAATATAACACTGACTGCTATAATCAGTCCTGTGTCCCTGATCAGATCATTGGGGCTGATCATTAAAGAAACAAATCCCGCAGAAGTAGTAAGCGCACACATAAAACACGGCCGCAATACAATTGACAGGGTTTTATCTAAAATTTCCAAACCGTTTTTTGACTCGTTTGAAAAGGAGAGTTCATAATACTTGGAAACGATATGCATCACTGTTGTAGTGGAAACTATAATTATAAAACAAAGGCTGATACTGGATAAAACCGTAAAGCTTTTATTGAATATCGAAAGTGTCCCGGCTGTCCAGATTGAGCTTATCAGGCAGGAGATGGTTACAATCATGCTGACCTTAAGACTTTTAAAAATATACAGGGCAATTACTGTTCCGGCTAAAAGTCCTATCAATGTATAAAAAGCCGTATTTAAAAGATTATAACGCTCAAAGGCCGCCTTGAGCACAGGAAAACCGGAAATATGGATTTCTGCATCAGGAAAATGTTTTTTAAAAATACCTTCGATATAATCAACCCGTTTTTTAAACAGAAATCCGTTAATTTCTGTTTCATTAAGCTGAATTGCAAATGCAGTTGTTTTAAGATCAGGAGAAATCATTCCTGCAAAACCGGGCAGACATTTTCTTAATTTGTCTATTGATTCGGGCTGCCAGAAATCTTTTATGCCCAAAATGGAGTTCAGATTTTCCGAATTAAAGTTCGTGGGATCAATCAATGTTTTTACAGGGGGTTCATCCATAAGAGCCTGGTGAAGACTCTGTATGGACTTTATTGTTTCAGGTTCAGTCAGTGAGTGAGAAAACCCGACAGCAGCTATAACGAGATTATCGTCAGCAAATGTTTTTTTGTATTCCTGGTATTTCTTAAAAGAGGGGTCACCCGGATCTTCATAGGAGAGGCCGGCATTATCCAGTTTTAGATGCATCGCGCTGTATAACAAAAAGATGGTGCCCAATCCAATAACAGCAACGATATAATTTATATTGGATGTAAGTAATGGGTAGATTTTTTTCATGACAGGATCAAAAGGTGACTTCAACAGATTTTAGATAATTCGTGGCGCAAAAGCTTATCTTCCATATTAGTGGCAGGTATTTTTTAAAACCCGGTATTTCAAGCCAGTAAATTATTTTTTAGATATTGTTGATTCCAGTTCTCTTTAAGGCATGAAGTATATGGAGTTTGATATTGTATGTCAATCTGAAAGCCGTTGTAATATTGCGGCCTCAACGATCGGCCGAATATCCGGTTTGTAAATCAGGTCTTATTTATAAAGAAAAATAGTCGTTATTGCATTTAAATGTTTTTTTCGGTAACACATCTATGGAAGGAAGCCTTGCTTTACTGTCCCACAGGCCGGAATGCTTGAGGGTCTCCTCAATAATCTCCTCATCCTACATGGCCTTTATAACACCTGAAACATTCGGGACATGTAGGGGGATCGACTTCATTAAAATTAACATTTTTTTACAACTGGAGATTTATATGATTAGGAAAACCGCTGATTTATTCAGTAAAATTGTCCGCAGATGGCTGCCTGACGCCTTTTTATTTGCTGTCATTTTAACATTTGCGGTTTTTGTTCTGGGAATGATCTTTGAAGCCCAGACCCCTGTAAAAATGATTTCATACTGGGGAGACGGGTTCTGGAAACTGCTCTCTTTTGCAATGCAGATGGTGCTGGTACTTGTAACAGGTCATACACTGGCAAAAACAAAGATTGTAGAATCAGGATTAAAATCCATTGCCGGACTTGCCAAAAGCCCCGGTCAGGCTATTGTAATTACCACATTTACAGCATTACTGGCCTGCTGGATCAACTGGGGATTCGGGTTGATAGTCGGTGCTTTGCTCGCAAGAGAAATGGCTAAAAAAGTCCGTGGTATTCATTACGGTCTGCTTGTGGCATCTGCCTACACTGGATTTATAGTATGGCATGCAGGTCTTTCAGGCTCCATACCTTTAAAGGTTGCTGAAACTTCTGCCAGTTTCATGAAGGAGATTACAGGGGACACGGTAATACCTGTTTCCGAAACAATCTTTGCCTGGCAGAGCATTTTAATAAGCGCAATACTGCTGGTCACTTTGCCGCTGATAAATAAAATGATGATGCCCTTAAAAAAAGACGTTATAGAAGTGGACCCGGCATTGCTGGAAGAAAGTTCTGCAGAGGCTCCAGTCATGGACAAAACCGCTATGACTCCAGCTGAAAAGCTGGAAAACAATATGATCATCTCCCTTCTGCTGGGTGTTTTCGGTATCATCTATATTATTATCTACTTTGCCCGGGGCGGCAGCCTTGGCTTAAACAGTGTAAACCTGATTTTCCTCTTTGCAGGAATCATTCTTCATAAAACCCCTGCAAACTACCTGAGGGCTCTGAACGATGCCATTAAAAATACAGGGGGTATTGTTCTGCAGTTTCCCCTTTATGCCGGGATAATGGGCATGATGGTTAATTCAGGTTTGGCAGCTTCAATTTCACAATGGTTTGTGGAAATTAGCAATCCTACAACATTTCCTTTTTTCACCTATCTGAGCGCCGGAATCGTAAACTTTTTTGTGCCTTCCGGAGGAGGACAATGGGCAGTGCAGGGACCGATAGTCATGCCCGCTGCAAAAGAGCTTGGCGTCGATCTGGGTAAGGCTGCCATGGCTGTATCCTGGGGTGATGCCTGGACCAATATGATACAGCCTTTCTGGGCGCTGCCGTTACTGGGGATTGCAGGTCTTGGTATCAGGGATATTATGGGATACTGTATTATCGCCTTAATCTGGGGCGGAATAATTACATCACTTGTCCTGATGTTTTTGTAATTAACAAGTCAGGTCTGCCTTTAATGCGGGCGGATATAGTCCGTTTTATAAAAACCGGCTTTCCGTCCGCTCTTACAGGTGTTTTATCTGCTGTTTCAAATACTATTTCTCTGCTGCTTGTTCCTGCTTCCCCGGCAAGTTTATAAACCATCTCTTTCAGCGTCTCCCTGGCAAAACGGTCCGCTTCATCAAAATCTTTAAAATGGGGAGAGCCTGAAATACCTTCTATAACAAAACCGCTGTAATGACCGGGCACCACTGCGAGCTGCCTGCTTACAAAAACATGGCTTGTAACTGCACCGATAGCATTGGCAACATCGGCATTTTCAGGAATAACAGCCTCTGTTTTTAAAGGCTTTACTGCCCCGGGCAGAAAATATTTTATGGGTGCGCCAATACCTATAACAGGGTGTTTAAGATTAAGTGCCACTTCATAGTTAGGATGCTGGCCGCTTAAAAGATGGTTAATAAGAGTTTTACATGCCGGACACTCATCAAACCTGTCTGTATCTACATCATCAAGCCTGTGCTTAAGCAGTTCCATTGAAAGCTGCTTAACTCCCATATCCATTAGAAGATCAATCATCTCTTTAAGGGGGATTCCGCTTAAAAATGAATGGAACTCCGCATACCGCTCTGCAGTTTGGATTTCCCATTTTTGAAATCTTCCATTTATGTGAAGGAGATCAGTAAAGGTAAGGCCGCATCTCTGAATAATAAAATTCTCTTCCAGCCGCTCCAGCGGAAGGGTCCATTCGGAAAGCACCTCGGTTGACCGGACCAGTTCATCTATTGAATAGGGCCTTTTTTCCAGAAGCTTAACAATGTTTTCTTCAATGGGTGCGAGCTCTAAACCTTTAATATCACCGGTTTTAGCCAGTACCTGCATACAATGGGTGGAATGCCCGTAAGGCTCAAGGTCGGCGCCTAAAAAATCCAGGGCAGCATCTGCTCCTGAGTAATACTGCCCGAGCCACGCTACAGGCGCAACCCGTTTCGGACCGATAAAAAACTTCCTGTTTTTATACAGAATAAAACTGTCGCCGCCGAGGCCGGATGTTCTGATATCCAGGGCCTTTACATGGGTTCTGTGCCCGCCAACCTTTGAACCATTCTCATTAATACTGACCATGCCCTCTGACAGTGCAGCAGTATCTGTTGTCGTACCTCCCATATCCACCACCATAGCATCATCAATACCTGTCAGATGTTTTGCGCCGGCAACACTTGCTGCAGGACCCGAAAGGATAGTTTCAACAGGCCTGCTTTTTGCCATTTCAGCGCTCATCAGGGTTCCGTCCCCTTTTACCACAACAACAGGAGCATCAATTCCGTAGCAGGCCATGACCTTTTCAAGATCAAACAGAAGGTTTGTGAGCCTGGGGATAATCCTTGCATTAAGTACTGCTGTGGCTGCCCTGGTCCGAAAATCAAGGGTATCAGATAATTCATGGCCGCAGGACACAAAAAATCCGGTTGTTTCCTTTATTATTTTTTTTACCTGCAGTTCATGCTCAGGATTAATTGAACCGGCATAGCCTGACACGGCAAAGGCAGTTACATGATGACTTTTAATCATTTTATCAGTTTCGGATCTGATCTGATCAGGGTTAACAGGTGCGATCTCTCTTCCCGAAATTTCCAGCTGACCCTGCACAATGATTTTCGGCTGATATGGAATATCTGCGGTTACATCAAGTCCATAGGGCGGCATAAGTATCAGCCCGACCTTCTGACCTTCATTTTCAACAATGGCATTGGTTGCAAGGGTTGTAGACAGTGAAATCAGCTCAACTTTTTTCAGACAGTTCTGATCCAGCTCTGAAAGTGTCCGGCTTATACCTATGGTAAAATCCCACCTGGTGGTAAGGGCTTTTGCCTTATACAGCATCTTGTTATTTTCAAGATCATAGATCACAGCATCTGTATATGTTCCGCCGGCATCAATGCCTAAACCGGTTTTTATATATTGTTCAGCTAAGTTCTTTTTTTTCAATTTAACTTCTTCTTTCTTAAATTTATCAAAAAATCTTTAATCTGCATTATTTTGTATTTTTTAATTTTTATAAAGTCAACAAACCTTATATGACTGCAGAAACCTGTATTGAATAAATATCTGATTTTTGACATTTACCAGGATTTTAAAGCCATGACTTATAAGAGGGTTAAAAAACCTTAGAAATCCGCCATGTTGGAAGGCTTTTGGTTTGACATCCTTCATTAGAATTTTTATACTGCGTCGTTTAAAAAACCAGGCACAGGAAGCCTTCAAAGGCCCTTTAAAGGCTGATGATTTTCGAAAGCCGGTTCGACCGGGATTATGATCCCTGCAAAATCATCAGCTGTAGTTTGTTTTTTAATGTTTTATATTTTTTAATCTTATAGAAAACGGAGAAATAACAATGATTATTATTGCAGAAAAAATAAATGGATCTATTCCATCTGTAGCAAAGGCTATTGAAGCCAAAGATGAAGAGTTTATCAAGAACCTTGCAAAAATTCAGTCAGAAGTAAGTCCTGATTTCCTTGATGTATGTGCTTCAGTTGAACCTGAATTTGAGTTTGAAACCCTTAAATGGATGATAGAACTGGTTCAGGAAGTTTCTGATGTTCCTATAGCAGTAGACAGCCCCAATGCCAAGCTTTGTGCAGACATGATCCCTTTTTGTAAAAAACCCGGTATGATCAATTCAGTATCAATGGAAGGAACAAAGGTAGATGATGTTTTCCCTGTTATTGCAGATACCAAATGGGAAGTTGCTGCCCTTCTGTGTGATGACAAAAACGGAATTCCAAAGACCGCTGAAATCCGCCTTAAAATCCTTGAAGATCTCATGGCAAAGGCAAAAGAATACAATATCGATCCTTCCCGCATACACATTGACCCTCTGGTAGAAATGCTCTGTACATCAGAAGACGGCATTAATATGCTTGTAGATGTAATGAAAGAAATCAAAAAACGTTACCCCACCATTCATATAACAGGCGCTGCAAGCAACATTTCCTTTAACCTGCCTGCACGTAAGGTTGTAAACCAGGCATTTGTTGTTCTGGCTATGAACGCAGGTATGGACAGCGTTATCCTTGATCCTCTGAACAGAGACATGAGAGGTCTGATTTACGCTACCGAAGCACTTCTTGGCGAAGATATGATGTGTATGGAATTCATCGGCGCTTACAGAGACGGTATTTTCGGCGTACAGAAGAAGTAATATTAATTGAAAACAAAACGGTGCCAAAAACTGGATACTGTCCGGTTTTAACCAGGAACCGGCACCGTTTATTTCTAAAATAAAAAGGATCAGCAAATGTCTAAATTAGATGAAGTAAAAGAATTAACCGAAAAGGGAAAACAGAAACTTATAGCAGACGCCGTTCAGGGCGCTGTAGATGAAGGCGTTGAAGCAACCGTTATACTTGATACCATGATTGATGCAATGGCTATCGTAGGCGACAAATTTAAAAGATCAGAAATATTTGTTCCTGAAATGCTCATGGCAGCTCATACAATGAAAAAAGGTGTTGCAGTTATTCAGCCGCTTCTTGCAAGCGGTGCATCAACATCTCTTGGCACATGTATTATCGGAACCGTTGCAGGCGACCTTCATGATATAGGTAAAAACCTTGTTTCTCTTATGATTGAATCTGCAGGTTTTACAATGGTTGACCTTGGTGTTGACGTTCCTACAGACAAGTTCATCGAAGCTATCAACGATACACCGGAATGTAAGATTGTTGCTCTGTCATGTCTTCTTACAACAACAATGCCGGCTCTTTCAGAAACTGTAAAAGGTCTTATCGATGCAGGTATGAAAGACAAGGTTAAAATCGTTGTCGGCGGCGCACCTATTACTCAGGAATACTCTGATGAGATCGGCGCTGACGGTTATGCAGAAGATGCAGCTTCAGCTGCAGAGCTTGCAAAAGCTATTATTGCTTAAGTTATTTATAATTAAGTCAAATTAAACAGCTCCGCTTTTTAGCGGGGCTGTCCTTTCACAAAAACAGATTATTCACCTTTCCCGGTTTATTCCGAAATATAAAGGAGAATGCTCATGGGTAAAATTCCCTTTTCAGAAGATGAGCTCAAGGTCGTCGGAGAAACACCAGGATTTTTTCCGGGCAGTCCATCCACTCCGATTTTCAACTTTCCGGCAGCACCAAAAGAAGCACACAGGGCACTGATTAACAGAGACCCCATGTGGCAGGTAACACCGCTGGATGTATCCATTTTTACCCCCCAGTTTATACCGGACAATAAAGCCAGGGCACTGGTTATAGAAGCTGTCCCCTTAAAGCGTGAAGATTTCGGCGGAAAGGACATGTTCGGTATTGAGTGGGAATATGTCGAGATTGCAACAGGCTCCATGGTTAAACCAGGTGCCCCGCTTTTAAATGACGCAAATGAATGGGAAGACAGGGTAGTATTTCCTGATATAGACACCTGGGACTGGAAAACCTGCGCAGAAAACAACAGAGAATTCCTTGCTAAAGGTCTTTTTATTCAGCCATTTTTCATGACAGGTTATTTTGAAAGGCTGATATCCTTCATGGATTTTGACAGCGCCATAATGGCCCTTGTTGATGAAGACCAGCAGGAAGCAGTAAAGGCGCTGTTCGGGAAACTAACAGACCTGTACATGAACATCATAGAAAGAATGGTGGACTATTTTAATATAGACGGCATTACGGTACATGATGACTGGGGCTCTCAAAGAGCGCCGTTTTTCTCTCCTGCAACTGCAAATGAAATGATTGTTCCGGAGATGAAAAGGCTTACGGACTTTCTTCATGAACGAAACCTGGTAGCAGACCTTCACAGCTGCGGGCACCTTGAAATGCAGGTTCCCCAGATTATTGCAGCCGGATGGGATTCGTGGGGACCGCAGCTTATGAACGACAGCCACATGATCTATGAAAAATATGGAGACCGGATCATAATAGGAGTTAACCCGCCGCCTCTTCCGGAAAATGCTACAGAAGATCAGCAGAGGGAAGCTGCAGCAGACTTTGTAGAAAAATACTGCAATCCCGAAAAACCGGCGCTTTTAAACTTTTACTCATTTTCACTACTGACCCCCGCATACATGGAGGAGCTTTACAGGCTTTCACGAATAAAATACTGCGGGTAAAAAAAACCGTTTTCAGGCGAATCACGCTGACAGGAGATTAAAATTGGAAAGAATACCCTTTTCTGAAGATGAACTGAAAGTAGTTGGAGAATATCCCGGGCCGTTTCCCGGAATGCCGCCCCTTCCCAAATATAACACGCCTGTATCACCGGCTGAAAATTATGAGCTTATAATAAAGGGTGAACGCCCCCACTGGCTTCCGGGTATGAGTGATATAAACATGGTAATGGCCATGTTTCTGCCGGACAATGAAGCAAGAACAAAGGGAGGATTTGACTTTTTTGGACTTGAATGGGTCTTTGTGCCTGTAGCAACCGGCGCGACAAGAAAACCAGGGACACCTTATATTGCAGACATGAATACCTGGCGGGATAAAATCACATTTCCGGACGTTGATTCATATCCATGGGAAACACTGAAGGATACAATTGACTCGAATGATGACCGGGTATCCTTTGTTACAATCCTTAACGGTATTTTTGAACGCCTTATTTCCTTTATGGATTTTGACAAAGCAGCAATGGCCATTATCGATGAAGACCAGGAAGATGCAATTCTTGAGTTCTTTGATGAACAGGCGGATTTTTACTGTAAGCTCATTGATAAATACATTGAATATTCAAACCCGAGAATCATCTCCTTTCATGATGACTGGGGATCACAAATGGCACCGTTTTTTTCTCCTGCCACAATTAAAAAAATGATTTTACCCTCTTTAAAGAAGGTTCTTTCACATATTCAGAGCAAAGGAGTGTTTGTTGACATGCATTCCTGCGGAAAGACCGAAATGCTGGCACCTATCTACATAGAAGCAGGTGTACAGTCATGGACTCCCCAGCCCATGAACGATTATAAAATGCTCTATGATAATTACGGAGACAAGCTTCTGCTTGGAGTCACCCCGCCGTATATTGATCCGGAAGCATCAGAGGAAGAGCTGTACGCTGGCCTGGAGGATTTTATAAACTATTACTGCCAGCCTGGAAAACCGCCGGTTTCGATATTTGCATTATCTATAGATAAAAAACTGCATCCAAAGCTTGATGAAGCAATTTATAAACTGAGCAGGATTGCGCTGAACAGGTGAGGGAGGGGCAAGGAAATAAAGGGCTCCGATAAAAGAAAGGGGCCTTTTTCACTTTGGCAGGTATAAAAAACAGGCGCAAGGCTCAGGGCACAGGGCGCAAGGAAAAACGTTAAAAGCCTTTTGTTTTTATGCTTTTCCTTGCGCCTTGAACCTTGTGCCATGCGCCTGTTTTTTATCACTCTTCAGCTTCCGCAAAACCCGTATTTTCAACAAACCTTTCCATAAATTCATCCTGCTCGGCCAGGTTCATATACTTTGTTTCTCTTTTAATAAGCTCGGCTTCTTTGCGGGTTTCCTTATCCAGCAGGTACATTACTGCGCCTTCCCCTGCCAGGTTGTCCCTTGAAATTACTTCTCCCATTGTCTCAACATCAGGAAGCATTCCTATGGTAACTGCGCTTTTCCAGTCAAAGGCATTTCCGAATGCACCTGTGAGTATTGTCCTGTCTATTTTATCAACACCGGCCTTTTCCATAAGATAACGGATACCCGTTATAATGGCAGCCTTTGCAAGCTGCACCTGCCTCACATCATGCTGTGACACAAAAACTTCAACATGCGCCGGATTTTTATCTTCTGGTATGAAGACCATTCTTGCAACACCGTCTTCACTGTCATCTGAAAATCCCGGAAAATCTCTGTTAAAATTACCGCCTGATTTGATTGCTCCGGACTTTACCATTGTTGCCATAAGATCAAGAATACCTGATCCGCAGAAACCCAGGGGCGGTTCGGAACCGTCACCTATTGTTTTATAACTGAAATTACAGGTTGAAGAATCTATGCTGCATGCACTTATTGCTCCGAGGGTTGCCCTCATTCCGCAGGAAAGCTGAGCCCCTTCAAGGGCCGGGCCTGTTGCACAGCTTGTTGACCACATGCCGTCCTTATTGCCTATTACAAGTTCCCCGTTAGTACCAAGATCAACTATCAGCGTCACTTCATCACGGTTGTAAGGTTTGTCCGCAAGCACACAGGCAAGTGTATCCCCGCCGATAAAGGCTGCTATAATGGGAAGTATGTTAAAGGATGTACCCGGTTTAAATTTATCAAGGCCAAAATCTTCTGTTTTTAAATTTATTTCGGAAAGGGTAACAGGATTAAAGGGGGTTTTTCCCAGACCGCTTACATCATATCCTGCGAGAATATGCTCCATTGTTGTATTGCCTGCTACCGTAATCCCGTAAAAATCATCATGGGAAGCCTTGATCTCCTTAAGGCATGAATCTGCAAGATAGGAGATTGCATCTCGGCTAAGCCCCTGAAGCTTTTTAAGATTTTCTTCTCCCTTGCCTGCAAAATTGATCCTGCTTATTACATCATCCCCGTATCGCCTCTGGGGGTTGATGGTAGCGCTGGAGGTGAGGATTTCACCTGTCTTCATATCGCAGAGATATCCCGCAATGGTGGTCGTTCCCAGGTCAACAGCAAGACCGTAGCAGGGTTTGTCTTCGGGAAGAGGAATAACCGGATCAACATTATAGGGTCCGGGATAAACCTTTTTTGCTTCTACATGCCCGCGGTCCTGACCTGCATCAGACAGCCTTACAGACATCGGCCTGTCAACAGGAACCTGGCAGGCAAGCCTGTAACCTGAAGCAATAAGACCGGGAGACAGCTGATCCTTTTCAACATCCGTAAGATCAGGCACATCTTTTGACTCTATAATAACACGGCATTTTCCGCATACACCCATACCGCCGCAGGGTGCTCTGAGTGAAGTTTCATCAACAAGGCTTTCCATAATGGTTTTGCCGGCTTCGGCCTTTATTATCCTGCCCTCCGGCAGCAGTGTGATATCATGATATTCAGGCATATTCTCTCTCGTTTAAAAATTTCTTTAAGTAATCAAACACAATATCCTCCCAGCGCAAAACGTGTCAATGGAAAATCAGGCCGGATTTTCAAAACTCTAGTTGATATTGGCTGCGCCTTTATCTAAAGTATTGACCCGGATGACAGGATAAAGTATTTCTGAAAAAACATATCGGATTATATGGATCTAACCATTAAAATGTATCAGGATAACAAAACATGTTCAGCATGGAATTTTTACTTACATCACTTGTCGTAGTTTTAATACCGGGCACAGGAGTTATCTACACTGTGTCAAACGGTCTTTTTCTTGGAAGAAAAGCGAGCATTGCTGCCGCTTTCGGGTGCACGGCCGGTATTATTCCCCACCTTACCGCAAGCATACTCGGGCTTTCCGCTATTTTGCACATGAGCGCCATGGCTTTTCAGATTATCAAATATGCCGGTGTTTTATATCTTTTATATCTTGCATGGTCCATGTGGAGAGAAACCGGAGCCCTTAATTTTAATAACCCGTCCGGATCAAAAAATATTTTTAAAATAGCCCTGAGAGGTATTTTAATAAATATACTGAATCCTAAACTAACTATATTTTTTCTGGCCTTTCTTCCACTTTTTATTTTACCGGAAGCATCATCCCCGACACTGCAGCTTATTGCACTGAGTCTGATATTTATGGCCATGACCCTTGTTATTTTTATCCTGTATGGCCTCTCTGCAAATATGCTCAGAAAACGCGTGACCAGATCCCCAAAAACAATCGTTTTTCTGCAGAAATCCTTTGCAGCTTTATTTGCAGCCTTTGGAATTAAACTTGCGATGACATCAAGATAAAGCTAACTGATCTTTCGGCCTTTCCACTCAGCCTGCCTGTTTTTTGATATCCTGTATGACGCCATAGAAAAGACAGCCAGAAAAAACAGTAGATTAACCGGGTACAGAACTGCAGACCATATGGGAAAATTACCAGCTGTTTTAAAAAGAATGATCAGCTCGATAGCATAAACAAGATATACCATTGACCAGATCAATATATTGCAGAGATCAGCAGAAAAAATAGAATAGCAGAAAAGAATGGACGAAACTGTCAGACCGGAAATCCAGATGGTGCACAGAGACATGCTGATCCCAGGAGTCAGGTCCGCACCCCTTGTAATTGATTTACTCCAGCCTGAAACAAGAGCTTTCCAGCCTTCCGGATACATTCTTACATTAAGAGTTCCTTTTCCTGAATAGAGGCGCACATGAATATTACAGCTGTTTAACACTCGGGCCATTATATAATGCTCCAGAACTTCACCCCGCACGGCCTCATGACCGCCGATCCTGAAATAATCCGAACGTGAGATTACAAGACACGGACCGAACATACCTGCGGGCTCCGGCTTTTTAAGCAGCGGATTTTTATACATCCCTGCAAGCTGCATTAAATTAAATATAGCTGAAAAAGCCTCATGAAACTTTTTTATGCTGTGATATGGAAAAATGGAAAGGACACCGGCATTTCGCGTAAAATTGTGCACTATCTTTAGAAGGGCATCAGGCTCAAGAACAGTATCGGCATCCAGAAAAATCAGTATATCCCCTCTGGATTTGAGAGCTCCGCGATAACAGCTCCACGGCTTTCCAAGCCAGCCGTCCAAAAGTCTTCCGGAATCAATAATTTTTGCTCCATAACTTTGGGCAGTTTCCACAGTTTTATCAGTTGAGCTGTCATTCACTACAATAATTTCATGGGGAGAGAACGTCTGGCTTTTTATAGAATCAAGAATCAGCGGAAGATTTTTTTCTTCATTTCTTGCAGGTATGATAATACTGATTTTTACTTCTGCTTTGATTTTACCCTGTTTCGATTTCAGCCTGGGAAACCTGTAAAACAGGATAAACCCTGACAATAAAGAAAAAACAGCAGGAATAAGAAACCATAACATTTTTATACTGCACTGCTTCCGAATTTTTCATCTATCATATCTGCTGCATTCTGCCCGGAAAGAACAACCATGGGCATGCCTCCGCCCGGATTTACCGAACCGCCCGTAAAAAAAAGATTCTCATACTTGGTGCTTTTTTTAGGGCACTTTAAGGCAAAATTCTTTTTTTTATCTGATACGACTCCGTATATGGAACCTCCGTTTGAGTAGTAGCGTTTTTGAATATCCTCCGGAGTCCACATATCTTCTGTTATGATACTGTCTTTAAGCCCTTTCAGCCCTATTCTTTCCATTTTATCCAGTATGCGGTTACGCAAGGCCAGGTAATCATCATGTGAAGGATTACCGCTCTTTTTAAGATAAGGAATATGGGGTAGAATTTTGATGTTGTCACAACCCTCGGGACACAACGACGGGTCGGTCCGGGAAGGTGCAACAACATAAAGAGTCGGGTCTTCCGGAATTTTACCTTCTTCAAATACATAGCGGAAATGCTTTTCCTGATCACCGGCAAAAAAGAAGTTATGGTGTGCAAGCTGAGGGAATTTTTTATTTGTACCAATGTGAAGCACAAGACCGGAACATGCTGGCTCAAACGGTTTAAGCTTATCGAGGAATTTTTCATCCTCCTTTAACAGCTTTTCATAGGCAGGAATAACTTCCATATTTGATACAAGAACATCACAGTCATGGAACGACCCGTCAGTAAGTCTTATTCCCTTTACAAGGTTATCTTCCTTTTCGATCTCTGCCGCTTCGGAATTAAGGTTTATTTTAACACCGAGAGATTCCGCAAGTTTTTCCATGCCTATCGCAAGATTATACATACCCCCTTTTACATACCAGAGATCATAACGAAACTGTATGGTAGGCATAAGGTTCATAAAAGCCGGGGCATTAAGGGCTGAGGAGCCCACATATTTTATGAAATAATCCATGGTATCGATAAGATGGGGATTTTTTAAACGCTTTTTATTGCGTTTATGCATGGTGGTCCAGTAATCGATCTTAAGTATATTTTTTAAACTGTAATAGGAAAAAAACTCTTCTTTGGTATCAAGGCCCTTTTCAAAATAACCTTCTTCAACAAGGTCAAACTGATCTGCCGAGTATTTTAAATAGTCATTAAAAGATTTTTCAAGTTCCGGGCCTCCGAGCTTTGCAAGCTCTTTTTTCATTTGAGGTGGATCCATATGAAGATCAAAGACTGTTTTGTCTTCAAAAAAATTTCTCCAATGGGGTGTAACTGTTTCAATGGTTACATCATTCTCCATTTTTTTTCCGGCCCTGGTCCAGAGTCTTCTGAAATACTGGGGAAGGGTAAGTATCGAGGGGCCCAGATCAAAGGAAAACCCGTCTTTTTTAAGGACATTGAGCTTTCCGCCTGTTTTATCGTTTTTTTCAAAGATGTGAACCGAATACCCCTTTAAGGCAAGAGAGATGGCCGCTGATAATCCTCCAAGGCCTGCCCCAATAACTACAACTTTTTTGTTTTTGCTCGAAATCATAATTAGGATCCTTTCCCTGGTTTTATCTGTGAATAACTATGAAAAGGCTGGGCTCATACAAAACATTTCTTAATTCCCGGTTCGGTGTTTATTCCGGCGCTGAACTTTTCTCAAAGATTCATCTGACTCACTTTATACATTTGTTTTGATTGTTAAGGATTACAATTATCACGGTTTATTTTAAAGTAAGTACACAATCCTTAAAATTCAAAACAGCAGGCATTCTGCTAAATTATAAACATATGAATCTTTGATAAAAGCCCAGCACCTCCATCCCGGAAATAATACAGTTTCACCTGTGCATACCTTCCTTTACCTGAGAGAAGGAGATATTGAAAGAAGGAGGTAAAGGCATTTTTTTCAGGATGCGTTCAACGAATATTTATCTGTAAATTTCCCAGTGTTTAATTTTTAAGAGGTAATTGTACTTATTTTATCTACCCCGGATATCTGTCTGCCTCTTAAAAATAAACACATATACTGAAGGAAATTTGAACGTATCCTGAAAAATGATGTCTTTACCGTCACAAATCCCGAATATTTCACATGAAAAAATTTTACTTATCCAGACTCTTTAAACCTCTTAATGCCACCGGGTCTTTGAGGTTTACATCAAGGGCTTTTTTATAATACTCATATGCCTTTTCATTTCTGTTTTCAGACAAAAAAACATCTCCTATAAATGCAAGACATGTGCTTCTTCCCCACCGGGGAAGAATATTATCCTTTGAGCTTATATCTTCTTTTTCAAATAATTTTTCAGCTTCAAGCAGATGTTCAAGGGCTTTGTCGCGGCCGCCGAGTATTTCCGGGGCGTACCAGAAACTTACCCCGGTCAGGTAATGCACCCTGGGGTTTGTCATGTCGAGCTCAAGTGCTTTATCCCTGTCTTTACCAACTTTAATACCCTGGGTAAACACTGATGTCGGCTTCATCTTGATCAGTATTCCTCTTAAAACGCCGCGCAGGGCATAGCTTTCACTAAAGTCGGGCGCACGTTCAATTGATTTTGTGAGAATGTCTATGCCATTCTTTGCATTTTTAATTCCCTGTTTTTTATCTAAGGATTTTTCTTTTGAAAAAAGATCATGCTGAGAAAGAAAAAAAAACACAGTGCCGGCCCAGTATTCTGCAAGGCCGCCTCCACTTCTATCCATAGAAGCCTCACGGAACAGATTAAGGCTTTTCCGGAATTCATTTTTATCCCAGTTATTATATGCGTTGTTAAAAGTATCAATTCCACGGAGCAGCAGTTTTTTGGAATCCTCAGACAGGGACTCCTGGGCAGACGTATTTAGAGATAGAAAAAAAATAACAATGCACAAAACCGGAAACAGTTTGTATCTGACAGATTTTTTTTCCATTATTGGATTATTATGTCATAATGACTGGCTTATGAATAGCACTTTTATAGAGGAAGCATAATGCTTGAATCATTAAAGTCATTCTATCAGTCAGGCAAGACCCTGCCGGAAGATTTCCGCAGATTATATCTTGAAGGGTTAAGGCGGGAAATTTTTAAAAGAGAAGATGATATTCTTCATTCCCTGTACAGTGACCTTGGGAAACCTGCCGCAGAAGCATATGCCTCAGAGGTGAGTTTTGTTTTAAGCGAGATTAAATACATCTTAAAAAACCTTCACCGCTGGATGAAACCTCAAAAAGTAAAAACCCCTTTAATGTTTTGGCCGGCAAAAAGCACCGTATTACCATCACCAAAGGGTGTTGTTCTTATTCTCGGGCCCTGGAATTATCCCTTTCAGCTTCTTATGGCCCCATTTATCGGGGCGCTTGCAGCAGGAAACTGTGCTGTTTTAAAATCATCCAGGTATGCGCCGTCCACCTCAAAAATAATGGAAGAAATCGTAAAAAACTGTTTTGAACCGGGCCACTGCTGGTTTGTATCAGGAGATGAAGAAGGCGCGCGAAAACTGGTAGAGCAGAACTGGGATCATATTTTCTTTACCGGAAGCACTGAAACCGGCAGAAAAATAATGTTAAAGGCAGCAGAAAGTCTCACACCTGTCACACTGGAGCTTGGAGGAAAAAACCCCTGCATTGTTTTTGATGATGCAGATATAAAAATATCTGCAGAACGGATTGCCTGGGGTAAGTTTTTTAATGCAGGCCAGACATGTATTGCTCCTGATACAGTTTACTGCTCTCAAAATATAAAAGAAAAATTCATTGAATATCTTCGGGATACCGTTACACGGTTTTACGGCGTGTCCCCTGAAAAAAGTCCGGACTACGGAAGAATCGTCAATTCTCAACATGTAAAAAGACTGGCTTCATATTTAGAAAATGGCTGCGGAGTAATATCAGGCGGAAGATATGATGAAGAAAGCCTTTATTTTGAACCGACTATTATTGATGATGTTTCCGAATCAGCAGCTATAATGAAAGAAGAAATTTTCGGACCAATACTACCGGTTATCGGCTTTAAACATACAGATGATCTGATCACAGAACTTGGCAAAAAACCTTCTCCCCTCGCTCTTTATATTTTTTCCAGAAATAAAAAATTACAGAAAAAAATAATGCAGGCCCTTACCTCAGGCTCGGTCGGCATCAACGAAACCATCAAACAGGGAGCATCGCACCACCTTCCATTCGGAGGCATTGGCGAAAGCGGAACGGGTATGTATCATGGAAAGGCATCCTTTGACTGTTTTACACATTTTAAAAGCGTTCTATCTTCAGGATTTACAGGACCGGGTTTTCATTATCCGCCCTATGGTAAAACAGTAAACCTGCTTAAAAAGGCGGCCCGCATCTTTTATTAAAAGGCAGTTTATATATGTCATGGAAAATTATTCTGCTTTATTCATTCGTAATTTTAATCATGGTCTACCTCATGACCTGCCTTGGCTATTTTTTTCTGCACCCCTGGTTTATAATCTTTCCATCAAGAGCCCTTTCCGAAAACCCAGGTGATTACAATCTTGAATACGAAGACCTGTTTTTTTCTACAAAAGACAGTTTAAGAATAAACGGCTGGCTTATTAAAGGGGAAATTGAATCAAAATGGAATGGGCACACTATTGTTTTATTTTCCGGCAATAAGGGTACCATGTCTGGCTTTCTTTCTCAGGTTAAACATCTTACAGGCACTGGTTTTAATGTTTTTTTATTCAGCTACAGGGGTTTTGGAAGAAGCGGAAAAAAATGGCCCACAGAACAGGGAGTATACAGAGACAGTGAAGCAGCATGCAGATATCTTGTTAAGGAGAAAAAAATAACTCGTGATAAAATAATACTTCTGGGGCAGTCTTTGGGGTGTGCCATGGCATCTTACACAGCTCAGAGCTTTATACCGCGGGCGCTGATTCTTGAAGGAGGTTTTCCTTCCCTTGCTCAAACAGCAGCACGTGCTGTTAAATGGCTCCCGGTTAAAAAACTGACAACAGCGGGTTTTTATACCGGGCAGTATCTGAAAAAAATAAAATGCCCGGTGCTGATCATTCACAGCCGTGAAGACAAAGCCATTCCTCTTTCTGATGCAGAAGAACTTTACTCGGCGGCCATATCGGCAAAGAAGAAGATTATTATATCCGGCCCTCATGCAAAAGGCCTTGAATATGATTCTAAAAATTACATTAAAGGTATTGAAGATTTTCTGAATTCCATTCGGCTGTAAAATAAATTATCATATGAAATGACAGTTACCGGACAGAACCAGCTGCAGACTAACTGATTTCCTCATGACAGGCATTTGTGAAACCGTCAAGAAGCAGTACGGATTCTATCTCAACCGAAAAAACGGATGAATTTTCATTATCCAGAAAAACATCAAGCCCTGGATGACGTGACAAAAGCATACTCTTAACTGTTGTTAACATATCTTTATCTGTTATTTCCCGGTAACGGCCGTTAACGGTCAATGCCATGGCCGGCTCTTTTTTTAAACTGCTTCTTGTGTCTATCATAAGGCTTACAGAGTCATTGGCCTTCAGATTCCTATACTTGTCGGAATCTTTACCTGTTACCATGTAGAGCTTTTTGCAGTCATTTTCCGCGGCATATGCCATAAGAGAGCAGTGAGGTTTATTATCCAATGCGGTGGCAAGCACACAGTATTTTTCGTCTGTTATTATCTGTTTTATTTTTTCATTCATTTTTTTAACCCGATACCTGTTTTTCTTTATATGCATAATAGATTATTATTAAAGAGCTTTTCAATGCCGAAATTATTATGATTTATACAATACCTAATTTATTGTTTCTGCTTTATTGATTACCTTTACCAGGAGAATCTTTTATGAAGCCTGAACAGATAATGGTTACAGGATCAACCGGATATGTTGGAGGAAGGCTTGTTAATCAGCTATTAGCTTCCGGTTATCACATTAAAGCAGCAGGAAGATCCATTGATAAAATAAAATCAAGACCATGGGCAAAAAACTCGCGGATTGAAGTGATTAAGGCTGATATGCTGGATTACAGTTCAGTTGAAGAAGCCTTAAAAAACTGCCGGGCAGCCTATTATCTTGTCCACTCCATGAACCCTCAAAGCCAGGACTTTGCCGAAAGCGATAGAATAGCGGCTCAAAACATGGTTAAGGCTGCTGAAAAAAACAAACTGGAAAAAATAATATATCTGAGCGGCCTTGGCGAAAAAGATTCCGGCCTGAGCAAACATTTAAAATCAAGAGCCGAAGTCGCTGAAATACTTAAATCCGGGTCTGTTCCTGTTACAGTATTAAGGGCTGCAATGATCCTCGGTTCCGGCAGCGCTTCCTTTGAGATATTAAGATACCTTGTCGAGCACCTGCCGGTCATGATAACTCCCCGATGGGTTCAAAACCCCGTACAGCCCATCGCAATCAGAAACGTATTAAAATATCTGGAAGGATGTCTTGAAAGTGAAGAGGCCACAGGCAGAACATTTGATATAGGCGGTCCGGATATCCTCACATACGGCCGCCTTATGAAAATATACGCAGAAGAAGCAAAAATTAAACACCGTTTTATTATTCCTGTTCCATTTCTTTCTCCAAAATTAAGTTCATACTGGATAAACCTTGTCACCCCTGTTCCGGCATATATTGCAAGGCCCCTGGCCGAAGGACTCAGAAACCCGGTAGTGTGCCGGGAGTCGGATATAAAAAAGATAATTCCGCAGGAACTGCTTGACTGCCGGACAGCTATCCGCCTGGCTCTCGGAAGAGCAAAGGACAACTGCATAGAAACATGCTGGAGTGATTCAGGCCTTTTAAATGTACCGGAATGGCTTCAGTGCGGAGATGCATCATACGCAGGAGGAAGCTTAAAGGAGGCAGGATACACCGCTTCATTTTCGGGCATTTCAAGAAAAGAAGTATGGAATCAGTTAATAAGGATCGGGGGCGAAAAAGGATATTTTTATGGAAACTTTTTTTGGAAACTGCGCGGCCTTATTGACCGTATATTCGGCGGAGCCGGACTTAACAGGGGAAGGCGGAACCCTGCTGAGCTGAGACCCGGAGACGCCCTTGATTTTTTCCGGGTGCTTAACCTCAAGGCTCCCGGGCTGTTAAGGCTTGTTGTTGAGATGAAAATGCCGGGAGAAGCCATCCTGGAATTTCATCTTATAAAAATTGACGAGAAAGAAACAGAACTTAGAATGATTGCAAGATACAGCCCCAGAGGCCTTGCTGGACTGTTTTACTGGTACATTGTCTATCCATTTCATAACGTTATTTTTAAGGGGATGCTAAAAAACATTCTGCTGTCTATAGACAAGCATTCGGTGGCTGAATCATTTAAAATATCTTTATTTAAAAGAGATGTTTGCGTTCATGAACAACTTTAAAATGAAATTTATTATTAAATAATGTATAATCTCAGATTCAAACTGAATCTGTTTTTAAATAATAACATTGTTTATTCTGTAAAAGGAGATTCTCAGTGGTTCCTCATTCACCCGACAGCAGTCTTAAATCAGGCAAAAGAGTAATAATTATAGGCGCCGGCCCAGGCGGACTTTCTGCAGGTATGCTTCTTGCCTCAAAGGGATATTCCGTTGATATTTTTGAAAAAGAAGACAGGGTTGGAGGGAGGAATTCTTACTTCAAACTTGGAGATTACGTATTTGATATCGGCCCGACCTTTTTAATGATGAAGGATGTGCTTGAAAACATCTTTGAAAAATCCGGAAAAAGACTTGAGGATTTTGTTGAAACGGTAAAGCTTGATCCGATGTACCGTCTAAAATTTGCAGACGGAAGGGAACTGTACCCGTCTCCGGACAGGGAGAAAATGAAGCAGACAATGGAAAACTTTTCTCCCGGAAGCTTCAGCGGGTATTTAAAGTATCTTGAAAGAGAATCAGTAAAATATGACAGGCTGATACCCTGTCTTTCAATCCCGTATGGTAAGATAAGCGACTTTTTTTCAAAAAACCTTCTTCGGGCCCTTCCCTACCTTGATGCCCATTTAAGCCTTTACGGTGTTTTGACAAGGTATTTTGATGACCCTGATATCAGAATAGCCTTTACATTTCAGGCAAAGTATATAGGGATGTCACCCTGGACTGCACCCGGTCTTTTCAGCATTATCAGCTACATAGAGCACGGCGGAGGGATATACCATGTAACAGGAGGGCTGAACAGGCTGTCCCATGGTATGGCTGAAGCATGTAAAGAGTCAGGCGGAAATATACACCTGAACTCTCCGGTAAAAGAGCTGATTGTTGAAAATAAAACAGCTAAAGGTGTAATGCTGGAAAACGGAAAAATAAAAAATGCGGATTATGTAATCATCAATGCTGATTTTGCCCATGCCATGACTAACATTGTTGATAAAAAATCCAGGCGGAAATGGTCGGACGAAAAGCTTGCAGGCATGGATTATTCCTGCTCTACCTTTATGCTTTACCTGGGAGTAAATAAGGAGTTCAAAGACATTCCCCATCACAGCATCATTTTTGCAGATGATTATAAGAAAAACATTGATGAAATTACTGAACTCAAAACTCTTTCGGAAGATTTTTCATTTTATGTGCAGAATGCTTCGGTAAGTGACACCACACTGGCGCCGGAAGGTAAAAGTACAATTTATGTTCTTGTTCCTGTTCCAAACAAAAAGGGAGCTGTTGACTGGAGCAGAGAGAAACAGAATTTAAGAAACAAAATAATCAATGCGCTTGAAACAAGAGGAGGTTATACAGACCTGTCAAAAAACATTGAAGAAGAAAAAATTGTAACCCCTGATGACTGGGTTAATGAACACTCAGTATACCTTGGCGCTACATTCAATCTGGCCCACAGCATAAAACAGATGCTCTATTTCAGACCCCACAATGAATTCGAAGAATTTAAAAACTGCTACCTGGTTGGCGGAGGAACACACCCCGGCAGCGGCCTTCCTACTATCTATGAATCCGGAAAAATTTCTGCTGAACTTATTATGAAAAAAGACTGAACAAAACTGTAATTGTAAATATTTTAAATGTTAATACCTTCTTACCGGGAGGAAAGCATGAATAGCTGCAAATTATCAGATTTTATAAAGTCAATGGAACCATGGCTTTCGGATGATTATATCCGCAGGGTTCAGGTTAATGAGGACAGAGTATTTAAAATCTTTTTTGTAGATGGCGTTATACGTGAATATTATATAGATGACTGCAGTAAATCACAATTTGAAGAAATTATTAAAAAACTAAAAAAAAATAAAGTTCCGGTTGAAAAGCAGTAAGAGAATTAAAATATTAAAACAACCCGATAATGCTTCAGGAGGAAAGATATGACGATTCAGGAGTATTTCAACTCGGCAAACGGAAAAGGAATTCTTTCAACCTCAGATTCATCAGGAAATGTAGATTCTGCCGTTTATGCCAAACCTCACTTTATGGAAGACGGGTCTCTGGCTTTTATTATGCGCGACAGGCTCACCCATGCAAACCTTACTTCAAACCCGAAGGCAGCTTATCTTTTTATTGAAGACGGGAAAGGCTACAGGGGAAAACGTTTTTTTCTCAAGAAAATCAGGGAGGAAGAAAACAGTCCCCTTATAAAGGAAATTCAAAGAAGAAATATGGATTTAGAGCCCGGAGAAAACAGGTTCCTGGTGTTTTTTGAAATATCAAAGGAACTGCCCCTTGTGGGGTCAGGCGAATAGAGGGGGCTGACGTTTAACCGGGTTTCAGGTTTATGTTTTAGAGCTTTTCAACAGTTCACAAGGTTTTAGATTTTTAATCAACAATTAGATACAAGGAGGACTTACAATGTCAGAACATGAACAAAGATTTGTTTGGGTTAAGGACAAAGCAGGCAACGAATATGTCTGCCGGATTGAAGACCTCAAAGATCCCAAGAAAGTTGACGACGCGGACCTCAAAAATTGTATGGATGATGCGAGTATGGCTATTCCTATCGGTGATTAAAAAGTATAAGGATTATCAGATTTTTTTGTATTACACGCAGGGTCTTTCAGACCCTGCTTTTTTTTATGAAAATGTCTATATTTTTTGAAGAGTATTAATTAGTATCTGATTATCTTAAAGGAAATGGAGATTATACTGCAAAAAATGTCATTAAAAATATCTGAACAGGAGCTTTCTCTCGGAGACTATGCAGATCATATAAAACTGAAAGAAAAATATTTACCGATTAACCATAAAGTATCTTCGGACCTTGAAAAACTTGAAATCGTTAATTCTCTGCTTCACACCCTGATAATGGAAGAACGTCTCTGTGATGCAGATCAGATTCCCGATGATTATACCGGCAAAAGAAATCTTTTAAGGGCACTGCTAAATATTCGCCCTCCCTTCAGGCTCAAAAAAAACTTTCTGGAAAAAATCGACAGGCTGCTTCAGCATGAACTTTGTGGAAAAACAGTTATTGAATGTGATGATATTCCCTCTGCGGCAGACAAATATAATGCAGATAAATTAACACAGGCAGAGACACTGTTTTTATGGAAAGGCGACATTACATGCCTCAAGGCAGATGCAATTGTTAATGCTGCTAATGACGGAATGCTGGGCTGTTTTCAGCCCCTTCACAACTGCATAGATAATGTAATTCACAGCGCTGCAGGCCCTCAGTTAAGGGAAGACTGCAGAATATTTATGGATATTCAGGGAAAAAGAGAGCAGACCGGAGATTCCAAGATAACCCGTGCATACAACCTGCCGTCAAAATATGTTCTTCATACTGTAGGGCCTATAATAACCGGGCATACTGTTTTGGATTTTCAGGAAGACCAGCTTGCATCATGCTACTGTAACTGCCTTGATCTTGCCAGCCAGGTTGAGGATATCCGCTCCATTGCATTCCCGTGTATTTCCACAGGAGTTTTTAATTTTCCGGGAGCACTGGCTGCAGAAGTTGCTGTTGAGGCTGTCAGTAAGTGGCTTCGTAACAATACACATCACTTTAAACATATTATTTTCAATGTTTTTCTTGAGGAGGATTTTACTAATTATGCCCGAGTATTCAGGGGATCAGGTAATTGAACTTATTGGAGATTCCATAATAACCAGCGATAAAATACTGATAGGAGGAGGAGCAGGGCTTTCCGCCTCCATCGGGATAGACTATACAGACAGTGTTACATTTAAAAAGCTCTTTCCATGGTGGGTAAAAAAGGGCTACCGCATGCAGTATGAGTTTATTGGTTTTGAAGACTGGACAGAAGGTCAGAGATGGGCCTACTGGGCAACTCACATGAACCATGTTTTTTATGAATTTCCGCCCAGTCCGGAGTATCAGAAACTTAACGAAATAGTAAAAGAGAGAGACTTTTACGCAATTACATCAAATGCGGACGGCATGTTTATCAAGGCCGGCTTTGATCCGGACAGGGTCTTCCAGGCCCAGGGAAACTATGACAGGCTCATGTGCATGAAACACTGCACAAATAAGACATGGCACACAAAACCCTTTATAGATAAGGCCATTGCAGGTATCGACCCCGAGACATTCAGTGTTGCAGATGAAGCAATCCCATTGTGCCCCAGCTGCGGAGGCCCCATGACCGTGGCCTTCAGAAACAGGGAAGACTATAATGACTGGGCCAAAAAATATGAATCATGGATAAACAATGTAATGGATAAAAAACTCACAGTCATGGAATTCGGAATAGGGTTCAATACTCCCGGTGTTATCCGCCGTCCTTTTGAGTATCTTGTTTATATTCATAAAAATGTGCTCTTTGTACGCATCAATAAATCCTACACAAATTACGCCAACACAGGCCATCCGCAGATTCCGAATGAGATAAAACACAAATCCATATCCGTGGAAGGTGACGCAGGAGAGTTTATAAGCAGGCTGCATAAATATGTGGTTTTAAATAAATAATAAGTGACAGCTTAATATTTTATTGTGTAAAATTAGTGATAATTCGCTTTCTGCGAAACAAAATCAAAAATATACAGGGTCCGTTCCAATGGAAAATAATATGGAAAAAAGAAAAGAGCAAAGAACAGGTGCCGAAGTATCAAGTGTAGAATTTTCTGTTAATACATTTGCGCTGGCCTATCAGTTTAAAATTCTGGAAACATCTCCTTCGGGTATGAGCATACTGATAAAGGATGATTCTGCAATACTGGAACATCTTAAAGAGGGAATGATCCTTAAAATGAAATATTATCCGGAAAATGAGTCCGTAGCACCAAAAATATTAGATACAAAAATAATGCACATTACAAAATCAGATTCAACCCGTCTTAAGGGCCATTTCCAGGTGGGGATTCAGATAGCCTGATAAAAAATGAACGTCCAACATTCAACATCCAACGCTCAATTAAAGGCAGGTTTCATTATCCCTGATTTTTACTGGATATTGAGAGTTGGATGTTCGCTGCTGGGCGTTCAGCTTTTAAACTTTGTGTTCTCCGTGTCTTGTGGTGAGCATATTTTGTCTAAATCCTGAAAAAATCCTTATCCATTATTTTAATATCATCAGCAATAAGAGGTTTAAACTCCATCCTGCTCAAAATATCTTTTTCAAGGTCAATGCCCGGAGCTATTTCGATAATCATTATACCTTCGGGAGTAAGCTGGAATACACAGCGTTCTGTTACGTAGATAACATCCTTGCCGTTTTCCATGGCAACCTCACCTGAAAAGGTGATCTGGTCTATTGTATTGACAAACTTCTTAATATTGCCTTCGCTTTTTATACTCAGCTTTTCGTCCGTGTAATCAACTGAAAGACCTTTTGTTTCCGTAAAGGTGGTTAAAAACACAACTCTCCTGCTGTCCGTTGTAAGATTTGTAAATCCGCCCACACCGAATATACGCTTTGCTATTTTGCCTACATTTACGTTTCCGTTAAAATCTACCTGGGCAGCACCTACAAATACGCAGTCGAGCATGCCTCCGTCGTAAAGATCAAACATGGTGGACATATCGCATATGTATAAGGGATTAAGAGCTGCGCCAAAGCTGCCTGCCGGAACCGGCGTGCCGCCGAATGTTCCTGCCTCGTTTGTCATGTATATCTTATCCTGTATACCCTTTTCCGCAGCAATTGCAGGTACAAGGCCGGGAATACCGATACCTATATTTACAATATATCCGGGTTTAAGCTCCTCTGCCGCCCTTCTGGCAATTATGTAATGTTCAAGAAATCTCTTTGCAAAATGACCCGATGATTTTTCAAGAACGGAATTTAAATGTGCCTTTATCTCACAGTCGGGCATAATTGTCTGTCCGCTGTATGCAGGGTTGAAGGGCTCTATGTAGGTCTGTCTCTGTTCAGGATCAATAACAAGGTAGTCTACAACCATACCGGGCACAATAATACTTTTGCAGTGCGCAGGACGTGCGGAAATCCTTTCTACCTGAACAACAACCTTGCCGCCGTTTGCTCTTGTGGCAAGGGCAAGCTGAAGGGCATCTACATAGGCGGCCTCCTTTTCCATGGTAATATTTCCCATGGGATCGGCTTCAGTCCCTCTTATAAAACATACATCTATTTTGGGAGTCCGGTACTGAAGATATTCTTCCCCGTCTATTTCAACCAGTTCAACAAGGTCCTCTTTTGCAAGGGGATTAAGTTTTCCGCCTTCTATTCTTGGGTCCACAAAAGTTTTAAGACCTATCTTGCTCACAACAACAGGGCTTCTGCTTGCAGCAGCACGGTACAGGTGAGAAATAACACCCTGAGGAAAATTATATGCGGCAAATTTATTTTCTGCAGCCTGCAGGCAGAATGTTGGTGTGGTTACCCAGTGGCCCATTATCACCTTGCCGAACATTCCCTCGCATCTTGCAAGGCGTTCGGTAAGGGCATTAAGCGAATGCATGGCCTGTGCGGTTGATCCCCATAGTGTAAGATTTTTTGGTGTGCCTGTTTCCTGGAAACGCTCAAATAATGCCCGGCTCAAAGAATCAGGATAACTTACTGCTGACATTGTATTTATAGACAATGTCATCTCATCTTCAATAATGCCTACCGCCTCTTCGGCAGTTACTATTTTTGGTATGACATATGACATAAAGCTTCCTTTCCAAATGCCTAAACATTAAAAAATCGAACAGAATCAGATATCCTGTTCCGAATTTTATGAGAAAAACATAGAAAAACTTAACATGCCTGAGCATACAGCAGCATATAGCAAAATCAGGTTCAAACACTATAAGGCGACAGTTCATAAGTGGCTGTGCATGAGCAGTGTTTATACATTTTGTATATCTAATTTGAGTCAGAGGTAAACCGTATATAGTTTTCAGCGCAAAACTTGAAATTAATTAATATATCCGGGCACATACTTCCGATTCAATTTAGTTTTCCACTCTTATACAAAAATGAACTAATCGTCAATATTTATGGCTTTTAAATATGCTATTATGAACTGCCCCGCAAAAAAACGGGGCAGATTTTATAGAAATGCAAATAAAAAGAATTTACTTCTGTTCGGGTATAAGGGTCTTAAGAATATCTTCCTTTCCAATAACCCCGACAAGTTTTCCGTCTTCAATAACAGGAATTGTGTGATAACTTTTATCGATCATAAGACCGGCTATTTCTTCAATATCCGTATCAGGTGTAACAGTTACAGGATCCGGCGTCATGGCATCTCTTACAACTGTTGCTGCAATTTTTTTGACTGTCTTTTCAAGGTCCTTGCTTGACTGAAGAGGAATAAATCCATCCAGAAGAGTAAATACCGAAGGCATCGGGAACCTCTTCTGCTGGCTTATCAGGTCACTCTGACACACGATACCAACCAGTTTTCCTCTTTCAATAACAGGCAGACCGTTAATACGGTTTTCCAGAAGCGTTTTGGCAGCATTTACAATTTCCATATCCGGAGTAACTGTTATACAGCTTGTGGTCATAATATCTTTAGCAGTTATCATCTTTTCTCTCCCCTCCCATTTGATAAATAAATATACCCTTCTAATTTGATTTTTATTTATATATTATATTCTCAATAAAGATTAAAGATAATACTACATTAAACAACCTTTATTACACAATAACAGGAGAAAAACATGCTAAAATTAGATAAATTATTATTAAAGTCATTAGTTTTATTAACTATGTTTGCGTTCCTGTTACTTTCAGCCTGTAAAGGCTCTGAAACAAGAGAAAAAGTAGATGATACGGTTGAAGAGCTTGCAGGCAAAAAAAAGGTTGATCAGATGAAAAAAATGGAAGGTCAGATTAATAAGGTTTCAGACCGGCAGGCCGAAAAAATCGAAGAGCTGGAGGAGATTGATTAGATAAACAGTGACTAAAGTTGAAAATTGGATATCCGTAGGGGCACCAGGCAGTGTGCCCATTTTTTACCTGTAGGGGCGAATAATTATTCGCCCTCTTTTTTGTTCAGTAAATAAAATAAATGTCCGATGTAATAAGAAGACTTTTATTAATAATTATGAATCAGAGGAAAGATTCAAAATGGCTGACAAAAAAAACTTTTCCGCCGGTCTGTCGCTTTTTATTTTTTTAATAATAACTCTATTTTCTGTACAGACGACCTGCGGCTCACCTGTAACAAATATCACTGCTAAAAATGTTGCAAAGAATTTTTTATCCTATATTCAGGCAGATAACACTGTTGAATCAATAGAAGAAATTATTTCTGATGATCAGACTTTAGCATTTCTTGTTAACCTGAATCCTTCCGGATACATTCTTGTTGCAGGCGATGATATAAGGGTTCCGGTTAAGGCATACTCTCTTAAATCCGCCTTTTACACTCTTCCCGAAACATACAGACAGATACTGCTGGATGAACTTAAAATTTACAGTGCTTCATCCGCTGCCGTTATTCAGGCTGAGGATACAGGTACAAACGATGCTTTCTGGGAATTTCTTACAGATCCATCAGATACCAGTTATATACAGGCATATACTCCGGATACCTACCTGATCACAACAACCTGGGGTCAGAGTTATCCTTACAACAGTTTCAACCCCACAATTAGTGGTGAATATACATTAACCGGATGTGTACAGACAGCTCTTGCCCAGTTAATGAGATACCATGAACATCCTGCAGCAGGCAGCGGTGTTTTTACACATCAATGGAACGGACAGACCCTTACTGCTGTCATGAACAGGCCCTTTAACTGGAGCATTATGCCGGACAAGGCAGATGGAAATGTTCCGAAATATCAGAGGGATGAAGTTGCAAAGCTGATGCGCGATATAGGGATCCTCAACAGGGCAAATTTCGGAGTCGACTCAACAAGCACCAGTTTTTATTATACGGAATTTTCAAGAGCATTCGGTTATTCTTCAATATCTTCCATGGGAATAACCAACCCTAATTTTTTTACGACAATAACCGGTGAAATAGATGCGGGACGGCCGGTTATCCTGAGCATGCCCAGTCATATGGTTATTGCAGACGGATACGCATCTGACGGTACCGGCAAAAAAATACATATTAACATGGGATGGGAAGGTACGGATGATGATTTTTATTATCTTGATCAGACAATAGTTACAAGCGCCTATTCTTTTCCGCCGAATCATATAATTTATTACAATATCCGGCCCTGTGCCGGAGATGAATGCGCGCCCTACTCCGCTGTAGAGGGGGGAAACGCTCCCGTAATAAGCACGGAGCTTTCAGATACTGTTATTGATGCAGACGGAACAATTATCAATATCGAGGCATATGATCCTGACGGCCACGATGTTAATCTCACTGTATTATCAAGCTGTAATGGCATTTCTGCTGCATTTGACTCAAACCTGCTGACCCTGACACAGCAGCAGGCAGATAACTACTGTCAGATTAAAGTGCAGGCAGATTCATCTGACGGAACAGCCTTAAAAACATTCAACACCCTGACAATTAACGACAAAATATACACAGGATCGGAATTTGATATAGGAGGCAATTTTGCCAGTGTTTCTGAAGTAGATGAATACAAGGTAATTCTATCAGGAAACACGACTGTTTCCGGAACAAGGGGCTACAGCAACCAGGCCTTTTTTATCTGGATTAAAGATGAGGCAGGCACCACAACTGTTGTATCTCCTCAGGATTCTGCTATAACCTCTAATTTCACACCGGGTGTCTATCGTTTATACTCTTCACTTGATTCCGGTTCCGGCTATTACCCATATGATGATCAGACCAGCTATATACTGTCTGTTTCTACAGACAGTTCCGCTTATTCCGTAACAGACCTTGCAGCTGACATGGGAATTACACTCCAGGAATTTACAGTTTCTCCGGCAGACCTGACAATGTCTTCAGGATGGAACCTTGTTTCCCTGGCGCTGGAACCGGGAGAAGATGCCATTTCTACAATCTTAACACCGGTATCCGCTAAAGTTTTAAGTGTATGGTCCTATAGCAGCGGATGGAAAGTGTATGATCCGGATTACCCTGATTTCAGTGAACTTACCACAATGGAGACAGGAAAAGGTTACTGGATAAACCTGACATCTTCTGCAAACCTGAGTGTTTCGGGGGATCCGGCAGGAGCTTCGGTAAACCTTGTAACCGGCTGGAACCTTGTAGGATATAATTCAGAGACTCCGCAATCTCCTTCCGATGCCCTTGCATCTATATCAGGTAAATATGTATCTGTATGGGCATACATTGAGGGCGGATGGAAGGTATACGATCCGTCAAATCCTGACTTCAGCGACCTTCAGCAAATATCTCCAGCATACGGATACTGGATTAATGCAACTGAAGCCTGTACATGGACTCTGCCATAACAGGATACCCGGGTTAACGACCGGGTTGGGGAGACGCCCGGGTTGGGCGTCTCTACGGATTTTACGGGAACATTCCATCCTAAAAATTTGATTTCCTGCCCGTATTTTCTTGATTATAAATCCGCTATAATCTACAAATATCCAAAAATAATTTTCACCTTAAAAAAGCTCCTTATAATCCTTTAGCCCTGTTACCGCTATTTAAAGGGTTGGAAATGACTTATTTTAATATAAAATCATCAATATTTATCGCTGTTATTTTTTTATTTTCCTGGACCGGTGTATCTGCGGCTGATCTGGTATGGTATTACTCTGAGGCAGACGCCTATTCGGAGGCTGTTTCTCAAAATAAAAACATAATACTGGTTGCCGGAAGAACTACATGCGGCAATTGCAACTATGTAAGAAATGTTGTCTTTGAAAGTACATCTCCGCCCATAAAAGAGCTTATTGAAAATAACTTTATTCTCTGGTTCTGCAACATAGATCAAAGCACCGAACATTATGACTACAGAGAAGGTCTGGGAGCCTATTACCTCCCGCTGATCTGTGTAATAGATCCCAAAAGTGAAAATTTATATGAAGACCGCACAACCGGTGTTCAGTACAGCGAGGCAGTTTATGCCCGCCTGCTTGAACATTTACCTGAACCCGAAATACCGGACACATCTGTCTGGAAACTTATTTCTCTGAACAAAGAGCCTGATGCCCCTTCTATACCAGCGCTGTTATCGTCTGTAATGGACAAGGTAATAAGCGTATGGGCTTACAGGGATAAAAAATGGCTTGTTTACGACCCTGAAAATCCTGACTTCTGTGATTTAAATATGATGCAGTCAGGTTCAGGTTACTGGCTTCATTTAACTGAAGATATCAGCCTTGATTCAGCCCTTTCATTCACCGGAACAGATCCGGAAAAAAGCCTGTCTCTGTGTGCGGGCTGGAATCTCATAGGGTACAGCTCATCATCAAAGAAAAGCCTTTCCGATGCAATGTCGCAAATTGAGGGAAGATATGTCTCGGTCTGGGCTTATAAAGATAAAAAATGGCTTGTTTATGATCCTGAAAATCCCAACTTCAGCGACCTCACAGATATGGAACCGGGTCTGGGATACTGGGTTAATGCAAGTTCTGACTGCAACTGGTGCTGCGACTGATAAAGACCTTTTTATGTACAGCGGCATTTATACATCAAAAAAAGATAAAGGGTGTCATTTTTTTGTTATTTCGTGGTGAGGTACATTCCTGTTAAAAAGGGATACTGTAAGATAATCAATTATTTTATAAGCATTTCCCATTAGTTACATGTATTATTCACACAAACGCAGATTTCTGAAACAAATATTCAGCAATATGCATTAAGGTATGAAAATTGCATCGTATTTAAATAAGATATTTTATCAGGACTCTGCCGTTAAAAATATTTTTATTGTTTAAATAAATATTTAAATTGTCCGATTGTATCTTTGTCCGGCTTATTGCTAATTTTTATTGCTTAAGATCGATGAAAAATAAAAACATTGTCCTAAATTTTACAGTTTTTACTGTAATATTAATATCAGTTTTCTTTCAGATACCGGTGTCTGCTCTGGCAGACGGTGAGAGGGAAACCTATACATTCCGCTTTGAAAACTGCACAGTAGCTGATGCATTAAAAGAAATTTCCTTAAAAAGCGGAATCAACATTATTTCTAACAGTATCATAACAAAAGAAATCTTAAGCAAATCCTATACTGACAAAAATCTTGATAAAATAATTTCCGACCTTTTAAGGGGAGAAAACTGTGCTGTAGTCTGGAATTACAATAACGGCACTCTGGATTCAATAGGGCTTTACACCTATAACGATAAAGACTCAAAAGGGATATCAGCAGGAACCAGGAGAACCGGGAGTTCCCCGGCAAACAGAACTACGGTATCTTCAAGTTCACGAAGATCTTCAGCCAGCAGGAGCGCCAGAACATTTAATGAACTTAATAATACAAGATCCGGCAGTAATAATACAGGCACAGGATCAAATAACAGGATAAATAATCGCTTGCCTAATTACCGTACATCGGATAATAAAAATACCTCAGAGAGGGTAAATACAAAAAGGAACAGTGCTTCCGGCACATCCCGCTATACAGCGAATAAAAGAAAAACAACAGAAAATACAACAGGCAGCAGTTCAGATGAATCAGAAGATGTGGCTGTAGAAGAAGAGACATCTTCTACTCCGCCTGAGCCTGCCCCTGAAAAATATAACGGGCTTGAACCGCCGCCAATGCCGCCAGGAATGTAAATGACTAATCATCTTATTATATACTTATACTTTTAGAGGAGGATTTATTATGAAAAAATTTTGTTATTTGTTTTCTTTATTAATTCTATTAATGCTCATACCTTCGACAGGTTGGGGAGCGTGTTTGAGTCCATCTCAGTTTACTATTGGTGGTACCGTGACAGTTGACGGGGTACAAATAACCGCCGATGCAGATGCTGGATATGAATTTATTGTCGTAAAATCAGATGGTACAGAGTTCACCAATGTCGATACTATCCCTATAGATGATGATGGGTTAAGAGAAGATAATAATTGGTATATAGTTACAATACCGATTGACAATGATAACGCAGATCCCGATTTACTCTGTAATGGTGGGGGAGCTCACACAGGTGATACTGTAATAATTGAAGCTTACTACAATGATACCAAGCTGACGGTCACTTCACCAGAAAATGCCGAAGTTACTGTTGGAGACGTAAATGATAACCTGAGGGTAGACCTTGTTCTTGAAGGCCCCAAAACACTTACAATCGAAAGTTCCGAAAATGGATCAACAACACCTGCAGCAGGCTCCACGGATTACGATCACGGAGAGGAAGTTGCTATATCAGCAACCGCTGCAAGCGGATACACATTTGCCGGCTGGACAGGCGATACAACCAATATAGCTGATATTTCTGCATCAAGTACAACTATTACAATGAATGCAGATGCAACAATTGCAGCAAGCTATGTTGTATGCAACAAAACTCTTACCATGGCAGTCAATGATGCTCAGATGGGATCAGTTACCCCGGATGTAGGTGAAAGCACAAGAGCATGTGAGCTTGTAGTTGATATTACAGCTACACCGGCATCAGGTTATTTCTTTGTTAACTGGTCAGGTGATGTTGCTGATGCAAACTCTGCAACAACAACAGTTACAATGGATGCAGATAAAACCGTTACAGCTAACTTTGCAGCCATAACATATACACTTACAGTTACTGCACCTACCAATGGATCAATTGATCTTGATCCTGAGACAACAGGTAATGTGTATGCTGAAGACCAGGTAGTTACTGTAACTGCAGTTCCTTCTACAGGTTATCTCTTTGATGCCTGGACCGGTGATGTTGCTGATTCTACTGCAGCAGAAACAACAGTTACAATGGATGCAGATAAAACAATAGGTGCAACCTTTGTTGAGTGTACCAAAACACTCACCATGGGAGTTAATGACACACAGATGGGATCAACAACTCCTGCAACAGGAGACAACACCCAGTCATGTGATGCAACCGTAACCATTACAGCAACACCTGAAGACGGATATACTTTTGTAAACTGGACAGGCGATGTCGCAGATGCAAACTCTGCAACAACAACTGTTACAATGGATACTGACAAAACAGTTACAGCCAACTTTGTTGTTACAACATATATACTGACAATCGGAGCAGCAAATAACGGATCTGTTACACTTTCTCCTGCTGCAGATGGAAACGAGTATGCAGAGGGCGCTGTAGTAACATTAACAGCAACCGCTGACACTGACTATGCCTTTGCAGGATGGACAGGTGATGTAGCAAATGTAAGACTTGCAACAACAACTGTTACAATGGACACTGACAAAACAGTTACACCGTCATTCCTCGGCGATGCTGATGCTGACGGAAAAGACGATACAGAAGAACAGGGTCCTGAAGGAACCGATGCAGATTATGACGGAAATGATGACGGCACAGCAGATTCAACCCAGGCAAATGTTGTTTCAACACACAATGCTGACGCCAGCATGTATGTAACCCTTGCAACTGATGCATCAAACACTCTGGATGCCGAACCTATCGAAAATCCGGATGACAGCGCAGAAACACCAAGCGGTGTAACCCTTGATTACGGTTATTATGATATAACTCTCACAGGCCTTGCTGCCGGAGGAGCAACAACCGTAACAATTATTCTGCCTGAAGATGCAGATACACCTGACACATATTATAAGTTTGGTCCTACGGCAGACAACACGACTCCTCACTGGTACGAGTTCTTATATGACTCAACCACTGAGACAGGAGCTGAGTTTGACGGCAATGTGATCACTCTTCACTTTGTTGACGGTTTAAGAGGTGACGGTGACCTCGACGCAACAAACGGTGTTATCGATGACCCGGGCGCTCCCGGAAGAGTTGATGCAATACCTGCAGTTGGAACTGATGACGACAACTGTTTTATCACAACAGCTTCATCAGGATCACAGAATGTAAAACTGTATGTCGCCGCAGCAGTAGCAGGCTTTTTCTTCCTCATGGTATTCGGATTTGCAAGATACCGCAGGAAATAAAAACATACGTTAAATTAAAAATGTGACCAACGGGGCGGAAAATTCCGCCCCGTTTTTTATTGGAAATTTCACCGAAGTATGCCCCTTACCTGTTGTTTAACCCCTAATAAACCACTGACCTATCGAAGATAAAAAAAGACAGGTTGATACTGTCTCTACAAATAAAACCATTTCTTTGCAAACACCAGACAACCCTAACCTGTAAAATCTCTCTTAGCAACGGGCCTTGCGTCCGCCTTATTGTACAGCGGGCGCCAAAGTGAAACATCCATTTGGATCGGAATGTATCTTCGTAGAGACACCCGATCGGGTGTCTGTTTTAAGGATTGTTAATGCAATACCGCGATATTAAAATATTACATTTCTTTTATTGTATTTAAAAAAACAGGGCGGGAGCAAGGCCCGCAACCTACACCCATATCTCATTTTATTCCAATCTCTTATAACTTGACTCCAATGCGCCAGGGGAGGAAAACTTGAAAAACATATGTCTTAAGTCAACAATATTAGACCTTGCATCCGCCTTATTGTACAGTGGGCGCCAGCGTGAAACATCTACTTGGATCGGAATATATCTTCGTAGAGACACCCGATCGGGTGTCTGTTTAGGGGAAAGAAACGAGGCTGTATGATAAAAAAAAGACAGGTTAAAAACCTGTCTTTTAAAAAAGTATTTATAAAAACTTCCCGCAGCTGACTGCCAGAAACAGACAGAACTGCGGGAAACCCTGACTGCTAATTTACGGTAAAGTCCATGTACATGAACCTGTTGTATTAATCCAGTAGCCTTTGCCAGTATCCATGGTAGTCAAATCACTGAAATCCGGATTTTGCGGATCATATACTTTCCAACCGGTATCACCGTATGCCCATACACTTATGACTTTTCCTGAAATAGAAGCTATTGCAGATGCCGTTGCCAGAGACTCACTTGCGTTTAAACCGACAAGATTCCATCCCTGTGAGAGCTGAATAGCACCTACTGCTGCCGAACCTGCAACCGATATATTACCGGTCTCGGACATATTAATCCAGTAACCTTTTCCGGCTTCCATCGTATTCAAGTCACTAAAATCCGGGTTTGCAGGATCATATACTTTCCATCCGCCGTTATATGACCATACACTTACGTATTTCCCCTGTATTCCTGACAGCACTGATGAAATGGCTTTATTGGAAGGCTGGGTAGTAAGAGACATCAGCAACCATCCGGAGCTCATATCATCAGATATCTGCGGGGGAGCCTCTGCAATAATAAACGGTGAAAGACTTGATACTTCTGCAGAGATTGTCTTGTTTTCTGTATCAATTATCTTATTTACATTTTCCCTAACCCAGGTTCCGCTGACAAGATGCCATACATCGAGCAGATCAACGTTATCCACAAGCGAATCATTATATTGAAGCTGGACAGTCATACCTGAATTGATTGATACACTTGCCCCTGTACCTACGGCCTCAACCGTAAAGTTATAAAGACTTCCTCTTGCCTCTACACCTTCAGGAAGGGGAACATCTTCGGAGTCAGCAAAAACTTCCATCCTGCCGTCGTCCTCTTTGCCTAACGTTGAAATATTAACTTCATACGGATCAGATTTTTCTATAAAAAGACCAACTTTTCCGTTGTCACTGGTACCGACACTGCCTGCAGGAATATAAAGCTGACTTGCATCACCGTTTCCGAGTTTTACCTGCCCTGCAGTGTAAACGTTTACTACACCGCTGTTTGCAGCCTGTGTATTAACATTAAAGGTTATTGTTTTCAGGAGAGTGGCAGCATCTCTGCCGTAATGCACAGCAAGTATAAGGCTTACTTCTGTATCTCCATCAACTGCCGTATATGTGGCTGTAATATTTCTTTTATCGCCCGACAGAATAACATTGCTTAATGAACCACTCCCTGATGAAATAAATATTTCTCCGGCAGTCGAACTTTCATCCGGTAATGTTCCAACGATGTTTATACTCTTATCAGTAAGGTATGATGTACTGAATATACCAATATTGAATTTGGTCTCGTCATTCGGATCCTGAGTTGACTGGGTCATAAGTATAGGAACTGTATTTCTGTTAATAACAGCATCCCGTGTTATGTCTCCCTCTACTGTAAAGGAGTCGCCGACCGGGAACACATCAGGCATATCATCCATGCCCGTATCCTGGTAGAATGCAAGCTGATACTGCTGTCCGGCCTCCAGACCGGGAACTTCATAGGCGCTGTATGTACTGTCAGCCTCTTCGGTAAGAACTCCGAATATCATTGACTGATCTGCAGTATTCATACAGACGACTCCGCTGATATCACTTGTACCCGGATATCCGCCTGAAGATAATGTACAGCTGCCTGAAATGGTATGACCGGCAGTAGTCCATTCCATGTCAAGAGTATTACTTCCCTCTTCAACAATTACGTTTTTAACTATCTTTGACGGAAGACCGTAATTCATAAAAATAACGTTATAGGTACCAGGTACAATGTTATCAACAGTATAATCTGCTGTATATGTACCGCTTGGTGTGGCAGTTGTGACACCTTCAAGTCCATCGAGGGTATCTTTATATACCACGCCCTTTTTCTGGAGCAGTATATAAGCTGCCGGGAAGACATCTCCTTCACCCTTGAAAGGAAGCATAAAATCTACACCTGACGGAATTGTGACTGTTCCGGAAAGTGATGCGGTTGTTGGATAAAGAGTAAAATTAATATCTGTTGATCCGGGTGCTATATTGTATTTACGTTTTTCGCCCCACTGAACCTGTTTACCCCAGTCATCAAACATAAACGGTCTTTCTGCTGCTATAAGATCATAATACTCAACATCCGGGCTTACACCATAGATTGTATAATATCCCTGAGTATCCGAAATACCTTCACCTTCGCCTGTACCGTCATGGGCATCTGAAGGGATTGCAAAAACTTCTACGCCTGGTATCGGGTTACCGTCTGAATCTGTAAGACGTCCTTTGATAGTTGTACCTTCAGTAAGTTTTATGGTTCCGACATCAATGTCACCGGTAGTACCTTCCGGAACTTCTATGTCAGCAATGATACGCCCTACATAATTCTTGGCGCCCTGTGTTTTCTGGCCGTTATATGCTTCTATATAAATTACATACTTGTGTCCGGATTTAACCGAAGCAAGATGAAATTTACCAGGAGTCTTGTTTTCTCTGGTAGAACCGTCCCCTGCAGATCCATCGCTTGATTTAAGACCTGAATCATCTTCTATATAACTTAAGGCATATGGATCATCAGTGCGTGTTTCTCTCCAGCTTCCCTCGACATTGGGAAATGCTTCACACATTACACTGATACCGTCTGCATGGGTTACCGCTTCGCCTGTTTCGGCATCAATCAGTTTACCGACCAGGTTTGCACCCTCTTCCACTGAAATATTCACACTTGCGTTTGCATTGTTGACCGTTACCTTTGCATTGCCCGGAACAAACTGCTCTGTCCAGAACCTTACAAGATAATCGCCGTTTGCCACATGATTAAACTTGAAATTATATTTGGTACTGTTGTTAAAATCGCCTTTCATAATGGACGAGGAATGGCCCATATATGAATTTGAAGCAGTCTCAAGCTCAAGCTGTCCGATCCATTCATAGGCTTCCCATTCCTGAGATACAGTCATTGCTTCCGGCATTGTAATTGTCCCGGATATTGTATGGCCATTGCCTAAAACGAAATTTTTATTATTTATATCACTGTCCGTTATTACAATCATTTGAGTATTTACTGTCCAGTGATGAGCTTCTTCGCCGTCATCGGAGCTGTCTTCAGCGCCAAATCCGTTTTCAAATCCGCTGATTCTTTCCGATCCGAAAGGCGGGGTTATAATGTATACGCCTGGAGCAAGACCGTCTATTCTGAATGTTCCGTCTTCCTGAATAATACCGAATCTTGGATCTTCGCCGCCCATAAATATCATTTCCATAGGCATAGCTATTACAGGCCGCCCAACTACATCACCCATCATGGTTATAGCTTCGCTGATACCCGGATCATCTGACACATCTTTTCTGCCATTGGGCTCTCCGTCCGGCATTCCAAATTCATCAAAAGTGCCGTCACCAAAGTCATGCCATGGCGGATCACTTTCGCTGAGAGATACAGAACCGGATACCGAGTAACCCTGGCTGAAGGCTATATTCTGGGTAGTCGGAATATCAGCATTGTTCTGTACAAATGTTCTTAAGGCTACAACACCTACAGCATTATCAGGAAAGAGCCATCCTTCCCCGGTATACTCTCCAAGATTTGCACTCTGGTTTCCATCATAGCCTACAAAACCTATATACATACCAGCCTTGACAACATAGTCCCCTGTGCCGAGACCTGCTATTGAAAAAGCTCCTGTAGCAGGATTGATTTTACCGTTAGCCACTGTTGCTATCTTTGGAGGCAGCCAGTCCCAGGGTCTTTTCACTTCTACTACAACTCTGCTTAAATCAAGGGCTTCTGGCCCTGAAATAACACCCTGCACTATGCCTTCAAAAGGTTTAAGAACCAGATTTTTTGTGACATTTTCTGCAACTGTTGCAAATATGGGGGCATCCCCGTTTTCATCTACCAGCTCGTATCCTTCACCAAGCCAGCAATTTATTTCATATGTTCCTGCAGAAAGTCCGCTTAAAACAAATGATGCGCTCTGATCTGTTCCCCTGGCCACCTGGATATTGGCGCCGCCCCATCCGGCAGAGTTTGACCAGGCATCAATCCATATATCAAGCGGCATTTCACTGCTGTCACCTTCCCACCTTAAAAGGTCTGTTGTATCACCTTGAATGGTAAGGGTTCCTGAAATTGTTTTTCCAAGTGAAACATTTATTTCACTATCAAGAACCTTGTCGATTCCCTGTTCCACTACTACATTTTCAATAACGCTTGTCATATAACCCATAACTCTTACTTCAAGGGTATATGTTCCGGCAGGAATACCGTCAATTCTGAAATCGCCTTCATCCGTTGACTGAGACTCATTGCTGTAAGGATCAATATCACCCCAGCCCCAGTATCTTTCATCATCATTATTAACACTTATTGCCTGAACATCTATGCTGTTCCATTCGGTAACCGCTGCAGGCAGGCGAACAAGTCCGCCTAAAGTAGAAGCCTTGGTCAAAACAATTGTACCTGCAGATCCGCCCGTTGAATCAACTGAAACCTGTACAGGAGCCGCAGCATAACCTTCTGCATTGATATTCAGCTGATAGGTAACTGTTCCTGTCGGAGGCGCAATATTTATTGAAAAACTGACAGAAGAGTCTCCCTCCTGAAAAGTTGCATTTGCGTTGCCCCAGCCGGGACCCTGCGTATTAAAAGTATCAACCCATACATCCAGCTGAAACTGCTCCCAGCCCCACTGGTTGGTAAACGCTGCAAACTGATCTTCTGCTTCATCCGTGTTGCCGTCAGCATCACGGTCAAGTTTTATTGTACCTGTGATAGAAATTGCATCACCCAGAGTAAATGTACCGGCACTTGCTGTTGTCTGTTCAGCAGGAAGCTGAACTTCTTTTTCTCCGCTTATCTTTCCTTCAGCGCGTACATTTATCCAGTAACTTGCACCGGCTTCAAGACCTGATACCGTAAAGGTACCATCTGCCTTTGATCTTGCTTCACCCCATGCAAGGTGTGAATTGGCTTCTATTCTGGCGCCTTCAACTGGATTTCCGTCTTTATCAACTACTGTACCGGTAATATTTGCAGTTTCTATTCTGATTATCATGACTTTATTGGCTTCATCTTCTGTGAAAGACATATCGTCATTTTCATCAACCGATACTTTTACTTTATAGTCACCGTTGGGAAGCATGTTCCAGTCCTGATCACGGCCTTCCCACCAGGTGTTCATCAAAAAGCCTCTTTCCATCCACCAGCTTTCTGTTTTATCGTAATCTTTTTCATACCACCACCACTCGAAGCTTTCGTACGGAAAGCCTTCAACACACCAGCAGTCCGCATTCCACGTCATGGTTATGGTCTGTCCTCTTAATTCTGTATCAGGATAATCTTCGGGATAGGTATATGTCCAGGAAGCAGGATCATCATCCGGATTTTCGGGTGTCCCGTTATCAGGCCTGTTCCACGGATTTGAAGGATCATTCCAGTTGAAGGGCGTAAACTGGTCATCGCCGTTTGAGTCTATAACAATTCTTATCTGGCGCCAGTCATATTGTTCTCCGCCTGTCCATATGGCTCCTATCTGAGCCTGTACGTTTCCGCCAATTGTAAGTGACGGGCCCTGGGTTCCGCTGTAGTCAAAGTACTGATCAAAATTTGACTCATTGGTTATTGAGGGATCTATGGAAACATCGGACCCTGCTGCACCCAGAATAACATCATTTACGCCTCCAAAAGAAGAAGTTGCTGTAAATGAAATCATTAAAAAAATTGAAAAGTAAAAAAACAAAAATCTGACGCTGGAAAAAATGCCTGGTTTTCTACACATTCCTTGTGCCTCCTGTCAATTATTATCCTTATTATTTCTTGCCATGCGATCATATGCCTGCTGTCTTCTGGCTATGTATTCCTTCTTCTCTTTCTGAGCTTTCAGGTAGCCTTCTCTGCTTTGAGCAGATGATGCACGGTGGTCATATCTTTCTTTTTCCAGAACATATTTCTCATATGCCTTTTTCATTTCCGATCCTGTTAAAGAACGGCCCGGACCTCTCAGGGGCTCTTTCTTTTTAGTTACAGGTGTACCGAATGCACTTTTTTCAATATTATAAATTTTGTTATTGTATTTTTCCGGGAGGGACCTGCCGTAATCATTTGAAGCAATACCGGAAAACTTATTATAGGAATTTGAATTGTATGATGAACTGCCGGAACCCGAGTATGAAGCTGCTCGTGTATTATTATGTATAGGAAGATATTTTCCCGATTTTCCGCTTCTTGGATAGACCTTAATATCGGAGATATAGTGCTCTTTTTTGTCGTTTAAACCAAAAATCATGATATTGCTGTGTGGCTGGATAATCAGTTTAACGGCTTTTTCATGACTTATTTTGTTTGCAATAAAAAATGAAGTTTTTGCATTAGAAAGTTTATCATTAAGATAAATCCTGTAACCAGTCTTTCCTGAAAGGTCGCTGAGAATGTCTTTGAGAGGAGCATTATCCGAATATCCGGATATTCCATCAGGTCCGACATCCAAACGGAATCCTGATGCAAAGGAATGTGACGGATAAAGCAATATAATTGATAATAAAAAATAAAGACAAACAGTTGAAAATAAAATCGCGTTATTGTTTGTATTTTTCGGAATGGCACAACTAAAACATTCAGAAATGCAGCAAATCATAACTACCTCTTTTAATTATTATTTAAAGCTTTTCTTCCCTGGATAATTGATACTCTAAAGGGAACTATCGGCAGTTACTTTAGGAAAATTAAATTTTATAGGTTTTTTTTTGGTTTATAATGAAATTAATACGTCTTAAAAAAAGAGGCTGGGAAAGCGGAAAAAAACAATATAATGACATGCAAACCACTGATATTATTCATATACGAATTAAACAGGCAATTTCCGGCCATAAATGTCCGGATAGGCCATATGTTACATAATGCCCGGCGAAGGTAATTTATATCAATAAATTTTTAATCAGTCAGAACAAACAGATTTACAGGAGTAATTGTTCCGCCCTTACCTATTTTTATTTCACCATTTGCAGGCTTTTCAATCTTCAGCTCCACACCGTTTTTATAAACATGAACAAAAGCAGGAGTCCCGGGTTTTGCGCCTTCAGGCTGATTTGAAGGGTCATAAAGCGGAATATCTATAATATACTTTCCGGCACCGTTAAGTCCGTCTTTGTCTTCAGCCGCCGGAGAAAAATCTTTTTTGTCTTTCCCTGTAACTTTAATAACAAAACCTGTTGCGGTATCCTTTGTAAGAGCAACACCATTTACAAATACAGATCCGCCTATTCTTGCAGGAAGAACTGCAGGACCGGCAGATGCAGAAAAGGAAAATAAAAAAAGAACAGCAGCATAAACAAGATATCTTTTCATATTAAAATCTCCATGATTTTATTTGCATATATCGAATTTGAAAGATGATTACTTTACATTATCTTTTCTTCATGTGCATCTTTTTTGTGAAATCAGAAAAGGCGGGCACAGAGCCCGCCTTTAAAAAAATAAAAACCGCGTAAAATTACAGTCAGGGCAGCAGCCACTCACATGGTCCGGCTGTATTTATCCAGTAACCCAGCCCTGGTTTCATTTCTATCAGATCACTGAAATCGGGATTATCAGGGTCATAAACATACCATTTACCATTTTCATATGACCAGACGCTGATAACATCATCCTGAATGGATGAAACAGCATTCCCCGTGGATCTCTTTTCTATAGAATTGTAACCAACAAGGTTCCAGCCTGTATCGAGATCTATTGAATCGGAAATACTTGATCCGCTTATGTTAACCGAATTAACATTTTTCATGTTTATCCAGTAGCCTTTTCCCGGGGCCATTTCCGTCAGATCACTGAAATCAGGATTATCTGGATCATAAACATACCACTTACTTCCGGAATATGACCAGACACTGATATATTGGCTGGTAATTCCATCCAATACCGATTTAACCTCTGAATCTGACGGATATTGATACATTGAAATCAGGTTCCAGCTGTCTGAAAGAGACATGAGCTGAGATGAAGAACCCGGATTTACCTTTACAGTACACTCGCTGGAACTCTTTAATCCGCCATTATCTGTAACAGTCAGTTTAAAAATTAAAGACTCACCCTCAGGACCGACATCAGGAAGAGTGAATGTGGGACTAAAGGAAGTATTATCAGAAAGAGTAACAGTGGTGCCTGAAATCTGAGACCATTCATAAGAGGCTATCCCGTCATCCGGATCGGATGAACCGCTCCCGTCCAATGTTACACTTGAACCCTCATCTGCTGTCTGGTTACTGCCTGCATCTGCAACAGGCGGTTCGTTAAGCCAGGTAATGTTTACTATGCACCTGTCTGTTGATTTTAATCCGCCATTGTCAGTAACCAACAATTCAAATTCAACCGATTCACCCTCATGGCTCACATCTGGCGAATCAAAGGTTGGCGAAATCGCAGAACTTTCTGACAGTTCAACCGTTATACCCGCTATCTGTGACCATTGATATGCTACAATGCCGTCATCATGATCATAAGAATAACTGCCGTCAAGGGTTACGACTTCTCCTTCATCAACTGTCTGATCATCACCTGCTTCAGCAACCGGTACCTCATTTAACCAGCTGACATTAATTATACATGTATCACTGTCACTTAAGCCGTCTGTGTCTGTGGCTGACATTTTAAATGCCAGGGATACCCCATCAGGACCCACATCAGGAGCTTTAAAGGTCGGAGTGGCAGAATAAATATCAGATAATGCAACTGCCGGGCCATCAGTCTGTTCCCATTCATATGAATCAAGGTTACCGTCAATATCATATGTATTGCTTCCATTTAATGTCACGACAACACCTTCATTCACTGTCTGATCCGTACCGGCAGATGCAGAGGGAGGATTATTGCCTGTAATTTTTATGGATACAGTTGAATTCTCACAGACCCATTCATCAGCAGCAGGAACCTGAGAGAACACATTGCCTTCAGGCTGGCCTGTAACTTCGAAAATTATTTCATAATAAAGGTTATTTTCTGCCAGCAAATCAAGCGCTTCATCTTCTGTGAGGTCTATCAGTGAAGGCACAGTTACTTTACGGCACCCGAGAGAAACAAGCATATCTACCATACTTCCCTTAAGGACAGATACCCCTGCTGAAGGACTCTGGCTGATAACATCACCGGCAAGCACTGTATTACTGTATGAGCCTGTTACTGATCCTGCTTTAAGCCCTATTGCCTCAAGCTGTGTCTCTGCAGATGCCTGTTCCATACCCGCAACATCAGGAATCGCTACAAGCTCCTCAACGTTCGGATCTGTTTCACCGTCATCATATTTACCATTTTTATTAATATCCTCTTCATCATCAGTCATTCCGTCATTATCCGAGTCATTACTGTTCGGATCTGTTTTAGTTGATGAATCTGCATCAGGAATAAAGTTACCGGCTGACATATCGGTATATCCAGGAATATCAGGTTCTGTTAAACCTGTTTCCGTTCCATCAAAAATACTATCTCCATCAGTATCAGGATTTACAGGGTCTGTTTCTCCTGCAGAAGGATCAATTATTCCATCATGATTTCTGTCTTCGTTTCCATCACTGATTCCGTCATCATCCGTATCAGCATCACAGGGGCTGGATTCACCTTCATCCACTGTGCCATTTTTATTAAAATCTTCTATTCCGTCAGGAATGCCATCGTCATCAGAGTCAGCATCGTCAGCATAAGTACATGTCAGATTTTCAAGGCTGTCAGGCAGACCGTCTGAATCCGAATCAACAAATAATTCAAAATTAATTGCTGATGCCGGAGCAGTAACTGATACAGCGTTAGCACAGTCGTAGGCATTGTTATACCATTCGTTTTGGTAATTTCCGAAAAATGAAATAACATTTATAAAAACTTCCCCGCCCGAAGGAAGGCCGGTAAGAGTATAATTACCTTCAGCATCTGTGGATGCGGCACTCAATGAAATAGAGTTACAATTGTTTTCATATGCAATAACAAAAACATATTGCAGAGCATTTCCTGAATCAGCGTCTGTTATTTGTCCGGAAATGCTTTCACCATGTTCAAGCTGAAAATTAATCTCGGTATTGGTTTCTATAACAACAGAATCAGCACCGCTAGACAGATATGTAGCACCTTCTTCAGCATACCAGACACTTACATAGTCATAATTCGTTAAAAAACTAAATACGGTTTTCACATAAAAGGATTCTCCCAAAGGAACACCTTTTATAGTGTATAATCCATCAGAGTCTGTTCCTCCATTACCTACTGACGAAAGTGAGCCTTCAACGCCGTTTCCGGTTAAGACCTGAACATTTATATTTTCAATTACTTCACCCGTAACAGAATCAGTAACTCTGCCGCTAACGGTTCCTGCCATGACAAGCTCAAAGTCAATTGAACCTGCTGTTTCATTTATAATAACATCAACCGGAACACCATCTTCACAGTTCCAGGAACTAGGATCATCTTCTCCGCTGTAATACTCCATGGCATAACTGTAAGTCTGGTCTGATGCTTTTATGTAATACTTGCCTGCCGGCAGACCTGTTATTATGTACTTTCCGTTTACAGGATCAGTGAATGCACTTACTTTATTATCTCCAGGCTGAGCATAATAGCATGAGCCTGCGGCCTGGTATGCATTTACCTCTATGGAAATCCCGGTCACTGGCAGACCATTTCTGTCATATACAGTACCGTAAATTGAGCCGGTCAAAGGAAAGTCGCTGTTTACAGTCGGATCAGTGCCTGAATTAACTTCTATATAATCATTAACACCATCATCATCAGAATCCGAATCATTGGGATCAGTATTATTTTCATATTCATTCTGGTTGGTTAAAAAATCTCCATCCAAGTCTTCATCTCCATCGTAAACAACCGGATCAAGACCGTTATTAAGTTCCCATCTATCCGGCATTAGGTCATTATCCGTGTCCGAATTATAAGGATTAAGCCCGTGGCTGTTTTCCCATTCATCGGAAATACCGTCACCATCGGAATCAATATCAAGATAAAAATCAATACCGGTTGAGGACGCTAAAACAGGCGTTGCACCATCACAGGCTTCAAACCTTACGTTATCATACCATTCTGCAACATATTTATTCTGCAGGATATATGAAGGCGCTATATAAAATGATTCACCCGGCGGAAGCCCTTTAATAGTATAGTTCCCCTCAGCATCAGAAAAGCCATAACTGACAAACATATAATCACACTGGGAGATAGCTGCCATTACTAATATGGTTGATACCCCATCACCAGTATTCAAATCCTTAATACTCCCTGAAATTGTCTCTCCCGGTATCAGTTCAAAATCGGCTACCGTGTTTTCCTGGACAACAACAGGTTCCGCTCCTTCAGTAAGGTAGGCATAAATATTTTCGTCATACCAAACGTTTACATAATTGGAGGCCGCAAAAAAACCGGCATTTGATCTGAGATAAAAGGTTTCTCCCAGGGGAAGATCATAGATGGTATAATAACCGTCACTGTCTGTCTGCCCGCTGATATAGCCGCCGGAATTAATATTCTGGACCTTATGGGTAGTAATCGAGATATTCTCAATACCGTCGCCACCTGTATCTGTACCGGTAACGCGTCCGGTAATAACTCCTGCAAGGCCAAGTTTAAAATCAATATCGGCAGTTGTCTGATCAGCAGTAACTGAAGCTGAAACGCCCAGATCACAGTCCCAGGAACTGGGATCATACGAATCCGAATTAAAATATTCAGCAGCATAAACATGGTTTGTATCATTTGCTTTTATGAAATAGCCGCCTTCCGGAAGGTTAGATACAGAGTATATTCCGGTCTCAGGATCAGTTACCGCTGTTACAGAGACAAGACCGCTGGAGCCTCCAAAACATGCACTATCACCCTGGAAAATCGTGACTTCAATGGATACGCCTGTGATAGGCACACCGCTGCTGTCACGCACAGTTCCTGAAATTGATCCGACAGGAGGAATAATATCAGGATTATTCGGATCAGAACCCGTATTCAATTCAACCCTGTCAGAAAAGCCGTCATTATCAGTATCGGAACTGTTGGGATTTGTTCCGTAACCGATTTCTTCTCCATCAGGAATTCCATCCCCGTCACTGTCTGTATAAAAAGGGTGAGTATTATTAAGGTATTCATCAAAATTATTAAGACCGTCACTATCCGGATCATCATAAACATCTGCATCATCTAAAGGATCCATGCCATGGCCTGTTTCCCATGTATCCGGTATAAAATCACCATCAGTATCAAGCTCAAGCTGAAAATCAATACCGCTATTGTTTTCTCCTGATACTACAGAGACAGGGGTATACTGATTACAATCTATGTAGTCATACTGTTCATAATAACCTTCGTTTCTGTAATTTTGCCCTGAACATCCGGGGCAGGCTCTGACATAAACCGTTCCTGAAGGAAGCCCTGAAATAGTATATTCGCCGTTATCATCTGTATTAACACCTCCCAGCCAAAAACTGCTGCACCCTTCCAGTTCCACATATACATGCAGATCAGGTATGGGACTCCCTGTGTCAGAGTCAGTAACTGCGCCTGATATGCTTCCACCCAACTCAAGTCTAAAATTCCGTGTAATATTATATCCGCCGGTAACAGATGTTGAAACAGCCAGATTACAGTCTTTATTGCTTTGATCATCTCCACCTGACCAGTATTCCCTGACATAATTGGATTCCTGCAGTCCGTCAGCAAAGAGATAGTATTCTCCCGGAAGGAGACCTTTTATTACATATTGTCCTGTTTCCGGATCTGTCTGACTCCAGGCTATATGAATCTGCTCACCGCATGGATCACCCTGAAAAGCTGTAATCTGTATAATATTCCCTGTTACCGGATTGTCGTTATCATCATATACGGTTCCTGTTATTTCAGCACCCGGTTCCAGTTCAAAATTAATTTCCCCATGATCCTCCCCGGTTGTTACAGATACAGGTGTATATAAATTACAGTCGTTATACTCATATGTGTTTTCAAACCATTCATCCACATAATTCTGTCCGTTACAATCCGAGCATGAAGCGACATATACATCTCCCTCAGGCAGGCCGTAGATTGTATACCGGCCATCTGAATCCGTCATATCGCCCTCAAGCCAGTATCCGCTGCATGCATCTGACAGCGCATTAACACCAAAATCAGGTATTGGCTGACCGGTGGTTGAATCAGTAATAAAACCTGAAACACTTCCGCCAAGACCAAGCTTGAAATTTCTCTGAACAGGAGAATCAACGCTTACTGATGTTACTACAGCCAGATTGCAATCCAAACTGCTTTCATTAGCACCGCCTGTCCAGTATTCTCTGATATAGTTTGACAGCTGCATATTACTGGTAAGTAGATAATAATCTCCCGGGGGAAGACCGTTCATGGTGTATTGACCGGTATCCGGATCTGTCGCTGCCCATCCCATATGAATCTGCTCCCCGCATGGGGAGCCCTGAAAAGCGATTACCTGCACAGGAACGCCTGTTATTACATCTCCATTATCGTCATATACTGTACCGGTTATTTTCCCTCCGGGCTCAAGAGCAAAATCAATATCATCGTGATTTTCTCCTGAAGTGACTGATACAGGGGTATATGAATTACAGTCTACATAGTCATATGTATCTTCATAACCTTCATTCTGGTAACTCTGATTATTTTCAGCCGGGTATGCACGCACATAAAAATTACCGGCAGGGAGACTGTAAATAATATACTCGCCATCCTCATTGGTAAAAGTTCCCCCAAGCCATGCCCCCCCACAACCCTCTTCCTGAACATATACATGAAGATTAGATATCGGCTGCCCAGTTATTGAGTCAGATACAACACCTGATATGCTGCCGCCGAGCTCGAGTTTGAAATTTCTTACTGTACTTGAGCCGATGTTAACTGATGTTGCAGCTGCATGCCTGCAGTCCCATATGCTTTCATCAGTTCCGCCTGTCCAGTATTCATTTAAATAATTGGACTGCTGCATATTATCGGCTAATAAATAGTAATCTCCTTCGGAAACTGCCTTTATACTGTACTGGCCGGTTGCAGGATCCGTCTGGCCCCATGCCATGTGAATCTGTTCTCCGCATGGATCACCCTGAAAGGCTATTATTCCGATAGAGACACCTGTAATTGCGATACCGTTTTCATCATAAACAGTACCTGTAATTTCTCCGCCTGGTTCAAGCTTAAAATCCCTTACAGTGCCTGAATCATCAGATACAGTTAATACAGCAAGGCTGCAGTCCTCACTGCTTTCTTCAACACCCCCCGTCCAATATTCATTTTTATAATTGGATTGCTGCATATCTGTAGCAACAAGGTAGAAATCATCTGCAGGGATATTTTCGATAGTATACTGCCCTGTCTCTGGATCTGTCAGAGTCCATGCTACATGAATCTGTTCTCCGCATGGATCACCCTGAAAGGCAATTACCTGGATTGGTATACCTGTAATGACTTCACCGTTATCATCATAAACGGTTCCTGAAATACCTCCCCCGGATCCGAGCGCAAAATTAATATTGGTGTGGTTCTCCCCGGAAATAACAGATACAGGAGTATAGGTATAACAGTCTTCATATATATATTTCTCTTCATACCACTCATCAGCATAACTGAGGCCTGAACATGAGGCACATGCATTTACATAAACATCTCCTTGAGGAAGACCGTAGATTGTATACACACCATTTTCATCCGTATTATTCCCTGCAAGCCAGCTTCCTTCACATGATTTCGACATTGCATATACATGAAGGTTCGCGATGGGCAGGCCTGTATCAGAATCTATTACCGTTCCTGAAACAACGCCTCCGGATTCAAGTTTAAAATTTCTTTCTGTACTGGAACCTATATTTACCTGTGTTACGACAGCCAGGCTGCAGTCCACACTGCTTTCATCTGCCCCGCCTATCCAGAACTCCTGTACATAATCGGACTGCTGCATATTACTTGTAAGCAGATAATATTCACCTTCAGCAAGTCCGGTCATGGCATATTGTCCGGTCTCCGGATCTGTTTCAGCCCAGCCGGCATGGATCTGATAACCGCAGGGATCGCCTAAAAAGGCTATTACCTGGATAGTTTTTCCGGTTACCGGGTCACCGTTATTATCATAAACGGTTCCGGTTATAATCCCTCCCTGATCAAGAACAAAATTTACGGCACCGTGATCTTCGTCAGGTGTCACGGATACAGGAGTATAAGTACTGCAGTCTTCAAAGTTATGTTTTTCCTCAAACCATTCATCTGCATAATTTAAACCCGAACAGTTTGGGCATGCATGCACCAGGACATTACCTGAAGGCAATCCGTAAATTGTGTAGTTGCCATCTTCATCGGTCCAGTTATATCCCAGCCATTTACCTTCACATCCTTCGGACTGGACATTAACTTCCATATTGACTATTGCCGCACCTGTTACTGAATCAGTCACTGTGCCTGAAATACTGCCTCCAAGTTCAAGCATAAAATTTCTTACATTATTTGTACCTGGAGATACAGAAGTTGAAACAGCTGAAGCACAATCCACGCTGCTCTCTTCAACATCGCCGGTCCAGTATTCTCTTACATAATTGGACTGATTCATATTTTCAGTGAGCAGATAATAATCGCCTCCAGTAAGGCCATCTATTGTATACTGCCCGGTCTCTGGATCGGTTGCCGTCCAGTAAAGATGATCCTGCCCGCCGCAAGGGTCTCCTTTAAAGGCTATTACCTGAATGGATACGCCTCTTATCGGTTCACCGCTGTCATCATAAACCGTACCGGTTATAGTGGTATAGACAGGGTAATCATTCGGATCAGTTGGCGAAGTACCGGAAGCCAGTTCATCACCATCATTAAATCCGTCATTATCGGTATCTGTCTTACGGGGGTCTGTTTCTCCATCATCGACCAGCCCGTTAAAATTTGAATCTTCCTCTCCGTCAGTCAGCCCGTCGCCGTCACTGTCGGCAAGGCAGGGATCTGTCTCACCTTCATCCACTAAACCGTTATGATTGGTATCTTCTATTCCGTCCAATATACCATCATCATCTATATCAGCATCAAGCGGATCAGGATCAAATGGGTCCGGAAAGCCATCTCCATCACGGTCAATATATTCAGGACCATTTCCCGCACCATAACAACCCATATCAGAACGGGTTTCATCCTGATCAACCCGGGAAGGATCTCCACTGTCAATACACGGAGAGCCAGGAAGCAAATGAAAATCTTCTGTAGAAACAAATAATGGATCTTCGGATATGTCACCGGTACCTGGAGTCACATTACTATCGCTTTCTGTATTTCCCCATACATCGTTATAACTGAGTTCTATTGTACCGGAATATCGATATATACCCCTGCTGTTATTTGTTAATATGTTTGAATTAATTACAGTTGTATAACTGGAACCTGTATTAATATGGAGACCGTCCCCATTACTTAATATTGTATTATATACTATTAATGCTTCGCTGTAAGAATCTACAGATATCCCATAGTCACTATTATCCCTGATTATATTATTCCTTATTTCTGGGTTATTTACATTGTATATGCTTGGACCATATACATATATTCCGGTTTCATTTTGTGAAATATGATTTTCCTTGATTACAGGATTGCTTCCGTTCTTACAGTTAATCCCGCGGGAAATATTCTGATTTATAATGCATCTTTCTATTAACGAATTTGATTCATCAGCAATAATACCATTTGTATTCAGCCGTATTACTGAGTCACGTATTATTGGATCTGCACTGTTACAAAATACTCCATAATCTCCATATTCGATGACTACATGCTCCAATATACTGGTATTTAGACTGGCACCATCAAACCTGATACCGTCCCAGATTCCGATGCTCGGAGTCGAAGAGCTTGAGGTAAATAATATTGGCTCCGCTTCCGTTCCAATCGCTGTTATCCTGCCGTTTATGCTAAGCCCGCTGTTATCATCAAACGCTATGTTTGTTCCGGGTTCTATTACAAGCAGGTAATTCGCCGGCACGAATACATCTCCGGTAATAGTTATATTACCTGACCATATTTCGTTTAGTGTAAGGGTGCCGCTGGTTGTGGGTGTTGTTGTAAGAGGTATATTAAAATCAACAGGATCGCCGCCATTTCCGTAGGCTCCAATTTCTCCGTTGTCTGAACCTGCACTCAACAGCGGAGATACCTCCTGAAGAGTGAAATCTTCACCCAAAAAATCCACATATTGCGGATCAAGGTTCATATCCGTTACGCCCGAATTCAAACCTTCATAATTTATACGATTCTCCCATACATCATTATACTCCAATAAATATGCACCTATATTGCTATAAAGCCCCCTGCTGTTATGGGTTATTATATTCGAATCAATAATTGCGGTATAACCCGATACTATTGCTATATGTACACCATCTCCATTGCTTAAAATTGTGTTATATTCTATTAACCCATCACAGTAATTGCTTAAATATATGCCATAGGAACTATTGTCCCTCAGGATATTATTCCTGATTTCAGGACTCGTTATATTGTATGAACTTGCCCCATATACATATATTCCGGTTTCATTCTGTAAAATGTGATTATCCCGGATCACAGGACGGCTTCCTGTATTACAGTTTATACCTCGGGAACTGTTCTGATTTATAATGCATCTTTCTATTAACGAATTTGATTCATCAGCAATAATACCATTTGTATTCAGCCTTATTACTGAGTCACGTATTATTGGATCTGCACTGTTACAATACACTCCATAGTCTCCATATTCGATGACTACATGCTCCAATATACTGGTATTTAGACTGGCACCATCAAACCTGATACCGTCCCAGATTCCGATGCTCGGAGTCGAAGAGCTTGAGGTAAATAATATTGGCTCCGCTTCCGTTCCAATCGCTGTTATCCTGCCGTTTATGCTAAGCCCGCTGTTATCATCAAACGCTATGTTTGTTCCGGGTTCTATTACAAGCAGGTAATTCGCCGGCACGAATACATCTCCGGTAATAGTTATATTACCTGACCATATTTCGTTTTGTGTAAGGGTGCCGCTGGTTGTGGGTGTTGTTGTAAGAGGTATATTAAAATCAACAGGATCGCCGCCATTTCCGTAGGCTCCAATTTCTCCGTTGTCTGAACCTGCACTCAACAGCGGAGATACCTCCTGAAGAGTGAAATCTTCACCCAAAAAATCCACATATTGCGGATCAAGGTTCATATCCGTTACGCCCGAATTCAAACCTTCATAATTTATACGATTCTCCCATACATCATTATACTCCAATAAATATGCACCGATATTGCTATAAAGCCCTCTACTGTTATGAGTTATTATATTCGAATCAATAGTTGCGGTATAACCCGATACTATTGCTATATGTACACCATCTCCATTGCTTAAAATTGTGTTATATTCTATTAACCCATCACAGTAATTGCTTAAATATATGCCATAGGAACTATTGTCCCTCAGGATATTATTCCTGATTTCAGGACTCGTTATATTGTATGAACTTGCCCCATATATATATATTCCGGTTTCATTCTGTAAAATGTGATTATCCCGGATCACAGGACGGCTTCCTGTATTACAGTTTATACCTCGGGAACTGTTCTGATTTATAATGCATCTTTCTATTAACGGACTTGACAGATTAGCACTAATACCATTTGTATTCAGCCTTATTACTGAGTTACGTATTATTGGATCTGCACTGTTACAAAACACTCCATTATCTCCATACTCTATTACTACATGCTCCAATATGCTGGTATCTAAACTGGTACCATTAAACCTGATACCGTCCCAGATTCCGATGCTCGGAGTCGAAGAGCTTGAAGTGAATAATATTGGTGATTCTGCTGTGCCTGAAGCAATCAACTCGCCATTGATGGCAAGGCCTGAATCAGCGTCAAAGTAGACACTAGTCCCAGGCATTATGGTAAGCCTTACACCTTCGGGAACAATTACATCTGATAAAATCAAATGTTGCCCTGACCAGACTTCATCCTGAGTCAAAGTTCCTGATGGTGTAATATAAGAACCGGAATCATTGGGATTTGTATTATTAAGATATTCTACATAATTGGAATTACCATCTCCATCCAGATCTTCATCAGCATCATTTACCAGAGGATCCAGCCCATATTGGACCTCCCAGCCATCAGGCATACCATCTAAATCCGTATCAAGGATACAGGGGTTAGTTTCCCCATCATCTACTATACCGTTATGGTTGACATCTTCTGCACCATCGTCCAATCCATCATCATCTGTGTCAGCATCAAGATGGTTTGTACAGTTAAGCATTTCTATCGCATCGGAAATACCATCTGAATCAGCATCTCCTGTATGGCTTGTGACTGCCAGGCTGCTTCTAAACACTCCGCTGCCTGTCGCAGCATATAAATATCCATCTGAACTATGAGTGAACTCATTAACCATTCTTGCATTTAATCCACCGATAATCCGGGTCCAGGTATTTCCGTAGTCACTGCTCCTGAATACCCCATAAGAACCCGTTGAGATATAAACACTGTCAAAAGAATCAACAAAAACGCAGCTGGCCGCCACCGGTAAAATATTTTCCCAGGTTTCTCCATTATCACTGCTTTTATAGGTTCCATCGCCAGCAGCGTATATATTGCCAAGAGAATCAACAGCCATCTTCTTAAATGACAAATCAAGTAAACCTTTGCTTTCCCAGGTTTCTCCATTGTCTGAACTTTTGAGTATCCCTCCATCTCCTCCCCATTCGGAGATATAGATATTATTATGGCTATCTATCACAAGTCCCCAGATATTTCGTCCTGACAATTGAGAACTGGCAGTTTCCCATGTCTCGCCATTGTCCACGCTTCGAAACACTCCATTTGAAGTGGCTGTAAAAAGGATGCCGTAAGAATTTATTGCCAGATTTTCAACATCCAGGTTGATAGCAAACTCTGCCCATGTACTACCCTGATCAGTACTGCGATATATATTATCGGCCTCAATAAAAATATGATCTTCCGAACTAACTGCCATTGAAAGGCTGTATATCTTATCAAATCCAACAAATGACCAGTTCTCTCCACTATCAACTGTTCTGTAAACTCCATTGTTTTGTGTGGCCGCAAATATATCTCCATTTGAAATTGAAACAACGGATACTACACCCGCATTTGTAAGTCCGTTATTAGACTTAAGCCAGGTAGTTCCATTGTCGCTACTGCGTAATACACCTTCGCCGTCACTTCCGGCAAACACGTCTCCTGAAGGTGCAACAGCTAATGAGCGAATCGCGGTATTTTCCGGTCCGCTAAAACTCCAGCTGGCTCCTGAATCATCGCTTTTAGCTACACCACCTCTCCAGATGCCAGCAAATAAGGTATTTGTTAAGTAATCAGTTTCAAGAGAATATATCCACCCGCTATCAAGCCCTGTCGGTATCCATGTATCGCCATTATCAGCGCTTGAAAACACACCATTCTCTCCTGTTCCAACAAACATCATGCCGGCTGAATCTATAGTAAGGCAGCTGACTTCTTTGCCCTCTATCCCGCTGTTAACTGCGGCCCATGTATTTCCATTATCTTCACTGCGGTATATGCCATATTCGGTTGACACTACAAAAAGATCCCCATCCGCGTTAATAGTAATATCAGAAAAATTAAACCAGAAATCTCCTGGCAGTCCGTTGTTAATCAAAACCCATGTATTTCCATTATCCGCACTATATTGAACCCCCTGCATACTATTGGTGACATAAATCTTATCTTCTGAGTCAAAAGCAATTGAAGTAACACTATTAATATTACCTATCTTCTCCCAGCTAAGACCTCCATCGCTGCTTCGCAGCAGGTTGTAATCACCCGCAAAAACCTGACCTGATGAGTTAACTCCAAGCGCATTAATATATGAGTAATATTCATCAAAATATACCTGAGTCCAGGAGTCTCCATTGTTTGTCGATCGGAATAAGCCGGAACCGTATGACCCAGCTATTATTTCACCGCCTGGCAAAATAATTAGTTTATTAACCGTTCCACCATATAGACCATGGGTTTTATGCTGCCAGAAATCCACAGATTCATTATTATAAATTACCAGAATGCCTTCAGCATTATCCGCCTGGTAATCCGAATTAGTCAGGGAGACTGAAACACGGTATTTACCAGGGTCTGAAGGAACTTCAGTTGTCCCATCATAAAGTATTTCTATATTCGAAAGATCAGCCGGATATGTTACAGCCGCAGCCGGTTTTGGAGAACCGTCATATCCCTGCATGGGATTCGTAAAAAAAAGATAAGCCTGTTCTTTAACTGCTGTAACAGAAAAAGTGACCGTTGGAGCAGGATTGTATTCCTCATTACCTTCCTGGTTAAATGTTATAGTGCAAATACCTGTACCGCTTGTCATGGTTATATCAGCACTATTGTTCCCGCTGCCTGAGCATACACCGGATGTATTTATAAGCACAGGATTACCCGAGGCTCCTCCTTCAGCCTGAATACTAAATATTTCATTAAATTTTGCATCTGAAGGAACTCCTGCAACTGTGATTTCCTGTTCAATAAGTTCATCTGGAATAACATCAAAACTTTTCCATGTCAGGGCTCTTGTTCTCTCACTGCCGCCACCTGAAATACCCTGCAATTTTACCATTCCCACTCCCGGAGCCCACCACTCTTCTGATGACTGGTTCAGCTCTCCCGCAAAAGTGAAACGCAGGTGCAGACAATTGTTAAATGTTCCGGCCGGGACTGTCACATTGGAAATATCCAGCAATGAAACTGTAACAGTAATTGTTCCACTATAAGTTCCATTGAAGTATATATCTTTTGAATCCTGAACAGACTGACCGACAGTCATAACCGTACCAAGATTAAGTCCCCCGTCGACACGAAAATTCTCACCGTCATCATCGGATCCCCAGCGGCGATAGCCGTCACTCACTGTCATATATTCATGCCATTCATCTGTTGAATTAATTGAATGATCAGGATTTGCAGTGCCCGAATCATACTGCACATCAATAACATTTGCAGTATAAGGAGTGGCAGCATCACCATCCGTATAGTAAGTGATTTCGGTCTGAGCTGATATTACTTCTACCCGTGTGTCAGAGATGTTTCCATCCCAGTCATGACCGGAATAAAGCCATGTTGTCCCAACCGAAAAAGGCCCCTGATAATCTAAAAGATTGTATGTTTCCTGTGCTGATGACATGGAAGCATTTCCAATAAACAAAAATAAATAGAGGGCAGCAAGTACACCTGTATATTGTTTCCAACTGAATTTCATGAGACCATCTCCTTTTTCCATCTCTGATTTTTTACTTTAGGAATGCAATAGGGCTAAAAAATTTCTGCACCCCTTTTTACCGGCAGGGTGCAGGTTAATTATAATCTAGGGCAGCAGCCACTCACATGGTCCGGCTGTATTTATCCAGTAACCCAGTCCCGGTTTCATTTCTATCAGATCACTGAAATCGGGATTATCAGGGTCATAAACATACCATTTACCATTTTCATATGACCAGACGCTGATAACATCATCCTGAATGGATGAAACAGCATTCCCCGTGGATCTCTTTTCTATAGAATTGTAACCAACAAGGTTCCAGCCGTCGGCAAGGTCTATCGAATCAGTAACATCGGCGCCTGTAATGACCATTGAATATGCATTGTCCATATTTATCCAGTAGCCCTTTCCCGGCTCTATTTCTCTAAGGTCACTGAAGTCGGGGCTTTTCGGATCATAGACAAACCACTTGTCTCCAGAATAGGACCAGACGCTGACATAATTATCAGTGATATCATTCAGCACTGATGCAACTTTATTGCCCAGAGGTTTACGACTCATTGAAACAAGGTTCCAGCCGCTCCTTAATTCAAAATTTTGATCAGATGCGATGTCATAATGGAGAACACCTAACTGTTCAACGCTTTCTTCATCATTGAAAACACGCAGGTTGTAATAACCAGGGATGCTCTGCGCAGGAAAGGAAACAGATATGCTGTTTTTACTGTTTACAGTTACAGCGTCAGCCTCAAAAGGAAGTGGAACCGTAACTATCCCGTTTTCACAATCCGCGACATATGCAAAACCTCCAGAAACAAAAACATCAGCTGCTCTACCGGGAGTATCAACGGAGCCAACAATCACAGGGGTTGCCGGATTACTTATGTCGATCATCACTACCCCTTTACCATCATTTGCCACATATGCATATGCACCGGACATAAAAAAGCCGGAAGTTACTGCTGATGTACTAACAGATCCTGTCAGTACCGGATTTTCAGGGTCACTCACATCAATGATCAACAGACTGTCTGAGCCGGTAATATATGCATAATTACCGCTGACAAGAATATTCCTTCTTGTGGAATAGTATGCGTCTAACTCTGTGGACCCCGCAAATATTGGATTTGAAGGGTCACTGATATCAATAATGCCCAAATATTCAGTATATGAACTTCCTTCAAATAATTTCCCCCATATATATGCATAATTGCCCGAAACAGCTACTCCACTGAGATAATCAAGGTTAAGACTTCCTGTCTCCTGCGGATTTGATGGATTACTTATATCAAATATCTGAATGCTGTATCTTGGTGAAGCATTCCAAACCTCTGTCCCCACAAAGGCATAACTGCCTGCTATAAAAATATCCATGCCCGAATCCGGTAAATCTATCGTTTCCTCCAGCAGGGGTTCTGATGGATCACTTATATTGATTACCTGAATATCATTATTACTATCTACAACCTGTGCGTAATTTCCTGAAATAAAAACATCTACGGCACTGTCTGAAGTGATTAAAGACCCGGTAATAGCCGGTTCCATTGGGTTTCTTATGTCAACGACCTGCAGACCGGATTCTCCAGTCGGGACATAGGCATAATCACCTGAAACAATCATCTTAGCGGCTGGGCCCGCAGTTTTAACAGATCCTGCAACCTGAAAACTTCCCGAATTACTGATATCTATCACATTAAAAAAACCGTCTGTACCACATACAAAGGCATAGTTATCCGAAACGGAAAGATCATATGCATAGCCCAGCATGCCAAATGATCCTGTAACATTTGGATTTGAAGGAGAGGTGATATCAACGACACTCATCCCGCTGTTATATCCGGTTAAATATGCATTACTATCTGAAATAAAAATATCAGAAATATAACTTGGGAGCTTTAATGTCTTTATTATTTGAAGGTTAGCCGGATCACTGAGATCAATAATATATACTGTCCCTGCAAAAGGATAGCCATCCATTATACTGTTAAAATCCGCAACTGAAAAATAAGCGTACCCGTTTGAAACACCCAAATTTAATGACTGTGAAGCCTCTACAGTTATACTACCCCTTAACTGAGGTATTGAGGGAATGCTTATATCTATTACAGAAAGGGTTGGACTAAATAAACTTGTATCTATTATATATGCGCTGCTGCCTGAAACTGAAACTTTGAGTACAGGATTAGCTACTTCTATAATCCCTGTTAACTTAAGATTTGAGGGAACAGAGATGTCGATAACATTAAGACAGGCTTTTTTAGATTCCGACTCAGGATCATCTGTAACGGATCCTGTATAAGCGTAATTTCCTGAAACAGATATTCCTCCTGCTGCGCCAATAGAAATGAAACCGGCTTTTTCAGGGGATGAAGGATCACTGACATCAATTACATAAAGTCCTCCATTAACCGCATCAGCATCTTCAACCGGTAAATATACATAATCACCCGACACAGCAATATCATCTGCAAAGCCCCCTTCTATATAATCGGTGCCGACAATTTGTGGATCTGAAGGATTACCAATATCGACTACATAAAGAACATTAGTAACAATATCGGTATCAGGTTTCTGTGCCGTAATAAAAGCATAATTACCTGAAATTGCAATATACGGCCAATTAGCATCTATATTTAAAGACGAAAGAAGATTCCTTTTACTGCCTGTATCCAGAGACAACGAAACACGGGTGCTTTCGTTAAATCCCGTACCTGATATTTCCACATTAAGATTGTGATCAACCAGTCCTTCGGGAGGAGTAAGAGAATAAAGATTCAGTTCATCAATATCAATCTGATTAACGGATAAGGAAGTTGTAAATGCCTTTGTATTGACAATATGATCACTCTGGGTCAGGACCCCGTTAAAATCAGCGTCCCACCATGCATTAACAAACACATCAACACCTGCGGGAAGACCGGTAATGCTGTATGTCATTCCGGACTGATAATCTTCTGGATAAACAATCTGATATCCCTGAAGAATCCCCCCTTCGGTATTAAATGATCCGTTATATGAATAAACGCCTACATAGACAGGTCCCTGTCCGTCATAACCGGGAATATTAAGCGTCCCTGTAATTTTGGATGCAGGGCTGATCTTGAGACCTGTATAATTATTATCAACCGGCCAGGACCATGACGAAGAAAAATATCTGATATAACGGCCTGATATTTCTCCAGTGTCTGCCAGAGGCACCCTGAACTCTATAAAATCTGCACCTGTACCCGCGGTATCAGCATAATTATGTGTAGTCCCTGCTAGACTGTCACTGAATGTCACATCCCAGCCAAGGCTTTCCGTATATGTGGCGGACGTTTCCAGATAGCCTTTACTGTCTGATCTGTATTCATTCATAAGAGAAATTGAATAGCCAATATTCTCATTTTCATTCGGAGGTCCATCCAGCTTTATCAGGGCATAAAGGTAATTATTATCTTCTGCAAGGTAGAGACTTTCGGTATCCATCCCTGTCCAGCTGAATGCATCTCCGGTTACATCCGTATCAATTGCAGAAATACCAGACCAGTCCGCCATGTTTCCGTCAATAGCTATAGCGCCGTCCGCAACTTCAGGAATAACAGCTTCACCGCAAATACGGCCTTCAAAACCCCAGTCTTCCTGTGTTTGATCAGGTACTATACCGCCCAGTGTTTCATCATCGCCAAGACCATGTCCTGCGGTTCCGGCTACAGGCTCATTAAATTTATTAAACTGAGGTAAAAACTCTCTGAGCTCACCCGGCTCTGACCCGTTTCCGAATATTTTATTAAAATTCATTCTGCTGGTTTTGGGATTTATCGTACTTTCGGCTACTGTAAAATCACCATTTTTATCCTCTCCATCTTTTGTTCCGTAATAAAAACCCTCAGTTATATTATCTTCATTTAATGTCCCTACAAAAACCGTTTCCTCTCCGTTCCATGCCACTGCGGTTAATGTAATTTCATCTCCATCCACATATATGCACTCAAACCTGCCATAATAATTTAATTCATCACTGCTTCCCGCTGAATAATAATATCCATATTCCCGGTTATTGTTTAAATAAACATTATAAGAATCCGACGTACCATTTAACGTTAAAACATACACTTCATCTGTAGTGACTATTTCAGCAGCCCTGTTATTTTCAATCGAATCTTTAACCTCCAGAAGATTGTTCCTGAAAGCCTGCTCTGTATATAAATCACAGCCTGATATCTCTATTATCTCTTCCGCTCCCGCAGCAGTGCCCGGATCATTTCGGATATTTTCCGATGCGTTAAGGTAATCATCTATCATTCCCGAAAAGGCTGTCCTGGCTTCCAGCAACAGTGCTGCACCGCCTGGGGTTGTGCCTGATGCGGCTTTAAGCTTCAGCAGATTTTCATATCTCTCCAGAAGGGCATTGATATTAAACAGATCGGCATTGATAAGAGCCATTACTTCTCTAGAATCAACATCCATGTTATGGGCAAAAGGTATCAGCAGCACTGACTTTGCACCTTTTAACATTGCCCTCAACAGATAAAGATCTGCATAATCAAACTCAATATCTGCATCTGTATTGAGTTTTGAGGCGTCCAGAATATATTTGTCAGAAACTGTCCAGTTGTCTATCGCAGTATCAAGGTCGGCAATGGAATCATTAATAGCGCCAATAAAACCTTTTTCCATAAAGGTTGATACTGACGCCAGGGAAGGAGCAGTATCGGGCAGCAATATCCTGCCGTGAGCACTTTCATCCATATCAAGTTCTATATCATGATAATCATTACCTGTTACAGTAACGCCGTACAAACCCAGAAGAGATGTAAACCCATCCGGATTTTCCGTGATGAGTAAGTCGCCTAACCTTGCAATAGCAAGGTATGTATTTATCATTGCATTGTTCGGATAATCAGCCTTTGCTGACTGAAACAATACATATGCCTGCGATACACCGTTAACACTCCCAGACAGAAGCAGGTCTTCCCCTTCTTCTAAATACTGTTCTGCTGTTTTTCCGGTCTGTGCGTCTACAGCAGACATACTAAAAAATATTCCGGCAAAAACTACCAAAGCCAGTATAAAAATCTTATTAAACCTGATTATTCCGTTTAATCGATTCATTTTCCCTATCTCCTTTTTTACTTACTCTCTCTGATTTTTATAAAACTGAACTTTTATCTTATTAAGATAAATATCCGTTACCTGAGCATTCACACCATCAGGTTTTTGATCCCCATTATTTTCAGAAGAAATAATCCTGAAAACCGCTTTCTCCGGTATAAATACCGCTTTTCCAGCTTTCAGCTCTTTTTCCTTTGATTTAATTGTCACATTCCCCTCAAACAGAATATCCTTCTGCTTTATTCTAATTTTCGCAGAATCCGCATTAACGCTGGTTAAAAGAGAATCACCTGCAAATAACTTTATATTGACCGGTGAAATAAATAATGAACTGATATTTTTAATGGAATTTGCCGGAAGGGTATTTTGTGAAAAAACATCTTTGAATGATATTCCTGACAATGTGTCAGAAGAAACAATATTTTTTGTATCTCCTTGAGTTGAAGAATATATATTGATAACCGCATTTTTTATGAAAGCTGAGTTAAGAAGTGATGTTCTGAAAAAACCTATCTTTTTTTTCTTTACCGTAAAAGTATCTGCATTGACAGTAATGACCTTTTTATCACCTTTATAACCTGTGTACTGAAAACCTCCGATCTTCATCCTGAAATCTTCACTTTTTACCATGTTGTCAGATGCAGAATTATCCGTGATTTTAATAAATTGGACATATGCATAAAGACAGATAATTCCCAGCAAAAGAACGACAGGAAAAAAAAATGGCCACCTTTGCTTTTTTACAAAAGTCATCATTAACCTGTAATTTTTAGGCAGTTACCCTGGTAAAACCTGTGATAAAAATAGAAAAACAAAAAAATGGATACAGATAGATATCAACGGAAGTGATACCGGGTTGTAAGCCTGCAAAATATTAAATGTATTAAAAATAGAAATGCATTAAGACGGTTATTTAATCAGCAATATATATGCCACCCTGAAATCGATATGTAAATATAAATTATCTTTAAATTTCAGTTAATTGCAGTGTTTATAAACTCGGTGTGGAAAACATATGTAATGACATGCCACAAGAACACGTAAATATTTACCAAAACATGGTAAATGTTTACATGCTTAATTAGAATTAAAATCGATTTAACGGAGGCTTACGGCTCCCATGTGCATGGTTCGTTTACATGAAGCCAGTAGCCAAGGCCGGGCTCAAAAAAGGTAAGATCGCTGAAATCCGGATTTTTAGTGTCATAAACAACCCATTGTCCGTTTTTATATGCCCATACAGCATCAACATTATCCAGCACCTGAAACAACACTTCTGAAGCGGGTTTTACGGTCAGAGAATTGTACCCTACAAGATTCCAGCCTTTGACAAGATCGATTGACTGGGGTTTTTCATCTCCCTGAATTTTTACTCTGATGGAGTCTTCCCTGCTCATTATCCAGTAGCCGCGGCTTTCACTCATACTGTTAAGATCGCTTACTTCCGCCATTCCGGAAACATGGGTCTTCCATAAGCTGCCGCTGTAACTCCAGATACTTTCAACTTTATCGTATGCATCCCCGAGCAGACCCATAATTCCTGTTTCATAAGGCTGCAGTGGAACCGAGATCAGGTTCCAGCCTTTTTTTATTACCAGTGTGAAAATCTGATCCCGGGGAACAAACATAACGGACCTTGCATTTCCAAGCTCTGAGACTGCGTTATATTCCGAAATAACGTACTCTTCACCATCTCCTGCAGAAATGCCTATTACCGGCGATAAGTCAGAATTGCCATCACCGTAGTTAAACTGAATCCTTCCGTCTTTATAGAGGATCACCTCAAAATTGGCTCCCCCCTCTTCAGAGAAAGTTTCCGCCTTCCACCTTATACACAGGGAATCGCTTGTAGGCATATGAATATAGATATCCTGCAGAGGATCATCTTCATTGATAATAAAATCATTCCATAAAGGCGCAATAATAACTCTTCCCTTAAGTTTTTCTATTGAATTCAGATAGGATGAATTATTGTTAGTGAAATCCAGAAATCCGTTGGCAGAAATAAAAACACTGTTATATTCCGTGCCGAAAAATTCAAAGGAAAAGGGAAGATCATAGGACCATGATTTATCATCGCCGCTCCAGCCCTGCCCTTCACCTGCATTTAAAAAAGTCCCCTCAAAATATTCCTGGTCATACTGGTTTACAACAACACTGAATGAAACAGTATTGCTTGTACCGTCCGAAGTGTTTACAGCCAGGCCTACGGACTGCTCAACCGACGGTGCCCGGCAGACTATGCGTGTATCACTCCATGAAACAATATCCAGAGTTACATATTCTGACACTTTAACACTGCCACGAGCCTGATAATCTCCAAACCCGAAACCTGATATTGTTACAATTTCTTCTGCCTGAGCCCTGGCAGGATCAACAGAAAATATGTAAGGCACAGGACTTTCCTGTGTAAGAGCGCTGTATGCATTTACCCTTCCGGATGTAATATTTTTTCCATCAAGAGACTCAACATAATCTGATGAATCCATGATCCTGGCCTTTATCTCAAGGGGAGTAATTTCCGGATTACCTGACAACAGCAGTGCTGCGATACCCGATACATGGGGTACAGCCATTGATGTTCCGCTCATGTAGCCGTAACTGTTGCCGGGTTTTGTGCTCAGGATGTTTTTACCAGGGGCTGATACATTAACCCAGTCACCGTATCCTGAATAATACGCCCTGGCGTCATTATTATCTGTTGCCCCTACAGAAATAATATTTGGATTATCCGTAGCAGCCGGAAACATTAAATCGCTGCTGTTGTCATTTCCTGCAGCAGCACAAATAAGAGCACCTTTTTCAGCTGCAGCGGCAATGGCCGTTTTAATCAGGCTTGACTCTATATAGTCACCCCAGCTTAAATTGATAATCTTTGCACCGTTATCCGCTGCATAAATTATAGCCTGAGCTGCATCTGCACTTTCAAGAACACCGCTTCCGGAGGAATCCTTATACCCTGCCCTTACAGCCATTATCCTGCTGCCGTGAGCAACCCCGGCAATACCTTTTCCGTTGCCTGCCGCAGCAGCCGCTATTCCTGCCACATGTGTTCCGTGACCGAGTTTATCCATAGGGTCATTATCCGGATCACTGAAATCTTCTCCTGCGTATCCGGAAGATGCGTCTACAAAATCCCACCCGACAACATCATCAGTATAGCCGTTATTATCATCATCAATATTATTATCAGGGATTTCATTGACGTTACGCCAGATATTGTCTGCAAGATCTTCATGGTTATAATCAACACCGGTATCTATAACAGCTATAATAACGTCTCTGCCGCCTGTTTCAATTTCCCAGGCTTCGGGAGCATCAATATCCGCGTCTTCAGTACCGCCTGAATCCGGGGTATTGTTAAGTCCCCACTGTAACGAAAACTGCGGATCATCAGGGATATTTTTTACGGGTATAATATAGTTTGGTTCTGCTGTATAAAGGATCTTTTTATTTTTAAGCAGAACAAGTGCATCATAGTAGCTCATCCCGTCAGGCAGTGACAGAACGTGATAGTTTAAGGCTGATATATGTTTTTTAATTTTAATATGTGAATCCGAAAGAAACTGATCCAGCTCCTTTACCGGAAAATTCGGGTTAAAACGGATTACTATTTCATTTATGACAAAATTAGCTGCATTATCCTGACCTTTGGATTTTACCTTTCCACTGTGACCAGCAACAGCATCAGCTGAATTGGAAACTGATTTTATAGAAGCAGCCCTGTTATCGAAAACTGCTTCAGTTTTTTCTACTCCATTTTTTTGAATGAATTTTTTGACTGATTCAGAAGCGACATAGACCTCAGAAAGATGAATTTCACCATTTTCATCCTTAGAAAAAATAAGACCGGTATTTCCGGCTATCTTTTTTACAGCTTCTTCAAGGGGAACATTTTGCCAGTTAACCGTTATTTTCTTTGCACCGAGAGCAGGGCTCATATGAATCTTTATGCCGGCCCTGCGGCCTATTTCTTTTATAACAGGCTGAAGAGTTATGTCTCTGGCTACAAGGTTGACCATTCCGTTATCAATATTGAGAAAAAACTTTTCAGAAAAAAGATTTTCTTTAACAGCTGGGATTTCAAAGGCTGATTTAGCAAAAAGAGTAGGAGCGGGGAAGATAAAAAAGACAGATAACATTAACATCAGACACGATGTTATTTTTATTGTTATTTTAATTGCATTATCTATGCTTTTACCTGGGTCTTTCATAAATGAACCGTCCAATAATTGTTTACTTCCTAATGCGTCGTAAAACGCCCCGTTGAATTGGATCGGTAGAATGGGGAATGATCTTGAGTTTTTTTTAATAAAAGGGAAAAGGGGAAAGAGGAAAAATCGAAAAACAAAAACTAAAGATGTGCCTCACACAAAGGCACGAAGACACAAAGAAAATCAAACGCAATTATTTTATAAAAATCTTTTTAGTTTTTACCTTTGCGGCTTTGCGGCTTTGTGTGAGATCTGCTTTTAATCTTCTGTATTTAAAAGTGAAAGCAGCAGGTTGGAAACTGCTTCCTTATGATTGATCAGCAAAAATAGAACTCTTTTTTTAGGACCGAACAGTTTTTCTCCTAGTTCAAAGGAGCTTATATTAAGATGGATTGCCAGAACCCTGGGGCTGTGATTTTCCACCACTCTTTTTGTCTGCCGGTAAAAACGTTCACTTCCATCGTTTGCAACTATCGCTATTCTCGAGATCCGCTCGTTCCTGTTTTCACCTGTTTTTTCATCTACATTTTTAAGCCCCTTTTTTTCTGCATCAAGCTTCTTTTGACTATCTTCAAAACCCCTTACAACCCTTCCGGATCTAAAGGCTGAAAAAAGAGCTTCCTCTATGCTTGAGCTGAAAGAAAATGATGGTAATAGATAATCCTTTAAGGGCGTTACCTGCCCTGCGTGTTCTTTTAAAACAGTCTTAATCCTGCTTCCTTCTTCACCTGCTTCAAGTTTTTTTGGTAAAAGCAAAGTTAATACTTCATTATTATTCATATTAAGAACCTTTTATCATTTGATTTATCAAATCCGATTGTTGCACAAATCGGGAATATAGTATAAAGATTTCCGTTTTCACAATATAATCTGGCATTTATGACACAAACAGGCTTTAACAAAAACATTTTTTAATCAATTATAATGTCTTCAATTAATTCAAATAAAAACGAAATTCTTTCACGCATTGAATTTCACAGAAAATCAATGGCTCTTTTGCCTTTGCCTGATGATAAAAATCCCGGTGTTTCCTTTTTAATATTCAATGAGGATGAGCCGAATGGGAAGTTTATCTGCTCCTGCATGCTTTTAAAGGAAGGCTCATGCAGTCATATGCAGGAACTGAAGAAAATTTTTGACAGCCTGTCCGAACACAATCCGGACACCCTTTTTAGAAACGGTATATGGTACAAAATCGCCTCTATACTAATTGAAGGAAATAAAACAGAGCTTGGAAATACAGGTATAAAAAAACTTTCTTTAGAGACCGGAAATATCATCCGGGTAACAGACTCAAAAAACAGTGAGCTTGCACGCTTTTTTTATACGGATAAAGACACTGCCAGGTTTGTTGAACGCTGTATTGGAAAACCTCAAAATATTGACGGAGAATCCATACCTGCACGAAATGTCATTTTAAGCAATCTGTATCATCAGTCCATGACAAAAAATGAATGGCTTATGCTTGAGCAGGGAGTTAAAACAAGAGGTCAGATGCAGGAGGAAAGTTTCTGGTTCCGCCTTGCCTATCATGCATATATGGAGTTTGGAAATGAGTCCTTTAAACTTAATCCCGGCATTGATAATAAAACCGGTTTATTTACCGTAACCTGTGTAAACAGAGATAGCATACCTGTATTTAGAATAAATGTACCCCGAAGAGTTGTAAAAAAACTTATTACAGCGCTTAAGGATCTTTTACCAAATCAGCATGGTCTTCCCATACAGCCGGTACCTCTAAAGTCTATATTTAATATAACAAAGGATACCGAGCTTGATCTGGACCTGCGCACGGATATTGAACAGCTTCAAAAAAAGGGAGAGGCATTCTTTTTAAAACAAAAGGACTTTGAACATTATAAATATGACGACCTCGTCTATATACCCGACCTCGAAATTCTGGCAGAGCTCGAAAAGCCCGGCAAAGAAAGAAAATTCCGTGCCCCTTTAAAAATGAATCTGAAAAAATCCCAGGTTTCCGGGTTTATAGACGACCATGATCATATTGATGAAACCAGCGCTGTTACCCAGGATATAAAAGCCATAGAGGTTTTCAAAGAGTACGAAAGCATAGAGATAATACCCGAAGCATTTGACCGTGAAGGCTGCAGTGTATCTGTTAAGTACAGTTTTGGAAAAAATGAAGTTTCGCTGAATAATATTTTAAAGGCGGCCAAAGACGGACAGAGATATATAGAAACTGACAGCGGATGGGTTGATACAAGATCACCGTCAATACTCAATATAACGGATCTGCTCAAAGATATTGATCCTGAAGCGGATCCTGAAATCCTTAAACTTTCAAGAATGGATCTTGTCCGGTTTAACACATTCAGTTCAAATGTTAATGTAGCCGGAGATAATAAAGCTTACAGAGATCTTCTCAAAAAATTCCTGGACCTCAAACCCTCAAAGCCTGTTTCTGCACCAGAAGGATTAAAGTCAGAGCTGAGGGAATATCAGAAGCTCGGGTTAAACTGGCTTCATTACCTGTCAGAAAACTTTTTCGGCGGCCTGTTATGTGATGACATGGGTCTTGGAAAAACCCACCAGGTCATGGCCTTTTTGCTTTCCATGATGGAGCAGCAAAATATTGAGGGACCTTTTCTGGTTATCTGCCCCACAACAGTACTGAGTCACTGGAAGGCCAAGATAAGTGACCATGCGCCATCCCTTAAGGGATTCATATATCACGGGGGCGACAGAAATTTTTCAAAGGCGCTTAAAAAAGGAAAACTGATACTCACATCCTACGGTATCCTTACAAGAGACATAGAAAAAATTAAAAAGGTTTCTTTTCCGGTAACAGTATTTGACGAAGTTCAGCATATCAAAAACAAGCACACACAGGCCTATCACGCAGCGGAAGATATTGATTCGGAAATGAAGATAGGCCTTACAGGCACACCAATAGAAAACCGGCTTGAAGAACTAAAGGCACTGTTTGACCTTACACTTCCCGGTTATCTTGGGACAGACAGGGATTTTTCTTTAAAATATGTTAAGCCGGTTCAGGATCAGGGTAATACAGACATGCAGGAAGAGCTGGCGGATGTTATATCGCCCTTTATTTTGCGCAGGTTAAAAACAAGCGTGCTCCATGAACTGCCGGAAAAAATAGAAGACATCCTGAGCTGCCCCTTAAGCGATGATCAGCTTAAGCTTTATAAAAATGCCGTTAAGCAGCAGGGGACCGGCCTGCTTAATACATTGAAAAATGACTCTCAACCTGTTCCATACATTCATGTATTTGCACTTTTAAATTACCTGAAACAGATATGCAACCACCCTGCCCTTGTTGAAAAATCCATAATGAACTATGAAGATTATGAATCCGGTAAGTGGGAACTGTTTAAAGAAATTTTAAATGAAAGTATTGATAACGGGCAAAAGGTTGTAGTGTACAGCCAGTACCTTGACATGATAGACATCATGGAAAGACACTTAAAAAAACAGGGTACCGGCTTTGTTTCTCTCACAGGTAAAAGCACAAATCGCGGAAGCATCATTAAAAAATTCAGTGATGATGAAAACTGCAGGGTGTTTATAGGAAGCCTTAAGGCGGGAGGTGTAGGTATAGACCTTGTAGCCGCCTCTGTAGTAATTCATTATGACAGGTGGTGGAACGCAGCAAAGGAAGACCAGGCAACAGACCGTGTTCACAGGTTTGGTCAAAAGCGCGGCGTGCAGGTATTCAAGCTTGTAACAGAAGGAACCCTTGAAGAAAAAATATCTGCAATCATTTCGCAAAAAAGGGATTTAATGGAAAGTGTTGTAAGAGAAGACGATCCGGGCCTGTTAAAAAGTTTTTCAAGAGAGCAGCTTATTGATCTGATCAATTTTTAGTTTAGTGCCATTAATATCTTTATTGATTTTTTGTAAAGGATTTTTACCATTTTGAAACCGGATTCAATAATCACGTCGCAGAATGACACTCTGTCTCCACCGTCATTCCCCGACTTGATCGGGGAATCCAGAAAACTTTCTTCAAAAAGAGAAGAGTACCATACTCTCTGAGATCATATAAAATACTTAGGAATTTTAGTTTTTTCTTTATCAACAAAAGGATAACAACATTGTTTCCCTTAAAAACACATTTGACAAAGACAATACTTACTCTCTTTATAATTCTTTTTTACACCAACCCGGCACATGCTTGGTATGCAAAAACACACCTGGCAATCGCCAAGGCTGCAGGGTGCAGAAACTGGTACAATGCCGCAGCGGCGGACACCGCAAAACTAAAGGCCGGCAGGATCGAAGAGTACAATCATTTTTATAACAGCAATAAAGATACCGGCATTACACCAGAGGAAGTTCTGGCTCAGGCAGACCGATACAACGATCCGGAAGACAGTGACGGCCACCTATACGGAGCAGTAATCGCCTCTGTACGCTGCTATATTGAAAACAAAAAACAGGGTAAATATGCAGAAGATCACATGGCGTACTGTGCTCACTATGTGGGTGATTTATCCATGCCCCTGCACAACATACCCTATACAGCCTATAACAAAAAATATCACATGGAGTCAGACGGTATCATCGATAAACGCATCCTTAATAATGCAGCAAAAATTAAAATCTATAAAATTAAAGTTTCTTCAGAACAGGACCTTGCAAAAGAAATAGCAAAAATCGCAAATATTTCAGCATCCCTGGGATACAGGCTGGAACAGGAAAACAGGATGATAACTAAAGAGGAGGCCTATATTCAGGCAGGTCACAGTGCTTCACTTTTAAAGGCTATTCTTGAATATGTTAAAATCAGAAGTTAAGATGATTAGAACCTTAGAAGATTGGCTTTAAATTTTCTGAAACACAAAAGCTTTATTTTTTACCACAGAGAGCACGGAGGACACGGAGAAAAGCGTTTAATTATTAAAAGAATAAAAAATCGATTTTGTCTTTTGTTTTTCTCCGTGCTCTCTGTGTTCTCCGTGGTTAATACCCAATCACCCTTGTCCTTATAACATCCGGGTTAGAATTTATTTCTTTAAGAAGCGCATCAGGAATTTCCGTTTCAACATCAATTATATTATACCCGACACTCCCGTTGCTTTCGTTAACGTAACTGATAATATTTATATTATGCTCGCCTAAAAGACGGGTGGCATACCCTATCATTCCAGGGATATCATTATTAATCATTATAAGGCGTGTACGGACTTTTCCTGAGGGGATGGATTCCACATCAGGAAAATTAACACTATGCGTAATATTTCCATATTCAAGATAACCGGAAAGTTCCTTAACCGCCATGGCAGCACAGTTTTCTTCCGATTCTTCAGTACTTGCACCGAGATGCGGAGATACAAGCACTTTCGGATGATTCACAAGCGCTCCGCTTGGAAAGTCAGTCAGGTATCCTCCAAGATGCCCGGCATCAAGGCTTTTTATAACAGCGGTTTCATCAACTATCGGCCCGCGTGCATAATTGATAAGTATTGCCCCCTTTTTTAATAAAGCGAGATTTTCAGCATTTATGTACCCTTCTGTCTTATTGTTTAATGGAATATGGATACTCAATATATCCGCATTTTTAAACACATCCCTTATGGAACGGGCAAGAACCACACCTGAAGACAGTGTATGAATATTTTCAAGCAGAGGATAGGGATCAAAACCCATCACCTTCATCTTTCTGTGGAGTCCGCTGTTGGCAGCTGTAACTCCTATTTTTCCAAGGCCAATAATCCCAAGTGTCTTACCGGCAAGCTCAACTCCTTTAAAGGCTGATTTTTCCTTTTCAACAGAGGTTATGATTTCTTCATCACTTTTTTCAGCCAGACCGGAACAGAACTGCATCCCCCTGTGAATATTCCTGACCCATATTCCAAGCATGGTAAATACAAGCTCGCTTACCGCATTTGCATTGGCTCCGGGCGTGTTGAATACACATATGCCCTTTTCCGTTGCCTTATCTACAGTAATATTATTTACACCGGCACCTGCACGGGCAACAGCAAAAAGACCGGGATAACTATCTGTATCAACTTTTGAACTTCTTACAAGAATTCCATGAGGAGATATTTCATCAGGGCTTATTAAATATTCCTCACTAAAAAGAGAAAGGCCTTCAGCGGCTATTTTGTTTATTGTTTTTATTTTATACTTGTGTGCTTGTTTTGGCATATTGATATATAATTTTTAAGGTTTGCAGACTAAAAACTTATACCATCCAATTAAAATAAAGGACTCATTCTTTATTGTTGTAGTTTAATGGAAAATCTGATTTATTTTACCTTCCGGTTATATTCTGAACACTGGGTTATCTCTAAAATCTATATGCTATCAGTAATTACCCTATAATTCCAATATTCTTTCTTCTTGTAAAAGTCAGATATTAACCAAAATTCGACACACATTATATTAAAAGATCCGTTTCTTTTCCCGGCCATTAAATTATTTAAAGCGCTTTTTCTGCTTTAATATTCTAATTCTATGCCGGGTTAAGGAAACCCGACTGCAATTACCAATATCTTTTCTCTATTTTATTTTCATGGTTTTTAAGAGGAGTTTGTTATGGCAGCTCTAAAAATTCTTGTTACTCAAAACCGGTTTGAGATTGATATAAAACAGATCAGCAGGCAGTTGCCCGAGCCCTGCGATATTATTGAATCGGACCGGACTGATGAAATTATATCACTGGTAAAAAGCAGGGCTGTTGATACAGTAATAATCTGTTCCGGTTCTAAGGCAGCTGACAGTATACCTGATATAATTAAAAACATACGAATTCATGACCGAAGCATACCGGTTATCTTTGTAACAAAATACAGTTCTGAGGAGCTTGCTATTTCTGCACTTAAAGCAGGAGTTAATGACTATTTAAACACCCCCTTTTCTATTAATGAGCTGATAAGAAGCATCAGACGCCTTACCAGTAAAAACTTTCCCAATCACATATCTGTCCGCAAACAGGACAACGGAAACAGTCCGATGATCAGCAAAAGCAGGGTTATGAAGGATATTAAAGAATATCTTCATAAAATAGCACAGACGGACAGCTCTCTATTAATTACCGGGGAATCCGGGACAGGTAAGGAGCTTGCGGCAGAGATGGTTCATAACAACAGCTCACGAAGTAAAAAACCTTTTATATGTATCAATTGTGCAGCGCTTCCCGAAAATCTGGTAGAAAGCGAGCTGTTCGGTTATGACCGCGGAGCCTTTACAGGAGCTGTTTCATCAAAACCCGGTAAATTTGTAATGGCAGAAGGCGGAAGTGTTTTCCTGGATGAAATCGGGGATATGAACCCCTATGCCCAGGCAAAAATACTGCGCAGCATAGAAAGCAAAGAGGTTTATCCTCTTGGATCAACAAAAGTCATCCCTCTTAATATAAGGATAATAGCAGCAACCAATAAGGACCCTAAAAAACTTATTGAAAATGGTAAATTCAGAGAAGACCTTTATTACAGGCTTAATGTGGCAAGGGTAGAGCTTCCATCTTTAAAGGAAAGAAAGGAGGATATATCGCAGCTCATAGACCATGCTGTTATTATGATGAACAAACGGTTCAACCGCAGGGTAAAAGGATTTACAGATGAAGCCATGGCTGTCATGTTCCGTTATGACTGGCCCGGAAATGTCCGTGAGCTTATTAACCTTACGGAAGCAGCCTTTATTCATCTGCCGTCATTTCATGTGGATTATATTGAACTGCCCGAGCGCCTCAGACAGCATCTTGATATGCCGGACAGTGTTTCCCCTGATGAACGCCGGATGCTGGTCTCTGCACTGACCGAAACCAGCTGGAATAAAAGCCGGGCAGCAAAAAAACTCAGGTGGAGCAGGACTACTCTTTACCGGAAAATAACCGAATATAATGTAGTAGAAAACAGAAGCCCGGAAAGATAGTGTTATATGTAACTTAAAACTGTTCAATTTCATGTTTACAGTTTTAACTTTTACTTCCCTGTAAAGCACCCAATGCAAAAGTGCCTGATTCAATTAGACATACTCTGTTTAAGTGCTCTTATTTATATATTATATTGTCTTTATCTACACCTTATTTTGACCTGAAAAGTGTACACCTGTACACCGGAAACCCAAACACATTTTTTATATTCCCGCCTTAAGCAAATCAATATATTAACGTCATATCAACAGGTTACAGATTCAGCACCAGCATAAACCGGCCATGGCACTTCTCTTGCTTAAAACCAGATCAAACACTGACAGGTGAAAATGAATCCAGTTAAAAATGAAAATCCAAAAACCGCAGATCTCGAAGGGCGATACGCAGACCGCTTTCGTGTTGGTTACAGGTCAAGCGTTTTTGTAATCGATTTTGAACAGTCCTTTTTCGAGGATGAAAAAGAGCATGTTCATACCCGAATCATTACAAGCCCCGAGGATATCAAGGCTTTTCTGGAGCTGCTTCAAAGGTCAGTAGGACAGTATGAAAAAAAGCATGGCCCGATATAAAAGAATGCCCCATGTCCTGTAGCTCAGGACAAAAAATACAGGTCATATCACTGTCCGGTAATTTCCGCCTTACAGCTCCGGCATCAGGTTTAAAGCAGATTTTAAAACATTTTCAGAACGCGCCTTCCTGTAACTGAAGAAGCGGAGCTGTATAATTTTACAGTTTCATGGTTAAGCTTCTTACACAGCTTAATCCGCATTCCACAAATTCGGTTTTTCAGAATTTTTTAATATCAAAAGATAAGTAAATAAAGGAGGTATTATTATGCCCGCATATTTACACCCCGGGGTATACCTGGAAGAAATACCCAGCGGATCAAAGCCGATTGAAGGGGTTGGAACTTCAACTGCCGCTTTCATAGGCTATTGCACCAGAGGGCCTGTTTCAGAGCCCACCCTGATTTTTAAATGGGACTCCTATGCAGAGCAGTTTGGAGGTATCCGGGACCTCGGCAAATCCGAACAGGGAGACCCTATGGGTTTTGCTGTTTACAGTTTTTTCCTTAACGGAGGGACGGCAGCCTATATTGTCAGGGTTGCACAGGACGGTTCAGCAGACTGTGCGGAAGGGTTTTTAATAAACCCGGGAGACGCCGGCCAGATGATTAAGTTTACTGCTGTTAATCCCGGAGAATGGGGAAATGCTATCGAGCTTCGTTTTGCCCTTAAGGCAGACAGCACCACACATTTTACTCTCAAAGTCGGTGTTCTTGATGACGAAGGCGAATTCAGTGAAATAGAGCGCTTTACCGACCTTACTGTATCAGATGACAGCGCTGCTGATTTTATTGAGAACAAAGTCAATGATGCATCTAAGCTTGTAGAAGTTGAAGTTCAGGACATATCATCCTATCTTCTTGGCAGAAGCACCAGCCAGGATCTCAGCTCAGTATCCGATTTTACCGTCCTTAACAACAAAACAATGACTGTAGCCGTGGATAGCACAGCCCGCCCTGTCACATTTGCAAACGATGATTTTGACGGAACAAGCACCATTAATGATGTTGCGGCGCGTATTCAGGCTGCGGTAAGGGGAAGCGTTACAGCCAATATAGCTGTCAGAGACTTTACCTGTGCTGTGGTTACGGGTCAGCTTGTTATGACATCAGGTTCAAGGCTTCCGGCATCTTCGGTTGTTGTTACAGGGCCGGCTGATGCTACAGATGCATCAGTTAATCTGCTCCTTGGCGCAGTAAATGACGGCACCGAAAATACCGGCCAGGAATCATTGAACCTGCTTTTATCCGGAGCGGCCGATGAGGTATCGCTTGATAACGGAACAGACGGATCTGTACCTGACAAGGCTGCCTATGATAGTGTATTCAGCGCTTTTGAAAAATATCGGGATATAAATATCATCTGTCTGCCCGGTCAGACCTGGAGCAGTACAGGAGAACAGGCCATAATTGATGCAGCTGTTGCCCATGCGGAAAAAATGAAAAGCCGTATGGTAATTATTGATCCACCTGTGGACACGGAACTTATAACGGAAAAGAATGTTACGGACCTGGGTTTTAAACCCAAAACCTATTCCGTTGTCTACTACCCCTGGGCAAAAGTGGCTAATCCTTTTTACAATGCAGAAACAAACCCCGGAGTATCTGCCAGCCTGCTTGTGCCTCCATGCGGTTTTGCCGCAGGCATGTGGGCCAAAACCGATGGAAGCCGCGGAGTATGGAAGGCTCCTGCCGGTGTAGAAACTTCCCTGCTCGGTGTGGCAGACCTTCAGTATATTGTTGAAGACGGAGAGCAGAACAGTCTTAACCCGCTTGGAATCAACTGTATAAGAAGAATGCCGGGTTACGGCCCTGTTATCTGGGGCACAAGAACCCTGGCAACAAAAGCAGACCCGGAATGGCGCTATGTACCGGTACGCAGAACTGCAATAATGATAGAGCAGAGTATTTACAACGGTATCCAGTGGGCTGTTTTTGAACCGAACAATCACCAGCTCTGGGCTTCTCTCAGGGGCAATATCGGGTCTTTCATGAACGGCCTTTTCCGTGCCGGCGCATTTCAGGGCGAAAAAGCCTCTGATGCCTACTTTGTACGATGCGGTCTGGGAGACACCATGACCCAGGGTGATATAGACCGGGGTCAGGTGATTGTAATAGTTGGTTTTGCACCGCTCAAACCTGCCGAGTTTGTCATTGTAAGAATTCAACAAAAAGTTGCCCAGCAGTAACGGGCTCCGCTTAAAAACAGCGGGCATCAAATAATAATTTAATAAATTTAATCGCCGCAGGCGGCAGGGCATCAGGTCCTGCGCTTTGCAATATAAGGAGGATTAAAATGGCTGCTCCCATTTTTGCTGTAAATGCCCATCGATTCGACCCATACAGAACATTTAAATTTCAGGTTGTCATCGATGGACAGGTTGTAGCAGGTCTTAAAAAAATGAGTGCCCTCAAGAAAAAAACTGAACCGGTAAAATGGCGTGCTTCCAACGACCCTTCGCATGAGCGTGTCATGCCCGGCGGTACCAGCTATGAGCCTGTGACTCTGGAACAGGGACTTACTCATGACACTGTTTTTGAAAAATGGGCAAACCTGGTAAATAATATAGAAGGAGACCGCGGCATCTCTTTAAAAAATTTCAGGAAGGATCTTATTGTAAATGTCCTTAATCTCCAGGGTCAGGTAGCAATGTCCTATAGAATTTACCGGGCATGGGTTTCTGATTTTCAGTCGCTTCCTGAACTGGATGCAGGAAGTATGAATGCAGTTGGTATCCAGACCATCACACTGCAGCACGAAGGATGGGAACGGGACACCTCTGTCACGGAGCCGACTGAATCCTGATGCAGCTTCCCGGCGGACTCTGGCATAATGAAAAACTTTACCGCGATTTTACCTTCAGGCCCCTTACAGGCGCTGTAGAGCTGGCGGTAAGCGAAGCTTTTTATTATGCCATTACCATACCAGATGCAGTTACCGAGATGCTTTACCATACTATTGCACACATCGGCAGTAAAGAGCCTGACAGAGAAATGATCGATGCCCTGAGCGCAGGAGACCGGCAGTTTCTTACCGCATGCCTTGCTGGCTACCTTGGTAATGACGAGGCGTGGTTTACAGTTAAGTGCCGGCACTGTGAAGAGCGCTTTGATTTTTCTTTGCGCTTTTCCGAACTGCCGGTCAAGGCTGCAGGCCCGTCATATCCCTTTTGCAAACCAGCTCTTGAATCCGGAACCTTTACATGGCGTGTGCCTGACGGCGGAGACCAGAAGGCAGTGGCAGGACTTTCAAGCGATGAAGAAGCTTGCATAGCGCTTTTAAATAGATGCGTGGTAAATAAAAAAAACGACCCGGAAATTGATATTAAAAAACTTACAAAGCATGAAATTTCTCTGGTTGAAGAATCCATGGAAGCACAGGCGCCACAGGTCGCAAATCGTATACAGGTCTCCTGTATTAACTGTTTTAAGCCAAATGAGTTTGAAGTAGACCCTATAAATCATTTAAACACCTCCTTTCAAAGACTGCTTGATGATGTTCATCGAATCGCATCGGTCTATAACTGGAGTGAAGCAGAAATACTGTCTCTCCCGCGGCAGCGCCGCATGCGGTACCTTGAATTGATTGACCGCAATCGCGGCATGAGCAATTAAAATATTAAAAGATTGGAAAATATTTATATGAAATAAAGAGGCTTTTTACCGGTCAAGACATCATTTTTCAGGATACGTTCAAATCAACTTCACACATGTGTTTATTTTAAAGAGGTAACAGATATCCGGGTATGCATATAGTAAGTACAATTACCTCTTAAAATTAAACACTGCGAAATTCACAGGTAAATAACCGTTGAACGCATCCTGAAAAAAATGCCTTACCCTCCTTCTTCCAATTAGCGGAATAGGGAAAACTACACTATTTCCCTGGAGTAGGTGCTGTACTTTTATCAAAGATTCATATGCTTATAGATTAGCAAAATGTCTGCTGTTTTAATTTTTAAGGATTGTGCATTTCCTTTCAAAAACCGTGACAATTGTAATCCTTAAAAATCAAAACAACTGTACAGTGTGGATCAGATGAATCTTTGAAAAAAGTTCAGCGCCGGAGCAAACTCCAAACCGGCTATTTAAACTATTTAATTCAATTAAAAACACGGTCTTTATTATGGGATATCTCACCGAAATTTTCAGATACAGCAAAAAACCTTTCAGAAATACTACTGAAAAGGCTCTAGCACCTGTATCACATGAAAACCCCGGCAGGATATTCGGAATGCCGGAGAGACAACCCCCCGCAGAATCCGAAGCTTATATACCTGACCGTGATAATAAAAAGATAAATCGATCCTGGGAGGAGAATATCGGGAAAAACGGGACAGCGCCGCACGGTGAAATGTCTCAGGAGCCCGATAGTCGCCAGATGGTGGGCCCTTCGCCTTTGGAAAACAAACGGAAAATGGAACTTCCGGAGGCGCAGATGGATGTTAGCAGTTCTCCCGATTCCGGGAAGCAGAAACAGGCAGGTCTCAAAAACCGCCATGATGTAGCTTTTCATTCAAGGGTGAATCGTGTTTCGGATTTTTATGACGTCGTTTCAATCGGCAGAGAAGTTTTTAGTTCGAATGATTCGTCCGTTGTGATACCGGCATTGAAACATTCTGAGAAAAGTGAAAGTGGAAAGTCAGTGGATGTAACACGGAGGAGACGGCAAGCGGGCAAAGAGGCCCGTGCGGGTGCCACCACCCCTCCCGGCCAAACAGCAGGTGATATGACTGTTTCCGGGTCTGAAGAAAATACTTCAGTAATTACCCTAACAGATTCAATAAAACCGGACTTAAAAACTGCTTCTAATAAAATTAAAAATGATCACCCATTAAACTCTCAGAAGCAGGCAGAAACAGACAACACGGAAAAAATGAATAAAGAAAATACAGATTTTTCAGATGTACCGACACCTCTGGAAGCCGTCAGCAATGTTAAAGATTTTATAAACAGCCCTGAACCTGAAAAGGAATATTTTAATAAAGTTCATGAACCTGTACCTATATCTTCAGAATCTTCACAAAACATCAGCCTTATAAAACCGGATCAGCACGATTCTTATGATTCAGGCAAACCGGGTGTTCATATAGGGTTTATGGAAATTATCGTTACTACGCCTGACAGCAGGCAGCCAGCCCGAACTTCAGATTCTAACGAGTCTGACAGTTTTTCCAGCCGTCACTACCTGAGGACTTTTTAAAAATGGCACTGCCAACCTCATCACTGTCACTTGTCTGCCGGGCTATTGCCACTTTCGTGAGTGACGGACTTAATGCAAGCACCAATTCCATCCGCATTATGATCGGAAGCCCGTCGGATGCGGTTCCCGGTCAGTCAGATACACAGCACAGGATAAACCTGTTTTTTTTCAGGATTGAACCCTCCGGGTTTTATCCCGGAACCCTGCCCGGAGAGCCCTGGTGGATTCGTCTCCACTGCCTTGTAACAGGATTCGGCATCACCGAGGATCAGATTAGTTCAGGAGAAAATGACCTGCGGCTTCTTGGAGAAGTCATGCGTCTTTTTCACGAAAACCCGGTGCTGGAAGAGTTTAATGTGCAGGATGAAACATTCCGCCTACAGGTAATCTTTCAGCCTTTAAGCCCTGATGATCTTAATCATATCTGGTCAACACAGGGCGATATCAGCTACAGGCCGTCTGTAGTGTATGAAATTTCCCTTGCTCCTGTGGTGCCTTCAAAAAAAGCCGTCCCAAGTCCTCTTGTGGGAGCAGTAGGGACAGAAATACGATCCGGAATGGAATCTAAAAAAGATCCTTTCGGCGGAAATACATATATAATGCCAGAACTCTATACTGCAGTCGATTCATCAGGCTGGGACTGGGCACCTGCAATCTGCATTATTCATGAAAACAACTGCCTTAGGAGTATTTCTTTTGTAAGGGGCAGTCAGGCGCTTAACGATTTTACTCCCTCCGTGTGGATAGCGGGTGAACCCGGCTCTTCAGTGGTACTGGTCTGGGAAAAATGGACCAGCACAGGCGGATGGGAAAGACAGAGCCAGACACTCAACAGCACAGCCTCAACCGTGATCATTGATCCTGATGAGGCAGGTGAAGCGGTAACAGCAGATTTTGAACTTCCCTTTGAAGCCGATGAAACAGGTCAGGCTGTTTTATTTGCAGAGCGCACCTGTATTAACCCTGCTGATAACAGCACTGTAACAGTAAGAAGCAACCCGGTTCTTGTAACCGTTTATGAGGACACTCCATGACACAGGATGTCTCTACACTTACCATGGAGTGGGAGCGGGTTGAATTGCTGGGCTACCTTCTTAATGAATCCCGCCAGGGAAAACAGGCATCACAGGATATTTTAGGCCGTCTTGAACATCTGCAGGAGCAGGTAGACATAAACCGCGTCAGCGGAAATGGTATAGGAAGAGTTACAGCCTCACCCTTAAGCGCCCTTGAGCTGGATGTGCTCGCCTGTGCAATTGCACCCGAAGCCGAACCGCGGCTTGGGTGGCTGTTTCAGACTCTCCAGCCCGGAACCTCTCACCCCTACCCTTCTGCAGCTCTTCTTCAGGAACTGCTGGCCATGAACCAGGAAGAATCAAAAGACCTGTACGCTGCCCTGGATGAAACAGGGACACTTCGCAGGTTAAACCTTGTGGATATAGAGGGAACTGACCCCTTTCAGCCTGTGCGCCCGGCACCCGGTATTACGGCGCGTCTCCTAGACAGGCCGTCACTCAACAGCAGCCTGCCGGGAGCCGAACATGTAAAGATTAGAGCATCCTGGGAAGACCTTGTTCTTCCTGATGACAGGCTGCGAATGCTTAAGGAATTTCTGTTATGGATTAATCTCAGACATCAAGTAATAGATGAATGGGGTGGTCAGGACTGCGGAGGTCCGGTAGCTTTATTTTCAGGGCCTTCAGGTACAGGCAAAACCTTTGCAGCGGCCGTAATAACGGCAGAACTCGGCTGGCCCCTCTACCGTGTTGATCTTGGCCGGCTTGTAAGCAAGTATATTGGTGAAACCGAAAAAAATCTCAACCGTCTTTTTGATGCAGCCCATGGTAAGCCTATGGTTCTGCAGTTTGATGAAGCAGACAGCCTTTTCAGCAAACGGGGAGAGGTAAAAGAAGCCCGTGACCGGTATGCCAATATGGAGGTGAGTCACCTGCTTTCCCGCATGGAATACCACCAGGGGCCAGTAATACTTACAACCAACCTGAGGCATCAGCTTGACCCTGCCTTTGCCAGGCGTTTTCAGGTGGTTGTGGATTTTCCAAGACCGGACGAATCTTCGCGTGCAAGGCTTTGGGACAAGTTAATCCCGTCGAAAGCCCCCCGTCATAAAAATCTGGACAGTATCTTTCTTGGTAAGTCGGTAAACCTCACCGGCGGAAACATACGTAATGCCGCTCTTATGGGAGCCTATTTTGCGGCAGAACAAAACCGCCCCATAAACCTTGAACACATTGCATTAGCTGTATGGCGTGAACTGGGTAAAGACGGGCGAGAACTTAACAGGTCAGATCTTGGGCGCCTGGCCCCGCATCTTAAAGAAAGCTTATAATGCTTACAATAGACCGTCTCAGACTGCATCTTCCTCCAGAGTATAAAGAAAGAGCCCGGCACATTTCACGCCTTGCGGCAGAAGAACTGGCCGGGATTAAATTTTCACATACAGAAAAAATCGAAAGTATAAATATTTCACCTGTAAAGATCATGCACGGTATGGCGGATCTTCAGGTCGCAAGACAGATAGCTGTGTCAGTAGAAAAACAGCTCAACAGCAGGCGGACAACAGGGGTGTGACACCCCTTTTGCCTGAACCTCCTTAGAATAACAAAGAGTTTTCTATGCTCAATACAATAAAAGGAATGCTTATCGAATACTCGCTGTCTCTGTCACCACTGGTGCTAGTATTTGAGTTTAACCCGGAAAGCCTTACCAGAACCCGGACAATAACCATGAATACAGGCAATGCCCCTGGAACACGCGGCGGGTATGATTTTACTCTGCCCACCGAAACACCAAGGGTCTCCCAGGGGGTCAGGGTTCAGCCCGAAAGTTTTTCCATCGACATACTGCTTGATGCAACTGACCGTATGAACGATGATGATGGTATTGCAAACCTGTTTGGCATTGAGCCTGAACTTGACACCTTAAGAACCATGGTTGAACCAAAATCCCAGGGTCCTGCCGGGCTTCAGACCCTGGCAAGCCTCGGCTTCGGTAATGAAAGAGCTTTTCAGCGCAATGAATCAGCATCTGTCCTCCTGCTTGTATGGGGCACTCATATTCTGCCTGTGTTTCTAACCAGCATTCAGATAAATGAACAGGCCCACCTTCCTTCTCTTGTTCCTTACCGGGCAAGAGCAACTCTGTCCATGCAGGTTATAGAGGGAAACAATCCATTTTATACAGTAGAAAAAGTCCGCCAGGTAGTGGGTGCTGCAATGAATACCAGCAGGACAGTGATCGGAGGAATTTTTTAGATGTTTAATAAAGGATCAAGATACGAAAAGGCAAAGACATTTGATCCGATACTCGATGGAACTGCTGTTTTTAAAGGAATAAGACCGCGTGAAACAGGCTCTTCCGCAGGAGTTATTGAGCATGTTGTAAAAGCCGGAGACCGCCTGGATCTGCTTGCAGGTCATTACTACAATAATGACCGTTTGTGGTGGCGCATTGCCGATGCAAATCCTGATTTTTTGTTTCCCGGTGATATGGTTTTAGAAAATATGGCAGGTAAAATACTCCTGATTCCAAGGGCGAGGGAGTAAATGGGGTTCCTTGAATTTTTACGCGAACGTAACCGGGAACCTGCTGAGTGCATCATTAAAGTAGGAACATCGGAAAATGAAATATCGGAATTTTATCCATTTCTCAGGGAAGTCACAGTGGACACAACCAGGCAGTGGCCTGCAGTCGCCAGACTTACCTTTGAAACCCGCCGCGATGAACAGGGGCACTGGATAGTGCAGGACAGTGATGTGTTTGCACCATGGGAACCTATTATAATAGAAGCGGCTTTCGGAACAAGAACAGAAGAAGTAATGCGCGGATTTATTCGAACAGTCAGGGCGTCCTATCCTGAAAACGCCGGCGAAACAACCGTTACAGTCAACTGCCAGGATGATTCCATTAAGATGGACCGTAATCATGTGCGTGAAGTATGGGGCGGTGATGCACCCACAACGGATCAGGTTATTACGTCTACTATTATTTCAAACCACGGGTTATCTCCTGATCCGGCAAACGGACCGGGCCAAAGTAATCTTACGGTAAATCAGGATGAAACTGACATTGCCTTTTTAAGAAGAAGGGCAGCAGCAAACGGGTATGACCTTCTCTTTCGCGAAGGCATGGTATATTTCGGCCCAATGCAGCTTGATGCCGACCCTCAGGAAACAATCATGGTTTATGCAGGCGAGGCCTCCAGCTGCCGAAACTTTAATGTCAATGATGACGGCCACCAGGCAGACAGGGTAAGTTTTGACCGGGCCGAAAGTAGAGGCCAGGGCGCTGTCTCCGAAACAGTCGACCCGGATCTGCCGCTGCTTGGAAACGAGCCTGCCACAGGACAGGGTGCGGGCCTTTCGGATTATTCATGGAGAATGAACAGGCAGGAGGGTTTAAGTGAAGATGAATGGATGGCCCGTGCACAGCGCCGCGCCAACAACCTTTCGTTACGCATAAGAGCCGAAGGGGAACTCGACGGTTCTCTTTACGGCCATGTTTTAAGAGTCGGTGAGCCTGTCGGCATAGACGGGGTCGGAAACCGTTATGGAGGCATTTATTTTGTTGATGCAGTAAAACATGTTTTTAATATGGACGGTTACAATCAGACCTTTAACCTGCTAAGAAACGCATACGGTGATAATTTACCTTCATCAAACAACGCGCTGTCCCGTGTTCTTGGATAATTTATTTTTCACCTCAAAAATCGAATAAACAGGCATGGTACCGGCAATGGCATCATTTTTCAGGATACGATCAAACAGGCGTTATTACACGTGTTTATTTTTAAGAGGTAAACAATTATCACGATATGTATAACATAAGTACAATTACCTCTTAAAAATTAAACACAGGGAGCCTGGTTGCCAGTTATCAATTGATCGCACCCTGAAAAAAAATCCCATTACCTGCTTTCCGGAATGGGAGGAAAAGCCAGGAAATGGACGGTGCCTGTTATACGTTCAAGCGGAGATGCCGGGTCTTTACTTTTTTGATTTTTACCCTGCGCCTTGCGCCCTGTACCTTGAACCGGTTTTTATCATTCCTCATATGGAATTTTAACCGCAATCATAAATCATGGACATTAATAAATGCCGACAGATATTGAACAGCTTCTTGCCGAACTAGCAGCTGAAGTCAGAAACAAATACTTTGGGAAATACCGCGGAATCGTAGCTGATAATCAGGACCCGGATCAGAAAGGCCGGCTCAGGTTATCTGTTCCGGCGGTTCTGGGCGACGGAAAGAATACCGGGTGGGCCTTACCTGCCCTGCCCTTTGGCGGCCTTGCAGATCAGGGCTTTTTTGCTGTTCCGGAAACAGGCGCACAGGTATGGGTTGAGTTTGAGGCAGGTAATATTGATCATCCCATATGGACAGGCACCTTCTGGCCGGAAGATACTGATGTCCCGGCAGAAGCAGCCCTCACCCCTCCTACCACCCGCATCTTTAAAACACCTTCGGGGCACACCCTGCAGTTTGATGATAAGGAAGGTGAAGAAAAATTCCGGCTTGCTCATCCGGCAGGATCGGAAACAACAATTGATGAAAACGGAACAGTCATTATTGCCGATCCCAGTGGAAATACTTTTACTCTTAATGCCGACAGCGGAGAAATAACCCTTGAAGACGCCAATGGAAATTCTCTTACAATGAATTCGGAGGGCACTAAAGTAGAAGACGGTAACGGAAACACAATAGAAATGACAGCCGCCGGCATTAATGTCAAGGGGACACAGGTAGTAGTGGAAGGTGACATGGTAATGCTCGCCGGAAGCGGCGGAGAACCCATAATAAAGGGACAGAGCTTTATAAATCTTTTTATGACTCATATGCACCCCGGCCCGATGGGTCCGACCGGCCCTCCTGTCCCCCAGGGAGAACTGAGTACACTTTCCATGAAGGTAATGACAACATAATCATGATTTTTTCAGGGAGAACCGTTTAATATGCAGTATCTGAGTGACCCTCCATATCTTTCCTTTCCCTTTCGAATAGGGACGAATGGAGCAAAAACAAGCAACAGGGCGCAGCATGTTCGGGAACAGATAGAACAGGTTCTTTTTACCGACCCGAGAGAAAGGGTATACCGGCCTGAATTCGGTGCCGGAGTCAGAAAACTTCTGTTTGAGCCCAATGCTTCCGCTCTATGGGAAATCACGCGTAAAAGATTAATGGCATCCCTTTCCGAAGCACTGATGGGAGAAGTTGATTCGCGTACTCTTGAGGTTAATGTACGGGGAGAGGATGAAAAACTTATTATCCTTATATCCTACAGCCTGGCCACCATAGGTCAGAGGGAAAGCCATGAATTTGTTGTGGAGTAAAAACTGATAATGGCAGAAAACCCAAAAATAACACTGGAATTCGGCGGACAGTGTCCTGACTGCGCGGAACGTCATGTTTCGCTGCCCCTGGCCCTGCCTGAAGCTGGCGATGACCTGGACTGGATGGTCAGGGATTTTGACAGCTTTCGCCGGTTTATGCTTGAAGAACTGGCTGCCCGCTTTCCGGAGCGAACCCGCTGGACACCTGCCGACCTTGAGGTTGTTCTTGTTGAAATCTTTGCCACTGTACTGGACCAGCTTTCCGATATGGCCGACAGGGTTGCCTCCGAAGCCATGCTTGAAACAGCACGCCGGCCCGAATCTGTACGCAGGCTGCTCAGCCTGATAGGCTACGATGCCGCCGCTGAAGCAGGCCTTTCTGATGACACAGCTGGCGGAAAGACAAAGGAACAGAAGCTGGAACGTTTATGGCTCAATAATATTTTTCTCATGAACGAAGCAAAACGTGAAGGACCTCTTGCCATACACACACAGCGCCGCATGGTCACGGTAAACGATTATGCAGACCGCATGATAGACCATCCTCTTGTCTTACGGGCCTGCGCACATGAAGAATGGAGCGGTTCATGGAACCGGCTCAAGGTTGCAGTTGTGCTGTGGGATGATAACCTTCTCGATTTTAAAGGTCTGGAATTTTCTCCTGAAATAAAAGACCAGGTTGAACAGATGAATAAAAAAAACAATCTGCCGCTTCCCCTGTGGGCTCCTGAAGCCCCTGCTATAAGAACTCTTTTACGCCCCTACCTGGATTCTTTTCGAATGGCGGGCCAGGAGGTGATACTTCAGGATGCGGAACCGGTCGGGATCAAGATGTTTCTTTCTATTCATATTAAAAACAATTTTTTTCAGTCAGAAATTCGCCATGCAGTAGAAGAAGCGCTTGGCACCGGACCCGGCGGTTTTTTTGAACCGGGCCGTCTGGACTTTGGTGAAAACCTGTATGTCAGCGATATATACCAGACACTGATGTCTCTCGACGGTATCGAAAACGTGTGTCTTAACCGTTTCAAACGTTTCGGCGATCAGTATCCGGATCAGGCAGATACCGGGGAAATTTCACTGGAAGGTCTTGAAATCGCAGTGTGCGACAATGATCCAGCCCGGCCTGACCGCGGATTCTTCAACCTGAAACTGAGGGGAGGACGGCGGGGATGAAAGAACTCTCAGACCTGACCCGCTGGAACAGGGCCAGCCTTGACAGATTCCGATATATAGACGGAAACGCTGTCACTTTTCTGGAAGATCTTCGTCAGGCCCTGCTTGACCGGTTCTCCGACCCGGACAACTCTGTCCTTAAATGGAGTGACCTTGTACCGGTAAGAACGGGAGATTCAGATGACGCCTATGTGCGTATGGAGCGGGAACAGGCGCGCCTGATAAATGAGTCTGCCCGTGAACGCCTTAACCGTCTTAAGGCTCAATATGAAGTAGAAAGACGAGACTGGGGATGGGAGCTTATCAGGGTGCTTGCACGGTCATCTCACATTCTTACGGAGTATATAGATGCCTATGCAAATGAGGGATACTTAAGAACTGCAACCCAGTGGGATAATGTCCGGCGTCTTGTGGAAATGCTTGATTACCACCCTGCCCCTCCTGCATCAGCATCAACCAGGCTTGTAATTGAAGCAAAAGAAAACATGTCAGGGATTCTTGAAACCGGTTTTCAGGTAAGGTATTCACCACCGGACGGAGGAGCTCCCGTTGTTTTTGAAACACTTGAAGACCTTGAACTGAATTACGGCCTTAACAGGCTCAGACCTGCAGAATACAATAGAAACCCTGATAAATTAAACGGCTCACAGCTTTTACTCGACTGTAAAATAAAAAATCTGAACATAGGAGACCCTGTTATACTGGAAGATGAAAAAACCGGTATACTCCGGGCACATCTCATTCAGGGGCTTACGCTCATTGATGATTTAACTCAGATAAGCGTAACACCCCGTCTTTCAAAAAGGCTTATCAAAGGCTATACAAAGGTTCATCTTGTTCCCCGGGACAGGCTTTCACCAAAAGGCCCTTCGGCAAAGGGCGCCGAAGTGGAAAAGGTTCTGCGCCTTACAGAAACAGCTAAGGGGCTTCAGCCCGGTATGATAATTTATATAACCGACGGCGTGGAAAGATACTACAGGCGTATCAGATTTATGAGAGAGCATCGCCTGGTTCTGGATAAGGATGTCGGTATTTTAAGACTGGACAGATCCGTTGTCAGCAAGCCTGTACACATCAATATAAGTAAACAGGCAGCAGACCCTAACCCTACCGCAGACGGCAGCATGGTTATTTACGCATACAGTGTTGCCGGCGACTGGTCACGTTTAAGCGGGGCAGTCCTCTCGGATAAGCAGGTGGATCAGCACGGCAGGATGCATCTTCCGACTTACCGGGTCACTGGAGTACGCTACCATCCTGCTGACGGGACCAGTGAACCGAAAGGATACACAGTTTTAACCCTTGCATGGGATAAAAAAGATCACAACTTCCCCCTTAAAAATCCCCAGACTCTGCTGGCACCTCCCGCAACACCGGGGCCATGGCAGGTTGATACTTATATCGAAAAAATCAACGGCAGACTGCCTGATACCATAACAGCAGGAAAACCAAAAAAGACAAGCACCGGTGATCTTGCCGCTGCAGTTTCAGGTTTGCAGATGTCATGGGCGCGTCTTGATTCTGTGACTGTAGATAATGAAAAAAACAAAGTTTTCCTGAAAGCTCAGGATAAATGGTTTGATCGGGGAGGAGGAGACTATTTCCTGAATGAAACCCTTATATATACGGGCTTTAAAGAAACCGTAAGACTTAAAAACTGGCAGATGAATAAAACATCTTTTTCAGGAAGAAGAATTCCTCTCACCAGTGTACCGGATGCCCTTAAAAAGGGCCGAAGCCTTATGATAGAAAACAGTGAAAAACCTTCAGATGCCTTTTTTACTGCGGTTGCCGGAATAGACAGTTCAAAAAATATAAAAGAGCTTATCCTGAGCAGTGATATACCTGAAGGATTTAATTACAGCAACATGCTGATTGCAGGTAACGTGGTATATGCAGGACACGGTGAAACAGGTGATGAAAAGGTTCTGGGAAGCGGCAGCGCAGCCCTTAACAGCCAGACATTTATATTTGATAAAAAAGAAATATCATTTGTATCTGATGCCACACAGCCATCCGGAGTAAGGGCCGCTATAGACATACTGGCGGCAGGGCGCAGGTGGGAGCAGGTATCAGGCTTTCAGGACAGCCGGCCCACTGACTTTCATTATACCGTGCGCATGACAGAAGATGCCTCTCTTAAAATCTCCTTTGGTGACGGCAGGCGCGGCAGAAGACTTCCTACCGGATCAAATAATATAAGAATCACCTTTCGTAAAGGAGTCGGGCTCTCTGGCAATCTGCCCTCAGGATGTCTGTCAAAACCGGTAAGACCGCATCATATGGTCGAAAAAGTAAGACAACCGGTTGCATCAACAGGCGGAAACGACATGGAAGGCATAAATTCTCTGCGTGAAAATGCACCTGCAACACTTTTGACTCTTGAACGCGCTGTGTCTTTATCTGATTTTTCATATCTTGCCATGAGCCAGAGTAGCGTATGGCAGGCAAGGGCCTTTTTACGCCCGACAGGCTTCGGCAGAAATCAGAAGGTTGAAGTTGTAGTAGTGCCGGCAGGAGGAGGAGAACTCGGAAACCTCGGAACTTCGCTGACAGGCTTTTTAATGGGTCATGCGTTACCCGGCATTGAACTGACCGTAACACCCTATGATGAAAGTACATTTTCTCTGGATGTTACACTAACAGTAAATACTGAACAGTTTATCCCTGAAGATGTGGACGCTGCTGTAGAAAAATCATTAAAAGAGGCATTCTGTTTAAAAAAACGTGCCCTTGGCCAGGATCTTTTTTTAAGTGAGGTTTATGCAGTAATAGAATCTGTAACAGGTGTTGAACATTCAAGTGCGGTTATCAACGGAAACAAATCTCTTCCCCGCATAAAAGCAGAAGACAGACAGGTTATTATACTTGGAAACCTTCTTGTAGATTTTGAAGGAAGCGGAACTCTTAAGGATACAGAAATACAGACCGTCCAGGAAACAGTTAAAAAAACAGTTCCCCTTGCGGCATACAGGCCGGTTGAATTTATACAGGGAATAGGATCACGGTTCGGACATATTCTAAGAAGCCATAATGTCAGGACACTTTATGATCTGTCAAACCTCCATGAAACAAAGATTCCCGGACTTACAGAGGTAAGGCTTTCGGAATTCAGGGCAAAGGCCTCAATAATTATTGATCTTTAATTTGACGGGATTTCATTAACCGCTCTTAACGACCGCTCCATTAAGGATCTTTTAAATTCCAATTCAGCTTCACTGGTGCTTGACAGCAGGCAGTCGGAGGATAAAATCCGTCAGCTTACAGGGAAGTTACAAATTCTTCAGGCAATGGTAGATGAAAAATATCTTTCATCACTCACACTTCGCGAATTTCTTGTCCGGCGTAATATCTGAAACTATACAGGATAATACCTGAATGAAAAAATACAGTAATATAAAGACCGATACAGGCCGCAGGCTTTATACTCTTCTTCCCGATGTATACCGTACCATGGACACGGAAGGTAACAATAACTCCGGAGATCTGGCAAAGTTTCTTGATGCCTGCGGATATCTGCTTGACCTTATACGCAGCACTCTTGATCAGCGAGTGGCCGACGCCTTTCCTGACAATCCAGAAGACGGTCCTGCATGTCAGCCGTGGCTGCTCCCCTATTTTGCGGACCTGCTGGATGTGCGTATGGTGTCGCCCGATGAGTCGGGCAGGAGGGATGAGGTTGCAAACGCTGTTGCATGGCGCCAGCGAAAAGGAACCCTCCGGGTGCTGGAACAGATTACTGAAAAAGTGGGACGGTTTGAAGCCGAGATACAGGAAGGATGGAAACGTACCGCAGTAACTCCTGATGTCGAGCAGCCCCTGCTTCCTGCAGCAGCTTTGGGAGAATCAGATAAGCATGATATCTATTTAAGTCACCCGGCATGGGCAGCAAGGCACCCTGGTTTACCCGCAGTTACTGTTGACCTTCGCTATCCCTCACGTGCAGTCCGGCTTGAAGCAGACGAAAACCTGACACCCCAGAACCCGGCCGCAAAGCTCACGGTTTTTTCCGGTGAACCCGTGTGGTGGAGACAGGTTAACAGGCACGGTGTGCCATGTTTTCCAGGAAGCTATGAAGATGTCTCACGCAGAACAGCAGATATAAGAACTCCTGACTGGAGTAAAGGTCATTCACATCCAAAACGTGTTCTGCTGCATGCTCCGCCGCCAACCGGCTTTTTCGGACCGGACATTCGTACCACCCTTACCGATATGACATGCACTGAAAATGAAAAACATATTATTAAGGATCATAATATTTCGGGAACTCTTACCGTTACAGGCGGAAGCCTAACTCTTAAACGCTGTAATGTTAAAAACCTTGTAATAACGGTTATGTCCCGGGATGAGTTTGTACTTAATGCAGAGGACTGCCTTTTTGATAAAGTTTCTATAGGAAACGGTGCCGCGCACTTTAAAGGGTGCACAGTACTCGGACCTGCAGCCCTGTATTCTCTTGATGCCTCTGACTCTATTTTCAGTGACAGTATCACGGTAACGGATAACCTGTCTGTTTCCTATTCACGGATTCCTTTATCCCTTGTTCCGGGCAGCAGTACCTGTACTGATGATGACCCGGTCTTTTTTTCTTCAAATTTTGATGACCCGGGAGGCGGAGTATTGAGGCCTGATTCCCCTCTTTCTATTCTTGAAGGAGCTGAAGACAGTGGAGAACTTGGCGCCTATCACAACGGCAGATCTGACAGGCCGGTAAGAATACCTGTTTCCGGGGAGCTTACTGTAAATCTTCATGAATCATCCGGCTATGTTCTGAAGGATATTATTTTTGAGGGCACTGGTACACTGAAGATAACATCAGGAGTCCTCAGACTGGAAAGGGTTGCAGCTTCCTGTCTGGAGGTTGACACTGTTTCGGAAACTGACAGCGCAGGAAAGTATAAGCCTGTACTGACTGCACGGGACACTCTTTTTGACAGGGTTACGGTTACTGACGGTCTTGCCCGGTTTGAGTACTGTACTGTGCTGAGTCACTGCAGCTGTTATTCTTTAGAGGCAAGTGACTGTATATTTGTTTCCGGGCTTGATCTTACAACCGGAACAGAGACTAATCCGCACTGTATAAGATTTTCCCGCATCCCTCCTGGACTTTCGGCACCTTATATCCGGACAATGAATAATGTTACCGATACCCCTGTTTTTTATGAATTTGAATTTGATGAAGGTGATCATACTGTACGGCGAATTTCTGTATTCGGAGAATCGGGCTGCGCTGTACTGCATCCGGCAGCTTCGGAACTTATCAGGTTTGGATCGGAAGACGGCGGTGAGATGGGTGCTTATCACAGAATGCGTTACTGCCTTCTGCTTTCTAGTGTAAAAGATAAACTGGACGATTTTCTTCCCGTAGGAATGGAGGCTGTAATCATACCGGATTTAAGGCTGCACAGGCTCCCCTTTAAACCCTGCATAACATAAAACAATTTCAGATATGATGAGGATATCATGAAAACCCAGATATCAAAAAACTCCTTTGATAAAGATAAACGCTACTCAGGTATCTACCAGCAGCAGGGCCGCATGCTTACAGATGCGGACTGGAACAATCTTGTAGATCTGCTTAAGAGTCAGCTTGCAGATTCGCTGGAAGATATTATTGGAAAGGGTTCACCCCGGAATAACGCACTGACTATTTTACCGGACAGAAGAATTCAGCCTGGTGACCTGTATATTGACGGGATACGTGCCGAACTGCCCGGATCACTGCCCATAAATGCCGGACAGCAGCCGGACCTGCCCGAAGGTATTGATCTTCCTGCTGCCGGTCCATATGTTGTTTATGCAGATGTATGGGAACGATCCCTTACAGCTCTGGAAGATGAAAATATACGTGATGCTGGTTTAAACGGAGCAGATACATGTACCCGCACCCAGACCATGCTGCAGATAAAAACCTGCGGCGCCGGCATTAATCCGGAAGTCAACATTCCGCAAAAGGGTGATGCCGCATTAAGTCTTGACCTCCATGACAACCTGGAAGCAAGCGACCCATGTGATCCATGTGCAGGGCTGACAGGGTCCGGCCGGGGCCGTGTTGGAAACTATCTGTTCAGGCTTGAGATACATACCGTAACAGGAAACGCTGATAATCCCACCGGCCTGATTATTAAATGGTCTTCTGAAAACGGTGCGGAACAGTATGCTGCCCAGCCCGAAAGGTTCATGCCTCCGGGCTTTGTTGACTCTCATTACATTTACGAATTTTATAATCTTACAACGGAAAAGCATCCAGGTATTCACTTTACAGGCGGTTTTACACAGCGTTCTGGAATTCTTAAAACCTCCTATGAAATCCCGGACGGAGCAGTCGAACCAAAAGATTTTGTAAGGCGCTGGGATGGTTACTGCGAACTGAGCCGAAGCGGATCAGCATGGACCCTGGTTACAGGCAGGGATAAAGGTGTTGATCTGTCAGAAGGTATTCCAGGCACACAGCCCGGCTACGCGTCAATAGGGCCAGGCCTTACTGTAAATCTTGAATCTTTTCGCATGAATCTGTCTCTTTCTGGCAGAACATTTCTTGCCGGTGACTACTGGATGATTCCGGTGAGGGAATCCGTTTTATCGGGAGGAAGCTCTGTATGCAGCGGAGTACCGCCGGAAGGTATCGTTCATCACTACCTCAGGCTGACTGCAGTGGCTGCTGACGGAACGGTCGAGCTGTACCTGAATGATGACGACCGGCGGAGACATAATTTTCCGCCTCTTACAGATCTTCATGCTCATGATGTAGATTATGATACGGCCTGCACCAAAGGTCTTTTCCTTAACTTTGAAGGCACTGTTAAACAGGCCCTTGATAAAATATGCAGTATTACTGCCGGTGATGTGGGTTTTGTAAAAACATGCAATACAAGTATTTACAGGGATAAAACAATAGAAACAGTAGAAGATGTGCTTAATCTTTTATGTGACATACAGGCAGGGCAAGTGTCGTATAAGAGAGGAAACTGCGCTTTTCTTGATCGGCCTGACATTAATACTGTGCAGGATGCAATTGATGCACTCTGTAAAAAAGAATCTAACGGCGGATGCAGGGTAACAGTTGGAAAAGACGGAAGATACCAGACCATAGAAGATGCGGTCAGCAGCCTGACCCGATCGGGAATTTATGATATCTGTCTTTGTCTTCTAAACGGTGATCACCCTTTAAAAGGCAGGATTATAAAAGATAAGGATTTTCCCCGCCTTAATATTTCCATAAACGGATGCGGGCCCGGATCAAAAATATTATTATCCGAACCAGTAGAATTTGCCGGCATAAACCATCTTAACATTGAAAACCTTTGGATAGACAGTCTTGATAAAGATGACCTTTCTGTCACGATCACTGACTGCGGCAAAGTATTTTTAAAAGAGGTTTATTACCTTGGAACAGTAAAAGAGAGCGCACTTCTGACAGTAACAGGCACTGCAGAATTTTTTATGGATAACTGCAGGATTGAGGTATGGTCAGGTAAAGAACTTAAAATACCTAAAAATATTTTTTCTTTTAACAGCGGACTTGCTGCCGTTTTTAACAGAACCGGGCGTAATAATTTTATCGGTTCAGCAGAAGTACTTGCAGAAAATCTCGAAAAACTTCCTGCAGCAGAACGGAAAAAACTTAAAGAAGATATTTATGAAAGACTTAATGAGTATGTGGAATCAATTTCCCGAAATGAGACAGAAACCTACAGACATTTTTCCGAGCTGCTGTCACTTAAATCCTGCAGTAAAATAATGCTAAGGGATGCCCTTGTTTTTATCAGGGATCAGGCACATCACTCAACAGCAGGTACAGCATTGGTTCTTAGTGATTCTGCAGCTCAGGTATCTATTCTAAACAGCAGAATATTCGGACAGACAGGTTTATACGGAGTTCCCGGAAAAGCTGTTTTTAATGAAGAAGAAATTAAACAGCTACAGAACATAATTATGAATCACGGACAATTGTCTCTCCTTACAAACATGACATCTTTTTTCATGCATGGAACAATGCTTACCCGCCTTGCTGTTTCAGAACGGCAGACAGATATAATAGGCGGAATAATTGAAGCAAACAGAGGAACTATTACCGGGATTTATGAGTCAGCCCGGATAAGCGACTCGGTTTTTGCCAGGGATAACAATTTTATGCTTTTTGGGAATACTACCCTTTCAGGAAATAATTTTGAAACACTTCAGGAACTTGCAGGTAATGTAATTGGCGAAACAGCAGTATATACCGGAAACAGAATATACAGGAGTAATCTTCTTGAAGGCCCTATTTCTCAGGGCGGCGGCAGGATGCTTACTGCCGTTCATGAACTGCAGAAGGCTGCCAATATGCCGGAGCAAAGCTGGTAGGCTGTTTATAAAAACGTTATCACTTTAGAGGTAACAGATGAAAACCTTTTCATATAAAAAAACAAAACAGCCTCCTGCCGGAAAAACAGCAGGCAGCCATAAGGTCTCTTATAATCCCGAAATAAAAAAACAGTCGGGAGCAGTAAGGCAGATACTTGCTCCGTCACCGGTTCAGCCCAAATTAAAAATCAGTGAACCCAACGACCCCTATGAGCAGGAAGCTGAGCGGATTTCCTCACAGATAATGAAAATGCCCGACAGGTCAACAGATGAAGAAGAACCGGTTCAGACATCTTCACTGATAAATACAATAACACCCCTGATTCAATGCAGTGAGGAAGAAGAGGAGGAGGCTCGACCCCGGTTATTACAGAGACAGGGTAATGAAGACGATAAGGAAGAATATGCGCAGACTAAGCAGGATTTCGTGCGTCCGGGTGCTCCAGCCGGGCTTGCGTCCCGCATTCAGACTATAAAAAGAGGCGGGCAGCCGCTGCCTGCTTCCGACCGTTCTTTTTTTGAACCAAAGTTCGGAACCAGTTTTAAGAATGTAAAGATTCACACAGACACACACTCCTCAGAAGCTGCTGGATCAATTAATGCAAAAGCCTTTACGGCAGGACAAAATATTGTATTCGGACAGGGTCAGTATTCACCCGGGACAGATTCAGGAAAAAGACTTCTCGCACATGAACTGACGCATGTTGTTCAGCAGAGCAACGGCTCTCTTTCACAAAATGTGCAGCGGGATTTTTCTGTTGCCCCTACAACACCGAACAGGGCTGTCAGGACACTGACTGCACAGCAGATAAGTGCAGCAATTGCATACAACAGTGTATTGTTTACTGATGCAGCCGAGATATCCATTATCCGTGATGTTCTCGGAACGACACAGACTCCTGCTGTTATAGACAATGATTTTGTTAATGCAGTATTAAGATATCAGGCATCTTACGGGTTATCTCAGGACGGTAAACTTGGCAGCGGCACCTGCGGAATCTTGTACAACGAAGTAAAGGCTGAAGCAGACCGTCTAAATCAGCCGGCAAGAGGAACACCGCTAAGGCGTGTTGAAAGAAGATTATATCTGAGGTCAAGAGTACCGAGAAGAAGGGGAGTAATAGTTCATCAGGGTTTTGTGGGTCCGGATGCAAGACCGCGTGGAGTTGTTACAGTTCGCGTCAACGCATATGAAACAGCTCTTCTTGCTGGAGCAGACAGGGCTATTTCTCTTGATTATACAGGAAGCGATGCAAATAACGTTCACTGGCTGCAGTTTGTAAATAGAAGCTTTTATGGTTTTCAGCCGGGTTCCAGGAACAGAATTTACAACACTGGAAATATTACAACCTTCAGTGGAACATATGCTTATACAAGACCTGGGTCCACAACCTGGCACCTGGACAATTTAAACTCTGCAGCCAGTCCTTTTGTAGATGTCGTAGCTCCTCATATAACTGTCAGAACGCCGAACAGATCTGTAGTTATGGTAGACCAGCCCGGAGGCTCAACTGCGGCGATGAGAAATACTTTTTCAGCATCCCAAACTCCACACCTGGACCGGTTGGTTATGCGTGCAACATTTGATGCATATGCTGTTTTGAATAACCGCGTAATATACAGGATAAGATGGTATGCTACTTATCGCTATAACCTGACCACGGGTGCAGCATCAACGGTCCGCTATTCAACCGGAACAACCGGTACAAGATCAACTCTTATTGGTGCTCAAAGAACAGTTTTAAGAGGCAGATTTCCCGGTAATACAATCCCTTAATTGAAAATTATCAATTTTATTTTTATTCTGCTATTATCAGATATCAGGAAAATCCGCGAAAACAAAAAAGGTGAACCACATGGATATAAAAAAAGCCAAGGGACTGTGGCAGTTTTATGAGATGATTATAGATACAAACGGTCAGCCTACACCCAGTGGAATAAATGATCAGTTTACATTTAACCTTTCAGATGAACTGATAACAATCTCTCTATTTGCTGATCACCCAATACCATGGAAAGCCGAGGATGATGTATACCTGCTGAAAAGTAAATGGGATAATAATACTCTTTTATATTTACCACCCGCAGGAGAGTGGTCTCCACTGGCAGACTTTGACGGTGAAATATTTTTCCAGAGTGACGGTGGGAATAAACGTGTTTTTAAAAAAATTCAGGAAAACGAAGTAATATCCTGGAACATGGACATCATAAAAAAAGGCCGTTCGCCTTTTGACTACAGCCTTACCAAATAACATTTTAAATTTTAAACGGAACGGTTAATAAGCGCGCAAGATGTAGAGATAATTAATCCTTAATAAAAAAGCCATGATAATCCGATAGATATATTGGATTATCATGGCTTTTTTATTAGTACCTAGCTAAACAGCTATTGCTTTTACTCTCTATTAAACTTAAAAACAGTATTATAAAAAATATCGTTCAACTAAAATCTCTATTTCTCTATTAAGAGATAATTTACAGCTCATGATGCTAACCAGGATACTTCCATTACTGTTACTTATTTTTGTTACTTTCAGCTGCGTCTCTGACAGTGATATAAAAACCGCTTCTGACGGCACAATTGATCTTACCGGCTGGGATTTTACCACGGACGGTATTGCGGGTCTTGACGGTGAATGGACCATATATCCCCAGCAGTTTCTTACTCCGGAGGATTTAAATAATCCGGACATAACGAAAAACAAAGAAATCATTAATGTTCCCGGTTTTTTTCCATGGAAACGATCCATTACCCACGCCACACTGACATTGAAAATTCAGCTTAATTCCGGAAACCAGCCTCTTGCAATTCGCCTGGGGGATATAGTCTCTGCCTATAAGCTATGGATAAACGGTGAAGCTGCTGTTGAGGTCGGAAAGATAAGCTCCTCCCGAAGCAGTGAAAAATATGATATTTCAGGCAGGATAATTCCAATAAAATCACTTGAAGAATATATTTTTCTGGTGCTTCAGATTTCAAACTTCCATAACTGTGACGGCGGAATTGCAGATAGGATTTACCTCGGAAGTGAAAGGGATATTAATTCTCAGTATGATAGACAGGTAGGCTTCGGTATTCTTTTATCAGGCTGTTTTCTTATGATAGGCTTTTATCACGTCTCCATCTGTCTCATCCGGTTAAAGGATCGTACTACATTATATTTCGGACTGATATGTATTGAAATCGGAATACTGTGCCTTACATCAAATATTACAGATCATTTTCTGTCAAAACTTATACCTGTAATTGACTCTCTCAATATTTACCGCCTTGACATGCTTGTTACGCACTCGGCTTCATTTATAGGTATTCTGTATTTCTCAAACCTGTTCCCGATGGATAGCTCAAAATATTTTCCGGGAATATACCTGGTACAAACGGTCATATGCTCTTTTACAGTTATATTTTTTCCTGTCCATATATCTTCATGGACGCTTTATTTATTTTTTATTTTTGCTCTTTTGGCGCTTGTCTATATTTTTCTATTCTCCATAAAGGCAATAAGGAACAGGCGCGAGGGGGCCATCCTGTTTACTGCAGGATATGTTTTTTTTGCTGTTACAGCCGTAAATGATATTTTATATGGAAACAGGATACTTCAGACTGGATTTATACTTCATATAGGCATGCTGGGCCTTATTCTCAGTCACTCCTTTCTGCTTGCCTTTAAATTTTACAAAGCCTTCACTGCCGAAGAAGCTCTCTCAAAGGAGCTTGCTCAAAAAAATATTGCACTTTCAAAACTTGACAGCATCAAGGATGAATTCCTTGCCAATACCTCCCATGAACTTCGCACACCCCTGCACGGCATTATCGGTATCGCTGAATCTTTAAGGGAGGGCGCGGCAGGAAAAATCTCTGATGAAATAAAAAATAACCTGGCACTGATTGTCAGCAGCGGCAGTAGGCTTTCAAGGCTTGTGAATGACATTCTTGATTTCAGCAGGCTCAAAAACAGGGACATCTCTTTAATTAAAAGAAAAGTCGATATAAAGGCCCTATCGGAACTGGTAGTTAAGTCTCTTGAAAAACAGGCAAAGAAAAAAAATATAAAAATTATCCCGGATTTGCCTGGAAGCATACCATATATACTTGGAGATGAAGACAGGATACAGCAGATACTTTTTAATATTATGGGAAATGCTGTTAAATATACAGAAAAAGGATCAATTAAAATATCTGCTGAAGCAGAAAATTCTATTGTTAGAGTATCTGTGCAGGATACCGGTAAAGGTATTCCCGAATTAATGCAGCAGAAAATCTTTGAGCCTTTTGAGCGAATAAATGATGCAGGAACCGAACTTCAGCAGGGCACAGGAATAGGCCTTGCTGTTACAAAAAAACTCATCGAACTCCACGGAGGAGAAATTGATGTGGACTCAAAAGAAGGAGAAGGGTCATTATTTTATTTTACTATCCCGGTGTGGGAGGGAGAGACAGAACAGGAAGAAACACTGCTGTCTGACCGCCTGCTTGAAGATGTGAATATAGAAGAAAGCACTAATGTTCAAACCACTATAGCTGACATACAGGAATTTGCAGAATATGAAATTGAACATCCATGGGTTCTTGTGGTGGATGATGACCCTGTTAACCTGAGGGTTGTTGCAAATCACCTTGCAACCGAGAGTATTCCTTTTGCCACTCTAACAAGCGGTCAGGAGGCCCTGGATTTTTTTGAAAAAGGCGGATCAGCAGACCTTGTGCTTCTTGATATTATGATGCCGGGACTTACCGGAATAGATGTGTGCGAAAAACTGAGATCAAAATATCAGCCTGCCGAGCTTCCTGTAATAATGCTTACAGCCAGAAACCGCGTGAGCGATTTTATACGGGCCTATAAGTACGGGGCAAGTGATTACCTTACAAAACCCTTTACAAGAGAAGAGCTTATTGTAAGGGTAAAATTTCATTTGAGGCTTAAAGAGGCCTATAAATCACTTCACGAAAACCTTAGACTGCAGATGGAACTCTTTGAGCAGAAGCTGAGGGAAGAAAAAGCTCTTATACTGGCAGAAAAGGCAACACTTGAAATGCTCAGATACCAGCTTAACCCTCATTTTTTATTCAACTCTCTTGCTTCTATAAGGGGTGCAGTTGTTAAAGACCCATACATGGCCAGAGATATGATTACAAACCTGGCCGAGTTCTGCCGCCTTATATTGTCCCGCAAAGGCAAGGACATGACCCCGGTAAAAGAAGAAGCAGACCTTATAAAGCTGTACCTTGATATAGAAAAGGTAAGGCTCGGGGATTATCTTACTGTTACCATAGAGATCGATCCGCAGCTTACAGAAATAGAAATACCGTCTTTTATACTTCAGCCCCTGGTTGAAAATGCTGTTAAATACGGAAGACAGACATCTCCTGAAAAGCTGGACATAACAATATCCGTTGGATATGACATTGATGAAAATATGTTTCTTGAGGTAGCCAATACAGGTGCTTGGATGGAGCCCGAACAAAGAAAAGAAACAAACTCAACAGGAATAGGACTTGATAACCTTAAACAAAGAATAGAAAAAATTTATCAGGGAGAGGCAGCAGTGGCAACATTAAATGAAGAAGACTGGGTGAGGGTAAGGCTTATAATACCGATAGATAAAGAAAAGGCGTAAAGTAAAAGCATAAAACGTTTTTACCACAGAGGACACAGAGACCACGGAGAAAAATAAAAGATATTTATTATTTAAAAGATTTTAAACTTTTCAAATGAGATTTACCATGAAAGCAATAATAGTAGACGACGAACAGTTTGTACGTGAAGACCTGAAGGAAATGCTTCTGCTCCATAAGGATATTGAGATTATAGGAGAAGCAGAAACTATCGATGCCGCAATAGTACTTCTTGAGCATAATGAGCCGGATCTGATTTTTCTTGATATTCAGCTCAGGGGCGGTTCAAGTTTTAATCTTGTGCCCCATATAAAGCCATCAATACAAATCATCTTTTTTACAGCACATGATGAGTTCGCGGTAAGGGCCTTTGAGGTTAACGCCCTGGATTTTCTTTTAAAGCCTGTAATATCTGAAAGGCTGACAGCATCTCTGGACAGGGCCAGGTCACATCTGCAGGTATCAGGTACAGACAGTTCATCACAAGCGCAGTTTAAAGAAACCGACCAGGTATTTATTAAAACTGAAAACGAACAGAGATTTATACCTGTAAAAAGTATTATCGCTGTAACCACTGAAGGGGGAAACTATACAACCCTTATAAGGAATGACGGAAACAACCTTTTAACCAGGCGCTCAATAAAAGAGTGGGAAAACAACCTCCCTGATAATACTTTCATAAAAATCCACCGATCAACCATAATTAACTTAAAAAAACTAAAACGCCTGGTTACTCAAAAGGACGGAAAATGTCTTGTTTATGTCTCAGGAAGGGAGGAACCATTTGAGGCCAGCAGAAGAGAAGCACCAAAGGTGATAGAGTATTTTGAGGTACACAATTTAACTTAAACCAACCTAATATTTTAGTCCATTTTACCGTTTATCACAAAATCCCTACCGTTTATCACAAATTTTCAGGAAATTTTCATTTTTATTTTACTATTTTCCTCATGGAAAATTTCACAACCATTAAAACCGTAATAATAGAAGACGAACCCTTTGTCCGGGATGACCTTCGTTTTATGCTCTCAGAGTTTCCCGAAGTAGAGATAATTGGAGAAGCCGAAACATTTAATGATGCAAAAAGCCTTCTTCAAACTTCCAGCCCGGATTCCGTATTTCTTGATATTCATTTAAGAGGAGGAAACGGTCTGGATCTTCTTCCGCACATTAAAAAGAATACAGGAATTGTGATTCTTACAGCACATAAAAAGAGCGGAGACAGGGTAACAGATGACAGGGTAATGGCATCTATAACCAAGCCTGCTACTCATGAGCGCCTGGACTCTGCGCTTACCAGAATTATTTCAATGAAGAACAAATGCTAAGGAGAATGACCATGTTGAAGATAAAAGTGAGATACAAAATAATTACGAAACTACTTACCTCTATTGCCATAATACTGTTTGTGATCCTCCCTGCCTACGCAGATGACAACCTGCTTTTAAATCCAGGGCTTGAAAAAACTTCACCACTTGGAGAAGGCTGGTATTTTTCTGAAGGAGTCGCAGCAGATCATTTAAAAACCGGCGATTCCGGCTATTCTCCCTATGAGGGGACATACATGTGGCATGCGGCCAATACTTTAACATCTACACTCTGGCAGGATATATATTTATCAGACCTGGATCTCGATGTATCAGACTGCCGTTTTCAGACAGGAGGATATTATATTGAGTTTGGGGGATACGACCTTAGCGGGGGTGCTGATGAGGTACAGATATCTCTGCTTCTGCTTGACTCAAGTAACGGGACTGTCGCCTCATCAGAGCTTGGATATTACTCAGACAAAGAATGGAATCTTCGTTCCGGTACAATAACTCTTAATCCATCTGCTGATTTACTCAGATTTAAGGTGAATGCAGTTCGAGAATGGGGCACTAATAATAATACATATTTTGATAATGGTTTTGTTTACCTGAAAGAATACAGTATCTGGACATACGGAGGAACAAACCATAGCATTAAAAGTGCATCCGATTTTACTCTTGATACCAATGTACCGTTGGAAGATTGGAATGATTATTTTTATGTGGGTGATACTAGAGAAGGTCGGTTTTATGTTACCAATGGTGCAACGTTTACCAGTAATTATAGCCAACTGGCGACTTATGAAAAAGTAAAAGGCATTGCTTACGTGGATGGTGAAGGTTCCACATGGATAAACCGCTATGTTTTATATGTAGGCTGGTGGGGAACCGGAATCCTTGAAATAACCAATGGCGGTACTGTTAAAACTCTTGATTGTGTTATAGGTTCAGGAGATGTTTATGATCCGTTTTCACAGGGGTGGTGGGTTGATGCAAATAAATATGCAAACGGTACAGTAAGGGTTGACGGTGAGGGGTCCTTATTGCAGGCCGCCTATCGTTTATATATTGGCGATGAAGTTCCGGGAACACTGGAAATAACCAATGGCGCTTTGGTGGAAAATTCATATGGTATTATTGCTAATGAAGGCTGGTCAAGCGGCGTGTTTCTGTGGATGGAATAGGTTCTACATGGCATAACTATATGGAAATGAGCGTTGGCTATAACGGGCAAGGGAGTCTTGAAATATCCAATGGCGGTACAGTGACAAGTACAACCGGATATATTGGGCGTTTAACACAGGAAGGCAGTGTTGCTGATTATTCTTCTAAAGGCACCGCTGCCGTGGTTGGTGAGGGTTCACTGCTGCAGATGAACGGATACCTGTATGTTGGAGACAAAGGGACAGGAACCCTTGAAATAACCAATGGAGGAACTGTGAAAAACACAAACGGTTATCTTGGTTATGCTTCAGGGTCAAACGGTACAGCCACTGTGGATGGTGAGGGTTCCATATGGCAGAACAGCGCTTCACTGTATGTTGGTAAAGAAGGAAACGGTACACTGAACATAAAAAATCAGGGAGCAGTATATGTCAACAGCAGTTTAATCCTGTCTGAGAACGGCACTGTTAACCTTGACGGAGGTATACTAAAAACCGGTTCATTGTCAGGAGCTGAAAATTTCAACTTTAATTACGGAACTCTTGAGACATTCGACATAACAGGAGATCTGATAAACAAAGGCGGCATACTTGCACCCGGTTCATCACCCGGACTTTTAACCATAACAGGTAACTACACCCAAGAGGGTGACGCCTTTCTTGAGATAGAGCTTGGGGGTCTTATATCAGGTGATGAGTATGATGTCCTTGATGTAACAGGAACCCTTAACCTTGCTGGCACCCTTGATGTTATCTGGTACGATGGTTTCACAGCATCTTTTGGTGATACTTTTGATATTCTTGACTGGTCGCTGCTTTTCGGCACATTTGATTATATAAATCTCCCATCACTAGATGAAGGTCTTTCATGGGATATTTCAAGCCTGTATGAAGACGGAAGCATATTTGTATCGGATGGAAGCCGGGTACCGATACCTGGGTCTATAATATTGTTAGGTTCTGCGATATTAGCGCTCGCGGGTTTCAGGAAAAAGGCAAGAAGCTTAGAAATTTGAGAAATAAGAAATTGAGAAAAAGCAGAAGTTTACTTTTTAAACGAAAGTCTACGGATAATTCGTTGTCCTGTACTGTTACTTTTAACAGGTTTAAGTTTTAATATTTTTTGTTACATTTTTGAAATTTTTACGATTTAGATAATAAGATGAGTCTGTTAAAAAAACAGGATGAGGAACAGGTTATAAAAATGACAGAGATAGAGATTCTGATAATTGATGACGATCCTCAAATATTGGATGTTCTTTACAGAATGCTTACCCATTGCGGTTATAATGTGCAAACAGCTGTAGATGGACAGGACGGGATTGAATGTCTCGTCGATAACAACTGCTACAGTGTTGTAATTACTGATATCCAAATGCCTGATAAAACCGGTAATGACGTTGCCAGGCATATAAGAAACTTTATAAAAGAAAATCCGCCTCTGGTTATTGGACTGTCAGGTGTTGTTGAGATGGCTGAAAAAGACCTGTTTGATATTTTAATATCAAAACCGTTTAAAATGAAAGAGATTATACAAATAATAAAAAATGATGGACTTGATCAAAATTTATCTATTAATAAAAAAAAGGCAGATCTTATAAATAAAAACCTGCCTTTGTATTATTAGTTTATTTTAAGGGAAGATGTTAATCTCTTTTGAATCTCCTGCCAAAACCTACTACACATACCATACCGGAAACAAGTAGAAGCATTGATCCAGGAATAGGAACCGCAGCTGCACGGGATAAAGCTGTTAAACCGTCTGTGCTGTCAAACTCAAAATTAAGGGTGCTGAACGCATCGGCGTAAGATCCGGCTAAAATGCCGTAAGATTCTAAAACACCTTCAAGATAAAAAATATCACCGTCATTAACCGTAAATTCAATATAGGCAGTATCCATTCCCCCGGTTACGCTCTCAGACAATCTCAAATTTACACCATCAAAAATTGAATTATTCTCACCGTATACATACATACTTGCAGTAATTCCTGTAAGCATAGAGTAAGATCCCTCCGGCTCAAATACATCTCCTGTCAAAATTGCAGTAAGTTTAATTTGTTTTGTTTCGCCGCTGTACTTGTATCCTTCCATTGCATATGCACGGGCATATGCACCGGCTGATTCTGTACCATCAAGGTTGTGATATGCCTCTGCTTTTAAAACCGGCATAATACCTGTTGCCTGTAGACTTGCATATGCATTGGCTTCACCTTTGCTGTCTTCCAAATATTTTTCAGACAGAACAGGGTCCGTATCACCGTCTTCGGTTATATTGAACCAGATACCAGAGTCTGCAACCTCAAAAGTCTTAACATCAACTTCTGTACCTGTTACGAGCTCAGGAGCAACCATAAACATCCCAAAAGCAGATGTTGATGATAGAATAAGTATTAATAAGAACGCTATGTGTAAAGTTAACCTTTTCGCTGTAGCCAACCTGTTATCTGTCATTTGTTATCTCCCTAAAATAGTTTTAAAAGCAGGTTACTATGTATTATCATTTGTATACTTCTATTAGCAAAACCCGTGCCCAAACAACACAAATAAATACAAGCAACAATATCAACATGTTACAACGACTACATAAAAACCAAGCAGCAACTATGTAAAACATTACCAGATACAGAATAAAAACAATTCTTACATTTGGTATCGTTTTACATAGTTATATTTCCAGAATATGATATTTGAATTTTTATGAAAAAAGTGACCGGATTTGTAAAAGAAGAAATAAAAAAGAGCAGAATTTATAAAAAACCCTGCCCCTTCATAAAAAATGATTGGTAAATATTATTTTTTTAACCTGCGTCTGAAACCCACAACGCCTATCAGTCCTGCACCTAATAAAAATATTGTTGCAGGTTCTGGGACAGCGGCTGTATTGATTGCCCAAAGAGCTTCACCGGTTACTTCATTGTTTTCACTGTTTGAACCATCACTCCATGTACCGCTGCCAGTCCAAGCACCACCCCAGCCACCAGAAGTCAACTGAACCTCTTTAAGCCAGTTAGCTGCATCAGCGATTTCATCAGCATAAAAATCTGCATCTACAACCTGGAGAGCTAAAATAGCATAAGATGTTGCTTGAACACCTGTATAGGCACTATAAGGATATTTTGCATACTTTGAAAAACCACCTGAATCAGCCTGATATGTAACTAAAATATCAGCTAGGTCTTTCAGAGATGCAGCACCATCTATAGAATAAGCTTCTGTAGATGAACCTGAAATCGGATTATCTAAATCCTGCCCAAGCATTCCTAAGCCATATATCCCGCCTGCAAGACCAAGAACACTATAACTACTTACAACCGAATAATCGCCTTCCCAATAGTTATTTAAGCCTTCTTCAATCTTATTTCCCCATATATCAAGCTCTTCCTGGTCTGCACCAACTAAAGCCGCTCCAGCAGCAGCTAAAGCAACATCCCAGATGCCCAGATTATTATTGGTCCCATTATTACGCAGGTTATAGATATAATCTGCATAGCTTGATGTGTCATAATCCGTCCCGTTTTTATTATAGGTTCCGGCCTCAAGGGCATCATAAAATTTTACTTTTACATCATCTATATACTTGGTATCTCCTGTAATCTCAGAAAGTTTCTGCATGAAAATACCATTTCCGGTGGAATGGGGAGGTGAATTTGCTACGATAAAATCTCCAGCAGCAATGGCTTTTTCAAGATAACTGCTGTCCCCTGTCTGCTCATAAGCGGCAAGCAAGCCCATAGCAATCGGGGCTGCAGTATTTGTGGCACTGCCGGTCGTAGGATCACCATTATCAAGTGGCCAGTCCCAGCCTCCATCATTATTCTGCGTGGCAACAAGCCTGTCTCCGCCATCATTAAAAGTTGCTGCGCCTGCATACCCGGCACCTGCTAAAATCAATAAGGTAAAACATAAAAATAAGAAATACCGCTTCATCATGATACCCTCCTTTTTTAGCTCGCTTAATAAAATGTGAAAATAACTGTTCTGACTTTAATTAGGTTGGAATGTAAAAAGCACAAACTATTCTTTTTGATTAATAAAATTAATTTAAATGTGCAAACTTTATGCCGATAAAAAACTCATCATTTATCATATAATATCAATAAGTTATTTTTTATTTTATTATTAAAAACTATTTATATGGAAAACATTACCAACATTACATGTAAAAAGTTACCTAAATTAAATACAGTTTTACACAGGCCCAGTAATTATTTTAAGATATACCTGACAGATTGAGATGATTTTTATTATCTAATATTTATGAATGGAAAAAAGATTTTACCTATACAGACATAAATACAAATACGTTCTAAAAACAGAACAGTTGTTTCGATATACAAAACTAACAAATTTATTAAAACAGGAATTAGAGAATGAGAATCGGGGCGGAGGGATTTGAACCCCTCACCACTCCTGTAACTAGCTGATATTATTAAAACATAAAATGGCTAAATCGATTTTGCAAGAAATTGCAAGAATTGAAATACTGTATCCGATAAATTCATGCGCTGTTCTCCCAATGAATTTACCCAGGCCTGTTCCGATGATTTCATGCCAGGGAAATACGATAAATTCATCCGGAGGCAAGCTTTTTTAGTGAGCTTTCAATCATGATTCGATCTTAATTCGAATGTGTATAACCGGGTATTGGTGACTTTAAAACCGGTATCAATCTCTTTCTAAACATGATTGAATGCTAGTTTAAAACCCTTTTTTATCATGATTCTATTTGTATTCGTATAGGTCTTACCGGTATGAATGAAAGAGGGTATGAAAGCATTCAATCTGTTTAGACCAGGTATTCTGGCTTTTAATACCGGTTTAATCCTCTTTTTATCATGATTGAAACCGGGTTTAATCTGTATCTAATTAATGTGTATATATCCGATATAAAAGGAATCTTTTTTAATACCCGGTTTAATTGGCTTTAAAGCAGCTTTTAAACCGGTTTTAAACAGATTGAGACTCTTTTCCTTTTAAAGGCATCTATTACTTTATCCCGGTTTAATCTAGATTCAATTAATATGCTTAGCTTAAACCGGATAAAGAGGTATTTCTTTTTATAACCGTCTTTTAATTCGGCCTTTTTAAGTTCAAACTTAACTATTTGATATAATTAGCAAATTAAAACAAGGTGTAACCTGTTTTGTTTTTATTCGGCTTTTCCGGCTTTTAAAGCTTTATTAATCCGGTTTTAAATAGATTAAAGCCCTTTCCTTTTAAATGCCGAAATGAATAGAAAGCATTCATTACTTTAAAGCCGAATTGATTTCGTTTTAATACCGCATTCAATCTATGTTTTTTAAATCAGGATTTGTGTTTAAAAGGGTTGGGTGTGTTTATGTATAGAGAAGATAGTTTTTAACGATTCTCGTTCTTAAAATTGCTTCATAGGTAGCTTTTAAAAAACAATTATTTTTATATCAAGGTTATGGTCTTTCACCTGCAGTAAAGTTAAAGCTAAAGGAAATTTTATTTTCTGGATGAATTAAACCGGGAATTATTTGATTAAATCCGTTAAGGCAATAGGCGTGATGATTTTATGTAATTTATAATTATAAAAAGTCATCATGGAGAGTTTTACTTTATTGATTGCATATAGCTTTCTAAGAATGCCTTAAGTTCATTTATAAAGTCATCTGTTTCAGGACCATTTTTAATGTCGATTACTCTCCTTGTGCCCGCTGGTAAAAAATCGCCGCAACTATCATGGGGGTATGTTAACGGCCAAACAGTGTTTGAACCAAGTGGAAAGATCGGAGCTCTTGGTGCATATCTTTTACACTGGCCTAATCCACGTTCTTCAATGAAATAAAAAAAATCACAATTTTGACAGAGTATCTTTTCCCTTTTTGCAAGGATAGGGTTTGGGAAAGGTCCGGGTTCAAGTTTTCCTTTTTTTTTAGTCACTTTCATCCTCCCATGGAATGCCCTCTTTTGATAAATGGTCTTTTATCAATTTCTCTATAAGACTTGCCATTGATCGGCTATCTTTTTCAGCAGCTTGATTCAGCGCTTTTTTTACTCCTGGTGTCATCCTCAGTAATAGCTTATCAGTCTTTCTCTCTACCATGATCCCTTCCTTTCAAATTTTGCACAATATATCAGATCGAAATAAGAAAGATATACATTTTTTATTGACAAAGATATACAATAGATATACAAGAGATATCTATTGTGTATCGTTAACTTGTTTTTTCCAAACTCCATGACTGCAAATAAAAGAAATCCAACCTTGAGATTCCGGTACCTGTGAAGGCCGGGCGGCACATGGAGCCGTGGAAAGTCTCAGGGTTTTTTTATTTGGGGGTAAATAAATGAATGATCCTGTCTATCAAGAGTTTTTCAACTATTGTGCAAATCAAAAAGGTCTTAGTGAAAATACAATCCTTTCCTATAAGGCTGACTTAAAGACCTTTGAGGATTATCTATCCTTAAAAAGCATCCTCTTAAGAATTGTAAAAGTCCGGGATATAGATTTATTCCTGACATATCTTGTTGAGGTTAAAAAGAATAAACCCTCTACAGTTGTTAGGAAGGTTGCGACATTACGCGCTTTCTATAAGTTCCTTTATAGGATTGATGAAGTAAAAGAAGACATCATGCAAAAAATAGATGCTCCACGTCAAAAGAAGTCTATCCCAGGTTTTTTATCAGATCATCAACAGCAAAGTTTAATCCAATATTTTGAAACAAGGATTGGCGTTCAGCCTTTTTATGAATGGATTCATAAACGCAATAAAGCCCTTGTACTATTGTTGTTAGAAACCGGGCTTCGGGTATCTGAAGCATGTAATTTGAAAATTGAAGATCTGAACTTTGAACAAAAGGTTATCCATGTAATGGGTAAAGGCGGCAAAGAGGCTGAAGTATTTTTTCCGGACAGGTCCATTAAGCTTATTAAGGAATACATCTTAAAGGATAGAGATCATCTTTTAAGGCGTGGACATGTTCACAGTGTATCAAGAGATGAAAAAGGACCGTTCAGAGTACAAAGAATTGTAAAAGGTAAAATGAAATACTTTGGAACGTATATGACAAGAGAAGAGGCTGAGGAGGTTTTATATAAAGACCTTGCCCCTGACCAAGGTTATGTATTCATGAGGCACAGCGGCAAAGGTATGAGTACAAGACATGCCTTCGCAATTATATACCGCGCAGGTAAAGCACTGGGCCTTCGTATTCACCCACATATGTTAAGGCATACATTCGCAACAAACATGAGAAGAAAAGGTGCCGACCTTCAGTTGATTCAGGAAGCGTTGAGACATTCCAGTATTATTACCACTGCCATGTATGCACATATTGCCTCGCCAAAGTTTAAACAGGAAATGAGTAAGTATCTGAATGATAATGAAGAGCTTAGCAACAAAAACAACAAACCCAAATTAACAGTAATACCCAAAAAGAAAAGGAGTGCAGCATGAGCAAAAAAGAAAACAAAATTATTGCGCTGAAGGATGAAAAGGCGAACACTTTTAAAGATAGGAGTAAGGATGATTTAAAAAAGAGAGTAGCCGAATTGACGATACAGAATGCTTGTATGACAGATGAGATTAATCAATTACAACTCATGGTTGAAATATTTAAGTTCACAACATACTTCAGCGATGTTTCTAACATGGCTGTTCAGGATTTATTGATTGAAGAAGGTGTGATCAGTAGAGACAAACTTGCAGAAAAGGTTAATGATTCTGAGGATCGGAAGAAGGTCCTTGCTGAAATTCTTGATATAGATTTTCGCCTGTTTATTCATAAAAAGTTGGATAACATGGACCCTCAAAGGCAATGGCTCTACCAGGAAGCTGTGGAAAAAATCAATGCGGTTAATTGGTAGAAGAGTATTTTAATAGGTAAGTGCAGGGATATAAGATTTTTTTATCATTGCTATCTCACTGTTTTATTTAACAAAACAATAAATAGCTTAATCATTAATCTTTTTTAGTTGACAAAAAGCGCAATTATTAACTACTATTTATCCCAACTCGTTAAGAAAGGATAAAATAAAACAATGCTAAAATTTGAACATATCCCAATACGCGATAAAAACTTTAACCTAAACTTTCCCGGATGGTATGCACTTATAAGCAAAGTAAATGAGAAGGTATTTTCCTATAAAGATGTGAATAAGTATACAGGCTTAACAAAGAACCAAATTGCATATTTTATTCGGGAAGGTGTTTTAGAAAGCGAAAATACAAGGAAATGGAGAAGGTTTTCACTTCTTGACCTGTTTATCCTTTCAGTTGCTAAAAGGTTAAACAACAGCGGTGTAGAGGTAGCAGCATTGCCCTTAAAAGCAGGAAAAATGATGGTTCAAATGGATAATTATACAGAACCATTTGTATATCTTCTTAACGGTTATGATGTGTTTTTTTATACAGATAGACAAGGGAGCACTGGTTTCATTGCAGAAGATATAGAGTACCACGACTATGTAACAAAGTTAAATGAAGGAATAGAACAGAAAGGCTATATTCCGGTTAAGCTGACTTTACTATGTCAAAGAATGACAACCGATTTTACCTGTGTATCATTAGGGAATGTTTTAAAAGAGCTTTCAGAACAAATAGACCTTCCAGACTTTAAAATTAAAATTCAAGATGACGGTAAATATCAATTCATTATTAATGGTATCCCACTAAATTTGGAATCCTTAAAAGTTACAGAAGAGGCAAATGACTTAGAAGAATTTTATAAAAAATCTTTAGGAAAGGAGGAATAACAATGTCATACCTTACCCCTGATCAAATTTGCGATAAATTTCAAATACCAAAAAGCACACTTTATAAATTAACCCGCACAAACCGGATACCTTTTATAAAGGTCGGTGGTAGTTTACGCTTTGATTTTATTGAAGTCGATAAATGGTTTAAAAGAAAAAGTGTGCCTAATCCAATCAGTTTGAATTAGATAGAGATATGGTTTTACCCGATTTTTGAAATCGGCATTATTAACAATTAAAAAAGGAGGTCTATAATGACCAAAGACAGAAAAAAATTTAGGGCTGACTTTTCCGATGTTCTAACAAAAGGAAAAGAAAACAGAGAAGAAGTAACATTGTTCCAGAGTCTATTTGGGAATAAAACACAGCGTTTAAAAGATTCATTGTTCGTTAAAAGCTGTAATGCCCTGGAGATGGTAGGATTAAACCCGCATGAGGATTACAAAGGCGGTTTTTTCTCTGATACAACATCGCTTGGCTGGGCTGTAACAGACAAGGCAATATCTTTTACTGAGGGCGATGTCTCAAAGAAAGAATGTATGGATAATATCATGCAAATAATAGAGCGTTTTTCTTCTGCACAGGAAGAACAGACAGCTTAAAGAGAGGGAAGGCTTAGAGGGCGGCAACCCTTAAGCCTTCCGGTCCCAAGAAAATTATAAGGCTCCCGACAAGAAACCATAATTTTAACTTGGAGACACTTGTTTAGATTAAAGTTTTTCTCCGAAAAAGTCCATGAATAAAAGACCTACCGGATTGAACAGTGTCTCCTAGCAAGATGACAATATTCAATCCGGTTTTTTTTATTTTAGTGTGGATACTTCCTTTGCTCCCCATAAAACAAAACCGGTAAACCTATTAACCTTTTTCTGACGACCAAGGTCGCTCAGGATGCTTTTCTAGACTTGAAAGGGCCGAAGGCCCTTAAGAGGTTCAAAAGTGGCGAGGTCCCTCAAATGCCTACTGTAGGCGGAAAAATTTATAAATGTAAGTGTAACTCTGTATGGTGTAGCCAATGTTTTAAACAGAGGCACATTGACCGTTTCATGAAGTATTTTAAGGAATTCCGATGGCGGCATACCCGGGAAATAATTTTAACAGTAGACCCAAAAAAATTTAACTCGGGTGAGGATGCTTATAAATACGTTTTTGAGAATAAGCTGATACCAAGACTTATCAGGAATATTCAACGCGGAAAAAAAGTTGCACAGCCTGCCTTTAATTACTTACTACTCAATGTATCCATTGAAAATCCTCTTTTAATATACTTAATGCTTGATCAAAATTTATTTCACCTACCAGGCCAAAAACTTGAATGGATACAACTTTATGAACCCTTGCGTGTGGAACGGTGGCAGTGGTTCATGGAGTTTCATTCAAACGGTTTTCCACACTGGCATTTGTTTCTTGATGTTCAACACCAGGGTTTTTATGGGCAGATAGGAAAGGACCGAATCAATCACTATTGGACCATTGGCAGCATACGCGAAGATTATATCAAAAGTATTGATCATTTCAGAAACCTTACAAGTTATTTTCGTGGACATGGATACTTTGAGCATAAAGGAAAGGATCTTAAAAAAGGTCATCAGATGGATCTCCCAGAGTGGGGCCGGAAAAGATACGGAGCTTTTAAAAATATCAGGCGGTCAGCTCATAAGACCGGGCATAGATACGATTGGGAAATAGGTAGTGAACGCGCCGGCAGCTTTATTGATGATCATATGGCAGGCTGGGGTAGATACCTGAAACGGAAACGGGACGAATATATAAAAACTGAAGGCTGGCATTATTCCGGGCGCTCAAGTGGTTATATGTATCAGGACGATATAACCGGCCATGAGCATGTGAAAGTATACAAGGTTGATACTTACACGGGGGAATGTTCAAAGCCTGTAAATAGAGATGTAAGCCGCTCTTATAAAGCAATGCTGAAGGATTGCGGCTCAAAAACTAAAGTTCTTTTGCATTCAGAGGATTCAACCGCCATTGGTATATTTGAAATACCTTACAAGACTGTGCGCGGACGAATCCCAGGAACTTACCAAAAAGGTGTCGGGTACACCTTCAGATTAAGCAAGGATGATTTTGACTGGCTTTTCTCCTTCCCTCATCACATTGAAGATTATAATGGCCCAAGGCAAAGAAAACAGCTTACTGAAATAGCTGATCAATGGAGGCAATACAGGAGAAAACAAGGTGTCTTTGAATACTACCGGCATTATGCTTAGGAAGTGGCAAGGCCTGAAAATAAAGGAATAGAAAACCATTTAATAATGAGAATACTACAGCCCTGATAAACTATGAATTTGACACGCTCACCATATAATTGTAATGCTTCCCTTATAGAAAAAGCCGGGGAGGATTATCACATGAAATACCGAGTATACAAAGAACGCGGTAACAGGTGGGCGATATACATTAAAGGGATTAATATATATTGTGATAAGGCGCATCAAACCTTCTACAGCAGGGAACATGCTGAAGCTACTCTTGTTCAAATATTCGGAGAAATAAAACAAGGAATATTCGATCCTGATTTTTACTCAAAAAGAAGAAAATCAATTTATTCTTTTTCTGTATATGCTGACAAGTGGATGGAGGATTTTCAAAAACTTGTTGATGCCGGTAAAAGGTCGCCCTGGACGATTAAGAAATACAGGTATTATGTCAATGTCGATTTTAAGCCCTTCTTTAAACAGATATCATTACTGGACATCTTGCCAGGGCATATAAAAGATTTTTACCTTAGCATTATTAAACTTCACCCTAAGACCATATACAATAAACTTGCCTGCCTACATAAAATGTTTGTTGATGCCTATGACGATGGATTGATACAATCAGTTCCCAAATTTCCAATTGAATTGAAAGTTGATCAAATACCAACGCCGATCATAAAATGGGCCGATATTGATATTCAGGATTTAATACTTGCAGAGATTCCGGAAGATGTTTACCCGGCAATCTTTTTTCAAATGACACATGCAACAAGAACAGGTGAAACCAGAGCGCTACAAAGAAAACATATTGATGTCCAAAGAGATACAGTATTGATAGAGCAGGCCTTTGTTGACAAGGAATTACGAACCACAAAAACAAAAAACAGTGGATTACTCCCATTAGACCCTGAGTTCAAAGAAATATATTTAAAAATGGGGAAAGGTTTTCCGGATGATTTTGTCTTTGTGAAGAAAAATGGAAAAGGAAAAGGGCTGCCCTATTCCGAATCATTTCTAAGAAAGGAATGGAACAAAGCCAGGAAAAAGGCCAAAGTAGAAAACATTACTCTATACGCAGGAACACGTCACAGCTTTGCAAGCCAAGCAGTGAACAAGAACATTCCATTAGATACTATTCAGAAGTTTCTAAGGCATGAAAGTCCGAAAATGACAGAAAGGTATGCTCACCTGAAGACTGAAACTTTAAAGATCGCGCAAAGAGGAAAGATTATCGATTTGCAAGAAAATGCAAGAACCGCCAATAGCAAGAAAACCAAACCTAAAAAATGATGAAAGCCCCATAAATAAAGGTATTTTACCTGCATGAAAACGTGAGTTGTAACTTATTGATATTATTAATTAACTGAATCGGGGCGGAGGGATTTGAACCCCCGGCATCCTGCTCCCAAAGCAGCGAATTAACGGTGAAAATAAAGCCATAACCTATTTAATTTATTACGTATTTCCTATTTCCTGATTTTCTTTTCATGCATTTTATGCACTTCATGCACTTAATAAAATCAAATACTTAGCATGCAGCAAGCTCAGTTTGGTAGCTATTTGGTAGCTGGAAAGTGTTTGGGGAGAGGCAGGCAGAACAGAAGAAGGTTTGAATTGCATCAAATTGATTTACCCACAAACCAAACAATATGAAAAATATTTTATAGCTATTGATTTGTTGTATATCCTTTCTCAGAAAATTGAACTTGCTCGACGTATGTCGCACTGTAAGTTATAGGAAAAATTCCATTGGTTCATGTACAATACTTTTTTAGAGATTGATCTCTGAGAGAGTCTGATTATTTATTTTTATTCAATCCTTTAGAGATCATTCCAATGCCATTCATAGACTTAATTGATTATTTATAAAGCAATTGTGTTTCTTCAAACTGAATTCTAATTTATTAATCAAATCATCACCAATCATTACTTTTAACAAATCGGAAAATATTTCCTATTTAAATTACTTTATCTAGCTTAAGCAATTACATAACCATTGGAATATATTGACATTGTTAATATGGCGTAATATTTGCAAATAATTTTTAGTATTACATATTTTATCATTTCAATCTAGGTGGGATCCTTATGAATATCTCTAGCATTCAATCTGTACAAAATGTTTATACTAATAATTCATCAAATTCAAATAACTCCGTTGAACCATCAAATGTTGAACAAGAGACCAAATCAGACTCTATATCAATTTCAATGAAGGCTTTGGAACTTAGTAAAAATGATGAAAATTCCTTTGATGGCTCAGGCACTGTTGATAAAAATGAAAGCGATCTTGATCGTGCTCTTCTTCTTTTCAAAGAGGTAGGGTTTGAAGATTATATTAGGATTATGAAAACTGTTAACTATATTAAAAATGCACTATCTAAAACAGCTGAAAATTTTCCTGCATTTAAGGAAACTCTTAAGAGTATAGAAGAGAGCTTTGATAAACAATTACCTATGTCAGTTTCTGAAGCTATGGATAGATTGAATGAGTCACTAAAAGATACACCTAAAGAATTAAGAGACGCTGTGATGAGACATCTTAAAAATGAAATAAAAAGAGATGAGACACTATCTGAGGATGATTCAAACTTGATATTGAAATTAGTTTAAAATATTGACTACTTTTATTGAAACTGGCTTTTATTTCACATAACTCTTAAACGTTATCAACCTGGACATATTAAATAGAAGGAGGAGAAATAATGACTGTTGAAAACAACTGTTCGGCCCCATCAATTTCGCTAAGAAGTGATCCATCTGTAAAAGCAACACTTATAAAAAACGATTTTAAGATAATGGAAGACCCTGAGAAAATCATTTTCAATGGAGAGAGTTTAAAAAGTTCTGAAGTTGAACTGCTGGAGAAAATTTCGGGGTACAATACACAGCTGACAGAGCAGGGTGCAATGAAACAGTCCATGGTGATAAGAAAAGGAGATGAGATTGTCGGGTCCATAGGTGAAAATAACTGGGCCATATTCCAGGATTCATCAATCAATAATCTCTGGAACGAAACAAATGGTGACATTGACGATTTTTCGGAATTATTGAAACAAAACGGTTATACTTTTGAATTATATGAAAATGGAGAAGGCCCAGCTTATTCAGAAATACATGAACAAATTCATGGTGAAAAATATTCGGATCTGATCACAAGGCAAACAACAGAGTTTTACAGAGAGACATTGTTACACTCAGATGCTCAATCATTTTTTCACACAATAGTATAATTATGAAAACAAGTGAAACTTTGAGTGCTTATCTTATCTAATATTTCAATTGATATAAATCGAATATTAAAAAAGTTTCGTTATCATACAATTCAGATAATTAAATTAAAGAAACTTTTCACTTAAATAAAATGAAAAAAAGACAGGACAATATCCTGTCTTTTTTTATCCATCAGAATAATCCACTTTTCACAATTCAGGGCTGATTAACAATCGCAATTGCAATATTAATCTTTAAATTGATTGGTATCTCTACCGGTTCTCCATTGTTATAAGCAAAGCTGACAGGAACCGAAATCTTTTCTTTGTCTTCTTTAGGCTTTGCTATAACTTCAGATTTTGTACCTCCCACATTTTTATCTCTTTCCCACGCCAAGTATTCCTTATAGAGTTTTACGGCCCACTCATCAGGATTATCAACTGCCTTAGCTTTACACATAAATACCGATTCTCTCTTTTTAGCTACTCTGACCTGCAATATATCTGAAGCTTCCGTGTTATCCAATATGAATGCTTTCAGTCTCGAAGTGTGGTAGCTAATACCTGTTCTCTTGATGTTTTTTGCAATCTCTTTTGATGTAAATTCCACCATTGTGTTGTTAAGCAGAAATTTAAGAATCTTCCTCATCGTTGGTTCTTTTTTCTCCATTGTTACCGCCTCCCGATTTAAAATATCTCCAAAGAGTTAATTCTCTTTGAAGGTTCTACTATTGAAACTGAGTAATTAAAATTTTATCGTGAAGGTTGTCAAGTCATTCAATTGATTATGGAAGTTGAGTTTGCTGTATGGATTTATTCATTTTTAAAATCAAATCATTAGCATTTAGTAATTTTAGGTTAATAGCTATTTGATAGCTTGAGGGAAAATGGTTATGACAATTTTTAATTATGAAAAATTTAGATGGCTATTAATGACTGTATATAAATGTTTTTTTGGAGTGAATGATAATTTGCCTTGCTCTAATTGATTAAACTCTGTAAAAAATATAAGTTGGGATGAACTACTCAATGCACTATTAGAGAAACCAAATAGCTACGTGTGTCAATAATAACACACGTAGTGGCATTATTGACACATTTGGGGGGGAGCCTCTTATTTTTTTCTCCATTTAAATATGCCTTTATTTGTTTTAATTTATGTAAAATGAATGAAAATTTAGGGCACCAATTTTGCAAAACAATTAAGTATTTTTTCATCAGATTTTTTTGCGGGGATATATAATTTTCTTTCCAATCTATCATACCATATTAGTAATGTTTATAAATGGCTAAATATATTCATCTTTAAGGAGCTAGAGAATGATAAAGCGTGAAGAAGATCTTTTTACAGAAGGATTCATTTGTGCCTTAAGTTATTTAAATGTAGCACATATACCTTTCGGAGGTTATGATTTTCGTAATGGAATTGAAAAACTAAAAGATTATTTGATAAGTGAAACCGATTCAATACCAGCTATTGAAAAAATAAGACCTCTTTTTACTAAAAGACCAATAAATGGGAACTATGAACGAATGAAGCAAGCATTAGAATCTTATAATGGATCAAAAGTATCATTCTCACTTGATAATCCAAAATGGGAAAATGCAAATATTAGAGTTGCGCAAGGATTAGCCTCTAAAATACTTAAAGAATCAAAGTGCAATTTGCCTTCTGAATTAATGATTAATGCTGCCAAAAAATTTTGTGAAGGTGCAGGCGTAAATTATACTCTCTAAAAATTTTGAATTTATTTATTTCAGCAAATATCCTAACAAATATAATTTTACTGTATATTTAAAATACATTTAAATGCAGAAATATTTTTTATTAGTGAAAGAAACAAATCCAGTAACAAACATTTGTCATTTATTAACCCAAAGCTATATTCATGGCTTACAGCCTCTTATTTATTTTGTATTAATTACAATATTCTAAAAATTGTTTTTATTACGTAATGATCAAAACCACTGTATTAATATTTTGACTATAAAATAGAATTAGTTTATACATGATTCTGAGCAAACAATCTCTAAAAATTTCGGATTAATAATTTCATATACATCAGACATATTTTGAAATAGTAATGAAGATATTAGAGTTAATAAAAGATCCTGCCATTTCAGAGCTTCGTAACGAAGTTAACCTATTTGTTGAAGATGTTCTCGTTGACTATCTAAAAGATATTGAAAACGCCAGATCACTTCCGAACTACTTTAATGCGAAAGATATCCATGATGCTGTTTGGGGAACGATTGCACTAAGCCCTATTGAAGTAATAATTATTGATAGTCCTTTAATTCAGAGATTAAGGCGAATTATGCATTTAGGTCTAGCCGGTTTACTTTTCCCCGGAGCAGAATACTCAAGGTTTGAACACACTTTAGGAGTCTTCTATGTAGCCGATAAAATCAGTTCAAAGGTCAAGGCTGAATCTCTCTATCCATTAAATGAACTTTGCCCCAATCAACTTTGTCGATTAGCGGCACTTTTTCATGATTCTGGCCATTTGCTATGCAGTCATGCTTCTGAAGCTTTTTTTCAAAGCCCTCGATTTTCTAGATATGATTTAGTTGATAAGGCAACATCCTTGTTTACTGATTATGCAGGTAAGAGTATTGGGTTTTCAGAATTACTTTCAGTCCTAATTGTGGTTTCTCCAAAAGTGATAGAACTTATCGAAAAAGCATGGGTTTATTCTGATAACAAATCTCTTAAAAATGGTGGTGAAGAAATTGCTGAACATTTAGCTGCATTAATAATTGGAGTCCCTACCCATTTATGGCAATTACCTTTTCATGGCGTTATTTCTGGTCCCATAGATGCAGACAAATGTGACTACCTAGCTAGAGATTCCCATCGTACAGGTGTGCCAGTTGCAATTGATTTATATAGAGTCATTCAGAAGTTCAATTTGATTGAAGGGGTTCCGGTTGATTGGGGATCATTTTGGATCGATAAAAGACACCCTGAACAAAAGGAATCATATTTATTAGGGATTACATTATCAGCTGTTAAATCCGTTGAGGAAATTCTCATATCACGTCAATTGATGTATGAGAAAATTTATTTTCATCATAAGATTATGACTGCTGAAGCGATGTTTAGAAGGGCATTATATTTCCTTGATCAGTCAGGATTTAAAAATATAAGCAATTTCAGATTTGCGCTTCAATTGACAGATCATGACATAATTTCGAATACACCAGAACATTTTATACCCTCAATATCTAAAAATATAGACGAAGCTTATCCCTTAAAGGAAAAACCTTTTAGAATAGCATGCAAAATATTAAAAGATTTAATGAATAGAAAGCTACTTAAACGTTCATGTGCTATTTTCACAGAAAGTAATCCGGCAAATAACAATAAAAATAATAATGAATCTGGGTACGAGAGGATAAAATTATTTTCTTTGGTCGAGCTTGCAAGCTCTCAAGGAGAAGCTGGTAATTTTTTAAGAGACATTTTCAAACATGTGTCAGTCGAAGCCCAAGACAACTTCATTGATAGCGTGGTTAAAGAAATAAAAAATTTATTAATTTATCTTAATAAAATTGAATTCGAATCAGAGGACATTGAATGTGAAATATTACCCGTATCTTATCCTCAATTAAATAGTGATGGCTTTGATATCCCCTTACAGATAGGCAACAGATTAGGCTACTATAATGATATTTTTCAGGGAGACTCATGGAACAACAGCAGAAACACAAACTACTTTTATCATTATATTGCTGGGCCTTCAAGTATTAGACTAGAAGTATTTTTAGCAGTTGAACATGTCCTTTTTAAAGAATATAAACTCCTGCTTGAACAAGGTGCGAGTGATCTAGCCAAAATAGATATTGATCAAATTGAGCTCATAAAAAAAGAGCTTTATGAGAAAGGGTATTATAATAAATCATTACCTCTTATTTCTGATAAAATGATATGGTCACAAGATGAAATAAAAAAAATATCTAAATTAGTGAAAAAATTTTCGTATTATGAAGGCCCTCTTGGATACAAAATATGGGACACTTCACATATAACTTCATTCTTAAAACAATTTGTCGGTTTAACTGAATCCATTAAAGAACAGCAATTACTCTTAAGCGGTTTAATAATTCTTTTAGATAATATACATATATTAAATCGTTTTGAAATAGTAGAAGCTTTTAATAATAATTTTAAAAATATTGCGCAAAAATTCGATTGTTTGCCATGGGAGATGTCTTATTGCATAACAGGAAACGAGAAAGACAGTGCTGCTCACATTACATATTACTTCAATGATTTAGACAGGCTGTATGGTAAAAAGCTGTTTACAGGGCATTTAAATAAAATTTTAAGTGGAAGAGAAGATAGATTAGACATCCCTACTATTTTTTTTGACGATGCTTGTTGTTCAGGAAGCCAGATCATTTCTATCTTTCAGGAAATTTGTGATGTTCCTATTGATAAAAGAATGAGCAGAGAATCACATAATTTAACTCTTAATTCGAGACAGAAAAAGGCATTAAGAAATTCAAAAATAGTCCTCTGTTTTTGTTATGCTATGAGTGAAAATATTGCGAACATAAAAGAAACCATTACAAATCTGGGATTTGATATTGACGTTATAACTGATAGAGAATTCCCTAATAAATTTTTCGAATCAACTGAATATAGACCATTTACATCATATGAGCAAAAAGAAATAGTAAAGAAAGCATTAACCGAGGTCGGAATCGAGTTACTTTTATCTACAAAGAAAAAAGGGAATGAATTCAAATACGGTTGGTCTCAGGAGCGCATTAATAATTCGGCGTTAGGATATGGAGATGCCCAACAGTGTATAATTCTACCTTGGAATACTCCAACCTATACTCTAACAGCATTATGGGCGCATGGTAACTTTAGAGGGGCTGAGTGGCATCCGCTTTTTCCTCGCCAAAGTAAAGATTAATGACATACAAATATTAGTATAGAAAACTAATATAGAATTAAAATTTTAAATTAAACCATATTGACATTAGTACTTTTATTATCTATTAAAAGAAAGGTTCACTTTTCATCAGAAAAGTGAACCTTTCTTTTTCTAAGCACCCTATCATATAAGACTATAAACCAATTTACTATCGTCGTGATATTACCTCCTTTTTATTGAGCTTTTCGAATCATTGCCGGATTAACGTTTCCAATTTTCACTGATATTTATTTTCTGTTGAAGAATCAAAAAAGGAAATAAATATAGGCCATACATTCACCCTCCGAAAAACCATAATTTTAAATATAACAATCAGATGCAAATATAATGGCTTTTCTAAAAAGGTTCACCAAACTGATGAAAGACGAACCAAAACAGACAAAGAAAAAGTATGCCTGGAGCATTGATGAAAGCAAATGCCTGACTATTGATGAAGTAATAAAATTAAGGGGTTTTTCAAGAGAATTAAAAATAATAGGATTAAAAAGAAGAAAATACTCTGCAGTAAGAAACTGGTTCATGATTGAGATCGGCCTGGAGGCTGGCCTTAGAGTCAGTGAGATTGCTTCACTAAAACACGGCAGCCTTTACATTGATGAGAAAAGATCGTCCATTGTTGTAATTGGTAAAGGTAATAAAAAAAGAGCGGTATGGATCAGTTCGGAGTTTAAAGAGATTTGTCTTGAGTTTATCAGGTATAAAAAAAAATTTGATTTTTCAGTTAATGATAACTCTTTTCTTCTTAACAGTCTCAAAGATAAAAAGATTTCAAAAAGGGCTTTGCAGAAGTTTTTTAAAAACATTGTTTTAAAAGCCGGTTTACCGGCACGGTACCACATCCATTGTCTCAGACATACCTATGCAACCTTTCTTTTAAAAGCGAGTAAGTACAATTACAAATTCGTTCAGGACCAGCTTGGTCATGCTTCGATTAAAACAACTCAAGTTTATGCGGGTGTTATTGAGTCCGAAGGGAAAAAAGCACTTACCAATCTTTACAAATGATTTTCAGGAAAACATCAAGCCTTATTGCATCAACGGAAGCTTTGATCCTTTTGATCTATTAGCTTCTTTTGCAGGCGGCATAATTGCCTACTTTATTTTAAAAGGAGAAATCAAATATGAAAACGACATTAAATGCTTATAAATGTTTTAAAAATATATTCCATGTAATGGTTGTCTTTTTGGGCCTCATTACAATTATTGCCAGCGGAGGAGGTGATGGCGGAGGTGGAAGTACCGGCAATGGAAGCAGTGGCAATGATGAAGAAGTTAATACTGCTATTATGTCAGGTACATCCTTTGCGACTGCAAAACCTGCAACCACATACTCGGTTAATTCACCCGAAGTTAGTAGTCTCTAATGTCACAATAAAAAAACAAAGTTAAGCATAAAAGATTCAGTATAGATTGACAAAGTATAGCTAAATATCGGAATAAAAAGCCTTCTAATTGGAGGCTTTTTTTATTGGTAAAAAAGAAAAGAGGACGGGAAGTTTGTAGGAGACCAACCGTCCTCTTTTATATGGTAATGGGGTTTATATCCCCAAAGCCTAAATATTCTCAGATGATATTCTATATATGTGGATTGCTCAAGGATATTTTTAAGTATGGAAGAGAGTATCCATGGCCGAGACCAGAAGTCTGCCCCAGGTGTGGCAGTACGAGAATCTGGGGACATGGATATGTGGATGCATTGTTTGATGGTTACAATAAAGCACTCCAGTTAAAGAGGTATAGATGCCCCTGCTGTGGTTGTGTTATCCGATTGAGACCATCCAGTCATCTGAGCCGGTTTCAGGCGTCTACCCAAAAGATAAAATCAACATTATCAATAAGAATCAAGACTGGAAGGTGGCCTCCCGGTGCAAGCAGGCAAAGATCAGGACACTGGCTGAGATCATTAAAAAGGAAGGCCTTTTACCTGTTTGGTTTCCAATCCGGGAAAGATTTAATGAAAGTTTTTAATTATCTCCTGTTATCAGGAGTTAACCCGGTAAGCAGATCTATAAAATAAACCGGAGCAGTTTCTATCATTTAAACACCCTACCGAAGAGTGTCATTTAAATACCTTTTTCCTTGTTTTAGTAAGGCAGAAACAAAAAAAGGAGGTGTTTAAATGGATGAAGAGAAGAAAAAACATATAGCTGTGTTCCGTTATGGAGTGATTCATGAGTTTGTATCGGGAGCTGAACTTTCCTATGGAGAGCAGGAAGAGCTCTTAAGGGAGAAGTGTAACCGAAAATGGGTAATCCCTTATACATCAAGGACAAGTCTCAGCCGAAGCGGTATAAGATCCTGGATCAGGAAATATAAGGAAGGTAATAACAGCCTTGAAAGTCTGTATCCTGTTTCCCGGAATGACAAAGGGATACCAAGGGCAATGGACGAAGATACATGTCTTTCGCTTATAAGCCTGAAAAAGGAGACACCCGGAATAACCCTGCCTGTACTCATTGATAAAATGGAAAGACTGGGGCTTGTTACTCCGGGGATAATCCTGAATGAAACAACAGTGTACAGATTTTTAAAAGGCCAGGGGCTTATGAAAAGGGAGCCTGTAAAAAAAGACAGAAGAAAGTTTGAGGCAGAACTCCCCAATGATCTTTGGCAGAGCGATGTAATGCATGGCCCCAGAGTTGAGCTTGACGGCAAACAGAGAAAGACCTACCTGATAGCCATTATAGATGATCACTCAAGATTGATACCTCATGCGGAGTTTTATTTTAGCGAAGCACTGGACTCTTACCTTAAATGTTTTGAAGATGCCCTTTCCAAAAGAGGCCTTCCCAGAAAACTGTATGTGGATAACGGTGCAGCCTTCAGAAGCAATCATCTGGAGTTTGTAACCGCATCGCTTAACATATCACTGATACATGCAAAGCCCTATCAGCCGCAGGGAAAGGGAAAGATAGAACGGTGGTTCAAAACCATAAGAACAAGCTTTCTGCCGGGATTTAAGGGCAACACCATAGAAGATCTTAATATGTGTCTGGATCTGTGGGTAAATGACATCTATCACAAAAGGAGGCATGGTTCCACAGGACAGACTCCCTTTGAGAGGTTTACTGCAAAGATGGAGTGTCTGCGTCAGGCCCCTGTAAATCTGAAAGACTACTTCCGCAATGTAGCAAGGCGCAAGGTGGCCAAAGACAGAACCATTGTGTTCAAGGGAAGGATGTATGAAGTTCCTGTGGCCCTTATAGGTAAACAGGTTGAGCTTCTTTACCATGAGAGCAGTCTGGAGGAAATAGAGGTCAGGTACGGCAACCGTTCCTATGGGGTAGCAAGGCCTGTAGACCTTCATGTCAACTGCAGGGTAAAGCGTGATGCAAATAACATGTCCGATGTGATCATATCCGGTGAAGGGGCTGACTACAAAGGCGGATCATTATTTTAGGAGGACACATGAACAATAATTACAAGACATTCTTTGGAATGAAGAAAGAGCCTTTCGGATCAGATCTGAAACAGAATGAAATACTTGAAACCGAAGAACTTAAATCCGTTAAAAATAAATTTTACTATGCCACAGATCTTGGAGGAACAGCCCTTCTTACAGGAGATATAGGATCTGGCAAATCAACAGCATTAAGATATGCTTCTGACAGTCTCCATCCTTCTGAGTATAAAGTATTTTATATAACCGCCACAACAGGCCCCATACTGGAACTGTACCAGCAGATTGTAAACGAGATGTGCATAGGCGTATCTGGAAGGTCGAAGGCGTTAATGATGAGGGTTATCAAGAAAGAGATAATGGAGATTGTAGATACGAAAAAGATGAAGGTTGTTCTTGTTATAGATGAAGCATCGTTACTGCGCATAGAGGTTCTTGCGGAGCTTCACACGCTTACTCAGTTCAATCGTGACTCAAAGCACTGTATGCCCATGGTTTTGTCCGGTCAGTCAAACCTTATAGACAAGATGATGTACCGTTCCTCCGAGCCTCTTGCGTCAAGGGTGGTAACCAGAAGCCACCTTGAAGGGCTGGACAGGGATGGAATGAAACAGTACATGGAGCATCATTTAAAGCTTGCTGGAGTCAATCCCGGAATCTTTGATGATGCTGCGGTGACAGCAGTACATCAGGGTTCTGGTGGCCTTCTCAGAAAGGCTAATCATCTGGCAAGGGGGGCTCTTATAGCTGCAGCTAAACAGAGTATGCAGATCATTAATCCTGAGCATGTCAGGTTAGCGGCTACTGAAGTGTTCTAATATGAAATATTAATTTTTAATGGAAAACAGCCAGGGCCTGTAAGGATGATTGCTCCTGGCTTTTTATTCTGATATTTAGTCCTAAATGGCTTTTTGTTCAGTAATAAGAAGACATTTTAATGTGACAGCCTACAAGTAGGGTTTCTTATGGAAATGTAGTCGTTCCCGGCGGCACCCTCAAAGGTCAGATTTCTTTTACCGATCCAAATGGTGATGTGGAAGAAATTATCATTGCAGAAAAAGGTGTAAACAAACACAACGAAATTTCTCTAAGCTCTGCTAATGGCATCCAAAACGGTCAGGTTGATTTTAGTTTAAGACTTTCTGATGACTTAGATGTCGGAGAGCCTATTGAATTTGATATAGGATTAAAAGACAGCAGTAACAATATTAGCAGTTATCAGAGATTGGAAGTTTATTTATCCGATGATACAAAATATTCGACAACCTCCTATTCAGGAGATTCAATACCCGATGTATCCGGTGTTTGGGATGTGAGTACTGTCGTAGCTGAATCCAATCCCGTTTATCCCATCGGAACAGTTATAAATAATCAAATCACGATCAGTCAATCGGGTGGGAATATTACCCTATCAGATAATTCAGGTTCTCATCATGGCAATATACGTGGTGAAGACCCTATGCTGACTATTACATATGATGGAACTATTGATCTTTTATCTCAAGGCAAAGATATATACGTTGATTTTTGGGCTACTTTTTCCGGAGAGCTGGTAAATAGCTATACAATTGAGGGAGAATCTAATTCTATTATTGGAAGTGTTTATGGTGATGATGCTGATGAAGCTCAAATTTATTCAGTCAGTGCTGATATTGTAATGACAAAAGATAATGGTACAACCGAAGTTGAAGATGATGGAGATACCTTTTCAACTGCGAGTTCTATTTTTGTTGGAGAAACGTATAGCAGAGAAATTGAAAATGATACAGATGTTGATTATTTTAAGTTTACAACAAGCTCAGCAGGAACAATAAATATACATCTGTCCAATCTTTCCGATGATCTTGATATATTGTTATACAATGACGCTCATAATTATTTAGATGCTTCTACAAATGAAGGTACTGCTAATGAAAACATCAATCATACTGTATACGATTCGGATTTATTTTATGTCAAAGTAATTGGGTACAGCGGAAGAACCGGTGAATATGATTTGTCTGTAACGTTTACTCCTTCAGGAGGAAGCGGGAGTGGTTTGGGTAGAGTAAATGGCTATGTGTATCGTGAAGGTTTTAATCCTGGAGCTCCAAGCTCAGGGATATCAGGTGTTAATGTGTGTATCGGAAGCAACTGCATGGCAACAGGACAATCATCTACCTACACTCTTTGGGATGTTCCTGTTGGCGCCCAGACAATAACTGCAAATGCTGCCGGATATTTCTGCTATAAGAATCAGGTGTTAATATCTGAAGGGCAGCTTGTCGGTGATTCGCATAATATTAAAATGATAAAAGATAACGGGATTGAGATAACCAGTGGAACTTACATTGATGGAGATACTTCTTCTGGTGACAAGCTTTATTATTTTGACACATTACCTGGAAATACTTCATTGGAAATTTCACTTAGTGTGCCGGTATATAATCCAAGTGCTCCTGATGCATTTGATCTTGGCGTGAACCTTCCCCTATCTGAATGCGGAAATGGATATCCAACCAGTGCTGCTTCAGCTGATGTCTCCGATTTGAGAAATACTCCGGGTGCAAATATTGAATTTACAGCCGTATCGACTCCTGCGTTTGAAAGTGGGAGGTATTATATTTTGGTTGAGAAGGTTAATTCAGGTGGGCCTTTTCGTTTGAGCGTTCATCCCGGTAACTAATAAGATAATGCAATATTAGCAGTTGTCCTGTACCTCTTAAGCGACACAGGACAACTACAAATTCAGTTTTGAAAAATTTAAAACAACTTAATAATCTCGCAGTTAATTTTTTCCATGGTATTTTTATTTATTCGTGCGATTCTTTTAGTAATCAGTTTTTTTTCTACACAAAAGATTTTGTCCACTCTTATTCTGCTTATTTTTAATAAGTTACCTGATGATAGATTTTGATTGTTTATGATAATAGAATATTTTTCTTCCTTTATTATTGAGGTTATCGGAACCATGAGGCAGTCATTTGAATTTTTATTAAAGGTATCGTTTGAAACAATTATGGCGGGTCTAAATTTGATCTTTTTTAAATCGGTAAATGGAAACGGTATTAACACAATTTCGCCTTTCCTTACTCTCATTTAATGTACTGGTTCCAGATATCATCTTCTTCATTGTCCCAGACCTCTTTTAAAGAATGTTCGCTATATTTCATTATCTCTTTAAGATAATCCGGTGATTCTTTAATTATTTTATCAGATTTTTCGATTAATATTTTTCCTTGAACTTCTATAAATAAAAGTTCGTCTCCTTGATTGATTCCAATTTTTTTCCTGAATGTATTTGGAATAGATACTTGTCCTTTATTTGTTACCCTTACTATCTTCATCATATTGAGAAGGTAAGGATATTCTTACTTTAAGTTTTTCGTTCAGATATATCTGTAATGCTACCAATCCTTGTATATCTCTTAAAAGCTTTTGCATTCCATAATGATAAATGGAAGATGTGTTCTTACCCTTTGAATCATATCCAGACAGAATATTCAAATCTTCCGGTAGTGATAATAGATTACCCTCACCTTTTGCTCATCCGCAATTAAAGAATTCTTTGGAAGCAGTTGTATCAAGCTTTAAATCAAAGGAGAAATGTATGCCTATTGAAAAGATGTTTTCTGATAAGAGCAAATCACTCAAAGCTTCTGTTAATGCACTGCTGGAAGAAATCCGGTTGCGTGAAGAGATTAATTCTTCTCAATTTAAAGAGATGAATAAAGAAATATGCATGCAGCATACTGAGCTGATGCAGCTTGATAATTTAGTGGATCAATACCCGTTTGATATAACTCAAGGTCTTAATGAGGCAAAAGACAGGATTAAGAGTAATGTTCTTGAGCTTGAAAGGGAGAAGAGAAAAGAGCAGCTTGAATGTTGGAGGGACTTAATGTTTTTGAAGAAATATCTGATGGTGTCGCTTAAGGATTATTGGGAGTTGGAGAGGAAACGGGGGATTTTGGGACAAAAGGAATGATAAATCAACAAAATAAAATAAATAACCTCTCAAATATTTTGAAACAATATTGGGAATTCAGACGCTATTTCAGGAAAACATTCATGTAACTCTTTTAAAAATTTCATTTCTTTAGGGTCTTTTCTAATTTTATCAATGTTTTCAATTAATCCATCCAAATAGTTAAAAAGGCACCCTTTAGAACTCACATAATAAGTAGTTATGAAGTGCTTTAGGCAAAGTGGCGTTCCATTAAGGTATCGATCAAAATTATTATCACATATTGAACATCTGACTTTTTTCTTTTTCATCTTCATTATAGATATTTATACGAAGTAAGTATATTAATTTTTCCATAGAAAAATAAAAGCCTGACCAAATAAAAGATCAGGCTTTTAACAAATTCCACATTAAAATCAAATTACCATTTATCTTTGATGCTACTCAAATATTGGGTTTCTGAAATCGTTAATCCGTGCATTTCCCCCTGGATTTTCCCAGACGAATCCGTATATTGAATATCATAACCTGGGCCAAATTCATGGTCATGCATTGGAGTAAGATTACGGTTAAGGTCTCCTTCAAAATTATTCCAAAATGTTGTAGGCCTATACCCTTTCGAAGAATTATCAAATGACATTATATATCCTCCTTTCTTTTAAGGTTTTCTCCGTAAACTCTTTCAATCTTACATTTACCAATTAATGCTTAAGTCTCTATTATTGGGTTATTTGATCTACAGTTACTCCCCTAGAGCTAACTCCTTCAAAGCCCTTACTAGAATTCCACTAATCAATTTTTCTTCTTCTGAACTTAAATTTAGAGCTTTGATTAAAATAGAAAATCTCTCATCTTTATGCTTTCTAATTGAGTTAAGTATTTTTTCGCCTTTAGGAGTAAGAGTAACATATGTAATTCTCTGATTTTCAGAATCCTTTTCTTTTTTAACTAATTTATCTTTCCAAAAACTGGAAATTGCTGATGAGATAATACTTTTACTAAGTACGTTAAAATTCTGAGTTATTTCTAGAATGCTTATTTTTTCTTTAGTATTTATAAGTTCCAGCAATAAAACTTCTCTTTCAGAGTATTGATCTGCGCTTTTGCTTTCTTGAGCAATCCTAAGCAATCTTAACTTTACGCTTAATTTATCTATCAGCCTTACAAGTTCCAAATATCAAACCTTTTACCTTTAAATTGCACTTTTAATTAGATTATATTATCAAAAAGTTAATGTCAATACAATTTATAATATATTTAACAGTTTATATTTTTAAACTATTTTAATTTCCAATCCTTATACAATCCTTATAATCCAAACATTCGAACCTATCCCATATTCTCTCTCAAATGACACCCCAACAACAGATAGAAGGCCTCTGCAAAAAATTAAAACCAGTAATTGGGAGTCAAGCTGACACACTCTGGCATATGTATTTATCAGAAGACGAAAAAGGCAGAAAAAAATTTGCTCAGGATATAGAAATAATCGCTGAAAAATTTCTAAAAGAACTACCATTAGAAAATCCGCAAATCCTATTAGAGCCTCCAGCCCTGGATACTTCAAAAGGCAAATATATTCTTGGTGACGTCATATACAATAAAAAGAAATTACAGTCTCTTCATCTAAATCCCGAAGACTTCATAAAACAAATTGGGATATTTGCGATTACTGGTGAAGGTAAAACTAACCTTGCATATCTTCTTGCTCTTCAACTTTTAAAAGACAAAATTCCGTTTACGATTATTGACTGGAAGCGAAGTTGGAGGAATTTATTATCTGCTAAGGATAAGCATACTGAGTTAAATGGCGTGCAGGTCTTTACTATTGGAAGGGATACTCTTCCTTTGCTTTGGAATGTATTTCAGGCTCCTCCAGGAACAGACAAGGGATACTGGATAAGCACCATTTCTGAGACTCTTGAAAGGTCACATCTTTCAGGGCCTGGAGTTGCTTATCATTTTAATAAGATATTTTTAAAACTTTTTAAAGATCTTCCTGATGATTTTCATCCTAATTTCCATGATGGTATTAAGGAATTAAATAATACAAAAGTTGTAGCTCGTGAATTGAACTGGAAACAAACTACCCTTCGAATTTTTCAAAGCTTTACTCTTGGTAACGCTTCTAAAGTTTTTAACACGAGAAAGCCTATACGTTTTGAAGATATTCTTCATAAGCCGGTAATCCTTGAGCTTGATTTAGAAATGCCAAAACCCCTTCGGATTTTTTTATCTGAGCTGATATTAAAATGGATTCATCTCTATCGGTTGAGTCAGGGAGAAACAGACAAGCTAAAGCATGTATTGTTTTTAGAGGAAGTTCATAATCTTTTTTCGCAGAATTCTTTTTTTAAAGAGACCAGCAGTATTGAAAATATTTATCGTGAGATCAGGGGATTTGGTCAGGGATTGGTAAGTATTACGCAGCATCCGAGCCTTTTACCTATAGAGCTTTTGGGGAACTGTCATACTCAGATATATCTGGGCTTACAACATGCCGATGATATCACAACAGCACGAAAGTCTTTGTTTTTGGATTATGATGAAGATTTTTATTTAAACACACTTAAAGTTGGGGAGTGTATTGTTAAAATCAAGAATCGAGTAGAGCCCTGTCTTGTTAAGACGCCTCTTGTGAGCGTAAGAAAAGAGGTTGTAACTGATGATTGGTTGAAGGTGCATAGTCTTAATTCTATGTTTTTTGAATATGCATGGAAGGGTAAACAGGATGGGGATAATTTTTGTTCTTTTAAAGATTCGATTAATGATATTTTCTCCGGAAAATGTAATCAGCGAGAAAATAAAAATGATTGGAATACCCTAAGTGAGAATAATACCCTTGAGAAAGAGAAGTATAATACCCCAAGCGATTACCGGCCTCAGGCTATGAGGAATACCTCAGCAGAGAGGCTAAATAAGAGAAATACAACCTCTAAAGTAAACCCAAAACGTCCTGTTAATAAAAGGAAGGAAAAAAGAAAATACCCTGCAGGGACAAGGCCTCAGCATAAGTTGCTCATTGATATTTTAGAGCATCCATTTTCAAGTGTTACTGAAAGATACAAGAGGCTTTCTTTTTATCCTAAGTCTGGAAACCAGTACAGAAAAGATATTATTTGGGAAAAATGTGCAAGGGCGGTAAAGGTAATTACTGGGACAGGTTGGATTACTCTTTTTGAGTTAACCCGGAAAGGCAAAATGGTGCTTTCTGATTTAGGTTATGATTTTAAGAATGAAAGTGAGGGAGTTGTTCATAAATACTGGAAGCATAGGATTAGTGAGTATTATAAGAAGAAGGGATTCGATGTCAGTGTTGAAGAGTATTATTTAAATGGGAGACCAGATATTATTGTCAGGGATGGAGATAGGAAGGTTGCTATTGAGATTGAGACTGGGAAGTCTGATTATGTGAAGAATGTTAAGCGTGCGCTTGAGGCTGGGTTTGATGAGGTTGTTTGTGTTGGGGTTAATGGGGTTGTGGAGAGGAAGGTTATTATAGGATTGAGAGAGAAAGGCGTTTTAGATGGGCGAGTAAGGATTTTGAATGTTAAAAATTTGGCGAAAGGATTTCAATTTATTTGAAGGATTATCTTCTTGTAAACTTTAAAATAATTGTATAAATACATTCTGTATTGCAATCATTCTACTCTAAGGCCTCCTTCTTGGTTTTATCAAAATAACAAGAACCTTAGTAATACTATAGGAATATCCCCAAAAAGTTTCATTTAATTCATGTTTTTCTGGTTTTACTTGCTCATTTAGTCACGTCAGCATTTTGTCTCAAATATAGTATTATAGCTTTAGTGTTAATCAGATCTTTTAGTATGTTAAATAATTTTTCCCTATTTTTTAATGCATAGATTATCTTTAACATAATAGATGGAGATTATATGAAATATAAACCTTATGAAAAAAATGCTTCCAATATGATAGATAAAGCTTGGGAGTACACCGAAATCAAATACAGAGACCTCTTAGAAACTGCAAATCTTAAGTTTACGGCAGAGAGACCAGATCAAATCCGGCAATTTGAATCAGAATATGAATCAACAAGAAGGTCCTCAAGGGTCAAATTGAATTATGAAGAACATTTAGATGAAATAATTAAAGATTGGCCTAAGAATGATCATCTAAGTGAGGACCTAGAGCAAATCGCAAGACTAATTGATTATATTCCCATGTCACCAGATAAAGAACCTGAACATATGCAGACATATATCACTAATGATGCGCTTGTTGAAAAAATTTCTACGGAGGCTTTATTATCTTCATCAACTGTTCAACCTATAAATATTTCGAGGCATCGATTAAGACGAGTAATGAGTTATTGGAAAGATCGAGCAATGCAACTTGCAGGAAAAGAAATAAAAAAAACCATTTATAATGATGTTTATTCTGCAACTCGCTTTATTATCAGAGGCAAACAAGGATTGGGGAAAACAGCTCTTCTTAATTATCTTTTTAGTGTTAATGCTGATTCATGCCTGTTTCCTAACGAAATAATGTGGATAAGAATTCAATTGGATTCTATGAAAGAAATCGGACTAAAGCTTCAAGGAAAAATATATGCTAAATTTCTTAAGGTTTTTTGTAAAGATTATCTAGATAATGTCCGGTTTCCCTTTAAAGGCGATTTTCTCTCAAAATTTGAATTGTGGGTGACCGGAAAGGCAAATGACTATGATCCTTTTGAACTAATAAAATGTGATATCGGGTCTATTGTAAAAAAATACATAAAAATGCTTAGTAAGATAAAATATGAAGCAAGTAGAAATCCTTTGAAAAAAGTATCTTCCATATATGAAGAGTCCGGATTTGAGGTAGATACTGCTAACCAATTTACCATATGGTTACTATCGTATATCCAAAATATTCACCATTATGGATATATTTTTATAATTGATGGACTTGACAATATTTTTATTAATTGGATCCAAAGGAATTTTTTTAGAGAATGGATGTCAAAAATAGATTCAGTGACAAATAACCTACAACATGTCGATTATCGAGCAATCTATGTCTGTGTCATGAGAGATTATTCAGTTATTGATTTTTATAAAAACATTACGAAAGAAACTATATTAAATCGATTTATTGAATTTAGAGTAGACCCTCAACCACTTGGAGAAATCGTAAATGCTAAGTGTATTTACGCAGCCAGACGATTACGGAATGAAGGTACTTTTGTCCGAGAGAGAACCGTTCAAAATATAATCATGAATACTTTGAAAATGGTATTCATAGCATTGAGAATAAAATTCAAAATAGAAAGTCTGCCTCATAAACGAAGGTTAATACAATTATTTAATGAATTTTCTCCTTATGTGAATGATAACTTTCGTGCCACTATGAGGATAATCCGTGTATTAGTTACGAATTCAACATTAATTCTCGAGGAAAATGCATTCTCCCAACTATCACATGATCGACTTAGCAGTGAGACCATTAAGATGATAATTAGAAGAGATTGGCTAATATATCGCATGTTGTTGATTGGGGGATTCCAAACAAAATTGTTTAAAAACAAAGTGAAATATAAAGAAATAACTCGTTTCGAAACTGATGCGACAAAGAGTCCAATTTTTATGTCAATTAATAATAATACCAGAGCAATTATTCCGAACATTTTCAATTTTTGTGAGGTAAATATTAATAATGAAAATGTTATTTATCCAAAAAACTTATTTAAGTTGAGAATTATACAATTTCTGATGAGTAATGAAGGGAGGGCACATATTAAAGATGCAATTGGTTGGTATAAAGATCAGTTTACTTACGCAATAGAAGAATTGCGACATGAAATAAGAGAAATGGTTTTTACAGGATTAATCAACCCTGATATAAGAGAGGATGATGTTCTTGAGGCCGCGATAGGAGAAAGGAACTATCCTATTAGCATGTCTCCACTTGCTCAAATAATATTTAACAAATTACTCGATAAATCTGTTTATTATGAGACTGTTTGCAATGATACGCCGATCCAAAATCAAATAGCTTCAAGAATAACACCCCTTAGCAGAACAGAAGTCCATTGTAAATCCATAGAATTGGCTGACTATCTGAAGATAAAAACAAAATCTGTAATACTTTTTATTCTTTATTTAATGTTAGTTGAGAAAGAGGAAGCAAAATATTTTAAAGGAGATAAACAATTATTCATTGATAGATATTTAATATTTAATAATGAAAGATTATCTAAAATAAAAGAACACATGGCAAGATATGTTTCTGGATATCTTTGGCAAATATCTAATTCTCAATCTGCAAATGTGGATGATTATGTTTCTGATTGGTTTGATTTTTTTGAAGTGCCTACTTCGGATCGATAATAACATTAGAGTAAGCTATAAGCTAATATAGTTAAACTAAGGTAAGATATGGAACAATGTAAATATTTTAATATTTGCCATTTACCAAAAGATAATGATCAATATTGTATACTTCATTCTCCAAATCGAGATAAGAATTACCAAGTATTTTGTAATATGTTAAAAAAACATTGTGAAATTAATGGAAACAAATTCAATCATATAATTTTTCCTGAGCAAATAAATCATATAGATTTTGATCTTGAGCAAGAGGTAGACTTCAGTGATTGTGTATTTCTTGGTGAAGTTAATTTTACAAATAGATATTTTGAACAAAACACCTTGTTTGATCGTGCGGAATTTAATTCTGATGTTAGTTTTTCCAAGACAACTTTTTTTAATAAAGCTTCTTTCATCGGTACTAAATTTAGAAATAACACAACTTTTGAAGGCACAAAATTCAGTAGATTAGCGTATTTTAATAATGCAGTATTCGACAATCGAGCTATTTTTTCTAACGCTGATGTTAGTAATGATGGAATAGAAAATTATGACTACATTTTTAGAGGGTCAAATGTCGATTTTCGTCATGTACACTTATCCCCCAATTCAAAATTAGTTTTTAGAAGGGCAGACTTGAGTGTTGTAAAATTTATTGGAACACCACTTATTTATGCTGAATTTATAAGAGTAAATTGGGCGTTGTCTAATGGTAGGAAATTGTTATTTGATGAGTTACGCACTGTAGAAAAAGCAAAATCCCTTAAAGAAGGGTACCTCATTAAGCAACTACCATTTGATGATATTGAAAAATTATACCGTGATTTAAAATATAATCATGAAATAAAAATGGATAGGAATAGTGCAGGAGATTTTCACTATGGTGAAAAAGAAATGCAAAGACTTAATCCTAATAATTCACGGGCACTTAGGTGGGTGCTATTATATCCTTATTGGGGGCTTAGTGGCTATAGTGAGTCATATATGAGGCCATTGCTTTGGGGTTTTTTATTGCTGATACTTTGCGCTATATGTTATTTGCTACCTGGACTCGCCACACAAAATGGAAAAGCATTATCAATTTTAGAAAAAACCGATATTCTCCAAAGCCTACACTACAGCCTCCAAACCATGTTTCTTTTAAAGCCAACTGATATACAACTTACATTGATAGGGAAATGTATAAAAACCACTGAAAGTATTCTTGGTCCTTTTTTTATTGCTCTTTTTGCTCTTGCGGTTAGGCAAAAATTAAAAAGATAGAATGATAATCTTTTTCACAGCCACTATCATATTATTTTGAAGAACCTCTATTGAATTGTAAGCGTCAAATAAACTACCCATGCATTTTTAAAGATATCCAGTCATTTGTTCTGGCCAGTCAGGCGGCATTATACTGCGGGCAGTAAAGATTTATCAAGACGATTAGGCGGTAAGGCTTTGTAATCATCTATGGATGATGCGAATGGTAATTTTTCAAAAAGATATTTGAGGTATTTATAGGGCTCAAGATCATTGGCCTTGGCTGACTCGATTAGGCTGTATAAGGTCGCACTTGCCTTTGCTCCTCTCGGATTACCGGAAAACAGCCAGTTTTTTCTTCCAACAACAAAGGGTCTTATAGCATTCTCAGCAAGATTATTGTCAGGCCTGAGGCAACCATTATCAATATACCTGATAAGCTTGTCCCATTCTTTTAATGTGTAGTTCATTGCTTTGCCAAGAAGACTTCCGGGCGCAGCATTGGTGTATCTGGAATTAAGCCATGAGTAAAACTCATCAAGAACAGGCTTTACCTGCTCCTGCCTTAAATTATAGATTTCATCAAAGGTAAGTGTTCTCTCTTTTGCTTCTTTCTCTATGGCGTAAAGCTTTCCTATATATGCAACAGCCTTCTCGGCGTTACCTACTCTGCTTTTTGCAGATTTGCTCTTTCCTGAGGCTTTTATAACATCCACAAATTTCCGGCGAGCATGTGCCCAGCATCCCACATGATGCATATCAGGCTTTTTATCGATAAAGTCATACCCGCCATAGCCATCGGTCTGGACATACCCCTTATACTTACCAAGATATTCTGATGCAACATCTCCTGATCGGGTAGGATGATACTGATATACCAGTAATGGTTTTCCGGGATCTCCTCCCCGGAATATCCACATATAGGATTTTGTTTTGTTTGATCGGCCAGGCTCCTTCATTACCTGGACCGTTGTTTCATCGATATTTATTAATGGACCGGATCGGATATCTTTATTAATCAGCTCCATTAATGGTTCACATTTTTCAGCAACTTTTATTGCCCAGTTACACATAGAGGATCTGGTGATATCAACGCCTATTCTCTTAAACTGTTTTTCCTGTCGATAAAATGGAATGGCATCTACAAATTTTGATGTAAAGATATAAGCAAGAAGACCTGGTGTAGCTATACTCTTTGGGATTATCATAGGCGGAAGCGGTGCTATACTAACCGCCGGTTCATCTGCTTCAACACCCTCACAGTTTCTGCATACATATTTGGGTCTGATATTTCGGATTACTCTTATCTTTGCGGGAATAATTTCCAACTGTTCCGAAGTCTCTTCACCCATCCTGTCCTTCGTACATCCGCAGGCACATATCTTTTCTTCTTCGCTCAGATCATGGATTATATCAATCCGGGGAAGGTCTTCAGGTAAAGGGCGTCTGCCGCGTTTCTTGCGGGTATGGGCAGGGACTCTTATCTCTTCATGTTCTTCTTCCTGCGCATTATATGATTCCGCTTCATTAAAAAGCAACGCCTGCACATCATCTTTACCCTTAACTTTTTTCTCTGTTTTTGCTCCAAAAAGTTGAGATTTTAAGAGCTGTACCTGCTCTCTCAGTATTTTGTTTTCTGCCTCATAACGATGATTGTCTTTCTCAAGGAAGGATACCTTATCCCTAAGGTTGGCAAGGCTTTCAGGCGTTTTTATGTCATTCGAAATCATGACATATACATAGCATAATATGACTCAAAAGCATACTTTTATACGCATAAAATCATATGTGTTTTTCTTCAGTATATTATTGAATAACTTAACTTTTTATGAGCTTTATCCTGTTTTAAATCCAGGCCTTCCATTAACCATCTCAGCTCTCGTTCTTCTATCATCATTACATCTTCTGATCTCTCAGGCCACTGGAACCTTTCTTTCTCAAGACGCTTGTGCCATAAACAAAATCCGTTTCTGTCCCAGTACAGTATCTTCATGATGGTCCTTCTTCGGTTACAAAAAACAAAAAGATGCCCACTAAATGGATCAAGATCAAAATGACTTTCAACTATAATGCTCAATCCATTTATGGATTTCCTCATATCGGTGTTACCGAGGGCAAGGTATACTTTAATGCCGGACATTGATACAAGCATCACATACCCGACAATGTATTTATAAGGCGGATTAAGGTCTCCTCGGAAAAACCTTCCCCAACTTCGATGCGGTACTTGTCCCCAATATTAACCTTTAATGGCTCTATACTATTGTGTAATGGGGATATAGAAGATTTAGCAACTACACTAACAAATTTTACTGGTTTATTTTTCCTGTTATTTTTACATTTCCAGTATGTGAAGTGATGTCTTGACAGATTATTTGCTCTGCAATAATCAATTTGACTCAGGCCGCTTTCTTCCCAGCGTTTGATATGATCAGCCCAGAATAGTGCTTTCTCTTGATTCCTTTCTTGTATGCTTTTTTCTTCCAAATATGTCTCTCCTTTCTGTTATCGTCCGGAGAATCTTGACATATTTTTATTCTGCTGAGAAGATGCGGTTTATTTAGCGCTTACATTGAATTCAATTAAAGTTGATATTCTGATTCTATATTTTTCACTCAAGGTACATTGTCAAGTAAAGCTTCAAAAATTTGATACTCAATCGTTTCTGGTGGAAATTTAGAAATAGTTGCAGAGGGATTTTTCGTCTCCCACCCATCCTTACTTTTATAATAAATCGACTTTACTTTTCCATATCCATTGTCAGCAATAGAAATTAACTCGACGTACTCTGGTAGACTTGGGTCTCTAAAAACATAATCATCTCTATACACATCATACTTGCAAAATCCCTTCCGAGGAATTGAGGCCATTAAGCCATCAGCAGTTTCTTGAAGTTTTATTTTTAAATCTGTGTAAGTTTTATTCATAACAGTTAAACGATTAACATTATATATAAATTTATCTTTTTTTCCTTATCTGTCATATTAATCGTCAATATTTATATATTCGTTAAATTTTTCTTTGAAGCTAAAATATTACTACCTATAAGAATGAAATATATATTATCCATTTACTCCAATATCTTGCACTGAACTATAAAAAACTACTACCTTTCATATAACTTCATTCTAATATTAAGACATCGTTAACAATTGGGAATGTGCAATACTTAAACAATTCTTTCATATCTGACTCAGGTCATACTCTATTAGTTCTTATTCTATTTTTATAATGATAAACTGTTTTATCGACCGCCCAATCCTTGTACAACCCCTATAAAACCCTTTTCCTTTTTCTAAACAAACCGGATTTTTAAAATCCAATAACCTTTTAGAGAAAGGAGAAACCTATGAACGTTTTCATTGGTGTAGGCAGGATAAAGGATATCAATATCATTGGTCGATTATTGAAATTCAGTCTTGTCTTAAAACAGGAAAAGACCTGTAAAGTTCCATGCATACTTTTTGATCCGGATGAGGATGTTAAAAGGAATGTTGGACAATTGGAAGAGTCGAAGAAAATAGTATGGCTTAAAGGCAGAGCTTCAACCTATGAGTTTGAGGTTAACGGAAAACCTTTATGCAGGTTTGAAATAGTTGCCTATCCTGGCAGTATAAAACCAATCTAAGTAACTCTTAGGTTCAGAAAAAGAGTAAGTCTCGTTTGTAGCCGGGGCTTGCTCTTTTTTTGTTTTATCAGGAAAGGAGGTATTCCAATGTGGAATATACCGAGTGAAGAAAGATTAGCAAAAATACCACGGTTGTATGAAACGGAAGGTATTCCGCTGGAAGATAAAATAATTCATCTGCATTTTTTTATATTCGGTTCTGACTGGTTTATTGCTGAGTATGACGGGGAAGATTTGTTTTGGGGGTATACCATTCTTAATAACGATCTTATCAATGCTGAATGGGGGTATACCTCATTTAAGGAGATGAAGGAAATTTGTGTCAATGGCATTGAGATTGACTGTGAAGCTGAGTGGATATGGAAATTGCAAAGGTCAATTGAGATAGAAAAGATCAGGAAGGCTAATCAATGGACTGAAGATTTATCATATCAAGAGGAGAAGCAGGTAATCGCTGAATAAGGACGTATGTAAAAACTTATTACTTAAACTTAAATCAATAAAGCCTGGTGTTTTGTCACCGGGCTTTTCTTTTTTAAAAGGAGAAAATTATGAATATGAAGGTCAAGCAGGTACTGGATAGTATACTTGAAAGGTTTAAGTCAGGCAATATACCTGAAGCTGTGGCAATGTCCATGTTTCCTATACCTGATATACCCAGTACACACTGGTCTATTCTTAACAGAACTTTGATGTTTATGGCCGGTACACAGGATGCCAGAGGGTACAGACAATTTCAAAGAGTAAACAGGTATGTAAAAAAAGGAGCCAAAGCGTTTTATATCCTGGTTCCATATATCAAGAAAATCGAGACTGATGTGGGTGAAAAAGATGGATTGTATGGATTTGGTTGTAAGCCTGTTTTTAGAGTTGAAGATACAGCAGGTGACGATCTTGAATATGAAGGGATTGAACTGCCGGAATTGCCTTTGATGGAAAGAGCTGAAGAATGGGGTATAAGTATTAAGTGTATTCCTGGGAATTTTCATTACAGGGGATATTACTGTCCTGAGAGAAAAGAGATTGCTCTTTGCACTAAGAATGAGTCGGTTTTCTTTCATGAGCTGGCTCATTGCAGCCATGAAAAAGTTAAAGGAAAATTAAAAATGGGGCAAGATCCTTTACAGGAAATTGTTGCCGAGTTATCTGCTCATGCACTTTGCCGCATTGTTGGAAAGACGGGTATCAGATACATCGGAAACAGTTACAGATACATTGAAAGGTATTCTGAGAAAATGAAGCTTTCGCCCTATTCTGCCTGTATTAAGGTTATGAATGATGTGGAAAATGTTCTTAATCTTATTTTATACGGCAGGAATAAAGATAAGGAATGTTCTGATAAATTAGCAGCGTAATTTTATTATTAATACATTTATTAAAAGCTCTTTGGAGAAATCCAAAGGGCTTTTTTTGTTGGAGGTATTTATGAATAGAGAACAATTCTGGGATGATTTAAAGTCCGGGAAATTTATTTCAATGGTTAGGGAGTCTTCAAGGGGGAAGTCTTTATGCAGTTCTGTTGAAGCATATAATATACTCAAGCCTTTGTTTGCTGATGAAGATGATATTGAGAAAATGTTTTTCATATTTATGAATCAGAGGAATGAAATTTTAACGGTTGAAAGTTTATTTAAAGGGAGTATTGCTATGTCTGCCGTATATCCCAGGGAGATTGTTAAAAGGATAATACAATTAAAAGCAAATGCATTTGTCATGGCACATAATCACCCTTCGGGAAACCCTTCCCCTTCTATTGAGGATAAGGCTATTACCTTTAGGACTATGATTGCTATGACTTCAATTGATGTTGGGTTTCATGATCATCTGATAATTGGAGACAGTTTTTTCAGCATGGCAGATGAAGGGATTATTTTATCTATGAAAAATAGGTTACGCAATTTTATGAAGGAGGTGTAGGGGTATGTATGCACCTTCAAAAAATCCTCAGTTGGTCAGAGCTTTATATCGTATGAAAATGTTTTATAAGAGGCCTATTACTAAGCTGGCAAATGAGCTGATTGAAAAATCATTGAATACGATTGATAAAAATGGTGTCTGTGCTGCCTGTATTCGGGAGGGTAATCAGGATTGTGAGGTTTGTGCGTTAGCTCATTTGTAGGTTTTTTTCTCATCATCAATCACTTTTAGGCGTATCACTTTTGTGATGCGCCTTTTTTTAAAAAAAGAAGTATACCATGGAATATATCAGTATAATCAGTGCAAGGTAATTCAAACAAAAGAAATGTATCCAGAGTTTTGTTTATAGTCTTCTAAGTGATTCTGTGATTGTGGACAGGTACATGTAAAGGTGTTTGTGCCCGGATAATAGAGCAAGCCTGGAAAAGTAAAATTGATGTACTCATATGCAAACCTAATCTTGAGCATGCCCAGTCATACTATGAGATAGCTGAAAGGTATTATCAGAGGAATCGGGAATTAATTGAAAAGTGTAATTTTGTTTATGCCTTTGTAAGTGAAAAAGGCTTGACAGGGGGGACAGGATTTGAGGTTAAATATGCTTTGAAGCTTGGCAAGCCTGTTCGTATTTATACAGAGGGTAAAGCATCCAGAACAATTTATCAGCCGGAGTTGTTTTCTGTTGATATTGAGGTTAATCCGGCATGGCGGTTTTTTTTAAAAATGTTTGTCGGTAATCTTCGGTCCTGGGTATGACTTTAAAGGTGCCTTATTATTTCCAATAAATATTTGGGCACCTCCTTATTTTCATGTTATATAAAAAATACACAAATTATTATTCATAGTATTTATACAGCTATAATAATTTTATTTCTTGAAAAATGTAAATATTAGCAACATGCTCGGAGGCAGGTTATTATGCGAAAAATCTTTTTTCTTCTCATTATTCTTTTTTCTTTATCTAACACTCTATTGGCTTCTGATCCAATCATAGGAACATGGAAGACTAATATTGAAAAATCAAGTTTTCCATCAGGTCAGAAAAAAATGAAAGAGGACATTAATACCTATAATGAAATCGAAGGGGATTTAATTGAATTAACTATATCCACTGTTTTTGAAGATGGCTCGACTGATCCTAGTAAATGGACGTGGCCCAAAGAAGGTGGGGTTGCGAAATGTCTTTCAAAGCCGCTTGAGAAAGGATTATTATATGTTGAAGCATTAGTTGAACCAGGGCATTGGTATGCATCTATTACTATGAATGACAAACAAGTCGGACTATATCATAAAATAATCAGTAAAGATGGTAAAACGATGAGACAAACATATACTGGTTTTGATGATGATGGAAAGCCTATTAAGATAATAAAAGTTTTAGAAAGACAGTAGGCTCTATTTTTTATTAATAAATGATTCTTACAGAATTGTTTTTTTTAAATAGCATTTCGAGAATATAAAATGAGAGATTGGTTTACAATAGATAAAATTGATAATGAGACATATATTATTAGCGAATATCGTCACTGGGAAGAAACGCATTGTTATCTTCTTAATGGTTCTAAAAATAGTCTGTTGATTGATACGGGGCTTGGAATCTGCAATATTTATGATGAAGTAGTTAAGTTAGCGAACAAGCCAATCATTGCCGTGGCTACCCATATTCATTGGGATCACATCGGAGGTCATGAATACTTCCCAGATTTCTACGCACATCAAGAAGAGCTTAATTGGCTTCAAGGGGAATTTCCTTTATCAATGGCACAAATAAAGGATATGGTCATTGATCGCTGTGATTTACCGGAAGGCTTTGATGTAAACAAATATCAGTTTTTTCAGGGTGTGCCAACATTGTTACTTAAAGACAACGATATAATTGATATTGGAAATCGTCACATTGAAATATTACATACTCCCGGTCATTCTCCCGGGCATATGTGCTTCTGGGAAAAAGAACGTGGTTATCTTTTTACCGGTGATTTGGTTTATAAAGACACCCTATTCGCGTATTATCCATCAACCGATCCGGAGGCGTACTTAAATTCTCTTGAACGGGTGTCAGCATTGCCTGTAAAACATGTATTTCCAGCGCATCATGATTTAAACATTCAACCCGAGATTCTAATTCGAATGAGAAATGCTTTCCGAGAATTGAGGGATGAGGGTGAATTGTGTCATGGCAGCGGGACATTTAATTACGGAGACTGGGCAGTGTGGTTATGATTGGCCAAATTCACAACAAAAGATCCAATTTAAACAGAACTTATTTCCAGAGTCTTGATTATTTAGCAAGTAGCTTATGTCTGGTCAATTAACTCCAAGAGGTAATCAATGAATATTCAATCAGTTTCCTGTGTATATTTTTCTCCTACGGGAACGACAAAAACAATTGCTGAAAATATTTCTCAAGGACTTAATGTCGAAAAAGTTGAGATGATAGATATAACCAATCTAGCCAACCGTGAAGATGGTGGCTTGAATTTTGGAAATGAGCTTGTCATCCTTGCAACTCCGGTATATTACGGTCGCGTTCCAGAGGTCGTCGCGTCCATCTTAACCACATTCAGAGCTAAGCAGACACCTGCTGTGCTTGTAGTGGTTTATGGGAACAGGGCATACGATGATGCCCTCAAAGAATTACATGATATTGCAGAGGTAGATAACTTTATTCCTGTAGCCGGCGCTGCCTTTGTTGCGGAGCATTCGTATTCTTCTACTGATTGCCCTATTGCTCCAGGTCGTCCGGACGATATTGATATACAAAAAGCTCAGGAGTTTGGTGCTGCCGTCCGGGAAAAACTACAAAACTTAGAGGTGTTGGCGGGCTTAGCTTCTATTACTATTCCCGGTCAAATTCCCTATATTGAGCCTGTTAATTTGGATATGATTAAAAAAGTGCGATCGGTTGTGGCCTTGACTCCTGAAACAGACACATCAAAATGCACACAGTGCGGACAATGTGCCGAGGTATGTCCGACCGGATCCATTTCTTTTGATGATGTAACCCAAACCGATAAATGGCAATGCCTCATTTGTTTTGCATGTGTGAAAATATGCCCGGAAGGAGCAAGGCAAATGAGAGAACCAAATTTTAAAGCTGCAATCCAGGCACTGCAGCAAAACTGCCAGGATAGAAAAGAACCGGAATTTTATTTGTAAGAAAGGTAATTCATATTTTGGATTATGACACGTTGTACATTTATTTAATGTCTTAAAAGTTCCCAGTTTTATTTTACTCAATAAGTACTGCATCATCTTTATTTGTATCTGGCATAATAGACTGAACTCTCTTCCTAATCATTGCTTTTCTTTTTCCCGTATTATCCTTACACTTCCATCCTTTGTTGATATCAATCACAGGATTTCCTCTTCCTGAAATAACAAATGCTGAAGGAGTTATTGAGAACTCAATAGGCCAACTCCTTTCTTCTGAAATTTTTTTAAAATCTAAAATAACTGATGAGTCTTTTTTGAAATCAATTTTTCCTTTATATTCCCATCGTCCCCATTCAATTGTGAATTCATGTATTTTCTTTTTATTTTCATTTTTAGGGATTATCTTAATCCACACATGCCCTCTAAATTCCTTAGGGTGTGAGAATGTCCATTTATTACTGTACGAACGACCTAATACTTTTTCTAATTCTTCTACCATACTTGGTATTTCATTATTCCATCTTAAATATTTTTTGTCCCTTAGAAAAGGATGTAACTTTAAGATTTTTTCAGGTTCGCATATAATAATGGGTAAAACTTTTAACGTGCCTGTGGTGATTTCTTCATTCATTGCTGTTCTTAATTCGGCTTGAGGCCAGTTCCTTTCTAAAAACTGGTCCGTAATAAATACAGTAACAAATTTTGATTTGGACAATCCATCTGATAATTGGGCCAGTAAAGAATTACCCCAGGATAACTCAGCCTCATCATACCAATATGTTATTTCTCTTTCTTCTAATACTTCTACAAAAGGTTTTATGTATTGTTCTTTGTCCAAATTAGCATGGGATAAAAAAACATCTCGAAAATAAAGGTTCTCGCTTAGTTTATCCATCAAGGCCCCCCGTTAATAACGGCTTAAATCAATACAATTAAATATGAGATAATTATTTTTTATGATTTAGCGAATTCTAATCCCTATACAATTTATTTAAGTGATGCCATTTTAGAAGTTATACAAAAAAATGGCAAAAGATAATTTGGAAACAAAGGTGAAGAAATCTGTTGTTAATATTGATAAGAATGTTCAGAGGATCTACAACATGTTGACTGACCTTAGTTTGAAGCTTACTCATGTTATTACAGGCATAAGCGATTATAGGGATTATGCTGATTACCAGTATTAAGGCTCAGATGCATAATACTCATTAGCTGCCTTATAGATCGTGTAAATTAGGTATTGATGAAGATTGTTGAAAACTTTGTGTGGGGAAGTAGTATTGTAAACGGAATATTGCATCTTTTGAAATATACTTATCTTGTTTGTGGGTAAAATTGGAGGATAGCGGAATAGAAGATGACAGAAGAAATATTAAATAAAATAAGGATGGCAGGATTTAAGGATGTTGATTCATTTGTAAAAGCAAATTTGTACTATCTTTCGGAGAGCAGTCAGAATATATTTTATTCTCTAAAAAATCTTGAAAGTATTTTATGATGTTTATTCAATTAAATAAATAAGTGCGGTTATAATTGGGCTAAGGGAATCGCTTTACCTGAAGATATTTGCTTCAATGAAATTTCTATGGATTTCATTACTATTGGATTTCCAGCTATTAGCGCTGTCTCTTTCCAATAATCTCTTTCCTGTTTTATTTTTTCAATTTCTATTTTACATTCAGAAGTGTTTTTCATATTTATTCGAGTCAGACATATTTTAAATATCTTTCTGTGGCTATTTTGATAGCTCTTTACCTCTTCTTTTTATTTCATCTTCAAATTCTTTGTAAAAAGTGTTTGTTCTTTTCCCTACATGGAGAGCCATTATTTTAATGATTTTTTCTTCCTTTACATAGATTAGTCTATAGTGGTTTTTATTAAAGTGGACAGAATAAAATCCCTTAAGGCTCCATTTCAAGGGAGAACCTGTAGGTCTTGTCTTTAGTTTCTCTAGTATCTTACGAACTCTTTTTTGTATCGGGCTTGGAGGTTTATAAAATTCTTTTTTAAAATCAGGGGAAACAATTACCTCATAAGTTGTCATAAGATGAAAAAGGTTATTGTGTATTTATATTTTGTTGTCTTTGAGCCGATGCGAAGGGCCTACATATGTCCATGTTTTCTGAAGGTTTCTTGTGAAAATTCTTAATTTGATTTTTTTCTTTTAGGTTAGCTCTACTAATTATTTTTTCAGAGAGTTCTCTTAAAATTTCCTGTTTAAGATTGATAAACTGATTCGTAAATTCTTTAACCGTCTGTCTCAGTGCCAGAAGTTCTTCATCTTTGCTTTTTTCATTTAAAATTATTTTTCTATCTACTGGATGTTTGCATTTCGGGCAAACAGTCTCTGTGAAACCTAATATCTCATTACAAAAAGAGCATTTTTTTGTTTTTGGGATTTCTGTTGTTTTTTCATCATAAGGAAGAAGGCCTCGTTTTTGGAGTGAGAGCTTGAATGCATCATTCTGGTCGCTAAGGTCATATGTTTTCAATTGTTTTGTGCTTGTCCATCTTGCTGCATGCTGGATTTCAAGATCACTTTCTCCCCTAAGTCTTCTTAAGGTTACGCCCGATCTTTTCAGGCTGTAGCATGTTATAGGTTTATTGATTCCCAAATCTTTGCATGCTTTTCTCAGCATTTTATTTATGTTTTCCGGTCGAAGCTGTTTAAGGGTTCTTGTGTTTCCGGTGTTGATAAATATAAATGCGTTTTGGTCTTTTTTCTGGGGATGTTGTTCCAACCATTTTAATAAATATGGATAGCTGTCTATGCATTGTAAAAATCCTGTGCCCTCTTTCCCATGATCACTTAGTATTATTTTTGCATATGAATTGTAATGTTCAATCTCTCCTATTCTCCTATAGAGGAGTTCTTGCGGTCGTGATAAACTTTCAAGCTGAATTGTTAGGTAGGCCTGTATTCTTGTATCACGGCTAAAGTAATTTACTATCCTTTCAAATTCTTCCCAGTTTAATTTATCTTTTTTCAATCTTGCTTTGCTGATGTCTATTTTTCCGGATATATGCCTGACTGCGTATGGAGTAATTGTTTCATCCGGTCTTCCTTTCTGGTCTGTTTCCGGAAAGAGAATTTTCCAGATATATTTAAGATCCTTGATGAATGTTTTTTTGCTTTCTATGCTTTTTAGGTTTTGGTGCATTAATGCCATTGTTTTGTTGATGTCTTCACGATCACAATTTTTCAGATTCTTTGTTGTTGAGTGCAGAATAATTTTCATTGCATCCAGGACTCTGTTTCTTCGGATGTAGGATAGATCATTTGCTTCGAAGTGAGTAAAAAGCTTTTCAAAGTATTTTAAGTTTTCCTGGTTTTTACAACAATACTTACGCCTGCTTTTTTCTGATGGAGGAATGAGAAGGGCGTTTAAATTATTTTTTTGTTTTTCATACTTTTCCTTATTTTTGTATATGTCGTCTTCTGTCATTATCAAATAGTCACATGGGCTTTTAATTGTATTGTATAATGATTGGAAGGTTAAACCTGAATAAGAACGCCCCAACCGGGGATACCTTATCCAGTTTAATGTTCTTTCTCATTAAACCTTTTTGATGTTGATATAATTCTTACCTCCTATAAATACTTTTCTATTTATGATCTGAAATATCATTCCATTATTATTGAATCTTCCAACATATCAATTTCTTTTTTTATAATATTTCCTTTCTCTGTAATCCAATAATACCTTCTTCTATCATCTCCCATCTCACTGTCTGCCAGGTTTTGATTTATTAATTCTTTAAGGATAGCCTTTGTGCTTATTCTTGAAAAACATGGATTGCTGCTGGATGATCGCTTTCGCAAATCCTCTGAAGTTCGTTTTATTGAATCCCGTCCCAATATCCTTAACATTACATATCTCTGTTTTGGGCTGGCCAATATCCATCCTATTAAATCATAGTTTACTTTTTCATATTTATTAGGATATTCGAAGTTCAGGAGTTTCCGGGATTTGTCAGTTAAAATATATAATCTTCCTTTATGGGTTTGTGGATTCAGGCATTTTATCAGACCTCGCTGTAAAAATGGCTTAAGGTTAATTTTGTTTATGTTGAGCTCTGTTTGAATTTGTGATGGCGTTTTGGGAATTAGAAATGCTTCAAGCACTTGTTTATTCTTTGGCAGAGTTATCCACTCGGCCGAATCTTCTTCTCCCATTCAGGGTTATTCAAGGAGTTAAATAAAGCGCTTGTACAAGGATAAGAACCTCTTTTGTTTCTATTTCCATTTTATATTTCTATATGATGGAATTACAGATATCTTACTATGGCGTTGGGATAATATCGGGAAAATCCGGATAAATTTATTTTAATAGTAGCCTGTGATTGGGATAAAGTATAAAAATCAAAAATTACGGGTAACAAAATTATATAAAATTGCATGATTTTTATTTCCATTTCCCGTTTCCATTTATTCTCCTACTGATAACTGAAACAGAAATGAAACTTTTAAACTAAAAACTCACCCTAAAACCGCATAATAAAATATTACTTAGCGCGCAACAACAACCGCAAGGTTGCGCGCGTGACAGGCCGAACAAGTAAAATAACAGAAGCTGCCATAGCGTATACCGTGGTAACAAAATCAACTTTTAAGTATACCCTAATATGGAAATTGTAGATGAGGTATACTTTCAAGTGCGACAATTATTTTTATAGATGATTGTCGCACGTTACTATCTGCATAAGTCTTAGAATAATAATATTGGGGCTTATGCCTACCGTCTTTCTAACCTTGAGCACGTATGGATTTTTGTAAGAAAATTTATATGTGCGTTTGATATGATTCGGAATAATGATAAATTCAAAGAGCTGCTGGAAATTTTGAATTTATATTTATGTAGAATCAAAAAGCTTAAAATGAGAGAGAAATTGTTGATACTCCATTTTTTTTGGTTTTTGAAGAATAGAAATTATTTTAACATTCTATTTCGAAATGAACGTGATATTGATTTCTATATAGATTGTTGGTAATGGTATTTATACTTGGTTATGGCATTTTCCGTTTGATCTGCTCCTGTATAAAACAATACAGCAACAGCTAATCTATTATTTATACTTATTCAATATTGTTCCATATCCATTGGAGGTACTTTTAATGACATGTACAAAAGGCGACCTTATAGATAGCATATATTTAGAAAATGAATTTTCAAAAAATATATCATCAAGGATTGTTGAATCTGTCTTTGACATTTTGAAAGATTCTTTAGCATCCGGTGATGATGTTCTCATTTCCAAGTTTGGGAAATTTTATCTTACAAATAAAAAAACGCGTAGAGGCAGGAATCCGGCAACAGGAAGTGAATTAACACTTGAAGCTCGAAGGATTGTTTCATTCAAATGCTCCGATAAGTTAAGGCTCCTCTTAAATGAATAAAAGAGGTTGCTTCAAGTCCAGCAACGATATTTTAAAAGAAATAGCATTCATTTTTCATTAGAAGAAATAATAATTAAATCACCCTTCCGGGCTTTATATGATATTGGCGCAAAAGGGATGGAAGAATATCATGGAAAAGGAAAAACTAATAAAAACAATTCAGAGGTTGTTACAGACAGATACCTGTCTTGGCTTTCTTAAAAAATTAAATGAGCATGAGCTTGAATCATTAGTTGCATGTATTCGTGAGAAAGTTGATAAATGATGCAGTCCTTATTACAAGAAAATTATTTTGAAACAAAATATTTATGATAATCCAGTGTTTTTTAATGGATATATAGATCTTCGATCCAATATTATGACCACCCCACCATTTTATGAGGCTTTCACTCCAAGATGTTATTGTATCCGGAGTACGTTTACAGCCTCCAAGTAGATCATGACGTCTGCCGTTGCTCTCTGTAAGAACCGAGCAGTATGCGTCCAGAGTTTCTGCTCATGTGTTGGCTGTATTAAAAGATGATTTTCAAACATTTCTGCATCAGATGAATGTTTTGTGTGAGTACAGGAGAATATCGGGAAAATAAATAGTATAGATATTATTAGTATGAATATTTACTGTTTCATAGCTTACCCTTATAGAAGTAGTACCCATCCTGAAATAAGAACCTTATTGATTTTTATGGCGTTTCATACAAACCAAGACTCCGGCAAAGCCGGAGTCTTGGAATTTTATTCTTTCATATGCCATTTATTAACAATCTCTTTAGATTCTTTTGTTAGTCACCAAAATGCTGATATAATTTTTCACACGCCATCAAAACCGTATCCCAGACAATGTCATATGCAGTATTATTATTTAAGTATATCCTAATTGCGGTTCTTTGTAATACTCTACGACATTTAATGACTTTGACTCTTTGAGAAATGGAGATATGCTTAGTGCCATTCCATGGCTTTAATTTTCCATTTAAAACTGTGTAATGCGGTTTAGAAAACCATTTTAATACATATTCAAGAGGAACATCATATGACATGCCGCAAGCAAATACAAATTCCAGTTCTCGACCGTTACGTGTGATCAAACAGTTTTTAAAAGTAGCATAGTTTGATGAATCAATATCTCTATCCAATAATTTTCTCATGAATGTTTACTCCCATTTTTACTTTTGAAATATTGGCCTCTGAAAAGCGTGACTATTCACCATGTTTTCCCTCTGGATATTCTACTTTAAAAAAATCAGGATTACTTTCAAGCATATTATTTACTAACTCTTTTTGTAAATTTTCTGGCCAGTTTGCACTCATTTCCATAATATCTTCAAAAGCTTCAGACTTAGTTGATGTAGCAGAATCATAAATTCCAAGTGCAGTTAGAACAATACCTATCAACCCAGCTTTTTTGGCAATCTTTTTTGCATTTTTAGGAATAGAGCCAGTTAATGTCTTTCCTCCAAGTGTCATACGCCCAAATAACTTATTACTTCTCCCTTTATAAACATGCCAGTGAGGTCCACCATGCATTGCATCTCCGGGGTATCGCACAAATCGATAACCACCTATCTCATATACCCTTGGCTTTGATAAACCATAAGGATCAATAAAATTAACAGGATTGCTATCAACATAAGCATAAAGATTCACCCCACCATCAAGCCCTATTGGGTCTGGAGTAACATACCGTCCTATACCGGGATCATAATACCTGTGATAGTTATAATGCAGCCCTGTCTCCGAATCATAATATTGCCCTGGAAACCTCAAATTATTTTCAATATCATCTATTGTGATAATCGCTTCTCCAAAGGGTAAATAATCCGCTACCCAGACAATTGCTCCATTTTCATCCGTCATCTTCTGCGGTGTGCCAAGGTGGTCATTATGGTAGTAGTAAATACTTCCATCAGCTTTAACCATCGCAACAGGCACACCGTTAAGTCTGATATAGGCATTAATTAAATTACCGGAACGGTCTGTTTCCGCAATCAGGTTGCCATCGGGATCGTAATGATAATATGTTGTCATTCCACTGGCATATTTCTTTACTCTCTGATTCCATGCATCGTAGGCATAATAAGCGATGAGCTGATTATTGCCAAGCATAAGTTGGGTAAGCCTATCGCCTCCATCATACATAAATATCAATCGACCTGATAAAAAGGTGCGACCAGCACTATCAATATAGTATCTTTTATTTTGAGCTCCAGAAATCTGTTTAAGCATGCTGGTTCCAGCCGTATAAGTATAATCCTTAACTCCCGAAGAATCTTCCCTATATAATCTGTTTCCGGTAAGATCATAATCATAATGAACAGGTCCATAAACTCCTTCTGCATATTTAATGTGGCCTGCTAAAACATCATAATCAAATATCTGGCTTTTTGATGGGGCAAGGGTATCTATAATTTCACTTACATAAGCCTCTGGCGTTCTGTCAAGGCTTAGATTTTGCACATATCCTGTCGTAATAATTTGAGAAGGTAGATAACTTTGATCAATTGTTATTGTTGTCTCAAAACCATTGCCCAAAACCATGCTTTTAACAGGTCCAAATGGCATGTATTCTATATTATTAAGGATATTACAGGTAGCGCCATTTCTTATAATAAAAAGAGATGTAACCTCTCCATTATCATTTCTCTGATAGGACACCGTCATACCGTCAGGATACGTAATAGACAACAATCTTCCGGCCATATCATAGCTGTAGTATTGATTGTAAGACAGTCCTTCAATAACCTTGTTTTCGGTTATCAGGTTTCCATAGGAGTCATAACCATATGAATATGATGCAATTCCATTACTGGCGCCTGTAAGCCGCCCTTTGCCGTTAACGCCCTGATCATAACTAAAAACAGTATCATTAGCCGTTGCCGGGAAATCGATATTCGTAAGACGGTTTTCAACGTCGTATGAATATGATGTAGTTGCCATATTGGCATCAGTGCGGGTTAACATGTTACCTGCAGGATCATATGTCCATTGGGTAGTTCCTGTGTCCGGGCTAGTTCTGCTCAGCAGGCACCCGAAATCATCGTAACTAAAACTTGTAATCCGGTTTTCTGCATCTGTGAAACTTATTATATTATCGGCAGAGTCGTATGTGTATTTTGCAATTGTAGAATTGCTATATTCATGTTCAACAAGATCAACATGAAAAGTAATAATTTCTTTTAGTCGACCGTAATAGTCATAATGAAATTCTTTACTTCGGCTATAGTCTTCTTGATTTCCTTCAAAAATATAATTTAGTTTGCCGTCTTCAAAATATTCATAATCATAAGAATTCCATATATTAGTTTCTACATAATCCCGACTACCGTAATAATCTCGTGTCATATTGTATAGTAATGCCTCATTATTACCAATAATACTCTTTCCAATCCATTTTCCTTCTGTATTAAGACTGTATGTCATACGATTATCATACTCATCCTTTATTTCTGTCAGCCTGTGCGCCAAATCATATTGATAGTATTCTGAAACCCCGGAAGGGTCTGTCAAGCTTTTCAGCATCCCGTTATAATAGTAGTCATAAATTGTCTCCGTACCACCAATATCAATATTGCTCAATTTTCCCTTGTAATTGTATTCAATTGTTGTTGAAACATTATTGGCATCGGTTATTTCTGTTGGACGTCCAAAAGCGTCGTGGTTAGTGTATGTTATAGTTCCTGAAAGTGGTGCTGTTTCTCTCAACAGGTTACCGGTATCAATATCATAATTCCAGATATATGAATCGTCCTCAGATCTGGGACCATCTGTAAAAATTACCTGTCCAAGGTCATTATAGCTAAATGAAGTAACGTGCGTTTTTGTTACGCCATCCGAGATACCGACCTTATGAACAGTCTCAAGATTACCATGACCAAATGCATCATATGTATAATCAGTCAGTGTAGTTTCTCCTGAAGTAGTGCTTTCTGTGATTATAAATATTGGCTTGTTAATCGAAGTGTCGAACTCCTTTAAAATAGTCCTGCTATAACTGCTATATTCAGGAACTTCGGTAATTGTCCACGGATTGCCCCATATATCATAATCACTGTATTGAGTAACTTTCTCATCATATTCAACAGATTCTATTGTCCGGGTACAAACATCTAATGTATCTTCATAATATGTGTACTCAGTCCCATTACTTTCACAAACTCTACAGGCCGGGCCTTCTATTGATTTAATAACGCCTTTGCCGTTTATTGTATCAAATTCATAGTATGTGTAATTGCCGTCCCCGTCCAGCACACGGGTTTTATTTTCACGGTAATCATGTGTCAATTCAACATGATATGCATTTCCTGCATAAGTTGATGAAATTGCTCTGTCTAGACCATCATATTCAAACACTACAAAATCAATCCCATTTTCAAGAATTTTTGTAATGTTATGAATATCGTTAGCGTCCTCATACAAGTATTCCTTAATAAGACCATTCGGATGTGTTGTCCTACTTAAGTTGTCATTATCATCATAGTCAAATTCATATTGATTATCTGCAGGATCAGTTATTCTTTTAAGCTTCCCAGTATCATAGTATTCAAACTGTAAAGTTCGTCCGAATGGGTCTGTCACAGTGTCAAGCTCATCATCGGAATAGGATAGAGTTATTGTGTTTCCATTCAGATCGGACATACTTATAAGCTTTCCTTCACTGCTGTATAGTTCAGTAATCATAGCCGGAGTTTTAACATTATATGTTCCGTCACTATTTTGAGTTAACTGCAATTTGGTTATTGACTCCGCTTCCAAAGTATCATGTGAAAAAAGTAATACCTGTCCATCCTCACGATAAACAAATATCTTTCCAGCAGCTGATACCAGTTTCTTATTATATGTATGACTCCAGCCATACCCCATAGAACCATTCCTGATTGATCGGCTGTTGTAGTAACGTTCAAAACTTAACGCCATTGGCGTTGGTCCTGCGTTAACATCTTTTTCCCTCCTAAAGCAGTTCCCTGTAATAACATCAATTGGTTCGCCGACAAACCTGCTTTGATCTGCCTCATTATTGGGAGAATAGAAGTTATCTATGAGCATAGGCATATCGCCACCAAGATTTTGTTCCGAGCTGCTGATAAAAAATCTTGCGTAGAGGTTTGTGCTGTTTGTATTATCTTCTTGAGTTATTAGTTCATGAATTAGCTCATCAGGAGTGTCTCCAAAACCTACTATCTCAAGTGAATACAGTATTCCATCTATCTCTATTTCAAACAAGGGATAACTTAAAGGGAAAATAATTTTATCGGGCGCATCTGCTCCTCCTGCTGTTTCCTTAATAATCAAACTTAAAACAGCTTCATCAGAATAAATGTCATTTAAATAAAATCTCAAACTTAAATCTGCAGCTCCACTTCCGGCCTGACCTGTCAAACTAGAATTAATATGTTCTAAAACACCTATTGAAAAAGGAGTTTCGAGGTTAATTTCAATTGGAAGAGTTGTTGATGTAAAAACTAAACCGCTTTGAGGTCCACTAGTTGTTCCGATCCTCCAAAACAATCGATTCCCAGATATTGTTTCGTCTACTCCTATTACATTCTCCCACGATACAAAAACATTGTCTAAAGTAGTTGCATTGACGGAATACTCCAATGAGAAAATTAACAAGATTAATAAAAAGAACATTTTTGCTAAATAACATTTATTATTCAACATGAGACTCCTCCGTAATTTCGTTAATGGGATTATAATTATAAGACTTTTTAGTTAAACTGTTTTTTAGGAGATGCTATAAACACTAAAAGATTATGGATGATAATTTATAATTATTAAATATATCTATATCTTCTGGGTAAGCTAGGGAATAACAAGATAAGCTTCACTTTATGTAGTAATTAATCTTAATTCCTACATAAAGTGATATTACTTAATATTCGTTTCTTATTTCATAGCCTTAGGAACATCCAGTTTAAAATTTTATAATGTAATAAAAAACAGATTGCTCGTAAGTTATTGCCTAATAATTTGAAAATGTTGCTAATAAAAAACAGTGGCACCAGGAGAAGCTACTTGTTATTCCTGATATTCATCGCTTTTCTTGATAGGATTTATTCATGGGAGGATATGTTTAGCACTTTACAAATAAAGAAAAAGGGGGAGAAAATGATGATAAACAAAATAAAGAGCCCTTCCCCAAGGGGGGGTGGTATTGTGTTTACCTCTAAAAAGGAATAAGTCTACCTTGCTCCCAATGGGGCAAGGATATAGAGTTGCCCCTATTAATATTTAGAATAATTCAATCTGTTGTTTTTCTTTAGGCTCTTGGGAGTATTTATACTTTACATACTTCCTTATCATTTCTGAATCCAAGGCTACTGCATCACCGCAGTAGTCTTTTAACCCGAAATTGTTATACCAAATACGGTTTTTGCTTTAAGCCTTTGTATTTGTTGAAAACACGTATCGATGTGTGCCCTTTTACGATTATTGTAATGAAATAAAATTCTATGAAAGACAATTCACTTCCATCATATAGTTGGGAATCAGATTTAGTCCGAAACGGCGAAACAACGACACTCATAGAACAAAACAAGGGCACTTTAGATAATTTTTATATTATTTACAAAAGGATATTATTATCACTATTGACACAATTACACTTGTAGGCTATTTTTGTATTTGCCAACGCTTAGATTAACTAACAAACCAATTTAAGCTTGAAAGGTCGAGGTTCACTCCTCGGCCTTTCTTATATAATAACTTGATTTTAGTCGCTACCGGAAAATCCTGATTTTAAATATATGTCATTGTCAGTACATCCACAATTTAGTCAATTTTTTTGGCAAGTCATTTTATCTTTTGCTTTAATGGTGTCTTCAAGTTTTCAAGCTCACTTTCACAGCATTGTATAAGATTTTCAAAACCTTTAATCAGACCCTTAACAATCTGCTCATACTTTTTTTGACTGACACTTAAAGCATTTGATTTGTAGACGTCGAATAGCATGTGCTCAGGAATGCGACCATATTCTCCTTCGTAGGCGTTGGCTATCATGTACGCCAGTGCGATATCTTGAGACATATCCATCCCGCAACCGCACAAGGCAAGATAGAGCTTATCTTCTTCCGTATTCTTTACAACAGTACAATTTGTTTCTTCACATATCCTGATAATTTTATCTTCATCTATACTATTTACATGTAGAGGATAAGCGAAATTATAAATTGGCATATAATCGTCTTCTTCTATTCCTGTTGGATTATCTTCGGACCATTCACCTCTTTGCTCTTCCATGATATATCGACCAAGACATTCCTATTGTTCACCTTTAAACGCTTCCAACCAATCAACATATCTGCTTTCTATTTTTCAAATTTCCTCCTTTCAAATTTTATAGATTCCTTATTCTCTCGTCCAAGGAAACCTTGGGCCTTGCTGATACAGAGGAAAGGAGTTCAGTTATGTGAATAGCGAACACGCCAGACTGATGCGGAAAATCGATTTAATCATTTTAGAAAACTTAAATGGTTAGCTGAAAAGTGCCTTTTATGTTTTTTAGCGAAGGAGACAATCGAGACTGGAGGTGGAGATTTAATATTGTGTATGAGTGCAACAAATTTACTGAGCCTGATGATAAGTCGTCAGGGTAGATATATTTTTTGCATGAATAGTAATTTATGGGAAGAATGAAAAAAAAGAAAATAAAAAGGAACAAGAAATATATCCCTTTTATTCGATAGAGCTGAATTGACACGATGTGGTATCGCCGTCAACAACTTCTAATAAAAGCTTTCGGCTGACGTATAGCCAGGTGCCATTAACTGCAATCTTAAAACCGTTTCCAGTCTTTGTTTTGCAAAACGTTACTTTTTCCATTTTATAACCTCCTGTAAATTTATTTTTCATGACCGGAGCCCCACGCGCAGCTTTTACATAGATAAATTTTTGTATAGACCGAAAAACTTACTGAACCTGATAACATGCGGTAGCTGGATAGATATGTTTTTTCGCGTCAGTGGAATAATTTACTGAGGTAAAAGTTTTGTCATGAGAGAAAATAGATTTAGGGAGTGAGATGCAGATAAAGTTAAAATAATTACTATATTACACATTTTACGGGCTCAATTTTTTTGTAAAATTCTTGTTTTTAGGCTTAGGTAGTATATCTGGTAAATCTGGATATAGTGTAACAGCCCTTCTTAAGTCCTCCATTGTATCAAAATATTTACCCATAATTTCATTTTTTGAAGCACGCCTTAAATATGCATCTGCAAATAAAACGACATAATTTTCAATTCCATAAGGCTTTAAATTTATTACTGTCTCAAAATCCATAATAGCGTTATCAATATTGTTCTGTGATAAATAAAAACAACCTCTGATAAGATACATTTGATAATGAGGTTCGATACTAATGGCTCTATTTAAATCATTCATAGCTAGATCATCTTGTTTCAGCATCGCATATATTCGCCCCCTGATGTCATATGTAATCGCCAGGGAAGGGTTAATAGCGATAGACTTATTTATGTTTGATAGAGCTAATTTATATTCTCCTTTGCGGTAATATGCGAATCCACGACCAAATAACGCTTCATAGTTATGAGAGTGGATCTCAATTGCTTTTGAAAAGTATTTAATCGCAAACTCGTATTCACCTTTTAAATTATGTATTAAGCCTATACCATTATAGGCACAATAATAACTTGGATCTAGTTTTAAAGTACTATAAAAATCATTTTTAGCTAACTCAAATTCATTTTTATCAATATATGTATATCCTCGATACAAATAGGCTTTACAATCTTTTAGGTTGCACCTAATGGCGTTAGTGTAATGTCTAATGGCCCCATCAAATTTACCTTTAGAACTATATATATTACCAAGACCTACATGTGCATTGTTGTTGTTGGGATCTAATTCGAGTATTCTTAGATAATCTTTGGCGGCTAAATTATATTTTTTATGTTTGTAAAAAAATTTTCCACGAAAATAATAAAGATAGCTATTCTTAGGATCTATATCAATCGCTTTTTTATGTCCTTCAGAAGCTTGATCATACTCACCTTTCATATCATAAATATAACTTTTGTTACTATATGCCAAAGCCATTTTAGGATTTAGCTTGATAACATCATTGTAAATATTTAAAGCCTCATCGAGGCATCCCATTCTAGTTAAGAAACAACCCAAACGATTTAAATCTGCATCTAGCTTATTTTTAATAAACAAATCTTTTAGTCTTTTTGCATCTTCTATTAAATTATAATAATCTCGATCAGTAATTATTTCTACAAAAAATATTTCTGGAACTTGGATACGTCCTTCAATAATTTCAATAAACCCACTTTTTTCTAATTCAATTAAGGCTCTTTGAAAATCATCTTTATTTGACATTCTATCTCTTAAGTAAAGAAACACCCTCTCTAAGAAAGTAAGCCCAAATGATTCCATAAACTCAAATAACAGTTTAATATAGTATAGAGCGTTTAGACAGTGTTCTTTACCTTCAAGTATTTTGAATCTATTAAAGATTTCCTTAAGTTTGCTAAAATCTTTAATTAAGGATGACGGCGTGTTTCCCAATTTATGATATAACTTTATTGAATTTTCAGCAGATAGTTTTTTGAGTTCGTCCTCTGACCAAACATCTATATTTATCCTTTTCATGCGTTGCACTAAACAACTATCATTATCTTTTTTATCAGACCTTAAGGTGGCTATAACAATAATATTGTCAAAATGGGATGTAAATTTTTCATATATCTTTTGAGGGTTTTCATAAAAAAAATGTAAATCATCGATGAACCAAATTAATTTAATTTTTGTATTATTAAAAACTTTTAAAGTTTTTAATTTCTCAATATCAGGTAAGTAATTTTGGAATAATGAAAACACATAATAATCATTAAGGCTTTTTAAAACTTCATATACTAATCTTGTCTTACCAACATCTGGAGGCCCTTGAATTAAAACATTCTTCTCTTCCGTTATGAGCTTTCGCGTAATGTATATATACCCCTTTCTATCCAAATACCATTTCAACTTATTTATATTTTGTACATTAAATCCTTTATAATTACCTAATATTTTTTCATCCAAATCTTTTGTCCGGCATTCAAATCTCACATATTCTTTAAATTCTTCGGAAAAGACTGATTCTAATTTTTTCTTTTTAGTAAACGTGTCATTGACCACTTTGGTTCCTACCGATTTTTCCTTGCCTGTCTCCTTTATTGAAATACCAATATGTATTTCAGTTTCTAAATGAAACCCTAATGCAAATGTCGATTTAGATAATGAACTTCCTTCAATATCAAAAAAGGCTTCTGCGAATTTCTCTCTATGGTTTTTGTCTTTAATCTTTTCTAAAGAATCATCTTCCTTTTGCATCCATAATTTAAATAGTCCTGTTTTTCCTACTCTGTCAGTATCATGAAAGCTTTGATATATTTTTTTTTCATAAAATTTTTCTGCTTTTTTTTTGATAATCTTTTTGTCGTAAGCTCTTAATAATTCCTTACCTGAGATCCTACAAGGTTTACCCTCTTCTTTTTTCACTTTCATATGTTGGGCGGTTATCATACAAATTTTAAATGGGTCCCATGTAAGTTCATTAAATTCCAGTTTATAATTAGCATTTTCTGCTTTAGCTGTATTATTGTCATATATAATTTTAGCTTCCACATCGAAATAATTTTTTTTTAATCTAATTATTAATATTTTTATATTAGAAATATTATGCATTGACTATTCTCAGAAAATTTTATGATTTTTTAAACATTGGAAACTTATCTAATATAATTTGGAGAACATCATCAAGGCTATCATTTGATGTTAAAAAAATACCTAATTCGTGTTGCGACTGTCCGCCTCCTGGCCGGTTCTTAACTTCTTGATATCGCTTATCCCCAAGCGTTGAATAATTAATTACTATCGTTGCCCCAGCCACATGATATACATTTGTATAAAATTCTTTTTCCCAAGTTTTCTCCACTGCTGGCCAACCAACCCCATAACCTTTTGTTGTAAGAAAATCATTCAATTCAACTGTTAATTCATCACCTTCTTGTCCTGATTGAGCTTCATATAGCAATTCTTTTTTTTCATACGGCCCCCTAGTTCGGCCTTCATGTTTGCCACGATATTTTTTCGTCATTTTATAAAAGGATATTATTTTAGTCAATTATTTGAGAAATCTACCATATTTAAATGCTTGCTTACTTTGCTAATAGAATAATTATTCTGAGGATTTTTGAGAAGAAAGACATTTTCCTGAGGATTTAATTTAAAAAAAACTCTCATTGGAAATAATAGCGAAAAAACAAAAAGGAGGATTCTATAATGAAAGGAATAATTGAAATTTTTAAAAGAGATGGGCTTGACCCAAAATCAGTATCTAAAGAAGGCAGCTTCGAACAACGAGAATATGGTCGTATATATACTCCTGCCAGCGTTAATAACAAAAAGAATGTAGTGAGATTATCAGATAATCAAGTAAAAAGCAATGATGCTAAAAGGCATATTAGAGAAGTGAGATATTTTTCACCGTATATTCATTAATCATTTAACAAATAATAAAACTGCTGAGACATGAGGTAACTTTCCGCCAAGATTACCACCTCATGTCTCAGGCCAACTGTCCAAGAAGGACAATCGGATAAAAGATTATCATCCATCTTAGGAATTATTTCAAACTATATCCGATGATATTAACACCTTCTTGGAATTTGAATTTTAATATTTTTTCCATCGGAGGTAGTTATGAAACTTACTGAGACTTTATACACAATCACCGGAATATCGGCATTCCTCATATCAGCCACAATAGAGTATTACTTCTTTGAATCCATCACGCAGGGGCCTGATTTTTCCTTTATCATGATTGGAACTTTTGAGGTGGCAAAAATATTGTCTATAATGATTACTCGGTCCATCATACTTCAAAACTCTAACGCAATTTCTACACCTCTTGCTGTTTTGAGCTGGGCCGTTAAAGTCTTCTTAGTAACCTTGAGTCTTATTTCATCAATAGGATTAATATCATCCAATCTTGACCGACCACATTTAAAGAAAGTCAAAGAGAATGACAAGGCAAGAGCTGAAATGCTTTACACTGAAAAGCTTGGGAATTTAAAAGAGCAGCAAGAATCAATCTTAAATAAATCAATTTCTGAAATAAAAGACAGATATAAAATTCGTTACGAAAAGCTGGCTGGATATTATGAGCCGAAGATTAGTAATGAAGAACAGCTAAGAGATCTTGAATTTAATCGTGAGATTAATGGGGTTCGACGTGGACAGCATTACTATGAACATGAACGAAAGCTAAATGAGTATTCCACGAATTATAAAATCGAAAAAGATAGGCTGGAGGCTGCTGAAGACAAAGAGATAAAAGATCTCATTGGGAAGACTAATGCAAAGTATCAGGAAAAATTTGAAGCGTTGGATAGTAACCGGGAAGTAAATCTTAATACCATTGAAAGAAATGATTATAAGCAAGATGCACGAGTGGCAAACGGACTTGTAAAATCTTTTTTAGAAACATTAGAAAATGGACTTCATTTAAAAATAGAATATTTGACCTTCTCAATTCTTTTCTCATTACTTGTAAGCTTCACGCTTGAGGGCTTAATCTACATAATTTTCAATAATCTCTCTATAATTTTTTCCACAAGAAAAGAAGATGTCTCGCTCGCTGAAGAAACAAAGAACCTGAAAGAGTTTTTAAATAAAAACATACATGATGCTAAAGGATTCATCAGCAAGAATCCTGATGAGGAGGGAGTTATTAATGGATCTTATTGATAGCACAATAAATAGAATTTTAAATCCAGAAAAAGTCAAAAGGACAATTCACCGTTATGGAGTAAGTGATGGAAAAGGCTATATCACTGAAACGAATAACGGTACAAGAATTAACGCATATGGTTCTTTAGAAGAATTGGAAGTTAACACCACCTTTATTGACATGCTCGACGATGGGACACCGATTAATGATAAGGGAATAGTCCAGTGTAAAAATTGTGGCGCTGTAATTCACATTGATTCTGTCAGAGAGTGTGAAAGATGTAAGAAAAAAATCTGTGTTTTATGTGCGCGGCAAAAGAAGAATAAAGAAATATATTATTGTTCATTGGCTCATCAACTGCCTTTTTTGAGTTTTTAAAATGGATAACGAGAAAATGTTAAAAATAGATCTTTTACAAAAACTAAAGAAGATGGGAAAGCTGAATCGTCAAACAGCAAATATGATTTTGCTTGATCTAAAACAAGCGACTGCGGTTATTAATGAGGCTTTTACTGTTCATCAGATGTTTTCTTCTCCTTTTCCGGATCCTGACGTTTCAGTAGATGGAAATATAAGATTTGCTAATACTAAGAAAGCTCCTGTTGGAATTAACCTTAAAGACCTTTTGCAAGGATTAATCATTGGTGCTCCTGGCACGGGAAAATCTATTTTAACCGACCATATCGCTTTGCTTTCCATGTTGCAGGGTGCTGTTTGCTGGATGTTTGTAAAGGGTAATGATGCAAAAAAATTGATCAGGTTTAGAAAAGATATACTGCTTGATGATTTTAACGGTCAAGTGAAAAAGAATTTTTTAAACACTCCTCCACACTATCCTGCGAGTGAATGGTTGTCTATTCTCTTCGACGTCTTTATCCAGGCTAATACCCTTTATGATGGTACTAAGAATTTTCTGACTTCTCAGTTTAATGATTTAACAGAAAAATATAAGGAGCAACGTAACAAGATTAGCTTTTATGAGGTTTATGATTTTTTAAAGGCAAGGAAGTTTCCAGCTTATTCCAGAGATGCTCGGTATAATGAATCGGCGCTGAATAGAATTGGCGGTATGTTGAATGGTAGCTTGGGACGGGATTTTGATTGCAGCAGCTCTTGCCTTGAAAATTTGGTTTTTCAAAATGTAATTTTTAATTATAAAGGGCTCTCGGCCGAGTCGAGTGTTTTCATGATAAACTCGCTTATTTCCTGGCTTGCAGCTTATAAGGAAGCTAATAACACAAACAAAGTTCATCTCATCATAACAGATGATGCAATGCAAATATTCGACGGTAATCGGCTGGACCGTCGAACAGATATGGGTATCGGTTATATTAATCATATATTGTTTGAGACAAGGAAATATAAAATTAAATTTTTAGTAGATGTCCAAGTTCCAAGTTTAATCTCAAAAGGTATTTTAGGGACGAGTAATATGAAATGTTTACTTAATGTTCCAAATGCTAATGAGATTAAATTCATGCTCGATATTATGGGTGTTTCTGATAAAGAGCAGCGGGAGTATGCCTATAAGCTTGATAAAAACAAAAGAGAAATGCTTGTAAAAGTGCCAGGTTACCCTGAACCATTTTTAGCAAATATCCCAGAGAGTCCTCTTGCGCTTGAGATGGATAAGATAATGATAACTTCTGATGAAAAATATTCTCATAATAAAAAGATACTTCAAAATTTTGCACCTGCACTTCCAAGAGTCTCATATGAACAAATAAACAAAATGAACTTTGAAGCAGCAAAGCCAAATACCACCACACAGCCAAAAGAAGAGAGGATAAAGCCTACAGGCTCCGTGCTTGATAGTAAGACATATGACTTTTTAACGGCGGTAAATTTGAACCAGAATAAGGCTACACTAACTGATGTATGTAAGCAGGCAAACCTTACTGCTGGCACAGGCTCAAGGGTAGCAAAGCAATGTGAGAGCAAAGGATTTATAAAAATTATTAAAGTTAATTTTGGAAAGGGAAGTCCGAGGTATTGTTTTTTAACAAAGGAAGGATGCGAGGCTTTAGGGATAGAATTTTATTCAAAGGTTTACTCTAAAGGTGGTGGCTTTGAGCATACTCTTTATCAGGCTCTAATCTCAAACCGGTTTAAAAACTATAAGGCAAAGACAGAATATAATCGAAATGGGAAATTCATGGACGTTGGAATTAATGTTGGTGAAAAGCTTATTGCGCTTGAGGTCGCGATGACTTCTGTTAATGAGAGAGTTAATATTGAAAAGGATATTGGAATTGCAAAAGCTAATTATGTAGTTGTTGCTTGTAAGGATAATAAGGTTCAAGGGCAAGTAAAAAATATGTTCAAGGATTTACCGGAAGCTTTTAAGAAAAAGACAAAGATTTGTTTGATTGGAGAATTGTTCAAGGCTGATCCGGTGGAGTTTGTTGATGAGATACTAAAGGAAATCTGAGAATGGATAGGTATTACCTTATGCAAAAGCTTAAATACTTATATCAACTGATATAAGAGGAAATGGCGATAAACAATACTAAGCAGCAGTTGAACATAACAAGATACCCTAGGTTAGATACAGTGTTGATGGTGGAAAGCTTCATCAAAGGCCATTCTGCTGAATTTAAAATTTTCCAGTTGTGGAAGAATCTTCCTAAAAAAGTAATGTATCAAACATACAAATTAATCGTTTCTTATTTGATTGAGATGAACAGGGTAGCAATAGATAGCGAGGGTAAGATTGGATACATATGGAGCCCGGATTATAAAAGAAACCCAAAGTTGAGATGGCGATAGTAAGAAAGAGTGATGGTGTCGATTTTGAGAATGAAAAAGTTAAATTGGCATTTGAAAACCTAAAAGATACAGACAAGGATTTATTCAAGAATTTAACTCGTGCTTTTAATGACCTTACAGAAAATGCTTTTTGTGGAATACAAATTCCGAAAAAGTTAATTCCAAAGGAATACAGGCACCTTGGGAATTTATGGAAATATAATCTGCCCGATGCGTGGAGGTTGATTTATTCAATCAAAGCACCAAGCAGGATTTCTATTGTTACTGTTGTCTTAGAGTGGATGAACCATAAGGCTTATGAGAGACGATTTAAATACTAATGGCGAAAACTTCAATCCTAACATGAATTTATAATATTCAATTTGACATCATAAAGGAGGTTCATATAATGGTAAACATAAGCCAAAGACCAAATCTTCTAACAGCCAAAGAACTTTCTAAAATATCAAGGGTGCACCAATCAACAATTTATAGATTGGCAACGTCCGGAAAACTTAAAAGTTATATGATAGGAAGCAGGAGGCTATTTAAAGAAGAGGACTTTTGGTCGTTCTTTGAAAAACAATCAGCGAGATAGGAAATACGTTTTTGGAAAGGAGTTTTTATGAGTACAGTAGTATGCCAGAAACGTATCGGTAAAAAAGGGGTTAGTTATGCTATTAACTATACTCACCCTATTACCGGGAAAAAGACCTATTATAAGACAGTAAAAAAATACAAAGATGCTCAAGTGCATGTCTATGAATTAAGCGCATTATTAAATTTGGGAAAAATTCCTGAAAACAATAAAATGATTCCTTTAAAGTTTTCTGAAGTGTCTATGTCTCTTCGAAAAGAGTGGAAGATAAAACTTGTCTCTAAAGAGTTAGGAAAAAAATGTCATGATGATTATAATTACTGGCTAAATGCTCTTGATTCAGAGTTTGGTAAATTACTTTTGTGCAGCATTACAAAAGAACAAATCATTGACTATAGAAATTTTCAGGTTTTAAAAAACAGCGTTGTTAGTGCTAATAAGTATTTGAAAATTATAAAAGCTGTTTTTAAACACGGGCGGGAAATCAAAGCGGTTGTGGATGACCCTTCAAGTAAGATTTCCTTACTTAATGAAAAAGAGCATGAACGGAACAGATTTCTTTTCCCAAATGAGCTTGATAATTTGATTGAAGCTTCTTTGCAATTAAGGGCAAGATATTATCTTCCAGCTATCATTTATCTTGGCGCAGAACATGGTGCTTCTAGACAAGAGATATTAAGCCTTCGTTGGTCAGATATTAACTTTGATTATAATGACAAAGGTATTATCAGTTTTTACAGGACAAAAAATAAAAATCAGCGAACGGAATATTTAATGCCCAGGACAAAAGAAGCTCTTATTAAGTGGAGAGATCATCAAACTTGGATGAGACACAGGAAAAGAATTGAACATGATGGGTCAGGTATTGTATTTTGCCATCTCAATGGCAGACCGGTAAAACATTTCAGCAAGGCATTTAATGAAGCGTGCAGAATTGCTGGAATTAAAAATTTTCACTTTCATGATTTAAGGCATTGTTTTGGGTCAAACCTTTTACTATCAGGTGCAACCTTGAAAGATGTAAAGGAAATGATTGGTCATTCGGACATTTCTATGACTGATAGATACTCACACCTTAGCCTTGAGCACAAACTTTTTAGGCAGGAACAACTTGCCAAACACTATTCAAAAAACAAATCTTAAAACTTTCAGTATTTCGCAAAAAGGTAGCTATTTGGTAGCTGGAAAGAAAATCGACTAAAAAACGACAAAAATGTAGATCGCTTAGTTTGCAACTTATTGATTTTGTTGGGTTTTTGGTCGGGGCGGAGGGATTTGAACCCCCGGCATCCTGCTCCCAAAGCAGGCGCGCTACCAGACTGCGCCACGCCCCGATATTGGATGGGTATCCGTGAAAAAAGAGTTAACCTATACCTTTTAAAAAAGAAATGCAAGTAATTATTGTTGAGGGTTGCTTGTTGTTCGTTGCGGGTTGCTGGAAAAACAAAAACCCTAACTATCACAGAGGTTGCAGGGTTCCCGAAAAAAACAAGGGCTTTTTTAACCAACAACAAGCAGCCGACCACCCACACGGCCTAGGGCCTTCGGCCGTTTTTTATTGACTTAGCGCCCTTCACGTTTTAAAAAACCCATAAAATATTGATAGTTTTAAGGAAAATCATGGAAGACATACAAAATCATAAAGACCACAGAAATATAGATATTGATCAGGTTGGGGTAAAGGGTATCCGCTATCCCATCATTGTACTTGATAAAAATAAAGGAAAGCAGCACACCGTTGCAAAGATAAACATGTACGTGAATCTACCCCGTCATTACAAGGGGACGCACATGAGCCGTTTTGTTGAAATACTTAATGAGCACAGTAAAAGAATATCTCTGCAGAATTTTTCTGAAATACTGGAAGAAGTTAAAACCAGGCTAAATGCTGAAAGTGCGCATATGGAAATTACTTTTCCATATTTCATCAATAAAAATGCACCGGTAACCGGCAGTGAAGGATTAATGGAGTACAAGTGCACCTTTAAAGGCTCATTAACTAAAAATTTGGATCTGGTAACAATTATTCGTGTTCCGGTTTCAACCCTCTGCCCCTGCTCAAAGGAAATAAGCGAATTTGGAGCACATAACCAGAGAGGCGTTGTTACGCTCAAGGTAAGATTTAAAAAGTTTATATGGATAGAAGATCTTATAAAACTGGTTGAAGAGGCAGCATCAAGCGAAGTTTTTTCTGTACTTAAACGTGAAGATGAAAAATACGTAACGGAAAAGGCCTATGAAAACCCCATGTTTGTTGAAGATATTGTAAGGGATATCGCCCTTAAACTTAATAATGATTCAAACATTACCTGGTTTGCCGTTGAATCTGAAAACTTTGAATCTATTCACAACCATAATGCTTACGCTTATATAGAAAAACATAAAGACTAAAAAAGCTTGCGGGCTGGTTGTTTGTTGTGTGTTGCCGGTTGCATAAAAACAAAGGAGATAATCATGGAAAGAACTGGCTTTGAGAATCTTCGAATATACCAGTTATCTGAAATTATTTCTGATTCTGTGTGGGACATTGTTTTAAAGTGGAACTACCTGGCCCAGGACACTGTTGGTAAACAATTAATACGCGCGGCTGACAGCATTGGCGCCAACATTGCTGAAGGGTCAGGGAGAGGAAGTTCTGCAGATAACCGTCGATTTGCAAAAATCGCCAGAGGATCATTATTTGAAGTGAAGCACTGGCTGAGAAGAGCATTTAAAAGAAAGCTTTTATCCAAAGATGAAATTACATCTCTAAAAATATCTATAGATGAATTAACACCAAAACTAAGCTCCTATATAAATTCTTTTGACAGTTGATACTAATTTGCTTTTTTGTTTTTAACAACTTTCAACATACAACAAACAATCATGAGGAATAATATGACGAATGATATAAAACAAATGTACAAAACAGTAATGGATGACAGTTTTCCTAACGAGATAACCATTTCCTTTGATGGACAGGCTCTTGTATATAAAAAAAGGACATGGAAAATCCCGGATGAAAAAAGCGGGGACCTTATAGAAAAGGGTCTACGTTACGGTGAAAACCCGGGTCAGGAAGCAGCATTGTATGAGCTTGTTAACGGGAACCTTGTTCTTGGCGACTGTAAATTTATTGAACCGGGCAACGGACTTGTTTCCTCCATCACAGAAGAAGACATGATCCAGGCAGGAAAACATCCGGGTAAAACCAACCTTACTGATATAGATAATGCAATCAATATTATCAAATACCTTTCAAACGGACCGGCATGCGTTATTGTAAAACATAATAACCCATGCGGTGTTGCATACGGATCAACTATTGGCGAGGCATTTATCAGGGCCAATATGGCTGACCGTGTTGCAGCATTCGGAGGATGTGCAGTCTTCAACCGCCCGATAGATTCGGATACAGCTCATATTATTTCTAAAATTTATGTTGAGGTAGTAGCAGCTCCGGACTTTGAAGAAGGAGCCATACAGGTACTGGCAAGACGCAAAAATCTGCGCATTGTAAAAATAAACAGAATAGACAAACTGGATTACTACCTTAACTCAAGGTTTGTTGATTTTAAAAGCCTGATAGACGGCGGACTAATTGTCCAGCAGTCTCCTGTAAACAAGATTAAAACAGCTGCAGACTTTACAATTGCTTCGGCCGAGCATGATGGAAAGACCTATACCGTTGATAAAAAGCCGTCTGAAGAAGATTATGCAGATATGCTCTTCGGCTGGCAGGTAGAACAGGGCATAACATCAAACTCTGTTATCTATGTTAAGGATGGTGTCACTGTCGGGATAGGAACAGGAGAACAGGACCGTGTGGGAGTAGCTGAAATTGCAGTAACCAAGGCATACACAAAATATGCGGATGCCCTGTGTTTTAAACGCCACGGAATCCCAATGAAAGATATGGAACTCAAAGTAAGAAAGGGAGAAGAGGACGATTCTATTCCTATAGAAATCGACTCCGAGACAATGGATGCCAGGGGAGGACTGATTGGAGCAACAATGGTTTCCGATGCTTTTTTTCCATTCAGAGACGGCGTTGATGTTGGAATTGATCAGGGTATTACAGCAATAGTTCAGCCTGGCGGTTCAATGAGAGATTACGAAGTAATTGAAGCATGTAATGAAGCAGAACCTAAAGTTACCATGGTATTTACCGGGCAGCGTGCTTTTAAGCACTAACGCCATTCCGGCGCGTTAGTTGTTTGTTGTTAGTTGGGGGTTATACCCTACATGCAACCCTCAACACACAACATACAACTAACATTCGTTTATATCAAAATATTCGCATAAAAAATCAGAAAGCTTTTCCGGATTATTCAGATCAAAAACAGGAACCGGTGCATCAAGATCTTTGTCGGATGCAATTGCTATCAGATCCGGGTCGTCTAAAAAACCCGGCCTGTCATGAACTTCTGATCTGAATATTTCTATCTTGGGCCACTTCTCTTTTTTAAAACCCTCAACAATAACAATGTCCATATCATTCATTAAGGGGATTAACTTTTCAAGTTCAGGTTCACCGTCAATTGTCATTACCATACCTGCACAGCCCGGAGCTGCAATTACAGTTTTATCTGCGCCGGCTTTTCTGTGGCGCCAGCTGTCTTTACCAGGCTTATCGAGCTCAAGATCTGCGTGATGGTGTTTAACTGTACCAACTTTTAAATTATTCATTTTAAGGAGCGGCAGTAATTTTTCTACAAAGGTGGTCTTTCCTGATCCTGACCACCCAGCAATAATAACAACGGGAGTTTTTATATGGTCCATCTGGATATGCACGCTGACAATTATTTTAGAGGTAAGATAAAAGATTAAAAGTATGGTTCATTATTTTTCATCTTCAAAAATTTCGTCGAAAATTTTATCGTCTGCCTCAAGGCACTGCTTTTTGAGCTGATTGTATTTCCTTAAAAGCTCCTTTCCCTCTTCTGTCAGGCTGGAGCCGAGCTTTCTGTCCGTATCAACAATACGTGCATTAAGATATCCTTCTGTTGTTTTTATTTTACTCCATACACCCTTATAGGACATCTTCATCACCTTTGCGGTCTGATTAAGTGAGCCTGTCCTTTCAATGGTCTCAAGAATTTCCTTTCTTCCTTCTCCAATAATGATGTTATTGTTTTCATCAACAACCCACTGTTTTGAAAGTAGTTTCAATGATCCCATCTTATCTCCTTTATTCTGGATACTCATAAAAATTTCCCGTTTAATATGCCTGTCTAATTAACCAAGCTCCATCCACAGCTCTCCGCTGTTTTGAGGATCATATCCTCCAAGCGCAAGAACTCTTTCCTTAAAATCATCGGATTTTATTGTCTTAAGAAGCTCTTTTATATTTCTGTTTTCAAGCTGTGATGACGGTATGATTAAATCGTACTGCTCTCTCACCATTGTTATAAAGTCAAGATTAAGAGCCTTTGCCGCAGCATAGATTCCCATGCCGCAGTCCGCTGCACCGCTTAACACATCCACGGCAACAGCCATGTGTGTGTATTCCTCATGGTCGTACCCTTTTATTTCCGATGGATCAAAACCAGCCTGCCTTAACCTGTAATCAAAAAGTATCCTGGTTCCGGAACCGGCCTGCCTGTTCACAAAGGTTATATCATCCCTTACAAGGTCTTCAATTCCGCTGATCCCCTTTGGATTGTTCCTGGGTACTATCAGCCCCTGATCCCTTAACACGAGGTTAAAGACGCTGACCTTCATTCCCTTTAGATACTTTTCTATATATGAAACATTATATTTACCTGTCTCGGTATCAAGAAGATGCGCGCCGCCAAGATGACACACTCCTTTTTTTATTGCCATAAGACCGCCGAGACTACCTACATTTCCGGAAGAAACTCTTATATCTTTTCCGCCTCTTCTTATTTCATCGGAAATTATATCAAGGGTGATGTCATGGCTTCCTATAATAACAAGAGTGTTCTTAAGCTCTTCTTCATCAACAATTAACTCGGCTTCAACTTCCTCTTCCTGGGTAATACCTTCGGAAAGCGCGGGGATTCGTATGATGCCTTCTGCCCTTGTAAGTGTTGTAACCGATCCTGCGGCTCTTGGTAAAGGTGTTGCAATTGCTCTGCCGTCAACATTACCTATATTAACTCTTAAAAACTCTTCTGTACCCAGCTTCGAAGGTATGTTCCGTGAGGGACGAACTGTTATAGACGGTTTATCCTTTAACCTTAAATCCTGAAGGCTGTATAAAAGAGGTTTAACAAACTGCTCAAAGGAAAGGACAGCCGATACCGTGTAGCCGGGGTTGCCAATAACCGGTTTATCATTTATCTCACCGAGTATGGTCGGCTTACCAGGCATCATGGCAACACCATGAACATACACTTTTCCTATTTCGGCTATTATACCTGCTGTATAATCTTTGCTTCCTGCTGATGAACCTGCGTTAATAATAACAACATCCGCATCAGATTTTGATGCCTCAAGCAGTGCACTCCGTATGGATTCTTCATTGTCAGGTATTATATCATTAACAGATGGAAGAGCATGACTCTCTCTTACAAGACCTGAAAGTGTTACAGAGTTTGATTCTATTATCTGTCCGTCCTTTAGGGATTCAGGTCCTGTTACATCTCTATGGTTTATAAGCTCTGTGCCTGTAGGTATGATTGTGACTGCAGGTATTTTTCTAACAGATATCCTGCTGATACCAGCAGTAATAAGGGCACCCATATCATATGACCTTATTACGTGATTCTGCGGAATAAGCATCTGGGTGGCAACAATATCTTCTCCTACCTTTCGGATATTCTGCCAGGGATAGGCTGTGGATCTTATCTCTATATTTTCTTCATCTATAAGGTGAAGCTTTTCGACCATTATTACGGCATTATACTCAACCGGCAGCACCTGCCCGGTGTTAATCCATACAGCATCTGTTCCGATCTTTAATGTCTTTGGTTCTTTTTCGGTTGTGCCGTAGGTTGCTTCGGCCTTTACTGCTATACCGTCCATTGCCGCCGCGTGATAGGACGGTGCAGAAAGTTTTGCAAAAACAGGTTCAGCCGTTACACGGCCAAGGGCCTCCTCAACAAATACTGTCTCAGGCAGGGTCTTTCTGTGTTCCCACCTTTTACTGAATATATCTTTTGCTTCCTGAAGGGTTTTAAGATCCAGGTAGACATTTCTCTTCATTCATTACTCCGTAAAATTACTGCTGTAAAATGAGTACAAACCTGTCAGCGGTTAAAAAGAATAACCTCTACAGTCTGCCCCTGATAAATGCCTTCGGAATTTCTGTCTATTCTTACAAGTCCATGGGCTTCAACAAGAGTAGATATAAGCCCTGACTTTCCGAATACAGGAACTGCCTTTAAAGAGTCATTCTCTTTTTCAAGCCTGACACGTATAAAATCATCCCGCCCGCTTTTTGATTCAACATTGCGGTCTAATACAGCTTTTACACTTTTAACCTGGTCAAGGTCGTCAGATTCATGTCCAAGTAGTTTAGCCAGAAACTCCCTTAAAAAAACTTCTGCAATTACCATTGCAGAGGCCGCATGACCGGGAAGGCCGAAAACAGCTTTATTACCCGTCTTTGCTATAATCGTTGGCTTTCCGGGGCTTATGGAAATACCGTGTACAAGGAGCTCCATATCACTAATTGACTCGAGCACCTTAAGAGTCATGTCTCTTACCCCCACGGAACTTCCGCCTGAAACCCATACGGTATCTGCACATTCCAGACTTTTTTCCATAAGGCTTTTAAGCTCGGAAAAATTATCTCTGCAAAGACCCATTACAGTTGGTTCTCCGCCTAACTGCCTGCAGAATGTACTGAGTGTATAGCTGTTAATATCCCTTACCTGGCCGGGACCAGGTGTTTTATCAATGGTTACTATTTCATCCCCTGTTGAGATGATTGCAACTTTCGGTCTTCTGAATACCGAAACCTCGGATATACCAAGACCCGCAAGAAGGCCTATATCCTGGGGCCGCAATTTTGTTCCCGCTTTAAAAACAACAGCGTTTTCTTTAAAATCATCATCAGGACAAATTACATTTTCCAGCGGTGATACAGCACGGCTTACTTCAATGGTAGTTTCATCAAGGCTGTGACAGTATTCAAGCATTACAACGGCATCACATCCTTCAGGAAGCATGCCTCCTGTTGAAATTTTTATTGCCTTTCCCTGTGTGGCAGAGACATCAGGTTTTAAACCCATTGCAACCTCGCCTGCAAGTTCTAAAAATGCAGGTATACTCTCACTGGCGCCAAAAGTATCTTTTGCTATTACAGCAAAACCGTCCATAGAAGAGCGGTGAAAACCCGGAAGATTATCAGGAGCCGAAATATCTCCGCTTAACGCCAGACCCAGGGCGTCTTCAATAGAAACAGTCACTTCTCCGGCAGGAGAAAATTCCCTTACCAGATCAAGTACCTCTTCGGTTGTCTTAACCTTGAAAAACAATATGTATAAGCCTCCATGGCGACAACTGATAATCCAGGTTAAGCCCTCATTATCAGATATTTATTATTCTATTATTTCCATATGGACATAACACATAGGTTAAGGTTTAACAATATTTTTTCTTATGTTTTTTCTAACAGGTCTAAACAATAGACTGATATTATTGGGATAAACAAAACGCCCTGTAAACATTCCAATTTACAGGGCACTTTTATTAAGTTGATTTGACGCTGAGAGATTATTTGTCAGAAAGTGCCGCTATACCCGGAAGTATTTTTCCCTCGAGATATTCAAGTGATGCGCCGCCCCCTGTAGAAACGTGAGATAATTTTTTTTCTACACCGAATTTCTTTGCAGCGGCAGCACTGTCACCTCCGCCTATTACAGATACAGCAGATGACCCGGCAATGCCAAGAGCAAGCGCTTTTGTGCCTTCTGCGAATTCGTCTTTTTCAAACATCCCCATCGGACCGTTCCATACAACGGTTCCAGCTGTTTTTATTTTCGATAAAAACAGCTCAACACTTTTAGGTCCGATATCAATGCCCATGTAGCCTTCTTTAATATCAACGCCTTCAGTTGTTATTATACTTGAAGGTTTATCAAAGCTGTCGCATGCAATATGATCAACCGGTAGGAGGATCTCCACATTACCTGCCTTTTCAAGGATTTTTTCAGCTACATCCGAAACTGCTTCTTCAAAAAGAGAAGATCCTATCTCAACACCCTTCACCTTAAGAAAGGTATAAGCCATGGCTCCGCCAATAATTATTGAATCAACCTTTTTGAGCATGTTTTCTATAAGCGGAATTTTATCGGAAACCTTTGCTCCCCCAAGAATGAGAACAAATGGCTTTTCAGGTGAGCTGTTTATTTTTTCAAAATACTCTATTTCCTTTTCAACAAGAAAACCCGAGACGGATTCCATATAATGAGTAATGCCTTCAACGGATGCATGAGCCCTGTGACACGCGCCAAATGCATCGTTCACAAATATGTCCCCAAGCTCCGAAAGAGCCTTTGCAAAATCAGGATCGTTTTTTGTTTCCTCAGCATAAAACCTGAGATTTTCAAGTAATACCACGTCTCCAAGCTCCATTTTATTTACAAGGTCAGTAACCGCCGGTCCTCTGCAGTCATCTGCTTTTTTAACAGGCCTGTTTAAAAGTTCTTCAAGCCTTTTTGCAACCGGGGTTAGCCTCATCTTTTCTTTAACTTCACCCTTGGGCCGCCCCATATGACTCATAAGGATTATCTTTGCGCCTTCTTTAATGGCATACTCTATAGTAGGAAGAGCAGCCCTTATCCTGTTATCATCAGTAATATTAAGATCATCATCAAGGGGAACATTGAAATCAACCCTTAACAACAGTTTTTTATTTTTTATTTCTATATCTTTAATACACTTTTTATTCATATTTACACCCTTTTATTATCGTTAAGTTAAATTAACAATTATCAACATAAAACAATACAATTATAGCAACTCTAATATTATTTTATGATCTACAAGGCTCATATTTTTTACTTTTGCTTTAATCTTTATTTCTTCACCAAAGATATTTACAAGCTTCACATCATCACCGCTTGCTTCAAACAGATCTACATCCTCCATCAGGAGTTCATTTGTTCCTTCTTTCTCCAGATAAGCAGAAGACTGACACATTGTTTATACCTCCTCAATCAATTTAATAGCTTTCTGAACCATATGAGGCAGCGGTTCTCCGGTTGTTCCGACAATTTTAACATTTTCCTGGGTTAAAGGAATAAGTATTTTTTTTGCAGCACATGAACTTACCGCCTCGGCCATTCCTGCTGTTACCTCTCCCATCATGGCATTGGCCATAATTATTGCAAGCGGGCCTATTACAACATCAACACTTAGGCAGGTTCTAATAATGGCATTTTCTCCTGTGGCGCCTTTATTGGCTCCGGACTTCATCATCTTTGAAGTTGCGATGGAATTCGTTCCGAGGGCATACACCTCCAGATCATTACCATATCCTTCTCTTAAACCTTTTATAACCGCGGCACCAATTCCTCCGCCCTGGCCATCCATTACCATTACTATCACAATTTTACCTCATTTTATAAATACATTGCATATAATGATTAAACTATATATAAAATATTTGAACTCAAATTAAATCATAAAACCTGCGGAGAAATTAACATGTTTATTCTCCTTATACTGTTTATCTTTTTATCCTATATAACAGGAGCTGTACCTTTCGGTCTGATAATCGGCCGTAAACAAGCAGGAATAGATATAACCAGAAAAGGAAGCGGAAATATAGGGGCAACCAATGTGGCCCGGGAACTGGGTATTAAGTGGGGCCTCCTTACACTGATTCTTGATCTTTTAAAAGGATTTATTCCTGTATTTATTGCCAGGAACTTTATAACCGAAAAAGACGGTATTTTACTTATTGCAGTATCTATTGCCGTTCTGCTTGGTCACAGATACTCAATTTTTTTATACTTTAAAGGCGGAAAAGCCGTTGCAACCGCCCTTGGTATATTCCTGGCAATTTCTCCAGTTGCCACTTTGCTGTCAATCATCGTATTTATTGTAACCGTATATTTATCAGACTATATCTCTCTAGGGTCAATAGCAGGTGCCTGCTCAATGCCTGTAATTCTCAGCCTGCTTGATAAAAACTCCCCGGCTTCATCAATAACTGCCTTTCTTACCGCCCTGATAATACTAATTACCCATAAAGAAAACCTTGTCAGGATCATTAAGGGAAAAGAGCGTAAATGGAAAAACAGGCACCTATGAAAGAACATCCAGTAGGCGCTCCAGCTCTTCATTGGAATAGAAATATATATTTATCTGCCCTTTTTTCCCTTTTCTTTTTATTTCCACCTTTGTTCCAAGAGACCTTTTAAGCCCGTCAGCAAGACTGTCTATATAGTAGTCATCCTGATCTTTTTCTTTTTTCGGAACTCCTTTGGAATTTTCTCTTTTTATAAGGTTTTCAGTCTGCCTTACTGATAATTGATTTTTTACAATAACATCTCTAAATCTTTTCTGCTCTCCCGGGGTTTTCAGACCAGCAAGAACCCTGGCATGTCCCATAGTAAGGTTTTTATCAACTATATCCTGCTGAATACTTAAGGGAAGATTTAAAAGTCTTAATAGATTTGTAATTGTTGTCCTGTCCTTACCAACCCTCTGGGCCAGAACCTCCTGAGTGGTATTGGAATCATCAAGCCACCTCTTATATGCCAGGGCCTCTTCTACGGGATTAAGGTCCCGCCTGTGGATATTTTCAATAAGAGCAAGCTCCAGTGATTCAATAGGTGTTGTCTCTTTTACAACAACCGGAACAGTTTCAAGCCCTGCTCTCTGGGCGGCTCTCCATCGCCTTTCCCCGGCAATCAGCTGATAACCGCCCTTTGCCTTGCTTACCAAAATAGGTGTTATTATACCTTTTTCTTTTATTGAACCGGCTAATTCTGCTATAGCCTCTTCTTCAAACTCCTGTCTGGGCTGCATAGGATTCGGCACAATAGATTCAACCGGGCACTGGAAATACTCCGATGATGTCTTAACCTCTTCTTTTACCGGTTCTTCTGCATCCGGTATTAACGCTGATAAGCCCTTTCCCAATGCCTTTCTCTTAGCCGCCATTTTTACTTCTCCGTTTTAATACTTCTTTTGCAAGATTAAAATAACTCTCAGACCCTTTAGACCTGATGTCATAAATAATTATAGGCTGCCCGTAGCCAGGTGCTTCACTCAGCCTTACATTTCTAGGAATAACTGTTTCAAAAACGGTATCTTTAAAATGCCCCCTCACCTCTTCTTCAACCTGCGATGCAAGATTATTCCTTGCATCATACATAGTCAGCAATATCCCGACAATCTTCAGATCCGGGTTCAGACTCTTTTTTACAGCCTTTAATGTATCAAGGAGCTGACTGAGTCCTTCCAGGGCATAATATTCACACTGAAGAGGAACCAGAACATAATTTGAAGCAGTTATTGCATTAAGGGTCAAAAAACCAAGAGACGGCGGGCAGTCAATAATAATAAAATCAAACTTATCCCTTATCCCATCCAGTCCGTTTTTAAGAAGAAACTCCCTGTTATCCTCAACATACATCTCAACTTCAGCGCCGACCAGGTCATTTGTGGCTCCCATAATAAATAAACCCGGCATCTCAGTCTCTACAGCCGTGATATCTATACTTTCCCTGCCGAGCATAAAATCATAAAGACCATATTCAAGAGCTGATTTACTGAATCCCAGTCCGGTTGTTGCATTTCCCTGAGGGTCTGCATCTATTACCAATACTCTCTTTCCTGCCTTGGCAAGAGATGCTGACAAGTTAACAGCAGTTGTAGTCTTCCCGACTCCACCCTTTTGATTTGAAATAGTTATAACACTTCCCATAAACAGTTTCTCTCCCGAATAGCGATTATACCTGCAAACTCAACTATAAAAATATAAACAACCCGATGTTTATACTGGATTTCACTTAAACGGCCTGTCAAATATCCTATTACGGCAGGAATTCGAATAAAAACAAACCTGATCGGAATGATGCCGCAGTCAATTAAAACTGTCAGCAAGCGACAATTACCTGTATAGATGTTTTTCCTTTTAAAGACAAGACAAAGAAGAATCTATATTTAAATAAAATAAAAAAAATAAGAAAAGAATGTTTCACGTGGAACATTCTTTAACTAAAAAAGAAATTTTTCATAAATGTTTCACGTGAAACATCCACCTCATATCAACCTTCACTATTCCTTAATATGTCATTTGTAAAAAACCCAACGTCTAAAACCACACTATATTTAATCTTTTACATTTCCAGCCTCAATGGCAGTAAATAAGAATCACCTTAACAATCGTTTTAAGAAATCACATAACACCTTTAATTCAATTATTACATTAGGCTGCCCGCCAAAAGACGCAGCAAAAGATATCACATAATATTTTTTTAATATTAAAATAGAGTTAATGGGCCAGGGATTCAATGGTTCGAATAAAAAGAACATTATTGAGGCAATACAGGCTGAAAATCATATCCGGCTCGGAAAAAATTATATACTTTCATTTTAGCCAAACATGGCGCCCAAAATACAAAGACTATCCACCACAGTCAACGTTATAGGGTGCGTTTAAAAAAACAACTTACTTTTCATTTAGATAAAACCGCGTAAAAGTAAAAAACCCATTGAAACAGATGACCGACCTCTTTAATAATTTCTTCAACTACTTTTGATATGAGCATTCCCTTTTAAAACCCATCAAACAATTATTGCATTATACCAATTTGAATCCATTTCAGCTTTTTATTCTGAATCACTCTGTTTCTCTAAAGGTAATTCAGGATGTCTGCCATCATTACTTCACAGATCTTCCATATCAGCCAAATATCATTTGGCAATTAGTCAAGAGTTTTTTTATTTATTTTTAAAATAAAACCGCCCCAGATTGTCCTTAATCACCATTTTTCCTGCTTTTTACTGTTTGTGAAGATTTTCATATGCACTCAAAACAAACCACCCACAATATATGGTAGTATCTAACAAAATATATGAATATATAGAATTGCTTCATATATTTGAGTATTCTTTTCTTTTATTTTTTTCCCATCATAAATTAATTATGACCATAAATTATTAATTAATTTATATCGTCTGCTCCTATTCAAATAAATTTCAAAGCAATATAAAAAAGCTGCAAAAGATTTCCCATTAAAGGCAAAACTTATTTATCTTATTGTTTTTATTTATTTTTTTATCTTACCATTCTTTATCATTATGCCCAATAAAAATTAAACTCTCCATATACACGGTTATCAGGCCGAACATTACATGTTTTATTTTTTTTATTATGAATTTATTTCTTTATTTTTGTTTCCTCATAATTTGAGACATCACCAAATACCCACGAACGAGCCAGTAACCCATTGACATATAGACATTTATTCATAAAAACCACTAAATCGGATTATAAACGTAATCAGTATAAATACAAATATTGTATTTTTATTTCCTTTATTTACCGTTTTCGGTTGATTTTAGGTGTTTTTCTTAGATTTTAAGAGTTTTACATTTGTTAGATTTTTTTTATTCTTTTTTATTTTTTTGGTGAAACGCTTGAATTCAGTAGAAAAATTCCAGTTTCTAAAACCCCCTTACCAGTACGTGCCTCAGGCGCTGTGATTTTAATTTTTCTATTTAAACAATGGGTTAGCTACTGTCTAAAAAGAAATTATCCATATCCCATTCTTCCATGTCATCCCTTTTGACAGATTTCCATGTTTATTAGATAACTCCCATCTATCAGATCAGCATATCATAATAATTATTAGCATATATATATGGAAGTATTGGAGCGGAGCATGAGTACGTTGTGGGATGATTTAAAAAATAATATTAAGGTGCAGCTTCCTGAGAAAAGTTTTTCTCTCTGGATCAGCCCATTGTCTCTTGTTGATGAAAAGGAAGATGCCCTTGTTCTTGGATGCCCGAATAAGTTTTCAATGAACTGGATAATGGATCATTACGGTAAACTTATAGAAAGCAGCCTGAGAAATATGGGAAAAGCCCACGATGTTGTTTTCAAAGTATCTACAGCACCTGTCAGGAAAAAGAAAGAGCCGGATATTTTTGAAAACTCTCCCCAGCTGGATCTTCCTAATGTAGCCCCAAGAAAACCCCGGGGGAAATTCAACTTTAACAAAGAGTTTACCTTTGACAGGTTTGTAGTAGGATCATGCAATGAGTTTGCATATTCAGCATCCCGCGCAATAGCTTCCGGAGACGGGTGCTCATATGATTCACTTTTTATGAGAGCAAACACAGGTCTTGGAAAAAGTCACCTTTCTCAGTCAATAGGACACATGCTTGTTGAAAACAACCCTGATGTCCGTGCTTACTACATAACAGCAGAAGATTTTGTCAATGAGATGATCTCAGCTCTTAAGACAAACAAGATTGAGGAATTTAAAAACAAATACAGAAAGTCATGTGACGTACTAATGCTTGAAGAGGTTCACTTTTTAAGCGGAAAGGAAAAGATACAGGCAGAACTGGGATACACTCTTGATGCCCTGGCAAATGATAAAAAGAAGCTTATATTTACAAGTTCTTTACTGCCAAAAGATATGCCCAATATGTCCAAGGAACTTTCATCAAGGCTTACTTCAGGTCTTATCACCTCTCTTGAAAAACCAGACTATAATACAAGAGTAAAAATAATAGAAAAAAAAGCATCGCAGAATAACCTTATTTTAACAGAAGAGATTGTCCACCTTTTTGCTGAAAAACTCAGTAAAGACATCAGACAGATTGAAAGCGCATTAAGGTGTTTTAAGGCAAAAGCCGAGCTCATGAAGGCCAGGACAGATATTAATCTTGCAAAGGAAGTTCTTAAATTTCATATTACAGATCAGAGCTCTATATCTCTTGAGTCTATTAAAAAGCTTATCTGCCAGTATTATAAAATAGAAAATACAGTTCTTCCTTCCAAGTCCAGAAAAAAGATACATACATTTCCAAGGAACATGTATGTGTACCTTTCCAGAAATTACTCGGATGCTACCCTTGAAGAAATAGGAAAATCAATAAACAGGAACCATTCAACGGTTATCTATTCTTCCGAAGTTATAGAAAAGAAAATAAAGATGGATAAAAAAATCAGGAACCAGGCGGATTTTTTAAGTCAGAAGATAAAGGACTTTGGCTGATACCTGCCCCTTATATATTATAAAAAAAGCTTCATCCTTTAAGGGCGGAGCTTTTTTTATTTCTGCCCGGCATAATAAGCAGTACTATCATCCATTACACTCTTTTCCCTTACTGCTGAAATAAAAGGCTCTTAAAAACTCTTCGTCCTTTGGAGACAGATTAAACTTCATAGAAGCGTTTATTATTAATTTATTGATATTATAGTTTTCATCTTCTTTACATTCACACGATATCCACTTCACAGCCTTTCTTACGGCTTCTCCTTCGGGTATAACCTGAGACAATTTTGCTCTCCTTTATATACAATGTGAAAAGAATCATTAAAAACGCCACAGAATAATTAACGAAGATTAATATCATAAACAGAATATTTTTTCTTTTCTTTAATAAATTTAACCCAAGAACAATAAAAACCTAATCCAGGCCTAATATTTGCCCCATATTATTTAATCATATAATGCAGGTAGATAATAAAAATGACTATACTGGAAAACGTAATACACATAGATACTGTATATCTTAATAAAATTTTTAATCTGGAAGGGAGCAGATTTTTTGCATACCTTTTGCCCAGGATTTCACACAGCGCGAACGGTTACTATTACCCTCTGATTCCTGTTATTCTCTTTTTTGCTGATAAAGACCTTGCATTATCTTTCCTTGCTGCAGCTGTTATCGCTTTCTCTATAGAGCTCCCTTCCTACAAAATAATAAAAAAATGCGTTAAAAGGTATCGCCCCTACGAGGTACAGAGAGAAATAAAAAACAGGATTATGCCCAGTGACAGATTCAGCCTTCCATCAGGTCATACTTCTGCAGCCTGGGTTATCGCAATACTTATTGGTGTTCATATACCTTTTCTTTTTATTCCTGTTTCTATCTGGGCAATACTTGTCGGTATTTCAAGAATTTACCTTGGAGTACATTATCCGACAGACATACTTGCAGGATTTCTCTTAGGAACTCTGAGCGCCTTAATATCTATAATAGTTACCGGACCTTATATTTAAATGAATATTCTTTATGGTGTGCAGGCAACAGGCAACGGACACATAAGCCGATCCCGTGAAATAATAACCTGCCTTAAAAAAAACGGCCACAATGTTTTCGTAATATTAAGCGGCCGTGACCCCTCTCAGTTATGGGATATGGATGAATTTATTCCCTTTAGAACATTCAATGGCCTGACTTTTTCAACAGTTAAAGGAAAGATCAGATACTTTGAAACCGTAAAGCATCTAAACTTTAAGGGTTTCTTTTCAGATATTTCATCATTTGATGCATCACAATACGATATAGCAATTACTGACTTTGAGCCGTTAACATCAAGAATTGCAAAAAAATATAGAATACCGTCTATTGGTATAGGTCACCAGTATGCTTTTTATAATGATGTTCCGACCGAAGGATCAAATCCTGTATCAAAATATATATTAAAACATTTTTCCCCGGTCGATTACCCTTTAGGTCTTCACTGGCACCACTTTAACCAGCCTATACTTCCACCTGTTGTACCAAAGTTTGATACAATTAATGATTACAAGACCATTAATAATAAAATACTGGTATATCTTCCTTTTGAAGAACAGGAGGACATAATAAAGCTTATCACCCCTTTTAAAGAGTACTATTTTTTTGTTTACCACAAATTTGACAAACCTTCACAAAAGGGAAACATCAAACTCTGCCCCTTTTCCAGAAACGGTTTTCTTACTGACCTTATGGAATGCAGCGGAGTGATAACAAACGCGGGTTTTGAACTTGTAAGCGAATCATTGAGCATAGGGAAAAAAATTTTACTTAAACCGCTTGCCGGCCAGATGGAACAGCTTTCAAACGCAAAGGTTATAAGTATGTTAAACCTGGGCCTTGTAATGAAAAAACTTGATCTTTCTACAGTAGACAGCTTTTTAAAACTGCCAGGCTCCTCACCTGTAAATTATCCATATGTAGCCGAAATAATCGCCGATATAATTGAAAACGGCGACTGGGTTAACCCGGACAGGATTATTAAAAAAGCCTGGCAGGATGTAAACATTAACAGTTAATCTTTATTTATATAGTACTTCCAGTTATCAAGATACGCAGATTCAAAACTTCTTTTTTCAACATATAACCTTGCTTTTCTCCTCATTATTTTGATCAGGTTTTCATCTCTGCTTATTCTTTCTATTTCTGATACTGTCTTATTGAGATTATGGGTATTGAATATAAAACCGGTTTCACCAGGCAGCATGTTTTCCATTGGTCCTCCCACATCTGTCACAAAAACAGGGACTCCACTGGCCTGTGCCTCAAGAACCGCATTACCAAATGTGTCTGTTTCTGACGGAAATATGAAAAGATCACTGGAGGCATAAGCCTGGGAAAGATCATCACCCTTAAGGTATCCGGTAAATGTAACAGGATAACCTTTAAGTTCTTTTTCCATCTCCTTAAGATATGGCCCATCTCCTATCACAACAAGATGATAATCCCCACCTCTTTTTACCAGTTCCTTGAACAGCGCCGCAAGCAATCCAAGATTTTTTTCTCTTGATACTCTTCCTACATATATTAATTTGAATGCGCTTTCATTAAGATGATATTTTTTTTTGAAAAACCCGTTTCTTTTACCCGGGTGAAATTTTACTGTATCAATACCTCTTGGGTAGAATTTTATTTTTTCCTTTTTAATTCCCTTTTCCTCCAGTTCTTCTTCTGTAGCGTGTGAAGGAACAAGCACCATATCCGTCTGGTTGTAAAACCAAACAACGTATCTCCACATAAGTTCCCCAATTGCAGGGTCCTCTGTAAGCTGATAGGCATACTGGGGAAAGGCAGTGTGATAAGTGCTGTAATGCGGAATTTTTAATATCTTTGCTATAAGCATAGCTGCAAGACCCATGGGGCCGGGTGTTGCACTGTGTATATGAGTAAACTGCTGCCTGTAGCAGTAATCCAGCATTGTAAGTATAGGTGGATAGTATAGTTTTATTTCAGGATATTCCGGCAGCTCAAATTCACCTATCGGGTTAAATGTAACGACTGAATCATCACCCTTTTCAGGACCGCAAGTTATCATCTTAAGTTTTTTGCCGTGGTTTTTTGCAACTTCAACCTGCATGCGTAAAGTTCGTGCAACACCGTTAATTTCATCAAATGTATCTGTGAAATGTGCAATATTACAGTTATCTTTCAGTTCCTCATCATCACCTATACCTGCATGATTCATGTAATCACGGCAGAATTTTCTGTCTTTTGTAAATATCCCGTATGATAAAAAGTATGGAGCAAGCATGGTGTAAAGAGACCCTGCTGAACCGATTGTACTGAATATATCAAACAGGTTTGCACCGGATGCATTTTCAAGAACTGAATTGGCGGATCTTTTTAAAAGTTTTTCCGAAATACCGTTTACAAATTCAAACCATAAAAGATCGGCCTTATCATCTTTTTCTTCTCCGCTCTTTACAGCATGCATCATACCCTGATTGTTTTTTATAATTTCTCTTGCTTCTTTAAGCAGCAGGTCCTTGAATGATTCATCGCCTCTTTTATACAGATAATCAGGCCTCTGATACCCAATATACCCTCTAAGTTTTTTATATATGGATTCATGAGCGTTACTGTTTGTAAGTATTTTTTCTGCAAACCTTAAGAGAAGTTCATCATTAGAAAATTTATCAAGACTGAACTTTGATTTATAAAACTGGTACGCAATGCTGTAAAGATTTCTGGCAAAAGTTTTTGGAGTTGAAGCACAGCTTTTTGGAACACACCGGCCTTCCTTTACACCCTTAAGAAAACTTTTTATATCACTTACCCCTTCTACCTGAGTATATGTCCTGGCAATGTTAAGTGATGAATGATCATCAGAGCCACCCATTAAACTTTTATTCCATGGTTCTTTACCGGAAGGCCTTATGTCATACCTGTCTGCCATCTTTTCAATTTTATTCTTATCAAGGTTATTCAGTATTTTTTTTAAGGCATTGTTCTGATAATCATCACGGGTTCCGTTCATTTCAAAAACAGTAAAAAGCAGCAGAAGCTGTTCAAACCTTTCAAATGTAAGGCGGTCATTTAAAGAAAAGGTTGGGTGAGCAAGTGCGTGTGTGATATCTTTAGCGTTAAGAAACACAACAAGTTCATAAATGTTTTCACGGCACTTTGTAATATCCTCATGCAGTCTTTCATTAATATCCCAGGCCAGTACATGCACCTTGCACCTGTCTTCAGGAAAGTAGGACGTTATCTCTTCACTTATAAAGGTATTATCCAGATGTGCGATTTCAAGACTTCCGTTAATAGTATTATGATCAGATATTGTAACAATATCCATACCCCTTTCCATTGCCTTTTTATATAGATCAACGGGCTCTGTGTAGCTTTCGGCACAGCCAAGCTTCTGAAGCACCCACTCTGACGGTCTTACTGAATATTTTGAATGCACATGAAGATCTGCGCTTAATTTATTTTTATCCATTTTTTTCTCCGGGTTATTTCTTATAATCTTTTTTAAAAACCATTTTCATAAAATCATTGGTTCCAGTTAATTGTTAGATATACGTTCCGGTTATTCAGTTGTTATTAAACACGAAAGAGATTTGTATTAAATTCAAGTGAAGTTATTGTGAGGAGATATTATAAAAAAAGGCGACAGCCCAAAGGGCTGTCACCTTTATTATCCAATAGGATTAAATGATTAGAACTTGAGAACTAAATCACCCTGAAGGATGTCCTGTTTAACATCTGTATTACCAAGTATTGGTTTTGAATGGTAGTAATCAAGACCAAAGGAAAGGTTCTTTGTTAAACCGAGCTTAAGCTCATATTCCATTCCCTTTACATCTGTTGCTCCGCCGTAGAAGTCGCTGTCAGGAAGAAAATCAACCCATGCATCTTTTTCAAGCTTGCGGTAGTTAACCTTTACTTCCCAGCTGTCTATTTTTTTCAGTTTTTTGCTGCCGAATTTAAAACCGTAAAGAATACCTGTGTTTTCATTTTCTGCATCAGAATCGACATACTGTCCAAATACTTTTGCATATTCAACAACACCAAACTGCTCCGGCATTTTGAAACCGATCTCAGCATCAAGAGCGATAGCATCATAATCGTAAACAAGGTTTCCGTCTTCATTTACTGTGTTGGAACCTGCACCGTAAAGACCTGCAGTATCTTCACTGAAGTCATTCCCCTGTACATCTCTGAAGTTGTAATAGGTTGCAGCAAATTTAATACCTACAGAGCCGGCTTTAAGATCGATTCCAGGCTGAACAAACATTAAGGAAGGATCTCCCTTTGAAGTTTTGTACTCATCAAGAATGTAGTAACCGGGTGTTACAAAAACTTTAAAATTGTCGTTAATTTTAAAATTAAAGTTGGCAGAAATACCCTCAGGATTTATATCACCATCCCACAGAAGGTCTTTTGTTGACCAGATTGTGTTTTTAAATTTACCGCCAACAATTGATATATCTTTTGTCGGGCTGTATTTTGCGTATGCATAATCAAGTCTCAGATCAGAAGTCTCGAAAGTATTATCAAGAGTTTCATTTGTTGATCTCGGGTCTGATCCGCCGGAAGCTGCACCTATTCCTGCTTCCCATTTGTCAGCAGGTTTTGCAACAATACCAACACGTGCCCTTACACGGTATCTGTCTCTTGAAGGATTACTGTCGGCTTCTTTATCTTCATGCTGGTAGCGCAGCCTTACATCGCCTTTAAGCTTTACTTTTTCCGCCCAGCTCGAAGAAGATTTTTCACTGCTTTTTTTGTCTTCTTTTTTGATCTCTTTAACAATATCTGTTGCTTCGGACTGTGTAAGAATCTTTTTTTCTACGAGTTTTTCGATAAGGATATCTACATCACTTGCGAAAGCAGAACCAGAAAATGTAAACAGAGCCGCTGATGTTAAAAGCGTGGTAATAATTGTTTTTATCTTCATGAAATATTATCTCCTTGGTTAAATATTAAATACCTATATTAATTCTTTCCCGGAACGTTTCCGTTCTTCCCCATACTGAAAGAATTTTTACCTTATCTATAACTGTATTGTGCTGAGGAATTGTTTTGAAAAAATGAATTTAATGTTAGAAATCTGTTAAGATTTTAAAGGCTGGATTTATTTTTCTTTTTTTTCAGAAAATCTTCAGAAAGCCATGTACCGTCGCTTTTTACTCTTTTTATTATATTGGGAACCATTCTTTCCACATCTTCACGCATATATTTTCTCACCAGAAAACCGGGAACCAGAACACCGGCATCAACATAATTGGTATAGTATACTACAGACTTTGGCTCACCCTTTTTACTGTTTTCTTTTACCAGCCAGTAACCATTCACTTCCTTTGGCGGACCGTCTAAAATTGTCCACCCTATCTTTTTATTTTCATCATCAATAAACCGCTTCATTGTGATGTCGGCGCTTAATAGTCCCCTGCTTCCTGAAAATTTAACTACCTGGTGTTTTTCTTTTTTCTCTATAATTTCAACAGCCGCAGACCCGGGCATAAACTCCGGAAACATCTCAACATCCCTTAATGTGCGGTAAACTTTTTCAGGATCAGCATCGAGTTTAAAAACAGCTTTTATATATTTTTTACCGTCCTCATTTTTTTCATATGTAATCACAAGATTTTTATCAGACCTGTCTCCCGCTGTGCATGTGACAGATAAACATGAGAGAATTATAAAGACAGCAACCGAAATGAGTTTTTTCATATTATATTTTACCCTGGCCTTTAAGTATCATTTGACAATATTACACCGGGATTTTTTAGTTTAATGTTAGAAAATTAAAAAAATTCTGTTACGTCCTTTTTCCAATTAAACATCTCTCCTAATAAATTCTAATAAAGATCTAATCCGTTTTTACCTGATCATTAACATTCTCCTATTAAAACCTATAAACTGCATTTGCAGTGAAATGCGATTATATTCCATCAATTTATTTGAGGTTAAACATGACAGACACAAGAAATATTTTAAATACGCCTCTTTCAAGTTTTTACAGCTCCGGCAATCCAGTCAAAAGATTAATGTCAGGTCTTGCTCTTTCATCTCTTGATAAAATAATGTCTCTTCCCACAATAAGAGATTATTATTACAGCCTTCCGGACAGCCTTGATCCATTTTCTTTTATAGATAAGGTTCTTGATAAACTTGATATAAATTACTCGCCTGTTGAAGATCATAAAAAATCAATACCTGCTGCAGGTCCGCTTATTGTAGTTGCCAATCATCCCTTTGGAGGCATTGACGGTCTTGCACTTGCTTCAATCCTTTCCGGGGTAAGAAAAGATATCCGCATACTTGCAAATCATTATCTAGGTCTTTTTACCGAACTCGAACCAATACTTTTTCCGGTTGATCCCTTTGGAAAAAGATCATCTGTAAAGAGTAATGCCCGCTCAATTATAAAAGCTGCATCATGGGTAAAAAACGGTGGTCTTCTTTTAACTTTTCCAGCCGGTGAAGTTTCACATTTTTCTATTGCTAAAAGAGAAGTAACAGATCCCCCCTGGCATAATACAGTCGGCAGACTTGTTCACCTGACAGGATCACCTGTTCTTCCTGTTTTCTTTTACGGTAAAAACAGTCCGCTGTTTCATATTGCAGGTCTTGTTCATCCCCGTTTAAGAACAGCCCTGCTTCCAAGGGAGCTGCTTAAAAAAAGATCGGTTAACATAAATTATAAGATAGGTCAGGCGGTACCATACAAACGTATGTCTGATATAAAGGATAACAGTACTTTAACATCCTACCTTAGGTTTAGAACCGAACTTTTAGGTAAATCAGACAGGGCCAATAAAAATGTCTTTTCTTTTCCTCTGGTCAAAAGAACATCAAAAAAACATAACTCCATTTCCATCTCTCAAAGCAAAGATATTCTTTCCATGGAATTATCATCATTACCGGATGATCAGACCCTTGTAAAAAACGGAGATTTTACTGTCTACTGGGCTGAGTGCACTCAAATTCCTCATGTACTTCAGGAAATAGGACGTCTTCGGGAAGTTACATTCAGGGCAACCGGTGAAGGAACAGGAAAGAGTATAGACCTGGACCGTTTTGATCATACGTATGTACACATCATTTTGTGGAATGATAAAAACAGGGATATAGTTGGTTCTTACCGTGTAGGCAGAACAGATGAAATACTTTCAAAAGAGGGTAAAAAAGGTCTTTATACATATACTCTTTTTAAATACCGTGATTCATTTTTAAATAACATGGGGCCGGCTCTTGAGATGGGGCGCACCTTTATAAGAGAAGAGTATCAGAGAAGTTATTCAGCCCTTCTTCTTTTATGGAAGGGAATCGGGCACTATGTAGTTAAAAACATGAAATACAGGTATCTTTTTGGTGCTGTCAGTATATCAAAGGATTATCAGTCATATTCTAGAAAGCTGATGGTTTCCTTTCTTGAGTTAAATCACGGCATACCGCAGCTTTCTAAAATGATCAGGCCCAGGACACCCTTCCGGATTAATCACGCCCGTTCTGGTATTAACAGGGACCTTAAGTGGAGCAGCGATATAGAAGAAGTTTCTTCATGGATATCGGGAATTGAAAAGGATGACAAAGGTGTACCGGTTCTCCTGAGACAGTATCTCAAGCTCGGAGGAAAAATCCTCAGCTTTAATGTTGATCAGGATTTCAGCAATGTCCTTGACGGCCTTATCTTTGTCGACCTGCTTGAATCCGATAAAAAAACTCTTTCCAGATATTTTGGGGAAGAGGGACTAAAAAACTACCTGGCCTTTCATGGGCACAGCATTAACAGCCACGCAGAAAAACTTAAGGTAGCTTAATATCATTAATGGTATATCAGCATAACAGGGCCCGGGGTTTTGTCTCGAGCTCTGTCTGGCAGTTTATGCATAACCTGGCAAATGGTACAGCCTTAAGTCTTTTTCTGGATATTTTTTCACTGCACTCCTCACAGATTCCATATGATCCCTCGCGTACACGTTCAAGGGCATCTTTAAAACCGCTTATCTGCATATTATTTTTTTCTAACAGAAGCATGGTTATATTTCTGTTGTTATTAAGAGCAGCCTGGTCAACAACATCGGGCTGTTTTCCATGTTCATCAGCTTTAAGAGCTTCAAGCGTAATATTCCTGTTTAGAACTTCACTCATCTTCTTTAAAATCAGATTTTCATAAAAGTATCTTTCCTTATCCTGCAGCATAACAATACAAGTCCTTTCTTCAATTAAAGTGATTATTTTTTCCTGATGTTATTATTGTTGCTGTTTTTTATTAGGATAATATTGAAACAGGGTTATACTTGAGTTTTATGTGTGCGGATTGTTTGACTTTTAAAACATTAAAAACATCCGGTATTAGAGTTTTTAACGGGGCAGATACAGCAGAGGGTATCATTTTTCAGGACGAGATCAAATTACCTTTTGTACATGTGTTTTCATTTTAAAGATCAGACCTCTAATCCGGTGCAATTTACCTCTGCAAATGATCATTAAAATAAAAACACTGTGACCTTATCCTTAATTATCAACTGATCTCATCCTGAAAAATAATCCCCCTGCCTTCTTAGGAGGAATTATTTAGTTCCTGCCAACTGACAAAAACAAGTCATCCTAATCATAAAAGAAATACTTCATAAATTAAATTTTTCATTCTCCTGCCTCTTTAAATTAAACACTGCTAACCTCTCTGCCGATTATCAAATGATCACACCATTAAAACAAAGCCTTTACCTGCTTTGAGAGGAAGAGTCAGAAATGCTTATTGACCAGGGTGGAGGTGCTGAGCTTTTCTCAAAGATGTATCTGTTAATAATACAGAAGGATATGGGTAAGTTTTGATTTTTTAAGGATTGTGTACTTACTTTCTTTAAAGTGCATATATTGTAATCCTTAAAAAACAAAACATTCGTACAATTCAGTTCAGATACGTCTTTGAGAAAAGCTCAGTGCCGGAATAAAACCTCATTAATGATAATTTTGATTTAAAAAAAGTACCTACAGACATTATTTAATTCTGCCATTGTAATACTAACGCCATCCTAATATTTGCCTAACATTTACATTTAAAAATATTAGAAAAAAAACACGAGGGAAAACAATGGTTGTTTTACTTTATATTTTAGCAGCACTATGGATAATATCTGTATTTTCTTTTGCAAAGTTAAGATTATCAATGGCTAATAAAAGGTTATTTTTTACAGGATCTTCAAGAGATATGATTTTTACCGCATACCTTAGAATCAGCGGAACACTTATACTGTTTGTAATATTCTATCTTGCAGGTATGCGATAAATTTAATTATTGTTTTTTATGTCTCTGAATAACGCCTTCTATAAGGTATATTACTTCTTCTGCAATATTGGTTGCATGGTCGGCAATTCTTTCAAGATGGTGAGAGATAGAAAACAGGTGGATCAGAGAACCTACTCTTTCAGTATTTTGAGGAATTATGTTTTTAACCTTGTCAAAAAATCCTCTGTCCAGTTCATCAACTTCATCATCCTCAAGACGCACCCTGTAGGCCATATCAATATCAAGCGATACAAGGGCATCAAGGCTGTCCTTAAGCATCTTAACTGTTTTTTCGGACATTTCTCCATAGTCAAATGAAATATCCATGGGAGGACGTGATCCGAGATATAAAACTCTCTCAACTATATTAACAGCCTCATCACCAATTCTTTCCAGATCATTGTTAATTTTTATTACAGCGGTAATAAACCTCAGATCAACAGCTACCGGCTGATGAAGTGCAAGTATTTTAAGACACTCTTCTTCCACTTCAACTTCTGACGCATCAACTTTTCTGTCTAACTTAATAACTTCCTGGGCTATTTGGAGATCTTTTGTTTCAAGCGCTTTAATTGCTTTACTTACCTGCTCTTCCACCATTGCTCCCAGTGAAAGAACCTGTTTCTTTAAATTTTCAATCTCAACCTGTAAACGGGGCGGCATTTTTTTCTCCTGATAAATTTCTAATATTATAATATCTAACCGAATCTTCCGGTAATATAATCTGAGGTCTGTTTTAGTTCAGGCCTGGTAAACAGCGTATCTGTTTCATTTACTTCTATCAGCTTACCCAGGTAAAAGAAGGCTGTCATGTCAGACACCCTTGCTGCCTGCTGCATATTATGAGTAACAATAATAATAGTATATGTTTCCTTCAGCTGATGTATAAGCTCTTCTATTTTTTGTGTTGCAATAGGGTCAAGAGCTGATGCAGGTTCATCCATAAGAAGAACTTCCGGTTCTACTGCCATTGCACGTGCAATACATAATCTCTGCTGCTGACCACCGGACAGGCCAAGAGCTGACTCATTAATCCTGTCCTTTACTTCTTCCCACAGGGCAGCGCCCTTAAGGCTTTTTTCAACTCTTTCTTCTATTACTCCCCGATCTTTTATGCCATTAACCCTTAGACCGTATGCAACATTTTCAAATATGCTCTTTGGAAATGGATTCGGTTTTTGAAAAACCATTCCTACCCGGCTTCTTAATGAAACAACATCTATACTCTTATCGTAAATATCTTCTTCGTCAAGTAATACACTACCTTCAACCCTGCTATAGGGAATCAGATCATTCATTCTGTTAAGGCATCTTAATAATGTACTTTTTCCACAGCCTGACGGCCCTATTAAAGCAGTTACTTTTCTTTCATAAAATTCCAGAGATATTCCATGCAGAGCTTTAAAGTCACTGTAGAAAAAATCCAGATTCTGAGTCTTCATTTTTATAATATTAGTCATTTAAATTTCCTGATACATACCGTGTTAGAACATTTTTTAATATGGATTTAATAGGATTATTTACTTAATTTTCTTCTTAATTTAGTTCTGTATACAATTGCAATAAGGTTTAATCCCAGTACAAGAGAAATAAGCACAAGAGATGTTCCATATTGTAAATGTCTTGTTTTTTCAATTTCTGTACCTGCCGTTGCAAGAACATAAATATGGTATGGAAGCGCCATTATCTTGTCCATCGGTGAACCTGGAAGAGACGAAGTTGAATAAACAGCAGCAGTAAACATAATAGGCGCTGTTTCACCTGCTGCACGGCTGATTCCAAGTATTGCGCCTGTAAGTATTCCAGGCAGTGCGGATGGTAAAACAACTTTTTTTATTGTCTGCCACTTTGTTGCACCGAGCCCAAGCGAAGCTTCCCTGTATGTATCCGGAACATTTCTTAAGGCTTCCTCCGACGCACCGATTATGACAGGCAGTGTCATAACGGCAAGTGTAAGGGATCCTGACAAGATACTCACACCAAATTTAAATACAGTAACAAATAAAGCAAACCCAAAAAGACCAAAAACAATAGACGGCACACCTGCAAGATTATTTATTCCCAGCCTTATTATACGAACAATTTTGCCGGGTCTTGCGTATTCATTAAGATATATAGCTGCTGATACACCTATAGGCAAAGCTATAAAAATTGCTCCAAGACTTACGTATATAGTTCCTAAAATACACGGCAGAATACCTCCCTCTGTCATCATATTTCTTGGAGATTGTGTTAAAAATTCCCAGTTTATAGCACGCCAGCCGTTTGCAACTAAAAATAATATTATTATCAATAGAGCAATTCCATTGATTGCTGTAGCTGCTTTGAACAGACCGAAAATTAAAGACTGTCTAATTTTCCGGCTTTTATTTATTCGTTTTAATTTTTTCATAATTTTTTTATTTTAAAAAAGCCTTTTCCCTGCACCACCTGTCCTGCCATAGCTTAAGCGACGGCGGATGTGCCCTTAACCTTTCTTTTATAATGTAGCTGCCCCGACCTGCCTGTACTTATTGGATATGTACTCAGCAACCATGTTAAAGGCCATGGTAAATACAAAGAGAACAATACCTGTTGCAAAAAGAGCATGATAATGATCTCCCCTGAATGGAGCTTCCGCCATCTCTGCTGCGATACTGGCCGGCAGAGGTCTGACAGGATCAAACAGTGATTCGGGAACCAGTATCGCGCCTCCGGCAACCATAAGAACAACCATTGTTTCTCCTATTGCCCGGCTCATTCCCAGTATAACTGCTGTTGAAATACCGGATATTGAAGCTGGAAGAATAACCCTTCTTATTGTTTCCCAGTGTGTTGCTCCAAGGGCAAGAGATGCTTCTTTTAATTCTTTAGGGACACCGAATATAGCATCTTCACTGATGCTGCATATAGTAGGTATAGCCATAAAGGCAAGCATTAAGGACGCATTAAAGAGGTTCAGGCCGGTTGCAATATCAAAGGTATCCTGTAAAAAAGGGGCCACAACTACCATACCAAAAAAGCCAATTACAACAGATGGTAAAGCAGCCAGAAGCTCAACTATCGGCTTTACTATTTCGCGAACTTTTTGAGTTGCTGTTTCCGCAAGAAAAAGAGCTGTAAGAATACCAAGAGGTATAGATATTATTGAAGATACAACAGTAACAGATAGAGATGCTATAATAAGCGGTAAAATTCCAAAAACCGGAGGTTCATCTGTCGGGTACCAGTCTGATCCGAAAACAAAATCAATGACTGATATCTTACCGAATATAGGAAGACCTTCCATAAATAGAAAAGCAACTATCAGGCAGAGAGTTATAATAGAAGTCAGAGCAACAATAAAAAAAACTGATTTTATCAGTTTTTCCTTTTTCCTACGCTTTTGGCCGCTATGAATTTTTTTACTCATTTATTTTAATACCCCTGACGGGAATCTGTATATATTTATGATATGATTCCCGTCAGTAATTATTATTTATTAGTAAAGAGGTACAAAGCCAACTTCTTCAACATACTTCTGGCCTTTTTCAGGATTTAATACGAAATTGATAAAATTAAGAGTATCAAGTTTCGGCCATCCGTTTGTAAACATATATAAAGGTCTGCTTATGGGGTATGTTCCGTCAAGTGTTGTTACTTTACTTCCCTTTATGCTGTTTACTGTAAGAGCCTTAACAGAAGTATCCATATAACCAAGGCCTATATAACCTATTGCCTTTTTATTTTTAGATACGCTCTGAACAATAACTCCGTTTGAAGCAGAAACAAGAGCACGCTTGGTTACTCTTTCTTTGTTCATAACTTTACCTTCCATACTTCAAATGTGCCGGAAGATGAATCACGTCCAACAACAACTATATCTTCATCGTCGCCGCCTACATCTTTCCAGTTTGTTATGTCGCCTTTATAAATAGACTTCAGCTGAGCAATTGTAAGATTTTTAACCGGGTTTGAAGGGTGAACAACAGGAACGATACAGTCATATGCAACAGCAAAGGGCACAGGATAAATCCCCCTCTGAACTGCAAGGTTAATTTCTTTATCCTTTATAAATCTTGATGCGTCAGCAATATCTGTTGATCCATCAATAAGAGCTTTTATTCCGTTACCTGATCCGCCGCCTGAAACTGTAATATTAACATCTTTATTCTGAGCTTCATATGCTTCTTTTATTTTCATTGCTATAGGGAGAACTGTTGTTGATCCCTTAATATCAATGTTGCCTGCCCATGCAGAATTAGCTATTAAACAGCATGCGCCCATCAGACTCATTACCAATAATTTTTTTATACCCATTTTTTTCCTCCGTAAATTGTGAAAACGTTATCTTCTGTCATAAAATTGTTAGTGTTTTGTTAGCACTTTGTTAACCTATCGTTAGCTCATTTAACTGCTGCAGCCTCAAATAGTGGATGCTCAAATCATTCATAAAGTAGGTAAAAATTGTTAATTGAAAATTAGCGGTTTGTTAGGGTTTTGTAAGGATATTCCCGGCGGGATTTTTTAGAGCTGTATCCTGGAACAGATACTGCTCTTTTTAATGTTTAAAATTTCTGTATCAGTTTTTCTGATTTCCAGTGAACATTCAGGAAAAAGAGATTTCAGGCACTTCAATAGATTCTCAAAATCCATGTCTTTTTTATGACATTCAAGTACTATCTTATCCAAAACTGCTTCCTTCCGTTCTTATAAATATCCAAATAGATATTATTTTATAAGTTACGTGCTTTTAAGAAATTCAAATCAATAACATCAAGACTGTTTGATTTTAATCCGTAGATTATATCTTCTGATTTAACATTATCCTTGAGCCAGTCTATAATTCTGTCTGCCGAATCCTTTGGGATATCTTTATTTAATACTGTAAATACCTGACTGTTTTCTATTCCGTCATAATCATATCTTATTCTTACACTCGGCCTTCCGCCTTCACACACAGAATCATGATTTAACAGGTCTAATACGGTTGAAAGTTTATGAATTGTTCTGTTTCTGTCCATTTTTATCCTCCAAAATATTAAAGAGCCTTCTCTTTAATTTCTTTTTAAGTTTTTATTTTTTCAGATATTTTAAGACTGACAGATTAGGAACAGATTAGAAATGTGTTTTAAAAAGGATAAATTAAATGAAAAACCCCGCTGCCTGCAGCGGGGTATCAATTTAATAACATCAATCCATAAGGTATTATGGCTTTGCGCTTTGCAATAAAATCATGGGATATGAATAGAAAAAACACTTCCTTCTCCAGGACTGCTTTCAACTGTAACATTTCCGCCATGAGCCTGGGTAATATGCTTTACTATTGCAAGACCAAGACCTGTACCACCCTGCTGCCTGCTTCTGGCCTTATCCACACGGTAAAATCTTTCAAAGAGTCTCGGTAAATGTTCTTTTTCAATACCTCTTCCCTGGTCTTTCACATCAATAGTCACTCCTTCATTTTCAGGATACGCCTTAACTGATACACAGGTATTACTGCCGCTGTATTTTATTGCATTATCAAGGAGATTAACCACAGCCTGTTCAAGCAGAGGTGCATTTACCCTGGCTGTGAGATTCTTATCGCATTCATATTCAATTTTTATATATTTTGATTCTGCATTAGGGAGACATACCTGAACAGATGTTTCGATAACATTATAAATATTATCTTTTCTTAATTTTATTCCATCCTCTGACTCGGTATCTTTTTCTATCCTGGACAGTTTCAGCAGGTCATCTATAATAGCCTCAAGCCTGTTCACATGATTTGCTATAATATTTAAAAAGCGTTCCCTGTCTTCTGCTTCATCAACTCCGCCGTCTTTTAATGTCTCTACAAAACCTTTAATTGCGGTTATTGGAGTTTTTATCTCATGAGAAACATTTGCTACAAAGTCACGTCTTATATTTTCCAGTTTTTTAAGGCGTGTTATGTCATTTAAAACAATAAGTGCACCTATCTGTCTTCCTTCTCCGTCAACAAGCTTGGTTCCGTGACCGTTTACATATTTTTCTTCGCCTGGAAATAAAGTTATTTCCTTTTCAACAGGGTTATCACCATTAATAACATCAGCTACAAAATCATGGAAACTTCTGTTTCTTATTGCTTCCTGAACGCTTCTTCCCTGGGCATCTTTATTTGTGGTATCAAATATGTTTTCTGCTGCCCTGTTAATACTTATAATATTTTCCCGGTTATCTATAGCAACAATACCTTCATCCATGCTGGCCAGTATTACTTCTATTTCATTTCTCTGCCTTGTTATGGTGGAAATCCTGTTTTCAAGATCATTCACCATTTCTTTCATTGCATTATGAAGATTACCTATTTCTTCTATACCGGATTTAGGACGGTTAAAACGATATACCCCTTTTGAAATACCTTCTGCATTTTTTCTGAGCTCTTCAATCGGCCTGCTTATTTTTCGTGAAATAATAAGGCATATCACTGCTGTAAAAAAGGCAATAATAATACCGCTAAATACTATCTTTCGCTGTATCTTGTTTATCTGCTCATCTATAACATCAACAGGAATGGATGTGCGTACAACAGCCTCAAGCGATCCTTCTTTCGGGGCACGCATTCCTACATACATAAGATTTTTATCAAGAGTAAGACTGTGACGGGTAGAAATACCTTTTTTATTTTTAACAGCTCCTATAAATTCGGGCCTGTCCCTGTGATTATCCATTTTTTCAGGGTCGCTCTCAGTGTCACCGGCAACATCACCTGTAGGTAAAATTACAGTAATTCTTGTAGCGGTTGCTTCTCCTACCTGTTTACAGAGTTTATCTATCTCCTTTAAATCCTGTGAAACAAGAAGGCCTTTAATCCTGTTATAAAAAAATTCAGCTCTTACCTCCAGATCTTTGCCTGTCTGGCTTAAGAAAAAATTTCTGGAAGAAACAGAAGCATACCAGGTAACGGTTAGTATGGATAACAGAATAATAAGAAGGTATGAAGGGTATAAAACCCATATAAGTCGTTTTTTTCCGTTCAAATTTTACTCCTTGAACCTGTACCCAACTCCCCGTACGGTCTCTATGTATTTTCCGGCATCACCAAGTTTTTTTCTTAAACCAACTATCTGAACATCAACAGACCTGTCTGTTACAAAGTAGTCGTCACCCTTTACAGCATCAACTATCTGTGATCGGGTAAATACCCATCCAGGCCTTTTTACCAGAAAGCTTAAAATCCCAAACTCTGTAAAGGTAAGCTGCACAGGATTATCATTTACAAGAACTTCATGACGGCCTGTATGGATTTTTATGTCGTGTATTTCTATTATTTCTTTTTCACCGCCGGCGGGTTTTACTTTTCTTCTAAGAACAGCACGAACCCTTGCTGTCAGTATTCTCGGGCTGAAGGGTTTTGAAATATAATCATCAGCACCCAGTTCAAGACCTGTTACTATATCAGCCTCTTCCCCCTTTGCTGTGAGCATTATTATGGGAATCAGCTTTGTATTGTTATCACTTTTAAGGTTTCGGGCAACATCAAGACCGTCAATACCGGGAAGCATAAGATCAAGAATAATAAGATCAGGCAGTTTGGACTTTGCACTGTTTAAACCTTCTTCACCGGTAGACGCACATATAACATTATATCCTTCTCTTGTAAGATTATATCTTACGAGTTCGAGAATATCTTCTTCATCATCAACAACCAGAATTTTTTCTTTAGACATTTAATCTCTCCTGAAGAGAACTGTTTATTTAATCGCGTAATGCTAAAAATAAATAATTAGAATTATGTTAGAGGAGTGTAAGAATGATATTAAATAAAAGCTGTTTTATAGAAAAAAGCAGGCTGTTTTCAAAACCTTAATGAAACATCCCCGTTTAATATCTTTTTAATGTTTCCGTCCTGGCCCTCTAATATCAATCCCCCGTCTTTATCTATACCGGATGCCTTTCCTTTTATTATTTCTTCGCCTGTATCAACTGATATTTCCGTCCCTGTTAAAAGAGAAAGACGGTTGCACCTTTTAAGAAAATATTCCATTTTATCATTTTTTATATCGCTGTAGAATATTTCAAAGTTTTTTAATATTTCGGCCATTAGAGTATTTCTGGATGTTTCTTTGCCTGTCTCAATAAATATGCTTGTGGAAGGAAAAAGTATGTTTTTCTCCTTTTCAGGGTTCCAGTTAACATTCATCCCCATACCTAAAATAACATAGGCCGGAGTTTTTCCCCTGACGCTGAATTCGGTAAGTATTCCTGCAAGTTTCTTTTTATTTAAATAGATATCGTTAGGCCATTTTATCATTGCGGATAAACCGCTTACATTTTTTACTGCATCAATTCCGGAAACAGCCAGGGCAAGAGTAAGAGAATATATGTGTTCTACTTTTATCTGAGGTTTTAAAAGGATGGATACAAGTATGTTTTTGTATGAAGGTGAAAGCCACTTTCTATCCATGCGGCCTCTGCCTTCAGTCTGTTCTTCAGCCAGAATAACGGTTCCGTCACAGGCCCCATTTTTATACAGTTCCTTTGCTGTGCTGTTTGTTGATATAAGACTTTTATAAACAGTAATATTATCCGAAAATATTGAATCTCCGAGAGTTTCTTTAATTTTATCAGAAGCGAGATATTCCATATCAGGATATTCCATAATTTTATAAATTCATAAACAGGTATACAAGGTAAGCGGCGTAACAGATAAGCAGTGTTATTCCGTTATTCCTGTTTATAGTATTATCTTTTTTCATCATAAACCATGGTATGACGCAGATAATCATCATTACTATATAATCTATAACAAGGCCGCTTTTAATAAATCCGCCGTCCGGAATCGTTATCGGGCTTATTATGGATACAGCGCCAAGCACGCTTAATATATTAAAAACATTGCTTCCGATAAGATTACCAATACTTATATCAGTTTCCTTTCTTACGGCAGCCATAACCGAGGTAGTAAGTTCGGGCAGGGATGTTCCGAATGCAACCACTGTTAAACTTATAAATCTTTCACTTACTCCCATTATTGTCATTATAATTTCAGCAGAATAGGTAATAAGTTTAGCACCGCCTGTAATTCCGGCAATACCGGCAATTATAAGCAGAATCTGTTTATTCCTTGAAGATACATATCCTATTTCTTCAAGTTCATGATTAATATCATTGATATCAGTCTGAACATTTTTTCCGTTTTTTATCTTCTGATTCACGGCAATCTTATAATTCATGTATGAATAGGTAATAACGCCGGTAAAAAGAATAACACCTTCTATTCTTCCTATTACAGAATTCCATGATAAAAGAAGCAGAAAAAGAGAAACTCCCAGCATTACAGGTATTTCACGTTTAACCACTTCACGGGAGCATATTATAGGATTGAATATTGCGGAAAGACCAAGAACCAGAGCAATGTTACATATGTTGCTTCCAATAACATTACCCACTGCAAACATGTTTTTGCCTTCTATGGCGGAAAAAAGGCTTACAACAAGCTCAGGGGCAGAGGTTCCGAATGCAACTACAGTTAAGCCTATAACTATTGGTGTTATTCCAAGGCTCTTTGCAAGACTGGATGATCCCTTAACAAGCCACTCTGAGCAGAAATACAGAAGTAGAAAACCTGCACAGCAGAACAGGATACTGATCAGCATTAATTTCCTCTACTAAAAAAAGGCAATAACCTCTGCCCTTTTGTTTACGATTAATAAGATACAGTTATTATTACACTATTTTCCTTGATTTATTAACAAAAATAAAATCATATATAGAACCTGTCTTAAAGCAATCAATTTATTTCAATAACGTGCAGAAGCTGTTTTTCGCAGTTTTTAATTTTATCAATTATACTTTCGTATCTTAAAACATTAATAATCCGCTGATTCATGCAGCATTAAATTATGTGTTATGTTTTTTTAAAAGGAGGAATATATGGCTGATGATATGGAAACAGGCGATGCCGGAAACCAGTATGTATTTGATAAGGCAAAAAGCAGTTTTTCTGATTTATGGAAAAAAGAAGACTACTGGGCAATATGGCTGGGTTTTATAATTCTTATTGCCGGATTTATTATTTTTTCCAACAATATGCCTTCCGATTATAAGAATGTAATAGAAAAATCAAACATCAGGCTTGAGGAGCTTTCATCATCTGAAATACCTTTTAAAACAATAGAATGGCATAAAGCAGTGGATGCTAAATCAAAACTGAAGGCATCAGGTTCCGAAACTGGTAAAACAATAAAAAGTTTTATGTCAAAACCCCACGGCTGGAAATCAAATCCTCTTGATGCATTTTTTATGTCTGGTGAAAAGGCAGAACAGAAAAAAATATCAGAATTAAAAAAGTATGAAAAAGCAAAGGCAGAAGAGGAAAAAGCCCTGTCTCTTGCTGCCGACGCACAGAAACTTGCTTTTACCGCCGGATATGAAGATGAAAAACTTAATACCGCTGCAGAAGAAGCTATAGATATGTGGAGAAAGGCAAAGGCCGGAGCCGGCAGTGCAAAATCAAAAAGCAGCCCGAAGGCCTATAATCAGATATTACCTCTTATAGGTATGATGATACTTATCGCACTTTTTTTCAGTACAGGCATGAAAGTAATGGGAACATCCTTTATAAAATTTATAACAGGATTTTCTTTTGTTTTTTTTCTGGCAGTAATTGCATATGCAGCATCTTCAAATGCCACCATGAAACATTACGGAATAGGTTATGCGGCATGGGCTATTTTATTCGGCCTTATAATAAGCAACACAATAGGAACACCAAAATGGGTAATGCCTGCGGTACAGACAGAATACTATATTAAAACAGGCCTTGTTCTTCTTGGAGCCGAAATACTGTTTGGTAAAATCCTTCAGATAGGTATTCCAGGAATATTTGTTGCCTGGGTTGTTACCCCAATAGTGCTTGTATCCACATTTATATTCGGCCAGAAAATTTTAAAGATCCCTTCAAAAACATTAAACATGACAATATCTGCAGACATGTCGGTATGCGGTGTTTCTGCGGCAATTGCAACGGCATCCGCATGCAGGGCCAAAAAGGAAGAACTTACACTTGCTGTAGGTTTATCTCTTATATTCACATCTATAATGATGATTGTAATGCCTGCAATTATAAAAGCGGTAGGAATGCCCCATGTTTTAGGCGGTGCATGGATGGGAGGAACAATAGATGCTACAGGAGCTGTTGCTGCTGCCGGCGCTTTTTTAAGTGACAGGGCTCTTTATGTGGCAGCAACGGTAAAAATGATACAGAATGTAATGATAGGTATAATAGCATTTGCTGTTGCAATATACTGGTGCGCAAAGGTGGAATGCCTTCCTGGTCAGAAAGTAAATATCATTGAAATATGGCACAGATTCCCTAAGTTTGTACTTGGCTTTATTTTTGCTTCAATTGTTTTTTCCATAACCTACGGATCAATGGGAAGCGATATAGGTTATACACTTATAGATCATGGTGTTATAGGAGGCTTATCAAAAACTCTAAGAGGCTGGTTTTTCTGTCTTGCCTTTGTAAGTATAGGACTTGCCACTAATTTTAGAGAATTAAAGGATTATTTCAAGGGAGGAAAGCCGCTTATCCTTTATATATGCGGTCAGACTTTTAATTTAATTTTAACTCTTATAATGGCTTATATAATGTTTTATAAGGTATTTCCTGAGATAACAGCAAAAATATAGGTTTATTTTGTACAAAACATCAAAAAAAACAGGACCGGACAAAAAAAGTGTTTTTTATCTGGTCCTGTGTATTTTTTTTATAATATTTTTTATCTTGTATGCAGCCCCTTTTATGGAGCCTTATCTTGGCTTAAAACCTGTTGCCGAAGAAATTGAAAGAAGAAATATTAATTCCAACATGTATTTTTATACAGAGGTTGAGGAATTTTCAGAGGCACAGGTTATTATGACCAACAGCAGAAAATATCCTGTTACGCCTAAAATAAAGGATTAATGCTCAAGCTCCTTCTTTAATTCCCTTGTCATAAGTTCCTTAACAGCAACTAAAGGATCTTTTCCCTTGTAAAGCGCTTCATATATCTGATCAACTATCGGCATATCAACTTCCATTTTTTTAGAAAGCTCATATGCTGATATAGTAGTTTTTACACCTTCGGCAACCATGGTCATTCCATTGGTAATTTCATCAAGACTCATACCTTTACCAATTTTAAGACCAAGAGTCCTGTTTCTGCTCAAATCACCCGTACAGGTAAGAACAAGATCCCCTATTCCTGATAATCCTGCAAAGGTCATTGGATTGGCGCCCATTTTAACACCCAGCCTGGTTATTTCGGCAAGACCTCTTGTTATAAGAGCGGCCCTTGCATTTAATCCGAAACCAAGACCGTCTGAAGCACCGGCTGCTATTGCAATTACATTTTTAAGGGCTCCGCATAACTGAACACCCATAAGGTCGTCACTTACATATACACGGAAAAGATCTGTTGAAAAAATATTCTGTAATACCTCGGCATATGATAGATCTTTTGATGCAATAGTAACAGCAGTAGGCTGTTTGCCAACAACCTCTTTAGCAAAACTCGGCCCTGCAAGGCAGGCAAAATCCTTTGTATATTCTGGGTCAAGTATATCTTCAGCAACCTGGGACATAACCTTTAATGTATTGTTTTCTATACCTTTGGTAGCTGAGACAAACTTCATTCCGGGTTTTAAAAAGGGTTTTAACTGCTCAAGAACAATACGATATACATGAGAAGGAACAACCATCATTATAATATCTTTATCTTTAAGCGCCTCTTCAAAAGTTTTTACAGGATTAAGAGTATCAACCAGTTTCATACCCGGCAGAAAAGTCTCATTTATCCTGGTATTTTTGATCTGTTCGTAAACATCATCCTCTCTCACCCACAGGTCAACAGTATGTCCATTATCAGCCAGTAAATTAGCAAGAGTTGTTCCCCAGCTGCCTGCGCCAATTGCACCAATCTTCATTGATTGTGTCTGCCCCATAATTTTTCCTTTAATATATAGATTGTTTACGGTATAGAAAGAGGATTCTATTTAAAATAACAATAAGGGTCAAGAATAAACATTATATATATATCTTTATTTTAATCATTCTTATTCATCTTAAATAAAAGTAATATATTTAAATAAAATTGAATATATTTTTTAATATTAGCTATTTATATAAACTTGACACGGGTATCACATGTCATATAATTCTTTAAATTTTAAAGTAAGTGACTAACATACATAATATTTTTAAGGAGCAATAATGATTCAGGCACTCTTAGATTCTTTCTTACTTATGGCTGGTCTTGGGGCTTTTTGCGGGCTTGTACTAAGTGTAGCTTCACGTGTTTTTTATGTATATGAAGATCCACGAATAGAACAGGTACAGGACTGTCTTTCCGGTGCAAACTGCGGCGGCTGCGGATATGCAGGATGTTCGGCAGCAGCGGTTGCTGTTGTAGCAGGAAAAGCTCCTGCAAATGTATGTATTGTAGCAGGAGAAGAAGCAACTCACCAGGTAGCGGAAATAATGGGTATAGACGCAGGTCTTGCCGAACCTTCCAGGGCAAATAATCCATGTTCCGGCGGTTCAAGAGCAAATGACCAGTTTATATATATGGGAATAAACAGCTGCCGTGCTCAGACAATGATGTACGGCGGAAAAAAGGAATGCACCGTCGGATGTCTTGGTCTTGGGGACTGTGTAAAGGCATGTCTCTTTGGAGCATTAAGTCTTGGGCCTGACGGTTTTCCGGTAGTTGATGAAGAAAAATGTGTAGGCTGCGGCGCGTGTGAAAGAACATGTCCCAAAAACATTATAGAAGTAAAAACACCTTCACAAAGATTTCTTACATTTAATAAAGAAGATGACAAACTTGCACCCTGCAGACAGACATGTCCGGCAGAAATCAACATACCTCTTTATATAGCCCAGATTAAAAAGGGAGATTATGAAGGAGCTGTTCATACAATAAGAGAAAGGAATCCGTTCCTTCTTTCATGCGGCAGGGTATGCCCTCACCCCTGTGAAACAAACTGCCGAAGGGGTATAGAAGATGAGCCTGTATCAATCAACCAGTTGAAGAGATTTGCTGCAGACTATGAAATGAATTCAGGAAAAAGGCTTCCTGTTTCAGTTGCTCCTTCAACAGGTAAAAGAGTAGCAATAGTAGGAGGCGGACCTGCAGGTGTAACATGCGCATTCTTTTTAAAAAGACTGGGTCATGATGTAAAGATATATGAAGCAATGCCCAAGCTTGGCGGAATGCTCAGATACGGTATTCCTGAATACAGACTTCCCAAAAAGGTTCTTGACTGGGAAATAGAAGGAATGCTCAATCTTGGTATTGATGTTGAAGTTAATAAAACATTCGGTCAGGATTTTGACCTGGAAAACCTTGTAGCAGAAAATTACGATGCAATATTTCTTGGCATCGGCGCCTGGAAGGATTCATCCCTGAGGGTTGAAGGTGAAAACCTTAACGGATGTTATACAGGTATAGATTTTCTTTCCCGTCTTGCAGGCGGAGAAAAACTTCCAATAGGTAAAACTGCTGCAGTAGTCGGCGGCGGTAATACAGCTATTGACTGTACAAGAAACCTCTTAAGGTACGGTGCTGAAAAGGTATATATAGTTTACAGAAGAACAAGGGCTGAAATGCCGGCAAATGAAGTAGAAGTTGAAGCAGCCGATCATGAAGGTGTTGAGTTCTGTTTCCTGTCGGCTCCAATGAGTGTAAAGGGAGACGAGAACGGAAATGTAACACACCTTGAGTATCAGAAGATGGAACTTGGTGAGCCGGATGCAAGCGGAAGAAGAAGACCTGTTCCGGTTGAAGGATCAGAGACTCTTCTTGAAACAGACATGGTTATAACAGCAATAGGTCAGTCACCTGACATGTCTTTTACAGAAGCTGTAAAGGAAAAACTTGCAGAACTTAAAACAACCAGATGGAACACATTTGATGTTAATGAAGAAACACTGCAGACATCAATTCCCTTTATATTTGCAGCAGGCGATGCTGCAACAGGGCCTTCACTTGTTGTTGAGGCAATAGGTGGAGGAAGACGGGCTGCAAGATCTATCCATCAGTATATAACAGGTCAGAAAGTAGCTTCTGAACCGGGAGAACTTAATAAAAACCTTATAGACTGTACTCTTTTTGATCATGTAGACGGTATTGAAAAGAAACCAAGATCGGAAATGGTTGAACTTCCTGTGGCTGAAAGAATAAAATCTTTTGTAGAAGTTGACCAGGTACTTACAGAAAAGGCAGCAAAAGAAGAAAGTGACAGATGTCTTAACTGCTGCAGAATCTGTTATACGCCGGATGTAGAAAAAAAGCTGGTTGAAATTCAGACTTCAGTTAATTAAAAAAAGGCACATGGCGCAGGGCTCAAGGCACAGGGTAAAAACAAAACCCTGTATCGGGTCATGCGCCATTTTTTTATCTACAGTCACATCAAACTTTTCCTCTCTTTAGTCAATATAAAAACTATTATTACATTAGGTTCTTCTCCAAATTAGTTGTTTAAACCCTATATTTTGCAATAGCCAATTAGTTCGAAGTTAAAAAGGGTGAAATTACGACATAAATGCTACTGCAAAAAACTTAAACAACTTTTTCCAGTGTAAGTAGATATAATCAGGAATGATGACGGTAAAGGCATTATTTTTCAGGATGCGATCAAATTATTTATATCCAATGTGTTTATTTTAAGAGGTAAATAAATATAGAGTGTATACATAAGATAAGTACAATTACCTCTTAAAATTAAACACAGCCAACCTCTCTGCAGGTTATCAAATGATCACACCCTGAAAAACAAAGCCTTTACCTGTTTTTGGGGAAAGAATCAGAAATGCTTATTAACGTATATTTTTTAAATAATCTAAGACTCAAAATGTATATTAACCTGCAAAAAAAAGCGCAGGTACCATACTCATTACACAAGTTTTTATTTTTTCCCTGTGCCTTGAGCCATGAGCCCTGCGCCGCTTAATTAATACTTAAAATAATATGGAATCATTAATATTTAATTGACAGTCATAAGGAATAGAATCCTCCCCCCTACTCCTCTATAACCTTGGCAACACTTACAACTTTTTCACCGGGTCCAAGATCTATAAGTTTTACACCCTGAGTATTTCTGCCAATAACAGATATATCAGCTACCCTGAGTCTTATTATTTTTCCGTGCTCTGTTATTATCATGAGCTGATCCTGTTCGCTTACCTGGTATGAATAAACTACAGATCCGTTTCTTGCGCTTGCCTTTATGGTAAGAATACCTTTACCGCCTCTTGACTGAACCCTGTATTCTTCTGTTTTAGTCCTTTTACCATATCCGTTTTCTGTAACGGTAAGAATTGTTGAACCTTCTTTTATGGTCTCCATACCAACAACTTCATCGCCGTCTTCAAGTCTTATACCTATATTTCCTGCGGCAACTCTACCCATGCTTCTTATATCTTTTTCAGAGAATCTTATAGATTTTCCGCTTTTTGTTCCTATAAAGATATCATGTTCACCGTCTGTAACTCTTACTGAGATAAGCTCGTCATCATCATTTATCTTTAAAGCAATAATACCGTTGGTTCTTACATTGCTGTAAGCCATAAGATCTGTCTTTTTGATAAGACCTTCTCTTGTAGCCATTACAATAAACTGATTTTCATTAAACTCTTTTATAGGCAGTACAGTGGCAAGTTTTTCACCCTTCTGAAGTTCAAGAAGATTTACTATTGCCTTACCCTTTGACATTCTACCAGCTTCTGGAATCTGGTGAACCTTTTTCCAGTAGACCCTGCCCTGGTTTGTAAAGAAAAGAAGATAATTATGTGAGGAAGCAACAAACAGATGCTCAACAAAATCTTCATCTTTAGGAACAACACCTGTAAGACCTTTACCGCCGCGCCTCTGAGCCCTGTATAAGCTTATTGGATTTCTTTTAATGTATCCCCTGTGGCTTATAGTTACAGCCATATCTTCATCAGCAATAAGATCTTCAATATCAAGTTCTTCATCCTGAGCAAGTATTTCAGTCCTTCTTTCATCACCGTACTTTTCTTTTATTTCCAGCAATTCCTCACGGATTAAATTAAGAACCATGGCCGGGCTTTCAAGAATAGCTTTGAACCTTGTTATATCCTTAATAATATTATTATATTCTTCATCGAGTTTTGCTCTTTCAAGACCAGTGAGTCTATGGAGCCTCATATCAAGAATAGCCTGAGCCTGAATTGGTGAAAAATCAAACTCTGCTATCAACCTTGATTTTGCTTCCTTTGAATCAGCAGATGACCTGATAAGAGCAATAACTTCATCCAGAAAATCAAGAGCCTTTCTTAAACCTTCAAGTATATGGGCTCTTTCTTCAGCCTTTTTAAGATCAAATACTGTCCTTCTTATAATTATTTCTCTTCTGTGATTTATGAAGTGCTCAAGAATTTCCTTTAAATTAAGTGTCTGAGGTCTTCCGTTTACAAGAGCTAGAAAAATAATACCGAAGGATTTTTCCATCTGGGTGAATTTGTATAGACGGTTCATGACAACAAGAGCCTTACCGTCGCGTTTTATATCTATAACTATACGCATTCCGTCCCTGTCGGATTCATCTCTTATATCGGATATACCTTCAATCTTTTTATCTTTTACAAGGTCAGCAATGTTTTCCAGCAGTTTTGTTTTATTTACCTGGTATGGAATTTCGGAAACAATAACGCGTTCCTTTGTTTTTACCATTTCAACAAAGGCTCTGGCCCTTATCTTTATAATACCGCGGCCTGTCCTGTAGGCTTCTTTTACCCCTTTTCTGCCGAGGATAAATCCGGCAGTAGGAAAATCAGGAGCAATTATTATTTTCATCAAATCATCAATGCTAATATTTGAATTATCAATAACAGCAATTAAGGCATCACATACTTCCCTTAAATTATGTGGTGGAATATTTGTTGCCATACCTACAGCAATACCTGATGCTCCGTTTATAAGCAGGTTTGGTATGGAAGTGGGAAGGATTGCAGGTTCAAGCAGAGTATCATCATAGTTTGCTGTAAAATCGACTGTTTCCTTTTCGATGTCAGTAAGAAATTCCTGGGCAAGCTTGGTCATCCTTGCTTCGGTATAACGCATTGCAGCAGGAGGATCACCGTCTATAGATCCAAAGTTACCCTGACCGTCAACAAGGGGGTACCTCATTGAAAAGTCCTGGGCAAGTCTTACGATGGTATCATAAACAGCAGCATCACCATGGGGGTGATACTTACCTATAACATCACCGACAATTCTTGCTGATTTTTTATAGGGTTTATTATTGAAATTTTTAAGGTCATACATGCCGAACAGTACACGTCTGTGTACAGGCTTTAGACCGTCCCGAATATCAGGGAGTGCTCTTTGAACAATAACACTCATTGAATATTCGAGATAAGAATTTTTCATCTCTTCTTCAATACTTATTGAAGTATCTTTAATATCTATATCAGTTGTATCCGAAACCATTTATATTTCTCCAAAACCGATTTTATTATCAGTATTTCCAGTGCGCTTTGAGTATTTGTTTTTACCCTGCACCTTGTGCCTCTTGTCCCGCCGTAGCTTTAAAGTTTCTGCGAAGGCGGAGTACCCTTTTTTATATGTCCAGCTCTTTTACTTCCAGGGCGTTGTTCTGTATAAATTCACGTCTGGGTTCTACTTTATCACCCATAAGAACGGTAAATATATCATCAGCTTCTACATCGTCACCAACTCTTACCCGGAGGAGTCTCCTTTTTTCCGGATCCATAGTTGTTTTCCAGAGCTGATCAGGGTTCATTTCACCAAGACCTTTATATCGCTGTATACTCAATCCCTTTTTGGCTTTTTCTATAATCTCGTTAATAAGGTTTTGAGCACCCTTTACTTTTTTGCCTTCTTCATCATTATCAAATTGATATTCATCAACTATAAGATCTTTAAATTTATTATAGATAATGATCATATTTTTAAGTTCCGGAGAAGCCAGGAACTCCCAGTTTATAAAGGAAGGTTTTCCGCCGTTCTGTGTTTCACTTATAGTAAATTCATATTCACCATCTTCAACTGTCACATTTATATCACTTACTTTAAAACCGTTTTCTTCGAGCAATTTAAATATGCCGTCCATATACTCACTGTTTTTAAACTGTCTTTTATCAGTGGGTCCGTTGAATGCTAAAAACTCTATAAATCTTGGGCTGATACCTCTTCTTGCAAGTTTTTGAAGGTTTTCATAAAACTTTTTAATCCCCTTCAAAAAGGTAACAAGCTTAAATCCTGATATTTCTGTACCGTCTGAAATAATAACCTTTTCATTATCGGATATTCTGTTGAAAATATAATTATCAAATTCATCTTCATCCTTTATGTACATCTCGCTTTTTCCCTGGGCAACCCGGTATAATGGAGGCTGTGCAACATAAAGGTATCCGTTCTGGATGAGTTCTGGCATCTGTCTGAAAAAGAATGTAAGAAGAAGTGTACGTATATGAGATCCGTCAACATCAGCATCGGTCATGATAATTACTTTATGGTATCTTAATGAATCGATGTTATATTCCTTTTCACCTATTCCTGTACCAAGGGCTGTGATCATAACCTTTATTTCTTCACTTGATATCATTTTATCGAAACGGGCTTTTTCTACGTTGAGAATTTTACCTCTTAACGGGAGAATAGCCTGATTCTTCCTGTCTCTGCCCTGCTTGGCAGAACCGCCTGCAGATTCACCCTCAACTATAAATATTTCTGAGAGACTTGGGTCTGTTTCCTGGCAGTCGGCAAGTTTACCCGGGAGTGAATTACTTGAAAGAACACCTTTTCTTCTGGCAAGATCTCTTGCTTTTCTGGCTGCTTCTCTGGCCCTTGCAGCCTCCATTACCTTATCTAGAATTGTTTTTATTACCTTTGGATTTTCTTCAAAGTAATTACTTATTCCTTCATTAACAAGGGTTTCAACAAGACCTTTTATTTCGCTGTTACCAAGCTTTGTTTTGGTCTGTCCTTCAAACTGCGGATCAGGAAGTCTTACACTTAATACGGCTGTAAGCCCTTCCCTTGCATCATCACCGCTTAACTTTTCTTTAAAGCTTTTAGCTTTAGGTGAGCTGTTAAGATACTGGTTAATACTTCTTGTTAAGGCTGATTTAAATCCTACAAGGTGACTTCCTCCTTCAACTGTATTGATGTTATTGGCAAAGGTTAGCATTGTTTCTTTATATGAACTGTTATACTGAAATGCCACCTCTATTATTACATCATTTTTTTCACCGCTTATATAAACAGGGCTCTTGTGAAGAAGGTCTTTGTTCTTGTTTAGATAATCAACGTATTCAACAATTCCGCCTTCATACAGAAAATCTTTTTTCTGTCCGGTTCTTTCATCAGAAATTTTTATTCTTACACCTTTGGTAAGGAATGCAAGTTCCCTCATTCTTCTTACAACAGTGTCAAAGTCGATTTCGGTTGTTTCAAATATCTCACTGTCAGGTTTAAATGTGGTTTTTGTACCATTTTTTATGGTTTCTCCAATAACCTCCATTTCACACTGAACAACACCGCGTTTATATATCTGATGATAAATCTGTCCATTTTTGTGAACTTCAACGTCACAGAATTCGGAAAGAGCATTAACAACAGAAACACCAACACCATGAAGACCGCCGGATACCTTATAACTTTTATTATCAAATTTTCCGCCGGCATGAAGTTTGGTCATAACAACTTCAAGAGCAGGTATCCCTTCTGTTTTGTGCATTTCAACAGGAATACCTCTACCATTGTCAAACACGCTTATGCTTCCATCTGTGAGTATTTTGATATCTATAAAATCACAATACCCGCCCATTGCCTCATCGATACTGTTATCAACAATTTCCCATATAAGATGATGTAAACCGGAAAATGCGGTATTACCTATATACATTGCCGGCCTTTTTCTGACAGCCGCCAATCCCTCGAGGACTTTAATGTCCTCCGCGCTATAATTTATATCTTTAGCTTCCATTTAATTCCTCTTAAATCCTCATTGGCATAATCAAACCGAGAAAACCTTCATCATCCTCACCCTTTATCATGCATGGGCTTGAGTTATCTGAAAAACCCAGATTAACAGTATCACTTTCCATAGCCTGCAGGGCATCAACAAAATATTTTGAATTAAATCCTAATTCAATTTTTTCACCTGAATATTCTATTACAAGATTATCCTTTACATCTCCAAGATCAGGGTTAATGGATACTAATTCCATATTGTTATTTTCAAGTGTGATCTGAACTCCTCTGCTGCTTTCGCTGCTAAGGATCATCATTTTTTTCATTCCGTCCAGGAGATTGTTTCTTTTAATAGCTACACTATTTTTTAATTCAATGCTAATAACTTCTCTGTAATCAGGAAATTTACTTTCAAGAAGCCTGATTACTATGAGGGAGTTTTCATTTTTTGCAACACAATTATTTTCTTTAAATCCAAGGCTTATTTTTTCGCCTTCTGATGCAAGTTTATTTAATTCCATTAAACCTTTTTTAGGGATCATAACTCCTTTTTCAAGGTTCATGTTCCCAAGATTCTCAATACTTTTATCTACAAGAGAAAGACGATGTCCGTCTGTTGAAACCATCCTCAGTAATTCTTTATCATCCCTTTTTATTTTTTCAGTATATACACCTGATAACTTATAACCAGCTTCCTCAAGGGTTACTGCATACACTGTTTTACTGATCATTTCCGCCAGTACGGCACATTCCATTTCTACAAGGGAAACATCTTCAGGCTCTACAAAAACAGGGTATTCTTCGGAAGGCATACATGCCAGGTTATACTGTGTTTTATCGTCAGAAATAAATATCCAGTTGTTTTCCTTTTCCTTTATGTAAATTTCCTGACTTTTACTTTCTTTGAGTATTTCAAAAAGTTTTCTTCCTGATATTGTTATAATTCCTGAAACTATTACATTTGCATCTATTGCCTGCTGCATGCTTATTTCAAGATCAGTAGCTGATATATTAACTGCTTTTTCATCAGCAGTTATAAGTATCATTGAAAGAATAGGCATGTTACTCCTTTTCTCTATGATACTTTGCACCTTTGATATTGATTTAAAAAGGGAGTCTCTGTTGACCTTAATTTCCATGCCTTCCTCCTATTAATATTTTATATATTTAAAATAATAGTAATAATATAATCTGTTGTATTGTCAAATAACCAATTAAATCGTTGTTATATATAGTATTTTTTTTGTGTAATTTATTAAATAACACCTGACTTTTAGTTTTGTACTTCATTTTTAGTTTTAATAAAAACCTTATTTTTTATTAATTCTTAAAAATAATTAAAAGATTGTTGAAAAAGTGTTGGTTAAAAAAATATTTTAAAAAAATTATGTTAATAAATTTTTAATATTGTTGATATCTTTCCTTACTTCTTCATCCTGTTTAATAGATTTTTCAATTCTTTTTATTGCATATATTATAGTTGAATGATCCCTGTCACCAAATGAAGAGCCTATTTCTTTAAATGAAAGATCTGTTAAATTTCTTCCAATATACATTGCCAGATGCCTTGGATATGAATAATTTGACTTTTTCTTTTTTGAAATAAGGTCTGAAACTGAAATATTAAAATATCCTGCAATAACAGACTGAATATCTTCAATACCTATATTTATTTCATATCTGTCTTTTATTATAGATTTAACAAGTGATAAATTTAATTTTCCTTTATTAAGTGAAAGATAAGTTTCTATACGTATAATATTTTTAAATACTGTCTTTATATCATTATTTATATTTAATAAAAAATTAACTATATCATCCTGTATTCTTATCTTTTTGTTTTTTATATTGCCTTTTATTATTTTTAATTTTGTTTTTTGATCTATTTCATCTATTTCAGTTAAAAGACCTGAACTTAATCTTGATTTTAGATGATTATTAAATTTAATTAAATTTACAGGTGATCTGTCTCCGGTAATAACAATCTGTTTTTTATTAAGCTGAAAATGATCAAAAAGAAAAATAAATTCTTCCTGTAGTCTTTTTGACTTACCTAGATGTTGAATATCGTCAAATAAAAGAACATCCAGTTTTGTATACTTGTTTTTAAAAGAACTGAAGTTTTTATTTTTTGATAAATATCCAAAATCGAGTATAAAATCTTTAGAACTAACATATCCTATGTTTAAATGTTTATTACTCTCATTTATTCTGTTTCCTATAGCATTTAAAAGATGAGTTTTTCCTATGCCGTATTTTGAAAATATGAAAAAAGGATTGTAATAATCTCCTGGATTTTCAGCAACTTCAAAAGATGATGAATAGGCAAACTTATTACAGTCACCTGTAATAAAATTACTGAATGTCATAGATTTATTTAAATTTATTTTTATGTTTTTATTTTTATAATTAATAACCTTTGTTTTATATATGTTATTTTTTTTATTATAATTATATAATAATTCAGGTTTTTTCCCTGTAATCTTTTCTACAGATTTAGATAAACTTTCATGAAAATTATCGCGAATCCAGGTTGCTATAAATTTATTTGGTACTTCAATAATTGCTATACTTTCATCAAATTTTGATAATTCAGTCTTCGAGAACCAGGTATCAATATCAGATTTAGTAATATCATTTTCAAGATTTAGTAATATATTATTCCAGATTTTTTTTTTTGATGACATAACAGTAATTTATATATATTCAACAATAACGGAAAGCGATTGATTCTAGTTAATTTTGTGTATAATATCAACTAAAAACTGGTGAAGTTAAGTATTGTTTTTTTATATTTAAATAATTGAATTTATTATATTTTTGTATAAATTTGAATAATATGATAAAAGTAGCTTCCATGGCTTGATATATAAATAAAAAATAATGGAAGGAGTTAATAAATATGCCCTTTAGTATAGGTTTGGCAGGTAAAGGCGGAACTGGTAAAACAACAATTGCAGGACTTCTGGTTAAATATCTTTTAGAAAATAAAAGAACTCCTGTTTTAGCAGTTGATGCAGATTCAAATGCTAATTTTAATGAAGTTTTAGGTTTAAAAGTAGAAGATACACTCGGTGATGCCAGGGAAGAAATGAAAAAAGGCGTAGCTACAGGTATGACAAAAGATGTTTTTATGGAGATGAAACTTGAGCAGGCTGTAGTAGAGGCTGAAGGATATGATCTTATTGTGATGGGAAGACCCGAAGGTTCCGGATGTTATTGTGCTGCAAATACACTTTTAATTAATTATCTCAGTCGTCTTATCGATAATTATACATCTGTTGTTATAGATAATGAGGCAGGTATGGAGCACATAAGCAGACTTACAACAAATAATATAGATGTGCTTTTAATTGTCTCCGATGCATCAAGAAGAGGTATTTTATCTGCAGCCAGAATATCCGAGCTTACTGAAGAACTCGGCGTAAGAATAGGTAAAAAGTATTTTATAATAAACCAGGTAAAAGATGAAAGAAAAGATGATCTTATAAAGGTAGCCGAAGAATTCGGCCTTGAAGTGGCCGGAATAATTCCTGAGGATAAAAATATAAGAGAATACGATCTTAAAGGGGTTCCTACTATTCAGCTTGAAAATAAAAGTGAATCAATTAAAGCCGCCTATGAAATTTTTAAAAATATTGTTTCATAAATTTTATCAATATAATGTGTATTTATTGTGTTAAGAACACATTATATTGCTGTTAAATAAAATATAAATGTTCAGTTTTATTGGGAAAAATATCTTGACAAGGTAACCATTGTTAACTATTGTTACCAACCTGAAGACCCTTATTTTTAGGGTTTATTTTTTGTAATCTTTTGTTATTTTTTTCACAAAAGGATGAAAGGGTTTAATTTATAGAGAATTATTAATAGTATTACATATATGGATTTATTATTTATTTATATATAAGTAGTTATATTCTAACTAACCTCTTAGTTTTCGGGGATTACAACGATGTTATTTTTCGAAAACATAAATTATCACTTCCAAAAAAAAGATGATACCATCATCTCTAAAATAAATAATAATATAAAATATTTAACGATTTCAATTAATATTGATTGTGATTTTTTAAAATTTTTATAGTTTTAGTATAAATGTTTTAAAATATAATACAGGTGTATTAGTTGTGTGTTTTGATTTTTATTTCTTTGCGAAAAGTAAAGAATGGTGACAATAAATTGATATTTAAAGGAGGTAACTACATTGGCCTTTGAAATTCCAAAACAGCCCTATTCAGGAAATATAGGTGAAACTGTAATAGGCACTGGCGGTAGTGCTGTAAAAATCGGCGGCGAAGAATCTTATCCTTTTCACATATTTGAAGGGAATATGCCTAATATTCCAAAAATTGCCATGGAAGTATGGGATTATGACCCTTCGTCCGAATGGCCGTCACCGGCCGTTGAAGCACTTAAAGATGTTCTTTCTTCTCCTGAAGAGTGGGCAAAAAAGTGTGTAAACGAATATGGTGCTGATGTTATAGTACTTCAACTTAAAAGTATTGATCCAAACGGTATGAACCGCACTCCTGATGAGGCGGCTGATATTGCAAAAAAACTGGTTGATGCTGTAGATGTTCCTGTTGTTTTCTGGGGAACAGCAAATAATCAGAAAGATGAAGAGGTACTTAAAAAGATTTCCGAAACATGTGAAGGAAAAAATGTATCTCTAAGCCCCATAGAAGAAGCAAATCATAAAGGTGTCGGAGCCAGCGCACTCGGTTATAATCACACTATTGTGGCATCCTCTCCTATCGATGTAAATCTCGCAAAACAGTTAAATATTCTTCTCGGAAACCTTGGTGTTAAGAGAGAAAAAATACTTATTGATCCTACAACCGGCGGTCTTGGTTATGGTCTTGAATACAGTTATTCTGTAATGGAAAGAATAAGAATGGCTGCTCTTACCCAGGAAGATGACAAACTTCAGATTCCTATGATAAATAATGTTGGTAATGAAATATGGAAAAGTAAAGAAGCGGGTCAGTCTGTTGAAGACGCCCCTACCCTCGGCGATCCTGAAAAAAGACCTATCATGATGGAAGTAACAGCTGCAGTCTGTTACCTTCTTGCAGGCTCTGATATTGTTATTTTAAGACATCCTGAAAGTGTAAGAATTGTCCGTTCATTTATTGATATGATGACAAACGGCGGAACTGCAACAGGTATAGCAGGTATATCAAAACTTATGGATGCGCCTGATATAGATCTTGTTTCTCTTTCTCCTGAAATGGATCTTACTGTAGAAGCTAAAAAAGAAGAGAAAAAAGATAAACCTGCGGCAAAAAAGAAAGCAGCTCCCAAAAAGGCCGAAGCCAAGGCTGAGCCTAAAAAAGCAGAGGCTGCTCCTAAAAAGGAAGAGAAAAAAGCCGTAGAAGAAGACAAGGAAAAAGTAAAAGCCGAAGCTGAAGCAAAGGCTCAGAAAGATGCTGAAGATAAGGCAAAAGCTGAAGCCGAAGCCAAAAAGAAGGAAGAAGAAGCAAAAATAAAAGCTGAAGCGGATGCAAAAGCAAAGGCTGAAGCAGACACTAAAGCAAAAGCCGAGGCAGAAGCAAAGGCAGCTGCTGATGCTGAAAAAGCAAAAAAAGATGCCAAGGAAAAAGAAAAAGAAGATCTTCAGGCCTTGAGATATAAAAGAGCACAGGAAAGAGCGAAACATGAAGCTGAGATGAAGGCTTCTGACAGCAGCGCAAAAACTAAAACACCATCTAAAGATCAGCTGGATCTTGTTGAGAGACTTACAAAGAATCTCGACAGAATTCATAAAAGGATCTGATTTGTATAAATTAAGTAAGAATTGAACTGAAAAAAGTATTCAGTTTTAAAGGAAATAAATTCAATAGAGGAGGAACCTCATAATGGCTACAGAAGAAGTCAAGGTCAAGAAAGTTGCAGCTAAAGAAAAGACAGTTGTAAAAGCTCAGGACCTCACCGTAGATCAGGCAACTATTACGATGATTGACCGTTCAAGAGAAATGGAAATCGAGACTATCTTTGACAGGGCTCAGACAATGAAGGCCTGTAATATAGGTATTCAGGGTACATGCTGTAAAAACTGTTCACAGGGACCCTGCCGTCTCCCTCTCCCCAAAGGAGGAGTTGAAGGCAAAGATGAACGTAAAGGATTATGTGGAGCCACACCCGAAACAATAGCAGCCAGAAACTTTGCAAGAATGGTTGCGGGCGGTGCAGCAGCTCACTCCGACCATGGACGCGGTGTTGCAGAAACATTCCTTGCTGCAGCTAAAAAAGAAACACATGATTATAAAATACAGGATACTAAAAAGCTTCTTGAAATAGCACCTGATTACGGTGTTGAAATAAAAGTTGAGGGAAAAGACGGAGAACTTCTTGACAGGGATATTGATGAAATAGCTGTTGAAGTTGGTGAAAAAGCCCTTGCTCAGTGGGGACAGCAGACCGGTGAAATATGCACCGTAAAGCGCGCTCCGGCACCAAGGTATGAACTCTGGAAAAAACTCGGCGTTATCCCAAGAGGTATTGACCGTGAAATAGTTGAAATAATGCACAGAACCCACATGGGTGTTGATCAGCATTATGAAAATATTGTTGAGCAGTGTACAAGGGCAGCTCTTGCAGACGGATGGGGCGGATCAATGATCGCTACAGACCTGCAGGATGTACTTTTCGGATGTCCCTACCCTTTAAAGAGCCAGGCAAATCTAGGTATTTTAAAGGAAGACCATGTAAACATTATTATACATGGACATGAACCTCTTTTAAGTGAAATGATCGTTACAGCAGCTGAACTTCCTGAGATGATTGAACTTGCAAAGGAAAAGGGAGCAAACGGAATTCAGCTTGGCGGAATATGCTGTACAGCAAATGAAATACTAATGAGACACGGAGTGCCGCTTGCAGGTAATTACCTTCAGCAGGAACTTGCAATAATAACCGGTGCTGTAGAAGCAATGGTTGTTGATGTACAGTGTATTATGGAAAACATTGCAAGTGTTGCAGACTGTTTCCATACAAAAATAATAACAACAAACCCGAGAGCACGTATTGCTTCCGGTAATACAACTCATATCGAGTTTGATGAACATACTGCTTTTGAAGATGCAAAGAAGATAGTAAGAGAAGCCATAGAAAATTTCACAAAAAGAGAAAAGGAAGTAATGATACCTTCTAATTCTTCAGATGTTATAGCTGGTTTCAGTTATGAGGCAATCAACTATCATCTTGGTGGATCTTTCAGAGGATCTTATACACCCCTTAATGAAAATATTATTAACGGCCGAATCAGAGGTATTGCAGGCGTTGTTGGATGTAATAACGCAAGGACAAAACATGATGACGGTCATCTCACCATAGTTAAAGAACTGCTTAAAAATGATGTTATAGTACTTACGACAGGATGTAATGCTATTACATGCGGAAAAGCAGGACTTTTAACACCTGAATCTGCAAAGGTTTTCTGCGGGCCGGGTCTTGCCGAAGTATGCGAGACAGTAGGTATACCGCCTGTTCTTCATATGGGATCATGTGTTGATAACAGCAGAATTCTTATGGCAGCCGCTGAAGTTGTGAAGGCGGGGGGTCTTGGAAATGATGTAAGTGATCTTCCTGTTGCCGGATCAGCTCCTGAGTGGATGAGTGAAAAAGCGATAAGTATTGGTCACTATTTTGTAACATCAGGTGTATATACGGTCTTTGGAGTTACTATGCCTGTAAGCGGTGCTCCTGTTTTTGAAAATTATCTTTATAAAGAGCTTGAAGATATCTACGGCGGCATGTGGGATCTTGAAGTAGACCCGTATGAACATGCCAGAAAGATGATAGCTCATATAGATAAAAAGCGTAAGGCCCTTGGAATCGACAAGGCTCGTGACAGGGTTCTAATGGATATGGCCGACCGGCAGAAGCTGGAAGCGGCTTAAACAGGAAAAAGTCGGGTTAAATGCTGCTTTATTAAAAGCGGCCTTTAACCCCCGAAAATATAATAACCTCTTAAGAAGGGAGGATAAAAAGTTATGTCAAAATTAGTTGCTTTTGCGGCCATTCAGGGAGCCTATAATATAGTATCAAAAGCAGAAGGAGCATATAAAAGGGCTCTTGAGACCTTTGGCGGAAGCCAGAAGCTTGAGTTCCCGAATACAGCTTATTTTTTACCTATTATTTACTCGTTAACAGGAATCAAGGTAACGGATCTTGATTCAGCTAAAAAACCTCTTGATTTTGCAAGAAGCCTTCTTCCGCCTCATGTAAAAAAAGACTGTCATTTACCCTACCTTGGACCATTGCTTGATGCAGGTATGGCAGCTCTTTTTGCAGAAGAAATTGTAGAAGCCATTCGCTATGTTGAAGATCCTGATTTTTATCAGCCGGAAGTTGAAGATCCGGATATAGAAAACGGAAAAATCTGGCTTGGCGCTGCTGACGATGCAATCATGAGAAAAAGAGGAGTTGAGTTTGTTGACGGAACCGCACCGGGGTTTGCAGCTATTGTTGGTGCTGCACCTGATTCGGCAATAGCCAAAAAAATAGCTGAAGAATATCAGCTTAAAACAATATATGTATTTATGGCGGCAAATCAGAGCGGAACTACCTTTGCTGAACAGCTTATTAAGGAAAATGTTCAGATTGGCTGGAACACACGTCTTGTTCCGTTTGGTCCGGATATATCTGCTGCAGTATTTGCTCTTGGTTTTGCAAACAGGGCCGGTATGGCATTCGGCGGTATTGAGCCTGGTGATTACAAGAACATGCTTAAATATCAGAAGGAACGTGTTTTCGCATTTGTAAACGCCCTTGGAGAAGTTAATGCAGAATGGGCTGCAAACGCAGCCGGTGCTGTAAACTGGGGTTTTCCGACAATAGCTGATACTGATATACCTGAAATACTTCCAACAGGTGTATGTACATATGAGCATGTTGTTGCAAACGTAAAACATGATGATATGCCTTCAAAGTCTATAGAGATAAGGGGCCTTAAGGTAACCATTACCGAAATAGATATTCCTGTTGCATACGGGCCGGCCTTTGAAGGTGAGCGTGTACGTAAGGATGACCTTTATCTTGAAATGGGCGGCGGAAAAACTCAGGCCACAGAGCTTGTAAAGATGGCCGAGATGAACGAGATAGAAGACGGAAAAGTAGAACTCATTGGACCTGATGTTGGTGATACCAAAAAGGGTGATCGTCTTCCGCTTGGTATCTATGTTCAGGTTGCAGGCAGAAAGATGCAGCCGGATTTCGAACCTATTCTTGAAAGACAGATTCATCACCTTATAAACTATGCCCAGGGAATAATGCATATAGGTCAGAGAGATATTGCATGGGTAAGAGTAGGTGCTGCTGTTGAAAAAGGTTTTACTATAAAAGATATAGGTAAGATCCTTCATGCTAAATTCCACCAGGATTTCGGTAATGTTCTTGATAAGGTGCAGGTAACACTCTACACCAACAAGGATGATGTTGATAAACTTACCGAAAGAGCAAGGGAAGAATACAAGACAAGAGATGACAGAGTCGAAAAAATGACTGACGAAAGCGTTGAGACATATTATTCATGTACACTCTGCCAGTCTTTTGCTCCCAGCCATGTGTGTGTTGTAAGTCCTGAAAGAACCGGACTTTGCGGTGCATACAACTGGATGGACTGTAAAGCATCTTTTGAAATTAATCCTACAGGACCTAACCAGCCTGTTGAAAAGGGAGATGTTATTGATCCCAAACTTGGTCAGTGGAAGGGTGTCAATGACTTTGTATACAAGGCATCACGTCAGACAATAGATCATTACAATTTTTACAGTATTGTACATGATCCAATGACAACCTGCGGATGCTGCGAATGTATAGCCGCTGTTCTTCCGTCATGTAACGGTATTATGACGGTACACAGAGACTACACTGGTGAAACACCTTCAGGCATGAAGTTTACAACACTTGCCGGAGTTATGGGCGGTGGACAGTCATCACCGGGTTTTGTCGGTCACTCCAAATACAATATCTGTCAGGGAAAATTTGTAGTTGGTGACGGCGGACTCCTGAGAATGGTCTGGATGCCCAAATCACTTAAAGAAGAGTTAAAAGATAGATTGATTAAACGCGGGACCGAACTTGGTTACCCGGATCTTATTGACAGAATTGCTGATGAGACCGTTGGTGTGACAGAAGATGAAGTAATGGCACACCTTAAGGAAAAAGATCATCCGGCTCTTAAGATGGATCCGATTGTAGGTTAATTAGCTGGTCACTGATTTTCTGATATCTGAAGCGTCTGAAGGGACAATTCGGATATCAGGGTAAAATCAATGCTTAATCAATAAACAGGTATATTTTGCGGACGGCTGTCAGTGTATGTCTGACAGCAAAATTACAAGGAGCATATTATGGGATTAACCGGAATTCAGATTTTTAAACTATTACCGAAGACAAACTGTGGAGAGTGTGGTGTTCCAACCTGTCTGGCCTTTGCTATGAACCTGGCAGCCGGTAAAGCTGAACTAGACTCCTGTCCCTATGTCTCTGACGAGGCAAAAGAGCAGCTGGCAGAAGCCTCTGCTCCTCCGATAAGACCGGTTACAATAGGCGCCGGAACAAGGGCCTTTAAAATCGGCGGTGAGACAGTGATGTTCAGGCATGAAAAGACATTTTACAACCCCACTGCGTTAGCTGCAGTAATTAATTCCGATATAGATGCCGGGGATCTTGATAAAAAACTCAAGGAATGGAATGCACTCCAGTATGAAAGGGTCGGTCTTAACTTAAGACCCGAACTTGTCGCCTTAAAGGATGTAAACGGTGATGCAGGTGCCTTTTCTGCTGCTGCTAAAAAGATAGCAGAAGAGAGTGAATTCAACCTGGTGCTGATGACGGAAAAAGTGGATGTTATGAAAGTTGCAGTAGATACATGCGGTTTTAAAAACCCTCTGTTGTATGCTGCAACAGCGGACAATATTGATGACATGGGAAATCTTGCCAAAGAAAGCGGACTTCCTTTAGCTGTCAAAGCCAGCAGTGTAGAAGAACTGATCGGCATGAGCGATAAGCTTACAGGAATGGGAATAAAGGATCTTGTTCTGGATCCGGGTTCAAGGGAAATGAAACAGGCCTTTGAAGATCAGATAGCCATAAGAAGAGCAGCTCTTAAGGCTGGCAACAGATCTCTCGGCTTTCCTACAATAACACTTCCCTGTGAAATGGCTGATAATCTTGATATAGAAACAATGATTGCCGCAATGTTTATTGCTAAATACGGCGGAATTGTAGTTCTTTCGGATTTTCAGGGTGAAAACCTCTTCCCGCTTCTTCTTGAAAGACTTAACATTTTCACTGATCCCCAGAGACCGATGACTGTAACTCAGGGAATCTATGAAATTGGCACACCGGATGAAAATTCACCGGTATTTGTAACAACAAACTTCTCTCTTACATACTTTATAGTAAGCGGTGAAATTGAAGGAAGCAGGGTTCCGGCATGGCTGCTTATAATGGACACAGAGGGTCTGTCTGTTATGACGGCCTGGGCAGCAGGCAAGTTTGCAGGTGATGCTGTCGGAGCTTTTGTAAAGAAATGCGGAATAACGGATAAAGTAAAACACAGAAAAATCATAATACCAGGATATTCAGCATCTATCAGCGGTGAAATGGAAGAGGAACTTCCGGACTGGGAAATAATGATAGGTCCCAGGGATGCAGCGTTGATACCAAAGTTCCTGAAGGATAACTGGAAATAATTTTTTTAAGGAGAAAAGCCAATGTTATTAATTGGAGAAAATTTAAATGTCATAAACCGGGAAATCGGTAAAGCCTTTAAAGAAAAAGATCCCGGACCCATTGTCGCTGAGGCAAAAAGACAGGTTGAAAAAGGTATGGACTGGATTGACATCAACCTCGGTCCTGCAAAAAAAGGCGGCCCGGAACTTATGGAATTTGTAGTAAAGGCCGTCCAGGATGAAATAGGCGATTCTACACCTTTATGTCTTGATACCTCCAACATCGAAGCAATGGAAGCAGGACTTGCTGTTCACAAGGGTAAAGCAATAATAAATTCTATTATGTGCCGCCCCGAGCGTTACGAAAAGATGATACCTCTTGCTGTAAAATATAAAGCAAACATGATAGCTCTCATGTGGGGACCTGACGGTCTTCCGAGAGACGAAAATGAAAGAGGCGCGCTCGCTGCAGAGCTTCTTTATACAGCAAATGAAGCAGGAATACCAAACGAGGATATTTTTGTAGACGGTATCGTGACTCCCGTTAATATTCAGCAGCCTCAGCTCATCAGCATGCTGACATTTATGGAAATGCTTCAGGATATGTTCCCCGGAGTTAAATCAACATGCGGTCTTTCAAATATTTCAAACGGACCACCTGAGCACTTAAGATCAATCCTCAACACAACCTACATGGTTATGCTTGAAAGAAAAGGCATGTATTCATGTATTGCAGACGCCTATGATGATGCCCTTATCGCAGTTGCAAGAGGAGAACGTCCTGACATAGTTGAACTCATTCATAATATTATGGATGAGCAGGATCCTGACATAGGATCTCTTTCAAAGGAAATGCAGGATTATGCAAAGACTGCAAAGGTAATACTTGGACACAGTCTTTACTCTGATTCATGGCTTGATCTGTAATAAGTCCTTTTTAAATTAATAATATAAGAGGGCCCTCGAAAATTTAAAAATTTTGAGGGCCCTCTTTTTTTACTTGCAGTTATATGCTCTCCGGCATATTTCAATTGCTTTGATATTAAAGAATATTAAGTAAAAAAAGGAGCCATAAAGTGCAGAATACCATTACTACCCCCGGAGACCTTGAAAGAACCCAGCAGGATTTATCCATTAAAAGAAACCTGAAAAAAATTAAACGTAAAATAGTGGTTATGAGCGGAAAGGGAGGTGTTGGGAAAAGTTCTGTTTCTACAATGATAGCCCTTTTACTGAGCAGCAAAGGTTATAAGGTTGGTCTTCTGGATGTGGATCTTCACGGTCCAAGTATTCCCAATATGATAAAACTTAAAGGCGGGCTGAATGTAGTGGGTGAGAATGAAGTCAACCCCTTTGAATATTCGGAAAATCTTTCGGTTGTATCAATGGGCGCGATAATTGAAGATCAGGATACGGCTGTAATATGGAGAGGTCCGATGAAGATAAGCGCCATAAGACAGTTTATATCGGATATCACATGGGGTGAGCTTGATTTTCTTGTTGTGGATTCACCTCCCGGAACAGGTGATGAGCCACTCACGGTTGCCCAGACCATAACCGATGCAGAGGCGTTGATTGTAACAACACCCCAGGAAATAAGCCTTGCCGATGTCAGAAAATCAATTACATTCTGCCGCCAGGTAGAAATGAATATCCTTGGGGTTGTGGAAAATATGAGCGGTCTTATATGCCCTCACTGCGGAGATAAAATAAATATATTCGGAGAAGGCGGCGGAAAAAAAATGTCAGAAGCTATGAAGGTTCCATTTCTGGGAGAGCTCCCGATTGATCCGGAAATGGTTAAACAGGCTGATCAGAAAAGCATGGGAAATATTCTGGAAAACAGAGATTCTGATATCTATAAAGCCTATGCCGATCTGATTGATAAAATAGAAAAGAACCTAATATTTTCCTAATATATAGAGCCTAACATGCCTTTTTTAACAAAAGAAAACCCGAAAGGGTAATTTTAACATGGAGCTTATTATGCAAAAGAAATCATACATTTTTCCCTTATCAGTTTTTATTATTGTTTCCTTATTTTCTCTTACATCCTTCGCAGAAGGAAAGGTCGGCTTTATCAACCTTAGAAGACTCGTAAATGAATCAAGTATGGGAAAAGAAGCCCAGAAGGATTTGCTGAAACTTAAAGAACAGAAGGAATCCGAACAGAGATCAAAACTCAGAGAAGTTGAAGAGCTGAGGGATTATATAAACAAAAACAGCGATGGACTTGAGTCTGAAGAAATAAGAAAAAAAACTCGGAAACTTAACAGGCTGTATACGGAATACCAGAGACTTGAGGCTGATGCAAAGGAAGACATTTCGTTCGGAGACAGGGAACTCGTATCAAAGATAATGAAAGAGGCTGACGGAGCATTAAAAAAAGTAGCCAAGAAGAAAAAATATACAATAATTTTAAAGGACCCTAACACAATAGGATATCTTGATCCGGAAGTTGATATAACGGATGATGTTTTAAAAGAGCTTAATAAATAAATCTGGATATAATACATGGTGAATTTATAAATTCACCATGTATTTTTAATAATGATTCTTTCCAAATTAGTTGGCCTGATATACCGTGAATTACGGCACTGAACTTTTCTCAAAGACGCATCTGAACCGAATTGTACAATTGTTTTGATTTTTAAGGATTACAATATATGACATTTTAATAGAGTAAGTACACAATCCTTAAAATATCAAAACATACCTGCACCCTGCTAGATTATCAGCAGATACATCTTTGAGAAAAGCTCAGCACCTCCACCCGGGTCAATAAGCATTACTGGCTCTACCCCCAAAAGCAGGTAAAGGCTTTGTTTTTCAGGGTGCGATCATTTGATAACCTGCAGAGAGGTTGGCGGTGTTTAATTTTAAGATATAATGGATCTGTGAATTAAATTGAGCTGGAAAACTCCATAAAATCCCGGAATCTTTGTTCGGGATTTTTTTTGATCGCTTTATAAATTGCTTCAGAAATATTTGGCGTTAAAGCTTTATTAATATGCCGGTTTAGTATTTCTGAGGGTCTGGCTGTTTCAGACAGCTCCTCTCCTGTAAATAACTCAAGAAACATTATGCCTAAGGAATAAATTTCTGAACGGATATCAGGCTTTTTTATACTGTCCAACCTTTCAGGCGCACAGTATGACCTGGAAGATTTTTTTCCAGAGGTATAATCCAGCCCTCTACTTAGCATTACAGCGGTTCCAAAATCTATAATAAAAATATTTTCATTTTTATCGACAAGGATATTTGATGGCTTTATGTCACCGTGTAGTATTTGACTTTCATACAGGTACTGAAATACCAAGAGGCACTGTTTTGCAATTTTAATAGACCTGTCAAAAGGTATGGGATTTTGGTGATTATCTGAAATCATATCTTTCAGATTAATACAGTCGATAAATTCCATGACAATGGCGTAATCCGGAGCCTCCGAAATAAGCTCAATAAAACTGCATATATTGGGGTGGTTCAATTTTGATAATATTTCCGCTTCATAAATAAAGTTTTCAACAATTTTTTTATTTTCCGACAGATATGGATGAAGCACTTTAAGCGCAACAGTCGTCCCCTCTTCCGACAAAGCTCTGTATATGTTTCCGTGACTTCCCCTGCCGGTGGAACCTGTTATTCTGTATTTGTGAAAATTTTCTTCCATATCTAAGTTCGTATGTTGTTCATTTATTTGTATAACACATTATACCTTGACAGTAACAGGCTGTTTAAAATATTCTTTCTGTTAATTATTTTTTTAAATTATAATAGTAATTTCAATTAATTAAATTGATCTTATTTGAGAAATATAAATGAATGAAAATGACAGGGTAGACATTCAGATAGAATCAGACCTGGCCACTGCAGCCGGTATTTCAGATATCGGCCTTACCAGGATTGAAAATCAGGATTCCATTTATCTTGATAAAAACGGGCATTTTTTCCTGCTTGCCGACGGTATGGGTGGTCATGAAAGAGGTGCTGAAGCAAGCCGGGAAATTATTAATGTTCTTCCTGACTTTTTTAACCCGCAAAGAATTAAAAGAGAAATCAACGATATTACCGCTGCTGATGGTGTTCCCATTGAGATAAGCGCTATCCTTTCACTGGCAGACAAGGGAATACGAAAGTCAAACAGCCTTCTATATAAAAAAAACTGCAGAGAGCGTGTTGAAAGGCACATGGGGGCAACCCTGATCGGGCTTGTCCTAACAGATGATTTATACGCCGCCTGGTTTTATGTTGGAGACAGCAGACTGTACCGCTGGCGTGACAGCTCTTTAACCCAGCTTACGGAAGATCACTCTGCCTATAATGAGTGGGTAAAAAAAGGTTCAAAAGGAGAAGAGCCGACAAAAAATATTATTACAAGAGCCATAGGCCCTAAAGACTGTACTATGCCGGATATGAACTGGGATAAATCAGAAAAGGAAGATATATACCTTCTTTGCAGCGATGGATTAAGCGACCTTGTTGAAAACGAAGAAATAGCGGATATTTTTAAATGCTCAGACACGCCGGAAAAAATCTCGGGAAATTTATTAAATGCTGCCATGAATGCAGGAGGCAGTGACAATATCAGCATTATTGTTTGCAGGGTGTAGCGTAGTTTTTTAATGCTGCAAAACAGGAAATTTCACCTGGATGACTGTTCCCCTATTTTTACTGCTTTTTATATTTATTTCACCGTTATGATTATTAACTATCTGGTGAACCATGGTAAGGCCAAGGCCGGCTCCGCTGGTTTTAGATGTAACGAATGGATCATAAACGGAATTAATGTCCTTCTCCTCAATACCTGAACCGGTATCTGCTATCTCAATCATTATCCGTTTTTCATCTGCTTCTGCTCTTACCGTCAGATATCCTCCGTCGCTCATGGATTCAACTGCATTTTCAAGCAGGTTTGACAGCATGGTGAATATCTGGGATTCATCCATATTAATATCAGGGATATTTTTTTCAGTGAAAACTCTGATGGTTATTTTCTGATTTCTAGCCGGTATTTCAAATTTTTTAACAGCCCTATCTATTACAGGGGTTATATTGCCGGGTTTAAGATCAGCGACCTGCACGTCCGATAATCTGTGCACCTGCTCTACAAGCCTTTCAAGACGTGCTGTTTCCCCAAGTATTATTTCAGAATACCGGCTTACTTCCGGATCATGTCTGAAACTGCTTTTAAGTCTTCTTGCAAAACCGCCTATTACCATAACCGGGTTTCTTATTTCATGGGCAACTCCGTTTACAATATGTCCCATAGCTGCAATTCTTTCGGTTCTAATTAGTTTTTCCTGAACACTTTCCAGGTCCTTAGAAGCAAGTGTAAGTTTTTGTTCAAGACGTTCATAGAGTTTGGCATTTTCAATTGCAACCGCAATCTGATGGGAAAGACCTGTAAGGATTTCCAGATCATGATGATTGAAGTTTTTACCTTCTTTTTTGTTCAACACCTGTACAGCTCCGATAGTGGTTCCCCTTAGTATCAGGGGTACACACACCATGGACCTGGTTTTAAAGCCTGTAAGCCTGTCAAACCTGTCACTGAATCTTTTTTCGGTATTTACGTCATTTACAACCATAGGCTTTTCTGTTTCCACCACATAACCCGCAATTCCTTCCCCTACTTTTACCCTGATATTTTTAACGGGATCTTTTTTTTCTCCCCTGGCAAGCCTTATAAACAGCTCTTTATTTTCTTCATCCTTTTCATATATTGTACTTGCCTCTGCGTTTATAAACTCTTCTGCACACTTCATGGCATTATCAAGAACAGTTTCAATCTTGAGAGATGAGTTTATAAATGAGCCGAACTTTAGAATTGTCTGAAGTTCGCGATGATAAATATTGTCATAGGAATCAGGCATTAAGCTCTCCTGGAATTGTATAATACTGTAATCATATTACAATTTTGCCGGGCAATGTAACCTTTTTTAATATTTAAGATATAATAACCGGCATGTGATTAAAAAATATTTTACTTCCAGTACGTATTATAAGAGACGGGAAATCGGAACCATTGAAAAATTTGATGTTTTAAGCTTTCTGTAAAATCTGGCCGCAGCATTTGAAGTTTCAGGAAAAGGGTGCCCTATTCCTATTGCTTGTCCGTGCTTTAAAGCAAGCCATTTAAGTTTTACAAGCTGATGGTTTATAAAGTCTTCATCCTGAACATTATCGATAAAAACATTTCTCCGGAATGCTGAAATATGCATTGTTCTGGCGGTGCTGTATCCTGTTGAGCTGCTTGTTGTAAGGCTGTCAATAAAGAACAGACCCTTCTCCCTTACAGCGGCTAACGCTTTTTTCATTTCTTTTCCGCAGGCCGTAAATTTTGATCCCATGTGGTTATTGATGCCCGTTGCAAAAGGTGTTTCCGATATGTTTTCTCTGACCTTTTCCGTAATTTTTTCAGGTGAATCGTTAACATATAATGCACCCGGGCCCGGATCAACAAAAGGATCCATCGGTTCCATGGGCTGGTGGAGCATCACCTCATGACCTTCACGGTGGATTTTTTCGGCTAGCTGTGCAGACATTGGAAGTTTTGGCAGAATGGAAAAAGTCAAAGGCGCCCCTATTTCAAGAAAGCTGTCCAAACGGGTTTCACTGAACCCTATATCGTCTATTATTAAGGCTATCCGGGGTTTCTTTTTACTGCATGTTTCTGCAAATGTTTTAGAAAAGGAATTAAAACCAAGAGTGCTGCCCATAAAAAAAACAGCACTTTTTATTAAAAAGTCCCGTCTTCCGGCAGCGTTATTATCATGCTTCATACAATTACCTTAAAATCACAGGTTGCTTTGATGAGTTTTGTACTTTGTACAATAATTAGTGGTATGGGTCAAGGATCAATCAATATGTAGTGATGATGGAGTCAGGCGATTCTCTTTAAGGTTTCTCTAAAAAAATTCCTTATTTTTCTTATGATAATTTCAGCCCTGCTTCGTTTCATATAAAGATCTTTTTCTTCCTGGCTTACACTTTCAGGGAGGTATTTTAGTTTCAGTTTGGTTATGGCGTTACGGTCATCCTGGATAAAACGCTTATATATTAAATTTAACGGAAAAAATTTGAGCTCACTTTCAGAAATGGCTGCTGCCCAATCCACAATATACGGCTTTCCGTCATTTCCTAGCATTATATTAGGGGCCCTTTTTAGGTCGCAGTGCACAAGGCCCCTTTCATGAAAACGGTCTATAAGTGTTTTTAATTCGCTGTAAAACTCGTCATTCAGGCTGGAAATTACTTCGAGCTCTTCTATGTCTGAACCCTGTATTTCTTCAATTATAAGGGCAAGACCTTTTATAGTTCTGTAAAACTCCGGAACACCTTTAAGCCCCTTTAACTTTCTGTAGGCCTTTGATTCCCGCCATATCAAAAAGCGGCCTACAATATTTCTAAACCAGAAGCCGTTAAAATGAAAATCCTTTACTACAGCTCTGACGCCATCTTCCTGGATGCGCCAGACAGCAGGACTTGTGCTGGTTGGTTTTTTAAGGATACCATACTGTTTTTTAGAGATATCCGAGAGAGTAAGTGATTCAAACATTATTATTCCGGTTTCATGTAAAGTATAAATAAACGCTGTTTCGGAGGGGATTCTAAAGGGGAACGTGAATGATTGTCAATGTAATATATATCAGGCAACTATATCAAGTAAGGTTCCAAGCATCTCATCTTTTGTCTGAATTATCTTTGTATTTGCCTCAAATCCACGCTGGTCCACTATCATTCCGGGTATCTCTTCGGCAAGGTCTACATTTGATGGCTGCGGGTCTGCAGCAGCTTCTTCGGGTGTTAATTCGGGAAGTCCGTCATCGACCTTACTTATTTCTACCTTTACACCGCCGTTTTCATCTTCCGTATTAACTGCACGGCTTTTTTTAAAATTATCAGTATTAACATTGGCTATATTGTTTGCCTTTACATCCATTCCCGTTCCAAAGGCGTTTAATGCTGATACTGTGCTGTTTATTGAAGAAACCATTTTTTACTCCTTTAATCTGTTCCCATAATGTTACCGGGAAAACCCTTATCAATACTTATATCGGTCAGCAGATATCTATTCTTTAATATTTGAAAAAATCCGTATTTTTACCTCTGTAAAAGAGCGGAAAAATGCATTAAAACATCCCTTCCGGTAATATGAATTTTTTTGCAAAGGCTAATAAGATGTGGTACTTATGGTCCCGAATGCTATAATCCTCCGTTTTCAGGCGTAATAAAATATGAAAAAAGGCAACAATTGGAATGATCACTATACCCGAAAGGCAAAGGAGGAGAAATGGCTTGCCAGATCGGTCTATAAGCTGGAAGAAATAGATAAAAAGCAGAGACTGATAAAAAACGGTGATCGGGTCATGGATCTCGGCTGCTTTCCGGGTTCATGGACACAGTATATTCTTAAAAAAGTTGGTAAAAAAGGGGAAGTGATCGGAATTGATTTACAGGAACTTCAAAAAGTATCTGCCCCTAATTTCACCTTTATAAAAGGCGATATTCTAGCCCTTGAGATTGAACACCTGTTAAAGGATGCCGGAGAAATAGATCTCCTTGTCAGTGATATGGCTCCTAAAACAACAGGAAACAATATTACAGACTGCTCAAAATCTCTGGAGCTTGCTGAAAGAGCTCTTGAAATTTCGAGAGTGCTGCTGAAAAAAGACAGGCATTTTTTATGCAAGGTTTTTGAGGGTGAAGATTTTAAAGAGTTCAAAAACACGGTTTTAAAATATTTTGAGCAGGTACGGCTTTTTAAGCCTTCGGCAGTAAGAAAAAGAAGCCGGGAAATTTATCTGCTCGGATTGAAGAAGATATAACTAACAGATAGTTCAGGAGGCAATAGATGTCAGGACACAATAAATGGAGCTCAATTAAGCATAAAAAAGGTGCAGCAGATGCAAAAAGGGGAAGGATATTTACCCGCCTTATAAAGGAAATTACTATCGCTGCAAAGATGGGGGGCGGTGATCCGGATGGAAACCCGAGGCTCAGATCCGCTATAGCGGCGGCAAAGACGGAAAACATGCCCAAGGATAATATTGAAAGGGCAATCAAGAAAGGTACCGGAGAACTTGAAGGTGTAAGTTATGATGAGATGACTTACGAGGGCTATGGCCCCGGCGGAGTTGCAATGCTTGTTGAATGCCTCACGGACAATAAAAACAGAACAGTTGCAGATATCAAGTACATTTTTGACAGGCATGCAGGGAACCTTGGTGAACCTGGCTGTGTTGCATGGATGTTTGATAAAAAGGGTGTAATCTATTTTGAGGCTGACAAGGTTGATGAGGAAAAGCTTTTTGATATAGCCCTTGAAGCTGGTGCAGAGGATGTAAAAGATGAAGGTGACGGATTTGAAGTTATGGTACCTCCTTCTGATTTTGAAGCTGTGAAAAAAGCATTTGATGATGCCGGTCTGGAATACAGCGTCGCCGAGGTAAGTATGATTCCCCAGAACACGGTAGCACTTGAAGGAAAAAAGGCTGAACAGATGCTTAATCTGGTTGAAGCCCTTGAAGATAATGATGATGTAAATAATGTCTATGCCAACTATGATATTCCGGATGAGGTAATGGAGGCTCTAGGCTGATGATAGTGCTGGGGGTTGATCCCGGCTCAAGAATAACCGGTTACGGCCTTTTGGAAAAAAAGAATAATGTTTTAAAATGCATTGCTGCCGGGTCAATAGAGTCATCCGGCAATGTACCATTCTACGACCGCATACATAAAATTTTTACAAATATGGTCGAAATAATGGAAGAGTACAGGCCGGATGAAATGGCCATAGAAGATGTTTTTATTGCAAAAAATGTAAAAAGCAGCCTGAAACTGGGGCACGCAAGGGGTGCAGCGCTAATAGCTGCGGTGCAATGTAAAGTTAAAATATTTGAATATACCCCGCTTGAAGTAAAACAGTCAGCAGTCGGTTATGGCCGGGCAACAAAGGAACAGATCAGATCAATGGTTCAGGTGATTTTAAATCTTCCTTCAAAACTCGGCCCGGACACTTCCGATGCCATTGCCGTTGCAATATGTCACCTGAACTGGACAAGGTTTGGAAATAGAAAATGATTGCTCATTTGAAAGGGTCTTTATTATACAAATCAACTGACTCCGTAATAATTGACAACAGCGGTGTGGGATATGAGGTTTTTGTTCCCCTTTCCACATTTTATACTCTGCCTGATGAAGCAGGTCAGGAAGTAAACCTGCATATACACACTTATGTCAGGGAAGATGCCCTGGTACTGTTCGGTTTTAATACGATCCTCGAGAAAAAAATTTTCAGACTTCTGATTTCTGTCTCAGGAATAGGCCCTAAACTGGCTATTAATGTTCTGTCAGGAATAGGCCCGGATCTTCTTCTCGATGCAATTGCACAGGGTGATGTTGCAAAGCTTCAGTCCATACCGGGAGTCGGAAAAAAAACGGCAGAAAGAATGTCTCTTGAACTCAAGGACAAGGCACAGGCCGTAAGAACGGACAGTAATTTACCGGAAATAAAGATCAGAAGTCATGAAGATAATGAAATCAGGGATGATGCCCTGTCCGCACTTGTAAACCTTGGCTACTCGTCAAAGGCCGCAGGAAAAGCCGTGGACAAGGCGCTGTCTATGCCCTGCGAAGTTTCACTTGAAAGCATTATTACCGAGGCATTAAAAGCATTAGCCTGATAATAATTATTATATGAGCCGACATGGAAGATGTTAACGACAGAATAATAGACCCTGAGCTGAGGGATGATGAGATCCCGGCAGAGACCAGCCTGAGGCCGACCTGCTTTGATGACTATATAGGCCAGACCGAGGCAAAAAGAAATCTCAAGGTCTATATTGAAGCAGCAAAGGCCCGTTCCGATGCGCTTGATCATGTACTGTTTCACGGGTCTCCGGGTCTGGGGAAAACATCCATTGCAAATGTAATAGCCCATGAACTTGGTGTAAACATAGTAAGCACATCCGGCCCTGTAATAGAGCGCCCGGGAGATCTAGCTGCAATACTTACAAGTCTTCAGACAAGAGATGTTCTTTTTATAGATGAAGTCCACAGACTGAACCATGTTGTTGAAGAAATACTTTATCCGGCAATGGAAGATTTCGAGCTCGATATCATAATTGGCCAGGGGCCTTCCGCCCGCACCATGAAAATACCTCTTCAGCCGTTTACACTTGTAGGGGCAACCACAAGAACAGGGCTTCTTACACCTCCCTTAAGGGAACGTTTCGGCGTTATCCAGAGGATGGAGTTTTATTCCGACGAGGAGCTTAAAATAATTGTTACCAGGTCTGCCTCCATACTTGATATTCCCATCAAGGAAGACGGAGCAATGGAGATTGCCAGGAGATCAAGGGGAACACCAAGGGTTGCAAACCGCATCTTAAGGCGTGTTAGAGATTTTGCACAGGTTGAAGGTGACGGTGTAATTACAAAAGAAGTTTCCATGCACGCGCTCAATATGCTTGATATAGACGAGCTCGGCCTTGACAAGATGGACCGCAATATAATGCTTACCATTATGAATAACTATGACGGAGGCCCTATAGGTCTTGACACCCTTGCTGCTGCAGTATGTGAAGAAAAAGACACTATAGAGGATGTATATGAACCCTTTTTAATACAGAAAGGTTTTATTAAAAGAACACCCAGAGGAAGAGTTGCAACCAGACCTGCATACAGTCATTTTAAAATAGATTTTAAAGAAGAAAAAGAAGAGCAGCAGAAAAAACTTTTTTAATTGGACGCGAAAGTATAAAATATATGTTCATATATTAACATGCTTAACAAAGGAGTTTTGTCATTTCTGATTTTTCTCAAAATCGAAGCAGAATAACCACCTTTCATATATTAAAGCAGGACAGAAAACACCTGCGGACACAGCTAAGACTGCATTCCAAATGGAAAAAAACAGTACTCATTCTTCCCCTTCTTGCAAGTGAATATACCGCCCCGGAAAATCTTCCGGTTTTTGAAAACATCCTTAAACAGTTAAAGGATGTATCATACCTTTCTGATATTATTTTCGGACTGGACAGGGCAACGGAAGAAGATGTCAGTCAGCTTATTGACCTAATTGAAAAATATAAAATTAAAAATCACCTCATCCAGTGGAATGACGGACCGGGATTCAAGAGTATTTATCGCAAGCTTAATGATGCAGGCTTTAATATAAGCGAGCCTGGCAAAGGCAAGAACATGTTTTTGAGTTTCGGTATTGCCATGGCTCTTGGTGCTGAGTCTGTAGGCCTTGTTGATGCCGATATCAGAACCTTTAAAAGCTCACAGCTTGACCGCCTGTTTTACCCTGTAGTGGCCCTTAACTATGATTTTTCAAAGGCATACTATTCAAGAATAATGGACAGGGGGATGTTCGGGAGGGTTAAAAGGCTGCTGCTTGATCCGCTGCTTCTGGCATTAAAAAGAAAATTCGCGGAAAGCCGTGAAGAAAAGATGCTCAGGCTCATAGACTTTCTTCTGGGTTTTAATTACCAGCTTTCAGGTGAGGTTGTCTTTCATGTTGATCTGCTAAAAAAGATGAGGTTTGCAACAAACTGGGGGGTAGAAATATTCACCCTTATTGAGGTGTTTAGAAAGGCATCCTCTCCTGCACAGGTAATGTTTTCCAGGGAACCCTTTGATCATAAACATCAGACTGTATCAAAGGATGATAAGGCCAAAGGTCTTAACCGCATGGCAGTTGATATTGTTACAACCCTCATGAATGCGCTTGTTATAGAAGAAGGCCTTGAAATATCCGAAACGTTTTTCAGGGATCTTGCAATTACCTACCAGGCTGTTGCCGAGGAGCAGATTAAAAAATATTCAGATGATGCCGGTTTTAACAACCTGAAGCACGACAGAGACTATGAAGAGATAATGGTTCGCGATGTTTTTCGGAATTCCATATTAAGTGCCGGAGAGCTGTTAAGCGCTCCATACAGGATGACCGAAAGGTTTTTAAGATTTGTAAATACATACCCGGAGTTCAAGCCTTTTCTTGAAAATGGCCTTGCAGACGCCATCCTTACGGCAGAAAAAAAAGCACAGCAGAGTATTTTTGAATTTCCCCAGACCGTATCATGGGAGAGGGTATATAATAAACTCCCGGGAATTTCCTACGAACTCATTGAGGTTGTTGAGCAGGAAAAACACAGGTTTTCCCGTAAATAGGGAAATATTTGAACCAGGGTGATATCTTTATGTCCTTAACCAGAGAAGACGGAACAGACCTGTCATTTTTATTAATATTTTCGGATCTGGACGATACACTTCTGGATCATGATACCTATTCATGGGAAAAGGCTCAGCCTGCCCTTGACCTCTGCATCAGCTCCAGTGTCCCGGTAATTCTTGTTTCAAGTAAAACCCGGGCAGAAATACAGACAATACACAGGGCAATGGGGCTTGATTTTCCCTTTATCTCTGAAAACGGGGGCGGGGTTTTTTTTCCCTTAAAATACAAAAAGTTTTTAAGCAGTGAAGAATATACAGTCTCAGACGGATTTATAAAAATCACACTTGGAGCTCCCTATAAAAGCCTTGTAAAAGATCTTGAAATAATAGCCGATGAAACCCACCTTAAACTCAGAGGTTTTTCCCAAATGCCTGAAAAAGAGGTAATGGAGCATACAGATCTGAATGTGGAGCAATGCAGGCTGTCTCTTAAAAGAGAATTTGATGAACCTTTTATCTTTGAAGAGCCGGTGTCAGAAGATGATATAAAGAGTATTTATTTATCTGCACAAAATAAAGGTTTAAGAATATCCGAAGGTGGGAGGTTTTTTCATCTCCATGGAAAAAGCGATAAGGGAACGGCAGTAAACAGCCTTATTGCGTTTTTTAAAAAGCAGCATAAATCGGTATTTTCTATAGCGCTTGGAGACAGCCCGAATGATTTCGGCATGTTTGATGCTGTTAATCAGCCGGTGCTTGTTAAGTCAAAAAGGCGTTTTACCGATATTAATATAAAGGAAAAGTTTCCGGGAATATTAATCACGGATAAAAATGGTCCCGCGGGCTGGAACGAATCAGTTATGGGGCTGCTAAAAACAGGAAAGGAGGTTTTTTTCTGATGTTTGAAAGTGAAGTAAATCCGGACAATATCACCAGGGCAGATCTCATTGTCAGTATTCCATCCTATAACGAAGCGGACTCAATAGCATTTCCGACAGAACAGGCAAGTATCGGAATAAAAAAATATTTTCCTGATAAACAGGCAGTCATTATCAATTGTGACAATAATTCTCCGGATAACACGAAGCAGGTTTTTCTGGATACAAAAACCGATGTTTCCAAAATATATATTTCTACACCTCCGGGTATTAAAGGAAAGGGTAATAATTTTAAAAACCTTTTTCAAAAAATTGTGGATCTTCAGGCCAAGGCAGTTGTGGTAGTTGATGCTGATTTGAAAAGTATAACCCCCGAGTGGATAAAACATCTGGGAGAACCCCTTTTTAACGATTTTTCATATATTGCGCCATTGTATATAAGACACAAATATGACGGGACCATAACAAACGGTATTGCATACCCGCTTTCAAGGGCCCTCTACGGCAGGAGAGTGCGCCAGCCGATTGGCGGTGATTTCGGTTTCAGCGGAGAGCTTGCAAAGATATATCTTGAAAGTGACGTGTGGGATGATGCTACCGCCAATTTCGGCATAGATATCTGGATGACCACTCTGGCATTTAATAACCGTATGAAAGTATGTCAGGCCTTTATGGGAAGGCCTAAAATTCACAAGCCAAAGGACCCTGCCGCATCCCTGGGACCCATGTTCCGGGAGGTAGTGGGTACTATTTTTTCTCTTATGAAAAATTTTGAGGAGAACTGGTTAAAGGTAAAATACAGCAGGCCTACAGCAATTTACGGTTTCGGGCTTGGTGAAACAGAGGCTCCGCCAAAGGTTGATGTTAATACAGACAAACTTATCAACAGTTTTCAGGAAGGGTTTTCAAAATATGATGAAATGTGGCGCAGCATACTTTCCAAAGATATCTATGGCAAGCTCCATGAAATAAAAGAGATGAAAAAAGAAGTGTTTGCTTTTCCAACAGACCTGTGGGCAAGAGTGCTCTATGAGTGGGCTGTTGCCTACAGAGATTCGGACGATAAGGATTTTCTGATGGATTCACTTATACCGCTTTATTTCGGAAGGACATTGTCTTTTGTAAAGAAGACGGAAAAGATGACAATTCAGCAGGCAGAAGCAGCCATAGAAGAAGACTGTATGATATTTGAACAGACAAAGCCTTATCTTATTCGGAAGTGGAAAAATTAAAAAGAGGCGCAAGGCTCAGGGCGCGTGGCTCAAGGAAAGGCTGTTCAAGCTTTTTAGTTTTTCCCTGCGCCTTGAGCCCTGAGCCTTGCGCCTCTTAAAAAACAACTAACTTCTTTAAAATCTAAACCTATCCAATACCGCCTTACCTTATTAATACCAATCTCACATCCATCACGTTCGTATTGGTAGGGCCTGTAATTAAAAGATCCCCTGTTTTTTTAAGGTAGTTGTAGGAGTCATTGTTTTCCAGATATTCCCGGGCTTTTAAATTTAATGCCAGGCCTCTTTGTATTGTCCCGGGATCAACCACTCCTCCTGCCGCATCGGTGGGGCCGTCATTTCCGTCTGTTCCTCCGCTTAACATTACTACACGTTCGGGCAGGCCGCTTATATCCTCTGCAGCAGACAGGCAGAACTCCTGGTTTCTTCCTCCCATGCCCTTCCCTTTTATGGTTACTGTTGTTTCTCCGCCGGATATTATGCAGCATGGAGGAGTCAGCGGTCTTCCTGTTTTTAGAACCTCTCTTGCTATTGCTGTATGGGCACCTGCAATATCCTGTGTTTCCCCTTCCATCATTGAGGATAAAATGATTGTCTTATAACCCAGCTTTTGAGCTTCTTTTTCTGCAGCTTCAAGCGCCAGAATGTTGCTTCCAATTATCAGGTTGTATACCCTGCTGAAAACATCATCTCCTTCTTTTGGGGTGTCATTGATTTTACCGCTGCACCCTGCCTTAAGATGATCGCTTATGGATACCGGAATATTATCCAGGCTGTATTTTTTTATGATGGCCATTGCATCATTAAACGTATTCATATCAGGGACAAAAGGTCCGGATGCTATTACATCCATTCTGTCTCCCACAACATCGGACAGCATAAGGTTGATGGTGGTTGCAGGATAGGCGGCTCTTGCCATCTGCCCGCCCTTTGTTGAGGAAATGTGCTTTCTTATGCAGTTGATTTCATCTATGCTGGCTCCGCTCTTAAGCAGCTTCTGGGTAAGGGCCTGTTTTTCTTTTAAGGAAATACTACCGGCAGGCTGGGGAAGTAGTGCGGAACCTCCCCCGGAAATTAATGAGAAAACAAGATCCTTTTCTCCGGCATTGTTAATAAGTTCAAGGATCCGCTTTGTTCCTGCTACACCGTTTTCATCTGGCAGCGGGTGATCCGCCTCTACTGTTTCCGTATATTTAAGGTTATCTGTGAAGCCGTACTTTACAACGACAAGGCCTGACGTGATTCTGTCACCGAGCAGGTCTTCCATTGCCCTTGCCATTGGCGCGGTCGCCTTGCCACCGCCGACAATAATGATATTTCTGCAGTCATCAAGGTCTATAATTGCAACAGGATTTTCTGCCGGTCCGGCAGTAAGCCTGTTGTGCTCAACCCTTATAAACCTTTTTACGGCCTCATATGGATTAACCGGTTTAAGTGATGCCTTAAAACATTGAACCGCTTCGGACCTCATTTGATCGAGAAGATTATCTGATCCGGACATCATAAATGCCTCCTTTCAAATGGGTGTCAGGTTTATGAAAAGATGAAACGCTTTAGTTATTTCTTGACAAAAAATGAGGATTTACTTACTTATTCAACAAATAATAAAAGGATATTTTTATTATTTCAACTTAATTAATCATATATAAATTAAAGCCCTCACATGCTTTCAGTTCATAAACTGTTAGGCCCGGTTTTTTCTTTGGAATTGTGCCTTTATATACAGAACTTTTTTCACAGCTTTTTTGTAGGAAGAAATCTTTGCTTTAACTAATCTTTGATTGTTTTTTAAAACGGTTTTTATCTATCCTTCACCGTTTTTAAGGACACGGAGGGAATTATTATGGGCGGTCTTTTTTCTCAGTTCAATGGTGTAGAATTGTTTTTCCTTATCTGTGCCATAGTCGGCGGTATTTTTGTAATAATGAAGTTTATAATGCAGTTTATCGGGCTTGATCATGACAGTGTTGATTTTGATGTGGATGGTCATGATATAGATGCACATCATTCGGATTCGGATACCGGGTTTCATATCCTTTCCCTTCAGGGCATGTCTTCATTTTTAATGATGTTCGGGCTTGTTGGCCTGGCCATGTACCGGCAAAGTCATATGGGAGTATTTTTCTCAATGATCGGAGGCATTCTGGCCGGATGTGCATCGGTATGGATTATAGGAAAGATGTTTATGGCTGCCGCTAAAATGAAATCAAGCGGAACAATCACCATAGACAGCACGGTTGGAGCACAGGGAAAGGTTTATATGAAGATACCGGATAACGGTACAGGAAGAGTTCTTATTAACGTTAAAAACAGTCTCAGGGAGTATGATGCCACCTCAAATGACAGTAAGGCCATTGATACAGGAACCCCGGTAAGAGTTGTATGGGTCGATGGCAACCTGCTTGTAGTGGAAAGAATATAATCATTTAAAGATAAGGAGAATTATTATGGAAGGTATATGGTTAATTGCTATTATTGCAGCTGCTTTTCTTATTTTCATGATGGCTATGTTTCTGGCATCTCGTTACAAGAGATGTCCTTCAGATAAAATCTTAGTTATTTACGGACGGGTCGGTGAGGATCAGTCTGCAGAATGTATTCATGGCGGAGGAACCATGGTGTGGCCCCTTATACAGGACTACGCTTATATGGATCTTACACCCATGACAATCAGCATTCCTTTACAAAATGCCCTATCATTTCAGAACATCAGAATTAATGTGCCAAGCACATTTACCGTTGGTGTCAGCACTGAGCCGGGCATTATGAACAATGCTGCAGAAAGACTTCTTAATCTGCCGCCGGAAGAGATAGAAGAGATGGCAAAGGAGATTATTTTTGGTCAGCTCAGGCTTACAGTTGCATCTCTTACAATTGAGCAGATAAACCAGGACAGAGAAAAATTTCTTGAAGAGATAAGAAAAAATGTTGCTCCGGAACTTAACAAAATAGGCCTTTATCTCATTAATGTTAATATCACGGATATTACAGACAGCTCCGATTATATAGAAAGTATTGGTAAGAAAGCTGCCGCAGAGGCAATCAACCAGGCAAAGGTTGATGTTGCTGAGCAGGAAAAAGTCGGTGAAATAGGCCAGGCAATGGCGACCAAGGAAAAAGAGATCAAGGTTGCTGAAAACATTGCAGAGGCTGAAAAAGGAAAGAAAAAGGCAGATGCGGAACGAAGAGTGTATGTTCAGCAGCAGGAAACTTCGGCAACGATCGGTGAAGCCGAAGCAAACAGGGAAAAGGAAATAAAGGTTGCTGAAAATGAAGCAGAGTCTGTAAAGGGAAAGAAAAAAGCAGAAGCGGAACAGAGAATTTATGTACAGGAACAGGAAGCATCTGCTGTAGCCGGTGAAAATACTGCAAAGGCTGATATTGCAGAATCCGAAGCAATCCTTGCTATTAAAAAGGCAGATGCCTTTAAACGCGGTGAAGTTGCAAAACGCGCAGCAGCAGAAGAGATTCAGAAGGCACAGTATAAGGCAGAAGCGGAAAGGCTTAATGCTGAAGAAGTTGTACAGAAAGAGATAGAAAAGAAAAAGATTGAGATAGCTGCAGAAGCAGAAGCAGAGAAGACCAGAAGAGAAGCAAAAGGTCAGGCTGATGCTATACTGCTTAAATATGAGGCAGAGGCAAAAGGTATCAGGCAGGTTCTTGAAAGCAAGGCAGAAGGTTATGCCGAACTTGTTAAGAGCTGTGCCGGTGATGCAAAGTCTGCAGCAACACTTCTTATGATTGAAAAACTTGAAGACCTTGTAACAAAACAGGTTGAAGCAATCAAGAACCTTAAGATAGATAAGATTACAGTATGGGATTCAGGAGCTGGAGACGGTAAAGGCGGAAACGCTACCTCAAACTTTCTTTCGGGCATGGTAAAGAGCCTTCCTCCTCTTCATGAAATTGCAGGTATGGCCGGTCTTGATCTTCCTAAATATCTTGGTGATATGAAAGCTGTTAAAAATGCGGCAGATACACCTAAACAGGCTGAAGAAAAAACAGATTCAGAATAGAAAATTTAATTCTAATTTTTATAATAAATTAAAAATGGCGCATACATGTATGCGCCATTTTTGTTTTGGTTACTGTATCACCCGGATTATAAAATGGTTTTGGAGGTATTGTGACGGCAGCGGCATCATTTTTTCAGGATACACTCAACACTTTTCGGGGGAGATGTTTTCATTTTTTAATGGTCATAGGGACTTATAAGGAGCATGTAACTTTTGTTCAATTGACCATTAAAAATGAAAACATTGCGGATATTGCAGATTTCTATCAAACGAGTGCATCCTGAAAAAAAGAACGCCGCTGCCTGCTTTGGGTATTGGCTTCAAGTTAAGGGGCAAAACAAAAACTAAAGCTGTACCTCACACAAAGCCACAAGGCCACAAAGGTAAGAATTAAAATAAATCATATTAAAAGCATTTCATTTTCTTTGTGTCTTCGTGCCTTTGTGTGAGATATGTTTGTTAAAAGCTTATTGCCGGAAAGCCAACCCGGCACATAAATAAATTAAAAAACGACCAGGATAGCGCCCTCTGTTTTCTCCTTGACAGAAACATGCGTCTTCCATATATTTCCTTCAACATTTTGAAATAAAGGAAAAAATTATGTACAACGCAAGTGACCTAAGAAAAGGTTTAAAGATTCAGATTGACGGTGACCCCTATATCATTGTTGACTTTACATTTTCCAAACCGGGAAAAGGCCAGGCTCTCTATAAGTGTAAACTGAAAAATATGATTAACGGTTCCGGCTTTGAGCGGACATACAGGTCAGGTGATACATTTGAACAGGCTGTTCTGGATGAGCGCAATATGCAGTACCTCTATAATCAGGAAAATGAATACCATTTCATGGACACTGATAACTATGAGCAGGTAATGCTTAATGAAGAACAGGTCGGTGATGTTAAGAACTATCTCATAGACAACCTTGAAGTTGTTATACTCTTTTTCGGGACTATCCCGATTGGTATCACCCCTCCCAATTTTGTAAATCTTACTGTTACCCAGGCTGATCCGTGGGTTAAGGGAGATACTTCATCCGGCGACAGTAAACCTGTAACACTTGAAACCGGCTATGTATTAAGGGTCCCGCCCTTTATCGAAGAAGGCATTAAGATTCAGGTGGACACCCGTACAGGCGAGTATGTAACAAGGGTAAAGGAATAATTTTCAAAACGGAAAATTTACGTTGCCTGAAAAATCCAGCCTTTTTTTACGTGCAAAGATAATACAGTCAATCAGATTGTTTTTTATAAACAGGGGTTATCTCGAAGTGGAAACCCCTGTTGTTATTCCTGCGCCTGCACCCGAAACCAATATTGATGCTATAAAAACAGATATTGGTTTTCTGCAGACCTCTCCTGAGCTCTGCATGAAGAGGCTTCTCGCAAGGGGATATTCAAAAATATTCCAGATTTGCAAATGTTTCAGGGATGGGGAAAGAGGACATCTTCACCTTCCCGAATTTACCATGCTTGAATGGTACACGGCAGGCGCAGATTATTTTGATCTGATGAAAGAGTGTGAAGACATGATAAAACATGTTCTTAATGAAACAGGCATGGGGCAAGTGATTGATTATCAGGGTAAATCCATTGATTTTTCAAAAGAATGGGACAAAATTACAGTCAGAGAAGCCTTTAAAAAATTTGCAGGAAAAACGCCTGAAGAAACAATAGAGTCAGATGATTTTGATGAAATAATGGTGTCAGATGTTGAGCCCGCTTTAAATAACGGCAGACCTGTTTTTTTATATAACTACCTATCTTCACAGGCCGCACTTTCAAGGATAAATAAAGATGACCCGTCTGTTTCCGAACGGTTTGAGCTTTATGCAGGAGGCCTTGAACTTGCCAATGCATTTTCGGAGCTGACAGATTCTGAAGAGCAGAAAAAACGGTTTTTAGAAGAAGCTCAAAACAGAAAGAAGGCCGGTAAGATTTCCTATCCTTTTCCGGATAAATTTATAAATGATCTTGAGCATATGCCCCCTTCAGCCGGAATAGCCTTTGGTGTGGATAGATTAGTCATGCTTCTTACCAACAGTTCATCAATTGATGAGGTTGTGACCTTCACTCCTGAAACATTATAAATCATTTTTATATCAGGGTTCTTTATTTGGGCAGGGAAAATAAATACCTGTCACGTTTTATCAATGATTAACTCCATTGGTATAAAACGAATTCCATTAATGGTTTTTTCATCATCAAGCTTTTTAAACCCGATTTTTTCATAGGCAGAAAAAGCATTGGGTGATGAATTAACGGTTATGTTTTGAATGTCCGGAACATTTTTTTTGATGATACTTATTGATCTGTCAATAAGCTCCCGCGCAATACCTTTTCTTTGAAATGCACTGTCAACAAATAAAAATGAAACATGGTTTAAGTCCCTGATTTCTATAATTCCTGTTATTGTCTTTAGAGCTTCTGCTACCAGTACAGTATCTCCGTTTTCTACCCTGCCCTTCAGCTCATCGGCAGATGCATATTTTTTAAATTCGTCAATGCCTTCCTGAGAAAATTCCGGAGCAACAAATTCATCAAAAGTCCTGAGAACCAGTTCAATAACTGCTGACTCCTCTCCATCTGCCATTCTGCGGTATTTTACCTGTGTGTCTTTTTTATTCATTCAAGATACCTGAGCCGGAAAGTCTGTAAAGGTTTGCAAGATACTCTTTTGAGCTGTCGGCTCCTTCAGGCGGCGCCCATGGTGCAAAATCCTTGTCCGAACTTTTTTTATAGGGGCCCGGTTTTACTTCAAAGAGCACAGTGTCTTCTCTGGACGCAAAGATTGTATGATAAATACCGGGCTCTATATCAATACCAATATTATAGGCTTCCGCAGATAGCGTGTTAATATTCTTTGTTTCACCTCTGTCATCGAACTCCACACAAACCAGTTCTCCGGTCAGAACGATTATGGATTCGGCCTTTGGCGGGTCTATATGCCTGTGGGGCTGAACATAACTCATTGGCTGAAAAACATTAAGCATTCTGTGAAGATTGTCGGCATCAGATTTATGAAAAGGATAGATAATCCGTTTTCTTGGACTTTCCCTTGAAGCTTTAATTGCCTGCTCGATAATATCCCTGTTTATTAATACAACATTATCTTTCGGGTTTTCCAGGGCCAGCGGATAATTTTTTAAGTTTTTCATTTTATGTTTCCGGTAAGATTGCAATATTCTGTCAGGATAGGAGAAGCTGCATTATAAATCAATTATTATTAATTATGTAATGCTTACATTTTGATATGATTTTAATCCTGCACAGGCCACAAACCTGAATTGTGCGGGGGGAGGATAGCATCAATTCAATTTTTTATTTGGGAGCTGTTTGTGGCCTGTATGCAGAATATCAAATAGCTGTTTTTTATTAAAGTATAAGGTTTTGTTGTTGTGCTGTGTTTTCGATAACATATGATTCGGAAAAAGCTGTAACCGTCAATTGAACAGAAATATCTTCTAAATTAGATAAACTCTCACATCTCTATTAGAAAAACATGCTTTTGTAAATTGCAGAAAAGATACAATAAAAATACAGCTTAATATTGTAATAGTGTTGTTTTATATAGTTATTGAGATAGGAGGAATTGAAATGAGGTTTGAACATTTCAGCAAAGGCCTGAAGTTGTAATACTGTTTAAAGTACCTCCTGGCTTGAACGCCAGGAGGTACTGTCTTGGCATCTAGAAATTAATTCCCCATGTTAGAGTAAAAGATCTTTTTCTCATGACGCTGCCTGTAATAGTGCCTGAATAATCCGGCATATTTTGTGTATTATAGGTAATACGTGTCATTCGGCTGCTGTTAGTAAGGTTTTGGACTGATAGACGAAGATTCCATCTTTTTCCTTCCGGCATCCACCTGTTGGAACTGTATGAAGCGCTTAAATTGGTTGTCCAGTAATCACCTGCCCCGGGAAGATCATATTGATTTTCCTGATCAATGTTTATTGTCTGGCCTCTTGTCCTTCCCTGATATTGAAGGCGCAGACTAAGGTTGAGTGTATCCATACCGAACCGCTCCATATGAGACAAATTTATGTTGCCTCGATAAGGGGTGGTTCCGAATCTTCCACGAGTATTAGACATTGCATAAGGGCTTGTGAAAGCGTTATCCGGTGGATCATCAGGAAAAGCAGCAATGAGTGCGTCAGCTAAATTAATACCCTTCATTTTATTATCTGACCAGCTGCCATTTACTGTTATTGTATTTTTTCTTGTTATCATCCAGGTGATATCCGCAGAGACACCTTTTTGAATTGATTCACCCATGGTAACGCCAAGCTGTGAACCGTATGTATCAGGAAGATCAACCGGTTCAGCCGAAAGATCAGCCGCTGTCGGGTCTGTGGCAGGATTTCCTTCACCATCCAGAATAACATCTCCATTTTCATCTGTCAGGTATCCACTGTTATTACGTTGATAGACGTCAATACATACATGCGGGTCTTCGGGATTTTCCTCTTCACACCAGAAAGCATAACTGTTCTGCTGATAATTATTGTAGATATAATAATACCCGGAAAGATTTACCCTAAGACGATTATTAAAGAACTGACTCTTGATACCGCCTTCATAGGTGTCATTGGTCTCCGGCTGTGTGTGGGTTCCATCATAATTATAGCTGCCAGCTTTATACCCTAGGGCATACTGGACATAGGTCATTATAGAAGGGGTAACATAATAGGCTAGGTTCAACTTGTAGGAGCTTACATTCCAGTGTATCCTGTTGTATTCTCTTGGATCTCCCGGAACTGTAATAACATTTCCTTCCTCATCTGTTTCATAGGCTGAGCCGTCTTCTACCAGGATAGGAATATTATTGAGATCAAGGTCGTAACCTGCTAGAAATCGTTTACCATAATATTTTTTTGAATCAAGATTTTTTCGATAACCCGCGCTAAAAATCAACTTTTCTTTTAAAAACGAAACAGGTGGGGTCCATGCTGCCTGCGCAAAAAAGCCTTTAGACGTGGTGGTATATTCTGCCCAGTATTCTCGTCCGCCACCATTTAGAGCAAGAGAGTCGTTATAGGCTGCCAGTATATCATGCTGAAGCATACCGCCTACAATCCACTCATAACCATCACCATTTGAAATACTTGCATTTGAGGTTAGACGCGATTCAAGGGTGTCTGTATGGGAACTGTTATATGAATGTGAAAAAGTTTCGTCATTAACAACTATCCAGACGCCTGTACGGGTAAAATTGCCAGAATTTAAAAACCAGTATATTCCATTTGTTCCGTTTGCTATTCTTTCTTCTTCTGAGTCCGGTATAAATGTTTCAGGGAACTCTCTGTAATCTGCATAACAGGTTTGTGCTCCGGTCCATGGATTGGCAATACAAAAATTAGCAGGAGGGGTGCCGCCAAGAGATACTGTGCCGCGGTTATAAATTTTGTTTTCATGCATTGATCTGTGGCCGTAAACTGTTGTGATGTAACCAAAATTTAAAAGATGTTCCCACTGAACCATTGCTCCCCAGGTAGTGTTGTCATTGTTGTTATAATTAGAATCTCCTGCGTATGGGTAGGCCCATGCCTCTTGGTAGGGTAATTCAATTGGGCCGTCAGCTGGTGTACTTGTAAGTGTCTGAACATATGTAGTTCCGTTAGGATTGGGTGTTATATTTATGGCTCCGAAGGAGTTAAAATAGTAACCTGTGCCGCCATATCCGGTACTCTCAGAGCTTCCTAAATCGATTGTTGCTACAATGGTATCTTTTTCTGTTGCATCCCATGTAAAACCTAAACGTCCGCTCCAGTTATGCTCGCTGCCCATATCGTTATCGGATGGGCCGCCACGCCGAACAAATCGACCGGAAGCGCGCGTAGCAAGTTTTTTTGTTAAAGGTATATTGAACGCACCTTCTGCCTGGTACAGCTTGTCTGTACCAGTGGCTATGGAGAAATTCCCGCTATATTCTTCCAATATCGGTTTCTGAGAGACTATATTAATTGTACCACCGATAGCGCCCCTGCCGTAAAGTGTGCCCTGGGGCCCCTTAAGCACTTCTACTCGCTGCATATCATAGATCATATTGTTGAAATTGTTAGTCCTGGTCAGCTGTACTCCGTCAATATGTATTGCTGTACTCATTTCATAATTAGGTGTCCAGTAAATCTGACGAACACCGCGTACTCTTACAGCCATAAAAGAACCGGCCTGCTCGTCAATTTCCAGGTCAGGTATTAGCTCATCAAGATCTTCAGCCCTTGTAATTCCCATTTCTTTTATGTCATCAATTCTTACAACACTGACATCCATGGGGATTTTCTGCAGTTCAGCCTCTCTTTTTTCTGCTGTGACTGTGATCTCTTCCAGTGTAAACTCGTCGGTATCCTCCTCCTCTTCATCTGCTGCAAATACAGGCCCGGCTATCCCCATAGTCAGTGATAGAAAGCAGACAACAAAAAAACATAATACCCTGGTTTTTAAAAACGTGAACCATCTGTTTACCATAAATTCCCTCCTAGTTCTGGTTAAAGGTTTCTAAACACAAATGATTAGTTTAAGTCAGGTGCAATATTTACAAGTGAGTCAAATTTTATTTATTAATTAAATATTGTGTTCAGACAGAATAACCGTTAAAAAAGCCATGAATATTGTTTCCTTATACTGAATGCTGTAAATAAATCCTGCACAGGCCACAAACCAGAATTGGACGGGGGGGAGGATGTCGCCAATTCATTTGTTTTTGGGAGCAGTTTGTGGCCTATGTGCAGAATGCCAAAATCCTAAAATTTTTTTCGACTTCAAAATGATCTGTTATCCGTTCATTCTGATAAAAAAAGCCAGTGCGACTTTTTACCAGCGAATCTGGATCCAGATAACATTTTGTAATTACAGCGTAATACCAATATTTTCCAAGGTATAGAAACTGAGACTTTTAATGGAAAAGAATTGCTGTATCTGTTAAATACATATTCCCATGCCTATAAGAAAAGCCTACCCATGTAAACATCAGAAATAATACATCTTAATAACAGTAAAAAATTGTAGTTTTTGGCTCTCTGTTTTCATAATTCATGAAATAGCGCCTGATAAATGGAGCGTGGAGGTTCTGCACAGGCCGCAAACCGGAATTGTACGGAGGGTGGAAGGGTCGCCAATTCTTAAGCCTGTTATCATCTTAGTTTGTGGCCTGTGAACAGATAAATAAAGTACCATAAGGTTACTTTAGCTGACTGTATAATTAAATAAAAAGAAGTTTATGTAAACTACATAAAAGACACTAGTTATTTACAGTGATATATTGTATTTATTAGATATTTTAATGCTTTTATTGTGCTGTGAAAAGAGGAGTACAGATTTTTACAGGTTATATCTGTTTACCGGCAATGGCTTTAATGCTTTAATATTGGTAATGCATACAGGCCTTAGTTTTTCGGTGTGACTTCTGGGAGGATGTCACCGATAATTTTTTTTAAGGAGAATACTACTAAAGCCTGTATGCATTACCAATATTGTTTGCTTTCATTAATAATCTGAAAAAAAAATATTTTTAAGGCATATAATAAAAATATGTGCCTAATAAAGTCATAATTATATATTGTTATTTATTTGTAAACCTCATAAAAAGCGCAGGATAAATACAATAATAAGTTGTAATTATTTTAAGATAATGAATGCCTATCGATAAATACCAGGCTTTATTTTCCGTCGCTTAAGACTCTTGGATAAAGCAAGTTGTTAGTGGGCGAACCGGTTGTGTACAGCAGTTTAGCTCATTTCTGGCGGAAGCTTCGCGAGACGAGTTTTAACCTCTATTGAAGGGATATCAGGTAGGTTCGTAAATTGGATTTTTTATCCAGTCCCAATTTTTTTCTAAGGTTTGCCCTGTGTGCAACAATTGTTCTTTCTGTAGTGTTCAGAACTTCAGCTATCTCTTTTGATGTCATCCCGCTCTTAACCATATTGCCGACCTGGAGTTCTCTGGGGGTTATATGCATATATCTTGAAGTAATTTTCTGAGCAAAGGGTGATATTATTTCCTGTAGCCCGGAATCAAGAAGGTTAATATAGTTTTTCTGGTTTTCTGTTAAATTACTGTTTTTAAGCTTATTGACGTATGGAAGTAAAAGTTCTTTTACGTTAAGCAGTATTTTTTCTCCATTTTCTTCTTTGTCTTTTTCTCTTTTTTCAAGGAGAATTCTTAAGGCAGTATTAAGATCTTCAAGATTTTTTGTTTTTTCCTGTAGATCATTATTTGCCTTTTCCAGTTCCAGAGTTCTCTCTTTGACGCGCAGTTCAAGCTCATCACGCGCTTTTTTGAGTTCTTCTTCCATCTGTCTTCGCCTGGTAATGTCCCTTGCGATACTTGTTACATAAACAAGATTTCCCTGGGAGTCATAGTGAAAATTACTTGTCCAGAAAAGGTGCCGTACTTCACCTTTCAGGCTCACCTGGCGGTTCTCATAGTTTGCGCTTATTGCTCTTACAGCAACTGCTTCATCAATCTGTTTACGGGTATGGGCTTTATCATCAGGGTGCATGCATTTTGATACATGCATACCTATTATATCGCTGTGGGGCAGTCCGAATATTTTGTTTGCCATATAGTTGGCAAATACCAGCTTTCCATTATTGTCTACCCTTATGATTAAGTCGTCAGTACCCTCGACTATTTCTTTGTATCTCTCTTCACTGTTTCTTAATTCTTCTTCCGCCTGTTTGGAGTCAGAAATGTCAACAACAGAACCGAAAATGGCGAATTTTCCGTTATACTGTCCCCTCGTTACAATATGCCCGGCCCAGAAAGTCTCTCCATTTTTTTTAAGCCTGAGCATTTCAAATCTTTGCTTAAAATTTTCTCCCATTGCCAGGTATTTATCCATTCTTAATTTTAGCGAAGTCAGTTCATCTGGGTGAATAAGAATGTCAAAGTTTTTTCCAATCAACTCCTCAACCTTATATCCATGCATTTCAGCCATTCGATCGTTCAGGTAAATCAGTTTTTTATCCTGGCTGATAAAAATCCCGACAATAGGATTGTCTGCAAGTATCCTGAACTTTCTTTCACTTTCCCTGAGTGCATTTTCCGTATGCTTCAAATCTGTTATATTCTGAAACATACAGGCAAACTGTCTCTCTTCAGGCTGGTAAGCTGTTATTGCAAAGTAACGGTCTGTATGTTTGTTATAAAAATCAAAAGATACCGGTTTTCCGGTAAGGGCGACTTTTCCGTATGTCTCAATCAAATAAGGATCGGCATCAGGCCTGATTTCAAGAGCTGTTTTACCTATGATTTCCTCAGCTTTTAAACCTGTATTTTCCTCAAATGAGGGATTTACATCCAGGTAACGGTAATCGACCGGTTTTCCGTTCTCATCACAAATAATCTCATGCAGGGCACATGCGTTAAGCATTTTATCAAACATTGTATAGTACTTTGTCTGACTTTCCTGAAGCTTTTTTTCTGTCTTTTTTTTCTCTGTAATATCTCTGAAGATAAGAGCGGCCCCGGCATACAGGCCTTTATCGGTAATAACCGGATCAACCAGAACTTCAAACCATTTATCCTCCCGCTTAAGTTCAAAACTTTTCCGGGATTTGCTTTTTATAGATACGCTGCATGGACACTCCTGGTCAGGTGTCACTTCACAGCCTGTAATTTCCAGACATTTTCTGCCGATTATCTGTTCGACAGAGAGGTTAAAAATTTCCGTTGATTGTTTATTTGCCTGGATAACCTGAAGATCGGTATTTAAGATCAGGATAGCCTCATTAAATGAGTTGAACAGTATCTGCCAGTCCTGTGTTTTTGAAAGGAATGCGTCTGTTACTGATGTGCCGGGTTTCGTTTTATTATTTTTCTGATCCATTGTTAATAAGCAGTTCTTCCAAAGTAAGTTTAAGGTGGTTTCGGTGTGTCTGAGGATCAATTATTAACAGCGTCTGCAAATCTCCATTAGTAACTTTTAACTGAACAGATTTTGTGAAAAGATTTTGTATTATCAATAAAGGGCAAATTTATGTCAATAATTTTTAAAAAGAATTCAAAATCTGAAGTATGAATTTCCAGCGGAATTTTTCGGTATGCAACCGTGGATAATTGTTTGTAAAAAGTGCTCCGTTGATATAAGTATCCGGCATAACCACTATTGATACAGTAATTTTTATTCGGAGGGGAGATCCAAATGAGAAAAACACAATTTGCGGCAGGTTTGATTTTAATATTTTGTTTCTTTTTCGGTTGCCAGACACTTAAAGTTCAAAAATCCGGAAGCCCGCTTGATCAGCCCGGACCTGAAGGGGTTTATCTTGCAAATGCATCAACTCCCCAGGGAGATATACAGTTTACCCTGACTATAAACTCTGATGGGACAGGTCTTGTGGAGTCCATGATGGGAAATCAGGATGTAACCGACATTAAAACGGATGGAAACAGTTTTGATTTTGATGCAAAAATACAGTCTCAAATGGGAGAAATGGAACTTACTTTTAAAGGTGTTGTAGAAGGCGATAATATTAAAGGCACCATTGGAACCCAGATGGGATCACTGTCTTTTTCAGGCACAAGAAAGTAATACAAAATAATCTGTATATGTCTGTAAACATAAGAAATATATTACGCAGAGCTCACAGATAAAATCAAAAGATTATACCCGGTTGCCTCTGTGATCTCTGCATAAAGTTTTTTTATTCTGGCCTATTATATACAACCCATTCTAAACAATACTTGCCCTAAGCCCATTTATATATACATATTTACCCTTGTCTTTATCCATTATATAGCTCAGCAGCCTGCGGCGGTTTTGCCCCATACCGGGCGGCACTAAAGACACATGCACCCAGCCGGAGTTCGGGCCTTTTTCCGGATTATAGCATTCGCATATGATCTGGTCATACTCAATGTTTTCGGATATCCACTCTGCCAGCTCAATTGTGGGTGTTCCAGGAATTTCTATATCACAGGCACATCCAAGAGTGTGCTGGCTTTTACTTATCCAGTCCTTTCTTTTCTTTTTGAGTGCTCTTTCAAGATTCTGACTGCGGTATACACTGTTGGGCGAAAGCCGTCCGAATTCATCTCTTACAGGCTGCAATACCTTTCTGCATAAGTAGACTGCAGCCTTAAGATGTTCGATGTTTTCAAAAGAGTTATCAATGTTATGGCGTTCTGCGGTTTCTGATTTTATAAGCTCATAAAACCTGAAATTTTTTGCTATCCGGTCTCTGGGCTCTGTTTCCAAAGAAAAATCTTCCCACTTTTGGTCTGTAAGGTCTGTCAAATTATTACTCCAATTTTATAGATTTAATGTGCTGTTACAAATCTACAAGATCCAGTTTTGAGAAAACCTTTTTATCAAGGATCTCCCATGTGTCATTCTGATTTGTTTTTACTGCCTCCTGAAATTTGAACCAGCTGCTGTTTTTATAGCCACCTGGTTTTTTCCATGTGTAGATATCCGTTAAGGGGTCCCATCTTGTAAGGAAATTATCCGACTTGTCTCTGAGGCCCCTCACCTTTTCATTTACTGCATCTTCAAACCATGCGTATTCATCATATTCCGGAATTTCAAAGCCCAGCATATTAAGGCTTGTCTCTTTGTACCTTTCAATGCGTACCCTTAAGTTATCGTTTTTCTGGTCAGTTTCTCCGATGGCGCTTCTGAGCTGTTTAATCAGCTGCATCCTGTCGGCATTCAATGCTTTTGATGAACATTTTTTATCAATATACATGCGGTATTTGGAAAACAGAGACCCGGCAGCAGACATGAATCTTTCTTTATTATCTATCCGCCTGTTTTTGCTGATAAGACGTCTGTCCTGCCAGACAAGAGCCGGCCAGTCCGGGTTGTGCCCGGCATCAGCATGACCGATATTGGGCGAAAGATTTTCAAGCACTCCGGACATGGAATTGAACTCATTATAATAACCGATAAAATTCTGATGTGCCCAGGTGTCAACATAGGAGTGAGATGCAACACCGATCCTGTATATGTTTTTACTTTTTAATGCATTATCAATCACCTGGTTTGCGTTTTCGCTGTCCGGTGTTGTGTTCAGCCAGTGGAGAACACCGTCTCTTCTGTATCCATCTTTTTGAAGCGGATCTCCGGGTATGAAATGAAACAGGGGATAAATCCTGAAAAGCTTTGCTTTTGGTTTTGTGATGTTCATTGTCTGGCTTATGTAGTTGCGGTAATACTGGGCTGTGTCTTTATTAATTTCGTATATCAGGTCGTTGTCATCAACATACTGAGATGAATAGGCAATTGTATAAGAGTCATCCTGGCCGAAACCGGCTTTTCCGGCAATAAGAAAAGTCATGTAATAATGAAATTCTATATCCATGATTGATCCCTCCATTTGTTTAAAGAGTTGTTTCAAATATTTTTAAAAAATCTGAACCAGTATGTTTCTTCACTTTCAGTCATAGGTTTTTCAAGATTATCAGGCGGGTGATGTTTTCCAAGTTTATTCCACTTATCAAGACCAGCTGTATTATATGGGAGCAGGCGGCATCCGGTGATGTAATGAGATTTTAAAAACCTGTGAATCTGAGTAATATTTTTTTCTGTTGCAGTATATTCAGGGATAAGGGGAATTACCGGAAGCAGTTCAATATCTTCATGCAGAAGGCGTATAAAATTATTGATTATGGGTTCGTTTGAGACTCCCGTATATTGTTTGTGTTTATCAGGATCAAATATTTTTAAATCAAAATAGACAGTATCAATATATTTAAAAATACCTGACTCAAACACGTCAGAATCAAAAAATCCGCATGTCTGAACAAGTGTATTTATTTTTTCCTTTTTAAGACCGGCAAGTATTTCTTTAAGATATTTACAGTAAAGAAAAGGCTCTCCCCCTGAAAAGGTGACACCTCCTCCGGAAACTTCATAGTACGCTCTATCCTCCAGTATTATTTCAATAATGTCATCGGGACTGTAAAATTTACCAGCAGCCTGCCTTGCTCCCGTGCAGCATTCTTTTCCTTCTCTGCAGTTTCCGCATGATATGCATTTTTCCGTATAGTAAAATATTTCCGGCTCAGGGCTTTGAGATTCCGGGTTATGACACCATAGACACCTGAGCGGGCACCCCTTGAAAAAGACCACAGTGCGGATACCTGGTCCGTCAGCAAGGGAGCCCTTAGAAATATCAAAAATCAGCGGATATTTAGAGTTCATGCCGGAAGTTCTATTCCCAGTGATTTGGGAAGATGTTTCGCCATATACGCGAACTTGAAAAGATAGTTGAGATTTCCTGTGAATGACAGCCTGTTATCAAGAAGAGCAGCAAAAATATCAGGAGAAGGTGAAAATAGAAATTCTGCCATTGCCTTTCCGTCCGCAAAGGTTACGGATACATCCGAATCTCCAAGAGGATGATTTTTTACAATCATTCTGCCGAATTTTAAAAGCAGAAAGGGGGCAAAGATAACGGATGCCCCTGTACCGCTGTTTCCTATTCTGAAGGTATAGCTGGCCCTGAAGGAGTCTATGTTTTTTCTGAAATCATTGTTTAATACAAATACCAGGCTCATGGCATCAAGCAAAAGCTCAAGCAGAAAATCCATTCTTTCTGTTGTCATTTCCCTGACAATGTGCTCCCGGATTAAAGCAAGTTTGTTTTTATAGTTCAGGCTTTCAAGATCCGGAAATCTGTTCATTGTGAGTAAATCCATTTTATCCCCCTCACTTAATCCCTCCGCCAGGGAGGGAAATTTAAAAAACATATCTTTTAAGTCAGCAGCCCATGGATTGAAGACTATTTCTACAGCTCAACAAACCTGCCGGTTGAAAGGTTATACTGGCTTCGTTTGATCAGCTCATCTTTCATTGCTTCATTAAGGGAGTTAAAATTTGCAGAGTATCCGGACACCCTTACAAGAAGCCTCGGGTAATTTTCAGGATATGCCTTGGCATTAATAAGTTTTTTATAGTCATGGATATTAAACTGCACCTGCTGGCCTCCCTGTATAAAATAGGCCTCAACAATGCTTCCAAATCCGCGGACAGTCTCTTCTGTTATTTCAACCGGGGTATACTTCATGTTAAGGGCATATGCCCCTGGTATGCAGTTACTGTCCAGGCGTGCGACAGCGTTAAGGGCGGTTGTAAGCTGGGTGTCTATTTGTGAGGCCGGGGTAATGCCGCTTGATAATACTTCATGGGCTCTGCGGCCGCTGGGAAGAGCCGGAGCTACTTTTCCGTAGCCCGCATGGTTTGTCATTGTCCAGTAGGCAAGCCTGTGGTTTCCGCCCCTGTAGTTTTCTTTGTCATTAAAAATATTGTAGTGAAGTGTTACCAGCCTTTTTGAATTTTTTACGGCAACCGGGCTGTCTGTTCCATATTTAGGGGCCTTTTTCTTAAGATATGCAGCCAGTGCGTCATATCCTTCAAAATTATTATCAACGATATCAACCAGTTCCTTTAGGCTCATATGCATATCGGAATCTGCCCCAAAACAAACATCCTCTATTGCGTTTATTGAGTCACATACATCTGCAAAACCTATGTGTGTAACACCGGAGGAGTTATAAATGGCGCCGCCTGAAATAAGATCCTTTCCCTTTTCCATGGGGCCTTCAAAAAAAGCGGAAAGGAGCGGAGTGGGAAGGTTTTCCTGATGAATTTTTCCATAAACATTATTGAGATAAACAGCAGTATCTGCCATCCATGTGTACTGGGCTTCATATGCCTTCCAGAAATCTTCCATACTCTTAAATGTTTCGGCTTCGCCTGTTGCAGGGCCTATTGATTTATCTCCTGTTACAGGCGTTCTTCCATTATGCAGCGCCATGTAAAGGACTGTATTAAGCATCATAAATATAGAGGAGCTGGAGCTGTAATCTCTTCCTGCGCTCCCAAGCTCCACACACCCTATTACCGCATAATCCCGTGCGTGTTCGGGAGATACACCCTGGTTGATAAGCGTGTCTATATTTTCCCTGTCATTAAAAAAGGCAGGAATTGCTTTTGTCTTTAAAATTACCCGGCTTACTTCATCCCTGTATTCACGGCTGTTTACACCATGAAAGTACCTTGCATTAACATTGGGGTCCCTGATTGGAAGGAGTTCGGTAACTTTAAGTGCAAGATAGGTTAATTCGTTTACTGCATCATTCCCGTCTTTATCAACTCCGCCAAGGGTAACAGCGGGTACTGCTCCAGCTCCTCCAAACAGGCGTTCTGCAGCTTCGGGTACAAGGTTCACATTGTCTGCAAGTTTAAACCAGAAAGAGCCGGTTATTTCCAGAGCCTCTTTTATTGAGAGTTCCCGGTCATTGTAATCCTTTATAAAGTAGGGATAGAGAATCTGATCTATTCTTCCGGGATTTATGGCCATGTTTGAATTTTCTGCAAAAACAGCGGCCTGGCATATCCATAAAGAGTTAACAGCTTCGCGATAGCTCGATGCCGGGTTTGCAGGCACTTTTTCGCAGATCTTTGAAATATCTATCAGGTTTTTTTTCTTTTCCGGGCTGGTTTCAATTTCTGCAGATGCCTTTGCCTTTTTTGAAATATTCTGAGCATAGGCAATAACGCCGTGCATTGCGATAATTACTGACTCATAAAAGATTCTTTCATTATCATCTGAACAGCGATTTTTTCTTTCTTCAGCTTCTTTTATAATCCCGTTCAGGCCGTTTTTGAGCACCAGTTCATAGCATGGAGTTGTGTGTGAAAGAGTTGCAGATTTGGAAACAGTCATCAAAACCATCTTTTCAAGCAGGCTCTGTTTTTTGGGCTCTTTTTTTCTGACCAGTTCAAGAATGGTTTTATCCATCCAGTAGGGAAAAACCTTAAAATTTAAAATTTCCGCATCTTCTGAGCTTAAATATTGAGGGTTGGATTTTCTGGTGCTTATAGTGTCCAGTTCGGGCCAGATGGAGAGGCCTAAAAATTCGGGGTAAAGAGGAGCTCCTATCTCTTTTGATGTTGTTGCACCGCCTAAAAGGTTTTCATCATAAAAAAGGACCTTCCTGTTTGAAAGGTAGCTGCATACGGCTTCAGCCCTTTTTATCTGGATAGGAGTATCATGATTTTCCTCTTTTTTCATGTAGTCGGTAATATAACAGGCCCTCTCAATATCAACTTCTACCCTTGCGCTGTAGTGCCTGTTAAGAAGGCTGGAAAACAGAGGAAGCTCCTGCTCCATATTTTCTGCAGAATATTTTTTTAATTTTTCCCTGAATCGGGAGATACTGTCCGGCATAACTCACCCTTTTGTATTAAAGGTTAAGGCTGTAAGTCGCCAAATTGTATTAAAAAAAGGTATCTCGGGATTTTTTAACGGGATGTTTGACTGTAAAAGAAAAAAGATTAGATATTGATAAATAGAAAGAATGACGAGATTTGAATATTATCGAAAATGGAGCCGGTTATGTCAACAGGTCTTTCCGGGCGGAATTTAAAAAATAAGGTTCTTCTCCAAATTGGTTCGAAGTTAAAAATGTTGAAATTAGGACATAAATGCTGCCGCAAAAAACTTAAACAATTCTTTCCAATGTAAGTAGATATAACCAGGAATGATGACGGCAAAGGCATCATTTTTCAGGATGCGGTCAAATTATCTATATCCAATGTGTTTATTTTAAGAGGTAAATAAATATAGAGTGTATACATAAGATAAGTACAATTACCTCTTAAAATTAAACACAGCCAACCTCTCTGCAGGTTACCAACTGATCGCATCCAGAAAAACAAAGCCTTTACCTGCTTTGGGCGGAAGAATCAGAAATGCTTATTGACCCGTGCCGTAATTTTACTATGCCAGGTCAACTAATTGGGAGATGATCCAAAAATAAATTTGTTTATCTGTTCGTTAACCTTTTCTTCTGATATAAAAAACCATGCAGCTTTCTAAAAAAGAAAAAATGGAAATAGAAAAATGGTGTACCGTTCTCAGTGATGAAATGAAGTCTGTTCTTACCGGTATTAACACTCCTGCGACACTTAAGATTTATACTTCTCCCCATTGTCCCTTCTGCCCTAAAGTGGCAGCAAAATGCCGTGCGATAGCAAAGATAAATCCTGTTATTAACGTACATGTTATTGACGGAAGTGTATTTCCTGATAAGGCGTTAAAAGACAATGTCCGTTCTGTGCCGACACTGATTCTGGATGACGGTTTCAGGTGGACCGGAGAAGTGAAGATAGAGGAACTGATAACCATGATCGCAAAGCGCGATCCTGTGTATATAAGCGCAGAAACCTTTATGTCGATTATAAGTGACGGCGGGGCCGAAGAAGTGAGCGATATGATGATAGCGCGAAATGAAATTTTTCCTGCCTTTATCGAACTTCTTACAGACATCAAGTGGACTGTCCGGCTGGGAGCAATGGCGTCCTATGAATACCTGGCCCAAAAAGACAAAGAACTCTGCCATACACTTAACATTATGCTGTGTGAAAAATTTAAAAAGTTTGATGAACCGATCCAGGGAGACCTGGTATATCTGATGGGGGAGTCCGGGGATAAATCTGTTATACCTTTTATTGAGTCTGTTATCTGCAGTAATGGGTCAGATGAAGTTAAGGAAGCAGCCCAGGATGCACTTTCAAATCTTAATATTTCCTGATTTTGTCCTTAAGATTTTATGGACTGGTCAACATTAGCCGGATATGTAATAACTTTATTAATACTCAAACCGAAAAAAAGAGGAAACAAATGAACTCAAGCTCTACTGTCCTGCCGGTTTTAAAAAGTCTGATCACTAAAAGTCATTATTCTAAATTTAATTTCACAATTTTTGCTTCAGCATGTTTTATTTTTTTTCTGTTTTTTGCTTCCTGCGATAAGAATGAGGATAAAAACGATTTATCCGGCATGGCATGGACTGCTTCATGGGGAACAGCGCAGCAGCTTGTGGAGCCTCATAATATGCCCCCGGAGCCGGGCCTGAGCAACAGCACCTTACGGCAGGTTATGCGTGTTTCCATCGGTGGTGATACTATCCGTGTTACATTTTCAAATGAGCACAGTAAAAGCCCCGTGGTTATAAAAAGGGCCTGTATTGCAGAGTCCGGAGGCGGAAGCACTATTGATCCTGACACCTCTACAGAGCTCAAATTTAACGGAAACCCCATGGTTACTATTAAGCCGGGCACGACCGTTACTTCGGATGCATTCGATTTTTCATTAAAACCGCGCAAAGATGCAGCAATTACAATATTTTTTGGAGATACGTCACCGGATGTAACAGGGCATCCCGGTTCCAGAACCACATCATATATAGTGCATGGGGATATGGTCAGTGCCGCTGAATTAAAAGATACTTCAAAAACTGATCACTGGTACATAATAGACAGCATAGAGGTTCTCACACCTGAAACTTCAAAAGCTGTCGTTGTTATTGGTGATTCCATAACAGACGGCAGAGGATCCGGCACAAATAAACAGAACCGCTGGCCTGATGTACTTGCCGAAAGACTGAAGGCAAATCCTGAAACCTCCGATGTTGCGGTCCTTAATATGGGGATAGGGGGAAACTGCGTGCTGCGTGAATGTCTGGGCCCTGCGGCTGTTAACCGTTTTGAAAATGATGTTCTTGATCAGAATGGTGTTAAATGGCTGATTATTCTTGAAGGTATTAATGATATTGGTCAGATAAGGGATGAAACTGCAGCAGAAGAGACAGCAGAAAATCTTATTAAGGCCTATGAAGAGATGATTAACCTTGCCCATGAAAAGAACATCCTTGTATACGGCGCCACTCTGCTGCCCTTCGGCAGCTCTTTTTATGACGGCAAGTGGCGAGAATCAGCCAGGCAGGATGTTAATGACTGGATCAGGACAGGCGGAAAGTTTGATGCTGTTATTGATCTAGAAAAGGCCCTGGAAGATCCGGAAAATCCAAAGCATATGCTGCCGGAAGCTGATACAGGCGATCATCTTCATCCTAATGAAACTGGACACAGGATGATGGCAGACGCAGTGGATATTGAGCTTTTTTTATACTAAAGTTTCTAGGTTAAAAATAAAAGTTATAATTTGAAGATATGCTTCATTAAATAGGTGTTGTTTTATTTTAAAAAGGCAAATTACTTAAAATGTACGCCTGTTGATATTTTGCTTGCGAAGCGCAAGGTCTAATACCTCGCCACTTGCGGCGGGGAGGGTTCATTTTCTCGGGATTTATCAGTATTAAAAACTGGATTCCCCGGTCAAGCCGTGGAATGACAGCCTCCCTCATCGTCATTCCCCGACTTGATCGGGGAATCCAGCAAGAGAACCTCCAAAAGATGCAAAATATATCTTACCTATTGATTGCCTGATCATCAGCTCTCAATACTCATGGCACTTAAAAATATCGCATTTCAGGCAGTTCAAGTTCATATCGTCTGGTATCAGATAGCTTTTCGGGGCAGGACAGCATCCATAAATAAATATGGATATCAATTAGTATCTTCAATTTTATTCATCGTAAAACATTTCATTAATTTCATCGTCTTCTTCCAGGAAATCTTCAGGAATATCTATTTTGCCCTTTAGTAAACCAAGTTTACGTTTAGGCTTTGGATCATGGTGTACCAGTTTTACGAGGGGTAAATTATTTTTAGCTATTATAATCTCTTCACCATGATAGGCCATGTCCACAAGCCTGGAAAGTTTTGCCTTTGCCTCGGAAACATTGATTATCATTTTATGCTCCTTTTTTAAAAATACCGGTCAATTGTACCTGAATAGACCATGTTGATCAAATCAGCCGGTTTCATGAAAGTCCTGTGAAACATCATTTTTTATCAAAAAAGCATCCTTTGTGGGATTTTTAAAAAAATATTAAATATTTATAGAAGATTTAACGATAACGATAATAGACCTCTAATGAGGTTACTCATTAGGGTTTTGTACAGGTGTGACTATTTTTTATAAAACTCTGTTGGTATTGTTATAGAGGTGAATGTGAGATGAGTCTCTTTTTCTCAAATGATAACCATTCGTCATCTGAAGATTTGTCCAGTAAACTGCCGGGTATAGACCTTGAACCGTTAAACGGTTCAGGTATATTTTCAAGCAGAGAAACTACAAAATCCGTTCACTGGTCGATTTCATGGTCTGACCTGATGATGACCATGTTTATCCTCTTTGTTATTCTATATGTCTACAAAGCAGCCAGCGAGGAAATGAAAATTCCGGAAATAGAAAAGGGTGTTGATTTTCATGAACAGAGAACGCCCGGCCCCTCCGAAGAACTTTCCCGGTTTTATGAAATGAGCATGCAGACATTAAGGGCCCAGGACCTTGAAGACATAACAAGTGTTGAGCTCACAAAAGACAGGGCAGTAAAGATCATTCTGCCGAGTGATGTTCTTTTTGAATCCGGGAAGGCGGAATTAAAAACCGGCGCTCTTGGTTCTCTTAAGGCCGTTGCCGGAATGATTAAAAATACGGATTATGCCGTTACTGTTGCCGGCCATACCGATTCTGTACCCATTAATACTGAAAAATTTCCATCCAACTGGGAGCTGTCAAGCGCGCGGGCCTGTGAATCAGCCAGATACCTGATCCGTGAAACAGGCATTTCGCCGGGACAGATTCAGGTGGTTGGATACGCGGAATTCAGTCCGGTTGCAACCAATGAAACACCGGAAGGACGAAGCGCCAACAGGCGGGTTGAAATCATAATTTCCAAAGAACTAATCCAGGAAGGTTTATAATGGAAAGAAAACAACTGATAGGTCTCATTTTCTGTGGAGTTTTAATACTTGCAGGCTTTCTTTTTCAGGGAGACTTAAGCATTTATTTTAACATTGCAGCGTTATTAATTGTTATCGGCGGTACTGCCGGGGCTGCTCTAATCAGCTTTAAGATCAAAAGCCTGATGAACCTGTACCAGGTCCTTAAAAGGTCATATCAGACCCCCCTTAAAGAGCCAGATGAAATAGTCGAAATACTTATAGATGTTTCGGTTAAAAGCAGGGTAAGGGGACTTCTTTCTCTTCAGGAAGATGAAGAAGAGACTTCCATACTTTTTTTAAGACGTGCCCTGGGGTTCCTGGTTGACGGATATCCTGCAAAGGAAATCAGCGAGATTTTAACTACTGAAATGACCTTTTTTAAAATCCGCAGGGATGAATCCGAAAGAATTTTGAGAACAATTGCCGAAATATGCCCTTCTTTCGGGCTTATAGGAAGTATTGTGGGTCTGGTGGGAATGATTTCCGGTATCGGGGATGCTGCTGTTATGCTTAAAACAATACCTATTGCCCTTACATCAACCCTGTACGGAATAATATTTTCAAACTTTTTTCTCCTTCCCTTTGCTGCAAATATCCGTGAAAGGACAAATCATGAGCTGCTGCTTCAGAAAATGATCCTGTCCGGTATTGTGGCAATAAAGAGCAAGACTCACCCGAGAATACTCGAAGTAAAATTAAAGTCTTTCCTTACGCCTTCCTTAAGAGAAAACAAGCTTGTATCTCTTGAAAGGATCAGGAAAAAACTGAAACTCGATGAAGATAACAGCAAGGAGCCTGCTGAGTCCCCTGCAGAAGAGCAGCCTGCTGAAACCGCCATGAAAGGGTAATAACTGTTATTCTCCATATCCTCCGCCGCCGGGTGTTTCAATGCGGAGGATATCGTTCTTTTTTAACACCGTTGTAAACTTTCCCGGTTTTTCTTCAATTTTATCTTTTTTTATTACAATGTTTTTTCCGGGAGTACCCGGGCTGCCGCCTTTTAGCCCGTATGGAGCTGTTTTTCTTCTTTCGGAAAGAACCGTTACTTCTGCATCGGACAGTATCTGAATTTCCCGGAGGATTCCGTCTCCTCCTTTGTGTGCCCCGTCACCTCCGGTGCCGCGTCTTATTGAGTATTCATTCACGATAAATGGATATGCATACTCAAGGGCTTCAACCGGGGTGTTCAAGGTGTTTGTCATGTGAGAGTGCACAGCACTTTCACCGTCATTACCTGCTGCCGCTCCCATTCCTCCGCCAATTGTTTCGTAATAGGCAAATGGTTTTTTGTCTCCTGAGTCAATACCGCCGATTGTTACATTGTTCATTGTACCCTGACTGGCAGCAGGTATGATTTCAGGAACAGCCCGGGCTAAAGAACCAAGCACAACATCGGCTATCCTCTGGGACATCTCAACATTGCCGCCTGCAACAGCCGCTGGAAATTCAGCATCCACTACAGTACCTTTTTTTGTAACAACCGTAACAGGCCTCATGCACCCTGCATTTGTCGGTATATCCCTATCCAGGACAGATCTGAAAACATAAAGCACAGCAGAAACAGTGATGGACCTGACAGCATTTATACTGCCTGGCACCTGTTTATCAGATTCAGAAAAATCCAGCACTGCTTCATCGCCTTTGATTGTCGTTGTTACATGAACCTTAATGTTTTCCTTTTCAAAACCGTCGCCGTCCATGAAATCGCAAAAGGTATATTCTCCGTCCGGTATGTTTTTTATGGCAGAGCGCGTTATCTCTTCCGAATAGTTCATAAGGGCTTCGGCATAGTGAGTAACAGCATCAAGACCGTTTGTTTCAACGAGCTCCTTTAAACGTTTAACACCTGTGATATTGGACATCATCTGTGCGGCAAAATCCCCTTCTCTTTCTATGGGGGTTCTTACATTGTTTAAAAAAAGCTTCATGAGCTTCCGGTCTATCTCTCCATTTTCAACAATCTTTATGGGAGGGATAATAACTCCTTCCTGAAATATTGAAGTGGATAAGGGCATGGAGCCTGATGTCATACCGCCAACATCAGCATGGTGCGCCCTGTTTGCAACAAAAAAGGAAGGCTCATCCTGTCCTGTAAAAACAGGCGCTACAAGGGTTATGTCCGGAAGGTGTGTTCCGCCTTTAAATGGGTCGTTAAGCATGACCATGTCGCCCTCTTCCCATGAGCAGCTTTCTATGGCGGATTTTACCGACATTGGCATGGAGCCTAAATGTACCGGGATATGCGCTGCCTGGGCAATCATGTCTCCCCGGCTGTTAAAGATACCGCATGACAGATCCCTTCTCTCCTTAATGTTTGGAGAAAAGCCGGTTCTTGTGAGGGTAACTCCCATCTCTTCGGAGATTGAAGTAAACCTGTTTTTAAAAATTTCCAGCAGTACAGGGTTTATATTTTTCATGTTGGCGCCCATTCTTTATTCTTTTATTTCAATTATAAGGTTTCCATATTCATCTATAAAACATCCGGCAAAGGGCGGTATAACAATGGTTGATGAATACTCCGTAATAACAGCCGGCCCCTTAAGCCTGTTTCCGCTTAAAAGTTTTTCCCTGCTATAGATTCGGGTTTCTGTTTTTTCATGATCAAACACAACCGTCCTGATTCCGATTAAAGCATCGATAGGCGGAACTTCTGATGACATTTTATTTTTTATAACTTCGGGCTTTTCAGGAATACCCCGCGCCCTCAGCCTTATGTTTACGATCTCAACTGTTTTATCTTTGTTCCTGTACCCGTATGTCTTTTCATGAAGATCGTGAAACTCTTCAATATAATTTTTACTGAAGGGGACTATAATTTCAAAGGACTGTCCTTCGTAGCGCATATCAAGATAGAGCTCCATAATGATACGTTCTTTATGAACACCCTCTGTTTCAAGTTCTTCAATTCCCCTTTGTTCCAGATCCTTAAAACAGTTCCGGATACCCTTAAAAGACGAGTTGTGCTGATTCTTCATTATGGTGAGAGAATAATCCTTTATTATATCCGCCATTAACATACCCATGGCAGACAGTATTCCAGGGTTTTGAGGAATAATAATTTTAGGAATGTTAAGCAGTTTTGCCAGAAACGCTGCATGAAGACCGCCTGCTCCGCCGAATGACAGGAGGGTGAATTCAGCAGGGTCAAAGCCTTTTTCTACTGATATTACACGTATTGCCTTTTCCATGGCAGTGTTTGCAATGGATAGTATTCCTTCGGCAAGTTCAATGGCTGTTAGGCCTGCACTGTCTGCAAGCAGATTAAAGGGCGCTTCAAGTTTGTCCCTGTCCAGCGTCATGTCCCCGCCTAAAAAGAAGTCAGAAATTAACCTTCCAAGGTAGAGGTTTGCATCGGTAACTGTTATCTGCTCACCCTTTCCATAACAAACAGGGCCCGGGGCTGCTCCCGCACTTTCGGGCCCTACCCTGAGTGAACGGCCTTCATCCATTGAAGCAATGGAGCCTCCTCCTGCACCGACAGTATGAATATCTATCATAGGTACCTTTATAGGAAAGCCGGAGATGGCAGATTCTGTTGTAAGGGAAAGCCTGCCGTCCATCAGGGATACATCAGTAGAAGTGCCTCCCATATCAAAGGTTATTATCTTTGAGTAACCCGCTATGCTGCCCAGCTCAAAGGCTCCTACTGCTCCTCCTGCCGGGCCGGAAAGAATTGTGCGCACGGATTCATTCATGGCTGTATCAGCAGAGATGCTTCCGCCGTTTGACTGCATAATGCTCAGGCTGTCATCTCCGGTAAGGTAATCCATAAGTGCTGAGATGTAGTTTTTCATCTTCGGGGATACATAGGCATTCACAGCAGTTGTTGATGTTCTTTCATACTCCCGGAACTCTGAAAGTATTTCATGGGACAGGGAGACAGGTATACCGAGGGGTACAAGTTTATCCTTTATTACCAGTTCATGGGCCGGGTCAACGTATGAATAGAGTAGACAGACAGCTATTGATTCAACACTGTTTTCCTTAAGCTTAATTATAATTTCATCAAGCTCATCAAGCCCCAGGGGAACAAGCTCTTCACCGCTGTTAAGCAGCCGTCCCGGAACCCCGAATCTTAAATTTTGAGGAATAACAGGCGTTTCCTTTCTGTATGAAAGATCATAGAGCCTGGTGCGGTTCTGTCGGCCTATCTCTATAATATCTTCAAAGCCTTTGTTGGTGATAAGCGCTGCTTTTGCGCCTTTTCTTTCCAGTATGGCATTGGTGGCAACAGTGGAGCCGTGGGTTATCTTTTTCTGTTTTCCTTCAGCTAATTTTTTAAGGCCTTTAATAATGGCTTCTGCAGGGTTGGATGGTGTTGATAAAAGCTTGTACACACCCCATTTATCTCCGTCCCTGTAAACAAAATCAGTAAATGTTCCGCCTGTGTCTATGCCTGTTATGATCATTACTTCTCCAGAAATTTCTATAGTTCCCCTTTTTTATTTCAGTTTTCATATTCTAAATCAACAGCTTTTAAGTGTTCTTGACATTGCATGATATTTGGTTTACCCGGAATAAAACTTACGGGAGCGATTTGCCTATGAAATACAAATTCAGTTTACTGATTCTGGTTATCGTAACAGTCTTAACAGCGGGATGTGGAAAAAGCGAATCACCTCAGAAAAAAATCCTTAAAGAAACATTCGGAAAATTTGAAGGGAAAACAGTGGATATCTACACATTATCTAATAAAAACGGGATTAAAATAAAAATCACCAACTACGGCGGTATTGTAACCTCCATTAAACTGCCTGATAAAAACGGCAGCATTGATGATGTCGCAACAGGCTGCAGCACCCTTGATGAGTATGTAAAAAACAACGGATATTACGGATGTATTGCAGGAAGATACGCCAACAGGATAGGCAATGGGGAATTTACGCTGGATAATATTAAATATACCCTGCCGAAAAATAACGGGAATAACTGCCTGCATGGCGGTGTTAAAGGGTTTAACAGGGTGATATGGGATGCGGAGCCCTTAACAGGAGAAGGTTTTGAAGCTCTTAAACTGACCTATCTTAGCAAAGACGGGGAAGAAGGTTTTCCCGGAAACCTTGATGTTACTGTTACCTACACTCTTACAAATGATAATGAATTTCGTATCGATTACACGGCCACAACGGATAAGGCCACGGTTGTAAACCTTACAAATCACACCTACTGGAACCTTGCCGGTGAAGCATCGGGAGATGTTTTAAATCATGAGCTTATGATAAATGCAGACGCCTTTACCCCGATTGACAGTAATTCAATCCCCACAGGAGAAATAAGGCCAGTTGAAAATACTCCCATGGATTTCAGGAAAGCAAAGAAGATAGGGAAAGATATTGAGGCAGATTATGATCAGCTAAAACTCTGCAGGGGATATGACCATAATTATGTTCTTAATAAAAATGAGAACAGTGATATGAACATGGCTGCCGCGGTTTATGAACCTGCAAGCGGAAGATACATAGAGGTATACACAACAGAGCCGGGTGTCCAGTTTTACAGTGCCAATTTTCTGTTTGATAATACAGGAAAGAGCGGAAAGGGATATGCTCCGAGACACGCATTCTGTCTGGAAACACAGCATTATCCAGATTCGCCCAATAAGCCGGAATTTCCTTCGGTTGTATTAAGACCAGGTGAGATTTATAAAACAGCGACGGTTCATAAGTTTTCTGTGCGGTAGAAATTAGCTGAAATCAGAAAAGAGATGTGGAGTGTTTTAAGCCGTGGAGTTCAAAAGGATTGCAGGATCAAGAAAAATCTGTGATGTTTTGATGTATAAACAATATTGGAGCTGGCAATAACCTTATTTGAGACAGGTCAAAGACCAGTCTCTACGGATGCCCAATAAATAACAATTGGTTGTTATGGTAAGGTGTGTGTCCGGATTTGTAGAGACAGGTTTTAAACCTGTCTCCGTAATGGAACAATATAATACAAAAAGTGGATTTTTCACCAGCATTCAGCAAAGGGTCTAAAAAAGCTGAAGGCTGAAAGCGCCATCCGGTTTTGTATTTCCTGATGGCATGCCCCTAAACCTGTTTGCCTTTCCATTTACCGGTTTTAAAATAAATAATATAGGCAATGGTCAAAATCACCATACTCATAGACATAGCCCATCTTACACCGTAAACCTCTAAACCCCAGAGTTTAGGCATTATTATTGCCAGAGGCAGAAGGACGCACCATGTTGTTGCCACCTCAAATGTCATGGGTACAGTCGTGTCTCCTACTCCGGTAAAAAAGTTCAAAAACACCGGTTCTACTCCGCAGGTGAGATAACCCACAACACCAATTCTTAAGAACAGGCTTGTAAGATCTATAAGTTCCGGATCATGGTTGAACAGGTATATGATTTTTTCGGGGAAAATAAATGAAAGAGCACAGGCTACAAATACAAATGATTCTGCGGTTGCTATAGCAAATAGACCGCTCTTGCCTGCTCTTTCCGGTTCCCCTGCCCCTAGATTCTGGCCTGCTAATACTCCTGCGGCAGATCCTATTCCTATTCCTGCCATAAAATATATCATTTCAACCCTCTGGAGGACCGTATGAGCTGCTACCGCAAGGGTTCCGTAGGGGATGATAATTTTCATAACAATCAGGTTGCTCAGGTTTTTCTGGGCCATCATCACAACACCTGGAAAACCGATTTTTACAATACGCCACATTAAAGGCGGGTCTATGCGGGTTCCTTTAAGGTGAAGGTGCAGGTTTGATCTTCCGGTAAAAAGAATAACAAGTCCTATTGCCAGCTGAATGAATACGGCGGTTACATTTGCAACTGCAGCGCCCACAACGCCCATTTCCGGGATGAAAAGAAGTCCGAAGATAAAAAACGGGCTCAGAATAACATGGATTATTTTACTTAAAATACCCAGAACCATTGGCTTTACCGTGTCTCCTGCAGACTGCATTATGCTCTCACATATCATTGCAGAACTCATGAAAACAGCTCCGGCAAAGTTCACTTTAAGGTATGCGCTTCCAAGCCTTAAAACCTCTGCTTCAACACCCAGAAGAGTAAGTATTGTATCGGAAAAAATAAGCCCTATGGTTCCGATAACCGCTGAAAAACCAATGCCTATAAAAAATGACTGTCTTGCAACCCTGATGGCGTTAACCGGTTCCTTCATCCCTATGAACCTTGCGATCAGGGCCCTTGTTCCGATGGATACGCCCATCATGGCAGTCATAATAAACATTACTACTATTCCCGCTACACCCACCGCTGCAATTGCGTCCGGACCAAGCCGGCCTACCCAGACCATATCAATGGTAGGGCCTATCATTGACATAACATTGCTTATTATAAGCGGCCATGAAAGGTGAAGGAGATTTTTAAATATACTTCCACGGGTCCAGTCCTTTACTGCCCTTTCTTTCGGACCTGCGTTTTTATTGTCTTTTTGATGCATATATATTCCTTTTGTCTGCTGTATATTTCTGATCGGCTGATCACCTGCAGATGATTAAATTTCTTATTTTTTCTATTAATAATCAGGAAAAACCAAAATATAATTATCCCTATCCTGTTTAAAGGGTTGGATAATTATTTTTGATGGCGTGAAAGCAGAGTAAAGGGCACCGGCCTTTATATGAGTGGTAATTATTCCATTAATTTCAGCATCTTATTAACGGATGTAACAGGCGGACTGCATTGATTGTTTCGGCAGACATAGGCTGTTGCAGCAGAGTCGGAAGATTTATAGTCTTTCAGATAATCAGCAAGCAGGTATATTTCGGAGGTTTCATCATCCGGTCTGTATACCACTACTTTATTGGGAAAATATTTATTATTGACTGCCCTGATCATTTCAGCCTTTTCTTTGCTTTTATCAGGGCCTGTAATAACCACCTCGCATGACGGACCAAGTGCAAAGGAAAGAGCGCACATTAAAAATGTGTGTGCAGAAGGCATGCGTTCAACCGCTTCCGAAAAAGCCGTGGTGATATCATCTGCATATTTTTCAAGATCCGTTTTTCCGGTTATCCTGGCAAGCCTTATCAGGTTGAGCATTGCAGCCGAATTGGCAGAAGGTACAGCACCGTCATAAACTTCTCTTTTTCTGACCGGCAGCTTTTCTCCTTCATCCGAAGTGAAAAAGAAGCCTCCCCTTTTTATGTCAATAAAGTGCGCAATAAAATAATCATTCAGTTCAACTGCATATCTCAGATATTTTTCTTCAAAAGTTGCTTCATAAAGCTCAATCAGTGCCCATATAAAAAAGGCATAGTCATCAGCATGTCCTTCAATTGCTGCCTCATTTTCCCTGTATCTGTGTAAAAGACCTCCCCTGCTGTTTCTCATTTTATCAATTATAAAATCTGCCGCCTTTTTCCCTGCATCACAAAAGCTTTTTTCATTTAAAACCTTTGATGCAAATGCAAAGGCAGCAATCATGAGTCCGTTCCAGTCAGTCAGTATTTTATCATCCTTGTATGGATGTACTCTTTTTTCACGTTCATCAAAAAGTTTTTTTCTGATTAATGATGTTCTATTTTTCAATTCAGAAAAAGGAACTCCTTTTTCATCTGCATACTGCGATAAAGAAGCCGAAATGTACAGGATATTTTCTCCATTTGATACACCGGTTGCCTCATCTTTAAAGTTTCCGTCCTGTTTTATGTTAAAAAGTTCTAGGGCAAAATCCGCATCTTCTCCCAGGATTTCTTTAAGTTCTTCTTCTTTCCACACATAAAACTTTCCTTCAACCCCTTCACTGTCTGCATCTTCTGCAGAATAAAAAGCGCCTTCGGGTGATGTCATATCCCGTAAAACATATTCAAATATTTCCCTTGCAGCTGATTCGTATTCCTTTTTTCCCGTGGCCTGAAAAGCCTCGGTATAGGCAAGGGCCAGCATTGCCTGGTCATAGAGCATTTTTTCAAAGTGAGGTAAAAGCCAGTTTCTGTCCGTTGAATAACGGTGAAAACCGAAACCTATATGGTCATAAATCCCGCCCTGCCTCATGCTTAAGAGGGTTTTTTCAACCATTTCAAGGGCTTTAACGTTTCCGTTATGTTTCCAGTATCTGAGTAAAAACAGCAAATTATGTGGGCTCGGAAACTTGGGTGCACTTCCGAATCCTCCCAGTTCGGCATCAAAACGGCTTTCAAGTTCATCAAATGCCTTATCGAGAAGTGCCCCGGTCATTTTCATTCCGGGTGCCATATCATCAATATTTTTAAGGGCTTCCTGAATTTTTGCCCCGGATTCAATGACATCGTGTTTCCTGTTTTCCCATATCTCTTTTATTCGGGGGATCAGCTCCATCATGCCCACCCTGCCGTAGCGGGTATCTTTCGGGATATATGTTCCCGCAAAAAACGGGATTTTATCCGGGGTCATGATAATAGTTAAAGGCCATCCCCCGCTTCCTGTCAGCATCTGGCAGACGGTCATATAAACATTATCAAGATCAGGGCGTTCTTCCCTGTCCACCTTTATGGATATCATTTCGCGGTTCATGAGTTCTGCCGCTTCATGATCTTCAAATGTTTCCTTTTCCATTACATGGCACCAGTGGCAGGTGGAATATCCAATGGAAAGGAATACAGGTTTATTTTCTGCCCTGGCCTTTTCAAATGCCTCATCACCCCATGGGTACCACTCTACAGGATTATGTGCATGCTGCAGCAGGTATGGACTTTTTTCATTTATCAGCCTGTTTGGTTTGTTTTCCATTGTGGTCCCCTGACTTTAAAATGTTAAAAAAGCTCTTATCTGCGTTCTCTGCGGCTCTAGTGACCGAAGGGAACGGGCGAGAGATTCGTTTTATTTCTTTACTATAAGCACTGGAGTCAGGTAAACAACCGGGGTTATGTTAGTCTGTTATTCAAATTAGTCCAGCAAAGTGATTGTATACTTATTTACCATATGATGGGGAAGGTAGGATTCCTTTGCTTTTCTTAAACCCTCTACACCAAGGTCCTGTTCTCTGTTTATATATTCAAAGTCTGCCCATTCGTTTTCGCAGAACATCTGGTTTATTGCTGCATACAGGCCGTTAATTTCAGGGTTTGCCTTTTCTATGTGTATAACCGCGGTATCATGGTTAAGCCTTTCTCCAAGAGAGAATGCCTCAATTTTATCATCAACTAAAATAGCTCCGCCTGTGTAATCCAGTTCTTCAAAGCTGGTTAAGGCCCTGCGGATCGCATAATCTTCCGAGAGCAGGTCCTGAACCTCATAACACTCCCTCATTCTGCACCACTCTTCCTGCATGTCCATGAAGCATTCAACAAGTTCCAGATCAAGCTTTCTGTATTTATAATCAGAGCTTTTTTTAAACTGATTTACATGATTTTTTTTGCGGTGATACTTTCTTCCGGAAAGTTTAATAAGATCAGAGGTCAGATAGACATAGTCGCTGTTATCCCTGTCAGGGGTACAGGTAAACCTGTTTTTATCAATAGTTTCCGATATAAACTTTTCACCGGCCCTGCGGATTTCGGGTTTTGGAGAGTGCTTTTCAAGGTAGTCCATGAGCACATCAACAGCTTCCGCCCTGTCCCCTCTTCCTGCAGGCTGAAGCCCGAAGGGTGCGGAATTTTCCGGATAGAGCACAATAAGCAGTACATTATTATGTTCTGCCCAGACCGGATGATACCTGCTCTGCCACATAAACAGATTGGTGAATGTCAGCTCGGAAGTTTCCGGCATATCTTCACTCAGGTACCGGTTAAATATCTCTTTATCCTTTATTTCCAGGGGTTTAAAATCAATGGGCATGTTCTGTTATCCCTTTAAAGTAAAAAGCTGTACTGTCTTAATTTTAATAAATCAGCCCGCTGTTAAATGGCTGATTAAAACTTTAAGTCCGATAGCTATCAAAACAAGCCCTGCTGCTATTTCTATCTTTTTTTCAAAAAAGTGAGTACCCCTGTCACCTATCCATACACCGATAAATGACATTATAAAGGTAATGATGCCGATAATAATAACCGGAGTAATCACCCCGGTATGAAGCAGGGCAAAACTTACACCTGCAGCAAAGGCATCAATGCTTGTAGCAACGGAAAGGGAAAAAAGGACACCTATTTTCATGGGGTCGGTTCTGTTTTCTACAGATTCAATCTGGAACGCCTCATATATCATTTTGCATCCGATAAAAAACAGCAGGCCGAACACTATCCAGTGGTCCACTTCCGAAATAAACCGCTGGAGTTTAACCCCGCTTAACCAGCCTAAAAGGGGCATAAGGGCCTGAAAAATCCCAAACCATGAGGCAATAATAAGGGAATGTTTGATACGAAGATCTTTAATGGCAATGCCGCTTGCAATTGAAACCGCGAATGCATCCATTGCAAGTGCAACGGCAAGAAGAATTATAGTTAGTAAAGACATAAATTTAAAAAGCGCCTGGATTATTTAATTAACGTTATTATAATATTGGGGCCTACAATAATCCAATTGAGTAAGGATGACAAGGAGTAAGGAGAAGGCAGGAGATCTGAAACTTTCTCGGCAATCATCAAATAATGCGAGGTGAAAACCATGGGAAATGACAGTGTAATTATAAAATGCTCCCAGTGCGGGACAAAAAACAGGGTTCCTGTTTCAAAAAAGAGCGATAAACCGGTATGCGGAAAATGCAAGGCGCCCCTGTCAACGGATTTCGGCCCGGGAGTTCCGGTAAATATAACAGATCAGACCTTTGAAGCTGAGGTTCTAACAAGCCCGGGTCCTGTGCTCGTAGACTGCTGGGCGCCATGGTGCGGACCATGCAGAAGTTTAGGTCCGGTCCTCGAACAGCTTGCATCCGAATACAAAGGAAGATTAAAGATTGCAAAGCTTAATACGGACGAAAATCCTAAAATTTCCATGAAGTTCAATATTCAGAGCATACCGACTATGCTCCTGTTCAATAACGGGCAGCAGGTGGATACAATAGTGGGAGCAATGCCGAAGCAGGAGATTGAGAGAAGACTTTCGTCGGTTATTTAAAGCTTGATCAGGATACTGGATAACAGCTGCAGGTTCATACCTGTTTCCAGTATCTGATTAAAATTTATGCATCCTGAACACTCTCATGCTCAATGTTGAGATAATACCTTGTGTACTTTAACTCTCCTGTTTTCTTTAATGCTCCAATTTCGGCAAGAGCCTGCAGATCACGTGTAGCTGTGGCCCTGGATGCACCGGAAATGGCAATATAATTTTCTGCACTAAGACCTCCTTTAAAACCGTCAATCCCTTCCTTAAACATACGGGCAATAACCCTGGATTGGCGCTCATTAAGTTTGTTTGAAAAACGATTATAAAATTTACTTTTTTCAATTAAAAAATCGACCATACTTTGCGTTAAGTCCTGAGCGTCAAGGACTGTACAGCAGAAAAATTTCAGCCATTCCTGGATATCAAGATTGTTATTAGCGCTCTGCAGTGCTTTATAGTAAGCTTTTCCTGCTCGTTCAGTCGCCTGCGCCAGGGCAATAAGCGTAGGACCTTTTAGTCCCTGAGACAGCGCTTTTACAGATATAGCCCTGCCGATTCTTCCGTTACCATCTTCAAATGGATGAATACTCTCAAAATAAATATGAGCAATACCTGCACGGAGTAATATTGGCAGTTGCCGTTTTTCGTTAAACCAGCGAATAAATACATCCATTTCTTCTGGAACTTGTTTTGAAGGCATTGCTTCAAAATGAACTTTTGGTTCCTGCAGTGAGCCGGAAACAATCTGCATCGCCTCTTCATGTGTACGGTAGAGCCCAATATCCTTTAAATCACGGCGGTCATTTGTCAGCATTTTATGCCAGGCAAACAGCATTTCATGATCCAGAGGTTTGTCATAGTTTTTATACAGATTAACAAACATTTCGGCTATTCCCTGCTCCGCCGGAGGTATCCTGCGGTTATCTGTTTTTAGCCCAAAATGTTTTCGGATTGATGACAGAAGAGAGTCACGATTCAGAATCTCCCCCTCAATTTCTGAAGTTTTATAAGCTTCCTCACTCATAAGCTGAACCTGCAGGATGCTCTTATCGTCATGCGCTATATGCTTTAAACTGCCAAGCATCACCCGTTTTCCACCCTGTGCAACAACACAAATCCTCGGCTCATATAAAAGAGACACAGGCTCCGAATAGAAAGCCCCTGAATAGCGGTATCTAAGACAACCGGTTACTTTTTTTTATGATCAGTCATATCAAGATAAATCTTTTCACAGAATTCATAATCTCTGTTTTTTATCCCGCTGATTATTGATCTGTGATTGGCAAGAGACTCATCATTCATCGCTTTCAGATGGGGGTCATTGGAGGCTGCTTCTTTCATGCGAACTTTTACCAGCGATTTGATATATTGATACAGCGGTTCTCTTACAGCGGCAAAGGCAAGAGGAAACAGGGAATTTTTTGTGCTTTTACATATTTCATAATGTAATTCCAGATCAGTCTCTATTATTTTTCGTATCCGCTCGTCCTCAGCGCCTTCTCTATTATTGACGACCTCTTCAAAGGCCCTGTATTTTTCTTCAATATTTTCAATCTCAGCTTCACCGGCGTGCAGGATCGACAGCCTGATACATTCCAGTTCAAAATATCTTCTGAATTCCCATACATCTTCCAGCATATCCGGAGACATGATCATGTCGGATACGTCGTTTATATATTTTATAAAGTCAAATGCCCTTACAAAGGTACCCTCTCCTGCCCTTGTTTCAAGAATACCCATGGCATTCAGCTTTTGAAGCGCGATTCGGATGGTGAGCCGGTTCACGCCGTACATTTCCGCCAGATTTGCTTCGGAAGGAAGTTTTGTACCCTCCTCCCATTCCTTGGCTTTTATGCTTGTTCTGATAGCCTCGCAAACCTGATCAGCAAGATTATTTTTTTTAAGTTTTTTGTTTCCAGCCATATTTATTTTCCGGACCAGTGATTGATGTCTGATAATTTTTCGATGACTTTTAGCATCTTTCCAAAACATTGTCCATACCACGGAACAGGTAAAAAAACTCAGATATTTTTCATTATTGCAGATTTTAACGCTCTTAAGACCGTCAGCTATAATTTAAAAAAAATCACCAATCCCTTCCCGAAAAATGGTTTTTACCGGTTTTTTTAATTATTGCTTTTTTCTGTTGACATACCAACCTCTATTAATATACGTATGTCACATAGCGAACAAGTGAATGAGTAATTGCGATAATGATTAAATTTTCAAGGCTTTTTTTTTCTGCGGACACTATTGCATCCAAAAAGTGACCTGCAGAATAAAAAACAGGCTGATCCGGATAATTCCCGGAGAAAAGAGAGTTAAAATGAAAATAACAAGTGTTGAAATCTGGGAAATTCAGAATGCATTATTTAAATTTGATCATCCAATTATGATACGGATTAATACTGATGAAGGAATAAGCGGCCTTGGAGAAGTGGGTCTTGCATATGGCACCGGTTATTCTGCAGGGATCGGCTATGTAAAAAATCTGGCAGAGGGTTTTTTGATTGGCAGTGATCCAATGAAAATAGAAAAACTCTGGGACACGATGTTCCGCAAAACATTCTGGGCCCAGGGCGGCGGTCCGGTCGTTTTTGCCGGAATGAGCGCTATTGATATCGCCTGCTGGGATATCAGGGGCAAGGCATTGGGTGTGCCTGTCTACCAGCTGCTGGGCGGAAAAACAAATGAAAAATTAAGGGCATATGCCAGCCAGGTACAGTTCGGATGGGGTGAAGGCGAGTATGAATGGCTTGCTAAACCCGAAGAGTATGCTGAAGCAGCTGTCAAATCGGTTGAGGATGGATATGATGCCATCAAGGTTGATCCCATAACACTGGGTGAAAACGGTATTATGGAAAAGAATATGAGGCAGATTCTCGATAACCGGACAATCAAAATGGCCTATAACCGTATAAAGGCAATGAGAGAGGCTGTTGGTGATGATGTGGATATTCTGATAGAACTTCATTCAGCTCCAAGTGTTACTGCAGCTATTCAGCTGGGTCAGGCCTTTGAAGAATTCAACTGCATGTTTTTTGAAGAGGGGGTTCATTACCTTAATCCCAAACTGCAGAAAAAACTGAGTGAAAACGTAAATATACCGATGGCCGCAGGCGAACGCCTCTATACGCGCTGGGGTTACAGAGAATATTTTGAAGATCAGAGCCTGGCAATGATCCAGCCTGATCTTTGTCTGGTGGGGGGGGTCACCGAAGGAAAGAAGGTTTGCGATTATGCCCATATATATGACATAACCGTTCAGCTGCATGTATGCGGAAGCCCCATTACAACCGCTGCTGCATTACAGCTTGAGGCCGTGATTCCCAATTTTCAGATTCATGAGCACCATGTCCGGGCATTGAAACAGACAAATCGAATACTTTGTCAGCAGGATTATCAGCCTGTTAACGGACATTATGAAATCCCGGATCTGCCGGGCCTGGGAATTGATATAAATGAGGAGATAGTGTCTAAATTTCCCTGTATTGTTATTAAATAAGCTTTTATGCCTGAACAGGCATAAATCAGATAAAAGCTCTGTTCGGGACAGAATTTATATTTTAAACGGGTTTGGCCTTTAAAAGGAAGATATTATGAGTCAGGCAGAATTTTCAGGCGCAGAAATAATCAGCAAAATAAGATGGAGACTGATACCTTTCCTTTTGCTCTGTTACATCATAAATGCGATTGACAGGGCTAATCTTTCATTTGCCGCCCTGACAATGAACGGTGAGCTTCATATTTCGCCGACAGCATTTGGCGCATTATCTTCCATTTTTTTTATTCCCTATTTCTTTTTCGAAGTGCCAAGCAATATGCTTCTCCACCGTTTTGGTGCAAGGAAGTGGATTGCGCGGATCATGATTTCCTGGGGCATTGTCACCTGTTTAACGATGTTCAGCAATGGTTTCAGTTATATCGCTGTAATGCGTTTTTTACTCGGTTTAATGGAGGCAGGCTTTTTCCCGGGAGTAATGTTCTATTTTACCCTGTGGTTTCCTCAAAAAGAGAGAGGCAGGGTTATCGCCTTTTTTATGATGGCAATACCTTTGTCAGGCTTTGTTTCTTCCCCGATTTCCGGATGGATACTTGATAATGTATACTGGTTTGGTTTTTCAGGCTGGAGATGGCTCTTTTTCCTCGAAGGACTGCCCGCAATTATACTGGGCATTATTACCCTGTTCTTTTTACCGGATTATCCGGAGCAGGCAAAATGGCTTACCAGTGAAGAAAAGACCTGGCTCATTAAGGAAATGAAAAAAGAAGATGCTGGAAAAAGCGGGAGCGGCAAAAAACATGTTAAGTTTAAAGAGATGTTTACAGACAGGAGAGTCTGGCGAATTGCCGTTATATATCTGTTTATGTCTATGTCAGCCGGAGCGCTGTTTACATGGACGGCTCTGATTATCAAGGATTTTGCAAGGGTATCAAACACCGGAGTCGGTCTGCTTGGAATGATACCCAACCTTTTTGCGTTGATTGCAATGCCCCTGTGGGCATGGCATTCGGATAAAACCGGAGAAAGAAAAATGCATTCCGTTGCATCGATAGCTGTTTGTTTTGTCGGTGCATTAACGGTCGCGTTATTCAACAGCCCTGTTATAAAAATGGGCGGGATGGTTCTGATTACAGTTGGTTCCACATCGATGATGGGCCCGTTCTGGACAATTCCGACAATGTTTCTTACCGGCGCTTCGGCAGCAGTAGGAACTGCAGTAATAAATTCCTGCCAGAGTTTCGGAGGGTTTTTTGCCACTTTTATATCAGGATTTATTCAGGCAAGATTTGGCTTTACCGGAATTTTGCTGTTTATATGCGCCTGCTACCTTTTGAGTATTTATTTGACCGCTACACTTCCTTTGAAACAGCAGAAAACGAATATTAATGAGAGTGAATCACAGTAAAGGCAGATGTTGAAATTCCGGAAGTCCGGAAACAGAACGCTGCCCCACGTCAACCGTTAGTATAACTTCCAGAAAATGGAAGCAGCAGAAGGCCGGTTCAACTAAAAAGACAATAGAAGTTTAAAATTTTTTTTAAATAAAATTTCCTGAAGTTGTTTGATTATTACATAGCGAACTAGTGAGTTAGTGATGTTATTTTACAGGCTGCAGATGCTAAGTTTTTCATGTGTTTAAGGTTTATTAAGTCCCTTGGGAATACAATATAGTTTTTTGGCTAGGGGGGTTTTACCACGTGCTTATACAGGCGTAAAAAGATTTTTCTTATTAACCTTATTTGATTAGAGGGGGAGAGGAATGAAAGCATTACCTGGATTTACTTTAATTAAACATTTATTAAAGTTATTGCCGGTCATGAGTCTGGCGCTTATTTGCGGCACTGCCATTGGACAGGAGGAGAACAATGAAGATATTGATGAATTTGTTCTCGATGAAATAACTGTTACAGCACAATATACCGAGACGGATCTTCAGAAGACGCCTATAGCAATTTCCGCCTTTACAGGCGAAAAGCTTGAAGTACAGAGCATTACATCTGTGGAAGATCTGGGCATGGTTATTCCCAATGCAAATATTCGGCAGCAGGCAAATGACAGGGGCCCGAATGCTCAGATCGGCCTTCGCGGTGTTGATCAGAATGATTATATGCCGGCATTTGAACCGGGTGTGGGTGTTTATGTCGATGATATCTATAACGGAACTTTAATGGGATCAACACTGGATCTTCTGGATCTTGAACGTGTTGAGGTTCTGCGCGGTCCCCAGGGTACGCTTTTCGGTAAAAACAGTCTTGGAGGCGCAATCCGTCTGATTTCCAAAGTTCCCCAGGGTGATAATGCAGGACATATAGAAGTAACGGCAGGGACATATGACCGGCTTGATTTTAATGCCGGATATGATTTTTCTCTTATTCCGGACAAACTGTTTGCAAGGATTTCCGGAAGCTCAAAAAGAATTGACGGATATGTTGACCGTCTGGATTATACATGTCAGATGAATGCAAACGGAACTCCGGAACTGGCAGGTTCACTTCCGTCAACCATGGCAGGCAACAGGGTCAGCAGCGGCGACTGCAAGATTGGTGAAAAGGGAGGATCGGAAAGCGATGCAGCCAAAATCATGCTGCGGTTTCTTCCTGCCGACAGGCTTGAAATCAACGTGAGCGCCGATTATTCAAATACCACAGCGGATTCCGGAGCTTCGACTCTTCTTAGAGGCTCGGATCCTACTTATATTTACAATACATGGGTACAGTCAAATATTATTGATCCCAGATGGAATCAGAATGAGGGTGATAATTTATCAATACTTGGTAACGGTTTTGTAACAGGCGATAATTATACAGTGTATGAAAGTTTTTACGATCCTATCGAAGGAATAATATATCCGGAAGAATCAACGGATATACACAAGAATTTTTCTGCAAAAGTGGATTATGACATTGCAGATAATCTTCATTTAAAATTTATATACGGCTATCGTGAATATGAACAGACTTTCTCCAATGTCAATATGACTCCGTTCAGTTTCAACGGCTATTATGTTGATCAGGAGCATGATCAGACCAGTTATGAATTACGCATCAACGGTCTTTCTTTTAATGAACGGCTGGACTGGACAACAGGTGTTTACTATTTTGAGTCAAACACCCATATGGGAGGCTTTGTAAGTTCAGGAACTTTCGGGCTTTATCTGGATTCCTTCGGACTGTGGCCGACAGTTTATGACAAAAACGATTCATTCACCACCGAAAGTAAATCCGCCTTTGCCCATGCCATATTCGCAATAACCGATAAGTTATCAGTGACTGCAGGCGCAAGATATACCGATGAAAGCAAAAGCTACAAATTTGACAATACCGGTCTTTTGACTATTGATACGCCCATGGTTTACGGCGGATCCCATAAAGACTGGAAACTGAGCGTTGATTATCAGTTTACAGAAGATATCATGGGCTATGTCATGGCATCTACGGGATTCCGTTCCGAAGGCGCAAATCCTAGACCTTTCTATCCGGCACAGCTTCAGGAAATATCAGGAGAGGAAATACTTGCATATGAAGCGGGTTCTAAAGCGGATTTTTTCGGAAATCGTTTAAGAGTTAATACTGCCGTGTTTATGAACAAATACGACCCCCGTCTGCAGCGTGTGCTGGGAGCTCAATGTACTGATCCCACAGGTATGGACCCGGGTGAATATATCATGCCCTATGGCGGCGCTACCTGCCCTGCCGGCACGTATGCTGAGGGCACATACGGCGCCCCTGCCTTTGTTTATCTGAGTGCGCCGGGAACATCAAAGGGAATGGAACTTGATATTTCCGCACGGCCCATCAATAATTTAAGCCTCAATGCATCATTCGGTTATTTTACATATGAGACCGATGTCGGTCCTGATCACCCGGGATGGATGAGTCCGGATTACAAAATTCAGCCTGAGTATACCTATAATATAGGCGCCCAGTACAGGATACCATTTAAGAACGGGTCAATGCTCATACCGCGCATAGATATGTTTTATCAGGGAGAGCGAAGCAACGGCGGATTGTCCACACAGCCGATTGAGCCCTACCATGTAGTGCCGGACTACAGGATCTACAATGCACGTCTGACATATATGCCCTCCGACACCAGATGGTCGGTATCTCTGGAAGTGAAAAACCTGTTTGATACCTTTTACTGGGTCGACCTTGATGCAGACCTGGCTGACAACGGAGTAGATCTGGTATACGACAGGGAAGGCATACCAGGGCCTCCCCGTATGATGGCGGTAACCTTCAAGTGGAATTTTTTCTAGGATACTGAATTAATATAATGAACGGAGCATATGCAGAAACAATGCTCCGTTCATCTTTTAAACCGGTCAAAGAATCCAATGTTTTGCCTTTCAAGTCTCATTTTGAAAAAGACATCACAGCCTTTGGGTTTTTCTTTTACCTTTCTCTCGCAGAATACATAAAACCGTTTTCAATTCCGAAGGAACGATTATTACTAAAAGGAGAAGAGCCTATGATGAACATACCGATGCACAGAATGAAATATACAAAGCTGACAGAAAAACAGATCGGAGAAAAACTGAATACCGCCTTAGATGGGCCTGCATGCGTCTCGGAGTTTTCGGATATACTTTCCGGCAGATCATATAAAATTGTTACAAAAGATGGTCCTGTCCTGGAATATCACTTTAACAGCGGAAACAGCCTGACCCTTTCTGAGAACGGAAGCTCAAAAATAAAAACAAAATACGGAGCGCTTACTCTCAAACAAATAATTTTTTTCTCCCACATGATTCCCGAAACCCAGAAGGGCTACAATGTTTTTATTGACCCCGAAACGGATCTTGCAACTGTTATTGAAGTATGGTTTTCCAGCGGCAGGAAAGAAAAGACCAGGTATGAAAAAACCATAACGGTTGATGACCGTGAGGTTCAGCGCCAGATATATTTTGGCTATTTAGATATTCCCGGGAAAAAAGCCCCGGAAGATCTTCATCATCCTACAAACAGGATTGAAGGCAAGGGCATGTACTGGAAACAGGACACAGGCATAGAAACAATTGAACTCTATGCCTCGGTTATGTCCACAAATTTTGTCGAACTGACCAGGCATGCCGACAATCTCTGCTACTGCAGCCCCTCAGACTATGTCCTCATAAACGACAGCATGTTTATCTATGACAGGACAGAGTGTGAATTTTCCGGAATCTTTACACTGTTTGCCGCAGATCTGTTTTCAGGAACACAGGCCGGTGTCAGACTGGGATTCAATGAAAATGACGACCTGGAATACTATATGTTCAGAGGAACAGGAAAAGTCGTCGGGCATCTGGCTTATCTGGAGTCATTTGACAATCACGGCTATACGCCCATGGCCGGGTTTTCAAATGAAGGCGGATACAAATCAACCCATCCTGCACCGGAAAAAGGACAGAGGTATGCCTATCGCCCCTTAAAGGATTTCAAATATATGACTGACGAAGAGGTGCATAAGGCTGCACTTAAGAGTACGGTTTCTTTTGGCGGCGATGTTGATGAAAACCTGAAACTCATGTCAGGTGACCAGCACAACATGCAGTACACTGATATGCTGGCAGGCAGAGAGTTCACTCTCCGTTATGATAATGGAGGGCCGGTACGTCATTATAAAGTTACAGACAGGTATATTCTCAAATACATGGAGGAGGGAGAAAACAGGTGGCATGAAGAGCCGTACCGGGCCTATGAGGCTGATGAGAAACTGATTTTTTTCAGCCACATGCTTACGGACAGCAAACCAAGGGCAAGCGTTCAGGTGGCACTAGATTTAACAAACGGTCTTACCACCTGCATACATTCTCAGATGGGAAGCAAATACTTCGGTAACGAGACAACCTATTATGCCCTGTTCGGCGCAGCGGAAATGGAAGGGGTGAAACCGCCTGTGTATATGCGCCATCACTATACCGACGAGCTGGTGGGACAGGCTTTTTCATGGACATATACAGATCAGGTAACAGCCATGCATCTCTACACGACACCCCGTTCTGCGGCCTGGACAATATATGTGGATGATCAGGCCCTGGGACCTCAGTGGAGCGCCCCCTGTATTTTTGTGAAGATCCGTGAAGATGTCTATATCTATGCAACAAATGAGGAAGCATGCAACGGAAACGAATTGATCTTCATGATAAACAAAAAAATAAGTCACGACTGCGGTTTCAGCTTTAACGGGCGTGAAGAAGGGGTAAAGCTCAATACAAAAGGCGCCATTGCCCGTCATATAGGTCATTATAATATCAGGGAATACTTCGGACCTAAGGCAGACAGGAAAGGAGTGTAGAATGAATATCACAGGATACATACTGAAAGGCAGCGGCAGTAAAGGTAATCATGACAAAGGGCGGAGGTCTTTTATATGGAAAGCCGGTGCCGGACTGTCTGCATTAATTGCCGCCGCAGTACCGGGTATTGCCGGCGCAGGCGACAGCATTGACAAAAAACTTGAGACGAAAGTCGGCAGGCTGACCCGAAAGATCAATGTTCTGGAGCATGAAAAGGAGATCGGTATGCTGCATCAGGCCTACGAAAACTTTATTGACCGGGGCATGTATGAAGAGGCAGTCGGGCTTTTTGCTGATGATGGCGAGGCTGTTTTCAACGGAGGAATATTTAAAGGAAAAAATCACGGGGTAAGCAGGCTTTTCTGTAAACAGTTCAGAACAGGTTCAACCGGTAAAAAGATTTCGGACACATCAGGCATTTTACCGGATATAAAGCAGGTAAATAAAATCGAGGTTGCGCCTGACTGCAATACAGCATGCGCAAGCTACAGCTACTCCATTCAGGCAGGAACTCCGATTGTATATGACTCCATACTTGTTGAGATGGCGCGGCAGGTGGGAAGAGGAATCATGAAATGGTGGGAAGGCGGAACATGCGAAGTATCATACATCAGAGATGTGAATGAAGGAACATGGAAAATAAAAAGGCTCGCCTATAATGCCTTGTCCAGGAAAAACTACCAGCCCGGAAAAACCTTTGCAGGACCTGTTTCCATATCTTCTTTTTCAAAATTGTATCCGGAAGATCCGGCCGGACCCGACAGGCTGGTTTAACATTTATATTATGGAGATATTATGGCCGAAAAAAAATTAAATGTAGTGATAATATGCTGTCTGTTTCTTGGGGTAATTTTTTCAGGTTGTTCAGTTCATTCGTCTTCAGGTGAAGAGCCGGCTTCTGCCGGGCAGATAAATGTATCTGATGAAAAAACAGCACAGAATCAGGATTCATCCGAGGCGTGGAAATTTTATTATAAAACTCCGGAAAGGGAATGCTCAAGGGCCTCCCTCATAGAGGCGGCAGAAAGTTATATAGCTGCTCAGGAAGCGGGAGACCTGTCAAAAATGACGCTCGCGCAGGATGCGAAATTTAAAGAAAATATGAATGAAGTTTCAAAGGAGGATGGGCTCTGGAATACGCCTTTGCCTGTAGCTTTTCACCGAAGCATATATGATACGGCCCGCTGCAGAACTTTTACGGAAGTGATTGTCACCGGAGGTGACCACCAGTATGTCAACGGGACGCGGCTTACGGTTGATAAAGGCAAAGTCACGGAGATAGAGAGCCTGGTGACAGACAGCACCGACTGGAAATTCGATGCAGATGAGTATTTAAAATATTCAAAGGCCGAAGAGTGGCCTACTCTTCATGTGGATGACCGTGTAAGCCGCCAGGAACTGGTAGACGCGGCAAATCAGTATTTTGATTTTTTATATCAGGACAAGTTCATACGCCCGCCATGGGGCACTCCCTGCGCCAGACTGGAGGGAGGCGAAATCTATACTAATAAGGAGAACGAGGTCAAAGATACATGCCGAAAACCCGCGCCTCTCGGAGAGCTTGTTATTTCGGATCGCACCTTTGTGGTTGATGAAGAGATGGGCACGGTCAATATTTTCTGCAAATACGGCAACAGCAGGGACGGCCTGCCGGATTCTCATACATTCCGCCTGGAAAATGGAAAGTACCGGTGGATTCATACCCTGACAGTTAATACTCTTAAAGGTCCCATAGAGGTTTCGGAGTACAGGCCTGAACCTGACTGCAGGTGCGACCGGGCAATGCTTACTGCTGCGGCAGACAGCTATATAGCAGCACAGAAGTCAGGAGATATTTCTAAAATGACCTTTTCCGGCAAGGCGAAATTCAGAGAGAACATGAGTGATATTGAAAAGGAAAAAGGCCTCTGGAATAGGGCATTACCTGTTGCTTTTCATCGCAGTATATATGATGTTGGAAGATGTAAAACCTTTACGGAAGCAATAGTGACAGAAGGTGATCATAAATATGTTATAGGAACCCGCCTTGAAGTTGATGACGGCAGGATAAGGAAAATAGACTCCCTTGTAACGGACAGAGACGACTGGTATTTTAATGCGGATGATTATCTTGAATTTTCAGCCATGGAAGACTGGCCTGTTCTTCATCCGGATGAGCGTATCAGCAGAGAAGAACTGATCAATGCCGCCCATCAGTATTTTGACTACATATTCAAAGACAAAAGCATACAGCCTCCCTGGGGCACGCCATGTGCGAGGCTTGAGGGTGGAGAATTGTATACAAACAGGGATAAAGAGTATAAAGATACCTGCATAAGGATGAAGCCTGTTGCTGATATTTTTATCAATGACCGCACTTTTGTTGTTGATGAAGAAATGGGTTCGGTCAATGTCTTCTGCCGTTTCGGCGACAGTAAAGACGGTATGCCGGATTCACATCTGTTCAGGCTGGTAAACGGAAAATACAAATGGATACACACCCTGAGTGTGAACGTAACGGGCGAACCGCTGATGTATCCCCCAAATGCGGGGCTCAGGGAGAATGTTGAACAGTGATGAATTGCCGTGTGACTGCCTGTGTTATGCGGTATTAATAAAAACGCGGTTTTTCATCCGATTATTAAGTTGTTGTTATGAAAAAAAAGATGACATTGTTTGATCTGGTTTCAATGGGAGTTGGAGCTACTATCGGATCAGGGATATTTGTGATGCTGGGCATCGGTATTGCGATGACCGGCAGGAGTGTAAATCTTGCTCTTATCGCGGCAATTATTGTTTCATTTATAATGACAGTTCCTGCAATTTTTATTTCAGGTGTCGCTAAATTAAAGGGCGGTCCTGTAACGCAGGCGGCTATATTACTGGGTAAAAAATGGTCTTCAATAGTTGGTTATATATATATAATCGTTAATTTATCCATTTCAGTAATGGCGATTTCGATAATTGACTATTTATCCCAGCTGATACCTGTTCTTGGTGAGCATCATATACTGTTTTCAGTCCTTACTACCCTGTTCTTTTTTTTGATCAGTATCAGGGGATCAAAATTTATGGCAGTGGCGCAAAATTTTTTTGTTGTTGTATTGATGATCTCGCTGGGGCTGTTTATTCTTTTCGGTCTGCCTCAGGTCCAGCCGGGATATTTTACAAAACCGGATTTTTTTGCAGACGGATTTACCGGATTTTTCCGGGCTGTCGCATTGTTAACCTTTGCAACCCAGGGAGCAACCTGCGTAATTAACTACAGTTCAGAAGTTGATGATTCAAAACGGCTTTTGCCAAAAGCGATGATAATTACATTTATTATTGTGGGTTTGATTTATTTTGGTATGGGAACAGTTGCCGCGGGAGTTCTTCCCTGTAAAGAAGTCGCCTCCAAAAGTTTAGGTGTTGTAGCAGAGAGAGTATTGCCCTATCCGCTTTTTATCATATTTATTATCGGCGGCGCATGTTTTGCCCTGGGAAGTACCTTAAATTCGGTTCTGGCGAGTTTAAGGTACCCGGTTATGCAGGTGGCCGAGGATGGATATCTGCCGAAAATATTTCTGAAAACCGATAAAAAATATGACTATCCATATTTTATTATGGGGTTTTTTCTTGTTATAGGAATAACCCCGATTCTACTTAATATTGATTTAAGCGTACTGGTAACACTTGTTATGATCCCCAGCTACCTGTTTAACATATTTACTGCAGTATATACAGTCAGGCTGCCAGGAATATACAGAGAAGAATGGTATAACTCAAAGATATGTGTGAAAAATTACATATTATACGGTTTATGCCTTTTATCCGCCTTGATTTATTTGATCCAGGCCTATTTCCTGTTTATAGGGCTGTCAAAAGTAATGATTGTCGGAAATTTTATAATATTTGCTGCAGCTATCATTTTTATAAATTATCGGCACAGCCGGTTAAAGAAGGAAGGATTAACTGAGAATGAAGTATGATTTTGATGAGTTTTTAAACAGACGCGGTACCGATTCAATGAAATGGGATGCTGGAGATTTTTTAAAAAAGATCGGTCTTACGGACCGTTATGATGAAGAAACAATTCCTCTTTTTACAGCGGATATGGACCTTCCGGTCGCTGATCCGATAGTTGAAGCACTGCATAAAACAGCAGACAACAGGATATTTGGATACACAATAGCTTCTGATAAATATTATGAGGCAATCATCAGCTGGTTTAAAAGAAGGAATGACTGGGAAATCAGTAAAGAGGACATTGTTTACTGTCCGGGCACTGTGAAGGCACTTGGTTTGGCGGTAAAAGCATATACTGATAAAGGCGACGGAGTAATAATACAAAGACCGGTTTATCCGCCGTTTACCAGCTCTATAGAGGAAAACGGAAGAGTCGTAATCAACAATGCGCTGGTAAACAATGACGGATACTATACTGTAGATTTTGAGGATTTTGAAAAAAAGGCAAAGGCGGAATCAGTAAAATTATTCATCCTGTGTAATCCCCATAATCCTTCAGGCAGAATTTTTCCGAAAGATGAATTAAAGAAACTTGCAGACATATGTTTTGAAAACAATGTGATAATCATATCTGATGAGATACATGCAGATCTCATCAGAAAAGGTAATAAATTTTATCCGATCGTAAAATGCACGGATAAAACAGATCATATTATTTCCTGCACGGCAATTAACAAGACATTCAATGTCGCCGGTCTGCACGCCACTAATATTATAATCAGCAATAAAAACCTGAGAGATAAATTCTTAAAAGAGCGGGGTTTTGAAATGCCTTCACCCTTTACTATTGCAGCGCTTATAGCAGCTTATAATGAAGGAGAAGAGTGGCTTGAACAGGTTATTGAATATATAGACGGCAATATCGATTTTGTAGAAAAATTTTTAAAGGAAAACATGCCGAAGGTAAAGGTGGTAAAGCCTGAGGGAACTTACGTTATGTGGATGGACTTTAGAAACTATGGTCTTTCTACTGAAGAGGTAAGAAAGAGAATATATACTGATGCCAACGTTATTCTGGAAAGCGGAAGCATATTTGGAGAAGAAGGATCCGGGTACGAAAGAATTTGTGTGCCTTCACCCAGGCCTCTGATTGAAAAGGCCATGAAAAGAATAGCCGCCGCTTTTAAAGGTTTAAATTAAAAATATTTTACGGAGACTGAAAGATAAAAAATGAAAGAAATTATTAATTCTGAAAACGCCCCAAAGGCTGTCGGCCCGTATTCGCAGGCTGTTAAAGCCGGAGACACCATCTATGTGTCAGGACAACTCCCTATTGATCCTGCTACCGGAGAGTTTGCAGGAGATACTATTGAAGAGCAGACCAGACAGTCATTAAAAAATGCAGAAGCAATCCTGTTATCAGCCGGGTATTCTTTTGAAGACGTTGTCAAGGTAACGGTCTTACTTGATGATATTGATGACTTCTCCAAAATGAATGGAGTTTATATGGAATTTTTTAAGAAAAATCCTCCTGCAAGAGCTGCCTTTGAAGTTGCAAAGCTGCCTCTCGGAGCCAGAGTTGAAATTGAGATGATTGCCGCTAGATAAAATCATTCTCCCATAATAAGCAGAGAACAAATTCATTTATTTCTGTTTTTGTTTTTAAATAATAAACCTTAATAATTTTACAGAGGTTGAAAGATATAAGATGATAAAATATGAAAAAATAAATGAATACAGCAAAGATATCGAACAGTATTTAAGGCTGAAAACATCACCTGTTGCTGTGAAATTCATACAGAATGAAGATGAAATTCCGACGTATGCTGTCCGTCCGAAAAGGGACACAGGCAAGCATCTTGCTCAGTGTCAGGCCTTTGCCATGTCCAGACGAGAAGGAAAAACAGTTGCGGTGCTTAAAGAAGATCAGTCCTGCTGGGCGCCTCTTATATCCTACGGTTTAATAGATTCAAGTGTTATTGACACGGAAAAGCCGGAGTATGATTTACAGCTTAAAGGGACTCTCCAGTGGATAAAGGGCCTGGCCGATGCCCTTCCGGCCCTTGAGAAGGGAAAATATATCGGAGTGCTGTCCGCGCCGCTCACAACAGCAAAGTTTGAGCCTGATGCCGTGATGATATACTCAAACAACGGACAGCTGCGAAGTATGCTTATGGCCTTAAAATTCATGCCGGAAGCGGAATACTCAGTTGAATCAGATATTGAGCCATTTGATTCATGCGTTTACTCCCTTGTCCCTGTCCTGTTAAACGGCAAATACCGTGTTACATTCCCTGATCCGGGAGAATATGAAAGGGCAGTTGTAGATGAAGACAAGGTTATTTTTACCATGCCTGTCAACAGGCTGGATGAATTCGTAGAAGCCCTTAAAAAGCTTGAACAGAGGGGGCTGGGTTACACCGGTCTTAAAAAAATAATGCAGCCTGATTTTCCAAGACCTGATTTTTATAATGAAATATTCAAGGCCGCAGGATTAGAAGTGAGCAGATAGCATACTGATTTGCCGATAAAATAAAAAACATTATGCTGCCCGATCCGAAAAAAGGTCCTGCAGAATGATGGATCCTGTGTCAGACGAAGATTGTGAAAATTTAAACAGGCTGTACATATGATAAAAACAGGTATTACAGGATACGGATATTCAGCGAGGACATTTCATTTACCCCTTATAGAATCGTCCGGCCAGTTTGAGTTTGCTGCAGTAAGTACCTCCAGGCCGGAAGATGTCAGGCTGAAATACCCGTCTGTACAAATTTATAAAACAGCTCATGACCTGATTACTTCATCTGATGTTGAGCTTATTATTATAACTGCGCCCAATGATGTTCATTTTGATCTTGCAAAACTCTGTCTCTTAAACGGCAAACATGTTGTGCTTGAAAAGCCAATGGTCACAAAAAGTTCCGAGGCAGAGCAGCTTATTGTACTTGCCGAAAAACAATGTCTTGTTTTATCTGTATTCCATAATCGGCGGTGGGACGGTGATTTTTTAACTGTAAAAAAGATAATTGAAGAAAAATCCATCGGCGATATCAGGTATTTTGAATCTCACTTTGACCGCTTCCGTCCTGAGGTAAAGAAAAGATGGAGAGAAATGCCGGGGCCGGGAAGCGGTATCTGGTTTGATCTTGGCTCTCACCTTGCTGACCAGGCAATTTATCTTTTTGGCTTGCCCGAAGCATTAACAGCGAGGTGCCTTATGACGAGAGAAAATTCCGAAACTGTTGACTATTTTCATGTTCAGCTTCACTACAAAAATCTTGAAGTTGTTCTTCACGCGAGTTCATTTTGTGCCGGGCCGAACCGGCGCTTTCATATTGAAGGCACCGGGGGCAGTTATATCAAATACGGGCTTGATCCCCAGGAAGATCAGTTAAAGAATGGAATGATACCCACTGATACAGATTATGGTATTGAAGAAAAAGAAAAGTTCGGAACACTTTTTAATGGGACGGAAACAAAAAAAATAGAGACTGCAGCCGGATGTTATCAGCACTATTATTCAGGAATTGCAGGCGCAGTTAATAATAAAGATATCTGCCCTGTAAAAAGCGAAGATGCGCAGAATATAATAAAAATTCTTGAACTTGCAGAAGTCAGCAGCCTGACCGGTAAGACTGTTAAATTAGCATGCCGATTTATCATTTAATCCTTCATTACGCTGTCTTTTTGTTTTTTACGTCTTATCTTAGTGTTATCAGTAATTTATTTATTCCGGTATCAGATCACAGTTTAAAGTCTTATATCAGCGGGATATAAAATATCGATATACCCCCTAATAAATGTAACATTTTTTAATCAGAGCAGGTCTTTATATATAAGGGATAATAAAAAAGAATGCCGGTCTCTAAACAGAATGTACCTCTTTTTGAACAGGAAAGGATACGGTGACATATAAAATGGAAAATTTAAATACCCGGACAAATAAAGTGATAAATTCACAGGCTGTAAAAGAAAAAATTACAGTCCTTATGGTGGATAATAAACAGATAGACACTGTTCTTGAAAACAATATCATGACCCTGGGAAACAGGGTGATTGTTGCGGAATGTTACAGAAATGCCATACAGGCTGCAACCAATACGGAATCTGATTTGATCACAATAAGTATGAATCTTTCAGGACAGGACAGTTCCAGGCTGATTTCAAAAATAAAAAAGGTTGTGGGCGCATCCAATGTTGTTTCGTCTGATATGTTTGAGGATGATACCGGCCGGAATAAAGAGAATCAGCAGATTTTATATTATGTTGTAAAACCCCTTGAGGTTAATGATATTCAGTCGATACTGGGGCATATTTCAAATAGAAAGATGGGGGTATACTGCCTGCCCCATTAAATATGATTTTGAGAACATGTTAGTATGAAATCAGTCATTGAAAGTGACATTCCAGTTTGTGAATGCTGCTAGAAGATGCTGCCCAAAATCTATTTGGCCGGTTGCTCGACGAAAGTTGGACCAGATAAACCGTGTTAGAGAACTCAATGAGCTTAGAGTTCCACCGGGTAACCGACTGGAATTCCTTAAAGGTGACCGGGAAAATCAGTATAGTATCCGTATTAATCAGCAGTACCGAATTTGTTTTATATGGAAGAAGGCCATGCCTACGAAATTGAAATCACAGACTACCACTAATGATGCAGTTGGGCGAAGGCTGCCTCGGAATCGTCCACCAACTCATCCGGGGGAGATGCTGTTAGAGGAGTTTATTAAGCCTCTTGAGCTTACCCAGACAGAACTTTCTCGCTGTCTGGGTGTATCCTATCCCAGGCTGAATGAAATTATAAAAGGCAGGCGCTCAGTAACTCCGGATACTGCATTACGACTGTCCCGCGTTATAAGGATGTCTGCAGATTTCTGGCTGGGTTTGCAGCAGGATTGGGATCTCTGGCATGCAATGAACAGCCCGGAAGCAGAACAAATCAAACGTCTGAAACCAATTCCAAGAGATCAGCAATTTTTTGTATAACAATATAATGCCCGGATGGTTTTTTATGGATAGAAGTGGAGTTGTTGACATGTATGAATATCAATATTTTGCAGTGGTAATAAATAAGAAGTGGTAAATAAGATTTTATGATATTTTTTAAAACACACAACCTGCTGTATCCGGTAAAACCATAAAAACAAGCCGGCAATAATTTTAACTATTGCCGGCTTATCAAGTATCAAGAATCAAGCATCCAGTATCTTTATTAAAACAGACTAATCACCCATCTCTGCAAGATATTCATCCAGAAGGGTTTCCATTTTCAGTTTATGTTTGGACTCTTCCTGGGCAAGGACCTTGAAAAGTTTTTTATGGCTTTCATCTTCTGCCATTTCACCGAAATCATTGTAAAACTTAAAGGCCTTTTCTTCACGCTTGGCTGCAATCCTTAAAATATCTTCATAGGGCATGTCAGGTGTGTAAACCATTTCAACCGTGTAATCGCTTCTTTTAAGATCCGGTATCTTTTTGTCTTTGTAATGATCAAGATTTTCCTTTGAAAAATTCTTAAGCATTTTCTGATGGCCGCGTTCTTCCAGAGCAAATCCCTTAAAAAGCTCTTTTGTTCCGGATGTTTTGGCCTTTTCGGAGGCTTCTTCGTAAAACTTTTCCGCGTCTATTTCTTTGTTAATGGCGTATTCCATTATTTCTTCAAATGTTTCAAAATTCATTGCGCTCTCCTTTTACAGTGTGAAACGAATATATGATTACATGTTATGGTTAAATCCGGGTTTAAATCAAAAAGATAGAAAAACTATAGTGTAAATTATTTGTCCGGTCAAGATTGCTTATTTTCCAAAATCCACCATCAAATTTTTGTTTGCCAATAGTAACAGTGGATTTTGGATAACCCTGGGCACCAGCAAGATGTTAGATGCAAGGCACCGAAGGAGTGCCGACTGAGGCGTACGGAGATACGCCGCAGGGAGAAACGACTGAAGGTAACACAGCAGATGACATTTTGATGGTGGATCAGGGTTTATTGCTGAATCACCTCACCTGTCCTGCTTATAACAACCTTGTTAAGCGGTATAGACTTTCCGGCTTTTTCCATGGCTTTTTCTATAATAACCGGCATCCCCTGGCAGCAGGGCACTTCCATAACCAGTGCTGTAATGCTCTTTATGTCGGCCTTTTTAAATATATCAGCAAATTTTTCAACATATGCTTCTGCATTATCAAACTTGGGACAGCCCATCATTACAACCTTTCCTGCTATATAATCCTGGTGCAGGTTTGCGTATGCAATTGCTGTACAGTCGGCAGCAACAAGAATATCCGCTCCCTTTAAAAAGGGTGCATCCGGCGGGATTAACCTTATCTGCACCGGCCAGTGAGAAAGTGTGGAGGATGAACTCTTCTGGTCTGTCGGCTCATTTGCTTTTTTACAGCTTATCCCGGGTGAAAAACTCTGCGAAACAGAAGATGGACATTGTGTTTTAAGTTCTTCCAGGGTTTCTTTTTCAAGTGTCTCAAGCCTTTCTTCCACAGCCTTTTCATCAAAGTCTTCAGCTTCTCTTTCAACTATTTTAAGTGCGCCCGTGGGGCAGTCTCCAAGGCATGCGCCTAATCCGTCGCAGTATACTTCTGCTACAAGTTTTGCCTTGCCGTCTATTATCTGTAATGCTCCTTCTGCACAGGACGGAACACACTGACCGCAGCCGTCACATAATTCTTCATCTATTTCTATTATTTTTCTGTTTATCTTCATGGGTTCCTCCCTTTAATTTAAGAGAACATTTTGAGCCAGTTTTTTTCCTGATTCTGTCAGGAATGATTTTTTTATTATATCTTTAATTCTATCCGGGTCCGTTGGCTCTTCCTTATGGCTTTCCTCAAGGTTTGTTATGAGGTCAGCATCATAAAGCACCTTAAAGTTGATTGTCTCATCTTCAGCCGGGTGATGATGGTGACCTACAATGTCGCACACTTCATCTATCAGCCCTTTGGCTGCACCCAGTTTTTCAAGTATTTCTCTTGCAACCGGCGGCCCTTCAATTTCCTGAAATTTTGCCGCACTGCTGTTGTGCTTTTTTTCGGCTTCCTTTATTCCGATGTCATGAAGGTAAGCCGACGGAAGAATAACAGATAAGTTGCCCTGTTCTTCTTTGCCGATCTTCTCTGCATATCTTGCAACCCTTGTGGCATGACCGATTCTTTTAAAATCCCGGCCGAAATAACGCTTCATTTCTATTGCAACGCGGTCCTTTAACAGGTCTTCTTTCTGGGCAATGAGTTCGGGAGGAAGATTACCTATGCACTGCTCCGCGTATTTACAGTAGGAAGCGCATCCGAAGTCCATACCCGGGTTTAAAAATCTGTGCCCGCAGCTTTTACATTTTCTTGATGTGTCATCCTTAAAAAACTCCACATCAGAGCCGCATTTGGGACACTTTGCCTCAAATATGGCGCCTGGCTGCCAGTACCTGCTGTCCTGTCCGGGACATTTCATGGTTCACCTCCTGATCTTATTTTTATGTAGATAATAAATTGTTCAGGCTTGCTCGTCCTTGATTCATGTCAAAAACTCCGTTTTTTTTCAGAACTTCTCCAAACCGTTCTCCCTTAAGGGATTTATCTTTGTAGAACTTCACCAATTTTATCACATTTTCTTCAGCAAGAACCTGCTCAACCCGCTTTTTTACCCGTTTTTTTACAAAAAGAGGCACTTTTGATATCAACTTTTCAGCTTCCTGTGACCATTTCATATTAATACCTTAGCTTTTGTTTTTCTCTTATACACTGGAACCCTCGAATCCTCCTGTCACGATATAGCCCTGGCGACGGCAGACAGTCCCTTTAACCCTGCCTTTATAATAATCATAAATTACCGATAATACATTGATCTGAGTCAAACAGGCTTTATTAATCTATTATTTTATTTCCTGAAATTGACCAGCCTGTTCTCCGGTGTTATATTGTCTCACTTTATTTTTTAAGAGCGGAAATTGAAAAACAGCGGTAAAAACATATGAGACCGGTTACTGAACTTCTGAATCACAATGATTTCCTGAAAAATCTTTTTGAATCTCTTCCATGCGGTGTCCTGATAATGGATAAGGAAAGAAGAGTTCAGGCTGTAAACAATACAGTAGAACGGACATTCGGGATTAAACTGGCAGAAGTATTCAACCGCAGAGGCGGCGAAGTATTAAAGTGCGTTAACTCATCTATTGATGAAAGGGGCTGCGGGTTTGCAGATGAATGCAGAAACTGCAGGATCCGGCAGACAGCAATGGATGCTGTTTCGGGCCTTAAGGTTGAAAGAAGCAAGGCCAGAACAAATCTTTTAATAAATAACAGTGAAACCAGCCTGGATTTTCTTATAAGCGCAGCTCCCCTTGTCCACGACGGTGAGCATCTTGCCATAGTTATTCTGGAAGATATAACGGAACTCAACGAATTAAAAAAACGCCTTAAGGCCGAAACAAATTTTGCAGGAATCATCAGCCGCGACTCTGTAATGAATGAGCTTTTCAGGACAATACAGGATGTTGCAGATGTTAATGTTCCTGTACTTATTCAGGGTGAAAGCGGAACCGGGAAAGAACTGGTTGCATCTGCAATACACAGCGAGGGAGCACGTTCTGCAAGGCCCTTTGTACCTGTCAACTGTGCGGCCCTGCCAGAAGGCATTCTTGAAAGCGAACTGTTCGGCCACGAAAAGGGAGCTTTTACCGGGGCAATAAGAGATAAAAAAGGCCGGTTCGAGCTGGCCGACGGCGGGACCCTTTTTTTGGATGAAATCGGAGAGCTGCCCCTTAATGTTCAGGCTAAGCTGTTAAGAGTGCTTCAGGAAGGCCGTATTGAAAAGGTAGGGTCGGAAAAATCCAAAAAAGTGGATGTAAGGGTGATAAGCGCCACAAACAGGGATTTAAAAACCGAGGTAAAAAAGAAAAACTTCAGGCAGGATCTTTACTACCGTCTTGCAGTTGTTCCGGTTATGCTCCCGCCTTTAAAAAACCGCAGAGATGATATCCCGCTTCTTGTTGACCATTTTCTTCACCATTTTAAAGATGACGGCAGAGCCTGCGGAAGTATCAGCGAAAATGCACTGGCGGTTATGATGGAGTACCCCTGGCCCGGAAACGTAAGGGAGCTTCAAAGTGCAGTAAGGTTTTCCCTTGTTAAATCCAGGGGCAAAAAAATCCAGGTTCAGCACCTTCCTCTTGAGCTGCAGGAGTATCGGGATACCAGGCCCGCAAGAGGACCATCCAAAAAACTGGATATGGAAAGCGTTGAAGACGCCCTGACTAAAAGCGGCGGAAACAAGGCAAAGGCAGCCAGGATTTTAGGTGTGGGGCGTGCAACTCTTTACCGTTTTCTGCAGACGCAGTCTTAATGAAGTCAAATAGTATAGGGGTGCATCATCGATATGTGTCTGGATCAGATTTCCAAACCAAACTCCTCTCCCTTGCATGCCAGGGCATAGCTGAAAGCGAAGACCGGACAGGCTGGGAGAGGGTGGTAAAATAGAAACTCCTTGCTATGATGCTGATTTTTATCCCCCTCCCTTAATCCCTCCCGCAAGGGGAGGGAGACCTACTGTTGACGCATACACGGCTAAAGGGGGGCAATAGCAAAATAGACCCTCGAATCCTCGGCCCCTTTCTTTTAACTAATTTGTAGAAGAACTTTATTTATTAAATGGCTTAGCTGACGGCTGATAGCTGAAAGCTCCATCCATGTTTTTGATCTTTATGGATGGAAATTAATTATTATATAAATTAAACCCGTCTACCCACTCTTTACCTGCGCAGGCCGAGCAGTAATCCTTTACTTTTTTAATGCTTTCATCTGCAGTTATATGATGTTTAAGAGCTTCATCATCCTTACCCTGGTAGTAAAGTTTTAAAGCCTTTTCCCTGTAATATACAAAGTCCATAAAATCTGTACATGTTTTTAATACTTCAGGCTCATCGTGCTCCTTTTTTGCACTATCCCTTGCTGTTTCAACACTTTTTAATATCATCTGAATTGTGTGATCCCTGTAAAAACTGCCGGCTGGTTCATGGGTTACAGTCACATAATAAAGGGCAGTTGCCTGAAAAAGAGAATCGCAAAACTCTTTATCCAGATCAGATTTACAGACTCTGGTAACGTTTTTTTTGTTTGCAGAATTTGAAGATGTTTTAGGGTGGGTACAGGAAAAACTAAAAAAAAGTAAAAAGAAAACAAACTGCCATTTGAGGTATGCTGCTTTCAAATCAAACTCCTTTTAATCAGTTCAATATTATCTTTCTTTACCCCGTATTTTTTAGCCAGACTTTCCCAATGGCTTAGTGCGTGGAGAGTTTGATCTATGATTTCGTCGGTTTTGTTTTTCGGGATTCCGGTTTCCTCACTCAGCTTTATCAAATGTTCTTTGTTCGGATTACGTCCCTCACCCATAACGAGGGTGCTTTGTTCTCCACGCGGTCCGGAAGAGAAAGTAAGATCGTAAGCCGGTGAGAGCTTCCATTCTCCGGTTTTATTCATCAGAAAACTGAAATTTTTGCTATGATCGTCCCGATTATGCGATAGAACGTTAAACACCGCCATCCTGAACATTTTTTCTACTTCACGCACATCCCTGGTGAGAAAGCCTGTCAGGTTGATCAGGTCCTCATAATCCAGTGACGGTGCACGGAAATCGGCGTGCAGTAAACCACATACACTGTGCATGTGGAAGCGCTTTTCGCCTTCCCTGTCAAAGCGTTTTGTTGCAAAATATCCGGCGTTTTTCAGTGCAGGAAACAGGTACACTTCAGTCATATCAAGTCCGGCTTCTTTAGCCATAAGCGCGTAAACATACTCTATAGCTCCGGCATCACGGCCGTCATTTGTATTGGAAAACTTAACTATCCATGGCTCATAACCTTTTTTGCTTCTTTTACCATGTATAAGATTTTTACGGCTTTCATCGACACCTATAAGTGCTTTAGGTCTTGCTCCGGCAGAAGATCCGTTAAGTGATAAAAGCTCCTGCAAAACATCCTGCGCCTCACCTTCCAGAACTTCCAGCATGTGCTCATTTAATGTATCGAGGTCAATAGCGCTTTCAGTATTCTCTATGCTTTGTTCAGGCTCGTAAACCAGTGCACCGGTTCCATGCAGTCCCGCATGTGCCAGCCTGTCCAGAGGGGTTACTTCTGAAAGAGAAAATCCTGCTGAACGTACCGAACGATCAAAAAGAAGAAGCCCCCAGCCATCAGGCAGGCTGTCGTTGAACACACCGGGAAGCCCTTCAAACAAAAAGCTGTCAAAGCTTTTTACCCCGGATTCAAGCTTCAGTTTTAAAGGCGATATCTCCAGACCTTTTTTAAGAAATGAGGCATCGTATTCGAAATAAATTACCCCATCCCGAGATGCCAGGCGGCCAACCGGAATTGTCTCATCAGTAAATTTCAGTCCGACCTTTATTTCATCAACAGGATAGAAACTCATTTGCGCCAGCCTTTCTTTCGTGTTTTATCTTCCTTTGCCAGCACTTCGTCTATGGAAGTAAATTCTTTTTTTACCGGTTTTACCGCATCTACAAGATTTTCCAGACCATCAAGCACCATCATAAGTTTAAGGAAAGATTCAAGGGAAATTAAGCCTTTTTGCTCGAATTTGCGGAGAGTGGGCAGACTTACGCCGGAACGCCTTGCCAGACCTTCCTGAGTCAACCCCGTCTCCAGGCGCCTGGCACGTGTGAATTCAGATAATTTTTTCTGGGCTTTTGAAACTGTTAATAATGATATCATAGTATTAGTATCGCAATATTTTAGTAAGTATTAATACTATAGTGTTAATACTGAATTAATTCAACGGTTTTTTCCTCCCTTAAAAGTGTTATATAAGCTATAAATTCGAGGTGTTTTTAAATGTACGTCATTTGATTCCAGTTTCTTAGCTTGGTACGACCCCGATTACTAAACTGTTAAGTAAAAACCGGAATCTTATTTGTGAAATGAATAGAGATAATCTACAGGGAAAAAGAAGGCCTTCATTTGAAAAATAGGATTGATCTATCAAAGATGAAGGCCTTATTGTTTATTCAAGTATTTATCTTTTATATTTTTTTCTTATTCCAAATAGACCCAGGAGGCCGGATGCAAGAAGGGTCATGGTTGCAGGTTCCGGAACCGGATCAGAAGTGCCTGTGCCTGTTGCAGAAATTTTAGTTGAGAACCATGCATAATCAACTCCATCAGTGTATGATCCTGTCCAGATCCAATGGGCATTTGAATCGATATTATAGTGTGACGCTTGTAATGCAAAACTCCATGGATATATTTCCCTTTTACCAAAATCTTCCAATGCAACATCTGTATTGCCCCATCCGGTATTATTTCCGTGCCAGTCATCGGTATCATCGGTTAACAGGTAGCTGCCACCGTTGCTGAAGATGTGGTCACTGCCAGAGAGGGAAAAATCACCAAGAAAACCTTGAGGACCATCATAATCGTAAATATATATATGCAGGTAATAGTTAACACCTGCGGTCAATTCCGTAGTAAGAGAGTACCCGGCTTGCCAGCAGTCTCCATACGCTATCTGTGTGCCCTGCACACTATCGTCAGTTGATATGTATGCATAAACATAGTTATCTCCAGTGAGGTCTCCTGATAATGTAGTTGCACTAACAGTTCCTGCAAAAAAGCATAATAAAAAACCTGCAAAAATTAAAAAAAACAGTCCATTTTTATCCATATAGCTCCCTCCTCTTTCTTGTAATAATCAATTAATAAAAATTACCTTTAAAGAAAATCCAGCTGTACAACTTTAATTATATTTTGAGTAGATAAAGACACCAAGAGATGGTCAAAAGATACTTAAATAAAATAAGCAAATAATATGCCATTATTTTTTTATCTTTTACCAAATTTTAGGAGATTAAAATAAGAAGATAAAACAGGTAGATAGGAGGTTATCGAGATGAAATGATTTAATAGAATATTTGAAGTATGAAAAGACATCCTAATAAACTGTGTAATAAAATACCAATATAGAGAATAAATATACATAAAAGGGTAATGTTGTCTCATTATTTTGATCTTGCTGTTAAATGGAATCAGACCAAGCTAACTACTAGTAGCTTAAAGAATAACATCATAAAAGGAAGCTTTTTAATACCCCGAAAAAACACGATATTGAAACGGCATCTCTGCTAAATAAAACTCTATAATATCCTTTTTGCTCCTAAAAACGTCAACACAGCACTATTTTCAGGAGATATTTTAAACCTTTGTGCCATAATTCCAAGCAATTATCTTGACCCGGCCCCGATACAAATACTTAGAATGTCCGCCTCTCTTTAAGGTCACATTTTATGATCTTAAAGAACTGTTTTCTTCTTTAGTAAGTTCAAACATAAAGTCAGCAGGAAACCGTTTCTTATTATATTTCTATTTCAGTAAGCTTGTCCGCATCTGAGTAAAGTATTAGTGACCCTGTAGTTTTATTTTTCCATACCTCCTCTTGATGAGTTGCTTTAAAAACTGATTCTTTGCTGGAGAATGTAAATGCTACTCTTATTAGTATTCTTTTTTCTTCCTCAGTAAGCGGTTCAGCTTTTTTTTCATCTGAATCGCGTATTAAGTCAATTAATTCTTTATAATTATTAAGCTGGGGACCATGTGGAAGTGCAGCATATGATGAGCCTGTGATACTTCTGCCAAGTCTGTTAAAAGCAACCATATCTGCATACCATAAATACTTTGCGTCCTTTAACATCATATCACCGTCCCTGAGAAATTCCTGGCCTGTTTCCTTTTCAAACTCTTTCATTACAAGTTTTATACGTTCAATTGATAACACTCTATTACCAGAGACACTGTTTCCAACGTTTAAAAGCTGGAGTGCTGCTTTAAGTGATGCATCCATGGATTTTGTTTGAACTATGCCGTTCTCCCATCTTTTAATGCTGGCAATGCCTACTCCCGCTTTTTTTGAGAGCTCTTTTTGTGTTAAACCAAGTTTTTCTCTTTGCTCTCTTATTTCTGCGCCGGTCAATAAACCCACTTTTTTTCTGTAAGCATCAGCAATAACATTTTGCATGGCAGCGGCCTGTTCAATTGTGGCAACTTCCATTCCACGCTCTTCACAAATAAACGTTTCAACCTGAAAACTAATTCCTTCCCCTTTAAAGGTTATATTTTTTCAATTGATTTAATCGTCATTACCCGTGGTCATTTGGGCAATTTTGTGTTTCTTTTTCCATTTTTATACTCCTTTCTCTTTTCTATCTCGATGTAAGGAGATAATGTATAAACAATCATTTTTGAAACAAAATTTCACATATGCTTCACAGCCAAATATTTTACTTTTCCAGCTGAATCCTTTATCTGTACTTTATAAGATTTCTGCGGAGGACGCGTTCCGGCATAGTTTCCAGGTTCAATTTCATTTAAAACAGAAATGAGAGTAGTTTGCAGATCCTTGACCATATAACCCAGTTCGATTGCATCGGTGGCTAATGTAGCTGGATCAATAATTTTTAAAGTCCTATTTGAAGTAAGCTCCAGAGCATGTTTTATTTTGTTGAAAAGTTCCTTATTAGATGGCCGTTTCATAAGCACCTTTCGTGGTATCAAATGATACTTGATTAAGTTTCATGGTATCAATTGATTCCTCTGTCAATTTGTATTTTATTTACATAATGAATGAAGCATAAGACAATGAATTAAGAATCTGCTCCTGACATCTGGCAGCATTAATAAACACAAAGCAAAAACAACTGGATTTCCCGGTCCAGGTCTCTAATAACAAAATCACCCTGTTAAATAATGCTATGCATTCCGCTTTGCGGATTAAACAGGGTAAAAGTTCATTAATCAGTATGTTCTTGATATTTGTGTGCAAGGTAAGTCTTTAATATTCTTATTTGTGTACTCCCGGGGTTGGGTTTAGTCAAGATTTAAACAGCCGCCTTCGCCAAACATCTTCACTAAAGTTATGGCGGTCAAAGATGTTACAGCGCCCAGGGAGGTCAGCGATCTTATATCAGGGGCCGGTGGTTGGGATGACACTATTTAGCTTATATGTTCTAAATTTTATTTACACGGCTTTACAGGCGATTGAAAAATAATTATTCAATCGCCTTTTTAGGTTAATGTTTTCTTTTCAAAAAGGCCAGCGCCCCAATACCTGACAGTAATAACCAGCCAGCTGCCGGCACAGGCACTGCATTTAACTCTGAAGTAATGGTTATACCTTCAGGTGCATCGATAGACACAGTAGCTGTGTTGCCAAAGTCAGCATGAAGATTACGTCCGGTTAGCGCCAATCCGTAAGCCACATCAAAAGTCGAGCCGACCACAACATCCATTTCATAAGTCAGCAAATGATCCACCAGTAAGGTTTCATCTGATGAAGAGGAGCTGAGAAATGCATAGTATTGTGAGTCGTTAGAAAAAGCATTTACCCTGAACTGTTCGTTAAAATTCCAGGTGTCGTCACCGGACCAGGTCCCGATTTCAGCAGTCAATTGGCCATTGCCGTTGCGCCTGCCCAGGGAATCAAAACCGCGGGTCATACTGCCCGCAACATGAAAATTTATGTTTACTGTGATTGTTTCACCAATGTTTGCTCCGCTTACTGTGTATGTATCAACCATGGAGTTATACAGGAAGCCGCTGTCACCATCGACCAACATAACAGAGCGCATAACACTGCCGTTATTCATGGCAGTAGCATAGGCGTTTTGGTATTCAGACGTCGGGTCAATAAAGTAGTTGGGTGATGGACTGGGCAGGTATCCCACGCCGCCAACGGCATCACCTCCTGTGGCACCACCTCCATTTCTGAGGCCTTCATCAGCAAAATTCCCCGAAAATTGAATCCACTGAGTGGCATCTGTTGGCATAGCAATTTGTGCAGACATGGCTGACTGACTCACAGCCATAATTAAAGTCGCAACACAAATCGATATTGCAATTTTTAAATAATTTTTATTCAAAATAGAATTTTTCATTGAGTCTCCTTGTTCACTGCCGGAAAAGATCTTTTGCCGACAACTCAGTAGTAATTGGAATTAAAAGTGAGCTCACGCTTTACTCCCTCCTTATTAATAAAATATGTTCATATTCTAAATATGGATATCCAAAACAAGCTAAGATTAAACGCAAAAAAAGATACTTAAAGAATTAGTAACTTCTATTACTATGTCTTCATAATGAAAAAAATAATCTGATTATACAAATGGAAGCTTCTAGAAAAAACATAGGTGTTAAATTCATGCTGTCAACAGACAGGAGAAAACTAACAAACACGAAGTTATCGGATTTTTTAAGGCCGAGCGGCTCAAGGCCCTGAGATAATCTAACGACAGCATCCCTAAAACCGGGCAAAGCCTGTCCCGCCATAGCCTTGGCGACGGCGGACCTCCCGGTTTCAGAGTCTGCGTCTGTCTGCGGCTAAACTATGTTTTGACAAGCCGCAGACAGACAGAAAAAAGTTTTACTTAATCTGATCAGCAAGAGGAGTTCTTCCCGGTGCTGCCCAGTCAAGACGTTTATAATCCATCCTGCTTCTCGGATCATTGATCGGGAAAGGCGGTTCTTTGAATTTTGCAAGAGGAGCCTTTTTTGCAAAATATGCATTCCCGAAGTCTATAATATCCTGTACTTCATAGTCGTATGACATATGAGGTATATTATAGAGCTTAATACCGACACTGTTGTCTGCATCAAGCAGACTGTAAACTTCACTTACTGCAAGGTAATTCAAATACTGGCTTTCTACATTATTCCTGTAGGTTTTAAAACCGTCGTAAATAAATAACGCCCGGGGTGCTACAAGGCTCGCAAGAAAATGCTGGTCAAACGGAATGGTACAAAGATAACCGTGCGGTGTACGATCGGGCTGATCCTCAGCATAATCGAGATTCAAACCGTGATGAAGGTCGGTAAACTGCCTGAAGCGCTCGCAGAACCATGCCGGCACTTCATTTCTTGCCTGGGCCAGTGTCTGTATCCCTCCCCAGTCCGCTTTATTTGTCCAGCCGTTGTGTGTCTCGTCATATTTCTCATTAAAGGGCTCCATACCCAGGACAGCCTTTACAGCATACTCTTTAGCGCTTGGGTTATTATCTTCGATTTTTTTAAGATAAAGTTCTTTTCCCGGCAGGTCTTTTATGCTGGCAATATAATCATCTTCTGCACCTGTAGAGCTTAAAAAACGCTCAATTGCAGGACCGCCTGATCCGGCAGAACCCGGGGCTGTTACGGCAATTTGGGTACCTTTTTTACTCTTTGCAAATGCGCCTATAACCATTGCAGCTTTACCCCAGCGGGAGAAACCGGTCATGGCAAGTTTTTGTGCATCTATTTTATTTTCAAAAGCGCCTGATTCAATAACATCAATTATTCTTCCAACTCCCCATGCATATGCCATTAGTACAGAGGGGGCATCAAGGTCTGTCTTGTAATCCTTATATGAGAAGAGATTTTCTACAACTCCGCTGTGGTCCATTTCACTTGCAACCATATTGACATTATAGGATATCCTTGCCCATCCGTTATCATTGATCAGCTTATCAAAAAAATCCGTGTTATCACCAAAGGAACAGTTAATAAGAGCCGGGAAGGGGCCTTTTCCTTCCGGAAGTTTTGCACCTACATTTAATATCGCTGTTTTATCACCGACTTTCATGATGATTTTAATCACAGGGTTTCCTGTACCTGCACCAGAGATTGTCTCAAATGTTACTGAATCAGGCAGCGGCGGCAGCATTCCATACTCATAAAACTGTATAATTTTACTGATCTCCTCTCTGCGTGAAGGCCACTCTTTTGCACTTTTAACCATGTGTCCGTCTGCAAAACGAAAGGGATTAGGTAGCTGATGCTCATGCCCAAGCTTATTCCAGAAGGCAGGATCAGGCAGATTGTTGATGTCGAATGTTACTTTGTCATGATCTGATTGCTTAGACGGCTCTGTTAGGCCTGTAGCGGGCTGCAGAAATATTACAAAAAGTAATATTAAAGCTGAAATTCTAGCATGATAAAATGAGTTTTTTATAAATTGATAAATGTTCATGTTAACCCCTTATTTCTATTTAAGTCCATCATTCTTAATCCTGAAATAATCAAAAGCAGCCTCAAAAGGTTTTTGCTGCTGCGTTTGCTGTCTGTTTCTAAAAAACTGAGCCATCATTTCCGGTATAACACCTTCACATGCAATAACACCTGCTTTTATATCTTTTAAAACTATATCTGCTGTGCCCACAATTTTATAATTTTTACCGTCAACCGAACACATTGCCGTATAGGTGCTGCCCTTTTTAACCAGTTTAAACACAAGGGTGTTATCATCTGTAATAATCCCCTCCATGCTGATCTGTACCGAAGATTTCTGCCCGCCTGAACTTTCTGCAATCAGTTCAACAGATCCCGGCTGCTCTTCTGTGTTTCCTCCGGAGCCATATGGGTTAAAGCTGGCTTTGTAAACCAGCTTCACAAAATTATCATCATCCTGCCAGGCTATTATGCCGGCATTTTGTGACATTCCTGACGGCCTATTTGTGCAGATCATTTTTGATTCAATTGTCCAGTCGGTATTGGCACTCTGCAGCAGGATATTTTGAGCGTTGTTGTTTGATTCTGTAACATCGCCTGTGTCCCCTTTTATAACGAGCATGCCCGACTTTTGAGTCAGGCTCCAGGACTCAGGATTTTCACGAATCCATTCCCACTGACTTTCCGGTTTATTGTTTTTGAATTCATCGCTTATTGATTCAATACCAAAGTTTATGCTGTACTCTTTTTTATCGAATGTAATGTAATCAACCATTGAAATTACTGCAGTTCCGGGGACTCCCTTTGCCTGATCAATATTTACTGTAACCCCCGGATCGGCCGGAGCTGCTTTAACTATTGGTGCTTTGTCCGAAACCTTTTTCATGAAGTAACTGTACTGCAGTGCATCTGGTTTAAAGCCATTAACTTTCTTTTTACCAACGGTGATTGACGCAGGGTTAAGGTTTGGCATTACTTTAACCGGGAAGCTGTCTGATTCGGTAATACCATCAACCGTAACCTTTGCTGTGACGGTTGCCACACCGGCTCCTTTTGCTGTTACTAAACCTTTCTCGTCAACAGTAACTACTTTTAGGTTATTGCTGATATATTCCACTTTAGCCTTATTGATGTCATAAAAAGTGTCATCGGTCATAGCTGCAGTAGCGCCTGCCTGTGCGCTTGAGCCTTTTTTAAGCACAATGTTTTCACAGCGGGCCACGACTGTTTTTAGAGCAGGTTTAAACATACCCTTCATTACAGCACTTACAGTTCCTTTTATATCTTTTGAAGATGCACCGATTTCAAACAAATATTTTCCCTGGTCAAAGGTGATTTTATCTTCTTTTAAATCCCAGAACCATAAATCAGCGGCATTGATATCAATATTTACAGTTTTTGTCTGGCCCGCCGGTATAGTAACCCTTTTAAACCCTTTTAATCTTTTAATGGGCCTCTCAAAAGATGCAGGGCTATCAGGTGTGCGCATGTAAACCTGTACAACCTCATCGCCGTCATAGCTGCCGGTGTTTTTAACATCAACACTTACCGTGAATTTGTCCTTAGGTGTTATCTGTGATTTGCTTATTTTAAAATTGCTGTATTCAAAGGTTGTATATGAAAGACCATAGCCGAACTCATAGGATACTTCTTTGTCAAAGTACCAGAAGGTTCGTCCGTTTTTATCCGGTCCGCCTCTTAATGTATAGTCTGTAATGGGTGGTAAGTCTTCTACCGATTTATACCAGGTGCCGTTCAGCTTTCCGCCCGGGTTGGCATCACCAAACAGAATATCGGCAATTGCATCGCCCTGGGCCTGACCGTTGTATCCTACCCAGATTATACCGGGAATATTTTCAAGGTGTTTGAATTCTTCCACTTCAACACAGCCCAGTGTCTGCATAACCACAATTGTATAAGGGTTAACCGCAGCTACAGCTTTAATAAGCTCTACCTGGTTTCCGGGGAGCAGAAGAGTTAATCTATCGGCCTCTTCTGTTGCGGTTTTCTCATCTGTGCCCACAAATACAACGGCTGCATCGGATGATTTTGCCAGTTCAATGGTTTCTTCACCGATAGGAGCATCATCAGGTGCACTGTAGCAGAAGTAAAGTGTCTGGGGTTCGGTTACACCAAGCTTGTTAACCTTTATCTTCATCATGCTTCCGCCGCCGTAAACACCTCCTGAACGTTGGCCTGCAGCAACAGTTGCATTTAATGTGGCAATAAGGTTGCCGTCGGTGGAGCCTACACGAACTTCGATAATACCGCCTTCTAATGGAATATTTGCATGGATGCCCATACTTTCGACATTGGTAATGTCAATGTTATTGTATGATGTCCAGGAGCCGTCATTAATAGACCTTACCTGTTCAATAGTTCCCATGCCTGATCCTACAGAAATTCCTTCCGATGCAGCATTGTATTTTGTTGCATCGTATGATTTTACACTGCCGTCTGCTTTGTGCAGTTCAAATGCAGATACATATAACAGGTTACTTTTACTGGCAGTGTTTCCGCCGGAGCTGTGTACAACTTCTGCGGTATAACCATTTTCCTCAATATATTTTTTAATACCGGCTAAAGGCGTAATCATATTTGCAGGGTCTGGTCTTCCTGAATAGGGCCCAAGTTCTACTTCATCGGCCTGTGGGCCGATAAGGGCAATTTTTTTCAATTCACCGGGAAAGAGCGGAAGTGCCTGCCTTTTGTTTTTTGTATATATATTGTTTTTGAGTAAAACCGGTGTTTTAGTGGCAATCTCTTTTGCCAGGGCTTTATGCGCCGGGGAGTTTACAACGCTGGTCTGATAAAGGGCATAAGGCACCTTTGCAGGAGGATCAAATTCGCCGGTCCTCATCCTGATAGTAAAAACATTAACCAGGGCCCTGTCTATATCCGCCATGGTCATTAAACCTTTTTCTAATGCACTTATTGCACTTGCCTGGTATACCCTTCCGCAGTCCGAATCAACACCTGCCTTAAGCCCCAGGGCAGTTGCTTCTTCGGCTGTATCAACATAGTAATGCCCGGTATAGATATCTTCAATGGAGGCACAGTCACCTGTTATATATCCGTCTAAACCGTAGGTTCTTCGGGCAATAGTATCGAGGTAATATTCACTGGCTGAAGTCGGCACCCCGTTAACAGCATTATAGGATGACATAATAGAGGGAAGATTATCCTCTTCTATTAATTTTTTATAAGGCGCGAGATAAAATTCACGCATGTCCCGGCTGTCCATATCAGAGCTGCTTACATGGCGGTCAAATTCACTGTTGTTGGCTAAATAGTGTTTGGCACAGGGCACTGATTTTAAATAATCCGGGTCATCGCCGATCATTCCTCTTACAAAACCGCTGGCAATTTCTGATACCAGGAACGGATCTTCGCCGTATGTTTCGCCGGTACGTCCCCACCTTGGATCTCTTATGGGTTCAACAACAGGAGACCAGTAGGTCAGCCCTTTGGTTCCGGTGGCAAATATTGCCCTTGCTTCATCAGATATAGCGCGGGCTTCACGTTTAATAAGGTCCGGGTCCCAGGCCGATCCTAAGGCAACACTGTTTGGAAAGGATGTCGGTGCTTCCAGGCCTGCGCCAGGGTTTGCATATCCTAAAATTCCATGCAGGGCTTCACTCCAGACATTGTATGCACGTATTCCCAGTCGTGGTACCGGAGCCATGCTGTTGCCCAGCAGGCTCTGCTTTTCTTCCAGAGTTAACCTTGATACCAGATCCGCAGCTCTCTCTTCAAAAGAATATGCAGTATTTTTATAGATAGGAATTTTTGAGATTTTACTGACGGAATCAGCAGGTGTTGAAGCCAGAAGCATAGAAGTTATAACAGCTCCTGCAAATACAATTAAGGATCTGAACAGATGTTTTTTATTCATAGTCGATAAGAATTCCCTTTTTGAGGTTGGTAGATAAGAAATCCCATTTTTGAGGAATGAAGTTTATGGAGTTCGGCGTTGTATGTCAATCCTGAATCGTGTCCCAATATTGGAGCGCTCTTCAGCAGTTAAGGAATTTAATGATTGCGATAAAAATGATGAGGGCAAACGTGTTGTGCACCTCTCAATGCTTTTAAATAAAGCGCATCCCGCCGGCTTATTTGAAAAAATTAGACAGCTTAATGATCTCCTTATTACTAAAATATATTTGTACCGCAGCAGTTTTTGTGTTCCGGGTCTTTTTTCTGCCAACGGAGGATTTGATTGTGTTTTGACTGAATACAGCAGAAAAATGATCTTCAAATACTTCAACGCTGTCTTTGTCTAAATTGTAATATTCCTCATCAAACTCGTCTGGGAAAATCGGACTTGGTTCATATACCCAGTTTTGTATCTTTTGTGTATTGATGTTTTTGATCTTATCGTTATTAATTAAATACAGGTCATATGCCAGATAAACAGAATCCCCTGATGGGTTAATTGAGGCCCCATAATCTCTGTGGTATGTAAGAATAAATATATTATTTTCCATTGTGCTGACTGCATAATCAAAAGAGCAGTAGAAAGCATGAAATTCTATCACATCAAGAATGGTAATTTTTGAATTATTGATTGAATAAACGCATAATTCCGGGAAAGTGCAGCTTCCATCTTTATATCTTAAAAGTATAAGGTATGTATTACCGGACTTGTTTTTTATAAAATTTAAAACAATATTTTTATCATCATATCTGATGCTGGATGTCCATTTGTTTACTTTATTGAATTTATGATGGTTTGTTTCATAAGTTTGAATAACTGAATTCACGAAAACAGGATTTTCTGTGTCTTCTGTGCTGACCCCGTTGTTTTCATTTTCATCTCCCCGTGTAAATTTCTTTGAAAATTGAGGGTTCTGGGTGAATATTTTACAATCCGGGAATGCCATTTTCAGTTTTTGGACATTCTCAATGGTATCTAGAGCTACTTTCCTTCCGGTCATATGAAGTTTTTTCAATTTATTTAATTTCAGAAGGAAAGGTAAAAGGCTCTCACCAACAGGGCAATCGGTTATGAATAATTCTTCTAATTGAGGATTATTTTTTAATATCTCGATTAGTGACTTTTCAGAGCACAAAGTGCCCGGGATAACCAGAGATTTCAATTTTTTCATAGTTCCAAAACAGTTTAACAAGCCGTCATCAGAAACAGGGCCTCCGAGAATGAGTACCTTTTCTAAGTTGTGAAACTCTCGAATAATGTCAGCCTCAGTGCCGCTAAATGAAGTCTCGATGAAATATAAAGCTTTTACGGCATCAGGCCTGACAGAGGAATTTTTAATAATCTTATAAATTTTTTTATCATCAAATTGTTTTCCCTCAATTTGAAAGCCGCAGCTGTTATTTTTACAAAAATAAGCAGCATTATGTTCAATCTCTTTTTCAAAATTATCAGTGCCGTGAGCATGCGCCGAAATAATAAATATGGAAAGGATGATTTGTATAATTTTGTTTTTCATAATTGAGCCTTTAGCGGGTATGGATTTTTGTACATGATATTCCGGAAATGAACCGCCCCTCTTCCCCATTCAGCCCGGTCCGATCCTGATTCAGCTTCACCGGCCTGACATATTAATCATCATAAACCAGATCAGCTGGCCATACTTCATCTACCTCTTTATTGAAATCGACTGCATGGACAATCTCTTTTTTGCCTTCAGGTTTATATGTGATGAATTTAGCGAACAGTACTCCTTTTTCAAAGTTTATCGTTATTAAGTACAAATTCACTCGAGGTCCTAATTCTTTCGATTTAAATAGGTCATACCCCTGATAACTGCCGAAATTATTTTCTATCTGTATTAAGCTGTTGATTTTTTTCAGAGCTTCTTCACTGTTGTCCAGTGAGCCATCTTTAACCCAGGATGTTAAAGCTGATTTTGGTCCGATGCTGTTAAATATTTTAAAACCGTGACTGATTACTTCCGGGATTTCTTCTGCCTGTGCGAAGGCAGTCCCAAAGATGATGAATGTAAATAAAAGGCAGCATACTTTATTTTTCATTTTATTCTCCTTAATGAATATTTAAAGTGTTATGCAGTGGCTCTTCACTATCTCTCACCCTAATATAGCGTATGGTGCGATGTTATTTTCAAAAAGTAATTTCAGTTGATATTTAAAAGACATCCCTGCCAAATAAGGTACTATAACAATCTTTTTGCCTTTAAAAAAGTCAATATAGCTGTAATTTTAGGAGGTGTTTTAAGCATTTATAGCATGCTTTCAATTGCTTAGCTTGGCCCGACCCCGATTCATCGATTCATTAAGGGCGTTATTTCCATTTACCAAAGGCAGCCCCCTTTATCATTTTATAAAACTTTGAAGGGGTTTTTAATAATCATTTCACCCAGCTTAAAACCATCCTGGAGGTCTTCAGAAAGGACAACTGCGCAATCAGCGGCTTTAGCGCATTGTAAAATCATTGAATCCCAAAATGAAATGCTGTTATTTTTGTGCAGATGGATAGCTGCTGCAACCATATTGTAGTCCGGGCTGACAATTTGGAGAATTGAGATATATTTAAGAAATTCCTGTGCTTCTTCAATTGATAAAGGTTTTTTAATTTTGTGTGTGGATACCTGAAAAAATTCCTGTAGTACCTGAATGCTGATTACACCACTTTCATTGATAATGTGTTGTTTTATCAGTTCTCTTGCCAGTTCTCTTTTTTTCTTTTCTTTTGAAGATGTATCGATTGCGTAAATAAAGATATTGGTATCAAGAAATGTTCTATCGCTCATGTATTTCATCTCTTGTCCAGGTTTTTGTCCCTATTTTTGCGTTACAGCGATTGTAAAAGGAATCAAGCCCCATAAGAGATGTTTCTTTCCTGGTATCCTGTGATACAAATTCCTCGATTTTTTCTCTTATAATGGCATTGATTGAAACCTTCTTTTCTGCGGCGATATGCCTGGCTTTCTTTAAAAGATCATCATCTATTTTTAATGTGACATTTGCCATTTTCCTGCTCCTGTTTAATTTAACTTACATAAGTTAGCACAGTATATGTGCTGTGTCAAAAAGTTAGAAGCTGACCAAATGTTAAGAATCTGTCAAGGGTGAAGACCTGATACCATTGCTTTTTTCTATTTCCCCTATTCATATGTCAGAGGAGCGTTTCAAACTATTTAGCAAAAATGCCGGAATAAGCATTTTTGCTAAATAGCGAGATGAAAGAAGGTTTTACTGTCGTTCAAACTGCTGAAAAGCACAGCTGGCCAGAATCTTTGGTCTGGCAGCTTAAACTTGAGGGTAAAGATGAATTTTCTAAATACCAGGAATTTCAGTGGGAACTTCGCACCTGGGACCTGTTGAACTGTGGGAGCTCATTTATAATTCAATATTTTTTTGACAACTAAATTCTTAAAGAGGATTGTCCCCCCTTTTTCACTACAACCCCGCTTCGTCATTCCCCGACTTGATCGGGGAATCCAGTTGTTTTTAAATATGTTTTCTCGCTAATAGTGGTATAAGAGTTAAACGGAGATTTGAACCCTTTTCTTTCGCCTACTTCCTTAAATAACCTTGATATTGTTGAGTTTTAAGAGAGTACTCTCTTTCAAGTTAATAAGTTAAGGGCGTCCTTGTTCCACTGTTTTATAAACCATATTTTTTTAGGATTTCTTGATGAATTAGGTGGCTATTCCCAATTAACTTTTTTTTAATAAATTTTAGTAATACATTTTTTTCATCTAGTTTTAGGTTGAAATTTTCCAATGCCGAAAGGTGAATAGCGATATTCAGTGAGTTGTCGATAATGGACTTTGAATCAGGAAGTAAGCCATTTCTTGAAATGTCTGGAAAAATCTCACTATTAAATATATTTAAAGAATATCCTTGAAGTTCGATTGTGTTAGCTATTAGCTGCTTATTATAGTTATAATCTTTTATTAAAATATTTCTTAGATATAATTTGTAGCTTTCATCACTCCAAAGATAATAATATCTATGCAACTCACTAAATTGTATAAGAATATTAAAACTATCGTTTTCTAGTAAGTTTATATCTACTAAATTTATTTTGGGACAAAAATAAACATCATTAAAATTTTCTAATATATCACTGAGATAGATTTCACCATAAATCACTGGATTCATATCTTCATAAATATCTTCTTCAATTAATTCTTCCTGCAATTTGTATGGAAAAAATATATACGCATCATTTGCACTATCTATTTTCAATATTGTACTATCGATATCGCCATCGAGAATATCCATTGCAGTATCGAAATCATTTTTTTGAGACTCATAAAATAAAGGTAAATGAAGATAAATCAATTTATTATTTTCTACATCAACTATATTCTCGAAGCAAACTTCATTTTCAATGTTTGTTTCGTTTGAGATATAAAATATATTCTCACCAGTTTCTTTCAAATCAGCTATTTCTCTAATAAACGAATGTTTATTCCTTATCTTTATATAACCTTTTGCATCTTTTATATATTTTTCAATATCATCAATAGTTTCATTCTTTTCAGCTTTGTTTTCATCAAAAATAGAATTTTGGATTTCAATATTCTTTTTTCCATCAAATATTTTTAGTTCATAATCGTCATTAATAAAAAACTGATTTATAAAAGATATTATATTTTCCACATCTCCTTCAAATACTTCTAGAACCTGATTAAGTATTAATTTGATGGTAGTACCATTAAAATTAACATCTTCAAGTGAATTAAAACCAATATATTCGTCACCCTTTTCCAGTTGAATTGTATGCTTTATTGGATCATTAAAATACCTTGTTAATATCGTGACATCTTCAGATAACATGAAACAAGCTAAAAAACCTATGCCAAATGAGCCAATAGGATTATATTTATAGTCACTTAATTTGAATAAATCAGATTTATAGAATGATTTTCCGATATTCAGAAAATAATTTTTAATGATATTTTCTGACATACCAATACCATTGTCAGATATACTAAAAGTGTTTTCATTGCTATTTATTTGGATACTAACAATTGGTTTATATTCAGGATCATGCTTTTCTATCTCTTTTCGAACTAAACATGCATCAATCGAATTTTGGATTATCTCTCTTAGACCTAGTCTTCTATCACCATAGATATTCTCTCCCATCAGTAATTCCGTAATTGATTGAAAATCAAGTGACAAAAGGTAATCTGAAACTTTAAAACCATTTGTCCGTATATTAGTAACAACTTGACTTGAAAGGTTGCACTTAAATTTATCGTCATCCAGTTGTTCATAATATTCTTTGAATACTTTTATCTCATCATTTATCCAATTTATATATGACATTAACTTTCTATGTGCCTTTATCTCGTTGCTTTCTCCATAGAAAACAATATCTCTATTTCCAGTTCTAGGATTTTTTTCAATCTTTTTGGTGTTTTCAACAATAAAATGTTGGCGCCACTCAATATCACTTACACCTTTTGGGTTTATTAATTTATATAATTCATAAGGCGTTCTACTCTGATCTATGTCTAATAAATCCGCTATTCTGATTATGTGAGCAATATAGCGAAGGTTATAATCATATTTTCCTTTTATTTTATGTTTAGAAAGAGAATTCTCCATCCAAAGGATATCTTTTGTATGGGATTCACACAACAATTGAAGTTCTTTTGCATATGAAATACCATGTGGTTCATTAAGGAGAAAATGTTGTTTAAATCTATCTTGTGTAATTATCATGCCTGATATTTCAGCATGATACCTTCTTATAATTTCTTGTTCTGCTCTTTCTCCATAGACTTTAACAAATGACTCGTAATTGATATTTTTATCAGGTAGTAACTGGTTGCTTGTTATTAAATCAATTTCCGGTTTGCCGAGTGCCATTCCGATGTCATGTAATAAAGCTCCTAATAACATTAGAGTCAGTTCAAAATCATTAAAGTTATTAATGTCTAAAACAATGTCACTAATATATTCGAGCACTCTTATTGAATGCTGCATATTATGAAGCGTGTATTCAGGAAATAGCTTTGGGATTTGAGTATCTAATCTGCTCTGGATAATGGGCGTAATAGCATCAATGGCTCGGATAAATTCACTTTTTCTCTCATCTAATATTTTATAAATTTTTGAATTTTTGATTTCAATACTCATGTACCACCTATTACAATTAAATAATTTATGAGCAAATCAAGGGACGACCTTAAAAAAATAAAATTCATAATTAAATAGATCGAAATTTTATATTTTAAGGTCGTCCCGCTCTTACGCGCCCTGTTTCCCTGTTTCCAATTTTGATCCGATTATAACTTTTTACATTGATAGATGGACTAGCGTTATTTAGTCTTTGCAGTTATTGATCGGTCATTCGTTATTTTAATCTATTTCTCTTCTTATTTTATCCCATGCATCTTCAAGAGATTCTGTCCCGGTCTGTTTTAAGATTTCTTCTTCATAGTCAGACATTAAAGGTGTAGAAATCCCTTGACGTTTTACAGATATTAAATAATTAATTCCGTCTTTTCCTCTTTCTCCATAAGGTGTCTTAACACTATCGATTGCAAGTTTTGCCAAATTTTTTGGATCTCTATCTTCAATATTACTGCCTATTGTAGTGTATAATACATAATCAAAATCATCAAAATCAGTATTTGATTCCACAATTACATTGTTTACACCAGGATTAGCAGGAGGAGAATAGTGTGAATCCTTTTCTTCCCTTCTTGTTTCTCGCCGCCATAATAAATCTTTCGCTGTTTCAATTTCCACATCATCTTTTAAAACAAGAATTTGAGCATTGACTGATTGGCCGCCATCTTTAACAGGAATTAAGGTTGGACCATTTCCCCTTGTCTTACTTTTCCGGGCAAATTCAATACTAAAGGGAGTAGAAACATTAGGTATAGTTTCTGCTATATGCTGGCTTAGCTCATCACCAGGGTCTTCAATTAATGATCCAAATGCAAGAATTCCGATTTTTGCCATCTGACTTTCTCTATATATACGTTATTGTTTCTGTACTTCTAAATTCCAGTTAATCTTTCCGCAAGGACACTTAACGCTCTTCTCTGTTACTCCATCCATAATGAGCGAGATTATCCCGTTACAATGAGAGCAAAGGAATTGATTTTCAAGATCATGGAATGCTTCAATAATCGGCCTGAAATCATCTTTTCCTAAGTTGGCCCAATTGTTATAATGAACCATCGCATTGATGCCCCATTGTTCCACCTGAGTTCTCTGGAAAACTTCTTTTACTTCAGTCTCAATAGTTATATATTCCTGTTCTAACTCTGTGTTTTTCCAGCTAACGGCAGATTTTTTTGCCTTTTTCAAGCAGCTACTAAGTGCACCCTTTGCTCCAGAAAGATAATCTCCAAAGCCCCATCCACCATCACTCCTGTAGCATACACTACCCTTTAAAGAATCACATGCATTTTCATAGAAGTATTCACCATGTTCTCGCAATAGAACATAAAGGGGTCAAGTCTGCCCTTGACTCTTGGCTAGGCACTGCCCCAAAACTATTAGTTAAAAACAACTGGATTCCACGGTCGTAGCAGTGGAATGACGACAAAAAATAATATTTAAAAAACTAAAATACTCTTAGTACTTAATATATAAAAACAAAACCCCACATCTCTATTTGAGCAAGTGGGGTTTTATGTATTTTTTCGGATCATTGTTTTTCTTCCAGCAGTTTCTTTTTAGTGCTGGAGCTGGCAGCGCTTTGGATATGCATTGGTAAAACTTACAAACTTTCGACGGTGTCAGGTCCAGGGTATAAAAACAGACTGAAGCTTTTTAGGCTAAAGGCTGTTAGGAAAATCAATTTTATTATTGAGAAACGCTTTCGCGAGTGGGCTGTCGTAAGTCTTTATTGTTCCTATTTTTGTACTCTTGTTGTTAGGGGGAGTCAAGATTAAAAGCAGCCGCCTTCGCAGAGGCTTCGGCGCCCAGGGAGATCAGATGTCAGAAGTCGGAGGTCAGGATAAAGCAGGCTGAAGCTTTTTAGGCTATAGACTGTTAGGAAAAGCTGGATTCTCCGGTCAAGCCGCAGAATGACGGACTGAAGACCGAAGGCTGTTAGGGAAAGCAATGAAATGTCAGAAATCGGAGGTCTGGAAAAGATGCATCAGAAAAAGAAAGGAGTCGATTTCGCCCCCTTTTGTTTTTATTCTTCATCCGGGACTGACAGGCAAGACTGGAAAGTTACTTTGCTTCATCCCTTTTTAACGCGATCTGCGATAAATCTTGAAAACGGTTTTATATTCTGTCTTACACTCGCTTCTTCCAGTGTGGTCATATATTTATTGCGGGTTTCAACAGGAATAACTGTCCAGGGATAACCGCCACTGGCTAACATTACATTCATCAGAAATCTTCCCATGCGTCCATTTCCATCACTATAGGGGTGGATAAAAACAAAGAAAAAATGACCCAATACGGCCCTTACAGCAGGCTCTTCTTCATTCTTTAGAAGATTGAAGAATGCTGGCATAAGATCACTCATGGCTTCATAGCGGGGTGGTACATGCATTGATCCGCGGATATAGACAGGCTGCCTGCGGTAACCCGCAAGGTCAGATGCAGTAATAAGACCGGCGCTTACACCCGGGGCAAATAATTCTCTGTACCATGCTGCATGGTCATTCTCTGCTACCGTGCCCGGATCTTTTTTATTTATAATTTTAATCAGGCTTTTCTTTACCGCCTGAAAAGCCTGCCAGTAACCACGAGCTGCCAGAGCATCTGCGTACTCTTTATCTTTGCGGTTTGTTTCCGGGTTCCAGCTCCCTGATCGTACACGGTCAATAAGCTCTTCACTAACGCGATAGCCTTCTATAGAAAGCGAATGATAGGCATCGGTAAGATATATATCGTCTACAGATTTGAGATATTTATCGGTGTTTTTGCGTAATGCAGATGCTTCTGGAAAATTTTCCAGGACAACTCCACGCATATCTGCCCAGCTCATCCTTATCCGGTTGACATATGGTGAAAGTTCCCGGTCACTAAAAATAATGGCAGGTTTTTCCTCAAAGGGATCTTTTACTGCAATGCTGTATCCTGCAGCTCTCATTGCCTCAATTATATTTTCAGCAATAAGATCTTTGCCAATATTTCGGAATGCACCTGCAAGTCTTCCTGCTACTGCACTGTGCCCGCCATCAAGAAGCTTGTGCAAAATCTCAGATGCGTCAGAAATTATAGCCAGCGCAGCCCTGGCTTCTACAGGATTATTTAAATAATAACCGGGAACGCATGAAATGAGTGCAGCCGGAAGGGTCATGATTTTCAGGTTGTCTCTGGTTTCTATATCATTTCTGTCCGGCAGTTTAAGTCGCACATCCATTATAGATGTTTTATGAAGAAGAGACATTGGTTTATTACCCCCTTTGGGGGTACGTACCTGCAGTTGGACCGGAACATTCCAGTTACCGCTGTGTATGCTCAAAGATTGTTCAGGGGACAGGCACCACTGGTCATCAAATCTTGAATTAAGATAGTCAGCACAAAACCCCCAGAATGAGGAATACCATGCAGTACTTTCTCCGGCAGGTTCGTTCGGACGGGTTTGAATATACCATCCTTTCATCACCTCCTTGATAAAACCGTTTTTAAGAAGTCGCTCCCGGTGCGTACGGGTCATATTTTTTGTATGAATTGCGACAACTCTTTCATCTTGAAGTTTTTTTAAGGCAGCGAGAGATCCTGCAAGCTTTTCTTGTGGTGTTGGCATTTTTTCTCACCAGTTGGATGTATGGTTCTCATTTTTAGGTTTTTAAGTATGGCAATAATTAGGTTATCGTGTCAAGCTATATTTAGGTTATCAGGTTTTGTTATTTTTAGGCTTTTATGTTGTTTCTCATGAATGATGAGCAGAGATCAGGGTGTAAAAACATGTCCTGTCCTTAGTCGGCCTGAACTCTGGAGAATTCCATGCCCTTAGCATAAGCGCACCTTTCAGGATAAAACGCTGTGCATGGTTTGATATGGATAAACGGTACAGGAAACGTTCCATTGCATAATATTGCAGGAGCTCATTAAAGGACCTTCTATCCAATTTTGATCTGTTAAGGAGACGCTGCCTTACAGAGGCAGATATGTTTCCTGAAGACTTCATATATTAGCCTCCAGATATGGGAGAATAATCTTATCCACACGACAAACCCTGGCATATTCCAGAATTTTTTTATGTTGGAATTTCATATTGTTTCTATAGAGTTTAAGAGCCTCGAGCACAACATCCATACCGATTTTATTGCGAAATTTAAAGCAATCCGCCAGTGTTTTTTCAGGATTATAAATTTTTACTTTCAAACCATCTATTTTGTGTTCTTCAATACCGGAGTTAAAAGATGAACTGGAGAATTTGTAAACTTTTAGGGGTGGATAATCTATAACAGGGGCTTTTTTATCTTTAGGGATTGCTATAGAAACCTCATGAGGGATCTGGGTTGTGATCCCATGAAATGAAAGCGCAGAAATCAGACATATGACAGAATTAGGAATTCTGCTGGCAATAACAACAATGTCAGGATTTGAAACAGCTTCAATATCCGTAAGATGGTAGATCCCACGAGAAAGCTGTTCAAGGACTCCACTGTCCCGCATCTGATAAAGAGTTCTGGGATGTATACCTGCTTTAATAGCTGCAGAAGTTCTGATTATACCATTGCGATCCCTGATTATTTCTGTAGCCTGTTCAACAGGATTTTGCTTTTTTTGTTTTTTGACCATGGATATATAATTCCCTAATTATAATTAAGTAGGGTATATTTTAACCATTATGTAAAAATAACACAACTCAAAAAATGTAAGAAAAAGGGGGTAGGTCTGGACATTGTGTAAACAGGGACAATCCTTAAATAATCAAATAACTTCTTTTACAGACGCAAAACCCCACTTCTCTATTTGAGTGACTTGGGGTTTATATATTTTTTCGAATCATTGTTTTTTTCTTCCGGCAGTTACTTTTTAGTGCTGGAGCTGGCAGCGCTTTGGATATGATTACAAACTTTTGACGGTGTCAGGTCCAGGAGAAATAAAAGCAAATTCAACGTTAATAAATTCAAAGTTTAAAGTTCTAAAATCAGAAAAACAATAAAGCCGTCATAAGTCTTTATTGTTCCTATTTGTTACTCTTGTTGTTGGGGGGAATCAAGGAGAAATGCAGAAGGTGAGAAGTTGAGACGATTAGAAGGTTAGAAAGATGAGAAGTCAGATGTCGGCGATCAGAGGTCGGTGGTTGCGAAAAGCTAGAAGGTAAGAAATTTAGAATTTAAGAAGGATAGAAGGTTAGTAAGGCTGGAAAAGTAAAAGGTCAGCCGGACTTGATTCTTACGTCCTGCCAGGGATGTTGGATATCAAAGGGTAGTAAAAACTATTTAATGCAAAGCTCGGGATGATTTATTTTCAGCCATGATTCAACATCACATTTCAACTCTTTTACGAATTCAATAAGCTCAACAGCATTGTCCCGTGTGACTCCTCCTACATAATCATATTCCACAATATTTCTTTTTGCCCTGCAGGAATCAAGATAATCGGTATCATTCTTCCTTTCAGATCCCAGTATTAGAGGTAATGCCTGGATGGTGCGGTAATGCTGCAGATTTCTTTCTGCTTTATAACCCCTGGAATAAAGGAGAACAGTGCATAATTTAAGAGCTGCGTTATATGCTATACCAAACGACCAGTCTGCGGAAATTTCACTCTGTGAGGCGTCATTAATATCCCTCTCCACAATAGCAAGAAGATTCCCGATTTCCTGGGGACTTGTTTTATGTGCTCTCAACCAGCCGTTATTTGACCATTGCTCTAAGGTCATCCTCATTTCCGGTAATAAATAGTTTTTTTGATTTAATTACACTATTAATAAAATGGTCTTTTTCTTTGTATCTTTTTAAAATTTCACTTTCACTCATTACATGGGAGTTAATTTCTCTGCCAATTTTATCGGCTGTGCCTGAAAGCAGAGAAGCCATATTGCGCATACCCAGTGACCCGATTACAAAGAGATCAACATCACTTTCAGATGATTCTCTGCCTTCACTTATTGATCCGAATATAAATGCCAATTTTATTCTTTTATCATTCAGCGCATCTCTTAACATATCTATAAGACCATCACTTTTAAGTACAAGATTATGTATTTCCTGATAAAGAGGATTTGACTTGTTTGCCCGGTAATAGACGCGGTTACTGTCCCTCCGATCTATTACGAGGTCAAGCTCAAGCAGTTTGGTTAATTCCTGCCGAATAGTACTGTCGTTAAGTTGAGATCGACGCTGAATTTCCCGGACATGAAGCTCTTCTTCTCTTGTTCCAAAAAGAAGTTTGAAGATGCTTGCGCGGGTTCGAGATGAAAGTATTTTGCTTAGTGTATCCATAATGCGTGTTTATACCACGCAATTGCGTGGTTTTTCCACTCAAAAATTATATATTATTTTTTTATTAATTGCGATTTGAATGTTTCAAGTCTGACCTTGATAGTTCAAGGATCTCACATGGCAAGCCTTTATTATTCTTGTTTGTGTACTATCTGGATTGGGTAGAGTCAAGATTTAAACTAGAGATCAGAGGTCGGTGGCTGCTGCAAAAAGCTAGAAGGTAAGAAATTTAGAATTTAAAAAGGATAGAAGGTTAGTAAGGCTGGAAAATATAAAAGTGCCCTTGACTCTTGGCTTAGCACTGCCACAAAACTATAAATCAAAAACAAATGGATTCCCTGATCTCAGTCAGAGAATGACGAAAAAATACTATAAATGAAATTTATTTTATGATGCGCCTTTGTCGCTTTATTGCTTCATTTTATGAAGCCCGAAAACATATTCAATGATCAATAAACAGCAAACATCTATCTCGAAGATAACTTTAAAATGCCGGATACAGTTATAACCGAAATAGTTTCATCAAGATCATATTCTTCTTTTCCTGGGTAAACTACCCATAGATGCTCAAGGGCCAGATCGTTTATGGCTGTTCTCATGGAGCGTGTTGTGCCTGGCGTATCTGCATACTTGAACTCAAAGCCATATCGCTTTCCCTCTGACATAATAAGAAGATCAGTGAAGCCGATACGGCCGGCAAGGGATTCTGATGCCCCTTTAATCATATCAGGAGAGGCAGAGCCGAGAATGAGAAACTTTGCCGGATTATCATGGCGATCAGCCAGAACTCTCAATAATTCAAAAAGTTCAGGTTTTCTTTGGATTTCATCAATAATAACCGGACCTTTTATGTTTTCAAGCACGCTCATAGGCGCTGACAGGCGAGCTGTATCAACAGGATTTTCAAGATCAAAAAAAGTTGATGGGTTTTCTTTTGCTATTATTCTTGCAAGTGTAGTCTTTCCACACTGTCGCGGGCCAAGGAGAGCTGCGACGGGAAAAAGTTCAAGGATTTTTGTAATATTTTTATATGCATGGGGTCTTGGTATCATAAAAGGCAATATATTCCTTGAAAATAGTAATGTCAGGTTGTGATTTTCAAGGAATATAAACAGTGTATTGTCGGTTTCGTCGACTGCTACACCGTGACAGGGAGGTCAGGGATCTGTTGAAAAGCAAAAAATAGAAATCAGGAAATAGCAAAGAGTGAAAAGAAAAAACTACCGGAATCATATTTCTGAATTAAAAAATGCTTTACCTGGACAAGAGTCAATCTGAACTATAATTTATTACCCTTCTTAGTAGATATCTTAAATGTCTCATGATACAATACCGTCTCAAATTGTTTCCTGAGTCACATTTTCTGGTAAAAAAATGATGCTCTTTTTCTTAAAAATACATACTTCCACCTATTCCCAAAGGTAACCTGCTGCTTATATCTTGGTAAGGTTTTGTTTTATAAACAATTTTACAAGTTTCAAGTTGCGGTGTTTCTTATGCTTTTAATAATCAGTCAGGCTGACAGTTAAATTAACCGGTTCTTAACCTGGACAGACATAAAAAAAGTGTCTCAGGTTATTGTGTATCATAAAATTGGTTCAAAAATCTGTGTGATTTGTAAAGTATTGATATTAAGGCATAATTTAATAACGCATGCACTTAAACACTTTTGGCACGCATATTGATATATGATTTAATAAAAATCAGAACAAAAGGTGCCCTTTATGAAGCCATGTGATGAAAGTATTCAAAGAGTTATTGAGCTTGCCGATAAAATGCTGAACCTTTCGGATGAAGGTGATGCTGTTCGGGAGGATTCAAACTGCGGAGTTCTGTTTGGTGTTTTAAGGGATTCTGCTTACAGGATTAAGAAGATGGCTGAGGATGAGAAGAACGCCCATATAAAAAAGGGCTGGTGGAAATAATCCCTGATAATATTTGCTGGAGGAAATATGTCTAATCCCGAAGATATGTGGCAGTGTCAGACAACAAACTGCGGATATATTTATGACCCGGACAGGGGTGACAGAAAGGGAAAAGTCAAAAAGGGAGTAAAGTTTGAAGACCTTCCTGATGACTGGAAATGCCCGGTGTGCGGCGCAAGTAAAAAGTGCTTCAGGTCCCTTGCTGTAGGGAGCGGGCCGGTTGACGAATCATGCGAGCGGGATATTAGCAGTACTGTTTCTTGACACTGATTATTATATGCTTATTAGTATTATTTAATAATATATATAAACACTCATTATAAACAAAAATAATTAACAATTAACCAACACAATTTAGAGGAGGAAAGAATGGCAAGTTTAAAAGGAACCAGAACAGAAAAGAATTTACTGACAGCATTCGCAGGTGAGTCTCAGGCAAGAAACCGTTACACCTATTTTGCAAGCAAAGCCAAAAAAGAAGGCTACGAGCAGATGTCTTATATCTTTACAGAAACCGCAGCACAGGAAAAGGAACATGCAGAAAGACTCTTCAAGTTTCTTGAAGGCGGAGAACTTGAGATTACTGCCGCTTTTCCTGCCGGAGTAATCGGTACCACTCTTGAAAACCTGAAAGCTGCAGCCGAAGGCGAGCATTACGAGCAGACCGAAATGTATCCGGATTTTGCAAAGATTGCAGATGAGGAAGGCTTTAAGGAGATCGCAGTTGTTTTCAGGAATATTGCTGTTGCAGAAAAGCAGCACGAAAAAAGATACAATGATCTTGCTGCCAATATAGAAAACAACACAGTTTTTGAAAGAGATGAAACCGTTGTATGGCGCTGCAGAAACTGCGGCTTTATCCTGGAAAGCAAAAAGGCTCCTGAAGAATGCCCGGCATGTGCTCATCCGAAAGCTTACTTTGAGCTGCTTGGCGAAAACTATTAATTCTGGTTCCACCGACAGGCTCTGCTGTCCCGTAAGACAGCAGGCCGGTGTTTCCATTAATCTGAAAGGAATATCAAATGTCTGAACGCACCGGAATTATTACTATGCATGGTAATCCGCTGACCCTTGCCGGAAACGAAATAAAGGCAGGAGACAGCGCTCCCGATGCAGTACTTCTTGACAATGATTTATCCCCTGTAAGCATCTCATCATTTAAAGGAAAGGTATGTGTTATTTCTTCCGTGCCTTCCCTTGACACTCCTGTCTGTGATCTTGAAACCAGAAGATTCAATCAGGAGGCAGAGGAACTGGGTGATGATGTGGTCATATTAACTGTAAGCATGGACCTTCCCTTTGCCCAGAAAAGATGGTGCGGTGCCGCCGGGGTAGAAAGAGTAATCACTCTTTCAGACCACAAAGACGCATCCTTTGGAGAGGCATACGGGATGCTCATTAAGGAACTTCGGCTTCTGGCCCGTACAGTTTTTGTAATAGACCGTGAAGGAACTGTTAAATATGTTCAGGTTGTAAATGAAGTTTCTGAAGAGCCTGATTATGCGGCAGTTATTGACGAAATAAAAAAACTGCTTTGATATTAAACCGGCCTGCCCCAGGCAGATGAATCTTTAACAGATGTTTCTCCTGTCTCCGGCAGATAAATTTGAAAAAATTATAATACTTTAAAAAGGAGAAAAGTAATGACGCAAAAACTCGAAATCTATAAATGTGAATTATGTGGAAATATCGTTGAAGTAGTCCATGCCGGTGACGGCGAACTGGTCTGCTGCGGCCAGGCCATGAAGCTTTATACTGAAAATACAGTAGATGCTGCCAAGGAAAAACATGTACCTGTAATTGAAAAGATTGAAGGCGGTTACAAGGTATCTGTAGGAAGCGTTGCTCACCCCATGGAAGAAAAACACTACATTGAATGGATCGAGATTATTGCAGACGGAAAGGCATACAGGCAGTTCCTCAACCCGGGCGATACTCCTGAAGCATGCTTCATGATAGATGCCTCAGAAATTACAGCAAGAGAATACTGCAACATGCATGGTTTGTGGAAGGCATAATATTAAATACCGGCATCGGAGGTAAATGCATGGCTAAAGTCCTGATAGTATATGCCACACGAAGTGGTGAAACGGCTGAGATAGCAAAGCTTGTTGCGGAAGGTATAAGATTTACCGGAAACGAGGCAAAGATAGCTGATGTGGCGGAGATAAAAAAGGAGACCGATCTTGACGGTTATGACGGTTATCTTTTCGGTTCTGCCACCTATCATGGAGACATGATGCAGAGCATGAAGACTATGCTGTTTCTTGCAGAAAAAGCTGATCTTGAGGGAAAGGCCGGCGGAGCCTTCGGCGCATTCGGCTGGAGCGGAGAAGCCCCTGACAGAATATTTGAAACCATGAAGCATATCTTTAAGATGGACATGGTAAAGGTGCCTCTTCGCCTGAAATCCGCATCCCTGGGAGGTGGAACACAGATGGCCCAGGATTACGGCCGCGATATAGGCAAAAAACTTTAAGACGCAAATAGGAGACTTGTTATGACAACACCACAACATTGTCCCGGGTTTAATGACATAAAAAATCTTCAATCATTTATATGTAAATGTCCTGATTGCGGAAAAGAAAAGGAAATCTTTTCTGATGAATTTAATAAAACCCATAAATGTTCGGGATGCGGGAAGGAGATAGACTTTACCAAATGCTCCTATGATGCCGGAGCATAGTCTTTTAATTTCCTGTTCCAGGCGGTGATACAATGAAGAAATTTGAATACAGAGTTACTAAACATCCAACAGAGGAATTTAAGCAGGTCGGCTTTTTCTGCACTGATGAGGGCGACTGCAGTCTTGATCAGCTGCCGGGCAATCAGCTTGAAATCCTCGGTAAAATTCTAAATGAAAACGGCGCACTCGGCTGGGAGCTTGTTCAATTAAATTTCGGTACTGACGGGGTTATAGCTTTTTGGAAAAAGGAGATATAATTCCGGATTACGATACGATGAAGGGATCCGGAAATAAAGAGCCAATCTTTTAGCGAAGGAGAAAGTGGTGCATGGATAAAGAAAAAAAAGCAAACGAATTGCAGGTATTATCAAACATCAGGGACGTAACCTCATGTGAGGCAACCGCCCAGATGTTAAAGAAGGCCGAAAAAGACGGAGTAGAAACGGCCTTTCACAGGGCTGCGACCATGAAGGCCTGCCCTATCGGCGCCGACTCCGCCTGCTGCAAGCATTGCTCCATGGGACCATGCAGACTCGTATCCAAGGATCCTTATGGAAAAGTCGGTGTATGCGGTGCAACAATCGATACAATCCAGGCAAGAAACTTTGCCAGGATGGTAGCAAGCGGTGCAGCGGCTCACACGGATCACGGCATGAGTATGCTGGACCTGTTCAGAGAAGTAGTAAGCGGTAAAATAAAAGAATATAAAATAAAGGACAGCTTTAAGCTCGAAGCTGTTGCCGAGGAAATCGGTATTGATGTTAAAGGCAGAGACCTTGAAGACATTGCAATGGATCTCTATCACGAGCTTGAAAGAACCTACACCCAGGTTGAGGGCGAAATTCCCTTTGCCAAGCGTGTTCCTGAAAAAACCCTTGAAACATGGAGAAAGCACGGTGTTGTCCCGAGAGGAGCCATGCGGGAAATTATGGAGCTTATGCACCGTACTCATATGGGAGTTGATCAGGAGTACAACAACATAACAAAACAGTGCAGCCGTACAGCCCTCTCGGACGGATGGGGCGGCTCAATGGTTGCAACCGAAATCGCGGATATCCTGTTCGGCACACCTACCCCTGTAAAGGCAGAGGTCAATATGGGGTGCCTTAAGGAAAATGAAGTAAACATTATTATCCACGGTCATGAGCCTAACCTTTTTGAATCAATGCTTGATTCGGTTAATGATCCGGGTCTTATACAGGCTGCCAAAGATGCAGGCGCCGAAGGTATCAACCTTTTAGGAATGTGCTGCTCCGGTGCCGAGATGCTTTCCCGTCATGGTATTCCCCATGCAGGAAATTTCATGTCCACTGAAACAGTGCTTGTAACAGGCGCTGTTGATGCAATGGGCGTTGATGTTCAGTGTATCAAGCAGGGACTCTCAAAGGTGGCTGAATGTTATGGTACCAAGCTGTTTACTACAAACCCGAGATGTCATATCGAAGGTGCGGAGCATATAGAGTTTCATGAACATGCACCCAGGGAATGTACGGACAGCATAGTTGAAAATGCAATTATCAGGTTTAAAAACCGTAATATGCCGGTGGAAATTCCCAACATCAAAAGTGCCGGTATACACGGATTTTCACACGAGTATATAAACTATATGCTCGGCGGTACATTCAGGGCATCATACACGCCTCTCAACGACAACATCATAAACGGCAGGATAAGAGGTGTGGCCGGAGTTGTCGGATGTACAAACCCCAGGGTAAAGCAGGACTATGTCCATGTTGAGATGGTCAAGGAGCTTATAAAGAACGATGTTCTTGTAGTCCAGACCGGGTGTTCTCAGATAGCCCTTGCAAAGGCCGGGCTTTATACCCCTGAGGCGGCTCACCTTGCAGGTCCCGGATTACGGGAAGTCTGTGAGACAGTAGGTATGCCGCCTGTGCTGGGCCTTGGCTCATGCGTAGACAACAGCAGGATACTTATTGCATGCTCCGAGATGGTAAAGGTAGGCGGTCTTGGAGAGAGCATTGCCGATCTTCCTGTTGCAGGCGCTGCCCCGGAATGGATGAGTGAAAAGGCTATTTCAATAGGCCAGTACTTTGTTGCATCGGGTGTATTTACGGTATTTGGAGTAACCTACCCCATAATAGAAGATACAAAGTTCCATAAGCTTTTATTTGGAGGTCTTGAAGAAATGGGCTTTGGTAAATGGGGTTTTGCGGTTGATCCATATGAAATGGCTCATATGATGATCGACCATATTGATAAAAAGAGAAAAGCCCTTGGCATTGACAAGGCAAGGGATCGTGTTCTCATGGATATGGCAGACAGGCAGAAGCTCGATGCCGCAGGATAACCTGAAAACAGTTGATCTTGATTTAAATAAAAAATAATATTTATGAATTATTAACCCAATATACGGAGGAAGAGTTTTATGGACAAATATGAATGCACAGTTTGCGGTTATGTATATGACCCTGAGGATGGTGATCCTGATAACGGAATAGATCCCGGAACATCGTTTGATAATCTTCCTGATGACTGGACCTGCCCCGTCTGCGGTGCAGCAAAAAGCGAGTTCGAGAAAGTCTAGATAATACAGTTTTATTTTTCATTTCCCGGCCCCAAAGTTTAAGGCCGGGAAATGATTTTTTTCTGTCCGGAGAGGAACCTCAATGAAACCGATAGAAATAGCAAAAGATATTTACTGGGTAGGCGCCAAGGACTGGAATATAAGGGATTTTCACGGGTATTCCACATACGATGGAACCACATACAATGCCTATCTTATCATGGACGACAAAATTACCCTTATTGACACGGTAAAAAAAGAATTTACAGATGAACTGTTAAGCAAGGTAAGCCAGGTTGTTGATCCAAAAAAAATTGACTGTGTTATAAGCAACCACACCGAAATGGATCACTCGGGCGGTCTTCCGAGAGTTATGCATTATATAGGTGAAGACAAACCCGTCTACTGTTCCAAGGTCGGTCACAAAAATCTTACATTACATTATTCCAATAAATGGAACTATCAGCCCGTAGAAAACGGCGGGGAACTGAAAATCGGTAAACGTACTCTTTCCTTTATGGAAACACGCATGGTTCACTGGCCGGACAGTATGTTTACCTATGCGGTTGAAGATCAGATACTTTTTACCAGTGACGGTTTCGGTCAGCACTATGCAGGAGTCAACCTGTTTGATGACCTTGTAAGCGATGAAGAAATCATGCCCCATGCAAAAAAGTATTTTGCAAATATCCTTATGCTTTATTCTCCTCTTATCATGAAGCTTTTAAACCAGGTGAAAGAATCCGGGCTTCAGATAAAAATGATATGCCCTGATCACGGCATCATGTGGAGAAAAGACCCTTTAAAAATAATAAACGCATATACAGAGTGGTGCGAACAGACGCCCAAAAGAAAGGCTGTTGTTGTTTACGACAGTATGTGGCACTCAACGGAGAAAATGGCACTGACAATAGTTGAAAGCCTTGGAGAGGAAGGCGTTGATGCAAAGCCCATGCATTTAAGAAAATGTCACAGAAGCGACATCATGACAGAAATTATTGATGCCGGTGCCGTAATTGTCGGTTCCCCCACTCTTAACAATAATATTTTCCCCACACTCGGGGATTTTCTGGCCTATTTTAAGGGCCTTAAACCCAAAAATAAGGTTGTGGCCGCATTCGGCTCCTACGGATGGAGCGGAGAAGCGGTAAAGTACATCAACAATGTATTTGAAGAAATGAAGCTGGATATTGCTGATCCCGGTGTTAAGATTAATTATGTGCCTGATGAGGATGGAATAAAGGCCTGCAGGGCTCTTGGTAAACTGATTGCCGAAAAACTTCCCGCTTAGTAATTTTGGTTTTTCCTGCTCATACTCTTACTTAAAAAAAACAGAGTAAGATTAAGAGCATGAGTAAGAGAAAATATGCCTGAAGCAGTAAAAAAACAGAAGTGCCCTGATTGTGAATATTGCCAGATGTGCAGTGAAAGCAGATGCAGGCTGTGCAGAAATACAAAAACCGGATGTAAAAAATCACAACTTGGGACAGGTTTTACATTCGGAGAGTACCAGGAATGGCAGAAGAGAAAGGCAATGAAAAAGATACCGGTTATTGATATTGGAAGCTGTACGGACTGCGAGTCATGCCTCGAAGTATGTCCGGAAGTGTTTAAACGAAACACTGAAACAGGCTATATAGAAGTTATCGACCTGCCTGATTATCCGGAAGAGTCTGTTGATCAGGCCATCAGTATCTGCCCTGCGGACTGTATCAGCTGGGAGGATGACTGATTTCCGGCGATATTGCTGAAAATAAAAGGAACTCCATTCGGGCAGTAAAAAAACAGACCCTCATTGTGCTTGAATCTTCATATGACTATCATGATCTTCTGAAGATTTGCCAAGGGTCTCTGATGCGAGTGATTAATATCCTTTGTTCTTTCCTGTATCATAACAATCCGGTCATAAAATGGAATGCCGTTACTGCACTTGGCGCTGCAGTATCGGATCTGGCTGAAACAGACACGGAACCGGCAAGGAATATTATAAGGCGCCTGATGTGGAACCTGAATGATGAATCCGGCGGCATAGGCTGGGGATCTGCTGAGGCCATGGGAGAAATCCTGGCGCAAAACGAAAAGCTGGCAATGGAGTACTGGCCTATACTGTTTTCATATGCAAAAGAAGACGGAAATTTTCAGGAACATGAATTTATGCAGCGCGGCGTGCTGTGGGGTATAGGAAGGTTCTGCAAGGTGAGGCCCGAACTGCCGGGAAAAAAGGAAGTAAAAAGTGTTCTGCCCTTTTTAAAATCCGGTGATGCCCATGTACGCGGCCATGCTGCGTGGTTTTTCTGCCATGTTAAGTCAGAAGAAGCAGTACCCCTGCTTTTAGAGTTATCAGCAGATGAAAGCAGGATAGATATATTTGCTGATAAAAAAATTAAAAATATCCGGGTAAAAGACCTTGCGGAAGAGGCGCTGTTTCGGATAAAAAATAAATAGTCCATCTAAAACGGGAGTTTACAATGAAAACAAAGTTTATCAGGCTGGTGAGTTTATCCGCTTTTTTATTTTTGGTACCTGCTTTTCCTCTGTTCAGCCAGGAGCTGAAAATAAGTGATGATACCCAGATGTGTCTGGACTGCCACTCCACTATTCATCCCGGAATAGTAGAGGAGTGGAAAAAAAGCGTTCACAGCAAAATATCCGTATCTGATGCATTAAAAAAAGAAGGGCTTTCCAGAAAGGTCTCTGCTGAAAAAGTTCCGGAACCTCTGCTTGAAAACAGTGTGGGATGTGCGGAATGTCATTTAATGAATTCGGAAAGCCATAAAGACAGCTTTGAGCACGCTGGCTATATGGTTCATCCTGTTGTTACTCCAAAGGACTGTTCAACCTGCCATAGCGTGGAAGCTGAGCAGTATGAAAAAAATATAATGTCCCAGGCATATGGAAACCTGATGAATAACCCGGTATTTACAGATCTTGTAAAATCAATCAACGGTATCCATACCTTTGAAAATATGTCTGTAAAGGTTGAAGAACCTGATGATACCACCAATGCGGAATCGTGCCTGGCGTGCCATGGAACAGAAATTAAAGTAAAGGGGATGGTAACAAGGGATACCGCCCTGGGTGAAATGGATTTTCCTGTTATTGAAGGCTGGTCAAACCAGGGTGTAGGAAGAATAAATACCGACGGATCAAAGGGGGCGTGTACATCCTGCCACGGCAGGCATCAGTTCAGTATTGAAATGGCCCGAAAGCCCGATACATGCTCACAGTGTCATAAAGGTCCGGATGTCCCGGCGTATCCTGTTTACAAGGTCAGCAAGCACGGTAATATGTACGGCTCACATGCAAAGGATTGGGATTTTAAAGCTGTTCCATGGACAGTGGGTAAGGATTTTACGGCTCCCACCTGTGCCGCCTGCCATGCAAGCCTTCTTGTAAATACTGAAGGAGATGTAATAGCGGAAAGAACCCATCAGATGAGCGACCGTCTGTATCAGAGGATTTTCGGAGTGGTATATGCCCATCCCCATCCTGAATCTCCGGACACAACCATCATAAAAAACAAATCCGGTCTTCCTCTCCCGACTGAGCTGACCGGCGAACCTGTTAAAGAATATCTCATTGATAAACCTGAACAGGATAAAAGAAAGGCCGAGATGCAGAAGGTCTGTCTCGCCTGTCACGCAACAGGCTGGGTGGAAACTCATTTTGACAGGTTTGAAAATTCAATTGAAACAAGCAATAAAATGACTCTGACAGCAACAAAAATCCTTTTAGCTGCCTGGGAAAAAGGTGCGGCAAAGGGTTTAAGTCAGAATGACAGTATCTTCAATGAAGGCATTGAAAAGAAATGGATTGAACAGTGGCTGTTTTACGCAAATTCCGTAAGGCTTGCATCTGCAATGGCAGGAGCTGATTACGGGGCTTTTGCTAACGGCAGATACTTTTTATCAAAAAATGTTCAGGACATGATAGACTGGCTCAATTTAAGAGTAGAAAAAGAAGAGAAATAACTTAATCCTATGGAGGAAAATATGTCAAATCAGGAAGATGTTAAAATTTATACCTTAAGTACATGCAGTCATTGCAAGGCAACAAAACAGTTTCTGGATGAGTGCAAGATAAAATATGATTTTACAGATGTTGATACCACTCACGGTGATGAAAGAAAGGCTATTCTTGAGGATATAAAGAAAATTAACCCTAAATGCTCCTTTCCTACAATTATAATCGGAGACAAGGTAATAGTCGGCTTTAAAGAAGACGAAATAAAGGAGGCTCTTGGACTATGACAAAGGAAGAGCTTTATGAAATGCTGAAAAAAGCCCAGGAGCCAAAAGGCTATTATTTCAGCAATAATAAAGAAAGGGTCATGGAGCTTCTGGATGCCCTTCTTTTAAATAAAGAAAGATACGGCTATATGTGCTGTCCTTGCAGACTTTCCGCAGGCGATAAGGCACAGGATGCGGATATTATATGTCCGTGTAAATACCGTGAAGAGGATGTTAAAGAGTTCGGAAGCTGCTACTGCAATCTTTATGTGTCAAAAGAGTGGAATGAAGGAAAAATTTCCCAGGAGTATATTCCGGAAAGAAGACCATTTGAAAAAATGGGGTTATAGTCTTTTAGGCTGATTTTATACCCTCATTTTATATAGTATAAAAAATGTTTGAAGGGTTTAAGTTATCCTGATAAAAAAGGAGTTTTGATCGAATAATAAACAAAGGCAGGTTCGTAATCATCCTTACCATTTTACAAAGCAGGTAAAAGGGCAATTTTGGTTAGGCAAATCACATTCAAATTATGGCTGGTATCTCTGCTGTTCTTTCTCTGTTCATGCAGCGCAGCACTTAAAAAGAAGGAATATAACGAAAAGATAACCTGCCTTAACAGTCCGCCGTCTGAAACCGCTGTTCTGGGAAAAGATGAAATACAGATCAGGTTTCAGCATGGAGGGCATAACGACTATCTCTATGCTTCCTGGAAGGACAAAAGGGAAAAAGGTAACTTATACAGCCACGGTCTGTCCGAAATTGTCTTTTTAAAAAAATCCCATAAATTCAGTAAAAACAGCAGCCTGATACCTGTTCAGAGCTGTGAAAAATGGAAAGCCCTGCTTGAACAGGTAAAACAAAGGCTTGCACCCGAAAAGGCCGGTTACGGTGTCTCTATTGTATTAAATTACCAGGAACTGGTTCTTTACCGTGATGAGGATAACACTGTTTACCTTAAAAAATTTAAAGATATTCCTTCATATATAAAAGTAGTCGGCCTTTTAAAGGAAAACAGGATAGCTGCCGAAATAGTGAAACTGCTTGAAAATGAGGCAGCGTCCGGAAGCAGCCGGTTTTTATTCAGAACAGATAATATCTACCACGGCGGTATTGCATTTGTTTTTATTGATACCGGGAAAAAGCAGTCCATATTTTTAACTACACCCTATCATCCGGAATATGTTTTCAGCCCCGGTTCCAATCCCCTGGTTTATATGGCCCGCTGGTTTTACCGGTCCGGGATAGTAACCGTTGTTAAAAATCCGGTTACCACCATGTACAGGCTTTACTGCCGGCTTAAGCACAGCGCCGCAGTTATTTTAACAGGCAGTGAAAAATCAAAAATAAAACCGTTACTGGCATCCAATGCCAGGAGCATGGACCTGGAGGAGTGGGAAAATACCCTGGACCGCAGATTCCCTAAAAATAAGCCCTTTAAGGGAAAAGTGGAGTTCCTTATTGATGGTGAAAAGTTTTTTCCAAGGCTGATTGAAAATTTACAGAATGCTGAAAAGTCCATATGGCTCCGGACATATATTTTTGACAATGATGACTATGCTGTAAAAATCGCAGATATACTAAAATCAAAATCTCAGGATATTAAAGTGCGCGTGCTGGCTGATCACATGGGATGTATGAGTGCGGCAGGGTCTCTTCCCGCATCACCTATTCCCCCCGAGTTCGAGTTCCCGTACGATATATTTAATTACCTTAAAAAGGATTCAAAGATAAAAGTTCGGGCGACGACCAACCCCTGGTTTACAGCGGATCATAACAAATCCATAATAGTAGACGGTAATACAGCCTATCTAGGGGGTATGAATATCGGGAGAGAGTACCGTTACGAATGGCATGATCTAATGATGGAAGTAAAGGGCCCCATTGTCGGCCGGCTTAAAAGAGACTTCAAACTGGCATGGTCCCATGCGGGCCCATTTGGAGACCTGGGATATATTGTTTCCGGAGCCTCTTCCAAAAAAGCTGAGCTGGCAGAAGAATCTCCGGAACTTTATGATATCCGGCCTCTTTATACAAAATCCGGCAGCTCCCAGATATTTGATGCGCAGCTTGAGGCCATAAGAAATGCAAAAAAATACATATACATACAGAACCCCTATTTCACAGAAAACAAAATTCTTAATGAACTGATCCTTGCAAGAGGCCGCGGTGTAGATGTCAGGGTAATTCTGCCTTCAACAAGCAACCACGGTATTATGGACAGCAGCAATGTTGTTACCACCAATGTCATGATAGAAAACGGAATAAGGGTTTATCATTATCCAAATAAATCGCATATCAAGGCTGCAATATATGACGGGTGGGCATGTCTCGGCACTGCTAACTTTGATGCCCTGAGTCTGAGGATAAACCTTGAAACCAACCTGGCCTTCAGTAACCCGGCGGCGGTTGAAACATTAAAAGAGGAGCTGTTTGAGAAGGATTTTTCAGTTTCAAGAGAAATAACCATCCCCGTTAAAGTGACCTTTAAGGACTATCTTGGAGAAATGATTTCCAACCAGTTGTAAGCATCCTTAATTCTGATGAGCAATCGCCCTTTATTAGACTGTTTATTTTTTTTCCTGGATTAATCTCTGTGACTGCTTAATTTATTAAGACTTCCGGTAACAGTAAAAACAATCACAAGGAGGATGTAATAATGAAAAGAGTATCCCTTAAGTTAAGTGTATTGCTTGCCTGTCTTTTTATGTATTCAGCCATGGCCCATGCCCACTGTGAAATTCCCTGCGGCATCTATGATGATGAGATGAGGGTAAAAATGATCAGCGAGCATATTCAGACAATAGAAAAATCAATTAACCAGATTAATCAGCTTGAAAAAGCAGGGATGATAGGACATTCCAACCAGCTTGTTAGATGGATCATGAACAAGGAAGAACATGCGAATAAACTTCAGGAAATTGTAACCCAGTATTTCATGACCCAGAGAATCAAGTTTGACACAAAGGATTATGATAAAAAGCTCAGCATACTGCACCACATGCTTGTATATGCAATGAAGTGTAAACAGACAACGGATCTTGAGAATACAGAAGCCCTTAAAAAGCTGGTTAAGGAATTCAGTGATATTTATTTCAAGAAGTAACTGAATGATTTGGAATATTAATTTCTCACACAAAGCCGCAAAGAAAAACAAAGTAAATTTCTGTTTTTTAAAATAAACGTTTTTCTCTGTGTCCTCTGTGCCTCTGTGTGAGATACTGTTTTTAATCAGCCCTGTAAAAAACAGAATCAAAAAACAGTTCCATCTGCCTGCAGTAGTAAACGCCATATTTATAAAAGGTGGCTTTTGTCGTTTCATCAGGTTTCCAGTCAAAAAAAGCATGGTTTGCTCCTCCAACCTGAACATATTCAACTCTCTGCCCGGCTTTTACAAGCGCTTCTGTATAGGCTTTGACTCCTTCGTCCTTTATTAAAAAGTCGCTTGTGCCCCTTGTAAGATAATGAGGTACAGCGCGTATTTTTGCATCAGGAATATTTTTTATAGGGGATATTGCATCCCTCCATGTGTTATCTGCATTGGGATCATCAGAGTAATGATTTAAAAAATCGCCACCAAAAACCCCGTAACTTGGAGCTGCGGCCATTATTGATGCCGCTATTTCATTCTTTATATCTTCAACGCTTTTATTTTTTGGCATATATGACGGCAGAAACTCAAAAACTCCCGGGGTTTTACCGAATCCGCCCTTCCCTATTTTATCTGCCATAACCGCACAGGCAGCAGACAGATGCCCGCCGGCACTGTCGCCTGTAAGAGCTATTTTTGAGGGATCTCCCTTATATTCTTTTGCATGTTCCATGATATGGGCAATTGCGCCGTACACATCGCCTATGATGTCTGCCATGGTGTTGTTTTTTAAGTCACCGTCTTTTTTTTCAGACCACCTGTAATCAATGCTGCAGACCACATATTTTTTATCCCTTGTAAGTTCTCTGGCCATCCCCCTCATAATGTCTTCGGTATTTGAACCCCATCCTCCGCCGTGAATAATGATGATAATGGGAAGGTTCTTTGCACCCTTTGGAGTATATACATCATACTTAAGGGTTTTTACTCCGGGTTTTGCATATACAACGTCCTGAGTAACCTTTACGTGGTTCACTTCGCTTTTTTTAATGAATGAGGCTCCGATATGTTTTTCCTGATCTACCGTAACCTTGAATGAGGGAGTCATAAATTCATGGTACATCTGACCCCACATTCCCTTTACACTGAAATATCCGGAATCAAGCACATAACCTTTGGCAGGTGTTGCCTTTACTGTAATAACAGTTCCGGCATTATATTTTCCGTCCGAGGCAGGCGCAGGATCAAAACTTATTGTACCGTTTATTACGCTGTCTACCGTCACAGGGAATGTTTTTTCCTGTGCGTTCAGATTTCCAAAGGGTAATATGTAAATCATAGCAGCCATAATGCAGAAAACAGTGAGTAGTCCTTTCATGATATTCTCCCTTTTTGATAATAAAGTATTTGATAGTTAAAACGTGTATTAATTAATACTATAAATTAAATATCCCGATCAATACAGTTCTAATTTAATATATTTATATACACTCTTTCTTTATTATTTTGATGTGTATCAATAGTTATGATATTGTTCTAACTCTTGTGTTTTTCATACATGACCTTAATGCATGGGATAATGAATGTTGTTGAAATCTTTGCAGAAAAGCCTGAAAGAAATTGCTGATCCCAAAATCGCGGAACACTCCCTGCGTTTTTTTAAAACAGGAAAGGGAGAATATGGCGAAGGGGATATTTTTTTAGGCATAAGGGTGCCTGTTTTAAGGCAGCTGGTTAAGAAATACAGAGATATAAAGTTATCCGATGTAAAAAAGCTCATAAAGTCAAAATATCATGAAGAACGGCTTTGTGCTCTGCTCCTTCTTGTTGAAAAGTTCAAAAAGGGAACTGATCATGAAAAAGAAGACATCTTCAATTTTTATATAAACAGCGCCGAATATATCAATAACTGGGATCTTGTCGACTGTTCCGCTCATCTCATATCAGGCGCTTATCTTGAAAACCGTGATAAAAAAATACTGTATAAACTTGCTGAATCACCAAATCTGTGGGAGAGGCGAATTGCGATTATGTCAACATTTTATCTGATAAAGAAAAACAGGTTTGATGATGCATTAAAAATATCCGCAATACTGCTTGATGATAAAGAAGATCTCATCCATAAGGCCTCAGGCTGGATGTTAAGGGAGATCGGTAAAAGAGATGTTATTCAGGAAAAGAAATTTCTTGATAAATATTACGGGAAAATGCCGCGAACTATGCTCCGCTATGCAATTGAAAAATTTCCCGAAGAGGAAAGGCAGAAGTATTTAAAGGGGCAAATTTAATTTTTTATTTAAACGCAGGAGGGTCTTTTATGAAAATAAAACTTTTTATAACCATGATTATTTTACTGTCCTTGTCTGTAATAGCATTTGCACAGCAGGCTCCTGAGTACAGTATCACAGAAGCTGAGATCTGTACTTCCGTTGAGGATAGAACCCCTGTCGGGGCCGGCAACAGCTTTTCAAGCGATGTAGAAGAGCTCTATTGTTTTACAAAAATAGTAAGCAACCAGGACGAAGGATCGATCGTCCATGTATGGCTTTATAATGACCGTGTTATGGCCAGGGTTGAGCTGCCCTTCAAGGCAAAACACTGGAGAACCTGGTCTAAAAAGACTATTCTTCCTTCATGGACAGGAAAATGGAGAGTTGATGTTGAGGCCTCTGACGGCACTCTACTTTCAAGCAAAGAATTTGAAATAAAATAAAGCAGCCTGCATATTATACAGGCTGCTCATGTTATTTTTTTCTGCCTGCCGGGTTTATAGAGCCTGACAGGCAGTTTTTTTATGTATCAATATCAGGCTTTACTGATTTGCCGAAATAAACGCATTCAGGGTTTCAACATCTTCCACACTTGAAGTGGCGATACTGCTGTCTTTTGGAATGATCCTTCCCACAAGACCCATCATCTGTTTCTGCGGTCCAACATCAACCATTGCATCTACTTTTTCTTCAATCATTTTAAGAACAATATCATACCATCTTACAGGGCTTGTAAGCTGGTTAGCCATAATATCTTTTATTGTTTCCGGGTCGCTTTCCGTTGAAGCGGTTGCGTTGAACAGGATAGTGGATGAAGGACTGTTAAATGTGAATCCTTCAATATATTCCCTGAATTCATCAACCGCACCTTTCATAAGGTTGCAGTGCCATGCGCCGCTGACCTTAAGCGGTACAGCTCTTCCCTTTTCTTCCTTTACAAGTTCAAGAGCATAATCCATTGCGTCTGCTTCTCCTGTGATAACAATCTGTGCTTCGGAGTTGTGATTGGCCACAGCAAGCACGCCCTTTTCCTGAGCTTTTTCCACTATTTCGGCTACTTTTTCTATAGGAAGCTTCATAACCGCAGCCATAACTCCGGGGTTTGACAGAGATTCTCTGTGCATAAGCTCACCGCGCTTTTTTACGATTTTGAGGGCATCATATTCTGATAAGATTCCGGATGAAACAAGTGCCGGAAATTCACCAAGGCTGTGTCCCGCAGATATTGATGCTTTTATTCCCTTGAGGTTAAGCACCTTCAGGCAGGCAAGGTTAACTGCTGTAATAGCAGGCTGCTGATTTACTGTCAGGATAAGTTCATCTGCCGGTCCTTCAAAGCAGAGTTTTGACATTGGTTTTTCACAGATGTCATCGAGCTGTTTGAATATTTCACGGGCTTCAGGGTACTCATTGGCCAGGTCCTGCCCCATTCCGATTATCTGGGAGTTCTGCCCGGGGAATAAAAAAGCGATTTTCTCGTACATGTATTACTCCTTAAAATAACAGCCCCTTTTAAAAAGGGGCTGCCGGATTTATAATATGTAATTAATTTGTTACTGTGGTTTAGTTTCTGTCTGAGAGTTCCCCATAACCTTTCTGAAAAGCTCTTCGAAGGCAACATCATACTGCCTTGACCCGGGAGTAAGGGATTTATTGCTTGCAAGCTGTTTGGCAATTTTTTCTTCTGCCTGTTCAAATTTGAGGTTCAAGTTGGAAACGACTTTGTTTACAGCTTTGTAAACCTCAACATCTGTGCCGTAGACATCAATGATGCATGGATCATTCAGCACGTCTTCAAGAATAAACTGAGTCATATATAAAGAAATTGGGTTTGCCCGTGGTACAAGGCCGCGAATAGGCGCGGTGAAATATTTGAAATCAAACTCGTTGGTTCGTGATAATTTTTTAAGCCCTTTAAGAAGCAGCTCGGAAAAGGCTCCGGAATTATCTGTCTCAACGATTTCCTGCATCAGCAATTCCTGCGTTAGGCCGGAATGAATTTCATTTAATTTATATTTCAGGAATCTGTCGCGCTGCATTGACTGATTTCTTTCCTGACGTTCCAGCCTTTTTATCAGTTTATTGTGTTCCTTACCGGTATTTAAATGTTTCATATTATTACTTTATCAAAGGGGCATATAAGCCATTAAAAAACAAAATAAATTACTTATCCTTAGCCTTTGCGGTTTTAGCCTCTTTTTTTTCTTTTTTATTGGAGGTTTTATCTGGACTGCTGCTTTTTGTTTCTTTTGCAGCTGTAGAACCGCTGTTTTCTCCTGAACCGGTCTTTCCGTCGTGGCCCCCCGATTTAGAAGCGTAATCAGTTACATACCATCCGGAACCTTTCAAGTGAAAAGTGCTCTGTGAGATAAGTTTTTTTACTTTTCCTTTACACTTCTCGCATTTGGTAAGTGGCGGATCGGAAATTTTCTGTAATACTTCCATCTGATGATGGCATTTCGTACATTCATATTCATAAAAAGGCATATTGATTCACCTCTCTCTTAATAAATTTACACGGACAGTTCACACAGTCTGTGCATCTTGTATAAATCCAGTATATAATCCATATTTTTCAGGGAGACGCGTTTTAAAATATCAAATGTGGTGTCATGGACCACTGATTCTTCATCTTCCCTGTTTTTTCCCGTAACTTCGTACCTCTGTAAAAAATTACAAAACCTGACAATATGTACCAGTTCGTGTGTGAAGATATATACAAGGAGTGGTAACAAGGTCAGGTTTTTATCTCTTTGAAGGGCATTTAATATCAGATGATCTTGAAGGCAAATAAAGTAGAAATCACGCTTTTTTGTGCTTGAATCGAAACCTTCAAGGACTCTTGAGCGCTTGTTTAGCAAAGCGAAGGCGAAGGAGGTTATTTCATTTTCTTCGAGAGTCATAAGAGTTTTAACATCGTATTGATGCCGCCTCCATTGTTCCGAAGAAAATTTATAATAATCACCGATCTTATCCTCAGCTATTAGTAGAGCCTCGCTGATGGTATCGATATTATCATCCTTAAATGCCAAATAGGTCATTACGAAACTCTCTTGATAAATTTTACACGGTGAATTTAAACCGGATTTCAAGATTGTCAATACCTTTTTGACTTATTTAGTGGCGATGACTGGAGTTGAACCAGTGACCCTACGGATATGAGCCGTATGCTCTGACCATCTGAGCTACATCGCCAATGAATCCCCTAATTTATCCAAATTCTTTTTTTTGTCAATCAAATAATCACATGTTTTATTAAAAAACTGTTTTTATTTTTAGTTCCCGTAATCCTTTTATTTGAATGCCATAAATACTGTGTTGTTTTTGACATATAAGTGTGTCTATCTTTCCACAAATATAAGTATAATATTTCAAAACTTATGTTTAATTAAGTTAATATTTGCATCTGTTCATCGGCATGACGATTGCAATTATTTTATATGGGGTGTCTGTTGTTTTTGAATGGTTTTCTTCTGGGAGGAAAAAGCAGCAGTACAGCCATTGTATCCCGGTAATAATTTACCGGGATACTCAGGGGAAATAAAAAAAGCCGGATACTGAACAAAGTACCCGGCTTTTTATTTTATTATAAAAGTAACTACATTACTTTTTTAACTTCTTCTGCCAGAGCAGGAACTACTGCAAACAGATCGTCTACAATACCGTAATCCGCTTTCTGGAATATAGGTGCTTCCTCATCCTTATTGATAGCAACAACAAACTTAGATGTTGACATACCTGCAAGATGCTGAATAGCTCCTGAAATACCGCAAGCAATATAAAGATTAGGTGAAACAACCTTACCGGTCTGTCCAACCTGATCCGTAACCGGTCTCCAGCCTGCATCAACTGCAGAACGTGAAGCACCGACTGAAGCTCCGATAGCGTCGGCAAGTTTTTCAAGGGCTTCAAAACCTTCGGGGCCTTTAACACCGCGGCCGCCGGAAACGATTTTGTCTGCTTCGGTAAGGTCAACTTTACCGCTTTCGTCCTTGAGAGCTTCAACAATCTTTGTCTTTATTGCTGCATCATCAAGTGTAAATGCTGCATCTGAAATTTCTGCAGATGAATCGCCTGGTTCTGTGATTGACATTACATTTGGTCTGGCTGTTGCCATGTTCGGGTAATTGTCATCGTATGAAACCTTTGCATATGCCTTACCTGCGTAGATAGGCCTTGTTGCTACAAGCTTGCCGTCTGCTACTTCAAACTTTGTACAGTCCTGAGCCATTCCTACTCCCAGTTTGGCTGAGAGACGACCGGAAAGATCTTTACCCTGAGATGATGCGCCGAGTAAAAGAATAGCCGGGTCACAGGCTTTAACGATTTCTGCTATGACGCATGAGTATGCATCTGTTGTATATTTTTCGAGTCTTGGATCATCAGCAACCAGCACTTTTGCTGCGCCGTATTTTCCAAGTTCTTCTGCTTTATCTTTTATGTTTGATCCAAGTAATACCGCTGTCAGTTCCTGGCCGGAGGCATCGGCAAGCCTTTTACCTTCACTTACCAGTTCATATGATATTTTTCTTATGTCTCCATCCCTCTGTTCAGCGATGATCATTACACCTTGAGCCATATTTATATCTCCTTCTTTTTTATATCCTGTTTATTGTATTCTCAGGCAGTTAGACTATATAACCTTCGCTTCATCGTGTAAAAGCTTTGCCAGTTCGGCAGCTTTTGCTTCCGGTGAATCACCTGCGATAATTTTGCCGGCAGCTCTTTCGGGCGGCGGTGTAAGCTCAACAATTGTAAGCTTTCTGGCATCTGTACCGAATTCCGAAGCGTCAAGACCAAGATCAGCAAGGGTCTTTTCGTCGAGAGGTTTTTTCTTTGCCTTCATAATACCGGGAAGGGATGCATATCTGGGCTCATTAAGACCCTTCTGTGCTGTCAGCAGAACAGGTGTTGTTGTTTCGATAACATGTGTTTCACCTTCAACAGGTCTGCATGCCTTAACTGTTTTTCCGTCTTCTGCAACTTCAAGTTTGGTAATAACAGAAACCTGAGGGATATCAAGGTACTCTGCAAGTGCAGATCCTACAAGCCCGCTGTCTTCATCAATACCTCTCTGGCCGGTAAAAATTATATCAGCTTCCAGTGGTTTAACTGCAGCGGCAAGAGCCTTTGCAACTGCGAGAGAATCGCTTCCTGTGAGTGCGTCGTCTGTAATCTGTACAGCTTTGTCAGCACCCATGGCCAGGGCAGTTCTTAAAGCTTCGGTTACCTTCTTTGGACCAAGTCCTACTACAGTAACCTCACCGCCGAATTTTTCTTTAAGCCTTAAGGCCTCTTCAACGCCAAATTCATCGTAGGGATTCATAACCCATTTGATATCATCTTCAGCAATGGATTTCCCGTCCTGAGCTATCTTAATCTGCGTTTCAGTATCGGGTACCTGTTTTATGCATACAATAATGTTCACTTTGCTCCTCCTTTAATGTTTCAATGATAGAAAACTTAACATTAATTATTATAGACACTGTAAATATCAACAGCCGGTTGACCGGACCGGTCACCAACTGATAAAAATCATATAACACTATCATTTTATTATTGAAATACGGAAATATTCACTAACACGGCTTTTAACAGGGTGTCAAGTTATAATACCTATTAACAATCTCAATATCTACGTCTAATTTCAGTTTATCCATTATAGATAAAAATTACAAAAAGAAAAGCCGGGGGTGACTACCCCGGCCAAAATTTTTTTATTTTTACTGGTACAGCAGTTATTTTTTTTCTTCGGTTCTACTGGAAGAACTTTTTGTCTTCCTGGCGGCTGTTTTTGGAGTTTTACTACGGGCATTAAGTGCGGACTGTGCTGCGGCAAGTCTTGCTATAGGAACCCTGAAGGGTGAGCAGCTTACATAGGTCATTCCTGCTCTATAGCAGAAATCAACCGATGCAGGATCTCCCCCCTGCTCTCCGCATATACCGACCTTTAGATTTTTATTTGCTGCACGCCCTTTTGTTACGCCCATTTCAATTAGCTGGCCTATACCTTCCTGGTCAATAGTCTGGAAAGGATCTGCCTTAAAGATCTTTTTATCCAGATAATCACCGATAAAACTCCCGATATCATCGCGGCTTAAACCTATTCCCATCTGGGTAAGATCGTTTGTTCCAAAACTGAAAAACTCAGCAGCCTCTGCCATTTTATCAGCAAGGAGACAGGCCCTTGGTATTTCAATCATTGTTCCGAATTTATAATCAATTTTATTGATTTTATATTTTCTGATTACCTCGTTATAGACACTGTCCGCAATTTTTTTCTGTTCTTTCAATTCCAGCACATCGCAGGTTACAGGGACCATTATTTCGGGCTGTACCTTTTTCCCGGCTTTAAGCAATTCGGCCGTGGCCTCAAACAGAGCCCTTACCTGCATTTCCGTTATTTCGGGATAGGTAATACCAAGCCTTACACCCCTGTGCCCCATCATGGGGTTGATTTCATGCAGAAATTCCTTTCGTTTTCTTATCTCGTCAACGCTGATATGCAGACTTTTTGCTATTTCCTTTAACTTCCATGCTCCCTGCGGAATAAATTCGTGAAGAGGAGGATCAAGCAGCCGGAATGTAACAGGCAGTCCGTTCACTGCCTCCAGGGTTGCCTTGAAATCTTTTTTAACAAAGCCGAAGAGTTTTTTCAGGGCTCTTTTTCTTTCCGCTGTAGTATTGCTGAGAATCATCTGGCGCAGGTAAAAACGTGGCTTATCGCTTTTATCGCCATAGAACATGTGCTCTGTTCTAAAAAGACCAATGCCTTCTGCACCAAAATTAAGAGCAATTTTTGCATCCTTTGGAGTATCCGCATTTGCCCGCACGCCCATTGTTGAAAATTTATCAACAAGCTTCATAAAATTTTTAAAGTTGGGGTTTTCAGTGGCATCTATCATGGGAAGTTCATCCTTATAAACATATCCCCTTGTACCGTTAAGTGTTACTGTATCTCCCCTTTTATAACTCTTTCCGTCAATAATCATTTTTCCGGCAGGTACGTTTACTTCAATCATTCCTGCTCCGACAATACAGCACTTGCCCCATCCGCGTGCCACCAGGGCTGCATGGCTTGTCATTCCGCCGCGGGACGTAAGTATGCCCTTTGCGGCTCTCATTCCTGCCACATCCTCAGGATTGGTTTCTTCTCTTACAAGGATTACCTTTTTACCCTTTGATGCCCATTCAACTGCTTCTTCTGCCGTAAATACAATCTGGCCTGATGCTCCGCCCGGTCCTGCAGGAAGTCCTCTTGCAATTTCCTTTGCCCTTTTTTCTGCTGCAGGATCAACTATCGGGTGAAGCAGTTCATTCAGCTGGTCAGGCCTTACCCTCATAACCGCAGTTTTCTCATTGATAAGCTTTTCTTTGAGCATATCCATTGCCATATTCATGGCTGCAGTACCGGTACGCTTGCCGGTTCTTGTCTGAAGCATGTAAAGAGTTCCTTCCTGAATGGTGAACTCTATATCCTGCATGTCCTTATAATGCTTCTCCAGTTTTTTCTGTATGCTGTTAAGCTGCCGGTATATTTTAGGCATTGCAGTTTCAAGTGAATCCAGATGTTTATTCTGATTATTTTTTGTTTCTTCGTTTATAGGGTTGGGTGTCCTTATACCTGCAACCACATCCTCTCCCTGGGCATTGGGGAGCCATTCTCCGTAAAACTTGTTTTCGCCTGTTGCCGGATTTCTGGTAAAGGCAACACCTGTTGCAGATGTACTGCCCATATTGCCGAATACCATTGCCTGAACATTGGTTGCTGTGCCCCAGTCGTCAGGCAGGCCTTCAATTCTCCTGTAAGATACCGCACGCTTGCCGTTCCAGCTTTTAAAAACAGCGCCAATACCGCCCCATAACTGTTCCATAGGGTCATCGGGGAATGATTTTCCGAGTACTTTTTTTACTGTTTTTTTGTATTCCTCACAAAGATGCTTTAAATCCTCAGCCGTCAGATCAATATCATTCTTATATCCCTTTTTCTGTTTAACCCTGTTCATGACAGCTTCAAGCTGAACCCTGATACCTTTTCCTTCATCAGGTTCAATTCCTTCGGCCTTTTCCATAACAACATCGGAATACATTGTTATAAGTCTCCTGTAGGAGTCATATACAAAGCGCTCATTATCTGTTTTTTTAATAAGGCCGGGTATCGTTTTAGTGCACAGCCCGACATTAAGAACCGTCTCCATCATGCCCGGCATAGACTGCCTGGCTCCGGATCTTGAAGATACCAGCAGAGGGTTTTCAGCATCTCCAAACTTCATACCCATCTCTTCTTCTACGAGTTTAAGGGCTTTTGTAACTTCTGATTTAAGGCCGGGAGGAAATTTACCATTATTTTTTAAAAAGTCATTGCAGCAGTCTGTAGTAATTGTAAAGCCGGCAGGGACCGGAATTTTAAGCCTGCTCATCTCAGCAAGATTGGCCCCTTTACCGCCAAGAAGATTTTTCATATCTGCTCTGCCGTCGGTTTTTTTATGACCAAAAGAATAAACATACTTTGGCATGGTTTAGCCTCCTGTAATATTTTTTAATTATAAGAACATGAGTGTTTACGATTTTATAATCTTATGGAATAGGTTAATATAAGAATCTTTTATACCGCTGTTTTGTTAAATTATATTTATCCATATTATATAAGGCCGCCTGAAACCATTTCAAGCAGGAATGTTTTTTTGTTTTTATTATTGATATTTACAGCCCATTTTAACTTGCCCATTACCATTGCCGAAAAGGAGGCGATTTACCATGAGTATTTCCGCAGAAGAGATCATATATCTGGATCATAACGCTACAACACCCATTGCACCTGAAGCCGCTGATGTAATGAGCCGCTATATGAACGAAGAATTTGGCAACCCATCAAGCGGGTACACCCTTGGAGTGAATGCAAAAAAAGCTGTTGAAACAGCAAGGCAGGAGGTATCTGACCTTATTAACTGCAGCCCCGAAGAACTGATTTTTACTTCAGGCGGAAGCGAATCAAACAACATGGTGTTAAAGGGGATAGCTCCCCTGAATGATCTAAAAGGCCGGCACATAATAACCGGCTCCATTGAACACCCTGCAGTTATAAACCCGGCAATATATCTCATGGAACTGGGCGCGGATGTATCTTTTCTGCCTGTTGATGAATTCTGCCGCGTAAATCCCTATGATGTAAAAAAGGAAATAAGGCCCGAAACAATCCTTATATCCATCATGCTTGCAAACAATGAAACAGGAACACTTCAGCCAATAAAGGAAATTTCAGAAATTGCAAAGGAGTTCTCAGTTCCTTTTCATACCGATGCCGCCCAGGCTGTGGGTAAGATAAAGGTCGATGTAAAAGAGCTGGATGTGGATTTTATGAGCATAGCGGGGCACAAGCTTTATGGACCCAAAGGTGTGGGAGCCCTTTATATAAAAGAAGGGAAAAAACTCACACCGCTTGTTCACGGCGCAGGACAGGAGATGGGTAAACGAGCAGGAACGGAAAATGTAATAATGTCTGCAGGTCTTGGTGCCGCATGCAGAGTAGCAAAACTGAAGCTCGATAAGGATATTAAAGATGTCGAAATATTAAGAGATTTGCTTCAGGAGATTCTTTTTAATGAGATAAAAGATATTGTTCTTAACGGTCATCCGGAGAAAAGACTGCCCAATACATTAAATGTTTCTATACCTGGAATAGAAGGCGGAAAACTGCTGGATATGCTGGAAAATGTTGTTGCATCCACGGGTGCTGCCTGTCATGACAGAAATGTAAAACTTTCACATGTGCTGTCTGCCATGAATGTAAAGCCCGAGGTGGGTATGGGCACTTTAAGACTGACCCTTGGAAGATTGAATAACAGGGCCCAGATAGAAAATGCTGCAAAGCAGATTATTAAGGCTGCAAAAAGTTTAAAGGAGGGTTTCAGCGGATAAAGTTATACTGTAACACCTGGGAAACCTTTTGATTTTACTTCCATGATATGAAGACCCGCTGATCTTGAATCTGCATATTTGAAGCTTATATTATTAAAAATATATAACAACTTCAGAAATAAGAGAATATTTCTGCGGAGGTAGATTAATGTTCTGGAATGATCTTAAAAAAAGAGGTTCACCGGGATTTATATTCTGCTTTTTAAGGGTCAGAAAGTATACCAAATTATTATCTTCTCTGCTTCTGCTTATAATTTCTGCAAGCTGTGCTTCTATCTCCGCTCCAAAAGTTGAAACTGTTGATATTGACCTTTTTCCTCCCTATATATCTGCCGGTAACGTAGATATTTTTCCGGCATCTGTTGATGTAGATATTCCTGATGCGGCTATTCTGGAAATCAATGATGAGATAAAGGCCCTGATTGATGAAAAAGTAAGAAAAGCACGATCTCCCCAGGACCGTTTAATGCTAGTTACGGAGTTCCTGGTTGGGAGGATCTTATATGATACTGCTGGCGATATTTACGGTGTGAAAACAGCTCAGGAAACATTTGATTCAGGGACAGGTAACTGCCTTTCCTTCAGCAACCTGTTTGTTGCAGCAGCAAGATATTCCGGGCTGGATTCCAAATTTTCAGAAATTCCGACACTTCCAAACTGGACAAGAGACGGTAGAATTCTCTTTGTTACCAGGCATATCGGAGCTTCTGTTGATATACGAAATGTATTCACTCAGATTATTCAGCTGGAAAATAACAATGAAAGAGCAAGGCTTGTAACATGGGATAATTCCCTGAAGTATTATTTTTCCCCTTCCGAACTCAGCCCGGACGGTCTTAATGCAAATCCGTTTAATTACCGTTCTGTTTCAGATCAGCGGGCATTTGCACAGTACTACAATAATCTGGGAACCAAATACATGGCGGAAGAAAAAAATGAGGATGCTTTCCGGTATTTTGTGAAGGCAATAAAAACAGAACCGGGTTTAGGTTTTGCGTGGTCCAACCTCGGGGCGCTGTACCGGAAAAACAATCAGCCTGAAGCAGCAGAAAAAGCCTACTTTCAGGGCCTTGGTGTTTCTGCCGGAAAAAATGACACGACGGTTCTTACTATAATGAACAACCTTGCAAATCTTTATGTTATTACCGGGCAGAATGAGAAGGCAGCTGTTTATCAGGAAAAGGTGGGATCCTTTAGAGAAAAAAATCCGTACTACAAATTTGAGAAGGGAAAATCAGCTTTTAACAATAAGGATTTTGATAAATCCATAGGGCTTTTTAGAGAGGCTATAAGACTTAAAGATGATGAGCATCTCTTTTATTACAATCTTGCCCTTTCATATTTTGAAAGAGGCGATTTGAAAAAAGCCCGTATCAATATAAACAATGCTATTAAATATTCATGGAGTGAAAATAGAAAAAATTATTATAAAAAGGTTTACAATCTTTTTGCTGAAGATAACAATAGGTGACTTTATATTTTAACACGGTAACCTTGAATGTCTTCATTTTTAAGAAATGATAAAAATAAAATAGCGTGGATTAAGCTCTCTTTATATGCCCTTGTGATTATACCGGGCGCTCTGTTTGTTATTGTATCAATAGGTAACCTTGCCTACATATACACCTCAAGAAATTATTCCGAAAAAGTGTTTCCGGATTTAAACCCGGAAGACAGGAAGGTCTTTATACTTGCCCACGGAGTAAGAGACAGTGCTGCAAGCTGGTGTGTTCCCCTTAAAAAAATCCTGGAGGAAAAAAATCCCGGTACAAAGGTTATTGCCCTTGACTGGAGGCCCTATTCGGACAGTACCTTCAGATGCTCAGTGGACGGAAGACGAATTGGTCAGGAAATCGGCCGAAGACTTTCCGGTTGTAAAAAACTTGAATCAATACATCTTGTGGGTCACAGCTGCGGCTCATTTGTAATATACGGAATATGCGAAACTGTTAAATCCTTAAGGCCGGATGTTTCCATCCAGTCAACATACCTTGACCCTGTAAGTATATACGGCGGTTTAAGCTGGGATTACGGTGTAGATCACTTCGGAAGCTGCAGTGACTTCAGCGACGCCTATATCGATACAGGTGATACTATACCCGGAAGTAATGAGCTGCTTCCCAATACCGTTACCTTTGACGTGACCGCGGTGCGGGAAAAGTCAAAATATAAAGGCTTTCCCCATGTCTGGCCCACGGTCTATTATCAGGAGCTTGTCAAATCCGGAAAAAACCCTGAGCTGTCAAAAAATGAAGATATTATATCTCTGTTTCCAAAGGGAAAATTTATAAAGGTTATGGAATAAAAAAAGAGCATATTAGATTATATGCTCTTTTTTTATTAGAAAACTTAATATGAAAGGCATGTATGTTGATTTATATTTATGCCTTTTTAAATTTACGTTTTAAACCTGCAAGCCCAACTAAACCTGAGCCAAGAAGAAGCATAGTAGCCGGTTCGGGAACACTGCTAGTGGTTTGATACGGGGTAAGTGTAACAATAAACGTCCCCGCATTTGAATCCCATGTTTCAATTACTACAGAAAAATCAGCATATTCCAGTGCAACATATTCACTGCCCCAGCTCCAGTCCATATCCCAGGCTCCAGCCGTAGACTGCCCGGTATCAGTTGCATATTGTGCTGCATAACCAGGATCTTTTGCCGTTCCCAATCCGCTGTAATATGAACCTGTACCTGTTTCTGATGCCATTAAATTACTCCAGTCCATTGTCCCTGACATTGGTGCTGCATATGCTGTTCCATTGCTGGCATATTCAAGAAACCATTCGGTCTCGGTAAGTCTTAACTGATAGTGGTCCCAGTCTGCACAGTCCGGGTCATAAGTTGTTCCCCAGCCGCCTGCGGTTGTGTAGGCGTCATGGTCAGTTACAGTACCTGAAATATAATCTGATGTTCCCATATATGTTGCTTCTGATCCATTTTTAGCATAAACATCGAATCCTGCAATGTTATCACCAATACCATACGCGCTTTCGTCTATCATGGAAATTGTTCCGGTATAGGTTCCATTGGAGTAATTTGCTGTTAATTGACCGATAAAATACATTGTTCCGGAATCAATTGTATTGGCTGTTGCTATGCCTGTTGTACCGAATACTAACCCCATTGCTAACAATAACAGTAAAAATTTTTTCATATATAACTCCTTTTTTATTAATTAATAAAATGCCATATCTGGCTGACCAATAATATTACTTCCTTGGGAATGTAAAACAGGGGATCTTAGCTAAGGTTACTTAGCTGACAGATCATAAAATTAAGCATGGTTGTTAACGAAAAAGATTTGATTTCTATACTAATTAACCTTTAATACGCAATAATCATGCCGTATAATGATGGGATTTTATAAGGAATATTTATGTGTTATTTTAGTGTGTTATGTTATGTGTTGAATTTTTAATAAGTGTCTTAATATAAAATAAGAAAATTATTGCCAAATAATCATGTAAAAATATGCCGGTATTTAGTATATAATTTTATAGTTTTTGCCAGTTAGATTAATTCGATTTTTTATATTCTAATTATGTTACTTTTAAAATAAGCCATATTATACTTTTTTATATTTAGTAAAACTAATAGTGATGACAATCTTACAATTAATAAGAAAAAGATCAGAATCTTGACATTGAAATATGCCACCAATATTATCTTTTAATTTGGTATATATAAACATTATATCATCCTTTACAGTGATGACTTTCCCTCTTTTAACATCCAGATTAATAGGCAATGCTATGAAGTTATCAAATTTTTTTCTTATTCAATTGATCATATGGTTTGTGTTAAATGCTTTTTCTTTAAACGCCCTTGCTGAAGACGGATATAAACTCTGGCTTCGGTATAATAAAATCTCCAGCCCTAAACTTTTAAGCCGGTATAAAAGCAGCGTCACCCAGGTTGTGATTAATCCGTCCTGCCCTGTTCTTAAGGCAGCGCAGGAGGAAATAGAAATGGGCCTTAAAGGAATGTTCCAGAAAGATATTCCTGTAAGCTCATCGGTTTCAGTAAACGGGGCGCTTATACTCGGTACACCTGATGAATCGCCTCTTGTAAAAAACCTTATAAAAACTGGCGATCTAAACAGGCTGGGGGAAGAGGGGTATGTAATACGATCTCTTTTATATAAAAATCATCCTGTAACAGTTATTGCCGCAAATAAACCTGCCGGAGTTTTATATGGTGTATTCCACTTTCTTCGCCTGATCCAGACCGAAGAGAGTATCAGTAATCTTAATATCCAGAGCAAACCGCGAATTAAAAAAAGAGTTTTGAATCACTGGGACAATCTTAACAGGAGCGTTGAGCGTGGTTATGCCGGTAAATCAATATGGAAGTGGGAGGAACTTCCTGAAAAGGTTGACCCGAGGTATAAAGACTACGCAAGGGCAAATGCATCCATTGGTGTTAACGGGGCGTCTCTTAACAATGTTAACAGCCAGGTGGAGATTCTTACAAAGGAGTACATAAAAAAAGCTGCTGCCATTGCCGATGTACTGCGGCCATATGGAATGCAAGTATACTTCAGCATCAAGTTTACCTCTCCCTTGGAATTAAGCGGTCTAACCACATCCGATCCGCTTGATCCTGAAGTACGCAAGTGGTGGAAGGATAAGGCAGATGAGATATACAGGGCGATTCCGGATTTTGGAGGCTTTTTAGTTAAAGCATATTCCGAAGGTCAGCCCGGACCGCAGCAGTACGGAAGGACTCATGCGGACGGCGCCAATATGCTGGCCGAGGCGCTTGAACCCCATGGCGGTATAGTTATGTGGCGCGCTTTTGTATATGATCTGTCTATAGATTCCGACCGTACAAAGTGCGCCTACCTTGAGTTTGTGCCCCTTGACGGTAAATTTAAAGATAACGTGCTTATCCAGAGTAAAAACGGCCCTGTTGATTTTCAGCCGAGGGAGCCCTTCAGCTCCATATTCGGGTCCATGCCCAAAACACCCCTTATGATGGAGCTTCAGATAACCCAGGAATATACGGGTCAGGCAAAGCACCTGGTTTACCAGGCGCCAATGTGGAAGGAAGTTCTTGATGCGGACACATATAAAAAAGGGCCGGGAACAACAGTTGCAAAAATAATAGACGGGTCTGCCGAAGATCATGCCCTAAGCGGAATTGCAGGTGTGTCAGGGATAGGAACAGACAGAAACTGGTCCGGTCACCACTTTTCTCAGTCAAACTGGTATGCATACGGACGCCTTGCATGGGACCCTGATCTTTTATCCGATGAAATTGCAGAAGAGTGGATAAGGATGACCTGGTCCGGTGAGCCCGATACATTAAAGACAATTGAAAAAATAATGGCCAACTCATGGGAAACATGTGTCAGCTACATGACCCCGCTCGGGCTTCATCATCAGATGGCGGAAGGTCATCATTATGGGCCCGGACCTGACTATAAAAATACCATGAGAGATGACTGGAGCTCAACCTACTACAACAAGGCTGATAAAACGGGAATAGGTTTTAACAGAAGCTCCACAGGTACAGACGGCGTAGGCCAGTATGCAGAACCATTAAAATCATTATTCAATTCTCCCGAGACCTGTCCGGAAAAATACCTTTTATGGTTCCATCACCTTCCATGGGATTACACCATGAAATCAGGAAAAACCCTCTGGGAAGAGATTCAGCTTTATTACAACAGCGGTGTTGATGAAGTAACTGCAATGAAAAAGGCATGGGAGTCCCTTGAAGGAAAAGTAGATAGGGAACGTTTTGAGCATGTAAAGGTAAGGCTTGAAATGCAGCTAGATAATGCAAAAGAATGGCGGGATGTTTGTCTTGCCTACTTTAGGCAATTTGCTGAAAAAGAAAAACAGTCAGGGTTCATCCGCCGTCGCAAGGCTATGGCGCGACAAGAGGATGCAAGGGGCCAGGGGTTCGAGTGAAAGGCTTAATAGCTGCTTTAAAACCGAGCAGGCGCATCAGCCTCAAGCTAAGGAAAAAAACAAAAAACTAAAGCTGTATCTCACACAAAGGCGCGAAGACACAAAGAAAATCAAATGCTTTTTAAAATAAGAATCTTTTTAGTCCTTACCTTTGCGGCTTTGTGTGAGAATTATTTTATTATTTTAAGATATATCCAAATAGGAGACAACTGAACATGAATCTGCACGCAATCGACCTGGGAATCATTCTGTTATATCTGATAGTTGTTGTAATGGTAGGTGTTCTGATACGAAAAAAGGCCAGCGGTGGGATAACCAACTATTTTCTCGGCGGGAAAAATATCCCCTGGTATATCCTCGGGGTTTCCAATGCCAGCTCAATGTTTGATATTGCCGGGACCATGTGGCTCGTAACCGTTCTGTTTGTCTACGGATTTAAAGGAACTTTTCTTCCATGGCTGTGGCCCACATTTAACCAGATTTTTCTCATGATCTACCTTGCGCGATGGATTCGCCGCTCCAACGTTATTACAGGTGCAGAGTGGATAGGGACCCGCTTTGGCAACGGCAGAGGAGCTGAGCTTGCCAGGCTAAGTGTTACACTTTTTGCCATTGTTTCAGTAATAGGGTTTTTAGCCTATGCCCATCAGGGTGTCGGCCGTTTTGCTGCAGGCGTTCTTCCATGGGACCTTAAGCCTGACACCTATGCTCTCATCCTGATGTCGATCACTACCATTTATGTAATTTTAGGCGGGATGTACAGCGTTGTATTTACCGATATAATCCAGTTTACCATTCTTACAGTTGTTTCAGTTATTCTTGCTGTAATTGCAATGAGTCAGATCAGCCCAGACATGCTTAATGCTGTTATCCCAGAAGGATGGAAAAGCCTTGCATTCGGGTGGAAGCTTAATATGGACTGGAGCGGCCTCATACCGGAAGTGAATAACAAGATTGCATCGGACGGCTACGGGCTTTTCACCATTGTAATGATGATGATTCTTTTTAAGGGTATTTTAAACAGTATGGCAGGTACTGCACCCAATTATGATATGCAGCGTGTCCTTGCTACCAAATCGCCTAAAGAGGCAGCCCTCATGAGCGGCCTGGTTTCTGTTGCACTGTTTCCAAGGTGGCTTATGATTGCGGGCCTCACATTTATAGGGCTTGTTTTTTTCAGTACCGGTTTAAAAGAAATGGGAGCTGATATAGATTTTGAAATGATTATGCCCTGGGTAATATCCAGCTATATTCCTGTTGGTGTTACCGGGCTTATTATAGCAGGGCTTCTTGCAGCATATATGTCCACCTTTGATTCTACCGTTAACGCAGGGGCAGCCTATATTGTTAATGATATTTATAAACGGTACATAAATAAAGATGCAGACGACAAAAAGCTCATGAGAATGAGCTATATAGCATCTATCGGTATTGTAGTCGTGGGTATCTCATTTGGTGCACTTGCTTCATCGATTCACTCTGTCATGCAGATAATTGTGTCGGGGCTCGGAGGAGGATTTGCGGCCCCCAATATCCTTAAATGGCACTGGTGGCGTTTTAACGGATATGGCTATTTCTTTGGGATGATAGCCGGAATGGTATCTGCCGTGATATGCAATTTTCTTTTTTCAGATATGCTTTATGCTTTCCCCTATATTCTTGCTGCAGCCGGATTAGCCTCTGTAATTGGAAGTTTAATGACAGAAGCTGATGAAGAGAATGTTTTAGCGGAATTTTACAAATCTGTCCGGCCATGGGGATTCTGGGGACCTGTAAAAGAAAAGGTAATGAAGGCAGATCCTGATTATAAACCTGAAAGCAGTGCATCAAGAGATCTTTTTAATGTATTTATCGGTGTGATTTGGCAGATGACATTTGTTTTTGTACCCATACTCCTTGTTATGAAGGCATGGAACCAGATGTTTATTGCTATTGGAATAATGCTTGTTACATCTATCTTTCTCAAGAAAAACTGGTACGAAAGGCTGGGCAATGATTAAAAGGTTTTTAATATTCTGTGTCCTGTTTGCGGGTCTTATACTGCCGGGAAGTACTGAGGCTAAGTTCAGACATTTTATAAGAGCCGAAGGCGATAAGCTCATGGAAGGGAATAGAGAATACCGGTTTATATCATTCAACATCCCTAACCTTCACATGATTGAAGACCAGATGCCCTTTGATGAAATTAATGCATGGCGGCTGCCCGATACCTATGAACTTAATGATGCCCTTGGGTCTGTGGCCCAGATGGGCGGGCAGGTGGTGCGTATTTATACTATTACTGTCAAAAGGCCGGATGATCTGCCCGGCACACCAAAGCATGTGCTTGGCCCGGGTGAGTTTAATGAAGAGGCATTCAAAGCCCTGGACAGCATGATGGCCATAGCCGCAAAGCACGGTATAAGAGTTATCATACCTCTTATGGATAACTGGCCCTGGATGGGCGGACGTGCTGAGTATGCGGGTTTCAGGGGAAAGGACAAAGATGAATTCTGGACAGATCCTGTACTCAGGGATGATTTTAAAAAGACTGTTTCCTTTCTTATCAACCGGACCAATACCGTCACCGGTGAAAAATACTGTGATGATAAAACACTTCTTGCATGGGAAACGGGCAATGAACTTACAAGTACTTCTGAGTGGGTTTCTGATATATCTGCTTTTATAAAAAGCCAGGATAGTAATCACCTTGTTATTGACGGTTTTCATTCAAACCTGCTTCGTAAATCTTCATTTGAAGACCCTAATATAGATGTAGTTACAACTCACCACTATGAACAGGACCCGGGTGAAATGACCATGAATATTCTTGCAAACAGAGCCATGGCAAAGGACCGGAAACCGTACTTTGTGGGAGAATTCGGCTTTATAAGCACGGTGGGTCTTGAAATGGCAATAGACGCAATAATCGACTCCGGTGTTTCAGGCGGGCTTTCCTGGAGTTTACGTTTTCACAGCCGTGACGGAGGGTTTTACTGGCATTCCGAAATGCAGGGGCTTGGTTTATACAAGGCTTTTCACTGGCCCGGATTTGATTCAGGCAGGGATTATGATGAAAAAAATGTCATGAAGCTTATGCGGGAAAAGGCCTTTGAAATTATCGGTCATGGGCTTCCTCCCGTTAAAATCCCGGAACCTCCTCTGCTGCTTCCTGTTTCATCTCCCGCAGATATCAGGTGGCAGGGAAGTGCCGGCGCGTCCGGCTATGATCTAGAACGGCGTGATATTTCTAACGGCATATGGATTAATAGTGCATCAGATATTTCTGACGCACAGGAAGCCTATCGGCCTCTTTTTACGGATAGTGGTACAGTGATCGGAAGATCATATGAATACAGGGTAAGGGCCGTGAATTCTGCAGGAAAATCAAAGTGGTCAAATATATCCGCCCCTGTAAAAGGAATTGGTAAAGTGCTTTCTGACCCTATGATGCGAAGAGCAAATATTTTTTCATGCGGCGGAAAACTTGAGTTTACCAATAAAAATTCAAGGCAGGCAAAGGAAGACTTGTACAGGCTTAAAGGGGAAAAAGATGCATTTATTGTCTATTATCTTGATGACCCATTTGACAGTTTTTACATAGACTGCTTTTTCGAGGAAGGCATAGTGCCCCCAAGAATTGAAGTAAGTAATGACGGGATAGTATACACAGAAATATCTGCTGATGCTGAAACTTTTTACTTTGAGGATAAGGCCTACGGCTACTGGAAGCCTGTGAGGTACAGACATTCAGGAGAACCCGTTAATGCCGTGTATCTGAAAATTACCTGGAATACAAATATGCAGATTGCGCACACCGTAGTGGGTCCCTGACAGCATGACTATCAAATATGATGATTTAAAAAATGAAGTGCTCGAAGAATTACAGCAAGGAATTCTTCCCTTCTGGCTCAGATACAGTAAGGATGAGCATAAGGGCGGTTTTTACGGCAGGGTTGATAATAAAGGTAACCCTGTACCGGATGCACCCAAAGGCCTGATTCTTAACACCCGTATACTCTGGTCCTTTTCTGCCGCGTACAATACTTTTAAAAATACAGCATATCTTAAAACGGCTGACCGTGCTTATGAATATATTATTGAGTATTTTATAGATATTGAATTCGGCGGGGCATACTGGATGCTGGACTCCAGGGGTGTTCCGATTGAAGATAAGAAAAAGGTGTATGGTCATGCCTTTCTTATCTATGCCCTTTCCGAATATTATAAGGCCGCAGGTAAAAAAATTGTTATGGATCAGGCAGTCAGCCTGTTTAATATAATTGAAAAACATTTTTTTGATGAGGTTAACGGCGGTTACCTAGAAACGGCAGAAAGAGACTGGTCTGTAACTGAAGACATGCGGCTGAGTGCTGTTGACATGAATGAAAAAAAATCCATGAATGCCCATCTGCATATACTTGAAGCGTACACAAACCTTTTTAGTATCTGGCCTGACGACGGCCTCAAAAAACAGCTTACACGACTGGCTGAAGATTTTTTAAAATACATTATTCACTCTGATTCCGGGCATTTTAACCTGTTTTTTGATGAAGCGTGGAACGTAAAGAGCTGCAGCATTTCTCCTGGCCATGATATAGAAGGCAGCTGGCTTTTGTGGGAAACCGCGGAAATACTTGATGATCCTGGTTTAAAAGACAAAGTTTTAAAAGCCGTGATAAAGCAGGCAGAAGAAATTTATAAAAACTGCACTAATCCGGATGGTAGTCTGATGTATGAAATTCATTCAGATGGTAAAAGAAACAGTGAAAAGCACTGGTGGGTAATGTCCGAGGCAATGGTCGGGTTTTTAAATGCATATCAGCTGACAGGGGATACTAAATATTATGAGGCGGTATCGGGTGCATGGGAGTATATCAGTAACAGCCTTATTGATAGAGAATATGGTGAATGGTTTTATAAAAGGGGTGAAGATAATTCGATTGCGGAAGATGAATATAAAATTTCCGAATGGAAAGGACCATACCATAATATCAGAGCTTGTCTTGAGGTTTTAAAAAGAGTGGAGAATTTATGAGGGGGCGAGTAAACAGGCATGGTGACGGTAATGACATCCTTTTTCAGGATACGATCAAATTACCTTTGTTTCATGTGTTTATTTTTAAGAGGTTAACAATTATCATGGTGTGTATATCATAAGTACAGTAACCTCTTAAAAATAAAACACAGCGGACATGGTTGCCAGTTATCAAATGACCGCATCCTGAAAAAGAATGCCATTACCTGCTTTTCCCGGGAATGGATGATAAAATACAGTAGATAACTCATATTTTGGTACATAAGTGTCCAAAATAAAGTTGAGAAATAAAAATTTCTTAAAAATAAATGAACTTCGCGTACCATCATACCCGCGAAGGCGGGAAACCATTTTAGTGTGATGAAGTAACCAATTCTGTGAATATTCGTCAGCAATAAAGGAAAAAAATGAAATCATATTTCGATGAACGCCTGGAAAAACTTCAGCAGCATCAAAACAAAATATTAGAGCAGAAGAATGAAAAACTTTTCAGCACCAGCGGAATATACAGCAGATACCGCTGCCCTGTCATAACGGCAGACCATTTACCTCTGGAATGGCGGTTTGATCTTAACCCTGATAAAAATCCCCGTCTGCTGGAACGCATAGGCATTAACAGCGTCTTTAACCCCGGAGCTATTTTTATTAATGGGAAGTACTGCCTGGTTGTAAGGGTGGAAGGCTGGGACAGGAAATCATTTTTTGCGGTTGCAGAAAGTCCTGACGGTATTCAGAATTTTCATTTCCGCCCAAAACCTGTTGTAATGCCAGAAACAGAAAACCCGGATGTTAATGTATATGATATGCGCCTTACCTTTCATGAAGACGGGTGGATATACGGTGTGTTCTGTACAGAACGCAAAGACTCCGGTGCATCCCCGGGGGACCTGTCTTCCGCCGTTGCGCAGGCAGGCATAGCCAGAACAAAGGACCTTGAGATATGGGAAAGGCTTTCTGATTTAAAAACAAAATCCGCCCAGCAGCGGAATGTTGTACTGCACCCGGAGTTTATTGACGGAAAATATGCATTCTACACGCGCCCTCAGGATGACTTTATTGAGGCCGGTTCGGGAGGCGGCATAGGCTGGGGGGTGTCTGATTCAATAGAAAATGCATGCATTGATGAAGAAGTGATTATTGATCCGCGCCTATACCACACAGTCAAGGAAAGTAAAAACGGCCAGGGCCCCCCTCCTCTTAAAACAGATAAGGGCTGGCTGCATCTGGCACACGGAGTACGTAATACTGCTGCAGGCTTCAGGTATGTTCTCTATATGTTTATGACAGAACTGGAGCGGCCATGGGAAAAGACTTATTCTCCCGGCGGATATCTAATTGCTCCCATGGAAGATGAACGGGTCGGGGATGTTGGTAATGTTGTATTTTGTAACGGGTGGACGTCAGATCCTGACGGAAGAATACTGATATACTATGCATCATCGGACACACGCATTCATGTTGCGGAAACAGATAAAGATACACTTGTCGATTATGTAATAAATACACCTCCGGACGTTCTTACAAGCGCCGGAGGTGTTAAACAGAGATTAAATCTGATTGAAAGTAATATTAAGAGCTATAAAAAGTAAGGAGGAGTTATTTGCCTGCAAGACTGCTCCATTTGGCAGCTTTTTCCTGATCAGCTTCAATGCCGTATTTTCCCTTTGAGTATATACTTGAAAGTATCCTTGCCGATTTTGCATGGCCTTTTTCTGCTGCTTTTTCAAGCCACAGCAGGCACATTTCGGGGTCCTGATCGCCGCCCCATTTTTTTATGCACATATATCCCATGTTGTACATGGCCCGGGCATCTCCAAGGTCGGCAAATCCCCTGTTCATGCTGGTTGCGATCTGTTTTGCCGCTTCATCTCCCTTTTCAGCCGCATCCATTATCATGGATAAGCCTTTTCCTATATCCTGCTCAACTCCATAACCGCGGCAGTACATAACGCCCAGAACCTTTTTAGCATCCAGTACATCTTCAGCAGCCATCGGTTCAAGTATTTTTATAGCTTTATCATATTCTTTGTTTCCGATTGCTATAGATGCCAGGGCTGTCAGGGCCGGAACAACTCCCATATCACCAGCCTCGGTTAGCAGCTGAAAACCTTTTGCCTCGTCCTTTTCTATTCCGTCACCGCTGTAATACATGTTGCCCAGTAAAGCCTTGGCCTTTGCATTGCCCTGATCAGCTAGAGGGGTTAGGATTTCGACTACTTTTTTATAATTCTTGCTCTGGTATGCCTCCTGTGCATCCTCTAACGGGTCTGCAAATGACAAAGCCGGTAATAAAGTACAAAATAAAAAAGCAATAAAGGTAAGTTTTAGGGATTTCATTGCTATCCTCCTGGATTTTAGAAGTGGTATGTATCAAAAGGTGAGCGTATTTGAATTGCATCTAACTGTCAACAGGTTTTTTGTGGCTTCTTTGGTCTATAAGTTACAGCTTTTGGTTAAATTAGTCGACGTATCTGTATTTATTGCCCTATTTATAAATTATCGTCCCTACATGCTCGCCAGCCAGGGCCTTTGTTATATTTCCCTGCACCATTCCGTTTATAATCTGGACCTTTTCGATCACCTCGCTGTTTTCAATAATATCCAGGCAGGGCCTTTCTATTACAAGGTCGTCCTGATCTTTTTTTATCAGTTCCTTTACACTTATTTCCGCAATAAACTGTGCATCGGGATTCTTTTTAGGGTCATCTGTATAGAGACCGTTTTCATCCTTGATAAACAGCACATTCTTAGACCCTATAAGGTCTGCAAGTATTACCAGTCCGACATCTGTCCGGTGTATAGGGATTCTTCCCTTTTCGGGCTTGATGGCAAAATAGTCATATGGAGGCATTCCGTGCATTACCGGGATAATGCCCTCTGCAAAATAGGTCGGAAGTTTTACTATATCACTGTGAGATATCTGGATACCTCCCCATGGCGAGAGGAGTGTCGCGATCATAAGGGCGTTCTGTTCCGAGACCATGCTTCCGAATTTTGCTATGATTCCGGTAGGCATGCCCATCTCAAGGCCGATTGTATAGATGTGCCTGCTCCTGGTGCCGCCGCCTGTTGTGATAAGCATTTTTGTTTTGTCCCGGTTAGCAACTATCTCTTTTAAAATTTCCGGAAGCGCCTTTATGCCCCTGTCGCATATAGACTGCCCGCCGATCTTCATTACCGTAACATCCGGGTAAAGCCTTACCTGTGGAGCAACTTCTAGTTTCTCTAAAAACTCTTTACTGACGAGGCTTTCACCCATAAGCCTGCTTTTTACATGGAGCCTTTTTCCATCCTTATCCCGCACCAGTGACATATCAGCATCCTTTTTTGTCTTTTTGTTCTTTTTTATCGCCTTTTCGCAAAAGAACCAGATCTGTTCCGGTTTCTTCTGCAATATGTTCAAGCTCGCTCTTTCTTAAATGGTCTGTAAATACTTTAATATTGGCATCTGCTACTGCAACAATGCGAAACCGGGATTTTTTTTCTCCATCAGCTACTTTTCGTCTTTCCCTGTAAAATATTTTACCTGACATAAGATACCTCCCTTAAAAGTGTTGTCCGTATAGGTAATAATGTGTAAGTATACTAAATTCAATAAGGTATTAAAAGATAAAAGCGTAGTGAAATCAATTAATTAAATGATAATAGACTGCCTATAATGGTTGTTTTCAGTTATCGAAAAGCCTGGTTCTTTTATTGTAAAAAAATACTTTCGGAAAATTACGGAAAAGAGAATATGCTGACAGTTGCTTATTAAAGCTTTCAGAAGAAAGAACATGTTTTCAGGTTGATAAGGTTTTTAACAGTTAAAATATAATCCCGTTTCTGATTCCGGACAGAACAAGTTTTTTTATGCCCGGTTACGATATTCCTTTTATAGTATTATTTGGAAATTTTTGATTTATTGACATCTCCGGCTCAACTCTGATAATTATATCCTCCATCGTCCGCGAGAACATTAAAACTATGATGTTCCCCGGACGATTATTTTTTTAATTTCCTCGATACCTTTAAGGAGAAATCAAATGGGCTTAATAAGCGGATCATGCAGTTTAACACGGTATATTGTTGAAGATCCTGTTCCTGAAAATTACCTTGAAACATTTCCTTCACTTATAGACAGGTATTCCTTCAGAGGGTTTGATGATTCATCGGAAGCCGAAAGGGCAACCGGCTGGGTCAACATAATGGATATGTTTGACGGCAGTTTTTTTAACATGCAGTATCTAAAAGAACCCTACCTGGCCATGACATGGCGTATTGATGTCAGGACTGTCCCCAATAAGGCGCTTAAGCAGTATTCTCTTGAAGCGGAAAAAAAGGTCATGGAAATGGAAGAGCTTGATTTTCTTCCCAAGGGCAAGAGGAAGGAGATAAAGGAAATGACCCGTGCAGGCCTTCTTAAACGGGCAATACCTAACAGTAAAATCTATGACATGGTATGGAACCTTGAAAAGGGTTATGTGCTGTTCGGCGGAGCAAGCCGCAAGCTCTGTGATGAATTTTCTTCTTTTTTTCATAAATGTTTTAATCTCAGGCTTGGGAGCATCTATCCATGGCTTACAGCTTCAAAATGTCTTGAGAGTCAGGGAAAGCGGGCAGAAGATCTTGAAGGGCTTTATTATTCCATTACAGGAGCTAATAACTGATTATGCAGCTGATAGAACGAGTAAGAGACACAGAATTTTTGGGCAGGGAATTTCTTTTATGGCTCTGGTACAACAGTGAAGTCAGGGGCGGGACTTACAAACTGGAAGATGGAGATGTTGAGCTCTGGGTTGATAAAAAAATTGTTTTAAGACATGACGATGATGAAGGCAGCGAAAAGGTAACCTGCACCGGTGACAACCTGCTTTTAAAGGAGGCCAGATTTGCCCTTGGCGAAAAAAAGCAGGTAACCGAGACTCAGCTCAGACTTAAAATAGAAGATAATGAATTCTCCTTTTCGCTTGATTCCGAATGGATGAATTTTAAAACCCTGAAGACTCCCAAGGTTATGCAGGATACGGATGATGACCCTGACGGTATCTTTTATGAAAAGATGTTTCTTGTAGAGCAGGCTATATCTGCTGTTGATACAATATTCGGTGAATTCATAAAACTGCGGGTCTCACCTGACTGGGAAACCTCAGTTAAACCGGCGCTACTGGATTGGATCTCACAGGTTAAGAGTTAAAGAAAACAGTTATTTTAGAGGCCTGTATTCATCCAGAACTTTTCGGACGGTTTTTGCAAGTTCAGCCTTTACAAAGGGTTTAAAAATATAAGCTTTGACTCCTATCTCGTAGGCTGATTTTTCCGAGATTTTTTTACTGTAACCTGAGCATAGAATTACAGGAATATCCGGCCTGATGTCCAATATTTCAGCGGCCAGCCTGTCTCCTGTCAGGCCGGGCATTGTCATGTCCGTAATAACAAGGTCAAAATAATCTGGATTTGATTTAAAAAGCTCCAGGGCTTCTGTACTGTCTGTACTTTTCTTTACATTATATCCAAGATTCATGAGTGTATTGCTGCAGACTCTGGCAATTGCCGGCTCATCATCGACAACCAGTATTTTTTCGGTTCCCTGCGGAAGCTGTTCCTGTTCACAGCTTCGGCTGAACTTCAATTTTTGTGACGAAGGAAGATAGATAAAAAAAGTGGTTCCTTTGCCAACTTTACTTTTAACGGTTATCTGCCCGCCGTAACTTTCTACAATTCCCTGAACCATGGCAAGGCCGAGCCCGGTTCCTTCTCCCGGATCTTTTGTTGTAAAATAGGGTTCAAATACAGTATCAATTATTTCAGGCGGAATGCCCGTTCCTGTATCCGAAACAATTATTTCCAGGTAGTTTCCTTTTTTTAGTTTTTTATTCTCTGTATCTTCCTCAAACACAACATCCCTTAATGTAATATCAAGCACTCCTCCGTTTTCTTCCATGGCCTGAGCCGCGTTTGTACACAGGTTCATTATCACCTGATGAATCTGGATCTGGTTACCCATAATTACGGAACTGCTGTTTATATTGCTTTTTATTTCTATGGTTGCAGGGATTGAGGATCTTATAAATTTTAGAACTTCTTTTATGATAATATCAACCTGAATGGGTTTTATTTCCTCTTCGGACTGCCTGGCAAATGCCAGTATCTGTTTAACAAGCTCTTTGGCCCTCTGGCCTGCTGAAAATACTTCTTCAAGGTCTCTTCTAATTCCTTCTCCTGAGTCGCAGTCAAGGGCCAGTTCGGTAAATCCTAAAATTGCCGAAAGAATATTGTTGAAATCATGGGCAATTCCGCCTGCCAGAGTTCCTATTGCCTCCATCTTCTGAGCCTGCAGAAGATGTCTTTCCATTTCTTTCCGTTTAGTAATATCAATGGTTGCACCGATAATACCTGCAGCATTGCCTTTATCATCAAGGTACGTAGCTTTACTGGTAATGAGATCCCGTTTTGTTCCATCCTTTGTAACCATAGTGGTCTCATACTGTTTAATTCCGGGATTTTTTATCAGAGCTGTATCTATTCTGTTGTTTCTGTATGCAAGCTCCTCAGGAAAAATATCAAAAACAGTTTTACCTATAACATCTTCCTGAGAAAGACCCAGAAAATCGGTATAGGCTTTGTTGCATCCGATGTAGACACATTTTGTGTCTTTATAGAAAATGAATATGGGCATTGTATCCATAAGTGTCTGCAGAAAGCGGTGCTGATTCTTTATATGAGTCTCTGCCTTTCTAAGTTCCGTGATATCCTCAAAGGTTGTGAAAACGCTTTCCGGCCTTCCAGTTTCTTTGTTTATTTCGGGAACTGCATACATTTTTATCCAGCAGTGCTCCTGTATTTCGGGGTTGTAGACCCCCATAATACCAACTTCAGATTTTCCGGTCTTAAGCGACAGTGAAGAAGGGTGTTCTTCTTCCGGATAAATACTGCCGTCTTCATGGATCGTATTTAAGCCGGGATGTGACAGGCCGGAGGAAATAATTTTATCCATGGAAATGCCAAGAATTTTTTGCGCTTTTCGATTGGCATCCACCACCTTTCCGGTTTTATCCTGATAGATTACACCCTGCTGCATGTTGGTATATAATTTCTGATACAGATTTTCTGCCTTCTGTTTGAGTTTTTTTGTTTCTATACTGTGAAGAGCAAAGGAAATATCTTCCGTTATTTCACGCAGCAGAGATTTTTCCTCAATGCCGGGTTTAAAGTTTGTCGGAAATAAAACTGCCATACAGCCCAGAATATACTTACCATGATGAAGTATGCTTATGCCTCCGTAACCCTCTCTGTTATTTTCAAAAAGGGCACACTCACAGGAATCTTCCGGACGTCTGATCAGCAGTTTTTCATGCCTTCCTTTAAGCTCCTTAATACAGGGAGGCCAGAATTCCCTTTGAAATTCTCTGGAAGAGAGCAGTGAATTGCTGTATCCGGACTGTGAAGAAAAAAGCGGCGGGTCAACACAGTTTCCAAGAGCAATCCATGCGGCCATGTAACCGTGTGTCTGGGTCAGTAATTCACAGGCCCTTTTAATGAGTAAGGGAGTATCCTTTTCAAGGACAATGAGCTGATTCAGATCCCGGATAGCCCGCAGTACCCTGTTGTAGTGGTCAATCTTGTTTTTAAGTGCATTTCTTTCATCTGCATGCCTTATTGCGCGAACCAGCAGATTGGAGTTCACCTGCCCCTTTACAAGATAATCCTGCGCCCCGTCCCTGATTGCCTCGATCCCGGTCCTTTCGTCATCAAGGCCGGTAAGCACTACTATGGGGATGTCTGGAGTTTTACCGACAAAGCTTTTAAGGGTGTCAAGGCCGACACTGTCCGGAAGACCAAGATCAAGAAGTATCACAGAAAAAGAACGGGTACTGTTTTTTCCCAGGGCGTCGCTGAGGCTGGAGGCTGTTTCAATGTGGTAGTTATTGCCGGTATCCTCAAGATATTCACATATTAAATCCCTGTCACCAGGGTTATCTTCAACCAGAAGAATATTGTATTCTGCAGAAGTTATGTGTCCCATTTTATTAATCCTTTGGAGGAAAACGGACAACCGAAAACCAGAAGCAGTCTATAGCTTTTACAATTTTGCCGAAGCCTGCAAGATCAACAGGTTTGCTTACATATGCACTGGCCTGTAATTCATATGTTTTGAGTATATCTTCCTCGGCTTCGGATGATGTAAGGATAATAACAGGTATTCTTTTAAGTTTTGAATGTGATTTGATTTCCGAAAGCACTTCCCTGCCGTCTTTCCGGGGCAGGTTCAGGTCAAGCAGTATGAGGTCGGGAAGAGAAACATTTTTATATGCTCCTTTTGCAAGGAGAAAATCCATTGCTTCCACTCCGTCCTTTACGACCTTTATTTCATGTAGAATTTTACTCATCTCCAGCTTTTCACAGGTCAAGTCAGCATCAGCCGGGTTATCTTCTACGAGCAGAATATTTATGTTTTCTTTCATTTTATCCTCCGTGTATATTGTTGGTTGCATCCAGCGAAAAATAAAAAGTCGAGCCGTTTCCCTGCTCTGATTCGATCCATATCCTGCCTCCGTGCCGCTCAGTTATTTTTTTTGCTATTGATAGACCTATTCCTGTACCTTCATATGCTCCTCTTTCATGAAGCCGCTGAAAAATAACAAAGATTCGTTCATAGTATTCAGGAGCAATACCTATGCCGTTATCTCTAACTGAGAAGATCCATTTTAAATCCTGCTGCTCTGCAGAAATATTAACCACAGGTGTTTTTGTCCCATGAAATTTGATTGCATTTATTATGAGATTCTGGAAAAGCTGAAAAAGCTGGCCCGGATCTCCCATCAGAGTCGGGAGACGCCCTGTTTCAATTCGTGCCTGTTTTTCGGCAATAAATTTTGATAATCCCTGCAGAACGGTTTTTACCACGTTATTACAGTCTGTTGGTTCAAAGGGTTTTCCTCTTGTATTGACTCTCGACAGGGATAGAAGATCGTTTATAAGCTGCTGCATCCGTTTTGCTCCTTCAACAGCATACCCGAGGTATTTGTCAGCCTTTGAATCCAGTTTCCCTCTATATTTTTCTTCAAAAAGCTCCATATAGCTGGCCACCATGCGCAGAGGTTCCTGCAGGTCATGGGATGCTACATATGCGAACTGTTCAAGCTCTTTATTTGAGCGTTCAAGGTCAATATTTTTATTGTGTAATTCTTCCTCCAGTCGTTTCAGCTGTGTTATATCTGCAGCAATCTCAAAACGGACCTTACGTCCGTCTACCCATTGAATAGCCTTGTCGGAACAGCGGTACCAGCGTCTGCTGATTTTATTTTCAGTTTCCCATACATAGGATTGACCGGAATATTCACCAAATATAATATGATTTGTACAGAAAGGGCATGGAGCATCCAGGTTCCTGATCACCTTGTGGCATTTCCTGCCGATAACATCCCTGCCCCAGGTGGACCTGAATGCTTCATTGGCGTGAAGCAGTTCATATGATTCAGGATCAGCAACATAAATAATATCGTCAATGCCGTCCAGAATAGTAAGCAGTCTCTTCCTGTCCTTATCTAAAATTTCGGCGGCAGCTTTGCGCGATGTGATTTCCCGGGCAGCTTCATTCAGCTGTCTTTCCGCCTTTAACTGAGACTCATGTTTCAGGGTCATCTCGGTAATCATTTCTGCGTAGCTGACCACAAAATTTAATATTTGAGGGGCTTTATCTTCTTCAATAACTGTGATTTCCGATAACGCATTAAGGTATTCCTTCTCATCAAAGCCGTATTCAAGTGCCTGCCGTTTAAAGAAGGACAGATCTGGCGGCTTTAAAAGAAACTGGCCTAAAAAGGCATTGGCAATGTGATGACCGTTAACAATAATAGGAGAAGCTGCATCTGTAAGACCATTTTTACACTGGTATATTGAGTATTTTTTTCCCTGCTTCATCAGGTTTGCAAGCGTAGTGTCGCTTTCAATGCATTTTCTGCATGTTAATGTGTTTGACCTGTGAAAGTCTACGCAGATACGTTTCCACCTTGAGCCGATAATTATATTTCCTTCAAGGTCAATTATGGCGGATGCAACACCGACAGAATCACAAAAACTGTCCAGCAGTTTCTGGTGGGTGGATTTATCTATAATATCAGAAATTTTATAGCTCATTACCTTCTCCAATAAAAAAAGAATTACGGATTTCCCTTTTAAGGGGTAATGCATAAGGCAATTTCTTTGATGATTTTAGATAATTTAATGTAGTGTGAATTGAGTATTTTTAGATACAGTGGATCAGTTTTTAACAGAAACAGAATGAAATACTCTTAGTGAGTTTGAGCATTAAGGACCAATTATACTGAAGTAAATTTATTTATTCAACAGATTATAGTTTTGGTAAAATTAAATAAGCATTTGAAAAAACGGATTTGACAATCGATGCTCCCGGCGCTGTAATCAATGAAGAACTGAATAAATAATCAAAATACCGTTGTAAACACGTAATTGTATGGTATTATGCGTTAATTTTTATCATAAGATTAACCGGTTTTTCTTATAAAACCGCCGTCTTTTTCATCACGACCGAACATAATCCTTAAATACAAGGAAGCGCCCCCATGACGCCTGCCGGAAAAAAGAGAACCTTTATAATTATTGTTATCATTATTGCCGCTGCCTTCGGATGGGAGGTCGTCTCCCGTATTGCAGACCAGTCCGGTTCAAAAAGTACGACCGGTGGAAAAGGGATTGGAACCGTACCAGTTGAAGTTGCCGAAATAAAAATCGGCCCTGTCGAGCTTAAAAGAACCTTCAGCGGAACCCTTGAATCTACTGCCGAGTTTGTTGTTGCTCCTAAAATAAGCGGAAGGGTTGAAGAGCTCCTTTATGATATAGGCGATACAATAAAACGCAGCCAGGTTGCCGCCCGGCTGGACGATGCCGAGTATGAACAGGCTGTTCTTCTTGCAAAGGCCGACCTTGCTGTTGCAAAGGCCAATTTTGTGGAAGCCGAAAGCGCGGCAGAGATATCGGAACGTGAACTAAAAAGGATAAGCGAACTGCTTAAGGAAGGGCTGGCTTCGGATTCGGAATATGACACAGCAAAGGCGGATCAGCTTTCCAAGGTAGCCAAACTTGCAGTATCAAAGGCGCAGGTAAAAAAGGCAGAGGCTTCGCTCGAGACAGCAAAAATCAGGCAGGGTTACACAATGGTGACTGCCGGATGGTCAGGCGGTGATGACAGCAGGACAGTCAGCGAACGGTTTGTTGATGAAGGTCAAACAGTATCTGCCAATACACCGCTTTTATCCATTGTAGAACTCGATCCTGTTTCAGGTGTTATCTATGTATCGGAAAAAGACTATGTTTATTTAAAGACAGGCCAGAAGGCTTTTTTAACAACTGATGCCTATCCGGATGAAGTGTTTGAAGGAGTAATAGCCCGCATAGCACCGGTATTCCGCCAGGCAACCCGGCAGGCCAGAGTTGAGCTCACCGTCCCGAATTCTTCTCATAGATTAAAGCCCGGAATGTTTATAAGAACAACCATTGTATTTAAAAGAGTGGATTCGGCTAAAATTGTTCCGGAACAGGCGATAACAAAAAGAGACAGCAAAGACGGCGTTTTTGTTGTTAATGATGATCATAAATCTGTCAGGTGGTGCCCGGTAAAGATAGGTGTTCGTGACGGACTGAATGTCCAGATAGAGTGCGAGGGTCTTACAAAAGGTCTTGTTGTAACCCTGGGCCAGCAGCTTGTTGATGACGGTTCGGCAATCCTGATAAGCGAAGAAAAGGATGAACTGTTCCCCTCCGGAAATATGGAGACATCAAAATGAGCCTGGCGGAATTCAGTGTAAGAAGGCCCATTGTTATCACCATGCTGACCCTTATTGTGGTCATACTTGGTGTTGTATCACTCAGCCGCCTTCGTATTGACATGCTGCCCGCCGTTGAAATGTCTACACTCAATGTAAGGACATCATACTCCGGCGCCAGCCCTGAAGTTATGGAAAGGCTTGTGACTCAGCCCCTTGAAGAGATTATAGCAACTGTTCCTGGCGTTGAGGAGATGACATCCTCTTCGTCCGAAGGAAGCAGCAGCATAAGCGTTACCTTTGTATGGGGGACGGACATTGATACTGCGGCTATTGATGTTCAGAGTAAGATAGAAGATGAAATAAACGAACTCCCTGAAGATGTAACAAGGCCCATGATCAGGAAGTTTGATATAGCAAGCTTTCCGGTTGTGCTTTTGGGCATTTCAAGCAATCTTGACCCTATAGAGCTTACTCAGCTTGTTGAAGAACAGGTGCGGTACAGGTTTGCAAGAATACCTGGTGTTGCCCAGGTTGATTTGTGGGGAGGCTATAACCGTGAGATAAGGATTGAGCTTAACCCTGACAGCATTAAAGCGCTGGGCATTCCGCTGGACAGTGTTCTTCAGGCAATCCGTGATGCCAACCTGGACAGGCCTGCCGGCAGAATAGAAGAAGGAAGATATGATGTAACGCTGAGAGCCCCGGCAGAATTTGTAAATATCGATCAGATAAGGGATACGGTTATTGCCACCCATGACGGTGCAGCGGTGACTCTCGGACAGGTAGCGGAAATAAAAGACACCTTTGAGAAACTTACAAGGGTTGTAAGGGTTAACCGCAGGCTGGGGCTCCGGGTAGCTATAAGAAAAGAAGCTGATGAAAACACTGTAGAAGTCGCAAAGAGGGTACTCGCCGAGATAGATAACGTTAACAGGGATTTTCCCCAGATTCATACAATCCCTGTAATCAACCAGGGAAATTTTATTGAGCGCTCTATTCATAACGTTGCCATGTCTGTATTATACGGCGGCGGGCTTGCCATAGTTGTCCTGCTCTTTTTTTTAAGAAATGTAAGAAGCACGGTGGTTATATCTCTTGCCATACCTATTTCCATTATTGCTACATTCACTCTTTTATATTTCGGCAACTTTACACTCAACCTCATGACACTCGGAGGTCTTGCACTGGGTGTAGGTATGATGGTTGACGGATCAATAGTTGTACTGGAAAACACCTTCCGCCACCGTGACGAACACGGAGAACCGCCTGACATTGCGGCAATAAACGGAACAAAAGAGGTTGGCGGTGCAATCATAGCAAGCACAATAACCACGCTGGTTATCTTTCTGCCTCTTATTTTTGTCAAAGGGGTATCGGGTATACTCTTTAAGGAACTTGCCTATGTTATTGTGTTCTCCCTGATTTGTTCACTCATGGTATCATTAAGCCTTGTTCCCATGCTGTCATCCAGGCTTCTTGAAAAGGCAGGCGAAGTAAAGAAAATTAAAAAGCCGTGGGTCAGGCAATTTATTGATATTTCTGCAAATTTGTTCGAGTCTCTTGATAATTCATACCGCGACCTTCTGACATGGGTCCTTGCCCACAGGGCAAAAACCATTACAGTTACAGCCTGTGTGCTGGGCTTGAGTCTGCTGCTCTACCCCCTGATAGGATCGGAACTGCTTCCGCCGAGTGATGAGGGGGAAGTCCGTGTAAACGGCGAGATGGAAGTAGGGCTAAGGCTTGACCTTGCGGATAAACAGACCCAGAGGATGGAGGAGATAGTATATCCGGCAGTTCCGGAAATGATATCTTCAATAGTAAGTATAGGTTCGTCCTGGAGAAGCGGGGGAGGATCAACAGGGAACATCAACATTGCACTTACGCCTTTAAAGGAACGAAGCAGATCAAATGTTGAAATAGCAAATGATCTGAGAGCCAGGCTTGAAAACAAAATCCCGGGAATGGATATAACTGTTAGGGCTCCCCAGGGGCAGTTTATTTTAAGCCGTCTCCTTGGAGGAGATGAAGGCCTTACTGTTGAGATAAGAGGTTATGATCTTGATACCCTTGATTTACTGGCCCAAAGAGTTAAGGAGGCAATAGAGGACATTCCCGGAATTACTGATACGGATATAAGCCGGAAAGCAGGTGTTCCCCAGCAGGAGATAAAAATAGACCGAAACAAGGTTGCGGATCTCGGCTTAAGCATAAGAGATGTGACAAAGGTGCTTGAGACCGCTATTGCAGGGACAAAGGCCGGAGAATACAGAACCGAAGGTAATTCATACGGTATACTTGTACAGCTTAAGGATGCGGAGAAACTGTCTCTTGATGAAGTTCTGGACCTTACGCTTACTACAGGCTCAGGAGAGTTGGTATCTCTCAGAAATATTGTAAGAAACGAGTTTGGAAGAGGGCCTGTGCTGATTGAGCGTAAAGACCAGCAGCGGATTGTATCGGTAAATGCAAACGTTTCAAACAGGGATATCGGCTCCATTGCTGCAGATGTTCAGGAAAGAGTGTACCAGATTCCAAAACCTGTAGGCTACGACATAAGGATAGCTGGTAATTTTGAAGAGCAGGAAAAGGCATTTCATGAACTTATTATATCTCTTCTGCTGGCCCTTGTGCTTGTATACATGGTGCTTGCCATACAGTATGAATCCTTAAGAAATCCGCTTGTTGTTATGTTCTCCGTACCTGTCGCAGCGGTAGGTGTTCTTGTTACGCTGTTTTTAACGGAAACCACCCTCAACATACAGTCATATATAGGGTGCATCATGCTTGGAGGAATAGCGGTTAACAATGCAATACTTATTGTTGACCAGGCAGGCCAGTTAAGCCGCGAAGGAATGCCGGTAAAGGAAGCTGTTGTAGAGGCAGGGCGCAGAAGGTTAAGGCCCATACTTATGACAACCCTTACAACTATATTCGGCCTTCTACCCCTTGCACTTGGAATAGGTGAAGGCGCAGATGCCCAGGCACCGCTAGCAAGGGCAGTTGTGGGCGGGCTTACAGGGTCTACCGTTATTACCCTTGTGCTTATTCCTGTTATATACTCTTTATTTCATCGTAAAGGTAATAAAGAGTAAGTTTTATACCACCTGTCATACCCGAGAAGCCTTTCGACTTTACTCAATTCCATGAGACTGCAGAATGCTCGGGTATCCATTTTGTTTTTTGTTAGTCTTGATACGCATATTAAATGAGAGGCTCTCTATGGAAAAAGAAGATATTGCATATTGTGGTTTGGATTGCGCGCTGTGTAAAAGCAGATTTTCAGATATCAAAGAGAAGATTCGTATCCTTGACGAAGCATTTAAAAAAGTAAACATACAGGAAATCGCAAATTCAATTCCTTTTATGAAATTTAAATACTGGGGTTATAAAAAAATAGCTGATTTCTTTTCAGAAGAATGCCCCGGATGCCGTGATAAGGGAGGGAATCCTTTTTGCGGTATCCGTAAATGTGCAATCAGGAAAAATTACTTCACCTGTGCGGAGTGCGATGACCTGTGTAAAAAATTTAATGCACTTTTCAGGGTTCATATTGATAATGAAATACAAAACAATATAAAACAAATAAAAGAACATGGAATTGATACATTAATAAAAATGAATCCCTGACATAAGCGCATTAGAAAAATTACCATAAATAGAACTAAGCGGAGACTTGATAGCTCAACTCACTTTGTCTTCGAAGGCATGCTCCGATTTCTAATAAAAACCTACTATGTCTCATTGATATTTATCCCTAGCAGGACCAGCTGCAAGAAATTTTTGTGAGAATTTCCTGTTCCTAATCTTTAGTTTTCATAATTTTTATACAATGTTCACTATATAGGTGCGTTCACTTTTAATGAACATAGTTAAATAATGAACAATATAATGTTGGGCGATTTTTTAAGTAGAGAGAAAACGGGGTTGGCCTTTTTTGAATGGTTTAATCTGCTATCTTATGGCAGGCGGTACTCGATGTTAGTAATATGTACCATCCTTCTGCAACCTTGAAAGCTTGTAAGGCTTTGATATTACGTTAAAACATCACTTGTATCCTCTGGCATGTTTAATGCTTAATACAGATAAATATTATATTCAACAGTGCCTTACCTGAATGTTTATAGAATTACATCGTGACTTGCCTTTAACAAAAACTGCATTAAATAATTTGGAGGAGGACACCCAAATGCAAACTGCAGAACGTATCCATTCACTTGATGCTGTGCGTGCATATGCTCTTATACTTGGCGTTGTACTGCATGCCGCAGCGGCTTTCATTGAAGGATTTCCAATACCTGCCTGGTTTGATCAGCCAAGCACTACATCGGCAATCCTTTATTATGTGATTCATATGTTCAGAATGTCGACATTCTTTTTAATTGCAGGTTTATTTGCCCGCATGGTTGTAGAACGCCGCGGAGTAAAACCCTTTATTAAGGACCGGGCAAAGAGGATAGGCATTCCTCTGCTTGCCTTACCGATCATATCCATCTTCATGGGGGTCGGCCTTCTTCTCGGTGCATTGACACACGGTGTGGACTTTGTTCAGTCACTGGTCCAGCAGCTTAGCTCAGCTCCTCAGGTTCAGACAGGTGCACAGGAGGCCGGCGGAGGATTCAATATAAGCCTTGAGCATCTCTGGTTTCTCTATTATCTCCTGATGTTTTATGCCCTTGCTTTGTCAGCCCGGTGGCTCATCCATAAATTTGATAAAAATCGTGTAATTGCAGGTGTCTGCGACCGTGTCGTCACTTTTCTGATGCGGGGAGTCTGGGGCCCTTTGATTCTCGGTATTCCGATTGCTCTATACTTTCTGAGAATTGATAACTGGTTTGAGTGGATCGGCCTGCCCTCACCCTTTCGTATTGTGCCTTCACCAGGTGCTCTTTTAAGCTACGGCATTGCATTTTTTCTCGGGTGGTTTCTGCACCGCCAGATTCACCTGATATTGGATTTGAGAAAAACCTGGCCTTTTTATCTGTTTCTTGCCGTGACCCTCACAATTATATGCCTGAAAATAGTCGGGATTAAGCCCACAGAGTGGGGGGTAGGGCCTATCCTTGAAGGGAACACGCGTATACTCTATGCTCTCTGCTATATGGCCGGACTCTGGTGCTGGGTATTTGCATTTATCGGAGCTGCAGTACGTTTTTTGTCTAAAGAAAGCCCGGTTACCCGTTATATATCGGATGCATCCTACTGGATATATTTGATGCACCTCAGCACCATTGCCTTTTTCATGATGCTGACAAGACCCTTTGACTGGCACTGGAGTATTAAATTTTTGATTATGATCACAGGCTCAATGGCTGTTCTTCTTGTGACATATCATTATCTTGTAAGGTATACATGGATAGGAGCTGTTCTTAACGGCAGGAAACATCCCAGGCCTCAAAAGGTTCTGCTGGCGGGTGCAGCGCCTTCTGTCAATTAATGTTCATTCGCTAAGTTATAATTTCCGGGACTTGATGGAGACGGGTTAAAAACCCGTCTCTACAATAATGAGGAAACATGTATTCAAGGGCACGGCGCGCCGTGCCCCAACGTTTTTCATTGGATAAAATAAGGACATGCATGTGAGATGACGAAACTTACTTATGAAAAGCACTCCTCGGAGAAGAAATAATCTCCTTGATTCTTGCTTCTCTTATTTTATCCTCATGTTCGGTTTTCTTTTTATAGGCGGTTTCAATTTTTATTGTAAGGTCATCAGCTTCGCAGGGTTTCATGAGGTAGTCGAATGCTCCAAGTTTCATTCCTTCTATTGCAGTTTCAACTGTGGCATTTCCGGTAAGCATGATCACCTCTGTTAAAGGCTTTGTATTTTTTATCTCCTTTAACACATCAATGCCGCTTGTTCCGGGCATTTTAACATCCAGGATGATAATGTCGTAATTATGTTCCTTTACTTTTTCCATAGCATCCTGTCCGGAAAACGATGCTGCAACTTCATATTCCCGGAGAGTAAGTCTTTCTGCAAGCGCTGTTACAAAATCTTCTTCATCGTCTACTATCAGTATTCGTGGTCTCATAATATACCTCCCTGGTTAAATTCCTGTATGTCCTGATCCTTTAATTATTTCAAGCACAAAGGAACCGGAATCCCTATTGCTTTCTATCTGGGCGCCGAGTTTATCAAGTATGTCAGAAGATCCGGCTTTAAAGCTGTTTTCTGCTTCATCTGATGAAGCAATGCCTTTAAACTCAAACATAACAGCGCTTTCATTTTCATTCGCTGTAATCAAAACAATATTATCTTCCGTCGGATTCTGTATTGCATAGTCAATGCATAGAAAAATAAGATTTTCAAACATAAAGGGAAATGTAGTTATTTCTATTGGATCAGCAGGAAGCTCCGGTTTGATCTGTACTCCCTTCATGGCTGCAAATCTTTCGGACAATCTTACAACAAACTCAGCATACTCACAGACGTTTATATTTAAAAAGGTGCTGTCAATGCTGTGGGCAAAGCGGTTCATGTTATCCACTATTTTGTCTGACCGTTTAACCTGGTCCAGTACCTTCTGAACCTTTTCACTTATCTTTGTCACATCAAGGGGATACCCTTTTTCGCTCATCATGATAAGGTCTTTTACCAGCCCTGCATTTTCGTTGATAACAGCAAGTGTATTTCTTATTTCATGAGATATTGAGGCGTTTATTTTACCAAAGAATTTTAATCCCTCATATTCCGGTGATTCGCCATGGTGTGCCATTATTCGCCTCCTGTGACAGAGATAACTTCATTCATTTTTTTTATCAGGTCTTCTATGTTTACAGGTTTTACCAGGTAGTATTCCGATCCTGCTTCAATTGAACCGGCTTTAAAATCCGCTTCTGAACCATGACCCGTCATGAAGATAAATTTCATCAGGGGGTTTTTCTGCTCCATCAGTTTTTTAAGGGCGATACCGCTGATCCCGGGCATTTTTACGTCCAGAACAGCTATATCGTAAGGGTTCCTGTCCGCTTTATAAAGCGCTTCTTCTGCACCGGTTGCCCAGTCAGCCGGGATATCTCTTATAACTAGCCGTTCGGCAAGAGTTTCAACCAGCTCAGCTTCGTCATCCACAAGAAGCACTTTTATATTTTCCATCTCTACTTCTCTCTCTCTAAAGGTATAGAAATCGTAAATGTTGTTCCCTTGTTCAGTTCGCTTACAACCCGGATTTTCCCGCCTATCTCCTGCGTCAGGTTATATGTAATAGAAAGACCAAGGCCTGTTCCGCCCTGCCCTGTCTTTGTGGAATAGAACGGTTCAAAAATTTTCTTTAAATCGTTCTCCGGGATTCCGCACCCGTTGTCAGCGACCACGATAGATATAAACCCATTTTCCTCCATTTTTGCTTTTATTTCAATCCTTCCGCTGTTATTAACCGCAGCGAAGGCATTATTTATCAGATTAAGAAATATCTGCTGGAGTTTGCCCCTGTCGCTTTCAAATACCGGGATGTGTTCATCGATTTCAAGTATGATATCTATCTGCCTGAACTGGGCTTCTTTATCCATAAATCCCAGAACTTCCTGAAAGGTTTCCTTCAGGTTTACAGGCTCAATGCTTGCCTGAAGATTACGTGCAAAGGAGAGGAGCCTTTTGGTGATTGTGCCGGTCCTTTTTACGGACCTTAAAATAGAATCAACAAGAGTCATCAGTTTTTCATCATGGGCATACTGATTTTTTATTACAAACAGGTCTTTTATAAGGCCGGCCTTTTCATTGATTATGGCAAGAGGGTTGTTTATTTCATGAGCAACACTTGCAGCAAGACGCCCTATGGATGCCATTTTATTTGCATATTCTGCCTGATGAAATGTCCCGAGGCGCCTGTCATCGGCTATTTTCATTTTTCTTACCATGTAGGAGGCGGTACCCAGTATAACCCCGCTTATAACGGTTATACTGAATATAAGAAAGAGGATAAGTTTTATTCTTGTGCGGAACCATGGCTTCATCAGTTCCCGCTTGTCTTTTACTACCATAAGAATAAATGGAGACTGGTCAATAAACCTGTAGCCGATAACTACAGCCTTTCCTTCCTTTGTGTTGCCTTCCAGCACGTTGCTTTTGGGAGAGTACTGAGGTACCGGAAGGGGCAGTTTATCAAGCACCTTTCCGTAAAACTTGGAATTGGTTTGCAGTATACCCTCATGATTAATCATAAAGGCATCGCCGTTTCCCGCAAGTTCAAGATTTGAAAGCAGTGTTTCAAAGGGCGCTACATCAATTGCCGCCCTGAGTATGAAAAAGGAACCGTCAGGCATATTCTTTTTAATTGCAATTACTATATGCGGAACATTCCTGTAGCCGAGAAAGACATCACTGACATTTACTCCGTTTTGAACCGCCTGCCTGTACCATTCCTGATCGTGATAATCCTTGTCCTTCAGGCTGTAAGGGCCTTCATAAACACTCTGGACTCCGCTGCTGTTGATAAGGCCAAGGTCCACAAAGCCGCCGCCGAAACTTTTTTTAAGATCAATCAGAATAGTGGAAAGCCTGTCTCCGTGTGCCAGGTTTTCAAAACTGTTTGCATGGACAATGTAGTCAAGCGCGGATTTTCTCTCTGTTAAAAAAAAGGAAATGTTCCTGTTGTTGTTTGATACAATCCTGGTTGTGCGGAGTAAAAACTCGGACTCTATTGCATTCTGGGTAACTTTGTAGTCGATAACCGTTATAATTATAAGCGGCAGCAGGGCAACGCTGCCCATAAGCAAAACAGCGGTTCGCCAGATTCGCCTGTAATTGAACAGATACTTTGATCTTATGGGGTGAGTCATTGATTTGTCTCTCTCAGGAGATGTGAATTTTTCCCATAAACTCATTTTGTTTTCCCTGTGTATGGTTACGCCCTGTTACTCTGAATCTTTTCATTTGCCTTTTTTATCGTCTCGCTTAACAGGTCTATATCCACAGGTTTGTGGAGATATGCAAATGCGCCAAGGCCCATACATACTTCCCTGTCTGCCTCGGAGCCGTGACCTGTAAGTATAATGACTTCAATCTCAGGCTGGGTTTCCTTTACCTTTCTTAATACTTCTATTCCGTCAATGCCGGGCATCCTTAAGTCAAGAATCATTACTTCGGGTTCATCTTCCTTGATAAGCTCAAGTGCAGATTCACCGTCGTATGCAACTGCAGAACCCATGTCTCTCATGAGGAGCCTTTCGCTGAGGGTCTGTACAAATTCTCTTTCATCATCAACAAGCAGGACCTTTGACGGCATTTCAAAATCATATTTGCGGTAGATGTCTGCCTGGTGAAATTCCGGTCCTACCCTTGTTTCAATACTTTTAACGCCCGGTATTTTTGATGCAGCATTTTTTAACTCTTCTTCAAGCCTTGAAAGCATAAGGACGTTTTTATTAATGGTCAGGGTGATTTTACCGTCTATAGAAGTAACATCGACGTTATGACCTTCTCTTGTAAGTTCGGATTCAATCTGCACTGCCAGTTTAAAATCCTCTATTGATTTTTTTGTGGATTCTTTAAACTTAAGCGCATCCTTGTCCATTACTTCTAAGATAAGTGAAATGATCTCTTTGTCATGCATTTTATCTGTGGGGATAATTGCATCGTACAGTGATGAATCCCATGGATCATTTTTATTAAACAGTCTTTTTATCCATGCGGATCGGTCTTCATCTGTTTTTCTGATGAGTTTGGATGCTTCGTTTTCCGATATGGAATCCTTTTCCATTGCAAGGGTAATACGTGATTTCATGTCTGCAATAAGACATACTCTTAAGACATGATTAAGACTCTGGGGAAGAAGCAGGCCTGAAAACCCTTCTATTACGATTTTATCCTGTGAGATTTTTTCTGCCAGCACAAGTTTAAGGTGAGCTATGGATCTTTCCTTTTCGTGGGTGAATTTATTAAACACCGATGCCTTGGCAGAAAAGGAGCGTTCGATCTTGTTTGAAGGTATTCCCGAGATACGGCTTGCTTCGTTTACAATATCAATATCACGGATAAGCTGATATCCTGTTTCTTCAACTATTTTATTTGTAAGGGAAGTTTCCCTGCAGAAAATACCGCCGAATAAGCTTATTATTGACATATTGTTTTCCTCCTGAATTAGGAAATGCCATCAGAGGTCAGATAGCAGACGTTTTGTAATGGACATACAGTTTCTTCACTTTGCCTGTGTGCGCGATCGTATACTTTTTCAATGGCTTTTTCCATTGTAGAAAATATATTCTCTTCACCAATCTTTTCTATAAAGTGAGTTCGCTTTAATACTTTCATAACAGTTTCATTTATACCGCTTAAGGACATTTCCAGCCCGGCGCTTCTGACCCTGTCTACAAGAAGTGATAGTGTTTCCATTCCTGATGCATCTATATCATTTATACCGTTTGAAACAATAATTATATGCCTTAAATTGGGTTTAGCCTTCATTATTTTCATGATTTCATCTTCAAGATAGCTTTCATTGGCAAAGAAAAGTGTACCGTCAAACCTGATCATTGCAATATACTCACACTCTTTTAAACCGAGTTCCTCGGCGCATCTGAATGCCTGGTCTTCGGATCTTGCAAGAGATGCAACCCCAGGCCGCATGCTCTTATACAAAAATACCAGGAGGGAAAGAATTACGCCTATCATTATCCCCTTATCAAGATGAGGAGCAAAAATAAGCGTGCAGACAAATGTTATTATGGATATCAGGCCGTCATACCACTGTGCTTCCCAGGCATGAATAAATCCTGATACATTAACTAGCCCTATTACCGCCATCATGATTATTGAAGCAAGGACCGGCTGGGGCAGATGATAAAGAAGCGGGGTAAAGAAAAGAAGCACAATAACGACCGCTACACTCGTAAAAACACTTGATAACCCGGTTAACGCGCCATTCTGAAGATTAACTGCAGACCGGGAGAATGAACCTGAAGTCGGATAACTTTTTCCAATGGCGCCCAGTATATTGGCCAGGCCCTGTCCTATCAGTTCTCTGTCCGGGTCCAGTCTCTGTCCTGTTTTACCTGCCATTGCCTTTGCAATGGATATTGCCTCCATAAACCCTAAGAGGGATATAATGATTGCAGCTGAAATAAGCTTTGTAACAACATTGAAATCAATTTTGGGTATAGTTAAAGAAGGAAGTCCCTTGGGCACAACACCGACAACGGCTCCGCCGCCTGTCATCTTTATTGAGGCTGAATCAATGGGTGTATTACCCACCTTTACTCTCCATGTATGCTCTTCCGTTTCTGCACCCTCGGGCACGTCGTTATCAAGATAAAAGGTGAAAGATTCATCCGGAGAAATAACCGCCTTAAAAAGATACTCCCTGAGTTCAGTCCTGTACAGGTGAGACATGTCCTTTGCCTCTGATATTTTCATATCTGTCAGGTCTATCTCCTGCTGCAGTTCAAGGGTTTTAAAGGTGTCATGTTCATCTTCAGCTTCTTCAATTTCCTGATAAATCTGAGTTTTCTTTTCAGCAAGATCGGTTATTTTTTTTGTTTCCTCATTGAAATGCTTCAGAGTATCTACTGCCAGGGGAGAACCTATCCTGCTGATATCAATATTTTTATTGTTTTCAAAATTAATGCTCCATGAAATAACCGTGGTAACAACAACAGCTACTAGCACATTGGGGACTTTAGGGTAAAACCACTTGAGCCCGTACATTATGGCAAAGGCAAATACTCCCATAAAAAGAGTGGGCCAGTGAGTGTAATGGATTGCTGCCTGAACCACCCTTATAATTGTTTCATAATGATGAGCCCCGCTGTCCACGTACACACCAAATAGTTTTGAGAGCTGGGAGGATGCGATAATTATTGCCCCTGCGTTTGTAAAACCGTTTACTACCGGATGAGAAAGGAAGTTAACTACAAGTCCCAGCTTGAGTACACCAAGTAAAAACTGAAATATACCAACCATTAATGCCAGCAGTATTGCATATGAAATAAAACCGGGGCTCCCTGTTGATGCGAGCGGTTCAAGACTGGCCTGGGTCATAAGTGAGACAATTGCAACAGGGCCTGTTGCAAGCTGCCTGCTTGATCCGAACAGGGCTGCTATCATGGGTGGTAAAAAAGAGGCGTACAGGCCGAAATATGGAGGTAAACCTGCAAGCTGAGCATAAGCCATTGATTGAGGAATGAGAACAAGAGCGACAGTGAGGCCGGAAATGGCATCGAGGCGGAAACTGTTGAATGAGTAATCTTTAAACCAGATTAAAAATGGAAAAATTTTATTTAACATAATAATCACCTGCTGACCGATTTTTATGCCTTAAGAATCCTCCGGCATGAATTAATAAGTTCATCATAAAGTGCTCCGGCATTATAAAGGTTGAATGTATTAAAACGTACAAGGGCATCCACCATTCCGAAAATAATCATAGCTGTTTTTCTGGGGTGAACGTTCCTGTCGATTGAACCATCTTCCTGGCCTGTTGTTATGGCTTTTTCAAATATATCGATAAGGCAGTTGTAGATTGCTTCAAGATATTCTCTGCACCGGGTGTTACTTGCTGATAGGTCGTAGGCGTAGTGTCTGTGTAAGAGGAGAAATCTGTCTTCCATTGAGCCGGACAGGTACAGATAAAAGGATACAATATCCTCCATCATCCGGATACCGCTGTCAAATTTCTGTTCTTCGATGTAGCGCTGAAACTCCGTTACAATACTGTTTTTAAAGTCCTCCAGGATCGCGAGGAAAAGGCCTTCCTTTGTTTTAAAATGATAAAAGATGGTCCCTTCTGCAGCACCTGTAATTTTTGAGATTTCGGAGATAGGGGTTTCCGTAAACCCTTTTTGTGAAAAAAGACCTGTTGCTACATCTAGTATCAACTGTTTTTTATTCATTATTTTTAACCTCAAAATATAAACTGAGCGCTCAGTCAGTTTTTATAATATCTATCTTTTTTGTTCTGTCAACAAAAATTTCCTGTTAGAATAGCTGACTTTCGCTTTAAAAATAAAAAATGGATTCCCATCCATTCGACAGGCTAATAGACTTGAGTCTAACCGAAAGGCTTATGGGAATGACGAAAACAGGATCACGGTATTAAAAAATTATGAATAATAAAAAAGAAAAAATAGTGATGCAGATTGAGTCCGAGGTAATTGATTACCGGGGTGACTGCTGACGGGCCTATCAGGACGTAGGTTTATGTCTTAGGATTCTTCCAGTGGGCAGGTCTTTTGAGTTTATCCTGGAAAAAGAAAAACATAATAATATCAAAAAGATAATTGCTCGCAACGGCGGGAGGATTGTGTCCGAATCGGATCTGCCGGACGCAGTTCGGATACAGGTGGAAAAGGTTTCTGTGCCTGACTGATTTTGCTGCTAATTTCCGGCCTTTTTAAAAGTTTTATCCTGTACATACTGAGACGTATTCTTATCAAGCACCTCTCTAATTTTTTTAAGCATATCCGCCATAATTACAGGTTTCATCATAAAGGCATCAATCCCTATTGCATCCGCATTATATTCATCTATCTGATCGCTGAAACCTGTACATAAAATTACCGGAATATCAGGGCGATGTTCTTTAATTTTTTCTGTCAGCTCTTTTCCTGTCATGTTGGGCATGGTCATATCCGTTATAACCAGGTCAAATGCACCGGGATTAGACCGGAATGTTTTAAGAGCGGAATTGCTGTTTGATCTTGCCGTTACTCCGTAACCGTTTTTTTCAAGCATTTTTTTCATTGCATCTATTGCTGACGGTTCGTCATCAACAAAAAGTATACGTTCATTTCCGGATGGCAGTTTTTCTTTCTCTCTGACTGGTTCTGATGATTGCGCATCAATTACAGGCAGATACACGTTGACAGTCGTCCCTTTTCCCTGAGTGCTTTCTATAGTGATATCTCCCCGGTAATTTAAGACAATTCCATGTATGATTGCCATACCAAGGCCTGTTCCCTCTCCCTGTTTTTTAGTTGTAAAGTAGGGTTCAAAAATTCTGCTCAAATTTTCAGTAGAAATGCCGGTACCGTTATCCTTTACAGTGATTTTCAGGTATCGGCCAGGCTCAAGGGAGAGGGAATCATAAACCCTCTTTGGACTGATATCTTTATTATCCATACTGATTTCAAGGAGTCCGCCATTTTCTCTCATTGCGTGTGCAGCATTGGCGCTGAGGTTCATAATGATCTGGTTAATCTGTGTAGGGTCTGCAAATACAGTGTCCTGTGAAGCAAAATTTTCATAATGAATTTCGATAGTCGTAGGAATAGTTGATCGCAGAAATTTTATAGATTCTTTTATTACCTGCGAAGTCTTTAATACTGTCCTGTCTTCACTTCCTCTTCTTGCAAATGTTAAAATCTGCTTTACAAGATCTCTTGCCCGTTTTGTTGCTGTGTAAATTTCTTTCATGCATGTCTGCAAAGGATTGTCTTCAGACATTTCATCGATTGCCATTTCCGTATGCAGCATTATAGGACCAAGAATATTATTAAAATCGTGAGCTATGCCCCCGGCAAGGGTTCCTATGCTCTCCATTTTCTGGGTATGCTGAAGCTCTGTTTCCAGTCTTTTTTTCTCAGTAATATCAAAGGATATTCCTATTATTCCGCTAAGATTTCCCTTTTCATCAAAGATTGGTGAATTTGTCACCATTGCAGGGAAGCTGCTTCCATCACACCTTAAGACTTGAATTTCACCGGTCCAGCTGTTTCCGGCAAGGGTGATTTTTTCCATCTCCCTGAACAGATTTTTATCAATATCCGGTGTAATGGTTTGAGCCGCATAACGTCCTATAAGCTCATCTTTTTTCCATCCGTAGAGGTTTTCAGAAAAAGGGTTGCAGTATAGAATTTTGCCTTTACTGTCTGCAGCTATCACTGACTGCTGAACGCTGTCAAGGAGTTTGGCCTGGAATTTTAACTGTTCTTCGGCCTTTCTGCGGTCGGTAATGTCTCTTACAAAACCCTGAACAATTCCGTTGTTATCTCTGGATACTATTTTAGCGCTTACGGCAACAGGGATTTTTACTCCATCTCTCCTGATAAGGACATCTTCAAAAAGAATTCTATCTTCGGAAAGCAGTTTTTTCTTTCGACAGGCAAATTCGTCTTCGTTTTCAGGGTTATTTATCAGGCTGGGATTTTGTCCAATAAGATCCTCTTTACTGTAACCTGATATTCTGCAGGCATTTTCATTTATATCGAGGATTGTGCCGTCAAAATCAAAGGTGAAAATAGCATCATTTACATTTTCTACAATTGTCCTAAACCTGTTTTCACTTTTTCTTAATGCTTCCTCAGTTTCTTTCTGTATGGAACATAATTTTTTAAGGGCATAATAAGAGCCGGTTATAATTGCAAACCCGAGTAATAACAGAATTCCGCTGATAAACCTTGTCATTCTGATATTTCCGGCAAGGAAATAAAAGGTGGCAACAGTACCTGTACAGGCCGTGTACAGTGAAAAAAAGATCCATTTTAAACGAGAGATATTTTTATCGGCAGTATTAGCAGCGGTATCCATGTGTACGAGAACTCCTGTTATAATCAGCTTCAGATCAATAATTACCCTGATAATTTCAAAATGAGTCTATAACGTGCAGCTTAATATTATTTCGGATTATTTTTAGAAAAACTTAACTTTTACAGGCATGTTTTTATAAAAAGCGAATATCTTAGCCGGTAGGGACTGATGATATGCCTTGAAAGATTGTATTTTGATATAAAGATTATCGTATTACCGATACGATATTATTTATCAAGAGCCTTTCTTATCGCAGATGCAATATCATTAACGCTGACAGGCTTCATTAAAAAGGCATCTATTCCTGCGAGTTTCTCGTCTTCCTCATCTATCTGATCGCTGAAGCCGGTATATAATATTACAGGGAGATCAGGCCTTATTTTTTTTATCTCATGTATCAGTTTTTCTCCTGTCATCCCGGGCATTGTCATATCTGTAATTAAAAGATCAAAAGAGTCAGGATCATTGCGAAATGTTTCCAGAGCTTCCAGGCTGTCTGTTGTAGCGCTTGCACTGTAACCCAGCCTGGAAAGTGTTTTGACCATGACTGTTACTGCCGGCTTTTCATCATCTACAAAAAGAATATGTTCTGTACCTTTTTCGATTTGTGTTTCACTCTCTGCCAGAACTTCTGCCGATTCAATAATCAACGGAAAATATAATGTAAAAACAGTCCCCCCTTCAAAAGAGCTTTCGACTGAAATATCTCCTTCATAATTTTTTACGATTCCGTGAGTAATCGCAAGCCCAAGTCCGGATCCCTTGCCTGCGCCTTTAGTAGTAAAATAGGGTTCAAATATTTTGCTGATTATTTCGGAAGGAATACCTGTTCCGTTATCCTTTACCGTGAGCCTGAGATACTGTCCGGGCAGTAAATTTTTTAAGGTGTTATTTTCATTGCTTTTGATTTCCTCATCATCAAGGCCAATATCAATTATACCTCCGTCGTCCTTCATTGCCTGGAGAGAGTTTGTGCAGAGATTCATCACAATCTGGTTCAACTGTGTAGGATGTGCAAATATTGAATCGTGTTTTGCACGGTTTTTATATCGAATATTAATTGTTGCAGGGATTGTTAATCGTAAAAAATTTACTACCTCTTCAATGACAGGCGAGGCGTGTAATATGATTCTTTTATCTTTTCCTTTTCTGGCAAAGGTCAATATCTGTTTAACCAGGTCCCGCGCTCTTTTTGTTGCCTTAAAGATTTCAGTCATATCTGCCTGCAGGGTGCTGCCGGGAGGAAGATCATTAATTGCCATTTGAGAATGCAGCATTATCGGACTCAGGATATTGTTGAAATCGTGGGCAATCCCGCCTGCAAGTGTACCCAGGCCTTCCATTTTCTGAGTATGCTGAAGCTGTGCTTCAAGCTTCTTTTTTTCGGTCAGATCTATCAGAATGCTGATAACCCCGGTAATATCATTCTTTTCATTATAAACAGGCGACGCGGTTATCAGTGCCGGAAATATATCCCCGGATTGATTTCTGACATTGATTTCTTTTGACAGGTGTCCGCCCTTTCTTACATTTTTATGGGCTTTCAGTGCTTCCGCTGTATCTTCTTCGGGTATGATTACATCGACTAGATAGTGCCCGTTGACCTCATTGCTTTTCCATCCGTAAAGTTTTTCGGAATAGGGGTTCCAGTAAAGTATTTTCCCTTCGGTGTCGGTTGCTATTACCGACTGTTCCACAGTATCAAGAAGCTTTGCCTGAAACCTTAACTGGCCCTCTGTAACAAGCAGCCTGTTATACTGCTTTTTCAGGAGATAAAAAGTAACGGTAAGGACAAAAAGACCCATAATCCATATGATTAAATATGCGACGAGTATAATCCATGAAGTAGATGTTTTAACAATATTGTAGGGCTCCATGGGAACGGATATACTGATAGCCCCCATCAGGTCCCCTTCACTGTAGCCCTGTCCAGAATGACATTTAAGGCATGATTCTTCGGCATACAGGGGTTTCATCAGCCTCAAGTATTCTTTGCCGTCAAGTACACCCGTTGCAAGGTGCTCAGTATCCCCTGTCTTAAAGGATCTGAAGGCATCTGCTTCCCATGAATCAGCTTCTTTTCTGGAACGAATGCTATCCGGGTTTAAAATCCGGCTTTTTATGCCTTTTTGTTTTTCCGTCAGTTCATGGGCCTGTCTTATCATATCCGAAGGGTTTAAAAGGGTAAGCCTTCTGCCGGCAGGAGTAACCAGGTCCCGTTCTTCAACATGCTTTAAATCCGGGACCGGTTGTGAAATATCAGTGACAGGAACATATGTTCCTTTTTGTATGGACGACCATTTTAAATAGGTAAGATCTTTATCATAACTTGTATAGGCTTCGAGAGTTGAAAGCCTTAATGCGGTTTCCTTCTGATTTCCGATTGCAAAAAAACAAAATATTCCTACAACTGATGTCCATATGACACCCAGCAGAACACATATCCAGTAAATCCGGTAAAGCCCCTTTTCATGTTTAAACCAGCGGCTTTTATCCATCGGTTCAGCTTCTCCTCCATTTCAGCTCATATCAAGCAGAGAGAAAACCAGGGTTATATTTGAATTCCGGCAGTCAGGGACAGAAAAGAGATTGCAGTGTTACTTACTGGGTAAAAAAATCTTTTTTTTCTCCAAATCCTTCTGTTCTCTGTATAGTATGGAAATATGGCCGATTGTGCCTGCAACTTCAGCCTTTGTAACTTTACACAGCTCTTCTGTTATTGCTGCTTTCTGATCCTTTTCTTTAAATTCATTGAACTTCACTTTGATAAGCTCATGCCTGTCCAGGGCCTGGTCTGCAGACTTTACAAGCTCCTCGGTAAGACCCTTCTGACCTATCAGAACAAGCGGCTTAAGGTTGTGGGCAAGGCCCCTAAGATATTTTTTTTGAAATCCTTTTAATTTACTCATAAATTGACCTTCTTCTAATTGTTTTGTCCTGGATAGCTTTTGGTAAGAAATGTATTTGCAATGTTGCTTGTGTAAACAACTATCTGCTTGAGTATATCCATCAGCTCCATGTGGACTTCATGGGTTTTAACCGAATCGGCTCTTTTATGTCGTACCCTTTCGAGGTGCTTTATCCTGTATTGAGCTTCAAGGTCAAGATATTTCCGTTCACGTCCCATGATCTTTCTCGCCTTTTCAAGGTCACGTTCTGCAAATGCTTCTGCAAGCCGGTCAATCTGTCTGCTTACCTTGTCATGGTAGATCATCAGCTCTTCCTTGCCTTCCACACTGAAATCCTCATCAAGGGCATTTTTCTTTTCAATCAGTTTGAGCAGATTTCTGTGTATCAGGTCTCCAATGCTTTCCATATCGCTTGCAATGGAAATCATTCCAAAAAGTTCATTGGCCTGGTCATGAGATGATTCCTGCTGGGAAACGTTGATTAAAAATTCATGTACCCGGTCGTTTAAAAAATCAATGTAGTCTTCCCTCATATCAAGTGCTTCAAAAAGCGTAAGGTTCGGGTGCCGTTCATCCCTCTGCGGGATCTCCATGATAAAGGCATGCTTATCTTCTTCCGAAATATCCTTATCATTAAGAATCCATTTTCTGTCTGATATAAAGGGAATAATAACTCCCCGCAGCATACGCCCCAGAATTTCGGCCATATAGGAGAGTTCTTTTCTGGCAAGTTCAATGCCGAGAGCAGGAGAAGTGATGCTTGCATCATCAAGGTATTTGGTTTTTATTTCTATGCTGACAGGCAGCTTTCTTTCCGGCAGCAGTTTATAAATGACTTTTGCAAAAACAGTTGTAAAGGGCAGAAAAATAACTCCCAGGCTTACATTAAAAACCGTATGAGCATTGGCAATCTGGCGTGCAGTGTCATTACTGAAACTTTCTGACATGGACCGTACAAGGTCTGCAAATGTCGGTATCCAGAATAAAAAAATCATCACACCTGCAATTTTAAAAAACACATGAGCAAGGGCAACCCTTTTTGCCTCTCTTGCAGTATTGATTGAAGCAAGACCTGCTGTAACACATGTTCCGATATTTGCTCCTAAAATAATGGGGATGCCTGTTTCAAGGCCTATAAGACCCTGCTGTGAAAGAACAATAACAACACCGGTTGTGGCTGCACTGCTCTGAACAATACCCGTAAATAGGGTACCCACTAAAAGACCCAGGTATGGATTGCTGAGCCGGGCTATAAGATCAACAAATACGGGGTAGTCTCTAAGGGGAGACATTGTGTCGCTCATGAGTTTCATGCCGTAAAAAAGAATGCCGAAACCCAGGAAAATTTCGCCGATATTTTTTATGCTGCTTTTTTTTGCGGTCATCTGCATAAAAAAACCGATTGCAACCATAAGCAGGGCATAGTCTGTTACTTTAAAAGCGATAAGCTGGGCAGTAACCGTTGTGCCTATATCTGCACCCAGGATAACACCAAGGGACTGTGTAAAGCTCATAAGTCCTGCCTGAACAAAACTAACAAGCATAACAGTAGTTGCACTGCTCGACTGAACTATCATAGTAAAGACAGCACCGACTGTAAGAGCCATAATCCTGTTTTTTGTAATAGCCCCGATAATGTCCCTTAACTTGTTGCCTGCGGTTTTTTTCATGCCGTCGCTCATTTTTCCCATACCGTAGAGAAAAAGAGCAAGTCCGCCAAGCATGCCTATAATCAGCATTCCCCAGGATATACCGGGTAATTCTGTGCCTCCTGCAATAGAATTCTGCGCCAGGATGAATGTTATCAGTAAGGCTGCTGTGGTAATTCCGGTGATTTTTTTACTGCGCAATTTTATAAATACTCCTTTAATGGCAAAATATATTACAGGATACTAAGATAATTTCGACTGAATAGAAAAATATCGTGCCATTTAAGACCAGTGAAATCAAATGATTTTTAAAACAAAAAAAAGGAGTTAAATGATTAACTCCTTTTTTTGTTTTTTATAATTATCTGCGGCTGTTAGAATTTGCCGTTGCTGTTTTGCTGCTGATCTTCCGGTAAAATCTGTTCAACTACATCCCAGTGTTCCACAATGCGGTTTTTCTCAACTCTCCACATATCGTATACGGACTTTGATCCGTTTTGAGATACTGCAACAACAAAATTACCCTCTCCAAAAACATACTTTATTTCATCATATAATTTTGTTCCGTCTGCCATATTTTTAATCCAGTTTGTACCGCTCGCGAAGCTGGGATTATGCTGTGTGTACACGCCGTCATCAATATAATCGGTATAGGAAGACCACTGGCCATCAACAAGGCAGGTCTGTGCAAAATTTTGAACAAGGGTTTTGTTTGCTGCAGTAAGTTCGGTGTCAGTAACTTCGGTAGGTCCGTCGAGCATTGTTGTACCGAATGACATCGGCACCCAGGTCTGATAATTATCCCAGTGCTCAACAATCAGGCCGTTCTCAAAGCGGAAAATATCAAAAACTACTTTTCTTTCGCCTGAGATTGTATAGTCTGAGTGTGTGATAACGTAGCTGCCGTCAACAAAAAGCCGTTCTATATCAACCGTAGTGTCGGAATACATACCTGTTGCAGCAGCATCAATAAAGGCCTGTTTGCCGTCCTGTAAAGAAAGGTTGTGCTGTATAAAGTCAGGGCTCACATAGCTTGTTATAGCAGCTGTATCCCCTGATTCAAGGGAGGCGAGCACTAAACGGGCTTTTTCATCAATTGCAGGCTCGGGAATACTTCCGTCAGAAATATTAATCCAGTATCCATGACCTGGTTTTAAGGAGGCAAGGTCACTGAAATCAGGTTCATCAGGATTATAGACCTCCCATCCGGGTCCCTTGAAGCTCCAGATAGATACGATGTTGGCATTATCAAGGTCGGACAGTGCATCGGCTATATTTTTTTGGGAATTTCCGTTAAAACCTACAAGGTTCCAACCTTCCGCAAGAACGATACCTTCTGATGTACCGGTACCCTGGCCGCTGAGAACAGCCGCTTCACTAATATTAATCCAGTAGCCTGTTCCTGATGAGATTGTCTGAAGATCACTGAAATCTGGGTTTTCCGGGGTATACATCAGCCAGTGTCCATCTTTGTATGCCCACATGGATATCAGTTTGTTTTCTATCGCGGCGGTTACCTGGGATACATTTACATTTTCGGGCTGTTCGGGCAGAGATATGAGATTCCATCCTTCAGTGAGATCGATTTCATATGAAAATGCGGCGCAGGGGGTAAAAATTAAAGCGAAAAGCAAAATAAAAAAAACCTTTGATTGTTTTAATAAACCTGGTTTTTTTAAATTCATTCCTTTCTCCTTAAAGTTTTAATTGTTACCTCCCCCCGCCTGTTTTTTCTTACTGCTCTGCTTCTTCGGGCATCAAAGCTGCCTGAAGATAGTTTTCAAAATCATAATACATATTAAATGTTTCTTTTATATCATCCTTACTAATCGAGTTAATAATCTCGGGGGCCTTAAGCAGGCGTTCTGCTCCGGGATTATCTCCTCTTACATAGGAGGCCGAAATAGATGCAAGCCATGTGGCGTTCTGTTTCATTCCTGTTTCATGGGCTCGTATCAGAGTTGTCCTGATGTCTGAAACTTCATTTTCTGTGGGGCCGGATTCTTTTATGGCTTTTATTTCATCAAATATTGCCGCTGTCAGTTCATCGATACGTTCAGGATCAGAAGAAAAATCAATACTTATAAGGTATTGGCCTTCGGGTATTCTGACAATACCGCTTCTGACAACTATTGAATATGTTCCGCCCATGCGCTCACGTATTATTTCACGCAGCCTGTTCTCAAGAATCTGTGTGCTTATAGAAACACATGTTACCTCACGCTGATCATCAACCATGGGAAAGTACCCGTTAAAACCTATCCTGGTGCTGCTTTTGGGTTCTTTGCCTTTGTATACTGTTTCTTTAATGATGCCCTCTCGGACTCCGCGAATGCCTACATCCTTCCAGGTTTCCTTGCGGCCGGTGCTCGGAAGCGCACCGAGGTAGGTCTCTACAAACGGCCGCATCTGTTCGAGAGTAAAGCTTCCTGTAAAGACAAAAACAAAATCCCCTGTGTCGGCAAACCTGTCTTTATAAAACTCCATTGATTTTGCCAAATCAAATTTCTCAAGCGTCTCAAGAGAATCGGGTTCTTTACGGGAATGATTTGAATAAACCATACGGTTCCATGTTTCCTGAAAAACCGTGGAAGGGTTTGAATCTTTGTTCTGAAGCTGCTGCTGTAACTGGGTTTTAAGAATATTGTAAACGGTTTCGTCAGAACGGGGTTCTGTTACTCTAAGGTAAATAAGCTGGAACATGGTTTCAAGATCTTTGGGTGATGCTGCACCTGAAAGTCCTTCCTGATATTCATTGATGCTTGCTGTTACCCTTGCAGCTTTACCCGTCAGTTTTTTCTGTAAATCCATGATATTAAATTTGCCCAGTCCGCCGACAGCCACAAGAGCGGAAGCTGTTTTGGCCGGGATAAAATTTTCATCGCTTGCAAGAGATGTTCCGCCGTTACTTGTAGCTATAAACATAATCTGATCTTCTACAAAATCCGTGGGTTTCAATGCAACGGTTATACCGTTTGCCAGTTTCCATTCTGTGATTCCGCCCTCCAGTTCTCTTTCTTCAATAACATTGGAACCGCTCGGGACACTGTCCAGAAGCTCCCCTTCCACCTTTGTCGGAGTGTAGGGAACAATATCTTTTCCAGGGACTGAAGCAAGAATGCTTTTAAGTGCAGTTTCGGAAGGCATGTTAAGATCGGGTTTTTCCGGTGCGGTTAATACTACCACCCTGTTTGAATCACTGATCAGGGTCTTGGCCACCTGGTTAACTTCATCAAGGGAAATTTCCGGAATAAAACGGTTGTACAGCTGCATTTCAACTTCTATTCCGGGGATGTGCTCACCTGTCAGAAATGAGCGTGACATCTCAGATGCATGGGAGCTTGAACCCCGGCTGTCCCTGTTGGCATAGGCCAGTTCCATTGACCTCATGTATGATTTTTTAGTCCGTTCCAGTTCTTCAGATGTAAAGCCGTGGCGTAGAACTCTTTCTGATTCAGTCAGAATTGTTTCCAGACCGCGTTCAATACCTGTTTCCTGAACCGTAGCCCCAAGCGTATAAATGTCTTCGTTTCTGATTATCGAAACCCTGCCGGAAGAGGCTCCCATAAACGGCGGGTTAGGTTTTATGGTAAGTTCTCCAAACCGATAATTAAGCATTGAGTTATAGATATTTTCAACAAGGGTTTTCCGGTAACCGCCTGCTGTCCAGTCAAAAATTTTGGGAGATTTATAGTATACTGATATATCGGTCTCCTGAACTTCAGGGTCTGCTGCGATGGCAAAAAGCGTTTCATCATGATCAGGAACCGGGTATACTTTTCGCTCCCTCGGGTTTTCAGATTTTGGAATGCTGTCGAATTTTTCGTGGATGAGTTTTTTGATATCTGCAGTGTCAAAGTCTCCCACTGCAATTACTGCCATTAAGTCGGGCCTGTACCAGTCCCTGTAAAAGCGTAAAAAATCTTCCCGGGTAAAATTTCGGATCTGTTCAAGCTTACCTATGGGAAGACGTTCCGCATAAAGGGAGTCCTTAAATATTACAGGGAGTATTTTCTTGCTGATACGGCTCCCTGCACCCTGCCCCAGGCGCCATTCCTCTATAACCACCTTGCGCTCCAGGTCAATTTCTTCCGGCTCAAACTTTATTTCGGTGGCCCAGTCCCTTAAGATCTGAAAAGCCGTTTCAATGTGACTTTTGTCATCTGTGGGAAGTACAAGCATATAGTATGTCTCATCCAGGCCTGTAGCCGCATTTATACCGGAGCCGAAGGGCATGCCGATTGATTCCATAAAGTCTACAATAGACTGTTTTTCAAAATGTGAAGTTCCCTGAAAGGCCATGTGCTCAAGAAAATGTGCCAGGCCCCGCTGTGTATCGTCTTCCAGGATGGACCCTGAATTAATAACAAGACGTAATTCCGCACGGTTTTCAGGCTCGGTGTTTTTGCGTATATAGTAGGTAAGGCCGTTATCCAGTTTTCCTGTGATTAACTGCGGGTCTTGAGGCAGGTGCTGATCAAGTGCTGCAGTCGCGATATCTGCAGCAGTGATTTCATTTTTAGTAACAGACTGTGAAGTCTGTGTGTGAGTACAGGAAGAGATGAAGAAAAATAGAAAAAGAAAAAATATAAAAACGCAGTTCCTGGTTCTGGACGAAATTCTAGCGAAAGACGGAATATTCATAAATTCTCTCCTTAATTGTCTGATAAAAATAGCAGTTTTAAAACCGAACGGGAAGCCCATGCTTTTTAGACGGGCCAATCTATAATATTCAAATGATATTTTAAAATATGTAAATGCCGGAAAAACTGACGATACCGAAAATAAAATTATTTTAATGATGAACAGCCGGAAGTGCTTTTATGTTCAGGGAGGCTAATGGAACTCTATGTGTTTGTCAATATATAACAATATCCAGTATCCGGCAGAATGAAAATGTTTTGAAGCTATTCTTGGCTAAGTTTTAAAGAGTTTAAGTGTTCCCGCACTCCTTATTAATAAATTTTTAATATAGATAATATAAAAATCATACATTGGTTTGAGAGATTATACATAAAGGGCACTTTGCTGACCTATATCAGGAAACAGAAAACCCGCATCAAACAGTTAATGACTTGGTGCGGTTTTTTTCTCTTCTTTAAAAGTTAGAAACATAGCCAAAAAGATAGAGAACCTTGCAAAATTTTCGGCTGATTTGCTGCCATAATTAATTAGGACGCCAGAATTGTGCAGTGAGGCAGAGAAGGCAGTAATAAGGGAAGTAAAGGCAATATTAATGGTAATCAAAAAAATGACAGAGAATGAAAGGAGAAAAGGGATGAAGTTAATAAATTTAATAAAATCAATCGCTTTAACAGCCATGGTGACTTGTATGGCATCGTCAGCATATGCGGCAGCGCCCAAGTATGTATTTTTCTTTTTGGGTGACGGCATGTCGAACTCTCAAATTCAGGCAACAGAAGCCTATCTTGCGGAGAAGAATGGCGGCAGTGCAAGAGAAGCTGCTGATCTGCTCTTGCCGGAGAATAGACTGAATATGAGTAAGATGAGTGTAGCCGGTATGCAGACTACCTATGATGCTCATGCGCTGATGACCGATTCAGCGTCTTCAGCTACAGCCTTCTCTTGCGGGATCAAGACTATGAGCGGTGTAATTGGAATGGACGATACAAAAACTACCAGTTATAAGAGTGTTGCTCAGTTGGCTCATGAACAAGGCAAGAAAGTCGGTGTTATAAGCAGTGTGTCTCTGGATCATGCAACACCGGCAGCCTATTATGCCAGCGTAGCAAGCCGTAACAGCTATGGTGATATAGATATTCAGCTTGGTGAAAGCGGATATGAGTTTTTCGGTGGCGGCGGATTAAAGGTTTCACAGCCTGCAGGATATACCGTTCTTAACACCAGTGCAGATATTCTTGCCCTTAAGGATTCTCCTATGGACAAAGTTATCTGTATAAATAACTGGTTACAGGACAGTGCTGCCATGCCCTATGCAATCGATATGGATGAACCTGAAGCTGCTGATAATCTTTCACTTGCTGAGATAACCGAAGTGGGTATCGAAGTCCTTTCTGGCAACGGCGGTCTCGATACGGGATTTTTCCTTATGGTAGAAGGCGGCAAGATTGACTGGGCCTGTCACGCTAATGATGCCATGGCAACAATCGGCGATATGATAGATTTTGACAATGCAATTGGTATGGCACTCGAGTTCTATAAAGCACATCCGCGTGATACCCTGATCGTTGTAACAGGTGATCATGAAACCGGCGGTCTGACTATAGGCCATGCAACTACCGGTTATACAGCTTACTACGATCGCTTGCTTGATCAGAATACCAGTTTCCAGTATTTCCGTTCAAATCAGTGGGCTGCACATAAAGCCGCATATTCTGCCGGTTATGATTATACACAGTCTGACAACTTGGCCTCCAACATGGATATGATAGACCTGATGGAGATCGAATTTGGCCTTACCTATTCTGAGCTCAATGATTTTCAGAAACTTAAATTGGAAGATGCATATGATAAGTCAATGTGCGGTGCAAATGACAACCTTTCAGCAGAAAACACACTGCTCTATGGTTCCTATGAACCCATTATCGTAACTATCACACATATCCTTAACGAACGCGCAAGCGTTGGCTGGACATCCTATTCGCATACAGGTGTTCCGGTTCCGGTTTTTGCTGAAGGACGTGAGGCCAAGAATTTTTATGGCTTCTACGATAATACAGATATCGCCAAGAAGATTGCCAAGGTAATGGGCATTGGACAGGCGCTTCCTATTGAAAAGTAGAAAGAGAGGTTATTATGAAAAAAATTAATTTTACAGTTATCACATTGGCCTTGCTGGCTTTTCTGATGATGACATCATCTGCCCAGGCAGCTATGTCAGTGAATATTTCATACAGTGAAACTGCACTGGGCGGGGATCTCTGGCAGTATGACTTTACTTTAGAAAATACATCCTCGAACGATGAAACCTATCAGTATCTTTCAATGGTGTCTCTGGATTTTGAAGAGTATGCCAATGTTACTATACTGAATACAGCCGAAAATTGGACGATTGGCACATTTACGGATACTTTATACCTCAATGATACAGCTGAAACAGATTACCTGGAATTATACTCCGATGCAGTGGAGTATGATGTGCTTCCAGGGGGTACCGTTGGTCTCAGTTTCACTGCTGACTATCAGATTGGTGAAGTTTCCTATACAGCGTTTTTTTCCGATTCTGTCAATGATTGGGATTGGCAGGAGAGTGAAGGAATGGCATCACCTGTACCGGTTCCTGCAGCTGTCTGGCTGTTAGGCTCAGGGCTGCTTGGACTTGCGGGAATAAGGCGTAAATCAGTTAAGTAACAAAGTAGTTATCTTATATACTTTTATATAATAGAGGCGGTACCGCAAAATCAGCGGTGCCGTCTTTATAATTTTTTTGGAGAATGAATGTCTACCTCACGGCGTGAATGGTTTTTTTCTATTTTGATTGCCGGTTTCTGTATATTACTTGCTGTTATTGATATAGCGCATGTTCCTGCTGCTCCTGGCGGTCTGCGATGCCGTGGTTTAATCACCGATGTCGATAACAGCCTTACCAAAGTTAACCTGATCGTGAAAACCGGCTCCCAGATTCTGACCGTAAAACTCCTGGACGGTCCTCATAAGGACCAGGAGTTATCAGTGGTTAATCTGCTGTCCGGAAACATGGAGATGGATGAATTTTACAAATCCGGAAAGGTCATTCTTGTAGAGTACCTTGAACGTGATGGAAAACCTGTAAATGCTATAGCCCGGGGTTACTACAGATTACAGTTACAACTGGTGTTGATCGTCCTTTTTTTTGTTCTGCTGGTGGCTGTAGCCGGAGTGACAGGACTGAAGGCGGCTCTTTCCTTTATTTTTGCAGCAATGATTCTCTGGAAATTATTTTTTCCGCTGCTGCTCAGAGGGTTCCCGCCAATACCGACCGGCCTTGGTATTGTAACAATTCTTACAGGGGTGATCTGTTTTTCGGTTGGTGGACTGAATCGTAGAGGTTTAGCAACCTTCGCGGGTTCCATGCTGGGGTTACTGCTAACCTGCGGCCTTGCCTCATGGTTTACAAGCATGTTCTGGATGCATGGAGCCGTGCGGCCTTTTGCCGAGATGCTTCTTTATACAGGATATACAGATCTACGCCTCACAGATATTTTTGTTGCCAGTGTCTTCATTGCATGCTCCGGCGCTATGATGGACCTGGCCATGGATATCGCCGCGACCATGGATGAGATCAAGCTCAAGCACCCGGACATTGCTTTTTTTGAACATATGCGCTCAGGCCTGCGCGTAGGGCGGGTTGTTACCGGTACCATGACGCCTACATTACTGCTCGCCTATTCCGGCAGCCATATCACCATGTTTATGGTCTTTCTTGCCAAGGGACTTCCTGCAGCCAATCTTCTTAACGCACCTTTTGTAGCAGCTGAAGTTTTAAACATTCTAGTAGGCAGTTTTGGCGTCATCGCAGTTGCCCCTGTTACTGTACTTGTAGCCGGATTACTATACAGGTTTGGCGTAAAAAGAGTAAAAATCAAAGAGCTGTCCTGAGAAAACAACAGGTGTAAATACTTTTTTAATTAGATCAGGCAGGGGATTTTTTCCCCTGCTTTTTTTTGTGGTAAATATTCGCCTTCTTTAAAAAACATGGTTTATATCTGGAAACCCGATAGGTTTTCGGGGTATTATAATAAGTCTCTATAATAAAAAGTAAGGAGGCTTTATTTGAAAACTGTCCCTGCAATACGAATAAGAAAAGGAAATAAAAAACAGGTACGCCCTGACGGCGATTTTGTTCTTTACTGGATGATTGCAAACAGGCGCCTTGACTGGAACTTCAGCCTGGACAGAGCGATTGAGCTGGCAGAAGAACTCAATAAACCTCTTGTTGTTCTTGAAGCTCTTGACACCGATTATAAATGGACCTGTGACCGGTTTCATGCCTTTATACTTAAAGGTATGAGGGATAATTTTTTAAAGGCCAATGACAGTGACATCACTTACTATCCCTATGTTGAACCTGCCCCCGGAAAAGGCAGCGGCCTTTTATATGAAATGTCTAAGCATGCATGTGCTGTTGTAACCGATGATTATCCGGCATTTTTTATTCCGCAAATGCTGAAAAAACTCGTAGAGACGCCCGATCGGGCGTCTCCAGACGGTCGGGCGTCTCTACAGGTATTGCTTGAAACTGTGGATTCAAACGGGCTTTTACCCATGGATGCAGGTGGAAGAGAATTTACTACTGCATATTCTTTTAGAAGATTTTTACAGAAGACACTGCCGGAACACCTCATGGATATGCCGCAGATAAATCCTCTTAAAAATATTAAACTGAAGAAAATTAAAAGATTACCCGGACAAATAACAGAAAAATGGCCCCAGGTAAATTTAGAATTTCTTGAAAATATACCTGACGAATTAAAAAAGATTCCAATAGATCATAATGTGCAGAGCATAAAAAATGCAGGAGGCAGCCGGGCAGGAAAGAAACTTTTAAAAAAGTTTATTACAGAAAAACTGCCGGATTATGATGAAATAAGAAATCATCCACAGGAAGATGCAACAAGCGGGCTTTCTCCATATCTGCATTTCGGGCATATATCCGCACATGAAGTATTTTACAGCCTGCAGAAATATGAAAACTGGCATCCGGGAAAGCTCGATGAAAAAACAAACGGAAGAAGAGAAGGCTGGTGGGGAATGAGCAGATCCGCAGAGGCCTTTATTGATCAGTTAATCACCTGGCGTGAAATAGGATTTAATATGTGCAGATATAATAAGGATTATGACAAATATAAAACCCTTCCGAACTGGGCAAAGGAAACATTAAAAATTCATGAAGCGGATGAAAGGGAATATGTATACAGAATGGAGCAGTTTGAAAATGCAGAAACCCATGACCCATTATGGAATGCCGCACAGGCACAGCTTGTAAAAGAAGGGATAATCCATAACTACTTAAGAATGCTGTGGGGTAAAAAGATTTTTGAATGGACCAAAAAGCCCGCAGATGCCCTTGAAATAATGATCCATCTTAACAACAAATATGCACTGGACGGACGCGACCCCAATTCATACAGCGGTATCTTCTGGACATTAGGGAGATACGACAGGGCATGGGGGCCCGAAAGAAAAATATTCGGCAAGGTGCGTTATATGAGCTCGAAGAATACGGCAAGAAAGGTGAAAACCGCTGAGTATATAAAGAAATATTCATAAAACAAAAACAGAAAGATTATTAACCGCAGACACACGCAGACTTGCGCAGACAAAATCTTTGGCCCTTCGGGCAAAAACTTTATTATTTTTAAACTGCCCGGGTCTGTCCCGCATTTGCTAATGGTGCCGGCAGCAAGATAATTCTGGGAGTTAAGGATTCACCAGGCTGGGGAATAGGTTTTTAAAAGATGAAAGAATACCTCAGCGAATACCCTGAAATGGATCTCATTCTTCAGGAAGTTGGACATGCCTTTCAGGTGCAGTTTATCAAGAACGGCACCAAGCAGGGACTAAGCAGGGACTAAGTAAGGACCAGGCAGGGACTAAGCTCAAAGCTGGGAAAGGGCCGAGTCAGGGCTGAGTCAAGGCCGAGTCAGGGCAGATTCAAAATCGGCTAGCAGCCAGAGTACAGCCAGGGTGCAGCCAGAGTTACAGCCAGAGTCACAGCCAGAGTCTCTCAGGAAGAACATATTAAAAATATTAAAAAAAGGTCCACTGTCAAAAATAGAAATATCAAAACAGCTCGGACAAAAAGAAATATCCGGGCAGTTAAATAAAGTTATACGAGAATTAAGAGAGAAAGGGCTTATTCTATACACAATACCCGAAAAACCAAACAGCCGACTGCAAAAATACAGGCTTAAAGAATAATTAACCGCAGGCACACACGGACGGTTTTAAAAATAAATTGGAACATCTCCCAATTAGGTGACCTGATATACTGTTAATTACGGCACTTGGCTTTTCTCAAAGACGCATCTGAACCGAATTGTTCAACTGTTTTGTTTTTTAAGGATTACAATATATGCACTTTAAAGAGAGTAAGTACACAATCCTTAAAAAATCAAAACATACCCATATCCTTCTGTATTATTAACAGATACATCTTTGAGAAAAGCCCAGCACCTCCACCCTGGTCAATAAGCATTTCTGATTCTTCCGCCCAAAGCTGGTAAAGTCACCATTCCTGGTTATATCTACTTTCCCCGGAAAGAGTTGTTTAAGTTTTTTGTCTGCGCAAGTCTGCGGCTGTCTGCGGTTAATTAAAAAAATGAGACTGTATATGATTCAATTCTTATGTTGCCGCCTGTTTCACTTGAGCAGATTAAGTCTCCGAAAAAATATTTTGATGAGTTGGGTACAGTGAACTGAGGGAGTGTTCACATTTTTGATGCAGATAAATCTGATTGACATGTTTTGCACATGAAAATATAATTTCTACATGTCAAAAATGATCCAGATAAGAAATGTCCCAGATTCTCTGCATAGAGAACTGAAGGCAAGAGCGGCCATGGAAGGAATGTCTCTTTCAGACTATCTGATGGCAGAGATTCGTCGAAGCACAGAACGCCCTTCTGTAAAAAATCTTCGGGAACGACTTAGTAAAAGATCACCGGTATCTCCGAAGATCTCACCTTCTGAAGCAGTACGGTTTGAGCGAGATTTGAATTGATTGTTGTTGATTCGTCAGCGATTCTCGAAGTCCTTTTCAGAAGCCCGGTTGGCATAGAGATTGAAAATTTAATTTTTTCTCCTTTCCAAAACCTATGTGCACCCCATCTCATTGATCTTGAAGTAGTCCAGGTCCTCAGGCGGTATTGTTCTTCCGGTGATATTTCTTCTGAACGTGCACAGGCTGCCCTTGATGACTTTAAAGATATGCCTATTAGCCGCTATCCTCATGATATCCTTTTACACAGGATATGGGAACTCCGTAAAAATATTACAGCTTACGACGCAGCCTATATTGCCCTCGCGGAGGCATTGCCGGCAACTCTCCTTACCTGTGATAAACGTCTGGCGTCGGCACCGCTGCATAACGTTAATATAAAAGTATTTTAACAAAAATGTAAATTAACGATAACTTAATTTGTGTAAATTGAGTTATATTTAGTATTGTTGCTGTATCTGCAAATCCCCACAAAACTTCCAATGCTGCAAAATCTACAATTTTGAGACTCTCCTTAAAAAAGCATGGGGGTTTCTCAAAAATCAATTTTTGTAAATTTCATTGCTCTTGATTTTACTGTTTCATTGATGTATTCTTCCCTGCTTATTGAAAAAATATCTGGAATATAATGTTTTCAGAGACATTTATTATACTCAGGGTGAAGGACTAAAAAATGAAATTCTGGCGTGAACCGTTTGATAACGATGTAATAGAGATTACAAGAGGAAACGTAGTTATTATTGAAGACCGGTGCAAGGGATGCGGGTACTGTATAGAGTTTTGCCCACGTTCTATCCTTGTGTTTTCAAAGGGGTTCAATAAAAAAGGTTATCATCCTCCCGAGGTTCAGAAAAAGGATGAGTGCGTAAATTGTCATTATTGTGAAATAATCTGCCCCGAGTTTGCCATTTTTTCTGAAGAAGCAAAATAATATCATTCAAGAGAGAGTATATGAGACCAGCAGTATTAACAGGTGAGCATTATATAACAGGCGATGAGGCATGTGCCGAAGGGGCCATGGCAGCAGGATGCATGTTTTTTGGAGGCTACCCTATTACGCCGGCTACAGAGGTTGCAGAACACATGTCTGTTCGTCTGCCCGAGGTGGGCGGCACATTTATCCAGATGGAGGATGAAATAGCAGCGATGGCATCCATCCTTGGAGCATCCTGGGCCGGACAGAAGAGCATGACATCAACGTCAGGGCCGGGATTCAGTCTTATGATGGAAAATATCGGTCTTGGGGTATGTACCGAGACACCCTGCGTTGTTGTAAACGTTCAGCGTGCAGGGCCGTCAACCGGTCTTCCCACAATGGGCGCTCAGGGAGATATGATGCAGGCCAGGTGGGGGTCACACGGTCATTACGAAATAATAGCCCTTGCTCCTTCATCAGCCCAGGAGATTTTTTCCCAGACTATTACAGCCTTCAACCTTGCCGAAAAATACCGCACACCCGTGCTTCTTATGACCGACGAAGTTATCGGGCATATGAGTGAAAAGGTAATCATTCCCGAGGCATCAGAAATAGAGACTGTTTACAGGACAAAACCAAAGGGCCGCAAGGACAGGTTTAAATTGTATCAGCCCGGCCCCAACGGTGTTGCACCAATGCCTGCAGCCGGAGACGGTTACAAGGTTCATGTTACCGGTCTTACCCATGATGAAAGGGGCTACCCTACAATGACAGTGGATGCCCAGGCCGAAATGATGGAGCGCATTGTAAACAAGATCAGGAACAACAGGGATGATATTATCATGACCGAATCCCACAACCTGGAAGATGCGGATGTTGTTCTTGTATCCTACGGCATATCGGCAAGAACAAGCCTTGCAGCCATGCACCAGGCAAGGGGGACGGGTCTTAAGGTGGGATTTTTAAAACTCAATACAATATGGCCCTTTGCTGAAGAAAAAATCAGGGAGCTGGCAGAAAATGTAAAGGCTTTTATTACTGTAGAAATAAACCTGGGGCAGATTCATCTTGAGGTTATGAGAAGTGCATACGGAAAAGCTGAATGTCATCTGGTGGGCCACGCAGGAGGAACGGTAATTACTCCAGAACAGGTTATGGCAAAGATAAAGGAGGTTTACTGATGGCGGCAAATACTCAATCGTCCCCCGAGATCGCACATCCGCTGGATCATCTCATAAGGACAGACAGGATTCCGCATATCTGGTGTACCGGCTGCGGTATCGGCCCTGTGTTCTCATCATGCCTTAAGGCCATGATCTCAAGCGGTATTGATCTTGAAAAAACATGCATGGTATCTGGCATAGGCTGTACAGGACGCGGCGCCGGTTATCTCAACCTGGACTCCTTTCATACAACCCATGGAAGAGCCATCCCCTATGCAACAGGCCTTAAGCTCGGTAACCCCGATCTCAACGTAATAGTTTTCAGCGGCGACGGCGACCTTATGGCAATCGGGGGAAACCATTTTATACACGGAGCACGCAGAAACATAGACATGACCGTCATATGCGTAAACAATCTTATATACGGTATGACAGGCGGTCAGGTTGCAGCAACAACACCGACTAATGCAAAAACCACAACCACCCAGATGGGAAATCCGGATGCACCCTTTAATCTTCCCTTAATGGCCTGGGCATCGGGCGCTAACTATGTGGCCAGGTGGACAATGCTTCATATCAGGGAGCTTACGGCCTGTATAGAAAAGGCCCTTACAAAAAGCGGGTTTTCCTTTATTGAGGTGCTTGCGCCCTGCCCCACAAACTACGGCAGAAGAAACAAGGAAAAATCGCTCGAAACCCTGAAACTTTACCGGGACAATACAATAATTAAGAACAACGCAGACCCGACAGAGCTGGATATTGATTTTAACAAGGGAGTTGTTCTGGGTGAATTTGTAGACAGGGAACGACCTACCTGTATAGAAAACTATGACAGGACATGCAGGATGCCATAAAGGAAACAGTAATGCAGAAAAAGATAATAATAACAGGTTTTGGCGGTCAGGGAGTTATCATGGCCGGTCGAATAGTAGGAAAGGCTGCCGCACTTGGAGACAAGCTTGAGAGTTCACTTGTTCAGTCATACGGTCCGGAGTCAAGGGGCGGCGCCTGCAGCGTTCAGGTGACAATAGCTGACGAGCAGATATACTACCCCTATATTAATGTTCCCGATATCCTGGTCTGCATGTCACAGGCCGGGTACGACAAATATAAGGACGGCCTTGAAGAGAGTACTGCCCTGATAATAGATCAGGACCTTGTCAAACTTTCGGCAGAGCGTGATTATTTTGCAATTCCGGCTACAAGATTTGCCGAAGAAATGGGCCTTAAGATGATGGCCAATATTATAATGATCGGTTTTCTTACAGGCATCACAGAAACCGTTTCCATTGATTCGGCAAGGGATACGGTATCAAAGTCCGTTCCGCCCAAAACCATTAAGATAAATCTTGAGGCATTTGACCGCGGCTGGGAGTTTGCCCAGGCCACTCTTAAAAGCCGACGTAAAAAGGCTGCCGGAAATACAGGAGTTGTTAAATGAAAAGTCCTAAAAACAGGCTGCACAGCGTAATGATAATGGGGGCGACCCCGGCCGGAATATCCGCAGCCAATAAGCTGGGAGAACTCGGCATCCCGGTTACCCTTGTGGATAAAGATACTGATCTCAACGAAAAGCTTTCGGATGAAAGCTACCGTCTTGAGTCCGGCGTAACCTATAATTATGCAAACAGGCCCGGCCTTATAAGAATTTTAAGAAATTCAAATATCAGGTGCATCCTGCCTGTAACGGTAAATAAAATACGTCACAGTCAGCAGGGTTTTAATGTAAAGCTCGAAAGACCCCAGACATATGTAGACCCGGAAAGATGCACCCTCTGCGGAAAGTGTCTTGAGATATGCCCTGTAGAAAATAACGATAAATCAAAGCCGGTCCATATCAACAGCCGTTTGAGTCTGCCGGGGCGTGCAATGATAGATAAACGCATGGAGCCTATGTGTCAGTCAAACTGCCCTTTAGGTGTTAATGCACAGGGTTATATAGCTCTTGCAAAGGCCGGAAAATACAAAGAAGCTCTTGAAATAATAAGGAACGACAATGTTCTTCCTGCCATATGCGGAAGGATCTGTACGCACCCATGCGAAGAGGCCTGCAGAAGATCTGAGGTGGATGAAGCTGTTGCCATCAGGGATATAAAAAGATTTGTCTCAGATGCTTCCTTTGATGAGAACGAAAAACTTCCGGAACCTCCGGAGCCTTTTTATGATGAAAAGATAGCTGTAATAGGTTCCGGCCCGGCCGGTATTGCTGCGGCTGCTGATCTTGCCCGCCAGGGATTTTCCGTAACTGTTTTTGAAAAGGAAAAAGAGGCCGGAGGGCTTTTAAGGTACGGCATAGGTCCTCACAGGCTTCCCAGGAAGGTTTTAGACAGGGAGCTCAATATATTAAAATCCGAAGGTGTAAAGTTTGTAACCGGTCGCCAGGTACACATTCCCCGTGATCTTGATGAACTTAAAAAGAAATACAGCGCGGTTCTTCTTGCAACAGGTTCATGGACAGACCGCAGAATCGGGGCCCCGGGTGAAGAGCTTAAAGGTGTATCAGGATGCATCTCCTTTCTTTCAAAAATCTACAGGAATGAAAACCCGGAACTCGGCAAAAGGATAGCTGTTGTCGGTGACGGAAATGCCGCCTTTGATATGGCCCGGGTGCTTAAGCGAAAGGGTGCTGATGTTACAATCCTTTCATGGTTTAAAGAAGAGAGCATTCCGGCAGATCCCCACGAGGTAAAAGGTGCGCTGGAAGAAGGTATTAAGATAAAAGATGAGTGCCAGGTTGTTGAGTTTTTAGGTGCAGAGGGAAAACTCCAGGGTGTCCGCCTTAAGCCCACACAGCCCGGGCCTCCTGACGAAAAGGGCATAGCCTGGCCGAAGCTGATACCCGGAAGCGAGTCCTTTGAGGAATCCTTTGATCAGGTATTTGTTGCCATAGGCCAGATGGGAGCCTATCAGAATACTCCCGCTGACACGGATTTAAAAGTAACCGGCTACGGCTACATTGATATAGATGCAGACAATAAAACAGGTATGGAAAGTGTCTATGCCGCGGGTGATGCGGTTACAGGAGCGTCATCGGTTGTAAGGGCCATGGCAAACGGCAGGTATGCTGCAGCAAAAATAATGAAAAACCTTGCGGATATAACATCCCCCTGGAAGATAAAACCCGAAAGGCCCGAGGACGCAGACTACAGGCCTTTATCTGACATTCTTGAAAAAGCTCCAAGGCAAAAGATGGAAGAGACTTCTCCTGCCGCCCGCGAAGGAAACTTCGATGAAGTCGCCATGGGCTATAGTGAGGAACAGCTTTTCAATGAGGCAGCACGCTGCCTTCAGTGCGGGCACTGCTCACAGTGTCTTGAGTGTATAACCGCCTGTGCTGCAAATAATGCTATCGTGCACGATGAAACCGTAAAAAGGTTAACGGAAAACTCGGGTGTCCTGATAGTTGCAGACCCTTCAATGGCAAGGGATATAAAGGGTGAAGATGTTATCCGTGCATACGGCCCCAGTTCTGCAAAGGGCGATGTCCATGCAATGATCCAGAGAGGTTTTGCCGCAGCAGCAAAGGCCATGATGCTTTTAAAGGAAGCATCTCCAAGTTATAAAGGACACGGAACTTCCTATATACCATTTGATACTGGTTTGACCGATGAGATAAGGGTGGGAGTTTTTACATGCAGATGCAATGACTCATTCGGGTGGGCCGATGAAATGAGTTACTATCTTGACGGACTTGTTGCAAGGCCCGAAATAGCACATGCCGAAGCGCTTAACTCGGCATGTGTTCCTGAAGGCATTACCCGGATTCTTGATGTGGTCCGTGAAAAGGCCCTTACAAGGGTTGTGCTTGCATCATGCGTATGCTGCCCGCTCGATTATGTGTGCAGTGCATGTACTGATCAGAGAAGCAGGCTAAAGGACGGTCTCTTTAACGGTACCGGAATCAGCCGTTCAATGGTTCAGACATGTAATCTGCGGGGTGAAGTTTTAAGACTGGTGGAACAGGATAAAAACCTTGCAGTGGAATCCTTTAAAGGTCTTATTGACAGAAGTATCGGGAGGGCCTCCAAGCTTATGCCCTTTCCTGCCCCGGCAAGGAATTTCAACTTTACAACAGCCGTTATAGGGCAGACGGAAGCTGCTGTCACAAGTGCGGCAACACTGGCCCGGCTCGGTATCGAAGTGTACATGTTCGGGACTGTAAAGCGGCCACTGAAAAGCTGCCCCAAGCATCCCAATATACACGGGTTTATTGATTCGGAAGTTACTGCTGTCAGCGGTACTCTTGGGGACTTCAGCGTTAAGGTGAATTACGGAGGCGTTGACAGAACCTTTACAGTGGGGAGTGTAATACTTGGTGAAAAATCCCGTAATATTGCCCTGTACCATACACATGGCGATCTGCCGGCAAAAACCGTGCAGTCCAAAATGCAGAAGGAAAATGCAACGGATGTACCCTTTTTAAACCCCGGGTCAACTTCGATCTCGGGGCTTTACCTTGCTGATCCTCCGGGCATGCAGATATCTAAGCAGACACAGGGACTTGCTGCGGCAACCCTTGCGGCTATTGCCATACCCAGGGGGCCCCGTCAGTACAGGGGATTTCTTGTAACAATAAACCAGAACCTGTGCCGCAGCTGCGGACGCTGCCTGCAGGTGTGCCCCTATCAGGCAATATCTCTGACGCCCAATGATGTGGGAGCCTATGTTGCCTCTGTTGACTCAATGCTCTGCAAGGGATGCGGAAACTGTATATCGGTCTGCCCCTGCAACGCTGCCGACAGCCCCTACAGGGATCAGGCATACCTGGAACAGACACTTGAAGAACTGCTTCTGGATTACAGGCTGGACAATTAATTTTTATAACTGGAAAACATATGGAAGATTATAAAATAATTCTATTTTGCTGTAACTGGGGACCTCACGCTGCCTACCTTAACCTGCAGGACAGACGTGCCGACATACCCAATGAAATAAAAATGGTTAGAATTCCCTGCAGCGGGCGTATGAGCAAGGCCCTGCTTTTTAAACCCTTTGAGATGGGCGCAGACGGGGTTATTTTAATGGGATGCGGATCAGGTACATGCCGTTACGGAAGCGGCACGGCAACAGCCATGCAGAACACCACCGAGACCAGAGAAATTATATCGCTGATTGGGCTTGGTGAAGAAAGGCTTCGCCTTGTTACCTTTCTGCCTGATCAGCCAGATGAGCTGCTTCAGTTTTTAAAGGATTTTGTTGCCGGGATAAAGGAAATGGGAAAAAGCCCCATAGAGGCATCCGAAGCACTGTGGGAAGAAGACAAAGCGCCCGAAACACCGGAAGAGATAATTGCCGCCCATGATGTCTACTCATGCCAGGACTGCGGCAAGTGTACATCGGCCTGCCCCCTTGCCCTTGCAGGAAAGCCCTTTTCGCCGCGTGCAATAGCCGGCGACATAATAGCCGGCAGGGCGGATACAAAGGATGTGCGGGATTCTGTTAATGCATGCCTGACATGCGGAGTGTGTTACGACAGATGCCCTTCTGCTGTTAATTTCCCTGAATTTATCAAGGATATGCGCGGCTATTATAAAAGACGCAATATGGTTAAAGAACCTTCTCACGGCGGATTTTTTCAGAGCATGATGAGGGCCATGACCTCTGAAAAACTTAAACCCCAGAGGTGGACATACCTTCCGGACAGAATAAGAACCAGTAAAGACAGCAAGGTTCTTTTCTTTGGAGGATGTGCTGTTTACTTTGATCTGTTCTTCGGTGAATTTTTAAAGACCAAGACAAGAAGAATATTAAGAGACAGTATCCGCCTTTTAAACTTTTTTGATATAGAACCAATGGTGCTGGATGATGAAAAGTGCTGCGGCCACGATCTTTTATGGTCCGGAGACAGGGACAACTTTATAAAGCTTGCGCGCTTAAATGCAAAGGCCTTTGAAGAAGCCGGCGTGGAAGAAGTCATAACCGCCTGCCCGGAATGTTTTCATACCCTCAAGAATGAATATGAAAAATTCGGAATAAAGATGCCTGTAAAAATTACCCATATTCATGACTTCCTGGATAAAGAGATCAGCAAGGGCGCAGTCGGCTTTAAGCAGATGGACACAAAGGTTACATTTCAGGATTCATGCCGCCAGAGCCGGTTTAACGGAAACGGTGATCTCCCGCGCAAGCTGATAAATAACTTTGCATCGGAAAACTCCGGCGAGATGCTTCCTTCGCTTTCAAACTGCTGCGGAAACAGTGCCTGGACAGGATGTGACGGTTTCAGCAAGGCCATGCAGGTTCAGAGACTTAAACAGGTAAAGGAAACAGGAAGCGGGGCGCTTATCACCGCGTGCCCCAAATGCCAGATCCATTTACGCTGTGCCATGGAAGACGCACTGCGGGGTGATGAGCTCAAGATAGATATGATGGATCTTACAACCGCCATAGCGGATACAATCTTTTGGGAATAATTTTAAATTATATATAAGCTGCCGGTTAACGGCACACTAAAAAAATCTAACAGGAAATAAAAATGAGTATGACAAAAAACAGACCCGCAGGGAACGGCTCCGGGGATTCAGGCGAAGAGATACGCATAGGCGTCTATGTGTGTCACTGCGGCCTGAACATTGCCCAGAGCGTTGACTGTGACGGGGTAGCGGAAAGAGCATCTCATCTGCCGAATGTATGCGTTTCCAAGGGAATCGGTTATGCATGCAGTGAGCCGGGCCAGAAGGAGATAAGAACGGATATAGAGGAAAACAACCTTAACAGGATTGTGGTAGCATCCTGTTCTCCGAGGCTTCACGAGCCTACCTTCAGGCAGATGCTTCAGGATGCGGGTCTTAATCCATATCTCCTGGAAATGGCAAACCTTCGTGAGCAGTGCAGCTGGGTGCATATGCACGAAAAGGACGCTGCAACGGAAAAGGCCTATGACCTCGTTAAAATGGGTGTTTCCAGGGTAGGAAAAAATCAGCCCCTTATTGAAGAAAAGCTTCCTATGACACAGAAGGCGCTTGTTATAGGCGGCGGGGCAGCAGGAATACAGACCGCGCTGGATCTGGCGGACAACGGAATGGAGGTGGTCCTGGTGGAAAAGAAGCCGTCCATAGGGGGCGTAATGGCCCAGCTGGACAAGACTTTTCCCACAATGGACTGCTCCATTTGAATACTCGGTCCTAAAATGACGGATGCCGGTCGGCATCCCAATATAACGATTCATACGCTGAGTGAAGTAACGGACGTAAAGGGTTATGTCGGCAACTTTGATGTAAAGATTGTCAAAAAAGCCCGCTATGTTGATGAAAAAGAGTGTACCGCCTGCGGCGACTGTGCAAAGGTCTGCCCTGTAGTGCGGCCAGATGAGTTTAATATGGGGCTTTCTTCAAGAAAGGCCATATATTCTCCCTTTCCACAGGCAGTTCCTTCGGCCTATGTGCTGAACCCCAATGAATGTCTTGGAAACAACCCCACTGTGTGTAACAAGTGTTTTGAGGCATGTGAGAAAAAATGTATTGATTTCCATATGTCCGATGAAACAATAACCGAACGTTTTGGTACAATAGTTGTGGCAACGGGGCTTGAGCCATATGACCCCACTGCAAATGACGAGTACGGGTATACAAGATTTGAGAATGTGCTTACCAGCCTGGAGTTTGAAAGACTGGTAAACGCAGGCGGCCCGACACAGGGTCAGCTCTTAAGACCGACCGACAGAAAAAAACCGAAATCCGTCGGGTTTATCCAGTGCGTTGGTTCGCGTTCTTCCAGAAGAGGCAGATCATACTGCTCAAACATATGCTGTATGAACACCATAAAGAGCACCCTTGTATTGAAAGAGCATTATCCTGATATGGATGTAAAGGTTTTCTATATTGATATAAGAGCCTTTGGTAAGGGCTTTGAAGATCTTTATACCAGAAGCAGGCGGGCCGGAACCCGTTATGTGAGAGGGCTCCCCGGTAATGTAGAAGAAATGCCCGGCGGCGGTCTAAGGGCAGCTGTTGAAAATACTGCAACCGGTATGCTTGAATACCATGAGCTTGACATGCTTGTACTTGCAACCGGTATGGAGCCGTCCTCAGGAACACAGAGACTTCAGGAAATGCTCGGGCTTCAGCTTACCTCGGACGGTTTTTATCTTGAGGCCCATCCCAAGCTTCAGCCTGTTGATGCCGCAACAAGGGGTGTCTTTTATGCAGGATGTGCGGAGGGCCCTAAGGATATCAAGGAAAGCGTAACACAGGCATCTGCTGCTGCGGCAAGGTCAATAAGACTTATGCAGAAGAGCGAAATATCGGCAGAAGCCATTACATCTGAAGTTGATCCTGACCTGTGTAAATCATGCGGCATATGCGCCGAGGTCTGTCCCTACAATGCAATCACTGTAGATAAAAAGAAAAAGCTTCCTGCTCATGTGGCAACCGCTGCATGTTCCGGCTGCGGCACATGTGCTGCAGAGTGTCCCTTTGGCGCTATTACCATGCATCACTTTACGGACAGCCAGATTACAGGCCAGATAGATGCCATGCTGGAGGAAAAATCCGATGAGAAGATACTCACCTTTGCCTGCAACTGGTGTTCATATGCAGGTGCAGACTATGCGGGTGTATCAAGGCTTCAGTATCCTCCAAACGCAAGGCTGATCAGAACCATGTGTTCAGGCAGGGTGGATGACAAATTTATCTGGGAAGGTTTTAAGAACGGGGCGCCTGTAATCCTTGTAAGCGGATGTCATATAGGCGACTGTCACTATATAGATGCCAACCACTGGACGGAAAAGCGGGTTGAAAAGGTCCGCAAAAAAATGGAAAAGCTTGGCATAAGACCCGAAAGGCTTCAGCTTGAGTGGATAAGCGCCGCCGAAGGTGTTCGTTTTGCCGAGGTTATGAAAAAAATGGAAGAGCTGAGGCAGAGCGTTTCAAGGCAGGAGATTGCAGAGACAATAGCCATTCTTGAAAAATAGTATTAGATTATTGTGTTTACTTAAATTAAAAAAGCAGATCTTTATTGTTCTGCTTTTTTTTATAGTTTTACTCTAACTTTTGCATCCAGAATAAGTATGTTTACTGTTGTTCTATAAGATATCTAGCTAAGTCATTTTGTATGATAATGGTTTATCAAGTGTTTGGTATAATATGGTACTAATTCATTATCATTTCCAATACTAACCTTCTGTTAAAATTGAATATTGCGACTTCTCATGTTTAATCATATTACCTTTGTTTGCCTACCTTTGCAGCTGTTTTAATAAGTAAAATCCATTACTAAATAAATAATTTTATTATGTGCTATCGAAATGAAGACGAGAGAAAAACTTGACATAAAACCGACCGGCTGGTATGTTTACTCTAGTATTTATAATACCAGACTCTTTATTGAAGGCAGAACAGCAAAGAAATGGAAGGAAGTTTGATTAATCTCTATTAGCGTTAAAAGTATTTTTTAGTAGCCAATTAGCTTATGACATTTTTGCTCTTATTTGACTATCGAGCGTAGTTTTAGAATTTATGATGCATAAGGTTGATGTCTTAACATTTAATAGATTTCATCTTAAGAGTATAAAAAAGGAATATGATGAACACAAAAAGAAAAAGAATATTAATGTGGTACTCGAATACGCTAATAACTTTAGCGATTTTCTTGATTCTGACAGTGCTAACAGGTTGCACTCAAAGTAACACCCAGAGCCAGAGTTCTCAAAATACTCCCCCTGACAAGGTTTATGCGATTACGGTATATGAGCAGCCGTTTGAGGTGTGTAGCGAGTTGCCCGGTCGAATAAACCCAGTACGAAAAGCCGTGGTGCGAGCACGGGTAGCCGGCATAATATTAAGTCGTAATTTTATCGAAGGTGCGTATGTAAAAGCTGGACAGGTATTGTACCAGATAGATCCGGCACCGTTCAAGGCGGCACTATCGAAGGCACAGAGTGATTTAGCCCGTGCGGAAGCTGAATTGTCAAATGCGCAGTCGATATTTAAACGGAATGAACCGTTGGTTGGAATTGAAGCAGTAAGCCAACAGGAGTTCGAAACTTTACAGGCCACCTTTAAAAGCGCGAAAGCCGCACGGCAGTCTGCAATGGCGCAGGTAGAGATGGCTGAATTAAATCTACAGTATGCAACTGTACGCGCTCCTATATCAGGCCAAATCGGTCGCTCTCTAATAACAGAAGGTGCATTTGTAGGACAAAGCGAAGCAACCCCGCTGGCGATAATTCTTCAGCTTGATACTGTCTATGTTGATTTTCAACAGCCTATAATTGAAATGTTACAACTGAAGGATACCTTTTCTTCAGGTCAGTTAACAGAAGACGAAGGTCTCATTGTACCGTAAGCGCTAAATAAACCGCATCTTCTCAGCAGAATAAAAATATGTCAAGATTCTCCGGACGATAACAGAAAGGAGAGACATATTTGGAAGAAAAAAGCATACAAGAAAGGAATCAAGAGAAAGCACTATTCTGGGCTGATCATATCAAACGCTGGGAAGAAAGCGGCCTGAGTCAAATTGATTATTGCAGAGCAAATAATCTGTCAAGACATCACTTCACATACTGGAAATGTAAAAATAACAGGAAAAATAAACCAGTAAAATTTGTTAGTGTAGTTGCTAAATCTTCTATATCCCCATTACACAATAGTATAGAGCCATTAAAGGTTAATATTGGGGACAAGTACCGCATCGAAGTTGGGGAAGGTTTTTCCGAGGAGACCTTAATCCGCCTTATAAATACATTGTCGGGTATGTGATGCTTGTATCAATGTCCGGCATTAAAGTATACCTTGCCCTCGGTAACACCGATATGAGGAAATCCATAAATGGATTGAGCATTATAGTTGAAAGTCATTTTGATCTTGATCCATTTAGTGGGCATCTTTTTGTTTTTTGTAACCGAAGAAGGACCATCATGAAGATACTGTACTGGGACAGAAACGGATTTTGTTTATGGCACAAGCGTCTTGAGAAAGAAAGGTTCCAGTGGCCTGAGAGATCAGAAGATGTAATGATGATAGAAGAACGAGAGCTGAGATGGTTAATGGAAGGCCTGGATTTAAAACAGGATAAAGCTCATAAAAAGTTAAGTTATTCAATAATATACTGAAGAAAAACACATATGATTTTATGCGTATAAAAGTATGCTTTTGAGTCATATTATGCTATGTATATGTCATGATTTCGAATGACATAAAAACGCCTGAAAGCCTTGCCAACCTTAGGGATAAGGTATCCTTCCTTGAGAAAGACAATCATCGTTATGAGGCAGAAAACAAAATACTGAGAGAGCAGGTACAGCTCTTAAAATCTCAACTTTTTGGAGCAAAAACAGAGAAAAAAGTTAAGGGTAAAGATGATGTGCAGGCGTTGCTTTTTAATGAAGCGGAATCATATAATGCGCAGGAAGAAGAACATGAAGAGATAAGAGTCCCTGCCCATACCCGCAAGAAACGCGGCAGACGCCCTTTACCTGAAGACCTTCCCCGGATTGATATAATCCATGATCTGAGCGAAGAAGAAAAGATATGTGCCTGCGGATGTACGAAGGACAGGATGGGTGAAGAGACTTCGGAACAGTTGGAAATTATTCCCGCAAAGATAAGAGTAATCCGAAATATCAGACCCAAATATGTATGCAGAAACTGTGAGGGTGTTGAAGCAGATGAACCGGCGGTTAGTATAGCACCGCTTCCGCCTATGATAATCCCAAAGAGTATAGCTACACCAGGTCTTCTTGCTTATATCTTTACATCAAAATTTGTAGATGCCATTCCATTTTATCGACAGGAAAAACAGTTTAAGAGAATAGGCGTTGATATCACCAGATCCTCTATGTGTAACTGGGCAATAAAAGTTGCTGAAAAATGTGAACCATTAATGGAGCTGATTAATAAAGATATCCGATCCGGTCCATTAATAAATATCGATGAAACAACGGTCCAGGTAATGAAGGAGCCTGGCCGATCAAACAAAACAAAATCCTATATGTGGATATTCCGGGGAGGAGATCCCGGAAAACCATTACTGGTATATCAGTATCATCCTACCCGATCAGGAGATGTTGCATCAGAATATCTTGGTAAGTATAAGGGGTATGTCCAGACCGATGGCTATGGCGGGTATGACTTTATCGATAAAAAGCCTGATATGCATCATGTGGGATGCTGGGCACATGCTCGCCGGAAATTTGTGGATGTTATAAAAGCCTCAGGAAAGAGCAAATCTGCAAAAAGCAGAGTAGGTAACGCCGAGAAGGCTGTTGCATATATAGGAAAGCTTTACGCCATAGAGAAAGAAGCAAAAGAGAGAACACTTACCTTTGATGAAATCTATAATTTAAGGCAGGAGCAGGTAAAGCCTGTTCTTGATGAGTTTTACTCATGGCTTAATTCCAGATACACCAATGCTGCGCCCGGAAGTCTTCTTGGCAAAGCAATGAACTACACATTAAAAGAATGGGACAAGCTTATCAGGTATATTGATAATGGTTGCCTCAGGCCTGACAATAATCTTGCTGAGAATGCTATAAGACCCTTTGTTGTTGGAAGAAAAAACTGGCTGTTTTCCGGTAATCCGAGAGGAGCAAAGGCAAGTGCGACCTTATACAGCCTAATCGAGTCAGCCAAGGCCAATGATCTTGAGCCCTATAAATACCTCAAATATCTTTTTGAAAAATTACCATTCGCATCATCCATAGATGATTACAAAGCCTTACCGCCTAATCGTCTTGATAAATCTTTACTGCCCGCAGTATAATGCCGCCTGACTGGCCAGAACAAATGACTGGATATCTTTAAAAATGCATGGGTAGTTTATTTGACGCTTACTGATCCTTAATATGGGCAAGATAACAAAGATTGGGTTTTCCGCATTTCTGAGTGAGCTTGCGATGTCAAGCATGTTTCTTGTAGGAAACAATGTTTTTGTCCGGGCACTTGGTGATGACGGTGTGGCTGCATTCAGTGTCGTTTGTTACCTTTTTCCTTTGGTTTTCATGATTACAACTGCAATTGTTCAATCAGCTCAACCAATAATAAGCTTCAGTCATGGCAACGGAGAGTACAGGAGAAAAATTAAGGCTTTATATCTATCTCTGTTTGTTGCTATTCTTTTTAGTGGTTTTATTAGTGTTTTTTTTATATTTTTTTGCCAGCAAATAGTTTCTCTTTTTCTTGTAAGAAGCACCAATGCATATGAAATCGCTGTATATGGCGTTCCTTTCTTTGCTACAGGTTTTATTTTTTTTGCACTGAATATGGTTTTTATAGGTTACTACCAGAGCATTGAATCTGCTGGACCTGCGACCTTTTTTACTGTACTAAGAGGGTTTGTACTTATGATCGCTTGTTTTATTGTATTGCCGATATTGTTTGAGATAAAAGGAATCTGGCTGTCTGTTCCATTATCTGAATTATTAATCTTTCTGGCGATTCTTTTATTTTATAATGGAACGAGAAAAAAAACTATTTGAATCAATTGTGCATTATCTCAATAATGTTTTTGAAAAGGAGACATTTAATGTCAATAGCTCATAAAAGAAAAAAGCAACCTGAAAAAGTCCGTAAAAAAATAATAGAATGTGCGGCGGAGATTATTATTGAACAAGGTCCTAATAATATCACGCTTCAAGCGGTTGCAGATGCTGCTGGTGTTACTAAAGGCGGTTTGCTTCATCATTTTTGTAATAAGAATCAACTTAGTGAAGCGGTATCTAAATATTTTTTAACCCAAATAGATACTGAGCTTGACAGGTTAATGGCTCAGGATTTAGTAGAATACGGGCGGTTTACTAGGGCGTATATTAATGGGATTTCCCAAGATCTTGCTTCTTCTAAGAATGAACATTGGATATCTTTTGCCCTCTATACAATTTCTGAGCCGAAATTAAAGCTTATGTGGAATGAATGGATAAAAGAAAAGCAAAGGATACACTCTGACACAGATTCAGACCAAAGGCTACAAGTTCTTAGATACGCAGCCGATGGGGTATGGTTTGAGGTTATAATGGGAACTGGTTATCAAAAGGTTCATTCAACTTTATTAACTAATCTTATTGAAATGACTTATAATTAGTGCAGTAAATAATGGATTTAGTGTGACACACAATTGTTTAATGTCAAGACATTTAGCTTTATCATTCAAACAAAAGAATTATTTTGTCTGCAACTGTTAATGTAGGCACTCTTCAACCGATGGAAAGATATAATTTGATTTGCTGAAACGATTGTTTTTAACATTGTTTTACGCCTTTAAGCATGATTTGTAACTTAATAACCTGAAAATTTAATCAAAATGATTGCAAAGTCAGGCTTAAACCGACCATATTATTCTTGACAGCCATTTTCATCCTCCCTATACTCGACAAAAAAAAGTTTTGTATCAAAATTTTTTTGCTTTTAAGCCTCTATTATACTTGTTTCTGTCTGTTTTTGGGAGAACATCAGGATAGTATAATGGATCAGTTTTTATGTATGACAACAACGAAGATGGGGGAGAAGGAGAGTGAAAAAGTGGTTAACAGAATTATCGCAAAGTTGTTTCTTGGCGTTGCGTTGCTTTCCGCATTTATGGTCGCCTCAACGTCCCTCTATGCTGCTGCCCCGGAAGGTAAGTCCAAACGCCCTAACATCCTGCTGATTATCGGAGATGATATCGGCATCGACATGTCTTCTGACATGTATCCCGGTCTGATTGACAGTCTTACAAAGCAATACGGCCCAAAGGGACATAATCATAAAAATTATAAAATGATAGACGGTAAACCGTCATCAACGCCTGTACTGGATTCTCTGGCACAGGGCGGTATGAGGTTTACCCAGGCCTGGGCACAGCCTTTTTGTTCACCAACCAGGACATCTCTGCTTTCCGGACTCTATTCCGCAAAGACAGGGGTACTTGATTATTTTGGCGCCTTATCAAAAAATCATCATTCTTTTGTCAATGACCTCAAGGAAAAGGGCGGATACAGTACTGCTGTTTTCGGTAAATGGCATATAGCAGGGCTTGGTCAGTTTAACGGTATGATGCCAAAGGAAGCCGGTTTTGACGTTTATAAAGGAAATCTGAGCGGCGGCGTCCAGACATACTGGGATTATGCATACCATATTCAGGATGCTGAAACTCCTGCTGATAAATACCGTACAGAAAAACCTCCCAAGGTTTCTCTTCCTGGTATAGCGCCTACAACCTTTGCTCCTGTAGTTAAAACCTATAATACCATCAACTGGATCAAAGAACAGGAAGCGAAAGACCCTGATAAACCCTGGTTTGCATATCTTGCATTTAATCTGTCCCATATCACCGGAAAAATGCAGCCCAGTGCCATGGTAATTCCCAATAAAGATACTCTGGATGAAAAGACCATCAAAGAGATGGAAGCCTGTGCCGGATCTCAGGGTCAGTTTGGATCAGCGAATAGAGGTTCCTGCTCTGACGGCGCCCTTATGAGGGCAATGACCAATACCCTGGACACCATGGTAGGCAAGGTAATTGAGACAATTGATAATCTGGATCCAAATACCTATATAATCTATATCGGTGACAACGGTACATGGGTGTTTGCTGGAATGAACTTTATAGACAACATGTATATCACCAAAGAAGGACGCAGCAAAGGTACTGCCTATGAGAGCGGTGTAAGGGTTTCCATGGCAATCAGAGGCCCGGGAATCAAGGCCGGTTCCGAAAGCAATGAATGGGTACACACCACGGACCTTTTTTCTACAATACTTGAGCTGGCAGGCCTTGATGTTCCCAAAACGGTTCCCAATAAAGAGGGTAACGGCATGGTAGAGGTCGATTCAGTTTCTCTTAAACCGATCCTTCTTGACGGTGCTAAGAGTGTACGCGACCCTGATAACGGCTATATTCTTGCTGAAACCATTAATCCTACCAAGAACAATCTTATGCACGTAGCTGCAAGGAATGAAACCTACAAGCTGATCTGTTCAAACAGTGCGGCAACAGAAAGTTGTGAATTTTACAACCTTAAGGATGATCCGCTTGAAGAGTATCCCCTTGAAAAGCCTTCCAGCAACAAGAAATTCAAGGATGGAACATGGACACCGAAGGATCAGGAATGGCATTTCTGTCATCTCCAGGAAGTTATTGCCGAGAAATCATTTCTCGCAAATCCTCCTCCGCCGAGAAGGCCCATGTTCGGGGCTCCTAAAAGAAAAGTACAGAATTAATAAAGTATTGATCTGAATATAACCCAAAAAAAGGGCAGCCGGTTTTTCGGCTGCCCTTTTTAAATTCTCTTGCCTCAGTGCACTCCGGGCATTATGGATAAACACCTCTTAAAGCCATTGCCTTTGCAACTCTCTCCATACCCAGAAGATAGGCTGCAATTCTCATATGCACTTTTTTTGATTCAGCTATTTCGGCCACTTCCTTAAATGCCTTTTTGATTATCTCTTCAAGACGTTTAGAAACCATGTCTTCAGTCCATAAAAGTTCCTGAACATTCTGAACCCACTCAAAATAAGAGACTGTGAGTCCGCCTGCATTTGCAAGGATATCAGGCACAACAAATATTCCTCTGTCAAAAAGTATGTCATCTGCCTCCGGTTCGGTTGGCCCGTTTGCCCCCTCAACCAGGATTTTACAGTTAAGCTTTGATGCGTTTTCACCGGTTATCTGGCCAGCTGTTGCTGCCGGTACAAGTATGTCGCATTCAAGCTCAAGAAGTTCTTCGTTGCTGATACGCTCACACTCTTCAATATGGGCAATTTTGCACTGATAGCGGTCTTCAAATGAAAGAGCGTTTATAATATCAAGCCCGTTGGGGTTGTATCTTCCCTCCTTTGAATTGGATATGGCAACAACCTTTGCACCTGCATTGTGAAAAAACTGTGCAGCTATACCGCCCACATTACCGGAACCCTGTACAGCCACCTTCAGACCTTCAAGAGAGCTGCCAAGGCCTGTATGTTTAACCGCTTCAAGGGCCGAGATAAAAACACTTTTACCCGTTGCTTCATAACGGCCGACAGATCCGCCGAGCTCAAGAGGTTTTCCTGTAACAACTTCAGGCACAGTATATCCCTTAAGTATGCTGTATGTATCCATTATCCAGGCCATGACCTTAGGGCTGGTATACATGTCAGGGGCAGGGATATCGCTGTCGCGGCCTATAAAGGGGGCTATTTCCCAGGTAAATCTTCTTGTAAGTCTTTCTATTTCCCCTTCGGACATTTCTTTTGTATTGCACTTGACTCCGCCTTTTGCTCCTCCAAAGGGAATGTTCACGAGTGCGGATTTCCATGTCATAAGAGTCGCAAGTGCACGTGATTCTTCAAGGCTCAGATCCGGAGAATATCGTAATCCGCCTTTTCCAGGGCCGAGAGTTGCATTATGAAGAACCCTGTACCCTGTAAACATTTTAAGTTCTCCGCTGTCCATCCGGACAGGAAAATGAATGAGGACTTCACGTTTGCAGTGTTTAAGTCTTTCATAGGTTTCCTGGTTAAAATCAGCATATTTAAAGGCAGCATCCATCTGATGCCGGACTGAATCAAGCATATGATCCGTTTTCATATTACCTCCGGGAGTAGATTATTAATCTTTGTATTCTAATACCCTGAAGATTACCATGTCAAATGTGAAAAAGGCGCATCTGTCACAGCTGAAGCTTCGCCTAGACAGAAGGTTCAAGGCACAAGACGCAGGGAAAAACATCAGAAACAAATATGATAAAAGGTTTTTTCCTTTCATCCCGCTATTCTCCATGGTAACATTGCTGATCTTTATTTAAACCCTCAAATCTTCCGGAGGCAATATGTCAAAAAATCTTACTCAAAAAATTCTGGAAGCACACCTGATTAAAGGGGAGTTGATACCCGGACAGGAAATAGCCATAAGAATAGATCACACCCTTATGCAGGATGCAACAGGCACAGTCGCCATGCTTGAGTTTGAAGCACTCGGTCTGGATAAGATAAAAGCCGAGCTGAGCGCCCAGTATGTAGACCACAACATTCTGCAGGGCGACAGTAAAAATGCAGACGACCATAAATACCTGCAGACAGCCTGTGCAAAATACGGCATCAGGTTCAGTCCTCCGGGTAACGGTATATCACATCAGGTACATATGGAAAGATTCGGTGTCCCCGGGAAAACGGTCCTTGGCTCTGACAGCCATACTCCCGGCGCTGCAGGTGTGTCCATGATGGGCATTGGTGCAGGAGGCCTGGATGTTGCCATGGCAATGGCCGGTATGCCCTATTATATGCCCTGCCCCAAAGTTCTGGGTGTAAAGCTTACCGGAAAACTCCCGGACTGGGTAAGCGCCAAGGATGTAATTCTTGAAATGCTGAAGCGTTATGACGTAAAGGGATGCGTCGGAAAAATAGTAGAATATTACGGCCCGGGCGTAAAGTTCCTGAGCGCCACAGACAGAGAAACAATAGGAAACATGGGAACTGAACTGGGCGCTACAAGCTCGGTTTTTCCGTCAGATGAAAATACGCGTACTTACCTTAAGGCGCAGGGAAGAGAAGAAGCATGGACAGAACTTTCTGCAGATGAAGGCGCAGAATATGATGAATATGATGAGATGGATCTTTCAAAGCTGGAACCGCTCATCGCATGTCCTTCTTCTCCTGGTAATGTTGTCCCGGTACGTGAGGTTGCAGGGCTCAAGGTTGATCAGACAATTATAGGAAGCAGTGTCAATTCATCCTTCAGGGACCTTATGGTTGTTGCAAAGACAGTTGAAGGCAGAAAAAGAAATCTTGATACTGATATCAATATAAATCCGGGAAGCAGGCAGGTGCTTGAAAACGTCAGCACACTTGGAGGTCTTACTCCCCTTATAATGGCGGGCGCAAGGATACATGAGTCCGGATGCCTCGGGTGTATAGGCATGGGGCAGGCACCGGGCACAGGGCAGGTAAGTTTGCGGACCTTCCCCAGAAATTTTCCGGGCAGATCAGGTACAAAGGACGATAAAGTGTATCTCTGCTCTCCCGAAACAGCGGCAGCGGCAGCCCTTAAGGGTGTCATAACAGACCCCAGGGATCTTTCTCCCGAAATTCCGTACCCTGTTATAAAAGATCCGGAAAAATACAATGTTGACGAACAGAGCATTATCATGCCTCCGGAAGACTCATCAGGCATCGAGGTTATAAGAGGTCCTAATATAAAGCCTCTTCCCAATATGGAGCGTCTGCCTGACACACTTGAAGCAGAGATAGTAATAAAGGTTGACGACAACATTTCAACCGACGGCATTATGCCCGCAGGCAGCAAAATTCTTCCCTTAAGGTCAAACATTGAGGCATTAAGCGAGTTTGTCTTTTACCAGATTGATCCGGATTTTCACAAAACCTGTAAAGAAAAGGGCAATGTGGCGGTAATAGGCGGAGAAAATTACGGCCAGGGATCGAGCAGAGAGCATGCAGCCCTTGCTCCCAGGTATCTCGGCGTGAGGGTTAAAATAGCAAAGAGTTTTGCAAGAATACACAAGGCCAACCTGTGCAACTTCGGTATTCTTCCCCTTGTTTTTAAAGATCCGTCCGACTATGAGAAAATAAGCAAAGGGTTAAAGCTCGAACTAAAAGATATAAGAAGCCTTATCAGCAGTAATGAGAAAGAAATTCCTGTTACATACGAAGGCGGAACATTTATCACCATCCTTGATGTTTCCGAAAGGCAGAGAAAATTTTTGCTGGCAGGCGGTGCACTTAACTATGTGAAAGAAAAGATAGGTTAAAGTTATGTCCGGATTCAGGGAAGAACAGGACAGTATGGGCACTGTGCATGTGCCCGAAGACGTCTACTACGGCGCTCAGACACAGAGGGCAGCGGATAATTTCAGGATAAGCGGGCTTGGATTTCCCTTTCCTTTATACAGGGCTGTCGGCCTTATAAAAAAGCACGCAGCCATAGCCAACCAGGATCTCGGGCTGCTGGAAAATAATATTGCATCTGCAGTTATTGAAGCAGCCGAACAGGTCATAAAAGGAAAATTAAACGATCAGCTTGTTGTTGATGTATTTCAGACCGGTTCAGGCACATCAACAAATATGAATATAAATGAGGTAATTGCCGGCAGGGCAAATGAAATTTTAACCGGCAGAAAAGGCGGAAAGAAGCCAGTCCATCCCAATGATCATGTAAACAAAGGGCAGTCAAGCAATGATGTAATACCTTCGGCAATCCATATCGCGTGTGCAGCTGAAACAAACAAAAACCTTCTTCATACCATGAAGCATCTTTATCTTTGTCTGGATGAAAAATCCAGGAAGTTCAGTGACATTAAAAAGATAGGCAGGACCCATCTCCAGGATGCCGTCCCCATGTCCCTTGGACAGGAGTTCAGCGGTTATGCAAGGCAGATGAGGCTGAACATAGAAAGAGTAAAGGGCGTTCAGGCAAGACTCTGTGAACTGGCACTTGGCGGGACAGCAGTAGGCACAGGAGCAAACACCCATCAGCAGTTTGCAGGCAAGGTTATTAAAGGCATCTCCGAAGAAACAGGTATTGAGTTCAGGGAGGCGGTAAACCATTTTGAGGCACAGGCATCAAAGGATACCATAGTTGAGTTAAGCGGGATTTTAAAAACCTTTGCCGTGAGCCTTACAAAAATTGCAAATGATATAAGATGGCTTTCTTCTGGTCCGAGATGCGGGCTGGGGGAAATAATTATCCCGGATCTGCAGCCGGGCTCATCCATTATGCCGGGAAAGGTCAATCCTGTAATACCCGAAGCAGTCCTTCAGGCAGCAGCACAGGTGATAGGAAACGATGCGGCCATTACCATCGGAGGGCAGTCGGGCAATTTTGAGCTTAATGTCATGATGCCTCTTATAGGGTATAACATTTTACAGTCAATCGATCTTCTTGCAAACGTCTCAAGGGCCTTTACCCATAAATGCCTCAAGGATATTACGGCAAATAAGGAAAAATGTGAGTCCAATCTTGAAAAAAGCCTTTCAATGGTGACCGCGCTTGTTCCTGAAATAGGCTATGATAAATCCGCGGAAATCGCAAAACAGGCCTATAAAGAAGGAAAGACAATAAGAGAAACTGTAAAGGAAAATAAAATTCTGCCGGATGATGAGGCTGATACTCTGCTGAACAAAATAATTGATAACTGAATTTTACATATCAGGATAACCGCATGAAAAAGATTTTTATACTTCTTCTCCTCGTTTGTTTATTACTGCTCTCCTGCTCAGAATCACATACATCAATGCCTGTAAAAAGTGTAAATACGGAAAGCGGCAGGGTAAAGGGCGTTCCGGGCAGGAATGTCTCGGTCATGGTTTATAAGGGCATACCATATGCTGCTCCTCCTGTTGGCAACCTCAGGTGGAAGCCGCCTGTGCCGGTAACCCCATGGGACGGTGTAAGATTGTGTGATAAGTTCGGGTCAAACGCAATGCAGGCACCCCAGGCTCCCTTCATGATGTGGTCAAAAGAATTCATTGTTGATACGTCTCTGGGATACAGTGAAGACTGTCTGACATTAAACTTATGGACTCAGAAAGATTCCTCCAGTGCAAAAAAGCCTGTTGTGGTGTTTATTCACGGAGGAGCCTATACAAGCGGCGGTTCGTCATGTGAAGTTTATGACGGGGAAAGCCTTGCCGGAAAAGGAGTGGTGGTTGTTACAGTCAATTACCGGTTAGGTATTTTCGGCTTTTTTGCCCATCCTGCTCTTTCAGCAGAGTCAGAACATAATGTCTCGGGCAATTATGGAATACTTGATATGATAGCTGCCCTTAAATGGGTAAAAAACAACATTGCAGAATTCGGCGGTGACCCGGATAATATAACCATTCAGGGTCAGTCAGCCGGGGCCTCGGCAGTAAATGTTCTACTGCTTTCTCCTCTTGCAAAGGGTCTTTTTCACAGGGCAGTTCCCCAGAGCTTCAGTCAAATCAGCAGAAAAATGGCAGTTCTTTCCGAAATGGAAGCTGCGGGTAAAAATTCTGCTGTAACCGATAATAACGGCACACCCATGGACAGAAGCGATGACAGGACTGTAATGTCTTTCGGTTCCAGGTCTCTGGAAGAAATGCGTGCAGTAAAGGCAGAGGATCTGCTTAATGTTGCTTACCCTGCGTCGCCAAATGTGGATGGGTATGTAATTCCCTCTGATATGCTTGAAATTTTGAAATCCGGAAAGCAGAATGATGTGCCTGTCCTTACCGGCATGGTAGAAGCTGATGCAATGCTGTTTGGAGGCAGATCCGGTGCAGGGCAGTTGACGCTCGATAAATATAAAAAAAGTGCACAGGAAAAATATGGTGAATTTGCCGGGGCTTATCTAAAGGCCTATCCGGCAGAAAATAACGGGGAAGCTGCCCAAAAATTGAGAGAGAGCGCAGAGGATGAACTCAATGTATTGAGCTGTTTTTTTGCAATAGCAAGGGCATTAAAGGGAACCTCTTCTACCTATCTTTATTATTTTACCCATGTTATGCCCGGGCCTGACAGTAAGGCACATGGTGCCTTTCACACCTCAGATGTCCCCTATTTCCTGAACTATTTTTCACCGCTCAGAAAAGATTACTGGTCAAAGCAGGATTATGAGACTGGCGGTATAATGTCGGATTACCTGGCTGATTTTATTAAAACAGGTAATCCCAATGGAAGAAATCTGCCCGAATGGCCTGTATGGAAAGATGGTGAGATGCAGGTAATGGAACTGGGCGATACTTTTGCTCCTGCGGCAATGAAAAAAGAAAAAGCTGATTTCTGGAAAGCCTATTACAATGATAAATTGGGTTTATAATAAAATATAATTAATTTTGATTAGTAAGACTAAGTTAAAGCTAATTTTGATACAATTTATCATTGTATTTACCGTGTATCTTATCTGAACTTTACATCATGTTATATTTCTAATAAAGCAGACTGAAGCTGAATTCTTCAGTACAGGCTGCTGCAGGATTCATAATAAAATCCGGTCAGCATATCCTGTAAATAATTTCAGCGGCTTAAAACCGGATTTTTCAGTGAGCCTCCAGCTCAGGTTTGAAAAAACTTGCTGCTTTATAAGCGTGACTCCGCAATTTTTCGCTTCGCTTATATTTTTCGATCTCTGTTACCAGGTCGCTGCATAGTCTTTCTAAATTAAATCAATCAGGATAATGAACAGGCTCAGACTCTTATACCGCTCGAAAGCCGCTAAAGGAGAAAAAACATGAACAGATATATTTACCTTTCCATGCTCTTAGCTCTAATTCTTAATATTCCGATTTTTGCCGATGATTCCGAAACAATACGCCTGTCCGATGTTCACATAACTGCTCCCGGTGATCATTTTAGCCAGCTTCCCGAAAGAGACCTGATAGAGCGTCCCTACACGGAATCAGCCGGGCTTGAGCTTGCGACAAGTGTGGTCGGCCGGCCTGAAATTGAAGAAATGCACCCCTATTCCCTTGTTGATGCAATGAACTATATACCGGGGTCATGGACAGAAACCAGGGGCAGAAAAATAAAAAGTTTTGTTTCCGTGCGCGGTCAGCGGTATCCCTATCCCGGATACCTGATAGACGGGGCATGGTTTCGTGAATTCCATGAAATAAATTACTACCTGAGCACTGCCAGTTTTGACAGAATAGAAGTTCTGCGGTCGAGCAGTGCACTTCTTTTGGGGCCGGGCGGATTAACAGGTATGGTCAACCTTGTGCCGAGAAGTTATGACTCAAAGGAGACGGAATTTGAAGGAAGTTACGGAACTCATGACCTGTACAGCGGAAATATCAGTCATGGAAACAGCAGCGGTAAATACAATTATGCTGTGAGTATCGGAACATATCATACTGACGGTCCGTCCGACAGAAATGCTGAAGAAAATATGACAAACTTTTACGGAAGGTTTGAATATGAAATAGCCCCTTTTTTAACCTTTTCATGGTCCAATTTTTATCTTGATGGAGACAGGCAGCTTATGACAGCCCTTCCTCCCGCAAGCAGCGCTCTGCTTACACGCCGCGAGAGCTATGATCCTATGAAAACATATGTTTCGGTGGCAAAGGTCCGATATAATCAGAGAGATAAACAGACAGCCGAAATGACGGTAAGTTACGGATCAAAAAGATTTGAAGGGCACAGGGAAGAAAGCAGCGACTGGTTTGAGCATGAGTATGAGTACGGTATCTCTGCTGTATACAGCAACAGGCTGAACCAGCAAAACGTACTTCGTGTAACAGGTATGTTCCATCGCTGGGCTACCCCGACCGGGAAAAGGTTTTATGTCGGTAACCCGGGCGATATACGCACATACTCTGCTGCAGTAGCAGATGATATCAATATCGGAAGCCTTAATTTAAGTATCGGGTACAGGTTTACACAGGAGTATACAAAGGAATTCGGAGGCTTAAACATTGAGGGTTCTGCCGGAAATCTAAAATCAGTAAAGATAACCGATGAGTGGGGTGATCCACTTCATGCATTAAACCTGGGAGCATCATATGCGCTTTCGGATGCTGATAAATTTTTTGGAAATATATCCTGGGGCCAGCTTGCATCATCACCCGGAATGCTGACCGAAGATTTTCAGAGACCGGATTCAGAAGACCGTCTGAAACTTGATCTCGGGTATTCCAGAAAAATAAACGCAATGGGAAATGCCGGGCTGTCGATCTTCTACACAAAAAGAAACAATGCGCCTCTGGTCAGCAACAGTACAGTTACCATTGATGATCTTGAATATGCCCTGTATTCAAGTGAAGACCAGGAAAATTACGGCCTTGAACTGGATATAAAAACAGTAAGGTTTAAAAACGGTTTACAGCTCTTTTTAAACAGCACACTTATGGAAACCCGCCGCACAGAAAGCGGTGAATGGCAGGAAGAGCAGGAGGTTCCGGAATTTATATTAAACGGCGGAATCACCTATATCTATAAAAAATTTGAAGTGGGCTTTTATGCAAAACATGTGTCGGAATATGAAAATGAGAGATTCCTCGCAAAAGGTGCCGCCCCTGCAGAGCTTGGTGATTATAACGATTATACCGGGCAGATAACCTATCATCATGACACCAATACAAGGTTATATATGAAGGTGAAAAATATGACAGGAGATGAATATTCCACAGTAGCAGGATACCCCAGCGACGGAGCACAGTTTTTGTTTGGTGTGGTTAAGACGTTTAAGTAAAAGCGGGCCGCGCAGAAACCCAATGCTGTTGAATTAAGGCGCAATGCAACTCCTCTTTTATCGTGAATAAAAAAATTTCAATAGGATTTTTATGTTACGCAAATTTTTTCTAATATGCCTTATACTCCAATTCCTGTTCCCTTGTTTTTCTTCTGCATCTGAAAAAAAGATGCCGAAAAATTTCCATAAAACCACCTCCTCCGTTTTAAAACCTGTCTATAAACCCCTGGCAGCAGAAATAGTCAACAAATTCAGCCTTGCCGATAAAAAGGGAATAGCCATTGACCTGGGAAGCGGACCGGGTGACCTGATTATTGAGCTCTGCCGTCTTACAGAAAACCTGCACTGGATAAATGCTGACATCAACCCCGGTTATTTCCCGCGTTTTATTAAAAATGCAGATAATGCAGGATTTGGAAACCGCGTAAGCGCCATATATGCGGATGCAAAGGATCTTCCCTTAAAAACTGACTATGCTGATATTATTGTTTCCAGAGGATCTTTTCATTTATGGGGTGATTTTAAAGCTGGTCTTTCCGAGGTGCATCGAGTGCTTAAACCGGGAGGCACGGCCTATATAGGGCGGGGTTTTTCATCTGATCTGCCTGTTGAAACTGCGAGAGATATCAGGACAAAACAGAAAAAAAATAACGGCGGCCTAAAATATGATGTGAACAAAACAGCCGAAAACATGAAATCCATTATGAAAGAGCTGAACATTAAAGATTATAAAATAATAATTCCGCAGCCGCCCGGAGCTGCAGACATAAACTACGGCATATGGCTGGAGTTCCATAAGAATTAATATATGCGTGTTATTCATGCCTTTTGGGGAAGGCAGCATAACCACCAGTGTGAGTTCAGGCTTGGTTCAATAATATTTAAGGCCGGTGCAGGGAGGCATGGAATAATGAAAAATTTGATCAGGGAAAACATAAAAACAAAAGGCAGTATGTTGATTTTCAGGTATTCTATTTTAACCCTCATGATACTCAGTACATTTACTGTCCTTGCACATTATGTATATGCCTGTTCTGTCCCGGTTTTCCGCTATGCCCTGGAACGATGGAAGCCCGATACCTATAAGGGAATATACATCTACAGGGGTGAACTCAGTGAGCAGGATCAGAAGCTTATTGATCAGCTTAACAAAGCTTCCAGTGTTGAAGCCGCCTTAAACCTTATAATCAGGCCGGTAAACCTGGATACCTTTTCAAAGGATAAACTCAAAGACCTGCTTAAAGGGCCGATACCGGATAAACTCCCGCTCCTTGCACTCTGGTATCCCGGCCAGATGAATAAAACCCCGCCATTTTTGAAGGAAATACCTTCGCCGTCCTTTGTAAAAGAACTTATCGGGTCCCCAAAAAGAAAGCAGATAGCAGAGAGCCTTTTAAATAGTGATTCTGTAGTTTGGGTTTTTATTCCTTCGGGAAATAAAAAAAAGGATGAAAGTGCATTGAGTCTCATAAGGCAGGAGCTTGATCTTGCCCTTAAAAAATTTGAAAAAAATCCATATACGGTAATGGACGGATCGGAACGCAAAAGATTGTCATACGGTTTTCCTGTCATGATACTTTCACGGGATGATTCTACAGAACGTGTATTAGTAGAAACCTTAATGAAAAGTGAGCCGGATCTTTATAAACACACTGATGAGCCTTTGCTTTTTCCTGTATTCGGAAGAGGCCGGTCCCTTGGATGCCTTTATGGCGAATCAATTACAAAAAAGAATTTAAATGACGCTGTTACTTTTCTGTCAGGTGCATGCAGCTGTGAAGTTAAAAATTTAAACCCGGGTACAGACCTGCTTATGGCTGCACCATGGGATATTGTTGTATTGAATTCATTTATAAATGAAGGTGCATTGCCTGAGCTGACCGGTGTTATGCCGGAAACAGCTGAACCTGCTCCTGATAAAGAAGAACCGCCTTTAAAGGAAAAAGAAGTAAATCCGGCAGATAATATCAGCGTGTATGCCGTCTATACAACAGCACTTGCCGGAGTAATACTTGTTGTAATTATTTTGAGTATTGTAATAAGCAGACGGAGGAAAGAATAGATGAATGTCCGCCAACTGGTGATTAAGGAAATTCTCCACAGAAAGCTTAATTTTGCGTTGAGCCTCACAGCCGTTATTATAGCTACCGCCTCTCTTGTATGTTCTGTCATGCTTCTGCGTCTATATGACATTAAAACCACGGAAATACTGCATACCAAGGAAGCCGAACTTAAACAGCGGATGGATAAATTAAAGGATGATACAAGAAAGTCCATGTTAAAGCTCGGATTCAACCTTGTAATACTTCCGGAAGACCAGAATCTTTCGGACTGGTACTCGGATGACTACTCGACAAAGTACATGCCCGAGTCATATGCTGATAAACTGGCTGCATCGGATATCATATACATCCGCCATATACTACCCAGCCTTCAGCAGAAAATAACATGGCCCGAAAGAAAACGTACAATTATACTGGTAGGGACACGTGGTGAAGTGCCCAACGAACATTTGTCTCCCAAAAAACCAATGGAGCAGGCAGTACCTGACGGAACAATCGTTTTAGGGCATGAACTCCATACAAGCCTGGGAATCAAAGTCAGCGACAGCATTAAACTTATGGGAAAAACCTTTAAGGTAAAAAACTGCTACACAGAAAGAGGATCAAAGGACGATATAACCGCCTGGATCAGTTTAAAGGATGCCCAGACGCTGCTTGAAAAAGAAGGCCTTATAAATGCGATACTGGCGCTCAAATGCCTCTGTACCGATGATATTCTTCCTGTAATAAGAAAAGAAGTAGCAGAAATACTGCCCGGAACTCAGGTTATTGAAAGAGGCTCCAAAGCGGTCGCAAGGGCCGAAGCAAGAATCCAGGTGGGCGCCGAAGCAAAGCTGACACTGGAAAAAGAAAAAGAAGGCCGGGAGGTGATCGGAAAAGAGAGAAGAAGAATGGTTTCCGTTTTAATACCGGTTATCCTGTTTGCATGTGCTTTGTGGGTTGCCTTTATGGGATATATCAATGTCAGGTCCAGGTGTGAAGAAATCGGAATACTTCGCGCTGTTGGTGTTTCATCAAAAACTATTTTTATGCTTTTTACATACAAGCATATTTTTATCGGAATCACGGGAGGCCTTGCAGGAATAGTCATCTCAGGCATTTTAACCTTTGCTTTCACATCCTCTGCGCCTGCCGTTCAGAAGGCCCTGCTTGCTTCTTTTCCGGCTGTAAAGCTGGGGCTTATGTCTGTAATCGGAGCTGCCTTATTAACAATTGCTGCGGGATGGATTCCTTCCATGATTGCATCAGGCCAGGACCCGGCAGAAGTGTTGAGGGAGGAATAACATGATAAAGCTTAATAATATTATAAGATCATTCAACGGACCAAAGGGAAAGGTAGCTGCCCTGAATGATGTAAGCATGAATCTTTCTTCAGGGGAACTGCTTGCTGTAAAAGGACCCAGCGGATGCGGAAAAAGCACACTGCTTCTCACTGCAGCAGGTATGTTAAAACCTGACAGCGGAGAAGTCTTATATGACGGCAAAGACAATCCTTATAATTATTCGCCGGATAAAAGAAGTGTGTTAAGATCCGGTCTCATTGGTTTTGTGTTCCAGCAGTTTCATCTTATCCCATACTTAACGGTTAAAGAGAATATTCTGGTGCCGGCTTTATCAATGCCGGATGAAAATAACAGTACAAGAGCGGAAGAGCTGATAAGTAAATTCGGGCTTGAACATAGAAGTGATCATCTTCCCGGTCAGCTATCCACAGGAGAAAAACAGAGAACAGCTCTTGCCCGGGCTCTTTTCAACAGGCCTAAAGTTATTATGGCGGATGAGCCTACCGGAAATCTTGATGATGAAAATGCGGATACTGTTATGGATCATCTTAAAAGTTATGTTGATGACGGAGGTGCTGTTCTTCTTGTAACCCACAGTGCAAGAGCCGCAAAATTTGCCACACGTACCCTGAATATGAAGAGCGGTTTGATTGTAAGTTGACGATATATTAAAAGAATATTTTAATTTTTCCTGTTTTCAGCCGATGAGTAGAATATGATCTGAAAATACATGACAATGTATTAATCAAACTACAGGACAGAGAATATATGCCCGGCTATACAATACTTGTAGCAGATGATTCAAAATCCATGAGACAGCTTATTGACTTTACTCTTCAGGGAGCCGGTTACAGGGTTGTATCCGCAGAAGACGGTGTGCAAGCCATGGAGATGATGAAGGGACAGAAAATAGACCTTGTAGTCACGGATTTTAATATGCCCAACCTGGACGGAATGGGTGTTTTGAAACAGCTTAGAGAAGATGCCGCCACAAAATCCATACCGGTTGTAATGCTTACCACGGAAGCGGAGATGGACAAAGTAGTGGAAGCCAAAAATGCAGGCATAAACGGCTGGATTATTAAACCCTTTGAACCCACAAAACTCACCAGTACTGTTAAAGAACTTTTACCTTAATTTTTCTGATAAAAAATAAACCTTCATAATACACGGCTTTCGCGGTACAAGAGTCTTATCCAGGGAGTTAATGTCAGAAAATTATAACCGCCCACTTTCGTTTGTCCGGTTTTCTAAAGCCGGGAAGGAAGCTTAAAACATGTCTGCAGTTGATGATACTTTAAAAAATATTTTTGGATTTAACGACTTCAAACCCGGTCAAAGGCAGGTTATAGAGACAATAACATCCGGTGAGTCTGCTGCTGCGATCTTTCCTACAGGTGCAGGAAAGTCTCTCTGTTATCAGCTGCCCGCTGTTATGGAACATGGAATGACACTTGTGGTATCTCCCCTTCTTTCCCTCATGAAAAATCAGATGGATTTTTTAAAGTCTAAAAATATTTCTGCGGCAAAGCTCGACTCGGGCATGAGCTCCGAAGATTACCGCGCCACTCTTGAAGCCGCCAGGCTGGGCAAACTCAAGATACTTATGATTGCTGTAGAGCGTTTTAAAAATGAAAGGTTCAGGACCCAGCTGAGACAGATGAATTTATCTCTGCTGGTGGTTGATGAGGCACACTGTATATCCGAATGGGGTCATAATTTCAGGCCGGATTACCTTAAGATCCCCATTTATCAGAAGGAATTTAATATTAACAAGGTTCTGCTCCTCACAGCAACGGCCACACCAAAGGTTATCGATGACATGTGCGGGAAGTTTGCCATCAGCAGAAATAATGTTGTTCAGACAGGTTTTTACAGGGAAAATTTATTTTTAAGAATACGTCCTGCGGCAGAAGAAAAAAAAGATGCCCTTTTAAGGGAGATCCTGAAAGAAAAGCCGTTCGGCCCTACAATAGTGTATGTGACCCTGCAGAAAACAGCAGAACGGATTGCCGGAATGCTTAAGGAGAATAAATTTTCTGCAGAGGCCTATCATGCCGGTATGAAAAATGAGGAGCGGGAAAGCGTTCAGAACAGTTTCATGAACGGACAGGTTGAGATAATAGTGGCCACAATAGCCTTTGGAATGGGCATTGATAAGGAAGATATCAGAAGGGTTATTCACTATGATCTCCCGAAATCAATAGAAAGCTACAGCCAGGAAATAGGCCGGTCCGGAAGAGACGGAGCCCCCTCTTTATGCTGCCTTTTAGGTAATAAAAACGGAATCCCGGTGCTGGAAAATTTTGCATATGGAGATACTCCCGGATTTGAGAATATTCGGAAGGTGCTGGAAAATATAAAGCAGACAAAGGGAAAACTGTTTGAGCTAAGGGCGTACAATCTAAGCAAAGAAACTGATATCAGGCTCCTGCCCTTAAAAACCCTGCTGGTTTATCTTGAGATGGAAAATATTATCGTGCCTAAATATACCTATTTTGAAAATTATTCCTTCCAGTATCTGACTCCTGCAGAAAATATTCTGGCCAATTTTGAAGGTGAAAGAAAACGGTTTGTAAAAACAATACTGGATAATTCCATAATTGCCAGAACATGGGCAAACGTGGATATTGATAATATAGTAGTAAAATCAGGACATGACCGGCAGCGTGTATTAACCGCCCTGGAGTATTTTCATGAAAAGGCATGGATAGACCTTAAACCGAAATCTGCTGTGGAGGTTTTTGAGATAATCAATTCAGAATTTGATATAGATTCAGCGGCAAAGAAGACAGCTGATCTTTTTATAGAAAAGGAAAGCAAGGACATAGCAAGGCTTCATGAAATGATAAAACTTTTTGAGGCTGATCAATGCCTGGCAAAAAGTCTTTCTGCCTATTTTGGTGAAAGCCTGGATAAAGAGTGCGGGAGATGCTCGGTATGCCTTGAGAAAAAGGCCATTAAACTTGAGTCTTCGGAATTGCCCTCTATTGGTGTTACGGATTTTAATACGCTTATTAAACCTCTCAAAGATACTGCAGGAGGCACAATACCCATAAGTCTTATAACCAGGTTTTTATGCGGAGTTTCATCTCCCAGGCTGGTTGAGTACAAAGCAAAACAGCTTAAAGGTTTTGGCAGGCTGGAGGCTTATCCCTATAAGGCCGTTGAAAAATGGGCAGCAGAATACTTAAAAAAGAGCAGTATGGATGTTAGTTTTTAAAAGGAGAATCCCTATTCTTAAATAGGCTTGACAATTAAATTGTTTCATGCGACGGTGTTTTTATTCTTTAAACATTATTAATTCTTCAAATTATTCAGTCTTATTTTTTATCTGCATTAAACGTGGTTAATTTACACTGGAATGTGATGTTCTTATTTCTTTTAATCAGTGTGTTTTAGAAATAGGGTGCCAGGCTTGTCATCAGGTCGTTAATATTAACAAAATCGTTTTGCGGGTGTAACTAATTGACTGATTCAACAATACCAATCCGTGCTTCTATTATTCCGATACATTTCATTTTAAAGGAATTTTCTATCCGTTTTACAGCGGCAGAAAAGTGTCCTGATCCCGGGCTCTTCTTCATTATCTATGCAGGTAAAAGTTGATCGATTTTTTCTAATAATATTTTGAGAGCAGGAATTTGGCAGTCAGCAGTGAGGTTTTCTTAATATTCGTGAGAGAGAAATTGTATTCAGCTTTTTACGTGTTATCTGTTTCTCTCCCTTTTGCAAAAACAATGATTAAATAGGAGGGGCTTTTATGGGAGGTAAAAGACGTTTTTTATTTAGGAACTGTTTTTTGTACTGCATGGTATCTTTTTTATTAACGCTGCCGGTATGGCTAACGGCCACAGTATTTGCCGCAGATGAAAAAGAGGCTGACGAATTTACGCTTGAAGAAATAACAGTTACGGCAGAAAAAAGGGAAGCTGAATTACAGAAAGTACCGCTGGACATATCAGTTGTAAGACCGGACGATATGGATACCCTGGGAATACATACGGCTCAGGATCTTGACAAAATTTTGCCGGATGTTTCAACGGATCAGTATGCCGGAAGCTTTGTAACAGTCACTATGCGCGGTGTGAGGATGGAGTTCTGGAATCCTATTCATGAAACTACTACGGCGATCCATCTTGACGGAGTTCAGCTCACAAGAATAAACGGTTTTAATAATATGTTTTATGATCTTCAGAGGCTGGAAGTTCTGAAAGGCCCGCAGGGGACGCTCCAGGGGCGAGGCTCCACAGCTGGAAGCATGAATTTTATTACCCAAAAGCCGATATTGAACGAATTCAGCGGCAATGCAACTTTTGAGTTTGGAGATTATGATCTCTATAGAACCGAAGCTGCCATTAATATCCCTGTTTTTCAAAAACTGGCAATGAGGTTTGCGGGCAAAACCCTTCAGAGAGACGGTTATAATGATGCCGGTTTTGGAAATGAGCATTCATGGGCCGGGCGTGCATCTATGACATGGGAGCCGACAGAAAAAGATACTATAATAGCAACCTTTGATTTTGAAGGAAGCGAAGATAAAGGGTACGGTCAAAGCGGTCATTACCTTGCCACATACGGTGAAGCGCTTATTTATCCCCGCACGGATCCTCAGTATCTTCCCCAGTCATGGGGCCCTACCAATGTTATCGAACTGCCCTGGCAGAGCCGCTGGTTTATGGGTGATAATGCCAGCAGGGCATATAATGATATTAACAGCTGGGGTGTAATGACTCAATGGGAGCATGAGCTGCCTTTTGCCTACCTTACTACAGTTTTCGGTTCCCGTTCTCTTCACGAAAAAAAGAATTTTATATGGCATTCTGCAATGCTCTGGGCAACCTCCCAGGCAACTCCGGCAGACCCTACAATAACAGACCCTGATACCGGCGATCTCATTGGCGCCTATGTGTGGGTGACACAGCCTTCAAATACCTATGTTGTTTCTACTACAAGTTCTCATACCCAGTCCCTTGAAATAAGGCTGCTGTCAAAGACGACCATTAATCAGGGTGATAAGCTTGAATGGATTCTTGGCGGTATGGGCCAGGATGACCGGATGACAGAGGTTAATGAAACAGCAAATACCTCACATGTCGAGGTCCAGACAAAGGTAAAGGCTGTTTTTACCCAGGCGTCCTATGAAATATTTAAGGATTTCAGAATTACAGGAGGATACCGTTTTGGAGCCGATGACAAAATCTATGACGGAAATACTGACAGCGCGGTTATAACGGATGAATATCCTCTTAATCATAAAAAGTACGGATATGATAATGATATCTGGAAAGCAAATCTCAGCTACCAGTTTACCGAAGATATTATGACTTACGTTCAGTATTCAAAGGGTTTTAAGACTTTGAATGTGGATTATAACGGAAATTATATCCCGCCAGAAAAAATGAATTCATGGGAAATGGGGTTCAGAAGCCGTTTGTTCAGCAACCGTGTACAGCTCAATGCAAACATATATTTTTACGAATATAAAAATTACAGCAGGTGGGCCAACGTATACTGGTGTGCCCAGGATACAAACAGCGGGCCAAGGCCGGGAGCAAACCCGTGGGACCCGCCTGATGTTCCCGGCGACCATAATTGTGATGATATTGCAGGCGAAGTAACAGAAGATAATCCAGACGGAGGGCCTGACGGGACAGTTAACTATCTGGACTACATGGATGAATCCAGTGAAACAATTGGTATTTCGGCGGGAAGCGCAGAGCAGAAAGGCCTTAATGCAAATATTATGTGGATGATAACTCAAAATGATACGTTTTCAATAAACGGGGCCTGGTCTCATAATGAATATAAAGAATATGATATTGGACAGGCATTGAGAGATGCCTATGCAGATCATGTCTATGGTATTCCTGATAATGTGTATACATCTGATGCCTATAAAACAAGTCAGACAGGCCTTGAGTTCAACGGGCCGAATCTTCGCGGTACTATAAACTATACCCACACAATGTGGCTGGGAATGGACATGACGAGTTTAAACATCAATGCCCGCTATGAAGGAGAGGATCTTGACCAGTTTATCGACAGGGGAGAGGCTACTCAGTACACAATGCCGGGCCGGCCGGATTACTGGGTGTTAAATGCGGCGATTAATTACAGCTCCAGCAGATGGGTTCCTGAAGGCATGAGATGGAATGCGCGCCTGTGGTGTAATAATTTAACGGACAGCAAGCATTTGGCATCTCTTTCCTATTCAAATGATTTCTGGGGTATCTGGGTTTTTAAACAGGGTTCGGGAACTGCCACCGGCGGATATATAGAACCAAGAACTACCGGTGTAACCTTAACCTTGAATTTCTAGTTTTATCCTTCTAAAAAATCCCCCTGTTGAGGAGAGTTTTTAATTGAACCTGCCAGGGGGATTTATTATTTAATCAAAAAATCCTCTTCAAAAAACAATAATTGTTTTAACTATCGTGAAAAGCTTGCTATTGTCCAGGCGTTAGCAGGGCATGAGTGTGACAGAATATTGATATATTGAAATTATAGACAAATGAAACCTGAATAAAACAGAATACTGCAGGAAGTTACAGAAATAAGTTTTTTATAGACGGCCGAAAGAGCATGATCTTTATTATGTGCAGGGCTGATCAGGAGTATATAATGAGCATAGAAGATAGAATTATAGAGCTTGAAATTAAATTTACCTATCAGGATGATGCAATTTCACAATTGAATGATGTTATTGTTTCTCAACAAAAGACGATTGATGCACTTGAATCCCGTTTAGCACAAATGGAATTTGCCCTTGAAAGAATTATGGGATCAGGCTTTGGTGACCCTTCGAAGGAGCCTCCTCCGCCGCATTATTAATGAGGGATGTCTTTTAAGTGTAAACGGCAATTTTTAAAACCCCTGCTCAATCGAGGAATAATATTTGTCGGTATTTATAATTCCTGTTTCAAATAACTGAGAATAATAAAATATGACCATTAAATTTATCCACACTGCTGATGTACATCTCGGTAAAACATACAGAAATTCACCTGGAGAGGCTGAACGATATGAAGATTTTTTTACCTGTCTATCAGGCATTGTAAAAGATTCCCTTGATGAAAAGGTTGATTTTGTATTGATATGCGGGGATCTTTTTCATGAAGGCCAGATTTTGCCCAGAACATTTGCAAAAACAATTGAAGTTCTTCAGCCACTTAAGGATGCAGATATCCCATGCATTGCAATTGAAGGCAATCATGACTGGATTCACCGGCGTAATAATATCTCCTGGATGGAAGCCCTTTCCGAGATGGGTTATATCCGGCTCCTGCGTCCGGGACGCACAGAAGACGGCGGTTATGTATTTGAAGATTTTAATGAAGTCTCCGGCATGGGCGGGCATATAGATATTAACGGCTTAAACATCTATGGACTTGGTTATATCGGAACACAGGCCGGAAGCCATATTGAGCGTATCTGTAATGCAGTTACAACCGATAACAACCTGCTGCTTTTTCATGTGGGTATCTGGAAATACTCTCCAGTTGAAATCGGTAATATGAAAATTGAAGAGGCCTGCCCTCTTGCTGACAAATTCGGTTATGTAGCTCTTGGTCATGGTCACAAACCTTATGTTGTTGAAACACCTGATTGTAAAAAATTTGCATGGAATCCGGGCGCTCCTGAGCGTGTAAACTTTGGTGAAGAAAGGTATGACAAGGGATATTATTTTGTGACAGTAGAAGACGGTAAATTTTCACCTGAATTCCGTTCTACAAATCCCCGTCCCATGTTTGTTGAGTCTATTGATCTTAACGGATCATTAAATGCAGATGACGCATTATCTGCATTTAATAAACAGGCAGAAGAAAAATTGACCTGTAAAAAAGATTCACGTTCTCCTTTAATAGAGCTCAAGCTCACAGGGCGCATAGGTTTTCACCCCTTTGAGCTTGGCCGTGAACGGTTAAGAACAGCTCTTGAGGAACGGGTAAATCCTCTTCATCTAGAGATCCTTAACAGGCTCTCCTTAACAGCTAATGCAGACGGAAAAGAGATTGTTAAAAAATCACTTGCCGAGATTGAAAATGATGTGCTGCTGGACCTTATAGGTGCTCACAGCGAATACCAGGATAAAAAGGAAGAGCTTGCGGATCTCTGCGCATCCATCCGTGATATGGTTTTAAAAGGCAATGCGGAGGATGATGAACTCTTAAGCCTTTTGGATGACAGGGGATAAGAGATGCAGATAATTTCAATTACACTTAAAAATATAAAGCCCCATAAGGATAAAGAGTTTAATTTTGTAAACGGTATTAATGTGCTCTCCGGCAGTAACGGCGCAGGTAAAAGCACCATATTCGAGGCAATCGGTTATGCCCTGTTTGGTGTTAATGCAAGCGACTTTGTGGGGAATATAGACCGGTTTATTACCATTGGTGCAAAAAAGGGTGAAGTTACTGTTACTTTTATAACTGATGAGGGTGAAACATACAGAGTATCAAGAACTGTAGGGGCGGGCTCCAAATGGCTGCTGTATAAAGAAGCTGCAGAAAATTTTGAGGTTGAAGAACATGCAGGTGCTTCTGAAACAGAATCCAGGATAAAGGAGCTTTTAGGACTTAACAGCGGCCGGTCTCTTTCTGACCAGTTTAAGCTTGTTATCGGCCCTTTTCAGAATGATTTTCTCGGTCCCTTTATAATCAGGTCAGCTACCAAAAGGCAGGAAGCCTTTGATGAGATACTTGGTATTGATGCATGGCGCAAAACCTACAAGGGCACCAGCGGTATGCTGTCCGCGGTTAAAAATAAAATAGAGGTTATAAGAACAGAGATTGAGGGTAAGCAGGAACAGGTCGCTGTTCTTCCTGAAAGAAAAAAAGAGTTAAAGGAGTTACAGGCCTCCCTTGAAACGGAGCAGAAGGTTTTTAAGGAAAATCAAAAAAAACTGACTGATACAGATAAGGAGCTTAGTAACCTTGATAAACAGGAAAAGGACGCAAATAAATTAAAGTCAGATATAGCGCTCCTTGAAAGCCGTATACGTGACGGCAGGGTCAAGATAACAGATCAGGAAAAGCGTGCTAAAGAATCCGAAAAAGCCCTTGGCCTTATGGAAAAAAGCAGACCCGGGAAAGACGCCTTTGAAAAGGCTGATGCAAAGCTGAAGACCTTGCGCACGCAGGAAAAAGAGCGTCGTGAAATAGAAAAAAATATTAATGAGCTTGAAAAGCAAAGTGAAAGCCTGAAGCAGAAAATTAAGCATGAAACACGGGAAGTGGAAAAGGCTGAAAAGCAGTTTTTGGATGAAGAAGCAAAATTAAAGAAAGAACAGAAGGAACTTGTTCCTGATAAAAAGGTTAAAGAAACTGGAGCTCTCCTGCCTGTTTTAAAAAAGGAAGAAAAAAAGCTGAATCTTTCTAAAGGATCTTTAAAGGGAAAACTTGACGGTTTGAATGAAGGAAAAGAAAAGCTTTCCGAAGGCGTTTGTCCCTACTTTAAGGAGCAGTGCCGGAACATTGTAGGTAAAACACCCACAGATGTTTTTACTGTAAAAATTCAGGAGATAAATAATCAGAATGACCTGATTGAGAAAAGGCTCGAAACGTTAGCCGGGGAAATAAAAGAAGCCGAAAGGGCAGTTAAAGAGATTGATGCTGTAAAGGTAAAGTCTGAGTCTGTTAAAAAACAGCTTACTGCTCTTACTAAAAAGCTGGAAGATAATAATAAAAGAAAATCTGAAATAGATAAAATTATAAAACAGCAGGAAGAAGCGGAAAAGAAAACCCGTGCTAAAAAAGCGGAGTTTGAAAAATACAGTAAGCTTGATAATGAAATAACAGCAGCTGAAAAATTAAAAACGGAAAATCAGTCTGCGCGGGATGCCTTTTTTACCAATGAAAAAGAAGCAAAGGATCTTGAAAACAGGCAGGAATCCTTAAAGAAAATGGTTAAGCTTATGGAGGAGCTTAAACAGTCGCTAACGCTGAATCAGAAAACATATGAAAAACTGGAAAAGGAATATAACCCTAAACAGCACGCTGAAGTCCGGGTAATCAAAGAAAAACTGGTTGAAGAGACTGCGGCAGTAAAACAGAAGATAGAGTCTCTGAATAAGGATAAACTTCGTCTTGAAGATGAAATAAAAAAGATGGAGCTTATTAAAAAGGATATAAAGGATAAGCTCGCCGTTAAGAAAAAGTATGAAGAAAAGGAAGAGCTTGTAAAGTTTCTGCGCAGCAGGATTTTTAACAATGTATCTGCCAGGTTAAGTGAGAGATTCAGGGAAGAAATAAGCCTGCGGGCTGATATTATATACCGCAGTATAGCTGAAACCGATGAAGAACTTTTATGGGGAGATAAATATCAGATTGTTTTAAAGGATATGGAGGACGGCAGTATAAGAGAACGGACTGATGATCAGCTTTCCGGCGGGCAGATAATGAGCGCCGTGGTTGCACTGCGTCTTGCGCTGCTGCAGACCATCGGAGCGCGGGTAGCATTTTTTGATGAACCTACTTCCAACCTTGATGCTGCCAGGAGAGCCAATCTTGCCCATGCCTTCAGAGCAATTGATGTGGGACGTGAAGAGGTCACGGAACACTGGTATGATCAGCTGTTTCTGATCAGTCATGATGTTACTTTTACCGAAATTACCGACCAGATTATTTCTATTGAGTAGTGCTGTTTAATAACTGTATTAGCTGAATTCTATCTCCTCAGTCATGGCACATTTGTAGGGACAGGTTTTTAACCTGTCTTTTTTTTGCCCCATGCAGGTGCGTTTGTTTTTGCGGTGTTGTAATACTTTTAAACAAGAGTAAAAGCGGAAAACAGGCGGACGCAAGGCCCGCCGCTACGGAATTTATTCATAATTACAGCACTAATAGTACCGTAGCGGCATCGTGGAGCCTGAAGACACAGCGCGCTGTGCCTCTACAGAAATTGTGGATATTGTTTTACGGTTGCCAGCTATCTCCAATTATGAGACAAATTAACACTCAATAACATAAAAAACTCAAAGGAGATTATAATGAGCAGAGCAAAAGCACGCCATATACTTGTTTCAACTGAAGAAGAGTGTGAAAAACTAAAAAAGGAAATAGAAGAAGGAACCGATTTTGCCGCTGTGGCTCAGCAGTACTCACAGTGCCCTTCAGGCCAGCAGGGCGGGAACCTGGGAGAATTCGGCCCCGGTCAGATGGTGCAGGAATTTGATACAGTGGTTTTTACAGGTGAAGTTGGTAAAGTATTGGGACCGGTTAAAACACAGTTCGGTTATCACCTGATCGAAGTCACCGAAAGAACAGAATAGCCTTTACAGGAAATAAGTTATGACAATTTCTACAGATGATAATGAATCTGAAGAGGTCTGGGTAAGCAAGACTCAGAAAAAAAAGGAAGACCATGGGCTGCAGATACTGGCAGAAAAGCTTACGGAGCTTTCGGAAGTCCAGCTTGAACGCATGGAGCTTCCTGACAGAATATTAAAAGAAATAAGTATCGCGCGTAATACAAAGGTGTCCGGTGCAAAGAAGAGGCAGATAAAGTTCATCGGCGGCATGCTGAGGAATGTAGATACAGAGCCCATTGAAAAGGCCATCAATTATATTGATCAGGTTCACTATGAGCAGGCACAGGCCTTTAAAAAAATAGAAGAGTGGCGTGACCGGCTCAAGGCGGGAAATATGGACCTGGTTAATGAAATACTTTCCGAGTGCCCCAATGCAGAGCGGCAGCAGCTTAGTCAGCTTGCCAGGAATGCAAAAAAAGAGGCTGAGCAGAATGGGGGTACAAAGGCGTCAAAGGCTTTATTCAGATACCTTAAAGAGGTTTCCGAAGAATAATTTTTATCCCTTAAAACAGGAATGATAAAATGAAACTCAAACCGGAAATAATAAAAACTATCCTTCTTTTAACTGCCGCTGTTGTTCTTTTAAATTTTCCCGGACTTAAACTGCCCTATATTGATAAAAACACGGACGAGTACTTTACCGAATCAATGACCAAGGCCGGCCTGGCATACGGCGTATGCCGTGTTGTAAATGCCTCTGTATCCGTAATAAAGGAGTCGCAGATACAGGTAGAACCGGCAGGGTTGGGCGTGACCCTTGCTGCAGGTCAGGTGCTCGACCCTCTGGACGATATGACGGAGCGTGCTTCGGCCATCCTCGTAACAGCAATTGTATCTCTTGGGATCCAGAAAATAGTCTATGAGCTGAGCACAGTCTATGCTCCGCCTGTAATTGGTGTTCTGCTAATTATATTTACGGCTATATCTTTAATAAAGGGTGAAAAGGCATTCAGGTTCAGACGGATATTCCTTAATTTTGTGATTCTTTTTGCTGTTTTAAGGCTTTGCCTTCCGGCATCTTCGATAATAAATTCATTTCTGCATGAAAACTATTTTGCCCCTCAAATCAGTGAAGCCAATGAAAAACTTACCATCGTTACACCTGAGCTTGAACGGCTTAAGGAGATGACAATGCCTGAAGCGGACGGTGTGCTGGATACCGTCCAGAACGGCTTTAAATTTGTAACGGAAAAAACATCCGATCTTGGCAAGGCCCTAAAAGCCATGATAGCCAATATGGGAAGCATGGTCTCCAACCTTATAAAGCTGTCCTACCTGTATGTTGCGATTTTTGTTGTGCAGGTTATTTTTATTCCGATGGGTGTGTTCTGGATTATGACCAGGCTGTTTAATATGCTGTTTGGAACAGGGATAAAATATGTACTTAAGCAGACTGATGAGGCGGGTCTGCAGAATTAAAAAACATTACTGATTTATTAATTTTTGTAGGGGCACGGCGTGCCGTTAATGTTGTTGACTTAAGAAATTTGTTTTTAAAGTTTCCCTCCCCTGGCGGAGGGATTAAGGGAGGGGAAGAAAATATTAATTCTGTTTGGATTTCCTATTTTGCCACCCTCTCCCAGCCTCTCCCGTCCGGTCTTTGCTAAAGCTACGCCCCGGCACGCAAAGGAGAGGAGTTTGGTTTGGTACTTATCAACAATATTGCAGAATGCCTTGCCCTCTGTATATGCCATCGATTACTGGCAATATCTACTCAGCTAAAATACAGGATACTTAATCAAGCGCTGAAAGTTCTTTTTCCATTCTTTCTACAGCCGCCACTACCTTTTCATTCATCATGTAGGGCATGGCTTTCATCATGGCGCTTGCTGTTTTTGCAGACAGTTCTTCCATTCTCCTGGCATCCTCTTCCAGACCTTCCGGAACGTTTCCGTCTTCAAATTCCGGATATTTTTTTTCAAATTCTATTAATTCCGGAACCAGTTCTTTCATGTCTTCGGTGTATTGATCAAACACTTTTACCAGGTCGTCTGCGTTTTTTACTTCGGCAAGGCCGTTTATGTATTTTTCGGTAACGTCTGCCTGTTTTTTAATAATTGATTTTGCTTCTTTACTGCCGTCCGATCCGCAGCCTGTGACAAGAAACATGGTTAACATGGCTGCCGCCAGTATCCCGTAAATTCGTTTCATAAAAAAATCTCCTTAATATTAATCCTTATTGTTCAATGCCTTATAATTAGGGCGCCCAATTTTTGTGGGTGTTTTTTCCGGTCTTACCGATGCCTCAGGTGTAATACTTACATCAATAAAAATAAAAGGTTTTCCTACCCGTTTAATATCAAGAGGACAATGTTTTGTTTTTTTAGGGATAAATATATAACACGGATAGTTAATCTTGAGAATTTCATCACCAAGAGTAAACTCTATATCAGCGTCAAAATCTGTAAAGTCATTGCTTTCTCCGATAAGATAAACCCACTGATCAAAGGGGTGCGCATGGGTCGGTGCGCCGAGAATATCGGGTTCTGTGATACGGGCAAATCCCATAGCAAGGGCAGATTCGGGAATGTCAATGGGTCCCAGCCCTGTAATCATAGGAGCTGTTATTGTGTCATGTATCGATTTCCAGGGTTTGAGCTCAACGACATTGGGTTCACGTAAAACATTTTCAAGTTTAATTTCATCTGCCATAAATATCTCCTTTTATATATGAATAATGGGTAAGTTTTTTTCAGAGACTATAGAAAAAACAGGGTGCTGTCAAAAAGATTTGAAGCTTGTGCAGTGCTGATAAAAGATTGTATTGGAATACCAATAATTTGTAAGAATATAACGGCCATATTTCACTTAAAATATGGAAAATTATTTTATTAACAAAAACGATGTAACTGTAATAATATGTAAAAATTATAAATTTTCCGCATAACAGGGGACATAATGAAAAAACAGATTGAACTTAACCTTTATCCTGACAAACTTACTGACAGGGTACTTCATAAAGAACTTGCAGCTAAAAAGCTTGGCGTAGACGCAAATGACATAACTGCCCTTTTACCTCTGCGCCGCTCCATTGATGCCAGAAAGCTTCCGGTATACAGGATGCTCTATGAGGCATATATTAATGAACAACCCGATATTACGGATAAAAAAGTCGTATACAGCCCTGTTAAAACAGATAAAAAGGCTATTGTAGTCGGATTTGGACCGGGAGGCATGTTTGCAGCCCTGAGGCTTATTGAGGCAGGCATAAAACCGGTTATCCTTGAACGGGGTAAAAATGTAACAGACCGCAGGTTTGATATAAGCGCTATTCAGAAAAAGCATACAGTAAACCCTGATTCCAATTTCTGTTTCGGCGAGGGCGGGGCCGGCGCATACAGCGACGGTAAGCTTTATACCCGCTCCACAAAACGTGGTGATGTAAAAAAAATTCTTAACATTTTAGTACAGCACGGGGCAGACCCGGATATTCTTATTGATGCCCATCCCCATATCGGCTCAAACAGGCTTCCTAAAATAGTATCTGCCGTTAGAGAAACTATCATTTCATGCGGCGGAGAAATCCATTTTGAAAGCCGTGTAACGGACCTGGTTATTAAAAACAAAAAATTTGTAAGTGCTGTTGTTAATGAATCAACAGAATATTCTGCTGATTCCATTATTCTCGCCACCGGCCATTCGGCATCTGATATATATTATTTACTTAAAAAACTCGATATTGCCCTTGAGGCAAAGCCATTTGCAATGGGTGTGCGCCTTGAACATCCCCAGGAGCTGATAAACAGCATCCAGTATCATTCAAAAAATTACAGTAAACTCCTTCCAGCTGCAGCCTATTCCGTTACCTGTAAAACAGAAGAAAGAGGGGCCTTTTCATTCTGCATGTGCCCTGGCGGCATAATTGTTCCTGCAGCTACATCACCAAATGAACAGGTTGTTAACGGCATGTCCGTTTCAAGGCGTGATTCGCCCTTTGCAAACAGCGGTTTTGTAGTAACCGTAAATGAAAAGGACTGGCAAAAATATGCAGAATATAAGGAGTTTGCAGGTTTAAAATTAAGATCCGAACTTGAAAAGAGGGCCTATGAGCTGGGAGGAAATTCACAGACAGCGCCGGCCCAGAGAGCAATGGATTTTATTAAAGGAAAAACAAGCCCTGAGCTTAACAAAGCATCCTATATTCCCGGGGTAACATCTGTGCCGATGCACGAAAAACTGCCGGAGTTCATGGTAAAGGGGCTGAGAGAAGCGCTGATCCAAATTAATAAAAAAATGCCGGGTTTTTCTTCCAATAATGCCATGCTCATTGGAGTTGAAACAAGGACAAGCTCACCTGTAAGAATACCAAGAATAAAGGAAACATATATGCACCCTGAAGTTTACGGGCTTTTTCCATGCGGAGAAGGAGCGGGGTATGCCGGGGGGATAGTATCTGCCGCAATTGACGGAGAAAACTGTGCAGAGGCAGCAGTGAGACAAATGTGCCAGGTTTGAGTTACCGCAAGAGGATGAAGAAAAATAAAAGCAAAAACCAGGCTGTTTCATTTTTATTAATGTACAGGATGTCTCAGGGCGATTAGCCTTAATAATATGCTATAATAAACATTTCATAATTAATTCATTTTGAATTCATAATCATTTCATAACAGGGTTTTAAAATGTTTTTCATCCTTTCACTTTTAACAATTTCATCCCGGGAGGGCATATGGCCGCAAATATAAGAATAACCTTTTTATCAGCAGTGTGTATTCTGGCTCTGTTTTTGATGCCCGGCCAGCCCTTAAAAGCTCAATCAGCATTGTCTGACCGACCTCTTGAAATACTTAATATCACTCCATCAGGTGATGATGTGCCTGCGGGTAAAAAGATAGTATTTCAGTTTAACAGGCCTGTGGTTCCCGTGGGAGCCATGGACCGTAAGGCTTCTGAAATACCAATTACCATTGAACCCGTAATAAAAGGGAGCTGGCGATGGCTCAACACCTCTACGCTCGCGTATACTCTCGATGGAGGAGCTTCATTCAATTATGCAACAAGGTACAGTATAACTGTGAACCCGGGCATAAAAACAGAGGATGGAACAACTCTTGAAAAGCCGGTTAAGCAGAGTTTTATAACCATGAGGCCGAAAGTTGTTCATTCATGGTTCCAGACATGGCAGTCTCCCAACCGTCCTGTCATGAGATTAACATTCAATCAGCCGGTAACAAAAAGATCTGTTGAAAATTATTTGTATATGCAGGCAGGCTGGCAAAAGGAAACAAGGGTGGCAGTTAAAGCTGAACCGGATGAAAACGACCAGGAAGTCCCCATGTTTTTACCTCTTCCGGGCGAAAACATGGTCCTTGTAACTCCTCCCAAAAAAGAGAAACCATCACCTCCCAAAAAGTCGCTGCTTGAAAAAATGTTTGGGTCCATTTCTGGTTTGTTTCAGGGTGAACAGGAAAAAAAAGAAGATAAAAGCAGTTCCGATTTGGAAGCAAGGCGTGTATGGCTTGTATCTCCTCAAAGGGATCTTCCCGGAAACCAATCTTTATTTCTTAAGATAGAACCCGGACTTGAATCTGCTCTTGGACAGGAAAAGGGAACAGGAAAACGGGAGGTATTAAAATTCAGCACATTTCCGGAATTCAGTTACAAGGGGTTTGTATGTTATGACAATTTTCGTGAAAAAGTTTTTATTACGCCAGGCGGTGAGCAGGGTCCGGATCAGCTTTGCAGCCCGACCAATTCTGTTTCTCTGCTGTTTACATCACCTGTTCTTAATTCCGAATTAAAGAAAAATATAAAAATCACTCCAAAAATTGCTGATGATGAAACAGGTTATAATCCATGGGATAACATGCAGGAGTACAGCAGGCTGAATCAGCCCTATTCCAGATCCGGGGAGTATTACCATTATCTTCCTCTTCATATAAAACCTGATCAGCTTTACAATATTGCAATTGACAGCGGACTTAAGGATGAGTTCAGCCGCAGCCTGAAAAACCCTGTAGAAATAACATTCAAGACTGATCATATGCCTAGCGGCTATAATCTTACAAACCCAATATCAATACTTGAAAAGGATATTGATTCTGAAATGCCGGTGGTTGTTACAAACCTGGAGAGGCTTTCCGTATATTACACCAGCATACTGTCGAACGGAAAAAGCATTAATCACAACAGGGATATCCCAATGCCCAGAAAGCCTGATACGGTTATGAAGGTTCCTGTTGGTATAAGAAAGATGCTCGAAGGAAGCACAGGAGTTGTGACCGGAATACTTCAGTCTGCACCCTATGTAGAAAAATATGGCGACAGTAATATTATTTTTGGAGAAGTAACACCCTTTCAGGTTCATGTAAAAATGGGGCATTTCAATACCCTTGCATGGGTAACGGATCTTAAAACAGGAGAGCCTGTAAAGGATGCGAAGGTCAGCATATTTATAGATAAGTACAGAGACCTTTTTACTCCTTCCAAAACCATTACCGAGGGAATAACGGATTCCGACGGTCTCGTTCGTCTGGCAGGGTCTGATGTAATTGATCCTGATAATGATTTTTTATACTCCTACGACAGAGACAGTGCCATCCTTTTTACAAAGGTTGAAAAAGATAATGATATGGCACTGCTTCCCATGGATTACAACTTTCTTATGGAGTCATACGCTGCATCCAACTACACTGTATACTCATCAAAAAGAAGAGAATACGGTTTTGTCGATTCATGGGGAACAACAGCCCAGGGAGTTTACCGGGCGGGAGACACCATACAGTACAAGATCTATGTGAGAAACCAGGACAATGAAACGGTAGTACCGGCGCCAAAAGAAAAATATTTTCTTAAGGTTTATGACCCAATGAGTAAGACAGTTCATGAAGTTAAGGATATTAAGCTTTCGGAATTCGGCGCCTTTGACGGAGAGTTTAAGGTTCCTGAAACCGGCGCAGTGGGCTGGTATCGTTTTGAGCTTTCATGCTCATTTGCAAAAAACCGGTGGCAGCCCATGAGAGTGCTTGTAAGTGATTTTACACCGTCACCCTTTAAGGTTACTGCGGATATTAACGGAAAGGATTTTCTGCCGGAAGATAAACTCGAGGTAACGACACAGGCAAGGCTTCATGCAGGCGGGCCCTATACGGATGCGTCTGCAAGAGTCACGGTAAATTTAAGAAGCAGGACATTTTCACCTGATAATCCTTCGGCAAAGGGCTTTTACTTTAACAGTTACAACCCTGAAAAAAGCGATATGGAAACGCTTTTAAGCAAAGACGGAAACCTGGACGACAAAGGAAACCTTTTAACTGACCTTACTCTTCCGGAAAGTGAAATATATTACGGCAGGCTTGATATAGAGAGCGCTGTAAGGGATGACCGCGGAAAATACATTGCAGGAAGCGGATCCGCTGCCTATGCATCCAGAGACAGGTTTGTGGGGTTAAGGTGTGATTCCTGGATCTTTAATGCAAATGAACCTGCGCTGGTAGATGTAATTGTTGTGGATAATCAGGGTAAAAGCATCGACAGAGAATCGGTTAAAATAAAAGTGGAGCGGGAAGAAAAAACTGCCGCAAAGGTCAAGGGAGCCGGAAACGCCTATCTTACCCAGATGAATACAGAGTGGGTTTTAAAACAGAGTAAAAAGATTAAAAGCGGAAAAGATGCTGTTCCCTTTAAATTTGTTCCTAAACAGTCAGGCCTTTACAGGATTGTCGCCACAGTAAAGGATACAAAGGGAAGAGAACACAGCACAGAGATTACCAAATGGGTAACAGGCAGAAGTATTGTGCTGTGGGATGACGACAATAAAAACGGCCTGGATATTATCCCGGAAAAAACCGATTTTAAAGTTGGTGAAACCGCAAAGTACCTTGTTAAAAATCCATACCCAGGTGTAAAGGCCCTTGTAACCATAGAAAGATACGGTGTGCTTAAACAGTGGGTACAGACTCTTGAAACAGGCACACCTGTAATAGAATTTGAAATAGAAAAGGACTTTATACCGGGCTTTTATCTTTCGGTTGTTGTTGTGTCCCCGAGAGTGGATGTCCCTCCGGGTGACGGAAGTGTAGACCTTGGGAAACCTGCATTCCGCATGGGTTATGTTGAAGGCACCGTGACTGATCCCTACAAAAAGATAATAACCGGGGTAAAGTCTGACAAAGAAGTATATAAGCCGGGCGAAAAGGTTAAGGTAACGCTTCATGCCGAATTAAAGGATAACAACAAAAATGAACCGATTGAATTTGCAGTTGCTGTGCTTGATGAATCCGTTCTGGATCTTTTAAGCAGCGGTACCTCTTACTTTGACCCTTACAAGGGTTTCTATCAGCTCGAAAATCTTGATATGCGCAATTACAGCCTTCTTATGCAGCTTGTGGGCCGTCAGAAATTTGAAAAGAAGGGTGCTGACCCGGCAGGAGACGGAGGCGGAGATATCGGGTTAAGGACCGTGTTTAAATTCTTAAGCTACTGGAACCCGTCAATAAAGGCCGATGCCGAGGGCAATGCAGATATAGAGTTTGAACTGCCGGACAATCTTACGGGGTGGAGAGTACTTGCAATGGCGGTCACCCCGGGAGAAAAGATGGGTCTTGGACAGGGAAGCTTCAAGGTTAACAGACCAACCGAAATAAGGCCTGTAATGCCGAACCAGATTACACAGGGCGACAGATTTGATGCTGGCTTCAGTGTCATGAACAGGACAGGTAAAGAGCGCGACCTTGAAATTACAATAACTGCAGAAGGCGCTGTTGAAACGGAGACAGGAAAAAGCAAACAGAAGCTGACTAAAACTGTAAATGTAAAACCATACAAGCGGGTAACCGTCCTTATGCCTGTAAAGAGCAAGGGAAGCGGAGAAATCCGGTTTACCGCAAGCGGTGGAGATGCAGCAGACAGGGACGGGACCATATATAATCTTACGGTAAATAAAATGGTTAGCCTTGAGACCTCCGCAACCTATGGAACAACAGATAAAAGTACGATTTCCGAATTATTAAAAGTTCCGGAGGGTATAAGAACGGATACAGGCAGCCTGTTTATTAACCTGTCTCCCACGGTTATCGGCAACCTTGAAGGAGCCTTTAAATATTTGAAGAACTACAGCTACACATGCTGGGAGCAGAAGATAACCAGGGCTGTGATGGCATCCCATTTTATCAACCTTGAAAAATATATGTCTCCGGATTTTGAATGGAAAGATGCTGATACAATCTCCGATGCAATGCTTAAGTTTGCACCAAATTATCAGGCACCCTGCGGCGGCATGACCTATTATGTACCTGAAGACCGTTTTGTATCTCCATACCTGAGCGCATATACGGCTATGGCTTTCAACTGGTTAAAAAGCAGGGGCCATGATGGGCCTGCTTCAGTTGAAGAGCGGCTTCATGAATACCTGCTTACCATGCTTCGTAAAAATATTGTTCCTGATTTTTATACAGGCGGTATGTCATCAACCGTAAGAGCGGTAGCTCTTGCAGCACTTTCTCATAACAATAAGATAACCCTGGATGACCTGAGCCGTTACTTCCCTCATGTGAAGGAAATGGATACATTCGGTAAAGCGCATTTTCTTATGGCTGCCTCCACTATAAAGGGAGCAGAAGAAATGGCAAAAGATGTATTCAGGATGATAATAGCGCAGTCTGATCAGACCGGCGGAAAATTCATGATTAATGAAACCCTGGATGATGGATATTCAAGGATTCTTTCATCCGGTATAAGAACAAATGCCGCTGCATTAAGTGCGGTCATTGCCTATGGCAGCACAGAAGAAGGTAAAAAGCTGACCTCGGACATTCCATTTAAGATGGTGAGATACATAAGCCAGACAAGAAAGCAGAGCGGACGGTGGGAGAATACCCAGGAAAATGTTTTCTGTATGAATGCACTTGTGGAATACAGCAAAGCATATGAAGCCGTAGAACCGGACATGAAACTGAGCGTATTGATTGCTGATAAACCTCTGGGTAAGGCCGAGTTTAAAAAGCCTGCTGATGCTCCTGTTACACTGAAAAGAGCAATAGACACGAACGACCCCGGTTTACATACCAAAGCTGTTATCAATAAAGAGGGAAGCGGCAGATACTATTACAGTGTAGGAATGTCATATGCTCCTCTGGAAATAAGAAAGGATAACATAGACGCCGGCATCAATATAAGGAGAGAATACAGCGTTGAGCGGGAAGGCAAGTGGGTACTGCTTGAAAGCCCCATGACAATAAACAGGGGAGAGCTTGTACGGATTGATCTTTATATATCTATCCCGGGAGCAAGAAACTTTATGGTTGTGGATGATCCGGTTCCGGGAGGTCTTGAGCCTGTAAACAGGGACCTTGCAACATCATCTGCTGTTGATGCAGATAAAGCAAAGTCAGATTCGGATTATGCCCATAACTCATGGTATTTCCATTACGGGAGCTGGTCATGGTACGGCATGAGCCGGTGGAGCTTTTATCATAAGGAGTTGAGACATAATGCTGCAAGGTTTTACTCGGAGTATCTGCCCGCAGGCAACTATCACCTGAGTTATACTGCTCAGGCCATAGCCACCGGAGAATTTATGGTAATGCCTGCACACTCAGAAGAAATGTATGATCCTGATGTGTTCGGTAAAAGCGCACCTGGTATGCTTGCGGTTGAAGAGCAGTAGGTGTTCACCACAGAGACACGGGGAAAAGCTTTAATGCTTTATTTACAAACCGTGTAAAAGTATTCATGAGGACTTTTGATTTAAGCAAGGTTTATCACCATCAATTTACCTGGATTCCCCGATCAAGTCGGGGAATGACGATGGTGGTAGACCATCATTCCACGGCTTGACCGGGGAATCCAGTTTTTTGTTTTTAATCAAATGAAACGGAAGAGGTCGATATGAAATTTATTAAAAACAGGTTTATGAAGATTACAGCCCTTGTAATTTCAATTTCTGCCTGTGTCTTTATACTGAAAACCATGACAGACCTGGAGCCGTTACCCTCTAAGCTGATTCCTGATGCATCGGATATCAGCCGGATGAGTGTTCTTGACCGTAATAATGTTCCTTTAAACATTACCTATCAGAACAGGTGGAACACCCATGACTACATTCCTCTTTATGAAATACCTGAATTTTTACAGCAGGCATTTGTCGTTTCGGAAGATAAAAGGTTTTACAGCCATTCGGGTATTGACTGGCTTGCCCGCTTTAATGCTCTCCGGCAGAATATAATGTCCATGGGAGGTGTCAGAGGCGCGAGCACTATATCCGAGCAGGTAGTTAAAATGCTTCATCCCAGAAAAAGGACTGTATGGGCACGCTGGCTGGAAGGTTTTGAAGCGCAGATGCTTGAAAAGCGTTTTGCAAAAACGGAGATCCTTGAGTTTTATCTTAATGAAGTTCCATATGCCTCAAACAGAAGAGGTGTGGTGCAGGCAGCGCGGTTTTTCTTTGACCGTGACCTTGATACCCTGAGCAGAAAGGAGATTCTTTCTCTTGCGGTTATGGTGCGGGCCCCTTCAAGGTATAATTTAAAGAAAAATAAAAATATAATTAACAGGCCCATTGCAAGGCTTACCGAGCTGTTAAACAGACAGGGTCTGATTGATGAAAAATCATCTAAGAATATTTTAAATGAAAAAATAATATTAAAAGATACAGGGCTTACAGTTGATGCAGGGCATTTTGTAGATCATATATTCGGTAAATACAGTAAGAAAATAAATCCGTCGGACGGCCGGATTGTTACAACCCTTGATTCATTCGTTCAGTCAATGTCCAAGACAATACTGGATAATCAGTTAAAGGGGCTTGCCAGAAAAAATGTAAAAAACGGAGCAGCACTTGTAGTTGATAATAAAACAGGTGAAGTGCTTGCATGGGCAGTAAACGGCACAAGGTCTGATGAAATACAGGGGAGCTGGATTGATTCTGTAACAACTCCGCGCCAGCCCGGGTCTACCTTAAAGCCGTTTGTTTATGCCCTTGCTCTTGAAAAGGGTTGGACAGCTGCTACAGTCATTGATGATTCACCTCTTACGGAAGCGGTTGGTACGGGGCTTCATTCATATAATAATTACAGCAGGGTGTATTATGGAAAACTCCCGTTAAGGCAGTGTCTTGGCAACTCCCTTAATATTCCCGCAGTAAAAACTCTGCAGTATGTCGGGGTAGATAGTTTTTTAACATGTCTTCATGATCTTGGAATGCAGAGCCTTGTGAATGTGCCTGATTTTTACGGTGACGGTCTTGTGCTGGGTAATGGAGAGATAACCCTGTTTGAGCTTGTTCAGGCATACACGGTTTTTGCAAACCGTGGTGTATACAAACCCCTTAAAGTAATACAGGACGATTTTGCAGGATCAGTAAGAAACAGCTCTGAAATATTCTCTCAGGAGACAGCATCTCTTATTGGAAATATATTGTCCGACTCAAGGGCAAGAAGGCTTGAGTTCGGATCAGGAGGAGTTCTTAACTTTCCTGTGCAGACTGCAGTTAAGACAGGCACATCAAACGATTACAGGGATGCATGGTCCGTAGGCTACAATAATGATTATACGGTCGGCGTATGGATGGGAAACCTGGACAGAACTGCCATGGACAGGATCACCGGAGCAAAGGGGCCTGCAATTGTATTAAGATCCATATTTGCAGAGCTTAACCGAAACCATGATACCAAACCCTTATACCTGAGTCCTCAGCTCGTGCAGAAAGAAGTATGTACAGGTGGTGACAATTCCGATAAAGACAATTGTAAAAAATACAGTGAGTGGTTTATTCCGGGTACAGGTCTTGAAAATATCGCAGATATAGCTGTCCCCGGAGAACAAAAAATAGATATGCTTCAGCCCTCTCCCGGTCTTCGAATGGCAATGGATCCAAGGATACCGGATGCATTTGAATTATTTGTTTTCAGACTTTCAGGTGTTCCGGGTAATTCAAGGGTGGAATGGTATGTGGATAATAAACTTGAAGCAGTAACAGCATCCGGTGATTATTCATGGCACATGAAAAAAGGAAAACATACCGTATATGCAAAGGTCCACAGAAAAGACAAAAAACAAAAGCATGAAACAGATGGTGTGGAGTTTTATGTGAAATAAAAAAAATCATCTTCCGTTCATAATAAATTCATATACATATTTTATATTCCCTACTAAAACCGTTATGAGTATTAATAAGGGGGATAAATATGAAGGCATATAACGAATCATACATAGGACAGATACAGTCAAAATTTGCACCAAACATGGTAATAGTCCCGGGCGTAAAGGTCGTGGTAAGGGATGCTTCAGGAAGAATACTTTTAATAAAATATTCTGGTTCAGGTAAATGGGGAATCCCGGAAGGAAGCATCGAGCTCAATGAAAGCGTTATTGAAGCTGCAAGGCGGGAAGTATTTGAACTGACAGGCCTGAGTGTAGGAAAGCTTAAACCTTTTGTTTTTTATTCGGAGCCGACATGCCATACGGAGATGACTGAAGGTGAAATTCTCCAGCAGTTTACAATGGCCTTTTTAACGGAAGATTTTTCAGGAGATCTGTTAAAAGAAAGTGAAGAGATTTCGGATATCGGTTTTTTCTTTATAAACAGCCTGCCGGATATGGATACTTCATGCGTAGAAACAGTGCAGGACCTTTTCAGGTATGAAGGGTCAATAATTTTAAAATAGCAGATTCATAAGATTCTATTAAATCAAAGGGAAAATATTTTCCTATGGAGCGTTTCAAGGAGGATATAAACCTGTTGAACTGAACAAATGATGTTCTGATAGACTATTAAAATATTAAGCCGCGACTATATAGACTTTGTTTTGTTACCGCTGTTGTAACTTAATAAAACAGACTCTTCATAAAAACAGTGTTGATTTTTTTAAAAAATAATTTTAGGATTATAAGTTAGTACACAATTAATCTGATTTCAATTTCCTCTACGGGTTCAGGTTCTTAACCTGAACATCTCAATTCTTTTTAGTGATATCCCTCTGTGTGCTTAGCGTTAAATGCCTTTTTATTAATGAATCATAAAGTCTCAGGTGTTTTTCCGTTTTAAGCAAGTCTTAATAATTAGCAGAGTCTTACCGTTTTTCACCTATAAGTATCAAATATTGAATTAAATAAAATTCGGGATTTAAAGCTTTTGCCTTGGGATTTAAAGCAAGATGGCGTTGATCATGAGTTAAGTTACTTTGTCGAGTGCGCCTATTGCCGGTTATTTCACTGATAATATTCTTATAGCCTTAAAAGATTGCCAGTTTGAATTGGTAATATTTTTTGTTTGCATGTGCTCATAACACATGCTTTTGGGAGCAGAAAATAATTTCTGTATTATTGGAGTGGATTACTGTTTTAAATCATTAACCATATTTAAGCAGGAGGAAATTATGGGAGGACCAGGAGGAAGAAACGAGGTAACATTCAGAATCCGGCTTTTTGTTTGTTTGATGCTTTTTATTCTTTTTCTGATACCAGGGGTGTCAGGAAATGTCTTTGCACAGGAGGGCGATGACGAATTTGTACTGGATGAAATCGTAATCACAGGTTCACGTATTGCTCGAAACAATAATGAGTCGAGCAGTCCTATTGTAACCGTTGATGAAAAACTTTTTGATAATTCTGCTTCAATGGCCATTGAAGCTCAGCTTAACAAACTGCCTCAGTTTACACCGACAATAGACGTTCCGCAGGTCGCCGGCCAGGATATTCAGCCGAACGCCAGGAATACACCCGGTGAGGCCACTGTCGCTCTTCGCGGTATTGGTTCAAACCGTACTCTGGTTCTTATAAACGGCAGGCGCGGAACCCCATCTAACGCACTGGGAGTTCTGGATATAAATACCATACCTACAGCAGCAATAGAGTATGTTGAAGCCATTTCCGGCGGTGCATCATCAACATACGGTGCTGATGCTATGGCAGGTGTTCTCAACTTTATCATGAGAGATCATTTTGAAGGCTTTCAGGTTGATATGCAGGCTGGTATCACCGAAGAAGGCGATAATTTTGATTATAGAATTGCAGGTGTCATGGGAAGCAACATAGCTGATGATCGTGGAAATGTAAGTATTGCATTTTCATTTAACGACCGTAACGAGGCTTTTCAGAGAGACCGTGACTGGTATCGCGAGCTGTGGGCCAACCCTACAGTAGGCGGTACGCAGTATTTCATGCCATACAGCGGCTATGTTACAAGCGGGTCGAATTTGCCGAGTGTTGCAGCGCTTAATGCAAATATTGATGGTGCCACATTTACAGCAGCGCCTGCAGGAACAACCATTTTTGATGACGGCAACGGAAATGCATGGTCAGGTTTTGATGTCGGAGGTGTTCCCGGCGTAACAGGTGCAAACATTGCTGACGGCTACAATGTTATACTGCAGGCTAACGGTCAGTATGGCATCAATAATACCAGCAATTACCTGATTTACCCTCTGAAGCGCTACAATATGTACCTTAACGGTAATTATAAAATTAATGAATCCGTAGGAACATTTTTTCAGGGCTATTTCAGCAAGACCCGTACTTTTACAAGGCAGGAGCCTACTCCTATCACGGGCGGATGGGCAGTTCTGATCGATCCTACTGTTAACGACAGTGTCAGCAACGGCGGCATGATTCCTGACGGTATATGGAATATACTTCAGAGCCGTGATAACGGTGGAGGAGTTGGAAGCGGAGCAAATGATACTTTTGAGCTTAAAGGCCTCTTACCATTTCCGCGTACTTCAGAAACAGATGTTTACACCTATAACATGGTTGGCGGTCTTGAAGGAGATATCAAATCAATAGACTGGACATGGGAAGTCTTTGTAAGCCATGGTGAAGCTGAAACTACAGTAATCCAGGGCGGATTTGCTTCATTGCAGCGTTTTAAACAGGTTATTACCGGAAATCTCGGTGATATAGATTATGATGGCAGTGATGATTTTGTAACAGACTTTGGTAAGGGATGGTATTATACCGGTAATCCTGGTGCTCCTGGTTATGGTTTTGGCGCCTCATCAGCAACATGTACATCAGGTCTTAACCCCTTTGACTGGAGTTCTGTTTCACAGGACTGCTGGGATGCTATTCTAGCTAATATTAAAACAAAGCAGATAATGGAACAGAATATTTTAGAGGGTAATGCTCAGGGTTCCATAGTGGAGCTGCCTGCCGGAGAAATGCGCGGAGCTATAGGTCTCAGTTATCGTGAAAATATTTATGAGTATCAGAATGACACACTTGTAACCGCCGGAACCTCCTTTTTAGAGCAGTCTATGGGGCTTTATCCTTCAGCAAATTCAGAAGGAAAGATAGAGGTTAAAGAAGAGTATGCAGAACTTCTGGTTCCGATACTTTCTGATCTTCCGTTTGTTGAAAGCCTTAACCTTGAGTTTGGCGGACGCCGATCTGACTATGACACAACAGGTGTAAGTTATACTTATAAAGCCTTATTTGATTATAAAACCAATGGCTGGCTCCGCTTCCGCGGTGGATACAACCGGGCAGAACGTGCGCCAAACATTGCAGAACTTTACCTTGCAAAAGAACAATCATTTGCTTTCACAACCGGAGATCCTGCCTCTACCAAGAGCCCTCTGGCCTATTCGGCAAACCCTGATACCAACCCGGAAAACTGGCATGAAGCGATAGCAATTCAGGGGCAGTTGATGGAAAATACCGGAAATACGAACTCAGATGATCTTTTCTATGGTACTGATTACAGAAACCTCATTACACCGGCTGTTATAGCTGCAGTAGATGGCGGTGACCGCTCAGCTCTGGATAATCTGGTTACCAATACAAATACCCAGGGCAGTATCGCCTTTGGAGTTGCTTTTCCGTATCTGGTTGGCAACCCGAACCTGGAGCCGGAAGTAGCAGATACCTGGACCTTTGGTGTAATCATTGATTCTTTCATAGATGATATTCCTGCTCTTATGGACTGGAGGGTTTCATTAGACTACTATACTATCAAGGTTAAAGATGCTATTGGACAGCAGTCAGCAGGACTCGTTATGCGTCAATGTATTGATTCGGCTTTTAATCCTACCTTTGATATAAATTCTGAGTACTGTGCAGGATACAAACGTAACGCAGCCGGCGCAGTTGGAGCCCTTGAAACATCATTCTTTAACAACGGTCGTTTTGAGACTTCAGGTATCGATCTTCAGATTAACTGGGGTATGGAGATTGGCCCTGGAAGACTCAATGTTGATTCTATGATTAACTATCTTTTAAAGATGGAATCTGCTGAGCTCGATATTCTGCCTCTGGTAGATTACGTTGGTACTGCAGGTCCAGGTGAAAATGGCCTTAATGGTAACAGCTTTGAGTGGCGCGCTCTGACAACCTTTACCTACACGGTAAGTGATCTCGGCCTTTCACTCAGGTGGCAGCATCTTGACTCTCTTATGCCGGCATCCGCCGCAACGACCAGTGTTGTAAATTCAACCGGCACTGATTCCTATGATATGTTTGACCTTACCGGTACTTACAGGGTTTCGGACAGCACAATGCTGCGGTTTGGTATAGAAAATATATTTGGAATCGAACCTGATCTTAACAACATTGATTACAGTAATTCAACCGGAATGTACGGCGGTTCCTTTGATGCCAGCAATCAGGATCTTAATGGCCGCAGGTTCTATGTTGGAGCACGTGTTTATTTTTAATGTATTGATAATAACCGGGTAAGCTTATTATCCGGTTATAAATGCAATGCTTGAGGAGGAAAGCTCAAAGGCTTTCCTCCTTTTTTATGAAATGGTTATAACTTCTTCCTGTTTATCAAATAATGCTTAATATATTGCCTGAAGTCTTTAATAATGATCAAATCGACCACTTTTTGTTGTGGCTGCCTAAAAACTGCCTCAGTTCCGGTGGGAAATAAATCAATAATCTAATAAAATTAATTTTTTTGATAATTCATGTTGCATTAAGTTTTTAAATAATTTAAAGATATAATTTATAGCGCATATTTAACTGTGTTTCAGAGTAATCTTCATATTATTTTTTTATCTGAAATTCTATCTCCTGTTCCATTTCTTCCTATGTGCTAAATTTGGAATCTTTAGTAAGTAAAGTATTATTAAGTGTTATTTGGTTTAAATAAGCCTTAAGAGTTAATGTCTTACAGTTTTAAATTTAGCAGTATTAATTAACAAGAAAAATTATACAGCATTATAAATGACAATAATATGCTGTGAAAGAAACGTAAAAATAAAATTTATCAGGTTATTTTTTTACAGATCTCTTTACTCCTTGATTTATCAGGCGGGCTGCAATGGCAGTCACTTATAAATAGGTTTTAAATGATTTGATCTTGGTTTTTTGCATATGTGTGTAAAACACATGGCTTTGGGAGCTGGTAATCAATTCTGTTTTTGTGAATGGATTACCGTTTAATGCATTAATCATTTTTTTAACAGGAGGGATTATGGGAGGATCAGGAGGAAAAAACACAGCAACATCTAAACTCAGGCTTTTTGTGTGTCTCATTCTATTAACTGTCACCCTGGTACCGGGAATGTCAGGCAGCGCTTTAGCGCAGGAAAAGGATGATGAATTTGTTTTGGATGAGATTGTCATTACCGGTTCACGTATTGCGCGTAATAACAATGAATCAAGCAGTCCGATAGTAACGGTTGATGAGAAACTGTTCGACAATTCTGCGACAATGGCAATCGAAGCACAGCTCAATAAACTGCCGCAGTTTACACCTACAATAGATGTTCCGCAGGTTGCAGGGCAGGATATACAGCCGAACGCAAGGAACACCCCTGGTGAAGCGACTGTAGCGCTTAGAGGTATTGGTGCAAACCGTACACTCGTACTTATTAACGGTCGCCGCGGTACACCTTCAAATGCAATGGGTGTTCTGGACATCAACACAATTCCAACAGCAGCAATAGAGTATGTTGAAGCCATCTCAGGCGGCGCATCATCAACATACGGTGCTGATGCTATGGCAGGTGTTCTTAACTTTATAATGAGAGATCATTTTGAAGGCTTCCAGCTTGATATACAGTCAGGTATCACAGAAGAAGGCGATAACTTTGAATATCAGATTTCAGGTATCATGGGCAGTAATATTGCTGATGATCGCGGAAATGTTGCGATTGCCTTTTCATACAATGATCGTGAAGAAGCTTATCAGAGAGACCGTGACTGGTATCGCGAGCTGTGGGCCAATCCGACAATAGGCGGCACACAGTACTTTATGCCCTATAGCGGATACAACACCGGATATGCAAACCTGCCTGATGTTGATGTAATAAATTCAGTTATTGATGGCGCCACTTTTACATCATCTCCCATGGGTATTACCATATTTGATGATGGTAACGGAAATGCATGGTCCGGCTTTGGTTCGGGATCCGAGCCAGGCGCAACAGGTGCTGACATAGCTGACGGTTATAATTACATAATGCAGGCAAACGGTCAGTACGGTGTTAACAATACAAGCAATTACCTTATTTACCCGCTGAAACGCTACAACCTGTATATGAATGGAAATTACAAAATTAATGACTCCGTAGGTTTTTTTACTCAGAGCTATTTCAGTAAAACCAGCACACTGACAAAACAGGAGCCTACTCCAATTACCAGCGGCTGGGGTGTTATGATCGATCCTACGGTTAATAATTCTGTCAGCAATGGCGGTTTGATTCCTGATGAATTATGGACAATACTCCAGAGCCGTACAGATCCGGATGCAGCCTTTGAACTCAGAGGGCTTTTCCCCTTTCCCCGTGCTTCAAAGACCGACGTATACACTTACAATCTGACGGCAGGACTTGAAGGCGATATCAAAAAAATAGACTGGACCTGGGAAGCATTTGTAAGCCATGGCGAAGCAGAAACCACAGTAATTCAGAGCGGATTCGGATCACTGCAGCGCTTTCAGGAAATTATAACACAGAGTAACTTTGGACAGGGTTATTCCGTTGTAGGAAATCAGGGTGCGCCCAACTATGGTTTTGCAGCAACTAATGCAACCTGTACAAGCGGTCTCAATCCATTTGACTGGGGCTCTGTTTCTCAGGACTGCTGGGATGCTGTTCTTGCAAATATCAAAACCAAACAGGTAATGGAACAGAATATTTTAGAAGGTAACGCACAGGGTGCAATCGTCAATCTGCCTGCCGGTGAAATGCGCGGCGCACTGGGTGCAAGCTATCGTGAAAACATATATGAATACCAGAATGATACCCTTGTTTCACAGGGTGTATCCTTTATTGAGCAGGCAATGGGTCTTTATGCCTCAGGTAACTCAGAAGGCAAAATTGAAGTAAAGGAAGCATATGCCGAACTTTTAGTTCCAATACTTTCTGATATTCCTGGAGTCAGAAATCTTAATCTTGAGCTCGGCGGACGCCGATCTGACTATGATACAACAGGCGTAAGCTATACCTATAAAGCTTTGCTGGATTACAAAGCCAATGACTGGCTTCGTTTTCGCGGCGGTTACAACAGAGCTGAGCGTGCGCCAAACATAGCTGAGCTGTACCTTGCAAAGGAACAGACATTTGGATTTACCTCAGGCGATCCTGCTTCTACTCTCAGCCCTCTGTCATATTCAGCCAATCCTGCAACCAATCCGGAGCACTGGAGAGATTCTCTGGCACTGCAGGGCCAGCTGATGGAAGCATCAGGAAATACTAATGCGGACAACATATATTACGGTGTGGATTACAGGGACATACTTGCAGCTGATGCAGCGGACGTACAGGATGTTGTGCAGACCGCTCAGAATTCTTCAAGCTTTGGATTTGCTTTTCCCTACACGGTTGGAAACCCGAATCTCGAACCGGAAACAGCAGATACATGGACCTTTGGCGTTGTAATTGATTCATTTGTAGATGATATTCCTGCGCTTATGGACTGGCGTGTTTCTCTTGACTACTACCGTATTGAAGTATCAGATGCAATCGGCCAGCAGTCAGCAACTGTTGTTATGCAGCAGTGTCTTGATCCGGCATTCAACCCCACTTTTGATATTAATTCACCATACTGTGCAGGTTATGTACGTAACGCAAGCGGATCAATCGGCGCTATTGAAACCTCCTTTTTCAATAATGGAAGATTTGAGACTTCAGGTATCGACCTTCAGATCAACTGGGGCATGGATATGGGTCCTGGAAGACTTAGTGTAGATACACTGATCAATTACCTGATGAAGATGGAATCTTCAGAGCTTGATACCCTTCCGATGGTTGATTACGTAGGTACATACGGACCGACAGAAAACGGACTTAACGGTAACAGCTTTGAATGGAAATCTTTAACTACAATAACCTATGCACTTAAAGATGTGACTGTTTCTCTCAGGTGGCAGCATTTTGATGAAATTCAGACTGCAGCCGCTGCCACAGGCTCAGCAACATCAACAGGTTCCGATGCCTATGATATGTTCGATCTTCTTGGAACATACCGTGTCAGCGACAGTACAATGCTTCGCTTTGGTATAGAGAATGTGTTCGGAATAGAGCCTGATCTGTATGCTGTTAACTATAATGCAGCAGACGGAATGTACGGCGGTTCTTTTGATGCTTCCAATCAGGATCTTAACGGACGCAGATTTTACATAGGTGCACGCGTATACTTCTAGCAGTAAACAGTTTTACGACTGATTAGAAGCAGACATTAACGGAGGGAGGTCATCAGGCCTTCCTCCGTTTTTTTATTTATACTCCTTATTTTTAAACTCATATCCCGAAGATATCACTCTGTTTCAGATCGTCCCTTTATTCATTTTTCCTGTTTTGCTACACTAATGTTAATATTTTTAAAATTGACACAAAATGGTTGGTTTTCTATAATCCGGCTTCAATAATGTAATAAAAACTAAAAGAAGAAATGAAGATGGAAACTTTTACAACCTATGAAAAAGAAAACTATTACGATGAACTGATTGATGAAAACGGAAACCCCAGGCCTGAGGCTAAAATTCTTGTGGACAAGATAGAAACCATGCCGGAAGGTGATCTGGTCATGCGTCAGAAAGCCGCAGAGGCCCTGCTTTTAAGGATGGGCATTACCTTTAATGTCTACGGCCGTGATGAGGGCACGGAAAAGATTTTTCCATTTGATATTATTCCCCGTATTGTTCCGGAAAGTGACTGGCAGCAGATAGAGTCCGGTCTTAAGCAGCGTATCATTGCCCTTAATGAATTCCTTCAGGATATCTACAACGATAAAAAAATCTTAAAAGATAAAGTAATTCCTGACGACCTTATTTTATCCAGCAAGACATACAGGAAGGAGTGCGAGGGTTTCACTCCGCCAAGGGGTATATGGTGTCATGTAACAGGGACCGACCTGATACGTGACAGCGACGGAGGCTTTTATGTACTGGAGGACAACCTCCGCTGCCCGTCAGGTGTGTCATACATGCTTGAAAACAGGCAGGTTTTAAAACGCACGTTTCCCCAGGTATTTGATGCCTCAAGAGTAAGGCCAATTGATGACTATCCTGTAAGGCTTCTTGAGACACTTGAATACCTCGCTCCTGACCAGGTGGCATCTCCGACAATCGGTGTACTGACACCCGGTATCTATAACAGTGCATACTTTGAACACTCCTTTCTTTCACAGCAGATGGGAGTTGAGCTTGTTGAAGGACAGGACCTTGTAGTATCCGACGGGTTTGTTCATATGCTTACCACAAAGGGATTAAAGCGAGTGGATGTACTGTACCGCAGGCTGGACGATGATTTTTTAGATCCGGAAGTATTCCGGCCGGATTCGCTTTTAGGCGTCAGGGGCCTTATGGAGGTTTACAAGGCAGGGCGAATCGCGCTTGCGAATGCGCCCGGGACAGGCATTGCCGACGATAAGGTAATCTATGCCTATGTTCCTAAAATAATAAAGTACTACACAGGTGAAGATCCGATACTTCCCAATGTCCCCACGTACATATGCCAGGATGAAAAAGACCGGGCCTATGTTCTGGATAACCTGGATAAACTTGTTGTAAAGGCCGCAAACGAATCAGGCGGTTACGGCATGCTGATCGGTCCTCATTCAACAAAAGAGGAACAGAATATATTTGCAGAAAAAATAAATGCGTCTCCTCGTAATTATATGGCGCAGCCAACTATTTCACTTTCCCGTGCGCCGACACTGGTCGGTGATAAAATAGAAGGCCGTCATGTGGATTTAAGACCCTACGTGCTTTTTGGCGAAGATATCTATATTCAGCCGGGCGGTCTTACACGTGTTGCCCTTACAAAGGGCTCTCTTGTTGTTAACTCTTCCCAGGGCGGCGGAAGCAAGGATACATGGGTACTGTAGGAAAGTTACGAAAGGATAAATAAAATGTTAAGCCGGGTAGCAAACTCAATTTACTGGATGTGCAGATATATAGAACGGGCAGAAAACGTTGCGCGTTTTATCAGTGTTAACCTTAACCTGATTCTGGACATGCCCTCCGAAGGGGGCAAGCACTGGGAGCCCCTTATCATGATTACAGGGGATCATGAACCCTTTGAAAAAAAATGGTCAGAGTACAGCCAGGAATCCGTAAGTCACTTTCTGACCTTTGACAGGGATTACCCGAATTCCATATTAACCTGCCTTGCCGCAGCCCGTGAAAACGCAAGATCCATAAGAGAAATAATATCATCAGAGATGTGGGAGCACCTTAATAATTTTTATCTTGAGCTTTCAAATGCAAACAGTTCTACTTTTGCGGCAAAAGATCCGCACCGTTTTTACAAGATAATACAGATGAGGAGCCAGCTTTTTACCGGCCTTATGGAAGCTACCATGAGCCATGGAGAGGCCTGGAATTTCGGACGTATAGGTAAACTGCTGGAGCGTGCGGATAAAACATCCCGTATACTGGATGTAAAATATTTTATGCTTCTTCCAAGGTCTGATCAGGTCAATACCCCTATCGACAACATACAGTGGACAGCAGTGCTTAAATCTGCAAGCGCCTTTGAAATGTTCAGAAAGCAGAATCACCGGATTACGCCCAAAGATGTTGCAGGTTTTCTTATTTTTGACAGGCACTTTCCCAGATCAATACGCTACTGCATAACTGCATCCAACGACTGTCTTCATACCATTACAGACTCTGCACCGGGTTCGGTCAACAGCCCTACCGAAAAAAGACTCGGCAGGCTAAAGGCCGACCTGGAATATGCCGATATAGATGAAGTAATTGATCAGGGAATGCATGAGTATCTGGACCATCTGCAGACCAGGCTGAACATGATTGATCAGTCAATCGGCGAAACCTTTTTCAATCTCCAGCCATTGATAGAGGCTACGTTGAATGAGCAGTAGCCCTGCGGCACCCGTTATATAAAGAAAGGATAAAAAGTGGGAATTCATGTAGCATTGAACCATCGCACAACCTATACCTATGACCGGCAGGTATCTCTGTCTCCGCAGGTAGTACGCTTGAGGCCTGCACCGCATTGCAGAACACCCATATTAAGCTATTCAATGAAGGTAACACCTGAAGAGCATTTTTTAAACTGGCAGCAGGACCCCTTCAGTAATTACCTTGGCAGACTTGTGTTCCCGGAAAAAACAAAAAAGTTTGAGGTGGAGATAGATCTTGTTGCGGATATGATAGTCATTAATCCATTTGACTTTTTTCTTGAACCAGATGCAGAAGAGTTCCCGTTCAGGTACAGTCCGGATTTAAAAAAAGAGCTTACTCCATATCTTATGAAGGAGCCGGCAGGGCCTCATCTAAAGGCCTTCATGGCTAAAATAGATAAAACTCCGAGACAGACAACACAGTTTCTGGTCGATCTCAACCTTAAACTTAATAAAGAGATATCTTATCTCATCCGCATGGAACCCAATGTTCAGTCCTGCGAGCAGACCCTTGAACTGAAAAGCGGCTCCTGCAGAGATTCGGCATGGCTTCTTGTAAATATACTCCGTCATATGGGCCTGGCCGCCAGGTTTGTTTCGGGTTACCTGATTCAGCTTGCACAGGATATCAAATCCCTTGACGGACCTTCCGGACCTGAAGCGGATTTCACAGACCTTCATGCCTGGACCGAGGTGTTTCTTCCCGGTGCCGGGTGGGTGGGGATGGACCCCACATCAGGCCTATACGCCGGAGAAGGACATATCCCCCTTGCCTGTTCTCCTGCACCGAAGAGCGCAGCACCCATAACAGGCGCGCTTGAAAAATGTGAAGTGGATTTTTCCCACACCATGAATGTTACAAGGGTAAGAGAAGAACCCAGGTCAACAAAACCCTATCCTGAAGATGTGTGGGATAAAATCTATGAACTGGGGAATACGGTTGATCAGGAGCTCATAGATCAGGATGTTCGTCTTACCATGGGAGGGGAACCCACATTTGTATCCATAGATGACATGGATGGAGAACAGTGGAATACAGGGGCCCTTGGTGAAGAAAAACGCATCCTGTCCGAAACCCTTATCAAAAAGCTCAGAAGAGACTGGGCGCCCGGAGGTCTGCTGCATTACGGACAGGGTAAGTGGTATCCCGGTGAATCATTACCACGGTGGGCACTGGGATGCTACTGGCGTAAAGACGGCGAACCAGTATGGCGTGATGACAAATGGATTGCCGATAAAGATAAAGACTACGGCTTTGGGGCCAAAGAAGCAAAAGCATTTATTGAAACTCTGGCGGATAAGCTTGGTGTCTACAGAAGGTTCATAAGGGAAGGTTATGAGGATATTTTTTATTATCTTTATAAAGAGCAGAGGCTTCCTATAAATGTTGATCCGGCTGATCCGAAGCTTGATGACCCTGAAGAAAGAAAAAGGCTCAACAGTGTTTTTGAAAAGGGTCTTGGCGAAGTAACAGGTTATGTACTTCCTCTTCAGTACGGTTCATGGAAAAGCGGGTCGTGGCCCCTGCGTACAAAGCATATGTATCTGCTTCCGGGTGATTCTCCTGCAGGCCTTAGGCTTCCCCTTGATTCTCTTCCATGGGTGTCTGCCGAAGATCTCAAGTATGATCAGCCCCTTGATCCAATGGCCGACAGAGGTCCCCTGCCTGATTTTCACAGTGATCAGAAGAAAACCCGTGTAAAGTCATCCGGGCTTAAAAAAGAAGCCCTGAGATCTCAGCCCGGACCTTTTAAAGAGCCTGAACCCATAAAGGGAGAATCAGCTTCATGGGTGGTTCGTACTGCCCTCTGTGTTCAGCACAGGGAAGGGAAACTTTTTGTGTTCATGCCTCCCATATCCTCTATTGACGGATACCTGGAGCTGGTTTCAAAGATAGAAGACACGGCAAAGGCAGCAGGATATCCTGTTGTGCTTGAGGGGTATACTCCCCCCTATGATCCAAGGGTGGAGTCACTTAAAATAACACCTGACCCCGGTGTTATAGAAGTGAATATACAGCCCATGCACAGCTGGAAAGAAATGGTCGAATATACCACCGGGCTTTATGACACTGCCCGCAGCACAAGGCTCGGCACAGAAAAATTTCTTGTGGACGGAAGACACACGGGCACAGGCGGCGGAAATCATATAATAATGGGTGGAGAGACCCCGGCAGACAGCCCGTTCTTAAGGCGTCCGGATTTATTAAGAAGTTTTATTACATTCTGGAATAATCATCCGTCTCTTTCATATCTGTTTTCAGGTCTGTTTATCGGCCCTACCAGCCAGCAGCCCAGGATAGATGAAGCAAGGCACGACAGTCTTTATGAACTGGAGATAGCCTTTGCTGAGCTTGACAGGCAGACTCAGCCTGATCTCCCCTGCCAGCCCTGGCTTGTTGACAGGTTATTCCGGCATCTTCTGGTAGATGTGAGCGGAAACACTCACAGGGCCGAATTCTGCATAGATAAGATGTTTTCACCTGACAGCGCCTCCGGAAGGCTTGGCTTACTTGAATTCCGGGCCTTTGAAATGCCGCCCCATGCACGTATGAGCCTTGCCCAGCAGCTGCTGCTCAGGACCTTTATCTCATGGTTCTGGAAAGAACCCTACAGGAGCAAACTTGTAAGATGGGGCACACGTCTCCACGACAGGTTCATGCTGCCCCAGGCTCTTCAGGATGATTTTTCCGATATCCTGGATATTTTAAACAAAGCCGGGTACCCGGTTTCCATGGATTTCTTTTATCCTCATTTTGAGTTCCGTTTTCCAATATACGGAAGGGTAAACTACATGGGTATGGAGCTGGAGCTGAGACAGGCCCTGGAGCCATGGCATGTGCTTGGAGAAGAACCGGGTGCCGGCGGAACCGCACGTTATGTAGATTCATCCGTAGAAAGACTTCAGATAAAAATATCCGGAATGGCTGATGACAGGTATATTGTTACCTGTAACGGCAGGAGGGTTCCTCTTAAGCCCACGGCAGTAAAGGGAGTTTTTGCTGCAGGCATAAGATTCAGGGCATGGCAGCCGCCTTCCTGTCTGCATCCTACTATAGGTGTTCATACCCCACTTGTTATTGACCTGTTTGATACATGGTCTAAAAGATCTGTCGGCGGGTGCACATATCATGTAGGGCATCCTGGAGGCCGAAACTATGATGTTTTTCCTGTGAATTCCAATGAAGCCGAAGGAAGGCGCAATGCAAGGTTCCTCCCCTGGGGGCACACTCCGGGGAATGCAGGTCAAATTCCTCCAGCGGAAGAAAATCCGGAGTTTCCCTATACACTTGACCTTAGAACAAGGTAGCAGTATAGAAATACCGGAGTTTTGTTGATTATGAAAAGGGAAAGACAGATATATGCAGTTACAAAAGAGGAATCCATGTTCAGTTCCATGAAGTTTCCGGCAGGCGCCTACTCTGAGGGTTTTATAGAACCCGGTCTTCCGCGGGATCACTGGAAAAGCGTAATTGATGCGCTTGACAGCACGAGGCCGGATATTCTCAGTAAAAGACAGGCGCGCATAAAAAAGATGCGCCATGAGGATGGAGCAACATATAATCTTTTTGATAACTCGGGCAAACAGGGAACACCCTGGGCTCTTGGAACCATTCCTCTTCCTATTACATCTGCTGAATGGGACCTCCTTGAAACCGGCATTATCCAGAGAGCTTCGCTTTTAAACCGGATATTGAACGATATTTACGGACCGCAGGAGTTTTTAAAAAACGGGTATCTGCCACCGGAGCTGGTATTTGCCAACCCATCTTTTCTGCGCCCGTGCCACGGGATCGAACCGGCAGGCAGCAGGTTCCTGTCCTTTTACGCTGTAGATATTTACAGGGGCACAGACGGAAAGTTCAGAGTTCTTCGTGATTACGGAGCCAACCCTGCAGGGCTCGGCTATGCCCTTGAAAACAGGATTGTCATGTCCAGGGCTTTTTCGGAGCTTTATCATAAAACAATGATTCAGAGGCTCGCCCCCTTTTTTCAGACATTCCACCGCAATCTTATAAAAAATGCCTCCATGGCCGAAGAGGAAGAAGGTATAGTCCTTCTTTCTCCCGGACCTGACAGCCCCATTTATTTTGAACATGCGCTTTTATCCAGGTACCTGGGGTATCCGCTTGTTGAAGGTCAGGATCTGACTGTCAGAAACGGCAGGCTCTTTTTAAAAAAGCTTGCAGGTCTCGAGCCCGTAAAGGCTGTTTTTCGTCATGTTGATGATCTTTCAAGCGATCCCTTCGCCCTGAGACAGCAAACCTCAAAGGGTGTTGCCGGTATAATCCAGGTGTTAAGAGAAAAAAACCTTAACATGGTAAATCCTATTGGGTCCGGTTTTCTGGATACCCCCATACTGCCTCTTTTTCTTAATAATATCTGCAGGGAGCTAAACGGTGAAGATCTCCTGATACAGAATCATCAGACATGGTGGAGCGGAAAAGAAGAGGATAAAAAATATATACTGGAAAACTCCGGAAGCCTGATCATAGGTCAGGCAATGAAAAGATCAAAGACATTTAATCTTCCTAAAAAGTTAAACGATGCCTTTGATGCTTCGCCCTATGCCTATATGGCAAGCGAGCCGCTTTACCCGTCTACTGTACCGGTATGGAACAGCGAAGGCGCAGGCAGTCATTACGCCATTATGCGTATTTTTGCATGTGCATCGGATGAAGGATTTTCCGTAATGCCGGGCGGACTGGCAATAACAGCACCTGACATAGCATCACTTACATGCGACTGCCCGGACCTGCAGCAGAGCAAGGATATATGGGTTTTGTCAGATAAACCTGTGGGGGAATTCAGCCTTTTAAGCGGGCTTTCCACTGCGGCGGATTTTAAGCGCGGAAGCGATCTGCCGAGCCGTGTTGCCGATAACCTTTTGTGGCTGGGCCGGTATCTCGAAAGGGCTGAAGATCTTATAAGACTTGTTCGTGCTGTATTTAAAAGGCTTTCAGGAGAAACACCGATATACAATATCCCGGAAATGCCTTTTCTGCTAAATCTCTTAAGAGCGGAAAACAGGATACCTTCGGATGTAAACGGTGAAAACCGCATTCCCTCCTATGGAGATCTGATATCTCAGCTTAATGATGCCCTGTACCTTAAAAATAAACCTGAAAGCGTTGTGTTTGTGCTCAACCAGGTGAAAGAATCAGCCAGAAATGTGAGAGACAGGCTTTCCCTTGATTCCTGGCGGGTGATAAACAGGCTGGAGGATTTTTCAAATATCCAGGCCTATGATCCTCTGGAAATACTTGACGACACGCTGTTTAACCTGAGCGCCTTCAGCGGACTTGCCATGGAAAGCATGACAAGGGGGCTTGGATGGAGATTTATGGATATGGGACGCAGGGTTGAGCGTGCTATTAACCAGACTGCCCTTTTACGCATTGCACTGCCTGATGTATGCACGGAATCCCAGAGCGCCCTTGAGTCTCTGCTTGAAATTGCAGACAGTATAATGACATACCGTGCAAGATACAGGACGGTTTTTCAGATTGCGCCTGTACTTGATCTTCTGTTGGGGGATGAAAGCAATCCACGGTCCCTTGCATTTCAGTTCAGTCAGCTTGCAGACCATGTTGATCATCTTCCAAGATACACTGACAGGAGGTATTCAAGCCCGGAGGAACGGCTTGCGCTTGAGATGCTTACTGATATAAGACTTCTTGATCTGATCGGCATGCGCTGCGGTAACAGTACGGATTTACGGAAATCTCTTTCGGAGTTCCTGGATAAAATTGAAACCCGCATCATAGATTTTTCACAGCATATAAGTGCGCATTATTTAAGCCGGGTTACATCAACCTCTCATTTTTCTTCGGCCGAAGATATCGCCGGAGAAGCTTTTGAGCTATGAAATACCAGGTTGTCCATAAAACGGCATACAGTTATTCCGAGCCCGCATCGCTCTCTCAGAACGAGCTGTTTTTGTGCCCGCGGAATACTGTAAATCAGAAGCTTTACAGCAACAGGATAGTTATTACTCCAGGTCCACAGTATGAGGATGACAGGATAGATTACTTCGGCAACAGCTGCCGGGTGTTTATGGTTCAGCACCCCCATAAAGAACTTGTTATGACATCCATAAGCAGCGTTGAAGTAACGGCTGCAGTTACCCCGTCTGCCGATACGACCGTTCCATGGGAAGAGGCTGGTAAATATCTTCAGGAGGGAAAAGACCCGGATGCCCTTGATGCCTCCCAGTTTGTTTTTCCAAGCCCGCTTATAACTGTAAACGAGAGGGCATATAATTACGGCAGCAGATGCTTTAAGCCCGGAAGGCCGGTTTTAGCTGCAGCGGTTGATCTTATGACCAGGGTTTACAAAGAGTTCACCTATGATAAAACCGCGACAACGGTTGATACCTCTGTTGACCAGGTCTTTAAAAATAAAAGAGGTGTATGTCAGGATTTTGCGCACCTTTTAATAAGCTGCCTGAGGGCAAGAGGTCTTGCTGCACGATATGTAAGCGGTTACCTCAGAACTCTTCCCCCTCCCGGAAAACCAAGACTGGTAGGTGCAGACGCATCACACGCATGGGTATCGTTATATGTGCCCCAGTCAGGATGGGTAGATCTTGACCCCACCAACAATACAATTCCCGGAGAAAGTCACATAACCGTTGCCTGGGGAAGAGATTACGGTGATGTTACCCCTGTTAAGGGCGTTGTAATGGGCGGCGGTGTTCATACCCTTACCGTTATGGTAGATGTTGCTGAGAGCTGAGTAAAACCCTCACGCAACCTCAAAAACATCCTCAGAACGGTCCTGCAGAATAATTCTTTTATTCAGTTTATTTTTTGAAGCCGCTTCAAAACTGTCCCCTGCAAGCTGGCTGCATCTGGGGCAGGCATTAAAGGGTACTGAAAAACCGGTTAAACCGTCCCCTCCGCTCACGGCTTCTACTTCGGTATATCCGGGGCAGTCCGGACACAGATGATAACGGCGAAGCTGTTCTACTCCGATATTTATGGTGTCGTAATAAATGGATCTTCTTTCTTCCACGACTTTTCCATGCGGGACATTCTGCCAGTTTTTTCTGCTGCTGAATACCTTAAGGGCATTGGTGCAAATTTTTTCAATATACTCATTCATGTCGGAAGACTGCACAAAATCGGAAGGGTCATAGTCTGGTTCTTTAACATGGCTTGTATCAAGCCCTGCCATTGCCAGGATAATACCAAGATTTGTATAGGGGAGCGCGCCTTCAATGGAGTATCCTCCCTCAAGCACACAAATGTGAGGATTAATTGCCTTATTAAGCTGTGCATAGCCCTGGGCAGTAAAGTTCATGTTGGTTATGGGGTCTGTATAGTGGTTGTCCTGACCGGCAGAGTTAATAATAATCTCCGGATGAAATTCATCAAGTATGGGAAGGATTACACGTTCCGTTACCATGTCAAATCCTTCCTCACCTGTTTCCGGAGGCAGAGGAATATTTATGTTGTACCCCTGGGCTGAAGGCCCGCCTAACTCATCCTGGAAACCGCTTCCGGGGTAGAGTGTGCGTCCGTCCTGATGAAGCGAAATAAAAAGCGTATCAGGATCATTGTAAAAAATATCCTGTGTCCCGTCACCGTGGTGGCAGTCAGTATCCACTATGGCAATTTTTCGTACGCCGTAATGTCTTCGGATATACTCGACCATTATTGCTTCGATATTGACGATACAGAACCCGCGGTCGCCGAAAACCGTCTGCATGGCATGGTGACCGGGCGGACGGACGATGGCAAAGGCCCGTTCCACCTCTTTATCCATGACCTTTTTGGCTGCAAGGATTGCCCCTCCCGAAGAAATAAGGTGAGACTCACTCATAAGCTCCTGCGGCGGAAAGGCGCAGAGATGCACTCTTTCAATATCCTTATACTCAGCCAGTTCGGGATTGAAAAACTCAATATTTTCCACATCGGAGAGACCTTCTTCCAGAAGCTGATCCCGTGTATATAAAAGCCTCTCCTCACGTTCGGGATGACTGGGAGTTATACACCAGTCAAATGCCGGAAACAGTATGATCCCTGTTTTACGCTGTGCTCTGGGCATATATTGCTCGGATATCATTTTTATACCTCCTGCCTGTTGGGGCCTGCCTGGTTCAGGCCCGGTCTTACCTGGGCCTTAAGGGCAATTACTTTTCCGGTAGAAGAGAATCCCCTTACTGTGTTCATTTCTTCCCTTTCAATAAAATCTATCTCATACTGTCCTGTAATTCCGGATTCCTCAGCAAGAAGGCCTATGGCCTCTGTGAGTTTTTCTTCTGCATCCTGCATACTGAAACTCCGTACTATTTCCATATGCAGACCTGTTTCAGGGATTGATAAAGTCCCGTCACCGCTGTTGGCATAAAGGGTTGCAGTAAGTGTCGGCCTGGTGCGGGCCGAACCGATTGCGTTGGCAACTTCAAAGTCCGGCGGAACTATACAGGGGAGCCCGAATACATCGGAAAGCCTTTCCTGTAATGCTTTGCTTGGCCCGCCGACAGCAATGATCTTTGCCGGGTTAAGCCTCCTGCGGCCCAAAAAGTCAGAAACCGTATAAACAGGCCTGGTATAGGCCTCTTCTATCATTTCATCCATTGCGGCACCTACACTGGCAGCAAAACTCATTACCAGTTCTTCCGCAACATCACGGGGATCTCTATCAGGATGTAAAAGCTTCAGAGCTTCTTCGGCACGCTCAAGGTTTCCTTCCATGAAGCCTTCCACTACCAGGGCATCCGAAAGAGTTGCGCCCTTTATCTTGCCCGAACAAAACGCTGCGGGTATACCAAGATTGTCCGGGCCAATACAGTAGCAGTCATCCTCTGCTGTAACCCTGCTGTTTCCGCCAAGCCCCACGCTTTTAGTTGCAAGAGCGCGGATAAGTGTGGGCCTTCCCATTACCGTAACACCATATGGTTCCATCAGAGGCTGGTCAGAAACAAAAATTCCAATATCCGTGGTTGTTCCGCCAATATCAATTACTGCATACTCATCACCAGGGGATGAAAGGGCAAGGGCGCCCATAACACTTGCCGACGGACCGGAATGTATTGATTCACAGGGAAGACGCATGGCAGTATCAAGGGACATTGTACCGCCGTCTGCCTTTAAAACCGAAAGGGGTGCAGTAATCCCAAGTTTTAAGGCCCCGTCTACTACGGCACGGGAAAATGCCTGAAAGCGGTTTTTAAGGGCAGCATTTATCCATGTGGTATAAACCCTGCGTGGAAAATTGGGGAGGCCCGAAATAGAAGAGCCGCAGCTTATGTGACGAAACCCCATGGCCTCCGCTTTTTCGGAAAGCATTAATTCGATGTCAGGGTTCCTGTGTGAAAATTTACATACAATCCCTACTGATTCAATCCCTGCATTAAGAAACTCATTGAGTGCACTGTAGACCAGTTCCATTGAAGGTTCTTTTATAATACTTCCCCGATGATCTATAGCCCCGTCTAAAAACCGGAGATAATCACCGCATTTGAGAAAGTCCGGGTTCATGCCGGGACCTGCCTGAACAAGCATTCCAACCGGATCAAGCTGCCCGCAGGCAATGGCATTGGTACAGAGGGTAGAGCTTAAGTGAACCCGGTCTACCTCAGAGGCCGAAGACCCCTTAAGAAGCCGGGAAAGCAGATCAATGACTGTTTCGCTCAGATTGTCATGGTTAACAACAATCTTAGCCTTTGAAATAATGCTGCTGCCCTCAAGCAGAACACCATCCGCATGGGTTCCGCCCACATCGATTCCAATTATTTTTATTGGCATAGAATTTCCTTATTTATTAATAATTGGTAATCCAATATTTTAAAAAGCTGTCAGAATCTGATTTTTATAAATAAACATTCAATCTTACTTATGATTGTTATGGTTTATTATTAACTGCCGCATTTACAATATTGCAATAGTTTTTTGAAAATAAGTAAAAAAAACAACTCTCTAATGTTTTTATTTTAAATGTTAGGTCTAAAATATTGTGTTGATACTGGATATTATGCCTGATAATTTCCAGTAGTAATATAGTTAAACAGGCATAATTTCTGATAAAGCTGGAGGCTTATTGTGGATACAGTATCTTTTCCTTAATTGTGAGGAACAATCCTGTCGAACTCTGTGTGAATCACCGCCTGCTTTTTCACGATCTTCAGCTTTTTTAAATATGGCATTTACTGATTCCTGTATTGATTTTTCTCGCGGTTTGTTCATTTTTCCTCCTTTGGTGCTTTTATCCTCGATATCTTACAGATATGATCACACCCGGAATATAGAATTACACTAATTAGGATTGGGTTTTCCCTTCTAGCCCTCAGTGACGAGTGGTTATTCGGGATTTCCGAATAACCACATTTTCATCAAATTCGCCTTCATTAAATACATTGCGGATATGCTCGGAAATAGTGGGCGTGGCCTTATCGAAAAGCTGTGCCATATGATCCTGTGTCAGCCAGACAGTTTTATCCTCAAGACGCACATCAATTTTGATTTGACCTTCTGGAGCCTGATAGATCAGGAGTTCAGTATTGTTATTCAATTCTTCATTCATGGCTCAATCCCCAACGCATGCCAGTATGGTTTAAATCCTGATTGAACAACATCAAACATAAGAGATAAAAAGGGTTCATAATCATTTTGGGTATGAGCAGTATCAAGATCCTCATAATATTCAAGGCGTTTTTCTACAGGAAGAACAACTGGCGGAAATCCATCCTTCATGAGTTCAAGATTCATAAGCAGACGGGATGTCCTGCCGTTGCCATCAACAAAAGGATGTATCTTAACAAAGTCAGCATGGACGCGAGCTGCCCGCTCTACAGGGTGAAGGTTACCAGCTTCATTTTTATACCAGTTAATAAATGTCTGCATCTCGCTTGCTACATGAAGCGCATCGGGAGGAGTATGGTCAGCACCCGATATAACCACATTAATTTTCCGGTAAACACCTGCATTTGAATCATCTATATTTTTAAGGATAAGCTGATGAATGGATTTGATCTGCCATTCGGATAAGGCTTCACCTTTTGTAACCAGCTCTTCAACAAAATATATCGCTTCACGATGATTAATAGCCTCAAAGTGTTCCCGCATGGTCTTACCGCCAACAGTAATCCCTTCCAGTGCAACCTTGGTTTCTTTTAAAGTAAGGGTATTGCCTTCAATGGCATTGGAATTATAAGTCCAGCGTAGAATAAGATCCTCGTGAAGATTAGAAACAACCTCCTTTGGCAAAGGGCGGTAGGAATCAAGGGTTTGTTTCATATGGTCAAGTTTTTTATAATCGGGCATTTATATATTCTCCTCTTTTAATTCGAAAAGGGGTTAAAATTCATATTGCACTCCGTTTGCCATATTCAATGCGCCACTCCGCAAGACTTTTAATATCATCCAATACCTCATCAGACGGCGGCAATGGTATAGGTGCTTCTATTGGCTGTGAATGTTCAAAATAAGAATATTTGGTCATTAAGCTATCTAAAAAACTACAGTCAGAGCTTTTAAGTTTGGCTAAATCTTTTAATTTAAGAGTATGGACTGGACGCTGAAACCTCTGCACTACTCCGCACAGCAAATCATTTTCAATAGCTCTCTCAAGTAGTATTCTAAAATCACTGCACATAGATTTTAGTTCAAGTTCTGCATGTTCAAAATTGCCTTCTTCATTAGCCTTTTTTACATTCTGGTATCTTTGGTTCATAAGGGAATTCAAATAGGTTTTTATATCACTTTGGGATAAAGGAATAGGAGCAGGTTCTCCGGTTCCCCATTCCACAGCGCGAATACTGATAACATCCGGTTTAATAGAGTACTTATCCGCATAATGTCTGACTGTACCAAGCAGGGAAAGTCTGTGAGTGAAAATGATAACCTGTCGGTCTTGTGATAGTTCAATTAACCTTTTTACAGCAGCCTCTTCATAATTTTGATCCAATGAGGAAATTGGATCATCAAAAATAAAAGGAGATTTATAAACTTTTCCTGTAACATCAGCTAAAAATGCAGCGATTGATATAATTCTATTTTCACCTTCACTTAGTACATCTGATAGCCCACGTTGCGCAGCTCCAAGTAGTTGTAGTTTGTGGAGAACTTTACCTTTTGAAACCCTTACTTTTACAAATTCAACTTTTATATGTGATGCCCCTAAATTTTTTAATTCATTATTAAACCTCTGTATAAAAGCATCGGTAATCATGGCCTCGGCTAATTCGCCCTTCTTTTGGGATAAAGATTTTGTGTTAGTTCTTCGTTTTGCTGCATTAATTTTATTAAGTAGTTTGAGGCGTGTGATTTCTTCTTCAATTACAGCACGATGTTCGGATAACCATTTTCGCGTTTTAAGGCTATCCAGCTCTTTTTTTATTTCATCACGATTATCTTCTTTCGCGTCTTTTTCATATTTCTTGGACAGCTCATCCAGACTATTTGAATATGAAATAGCTTCATCTATCCATTTAGGTAGAGGCGTAGCTATTGGTATTTCATCCTCTGAGGTTAATTTTAAAATAATATCCTTTCTCTCTTGTAGCTGAGTGAAAAACTCAATCACTTTTTCAGTGATTCCAACCTGCTGAATACCAGTCGCATCAATTGTAGTCCTAAGCGACTCGGAAGATGGTATATCATCTATAGTTTTTATAGCTTCATCATATTCTTTGGCTGCTGCCAATGCGGCACTTTGCATTTCACCTTTTACAAAATTTTCAAAGGAACTTAATCTGTCTTTAGCCTCAGGATCGAGTTTTTGATGGCATAAGACGCAACGAGAGTCTTCAGCGATATTGGGATATTCGCTTCCTACGTAAGCTTCTTGTAAGGAATATTTTCGCGCAGACTCCCAGAGCTCTTTCCATATCTCTGATCCTATGCTTAGCAGATGACTACCAGAAAATACCTTCTCTGCTGCTGTATCTGCGGCTTTTCTCTTAATGATCGATTTCTTTTTTGCTGAAACGATCTTTCTGCAATTTTCAACAGACATCTGTTGGAGATATTTTTGTACATCTTGAGTTAGTGTGTCCACATACAGCTTTTGTCTTTTTAACTTCCTTGCTTTTTCTGCGGGGTCTTGTTCGGAAAGCCTTTGGAGCAATATCTGCATTTTTGATTCACATTCGCTATCAAACAAACAATATTTCTCAATGGAGCCTGGGGCTGTATTTGTACCGACTCCTTCATACCATCTACCCTCAATAGACATCCTAAGTTCATTTGGCATAAATGGCTTTTTTGACGGATGCTTCCTGATCTCAATGTCTAAAACATTTGTAACCTTTTCACATATCTCGATGAGTTGGCTGAAAAAGGACAGAATTGGTGGCTCATAACTCACTTCGTCTTCATTTGTTACAAATATACGACCAAAGGATGTATCAAAGATATCAACATTACCAAGTTCATTACAGGATGCTTTTGTCCAAATGTATTTTTTTTCAGTACTATTTTGTTCATATGTTATGCAGGCTTTTTGTAGAGATTTTTCTGTTTTATAAATATTACGAAGGATAGGATCAAGATTCCTAGCTCCACAAGCATGCTTAAGAAGTCTGACATACCCTGATTTACCTGATCCGTTGTCGCCATATACTATTGTTAAATTTGCTTTACCAAATTCCAGAGGTTTTCTTGGAGCAAGTGCATTTACGCCTTCAATATCACTTATTGAGGATAGGCGAAGATCACATTGAGAATCTTGAGAAAAATCAGAAGTAGGAAGCGTGCAACTCTTTGTTTTGAGCTTTCCTTCCACTTCTTGAAGACAAATTGATGAAAGTTCCTGAATATCTTCATCTTTTAAAATAGCTTTCTCAAAAAGGCGTTCAGCAGCAATCTGAAGCCATTTAGGCCTTTCAGAAAACCATTGTTGTAAATCGTCAACCATACTTAAGCCTCCTCATATCGATTAATAACTTCTTTCCGCAATCGCCATACCCTTGTAAGTAATTTTTGCATCAGGTCGTGTTTTTGAGTCTTGCATATATCAACGAGCGGTTTCAGCAGACCAATTTCGTGCTGACCCGAAGATAAAGTATCGGCAATTTTATTTTGCAAACCAATTGAAGGAATACTTACCATCATATTTTTCATTGCATTTAACTTCAACGATATTCTAGTCCCGCCTTGGCTCTTTCTAATGAGTTCACGCAGAAATGCCGATGGCATTGGTCTTTTCAACCCATTGTTTGGGGAGCATAGCAAAGCTGTTGAGACCGGCCTGCATTCTTAACCCGTCGAATTCAACGGAATTAAAATCCGGGTTATTCAGATTCTCCCAAATCCCAAGAAATTTAACGGTATTACGATTATGAAGCCAGTTACGCACAAGATCGTCGCTTCTGTCCCTATTTTTATAACGTGCAATATCGGTAAGAGAGATGTAATCTTCATTTTGATTGGATTGGAAAGATATCTCTGTGCTTAAAACCAGAATTTTTTTGTTTTTAGCCATTTTTATCTCCCAGACAGAACATTCCGAGGCACTCCTCGAAATGGTTTTTAATGGTACCCTTTAACCATTTCGTGCATATACACGAGATGGTTAAAAACGTTTGAGCTCTATTCAAAAACCATTTTTCCCAACTGGGAAATATGGTTACCTGATTCTTATCAGGTTTTAATTCCATTGAATTCGATGGGATTAAAACTCTACTCTCCATCCCTGAAATGATAAAGACCATTTCTTTGACGCCACGAAAATGGTTAGCTCACTGTCTCAGCAAAATAGGCCTCATCCCAGATAGATTCATTGTTAAACATTTTTATGAAATTCTGGAGAATTAAGATTTGAGCATTCTTTGCATTTTTCAGGGGTATCTAAATCCATTATAAACTGCCTTGTCGTAGGGTTATGTTTTGTTTAAAAATGCAAATTTTATACTATTTTTGCAATTTAAATCGCAATATTTAAGTTTTCCCATTTCGGGGCAGCTTTTTAAATTTTATACGGAGTTTGACCTGAAAGTGAAAAAAATTAGAAGTTTATGAGTTGGTCTAATTGGTGGCCGAATCCATTACAATCAGCGCTGCGCCGTAAGCGCCTACAAGTTGAGGATCTTCCGGTACAACAATGTTTCTTCCAAGCTTTTTTGAAAGGAGTTCTCTCATGCAGGGGTTTTTCGCAACTCCTCCGGTAAACACGATATCACCTTCCGAGGATATGCGGTTAATCATCCCTGATGCCCTGTTTACAACACTTGCATGAAGGCCCTTTGCTATGTTTCTCCGGTTCTGGCCCTTTGCTATAAGTGATGTTACTTCCGATTCTGCAAACACGGTGCACATGCTGGATATGCTTATATCCTCTTCAGCCTGGAGCGCCTCATCGCCAAAGTCACTGATATCATAACCCAGGCTTTTTGCCATTATCTCAAGAAACTTGCCTGTACCGGCAGCACACCGGTCGTTCATTTCAAACTTTTTTACTTTGCCGTTTTCAAAAAGAGATATGGCCTTGCTGTCCTGGCCGCCTATATCAATAATGGTGCGTATATCCGGGTCCGGGAAAAAGGCCTTTGCTCCTGTTGCATGAGCTTTTATTTCGGTGACCGTGGGCGCATCAAAGTTTATCTCAAACAGGTTGCGGCCGTACCCTGTTGCCATAATACGGTCATATTCCATATTTTTCAGCATTTCTCCTGCAGTGCGCGCAGGATCAAAGCCTGTGTCAGCTTGAAAGTTTTCTACAATTTTTCCTGAATCATCGACTATAACAAGCTCGATTGTGCGTGAGCCTATGTCTATTCCTGCAAAATTCATAGTAATCCTCAAAAGCTATATCTCTCGCCCGCTTCGCTAGAGCCCGCAGCGAACGGGCGAGAGAAATTTGTCTTTGTTTTAGCTGGCAGCTATTTCAACTGCTCAATAAACGCCTCAATCCTTGTCTTGAGCTGGCCTGCATCTTCCATGTTATAGTCAGTCTCAATCCTTAAGGTCGGAATTCCGCTGTCCTCAAGTGCTTTTTCAACGGGCATGGATTCCATGATATAGGGCTGGCAGAACTGCAGTCCGTAGTGGATGACTCCGTCTGCCTTGTATTCCGCTGCCATTTCCTTTACATGGTCACACCTGTCAGTGTTGGGTGTAAAGATAGCGCAGTCAACCTTGTAATATCTGTCTGTGATGGCTTCCATCATCTCTTCAACGGTTTCACCGGAATCATCTGTCAGGTTTCTTGTTCCTCTTTCTCCTACGCATGATTCTTCTCCTACAATCACTGCGCCGGAGGTTTCAATAAGGAAGGGAAGTTTCCAGTTGGGCACTGCCTGGGGACATCCTGAGATAAGGATTCTTGGTGTTTTTTCCGGAAATACTCCCTTTTTTTCTTCAATGCGTTTTTCAAGTTCGTCACATATCTTGTTAACGGAATCAGTAAACCTTGCAGGATTGTCATAAAAGAACACCTGGTTTGCCAGCAGCGCATCAAGGCCTGAGATTGGTGCAGGGTCGGCCTTTCTGAGTGATGACAGTCGGTGTATGGCGGCACGTTTTGCGTTTACTGTTTTGATTGCCTGTTTAAGTGATTCTACGGTGATTTTATGTCCTGTGAGTTCTTCTACACTTGTTTTAAACCTGTCATATTCTTCTTTAAGCAGTTCCCAGCCTATACCGGATTTTACCTGTGGAAGGTCCATTACATAGAGGTTGTCGACCATACCACCGAGTGTTTCATATGCCTTCTTTTTACCGTCGCATGTGTTTTCTCCAACTACCATATCAGCGCTTTCAAGATATGGGCATACCTTTCCAAGCTTGAAACCGAATGCTGATTTTATAAGGGCACATGTGTTGCGCGGGAGGTATTTTTCCACCTCATCCATGGCAAAATCGGCACCCGAACATAATCCGACCAGGGTTGCATTGGCTGCAAGAACAATTTCTTCGGGTACGAATACGCAATAGGCTCCTATAATTTTTCGGCCTTCTTTTTTTTCATCCATAAGCTCTTTTATCCTGAGGCCGTGAACTTCGCTCATAACAAAGTCAAAGTATCCCATACCTTCAGGACGGTCCTTTTGCGACAGAAATATATCCTGATATGCCTGCCCCAATATTCCGAGTAATGCATCGTGTGCATCAAGATCAAGGCCTAACTCTGTCCACATGGATCTGTAATCTTCGCTCATAGCTGTCTCCTTTTTGTTGATGTAGCTGTCAGGTGGGACTAATCTGTGAAATAATCCCCTGGTAAACATCTAAAATATTACAATAATCAAATTTGTTTATTTAACAAATTATTTACTAACAAAATTATTTAAAGTATCATTAATAATATTTCTCATGATCCGGCTAACAGGGTCAATCAGGATTTTCTTGTTTAATTACGTACTTTTATAGGGAAATCCTATTCAGAGGCTTCATTCTGAATTTTCAGTAATCAATCAGGGTATAAAGCAGTACACCATCTAGGTCATGTTCCTGCGGATTTATTAATTCTGATCAGATAAAGCTGCATTTCGATATCTTCCGGCGTTAAATTTTTCAGTCAATACTGCCTGTGCGAAATTTTATTATCGTTAAACCTAAAGAAGGTTAACTGCGTTAATGAAATGTTTCTGTAAAAATGAAAGGTGGGTCAGATGAAAATAAGCAGTCGTCTGTACCTGGGATTCGGATTGCTCATAACGCTTGCCGGGATTTCAGGTATTGTCAATCTTCTTGGACTCAACAGCACTTCCAACCTTGTAAATAAAATGCATACCCATCCTTTGACAGTAAGCAATTACGCAAGGGATATTAAGGTGAACATTCTTGCAATACACAGGCAGATTTGTGATGCGCTGCTGTCTGAAGATCCGGAAGAAATAATCAAACTGGATAATAAAATATCCCATACCGAAAATGAGACTTTTCTTATTTTTGATGAAGTAAAGGCTAAATACCTTGGGCCGCCTATTGATGTTAATAATGCAAGGCTGGCCTTCAGTGACTGGAAGGAAACCATTATAAAAATAATGGAGAATCTGAAAGGGGGAAATAGAAAAAAGGCGACTGCTATTGCAGAAAATGAAGAGTCCGAACATGTGGATAATGCGCTGAGTAAATTAAAGACTATTACGGATTATGCAAGGAACAAAGCGGATACCTTTCTGTCCAGTGCAAGTGACATGGAAGCAACAGCATACAGGTGGTCATCAATTATTTTTTTTATAACGATTTTAACCGGCCTGCTGATAACGCTGTTTTTTTCAAGAAGTATTAACAATTCCATAAAAGACGTCTCTGATATGGCAAATGATATTGCTGACGGCCGTGATGTATCACTGCCTGATGCGGACAGGAGTGATGAAATAAGTCAGATAGTAACGTCCCTTGCCAGAATGGACCATTCCAACAGGGAGATAATAAAACAGGCCAAGGCAATTTCCGAAGGTAATTACAGCTACAGCCTGAGTCCCCGATCGGATTATGATGTTTTAGGAAAAGCGCTGATTGTCATGAACGATACGCTGAGAGAGTCCAGGGAAAAACAGATACTGCAAAACTGGCTTAATGAAGGACAGAAAAAATTAAATCTGCTGCTTCGGGGAGAACCGTCCATTTCAGAATTATGTGACAGGATTCTTTCATTTATGGCGGCTTTTCTGGAATCCCAGGTAGGAACCTTTTATATAGTACAGGATGATGACCGGCTCCATCTTGCTGCAGCATATGGCCTTCTTAAAATAAAGGAAATTCCGGAAATATTTGATGCCGGAGAAGGGCTGATTGGACAGGCTGTTCTTAAAAAGGATTTGATAAATATCACAGATACACCTGAGGGTTATTTTAAAATCAAATCCGGAACAGGAGAAAAACGCCCGAGCTGTCTGCTTATTATGCCTTTCGTATGGGTCAACAGGGTAAACAGTGTTCTTGAGATGGGATCATTTAAGCCTTTCAGCGACAATGAAGTGAGTTTTCTTAGAACTGTTCAGGAGAGTATTGCCGTAAAGATAAACTCAATCTACTCAAGAATGAAAGTTGATGAACTGCTTGAAAGAACAAAGAACCAGGCGGAAGAGCTTCTGGCCCAGAGAGAAGACCTGACAAAGGCCAACCTTATACTGGAGACACAGGCAGAAGCGTTAAAGGAATCTGAAAAAAAACTGCAGGAACAGCAGGAGGAATTACGGCAGACAAATGAAGAGCTGGGAGAACAGACCCGGGTTCTTGAAGGACAAAAGGAAAATCTTAACAGAAAAAACAGGGATCTTGAAGAGGCACGAAGGCTTCTTGAAGAAAAAGCAAGGGATATCGAGGATGCGAGCAGATATAAATCGGAATTTCTTGCAAATATGTCCCATGAACTCAGAACGCCTCTCAACAGCATCATACTTCTTTCCCAGCTTCTGGGTGAAAACAAGGATAACAATTTGACGGAAAAGCAGGTTGAATATGCCGGCTCTGTCCAGACATCCGGGTATGAGCTTCTTAATCTGATAAACGAGATACTGGATCTTTCAAAAGTGGAAGCCGGTAAAATGGAACTTGTCATTGAAGATGTTTCAATAAGTGAAATCGTTTCAAATTTGAGAATGCATTTTCAGAACAAAGCCGATGAAAAGGGAATTGCGCTGATAATTGATACCGCAGGTGATGCGCCTGGTTCTATTAAAACGGACAGGCAGAGAGTGGAACAGATATTAAAAAATCTGCTTTCAAACGCCTTTAAGTTTACCGCCAGAGGCAGTGTTACACTTAAAATAGAAAGCTGTACAGAAGATAACAGCGAATCAAATGGGACAGATTCCGTAAAACCGGGCATTTCTTTTTCAGTATCCGATACAGGTATAGGGATACCTGAAGACAAGCTTAAGATTATATTTGAAGCATTTCAGCAGGCTGACGGCACGACAAGCAGAAAGTTCGGCGGGACCGGCCTGGGGCTTACTATATCCAGAGATTTTGCCAGTCTGCTCGGTGGAAAGATAAAGGCCGAAAGCAATAAAGACAAAGGGTCTGTTTTTACCCTTTGTCTTCCGGCTGTTTATAAAAATGAAAAGTCTCTCAAGGGATCAGAACAAAAAGCCGGTTCATACAAAAATGATAACCATGAAAAAACAGGTTATCTGCCTGACGATAGAAAAGACATTGATAAAAATGACAGAACAATACTTATTGTTGAAGATGATCAGGAGTTTGCAAAAATCTTAAGGGATATTTCCAGGGAAAAAGGCTTTAAAACCCTGGTTGTAGAAGACGGTGAAACCGCGCTCCATTTTGCCGACTATTACAGGCCGACTGCAATAATACTGGATGTCAAACTTCCCGGTGTAAGCGGATGGACAGTTATATCACGCCTGAAGGAAAACATGGAAACACGCCATATTCCGGTTCATTTTATATCCGGCTCTGAAAGAAACCACAGCGCTCTCAGGATGGGGGCTGTTGATTTTATAACAAAGCCTTTGAATATGGATGCTCTTGAACAGCTTTTCAGCAACATTGAAAACGTTATTTCAAAATCAATAAAAGACCTTCTGATAATAGAAGATAATCCGCTGCAGAAAAAACTGATTAAAAGGCTTCTGGAAGATTCACCTGTTAATATAGTAGATGCATCCACAGGACAGGAAGCGCTTCAAAAATTGTCCGAAGAAGACTTTGACTGCATAATACTGGATCTGGGGCTTCCTGATATGTCCGGTTTTGAACTGCTTTCAAAAATAAAGGGCCGGGACCCTGAAATCAAAACGCCTATAGTTGTTTACACAGGTAAAGAGCTTACTTCCGCAGAAAAGGCCATTCTTGATGAATATACAGAAAGCATCATTTTAAAAGGAGCAAATTCCCCGGGGCGTCTGCTGGATGAGGTTGTACTTTTTCTGCATCTTGTTGAAGAAAGTCTTCCGGAAGAAAAAAGACGGCTGATACAGCTTGTTCATGACAAGGAACATATACTCAATAATAAAAAAATACTCCTGGCAGATGACGATATGCGTAATGTGTTTGCTCTTACAAGCATTCTTGAAGAAAAGGCCATGCAGGTGTTTTCTGCTGCAAATGGAAAAGAAGCGCTTGGAGTGCTTGATAGCGGTCAGCAGATAGATCTTGTGCTCATGGATATAATGATGCCGGAGATGGACGGATATGAGGCAATGGAAGAGATAAGAAAAAGAGAGGCCTTTAAAAATCTTCCGATAATAGCACTTACAGCCAAGGCAATGAAAGGCGACAGGATAAAATGTATCAAGGCGGGTGCAAGTGATTATCTGGCAAAACCCGTGGACAGAGATAAACTTTTTTCCATGCTGAGGGTCTGGCTTTATAACTGATGGATGATATATGGAGCATACGGAAGAAAATGAAAATATAGAAATCAGACTTCTTCTGGAGGCTGTTTTTTTGAAGTATGGATATGATTTCCGGAGCTATTCTTTTTCGTCTTTAAAAAGAAGAATAACAAACCGCTTCAGGGAATCAGGTTTGAGTACTATCTCGGAAATGCAGCATATGATTTTAAATGACCAGAGATTTTTTGAAACAGTATTAAATGATCTGTCAATAAATGTAACAGAGATGTTCAGAGACCCTGTTTTTTTTAAGAGCCTGCGGACACAGGTAATTCCCCAGTTAAAAGGGCGAGAGTTTTTAAAGGTATGGCACAGCGGCTGCGCCTCAGGAGAAGAAGTCTACTCCACGGTAATACTGTTTAAGGAAGAAGGTCTTTATGACAGATCCAGGTTTTACGCAACGGATTTTAATGAAAAAAAAATAGCGGAAGCAAAAAAGGGAATATATCCCTTAAGCAGCATGAAAGGATATACTGCAAACTATCAGCATGCAGGCGGTACATCCTCATTCGGTGAATATTATACAGCCCGGTATGATTTTGCCATTATGGACGGCAGCCTGAAGACGAACATTCTTTTTTCTGACCATAATCTTGCAACTGACGGATCATTCGGCGAAATGGATATGATTCTCTGCAGAAACGTTCTTATATATTTTTCAAAGATACTTCAGGACCATGTGCTTGAACTCTTTAAAGAGTGTCTGACTCCGGGCGGTTTTCTCTGTCTTGGATCAAAAGAGAGTCTCAGGTTTTCAAGCGTATCTGATGCGTTTGAGGATTTTGCCTCTGATCAGAAGATTTATCGTAAAAAATAGAAGCGTATTTTAACCATGGAGAGGATTATGAAGGCTCCTCAAAAAACAGATATCCTTATTGTAGACGATACTCCGGAAAACCTCGTTGTTATGGAGGGCGTTCTGGAATGTCCTGAATATAATCTCATAAAAGCAAGATCAGGAGATGAGGCTCTTGCTCTTATGCTGAAAAATGATTTTGCACTGGCCATACTGGATGTACAGATGCCTGGAATGGACGGTTTTGAAACTGCGGAGCTCATGAGAGGGAGTGAGCGGACAAAGCATATTCCTATTATTTTTGTCACAGCTATCAGCAAGGATGATGAGCATGTTTTTAAAGGGTATGACACAGGCGCTGTAGATTATATATTCAAACCATTTGAACCCCACGTGTTAAGGGCCAAGGTTAAGGTCTTTTATGAAATGTACCTGCAGAAAAAACAGCTTGAAGTCCTGAACAAAGAGATGTCAAAAATGATAAACGGTCTTGAAGATGCCAACAGGAAGATACTGGAACAGCAGAAATCTGTTATTGAAGAGGAAAGGCTGAAGGTGCTGCTGCAGTTTGCAGGGGCTACAGCCCATGAACTTAATCAGCCGCTGATGGGCATGATGGGCAACATTGAACTTATGAGGCTCGACAGAAGCAGCCCCGATGTTACCCGCCAGTATGTCAGCCGGATCGAAGAATCCGCAGCAAGGATGTCCCGTATTATCCAGAAGATACAGACAATAAAATATGATCAGACAACACCCTACCCCGGCGGAACAAAAATTATAGACATTGAACAGAAGATTAATATCCTTGTTGCTGATGACAAAGAAAAGAATTTTGAAGATCTTAAGTCCATGATCTGCATAAATAAAAACCTTACCTTAAAAAACTGCAGCAGTCTTAAGTCAGCTTTGCAGATGCTTAAAATCTCCGATTTTGACCTGATACTGTTTAAGTTCAAACTACCGGACGGAAACGGGTTCGACATGCTTGATATAATGCGTAGAGACTCTATTGATACTCCGCTCATTATGATAACGGATATAGGAAATGAGCTGACAGCTCTCAAAATTATTCAGGCAGGGGCATATGATTACCTTAAAAAAGGGAGCATTACCGGAGAGATTCTTATTAATGCCATTATGAACACCCTGGAAAAAGCCAGACTAAAAAAACAGGTGGAGAGCACCTATAAACGAATGGTGGACATATCCACAAGAGATGATCTGACCGGACTCTACAACCGCCGCTATTTTCTGGAGTGTTTAAAAAGGGAGTATGCCAGGGCCCGCAGGTATGAAACCGGTCTTATCTTATGTATGCTTGATATAGATGAATTTCAGGCAATCAATAATGCATACGGGCATCAGGCGGGAGATAAGGTTTTAGCAGAGCTCGGCAGTATGCTTATTAAATCTGTTCGGACAATAGATGTGGCATGCAGGTACGGAGGTGAAGAGTTTGCGCTTATACTTCCCCATACGGATATATCCGATGCCCACGCATTGCTGGAAAGATTCCGGCAGACGGTTTTAAGCTACAGCTTCCAGTGCAACTCATCCCGCGTAAATATTACTGTAAGCACAGGGATTGCAAAATATAAAGCATCCGATGATCAATGCAGCCTTAATCTAATTAAAAAGGCCGAAAAGGCGCTGATGACAGCAAAGGAAAAGGGCCGCAACATAACAATCGTCAGTGATGAATAACTGCAGATATCTGTTATACAGGGGCACCCAGGGTTTTTTCTTCCCGCGCTTCAGTATTCCTTTTTTAAAGGATAAAGCTAAAGAAAATGAAAGGTTTATAGGATATTCCTGTTTGACATATCTGTGCCCAGTTTTTACTATCCGACATTATGGGTAAAATGTCAGGAAAACTTAATATCAGGCTTTTTAGCAACCTTTCACGAGATAACAATTCTATGAATCAGTTTTTTGGTTTCACATGACGAATCTGAATAATGCGGCCCGGGTTAGGCTGTCATATGACTCAGATATAAGACTGATTATCGCGTTATTAAATTTTAAAAAAAATTAAACATATTTACAGGTGCCTATCCGGAAAAAAGCAGTTCCCGGATAGTTTGGATTTTTACTGTAAGCTGTTATGCATCAACCGGAACTCTGCTGTAAACTTCTGAGCCTAAAACCGGGTGCTGACCGCTCTAAATTAAATCCGCTGTTTTAGTTTTTTTGACATAACTTTAGAAAGGATAAATCCATGAATGATACGTCCGTGAATGTAGATACAAATAAAAATTTTGAGCCTAATATAATAGCCTTCTGCTGCAGGTGGTGCTCATACTCCGCTGCCGACCTGGCAGGATCGCTGCGTCTTAAATACCCTGCAAATGTTAAGATAGTTCAGATTCCCTGTACCGGAAGGATTGCCCTCATCAACCTTCTTCAGGCAATGGAATACGGAGCCGACGGAGTGTTTATTTCCGGCTGCCTTCTGGGAGACTGTCATTATGTTGCCGGCAATTTCAGGGCAAAAACACTTGTAGAATACGCAAAAAAACTCTTTGCAGAAATAGGAATAGATCCTGAACGGGTTCATTTATATTTTAATTCCGCATCAATGGGGCCGCAGTTTGCCGAGACATGCCGAATGTTTACCGAAAAAATTAGAGAACTTGGACCGTTTTACAAATAACAGTTCCTTTTTATTAAAAGACCGTCTTTTTTTATTAAAGCTCCATCCGGAGAGTGAAAAACCGGATGGAGCTTTCAGTATTCGGCTCTCAGGCGGACATTTTTCCATGCAGGAGAGCAATGTAAGTGCAGTTCCGAATAATTTTGAAAGAAGGGCTCCAGATAGTCATGCCTGATGCTTATACAACCCTTGAAAGTCTCCAAACTATCATATAAAAATAGTATCTGATAAAAATATCCTGGTGTCCGGTATTTATAACTGGAAAGATTAAAACAGGTCTGTTATTGGTATATGGAATCAAGGAGAAACTGAAATGAGCTTAAAAATGAATCTTTTTGAAAAAAATATCAAAAAAAATGTTTCTAAAAGAGCTGTATTCTCTGTATTATGCATTTTTTATTTTTGTTCATTTCTTTTTACGGGCGCAGTAAACCTGTATGCAGCTCCTGTTTTGCATATTGAAAAGGATGTCTATAACTTCGGGACAATTCTTGAAGGAACGGTCATTACCCATGATTTTGTTATTGAAAACACGGGAAATGAACCCCTTCTGATACCAAATATAAGGTCAACCTGTGCATGCGCTGTTGCAGACTACACAGAAAAGATTTTGCCCGGTGAAAAGGGAACTGTCACGGTTGAGTTTGACAGTAAAGGCTCCGGCGGAAGAACTGTTAATTACAAGATAAGGGGCGATTCCAGCGATCCGGATAAAGAAAATTTTGATCTTGCTATAACCGGGTATGTTGAACCCATCCTGATAATAGAACCTGAAAGGGCAAAATTTACCGGTAATGCAGGTGAAACTGTAACGGGTGAGATAATAATTACCCACGATAAAAGGCATCCGTTAAAGATATTAAGTGCATCCACAAAAAAAGGTAATGTTTCCGTAAAACTGGAAGAAATAGAAAAAAATGGGGAACAGAGAAAATATAAAATAACAGTTACAAGTCTGAAGAAAGAAAAAGGTAAATACAGCGACTACATTGCTTTGACAACGGACAGTGAGGTTTTTCCTGATAAGCAGATAATAGTAAAAATAGAAATTCGCTGAAAAAAAAGAATGACAGAAAAAACAATACTTATAAAAGGCGCAGGAGAAAAGGCAAGTGCTGTAGCCCACTGGCTTTTCAACAATGGTTTTAAAAAAATAATAATGACGGATATTGCCTACCCCCTGGCAGAAAGAAGGGGTGTATGTTTCTGCGAAGCTGCCATAGAACAGACCAAGGAAGTTAAGGGTGTTACATGCGAGAAAGCGGAATCTTCCATTGATTCAATCAACGCAGTTTTTTCAAAAGGGAATATTCCCCTTTTGATTACGCCGGATGAAGAACTGATTGGTGAGATCAGTCCCGATGTTATAGTTGACTGTATCCTGGCAAAGAGAAACTTAGGTACATCCATAGACCAGGCGCCGCGTGTTATTGCGCTCGGTCCGGGATTTACCGCAGGCAAAGATGTCCATTATGTTATAGAAACAAATCCCAATATCCCGGATCTCGGGAAAATACTTGAGCAGGGAGAAGCCGAAAAACATACCGGAATCCCCACAGAGGTAATGGGGAAAGCCCTGGAAAGACTTCTTACAAGTCCCGGCACCGGTACACTTCATGGGACCCTGGATGTAGGCGATCCGGTTAAAGAAGGTGAGATAATAGGGTATGTGGGCGAAAAAAAGCTTCTTTCACCCATATCCGGAGTCGTATGGGGGCTTATAAGGACCCCTGCCGAAGTAAGAGAAGGCCAGAAACTGGGAGATATACATCCGGGTAATGACAGTGCGGTCTGTTACGAAATAACTCCCCAGGCAAAGATAATTGCAGAAGCAGTAAGAACCGCAATACTTAAATAAATATAATTCGCCCATCCATAAAGAGGAAAATTCCGGAAGGGCACTAATTAACAGGGATCCTTTTTTCCAATCCTGCCCCTGATGGCTGACCCGCTGGCCGAGTTCTCTCTTCCCGGGATCCCTTTTTAGCAGGATCAGCTTACACCGGTTTATTTTAATATAAATATTAAACTGTTTTTTCTGGGGCTATATGGAAAACAGTCAGGATAGGCTTGTAAACGCTCTGAGAAACATGCGGATTCAGAGGGATCTGCTTCTTGAGCTCTCCAATACTAGGGACCTTTCGGAGACTCTTGAAATGTGTATTGATGCGGCCATAAAAATATCCGAAATGGACAGCGGCGGTATCTATTTATTTGATGAAACAGGCGGAATTGTCCTTGTAAAGTCAAAAGGGCTTTCAGATGAATTTGTTAAAGAGGTAAACTATTTTCCGCCGGACTCTATTAATACGACTGCTGTTAAAGCAGGAAAACCCACTTATATCCTCTACACAAAGGATACTCCGGATTTTATTGCCAGAATAAAGCACAATGAAGGTTTGAAATTCATTGCAGGCGTTCCGATACTCTGCAAGGGAAAAATAACAGGCAGCCTGATCGTATCATCCAGAAAGTATGACTCTGTTCCTGAAGTATCCAGAAACCTCCTTGAAACAATAACATCAATAATCGGCATCCTGATAAACAGGGCGCGTTATGAGGAAAATCTTATAAAGGCCCAGAAACGTTTTACCCAGGCAGAAAAAATGGCAAAAATAGGTCACTGGGAACGTTCCTTTTCTGATCATACATCCTCATGGTCTATGGGGACCTATGATATCTTCGGTGTTAACCCTAAAAGTTTTAAACCTACGGAAGATAATTTCAATAAAGCTATTCACCCTGATGATCTGCAGTCGTTAAAGAAAAGTATTAATGAATCGCTGTTGTCCGGAAAACATCTGAATGTCGTTTACCGTATTATCCGTCCTGACGGTGAAATTGTTACCGTTCAATCACATGCGGAGACTATAATTGACAGTGAAGGGCATAATCTGCTTATCGGAACTATCCAGGACATAACCATACAGAAGGCAATTGAAAGAGATCTGGAAGTCAATACATTCAAACTTCAGGAGATGAATACTGCCATGAAAGTTCTTATCGATCACAGGGAAAAGGAAATACTGACTCTCAAAAGCGAAATAATGGAAAATATTACAAAAATGGTTTTGCCCTATCTTGAAAAGCTGGAAAAAGGCATAAGCGGAACGGAAAACAGAATTTACCTGGAAATGGCCAGGTCCAATCTTAAAAAACTCACCCAGCCCTTTGCCAAAAAGCTGACTGAAGAAAATCTCACCTCTTCAGAGCTGGAAGTTGCCATATTAATTAAAAATGGTAAAATCACCAAAGAGATAGCTTCACTGTTGAATATTTCAGAAAATACAGTGATGACTCACCGCTTTAAAATCAGAAAAAAACTGGGATTAATAAAAGAGAAAACCAATCTGCATTCATTCCTCCAGTCAATGATGTAGCAGTGATTTGCCATCACTGTTTTATCACTGATAAATCACTGGTAATTTAATTTTATCATGATTGCTTTTCAGCCGATAAAAAATATAAAATACGAAAACATAATTAAAATAGATTCATCAGGCGGTTTAATATCGACCCAAAACGAAAATTACCGGCATAATTATGGAACATGGAAAACATACAGTTTTATGTGTTGATGATGACAGCAGTATTTTAAATTCTCTTAAAAGACTGCTTCGAAAAGAAGATTACCAGCTATTGACCGCATCAGGACCTTCCGAAGGCCTTTTGCTACTTGAAAAAAATCGTGTCAGCCTGGTTATAACGGATCAACGGCTGCCCCAGGGTGGCGGGGTGGATTTTTTAACCGCAGTAAGAGAGAAATACCCGGATATTATAAGGACAGTTTTAACAGGCTACACACATATTGACACTATAATGGAATCCGTCAATAAGGGGCATGTCTATAAATTTATATTAAAACCATGGAACGATCAGAACCTGATAATGGATATACGCCAGTGCCTTGAGCAGTACGAACTCATTCAGGCAAACAGGCATCTTCATAAAAAAGTAATGGACCAGAATGAAGAACTTACCGTTATTAATGAAAATCTCGAAAATCTGGTAAATGAAAGAACAAAAGATCTCGAAATCCATAATAAGGCTCTTGAATTATCAAGGGCGATACTTGAGGAGATCCCCTGTCCGATTATAGGTTTAAGTGAAGAGATGATGGTTGTTTATAAAAACAGGCAGGCCCAGGAGATTTTCGGGAATAATCATGTCGGAATCGGCAGTGATATTTCAAATGCCTTTCCACCTGACCTGGTTGAAAAAATCAGGAACGCCTATTCGGAAGGCCTTGTCTCGGTTAATAACTGCCGTTTTTATGATAAGACTTTTAATATAAAAATAAGCCCGCTTTCAGACAGCTTTGACGGTAAAGGTGTTGTTATGACCCTTGAAGAGTGCTGTTTATGTTAAACCGCTTTTTGTTCTTTTAAACCGCGCTCCTTTGCCATAACTGCTGCGCCTATTGCCCCTGTTATCTGCGGGTCAATGGAAAGTGTAATAAACTCCGTTCCAAGGTAATCCTCAAGAGCTTTTCTCATCCCCCTGTTTTTTGCTACTCCCCCTACAAATGCTATACTACTTCCTATGCCAAGGCGTTTAGCCATGTTGCCGACTCTTTTTGCAATACTCTGATGCAGGCCTGCTGTTATATCGGTTTTTGACTCACCCTGCGCTGCAAGAGAAATTACTTCGGATTCTGCAAATACAATACATGTACTGTTGATTGCGCAGGGCTTATCCGACTTTTCATAAAAGCTTCCGAACTCATCCATTTCAAGTTTTAAAGCCCGTGCCATTACCTCCAGAAAGCGCCCGGTACCGGCAGCGCACCTGTCGTTAAGAACAAAATCCATGATACTTCCGTCAGCCTTGAGTTTCATGGCCTTGCTGTCCTGTCCGCCTATATCTATTATTCCGGAAACATCAGGGTTTATATATATAACACCCTTTGCATGACATGTAAGCTCGGTTGCGGTGTGATCAAATATATCAATGGATATTCTTCCGTAGCCTGTCCCTACGATGTATGAAACCGATGATTTATCAAAACCGTTCTTACTTAATACCGCTTCCAGCGCATTAACACCGGACACCTGGGGTGCTGAATCTGTCTGAATTACAACATGATCAATTAGTTTATCATCATCCATGAGAACGCATTTTGTGGTCATGGAACCGATATCAATTCCTGCATATATTTTTTTTTCATTCATTATTTATTCCATTTCCCTGCTGGTCGGGGCATATCCTTTGCGTATTAGTCAGCATTAACATTACTGTTTCTGTAAACCTGAATCAGGTACAGTCTGATGTTTTTAATGACTTCATTATAGGGAATCAAGGCATATTTCAAGCTTTAACATTTAAACAAAAGATTACTTACTGTGGACAATAGTTGATTTAAAACATAAACATGAATTGATTGATGGATTGGGAGAGCTTTAAGATTCATATTCTCCAAATATGGAGGGGTTAATTTTATTATTTCACTTTGATGCTTATTTCTAAATCAATCCCTCTTCCAGAAAACTGAAGCAATCATTTCTGTTAAAAATAATATGGCCTAAAAGGCAAATACCAAGCATTCCTCCAGCTTCTTTTAATCGCCCTGTAACAGAGATATCTTCATCACTCGGTTTCAGTGCCGTAATCGTTTTCAAGTTTTTCAAATGTTTCTTTCTGGGTGGATTTTATGAAGGTAAGGAGATGATCTTCTGCAATATAATTCAGTAATTCCTTGTTTCGGTGGGGTGGAAAATCCAATTCTGTTGAATTAACCGTCATTCCCGCGAAGGCGGGAATCTATTTTGCTTTTGTTTTTAAATACTTAAAGTGGTTTCCCGCCTTCGCGGGAATGATAAACTAAAAAATTTAAGTCAACAACATTAGATGTGAAACCCCACTCTATATTTTTAAAAGGCTTTTCGTAGGGTGGTACTTTATATGCCACCTATTGTATCTTTAATGGGGTTTGTGCAACGGTGCGTTGCACAAATTTAATTTTTTTCAGCTTCCATGTTGAGTATCCCAGTCCTTCTGTGCTTCCTCCAGCTCAAAGAGAAATAATCAGACAGTTTTTGCCAAAGAGCTTGGATAGTAAATTCATCTATAGAAAAACATGTGTTTTTTGAGATTCGACAGACAGTGTCTGTTATATCTTCTCATAACCCTGATAAAATTCTCTGCATTTGCGTGAATTAGTGGGAGACATCCCCTTTATGCCTGCGTTAAGAAGTCATTCAGATAAGTTGTCAATCAGCTTCATTTTTAAAGGTATCGAATTCAATGCCTTTAAAACCGGAATATTTATCTGCTCCCAGAGTTCAATCTATTAAGTTGCGCTGCGGGTTTTTATCCCATTTTTTATTTGTTCTATGATAATATTTCAACTTTTCTTTCGTGCGTTTCGTGTATTTCGCGGTTCCATCCAATTTCTCTCACAAATGGTGAGAGAAATTGATCTTCTTTGTATAGCTCAAATAACTGCTTCATTCTCCAGAGATTCTGGAGAGAAGAGCCCTTTATTCCGGGTGTTTTTTTATAAGCCATTGTGAAAGTTCATTGACGACCGATCTGCCCCATTTTTGTTTATGAACCTGTTCGGAGAGATGCTCTCCAATTTGCCAGTATGTTTCAAGCATAGTATGATTAACTGCATAATACGCTTTAGCTTTGCCTTTCTGTATAAAAAAAGGGTGATATTAAGCCTTATTAAGGGCTGTTAAAAGCTCATCCAGATCAATTCCATATTTAGCAGCCATTTTTTCAAGAGGTTCAAAAAGAGATTCACAGCATATGCACTCGCCTGCCTGTTCATCATAGCTTTTAAATATATCAATTGTTTCTTTATATTCAGATACAATATCAAGGACTGTCATATCAGGTGATATTTTTTTAATATTATCTGCCATGTGTTTTCTCTTTTATTTCAGGTTTGTCTCCAGTGCGCGGGAGATATTTTTGATTATTTCTATAATCTGTGTTGAAGGGTCAGGTTTTGCTAGATGCCCTGCCAGCCGGTTTACTTTTGCTGCAAGTAGAGCTGCTTTTACTGTTTCCATTCCTGATGCTGTAAGTGCGGATACAATCCCTGTGAGGGTATCGCCGGTTCCTCCGATTGCCTCCATTGCCTCTTGGGTCGGTTCTTCAACTGTTCCTGAAATTCCGGTTCTGTCGGCTATGTAATCTGTCTTTCCCTTTACCAGCAGATATTTTGAAGCATTATCGTGTTTATAGGCTCTGTTTATAAGGTCCGGGGCGTTGTTGTCTTCATGCAGTATAAACCCTCTTGTATAAAAGGGGTGCGGAGCTTCTTCATCAGCAAGAAAGGCAAGTTCTCCGGCATCGGGTGTAAAGAGATCATATTCCGGGGCCTGTCCGCTCATTTTTGCAGCATACATGAATCCGGCATCTGCGATAAGAAATGGCCGTTTTTTCATTTCCTCAACTGCAAAAAGAACCCTGTTGTGCCAGTCGGAATCGGGCTGGAGATAGTGGAATGTAATTACATCATAATCAGAGGTGCCTATGGTTTCGGTGAGATGTTTATAGAGCTTTCGGCTTCCGTCGCCGTATCCGATATCACCCGCAAGATATCCGAATATTTCACCTGCCCCAAGGGCCTGAAATGTTTTTACTGATGCGGCCATAAGGGCTGGTGTGCCGCGGTTTACAGGTATGCGGTGCCCCTCAATAACAATATGATCATCCTCCAGGGTTACCTTTCCTGATACTATAGGGAAATCTCTGACAGGAACTGTGCCGACTATTGCGAGCATTGTCTTTTCATTTCCTCATAGGCCAGTTTAAGTGCATAGCCGCATAAAGTGTGTCCTATGTCTTCAGGATCAGGCGCCTCATACAGTTTTTTACCTACCATCTCCTGCGCCAGGTAGGGGACATCCGGGCACCCTCCCCCTGATATATTGACTATTACAAGGGATTTTTTATCAACGGTCATTTTCATGTTTGCTGCTCTTATCATGAGAAATTTACCGTAATCCTTTGTATGGTAAAGGTCCACCGGTTTTAACAGCGGACTGTTTACCGGTACGACCTCAAGAGGTTCAAGACCTTTACCATTGAGTAATCTCAGGATATTCAAGCCTTCTATCAGGGGAAACTCGATAACAAGATCACACCCGCTTCTTATTTCGGGCGGGGGCCCCATTACCCTGATCTGCCAGCCTTCTTCCTTTAAAATTTTTTCAGCACGTATAACTTCGCTGGTATTTTCAAAGACAAAAAGCCCCAGATCTTTTCTGGTTACCTTTTCGGGCCCTGATATTTTTTGTCTGAGCTTTTTAAAAATACTCAATATTAATCCTTATATATTGATATTTTAAAATACTCGCTTTCTTCTGTTACATCCTTTACCTGCCATCCTTTGCTGCCGGCAGCTCTGCTTACATTTTCTTTGGAGGTTTCGGTATCGACGAGAATTTCCATTTCGCCTGTTCCCTGTTTTTTGATACTGTCAAGAGTCATAAGTACCGGTTGAGGACAGCTTAATCCTCTTGCATCTATTGTTGTACCCATAATATCCTCCTTTTTGTTATTTCTGTCTCATTGTAAAGCCTATATACAGGCAGACAATTAATCCGATTATCACGGCTGCAATTCCATGTGCCCCGACACCCTTTGGCGAGCTGGCAAGCCCGAAATTGTGTGCAAAGGCGGCGCCTGTGATCATTCCGAATACAAATACTGCTGCATCACCGTCTCCTTCGCCTGCTAAAAAAAGCTGGCGACCCGGGCATCCGCCCGCAAGAGCGAATGCAAGACCTGCGAGCACCATTCCTGCAAAATTCCAGATATGCATGGTATGGGCAACGGGCTGATTCTCAAAACCCGGTTTAAACTGACCGATTATCTGGTTTACAACAAAAGCAGCAATAACAAGGGAAATTACACCCATAAGAAGATGACCCTGTCTGAACAGGATCATATCCCTAAATGCACCCATAGTACAGAAGCGGCTTCTCTGGGCAATAAACCCTACAAAAAGCCCCACTGCAAGGGATATTATAAGGGGAGCATGCATTGCTCCCGGACCTTTAAGGCTGTAAAAAAGTATCCCGTTTTTATCCTGACCTTCTACCTGTGGGTAGATAAGCATGATAACCAGAAAACCGATCATAACTATAGGCATAAGGAGCCCTACAGATGCATAGGTTTTCTGGCTTCTTCCAAGGTTATACCCGTTTTTAAGGAAAAGAGTACCAATCCATATGCCGGCAACAAGTCCTGCAAGACCTGAGACGGCATTCCAGTCTCCGCCCGCAAGCCTTAAAAGACCCCGCCAGGGACACCCCAGAAAAACTAGCGCCCCTATCATGGCAAATGCTCCAAGGAAAAACCGTACAATTGGTGCAGAGCCTGCTCTTGATTTATATTCTTTAAACAAGAGCGCTGCAGCCAGTGAGCCGATAACAAAGCCGATTACCTCCGGCCTCATGTACTGCACCACTGCTGCACGGTGCAGTCCGACTGCACCCGCAATGTCTCTGTTAAAGCAGGCTACACATATACCCATATTGCCTGGGTTGCCCCATTTCTGAAGCAGTGCGGCCAATATACCTATTATGGCTCCAACGCTTATGATTCCCCACCTGGTTGCAAAAAAGTTTTTTAACTGCGTCATGATATTTCCTTCCCTGTTTACAGGTTTTTAAAAGTGAATATCCTAGAATTTATAGCTTACCCATACTCTGAAGGTGTTCAATGAGTCACTCTCTGTGCAGCCCTTCCATGCTCCGACACCATGATGGTCAGAATGAATAAAAGCGCTGAAAATAGTAAAATTTTCAAACCCGGTATATTTAAGCGTCAGCTCTGCTGATGTTGATTCATCATCCGGCCTTGCTGATGTGGCGCTGCCGTGATCATAATAACCGTAACTTCCTGTAATGGTAAGTTTTTCAACCGGTGAAAGACCAATGGACAATTTAAAGGAGTCTGTGTCGGTTGCACCTGCAATGTCACCGTCACCGCAGATTGTTGCTGTATAAAGAGGTGTCTTGATTCCGCTGTCTGAAAATCTGGCGGCATTCAGGGTTCCCTTTCCTACTGAACTTAATGCACCTGTAAGGGTAATTTTACTGATTTTTGATGACACCTTTAAACCGACTGCACTGGTTTCATCTGTATTGCCTGAATCCGGGTTAAAATACATATACTGGGCTGAAATATCTACTGCCTTTACTTTTACGGAAGCATCAAAATAAAGTGCATCAATATCGTAATCGTATGTGTCCCTGATATGATAGTAATATCCGTTCAGTTCTGTATTCGGAAGTGATTTATTTGATGCTCCGATCATTAAACCGCCGTCAACAAAATCATTAAATGTATCACTTTTAAGAGTTCTCTCTTCAGTAACCCATGAAGCAACAATACAGGTATCCGGTACATCTTTGTTTTCTACATAAATTGCTTCAAAGCTGTTTGGAAAAACAGCCCATCCGTCGCTGTTTATAAGGGGTGATTTTATATTCTGACGGCCGAGCTTTATCAAAGTGTTCTGCCTGTTGTAGGCCAGGTATGCTTCTCCTACCCATGATGCAGTAGAACTGTGGTCTACGCCATGGATGCTGTTATTTGCTATATTGTCATATGCGCCCAGATCATCGATTGCATAAAAACTTACGCCTGCGCTGAAACCTTTATAATTGTCGGTTATGTATCCCAGACTCAGTCCTGCATCAAATATGCTGTTTCCTGAATCGAAAATGTCTTTGCCGTTCGTGTCTATGTCGTTTGTCTGATACCACAGTTTTATCTCTCCTTTTACTTCACCGTTGTTGACAGCGTCGTGGAATGATTCTGCTGCGAAGCTGTATAAAGATCCTGTTACTGCAAAAAATAAAACAATAATGCCAATCAGCCGTTTTAACGGCAGTTCAAGTTTTTTCATTTTTTCTCCTGTATTTCTAATATCGAATAGCCCCGAAGGGTGTTATGTTCAAATCCTTTGAAATGGAATTGCTGCGGAAGTTTCTATAATTAAAAAACATAAGTCAAGTTGGATATGCCTATAAAACAAAAAAAATCAATAGGATCTTCCAGTTTGACATAATAGAAATGCCTCTATAAGCTCGCGCCTGAGTAAAAAAGGGATTGATAAAAGGTAAATGGGGGGCCTTTTTTCAGGCGAAGGGTATGATTCTAAGTATCTGTTTGCCTTGTTTTTTTTATGGGTTTTCATTTCATTAGAATAATCGGTCTTTTAACAGACGGATCCCGCCGAATATTTAATCCTTGAACAATATAAAATAATAATACTGCAGCTTAGTACATTCTACATTCATGAGGTATATCAATGGACCTGACTGTTAAAGAGAAGATTGATGAAGTTAAGACTGATTTTGCAATGGTGCTGGAAATGGCAAAGGATGGAGGCAGAAAAGTTGTAGGTTCTCTCTGCTCATATTTCCCCCGTGAAATTGCATGGGCAGCCGGTGCAATTACAGTTGGTTTATGCGGAACCACAGAAGGCCCTATTGAGGCTGCAGAACAGGTGCTTCCGACTGACCAGTGCCCAATGGTCAAGGCTACATACGGAAGAGCAATAAACAACTCCTGCCCTATATTTCCACATGCAGACTGTATAGTCGGTGAAACAACCTGTGACGGTAGAAAAAAGATGTATGAGCTGCTGTCAAGGCATAAACCCATGCACGTTATGGACCTCCCTCAAAAACCGGAAGATCCTGAAGCACAGGCACACTGGCGGCGTGAAGTGGAAAAAATGAAGTGTTTTATTGAAGAGCAGCTTGATACAGAAATAACAGATGACTCTCTTAGAAAGGCAATTGCGCAGGGAAATAAAGAACGCGCGCTTTTAAAGGAGATCCATAAATGCAGAAAGAACTCCCCTCCTCCTATCATGGGTCTCGACCTTGTATCACTTACAACAAAGATGGGCTACACGGTTGACCGGTCATCCTATGTGGAGAGAATGGAAGGTGTTCTTTCTGAATTGAAACGCAGGATTGAAAACAAAGAATATGCCTGTGATGAAAGCAGACCCAGGATACTCTGGACAGGCCTGGGAAACAGCCTCGGCTGCGACAAGGTTTTAAGGATGGTTGAAGAGCTGGGCGGTGTGGTTGTTGTCCAGGAAGGATGCGGAGGGTATACAAGGCTTAATGATCCGATCGATACGGAAAAAGACCCCCTTGATGCCATAGCAGACAGGTACCTCAGGGTAACATGTTCATGCATGACGCCCAATACCCAGAGGTTTGACGATATAGACTACCTGATCAGAGAGTTTAATATAGACGGGGTAATAGATCTTACATGGCAGTCATGTCATACATTCAATATAGAGTCATACCGTGTGGGAGAAATTGTAAAGGGAAAATACGGCCTTCCTTTTTTACACGTTGTTACGGATTTTTCCCAGTCAGATATAGGTCAGCTGAGACTCAGGGTTGAAGGTTTTATGGAACAGCTAAAGGCAGGGAGATAACCAGCGTTTTGATAGATGCCAGGGGAGTCTCAAAGGAATTCAATAAACGGAAAAAGGTGGTCGCTCTGGAGAGTCTTGATCTCCATGTTGAAAGCAACGAATTTGTTTCCATCATAGGCCCGAGCGGCTGCGGCAAATCAACCTTTCTCCTCCTTACTGCTGGTCTTGAAAGTATGACTTCCGGAAAAATAATCTGTGACGGAAAGCCTGTAACAGGGCCTGATCCGAGCCGGGCCATAGTTTTTCAGGAGTACCTGCTTTTTCCGTGGCAGACAGTCAGGAAAAATATTGAGTTCGGCCCCAGGGTTAACGGTGTTTCTGCTGAGGAACGGAAAAAAATCAGTGATGAATTTATAAGCCTTGTCGGGCTGGAAGGGTTTGAAAACCAGTACCCCCATGAACTGAGCGGCGGAATGAAACAGCGGGTGGCAATTGCCAGGGCGCTTGCCAATAATCCTGATATTCTACTTATGGATGAGCCCTTCGGGGCCCTGGACGCCCTTACAAGGGAGATGCTTCAGACCGAGCTTCTCAGGATATGGCAAAAGGCAAAATGCACTGTGCTGTTTGTAACTCACAGTATTTCCGAAGCGATCCTTTTATCGGACAGGGTGGTGATAATGAGTCCAAGACCGGGAAGGATAATCTCGGATATAAGCATTGATCTGCCGCGGCCAAGGTCACGGGAGACCCTGTTTACCCCTGAATTCAAGGAATATGAAAAGATCATGAGAAAATTAATATGGTCAGAGGTGATGGTGGAAGGGAAAGCATGAGAAGATATGTAAAAGTAATATCGCCGATCACTCTTTTAATAATTTTTGAAATAATAGGGAGAACCGGCCTTATCAGCCCGTTTTTTTTTCCGGCGCCCAGTACAATTCTTAAATGTCTCTGGGAATTGATCGTTTCAGGAGAGATTTTTCCCCATGTGGGTATCAGTATTGTGAGGGCAGCATGCGGATACGTTATTGCGACCATACTGGGTTTATCAATCGGTCTTCTGGTTGCCTGGTCCAGGGTGTGCGAAATAATTTTTGATCCCCTGATCGAGCTGATACGGCCGCTTTCAAGCCTTGCTCTTGTTCCAATTATGTTTGTCTGGTTTGGGATAGGCAATGGATCCAAAACTACGATTATTGTAAAGGCATGTTTTTTCCCCATAGTGCTTAACACAATCGCAGGAATAAGGGGTGTTGATTCAAGGCTTATTCAGGCTGCCAGGTCACTAGGGGCAAAGGGGCGCCAGATATGGACAATGGTTCTTATCCCGTCTGCCCTGCCGATGATTATAACAGGCATGAGGATTTCAACCGCCATGTCCATGACAGCAATAGTAGGTGTTGAAATGCTGGCTGCTGACTCAGGTATAGGGTTTTTTGTTATAGATGCCCAGAGGGTTTTTGCAACAGAAAGAATGTTTGCAGGAATCTTTGTTATATCGCTTATGGGTTTCACCCTGGACAGAATAGCAAGGCGGGTGCAGAAAAAAGTGCTTTCATGGCATTCAGAATCTACCTTTGCCGAGACATCGGCATAAAAGAGAGGCGCAGGGTTAAAAACTAAGGATGAAAAATGAAAACTAAAAAGCAGAAAAATATTTCAATACTGCTGATGCTTGTTCTGCTCATTCTTTTTTCAGGAGTATCATTTGCAGATGATGTAATGAAGGTTACATACAGCCGGGGAATTGATGACCTTCCGTTATATGTAGCCCTGGAAGAAGGCTTCTGGAAAAAGGAAGGGCTTGACGTAAAGCTTGTAAGACTGGTTGGCGAGCAGAATATAATTGCTGCTGCACTGCACGGTGATATAGATGCCGGGCATCTTAACCTGGGATCGGCCTTCCATGCGGGTTTAAGAAACATACCTGTCAAGGTAGTTGCATGGCTGGGTCATGCTCACAAGGGAACAAGATGCGGGCTTCATGTAGACCAGAAAAGCAATATCAGAAGCATATATGATCTTAAAGGTAAAAGAGTTGCCGAATCCGGTTCTATAACCACAAAGATGATCCTTGCTGAGACTTTAAAAAAAGCGGGCCTTAAAGAAACGGACATACGGTCACTCAAGGGAATCAAGCTTGATGACTCCATGAAGCATGAGGCGGCTTTAAGATCAAAAGGTGTAGATGTTATAGTTGCCTGAGACCCTACAGCGACCATGCTGGAAGTGCATGGTGCGAGCAGGCTGTTGACCTCATTCAACGATGCAATACCCGGGTATGTTTTCAGCGGACTGTTTTTTACTGAAAAATACCTGAAGAAGAACCCCGAAAAGGTGAAGGCCTTTTTAAGGGGGCTTGTAAAGGCCTTTGAATATATTCAGGCAAATGAAGAAAAGGCCAGAAAATGGATACCAAAATATACCGGCGTTGAAATGTCGGTGGCTATGAAGTCTGCCCTGAGGGAGTACAGCAACGGCAGGGAGCCGGAAGAAAGTCTGTACCGTCAGCAGGAAATAATGCGAAAAATGGGCTATCTGCCTGAAAAGGTGTCTGTAGAAAAAATAGTGGATTACAGTTATCTGCCGTAAACCGGATTTACAGATTTGAACCTGTAAATCCGGGTTATGCATGAATGCTGTTCTGTGTTCATCGATCCTATTGATTGGTGCTATTAAAAAGAGAAAGGAGATTATAATTTATGCTTTGCATAAGGAGGCTGTTTTTTCTTCTTTGCGCGATCACATTCCTGATGTGTCCATTTGCATACGGGCAGTTTGATGATGACGATTGTGAATGTCTGGATGGCGATTGTGAAAAGGGAGAAGAATACACACTTGATGAGATAGTTGTTACCGCCTTTCACGGCGGTGCGGTTAAGATTACGCCGACAAAGACAGTTATCGATATCGAGGCATTTGACAAAAGCGGAGCGGTTGAACGTGTAGAAGACGTACTGATGCACCTCACCGGTATTGATGTTTTAAGAGGAACATCAGGAGCCGACCCTCAGCAGATGGTAATGATGAGGGGGTTTGACGACAGCAGGTTCATAATAGCAATTGACGGAAGGACAATCACAGCTCCTACGGCAGGCGCTGACACATACGTGGACTGGTCAAGCTTAAGCAGTGCGGATATAGAAAAGATTGAAGTAATCCGCGGTGCTGCATCTGCTCAGTATGAGAATTCCCAGGGTGGTATAATCAATATTATTACCAAAAAGGGAAAGGCCAGAGATACACTTAAACCCAAAGTAACATTCTCTAATGATTACTCTTCATTCCAGACCTATACAACAAGGCTCGCAGTTGACGGAGGGGTAAAGAATCTTGGTTATTTTTTCAACTACGGCTACAAAAGATCCGAAGGCTACCTTTTAAATAATAATTATAATGGTTATGATTATTCCGGCAGGCTTTCCTATCTTTTCCCGAATAAAGGCTATCTTATCTTTGGAATAAAATACTCTTCAATAAATGAAGGATACGCTGTAGTAAATGATCCAAACAGTCAATATTCCGATATCTATTATCCGAGTCATCCTTATGTTCCCGAAGATGCGGATACCATACGAAGATACCGTGCAATATCATTTGCAGGCGGCGATAACTTCAAGGATAAAAAGGCTCAGCATCTTGACCTTGCCTATGAACAGCCATTCGGCGACTCCACATTGAAGTTTCAGATTTTTCAGACTTCGGGCGGTGAAGACAGTTTTTATTATACTGTCAACAAAGGTGCCCTCAAGCAGACCTACAGCGGGGGAGACACCAGAAAAGAAAAACAGCTCGGCGGAAGAATCCAGTGGAAAATCGATCACTGGAAAGACCACGAACTTCTCTTCGGTTATGACCAGAGAAGGATGGAGACCGAATATATGCCGGATGTTTGGCGTATGCAGGCTGTATATGGAGAAGACACCTGGTCATTGAATGAGAATTTCTCTGCGTTTCTGGGCTTAAGATATGCTCATGTAAGGGAGATGACTTATAAGTATGCTGATTACGGTGAAACATACAAATACAGACATAAAATCTATACAAGGCTTCTTCTTCCCAAATCTACGCTTACTTACAGGTTTAACGAAAATACTCAGGTTTATGTTTCCGTTAACAAGGATTACCATGTTCCAGGGTGTTGAGACCGCTCAGCATGGGCCAGTTTCGGCTCAACGGAAAAAGGTATGGAAATACAGAATGAAACAAGCTGGCATTATGATGTCGGAATACATCATCATCCGATGAAAAACACCGATACAAAGCTTGCGTTCTATTATATTGATGTAAGTAATTATATTGTAGCAAACTCAAGTGATTCATTTCATAATGCAAGCTCCTATGGCTATAACATAGATGAGATGATTTTTTATGGTACAGAGTTTGAATTTAATACTGTTTTAACCGAAAAACTCACACTGTTTGGAAATTATTCCTACAGGAAAACCGATTATGATCCGGCTAAACTTCTTGCGGAGGCAATTCTTCTTAATATTTCTCCCAAGCATAAGGCTAATCTGGGTATAAGGTACAGTCTCTTTGACAGCACGCTCATAACATCCGATATCCGTTATGTGGGTGAAAGAAAGACAGAAGGCAATATTATGAATCTTGGTGCCTTTACAACTGTTGACCTGGCTGTTCAGCACGCCTATTCGGAGAATATGGTTATGAGAATCTATGCAACCAATATTCTTGATAAGGATTACCAGGAAGTTTACGGATTTCCAATGCCGGGTGTTTCATTCGGAGTTAATCTCAGACTTACATTCTAATCTTTAAATATTTCCGGGGATTTTGATGTTTTTTCGAAATCCCCGGCTTCCATAAAACGGTATGGATTTTTATTTCGGCCTGTTATATAAAATACCGTCTGTCTGACATATCAGATAAATTTTGCAGTAAGCAGTAATAAAAATGAAGAAATCCAACAGGCTGTTGCAGGGGCTGATAATATTATCCCTTGGAATCCATTTTATCTTTTATCTAAACTTTGCCGATATATTCAAGTCAAAGGCATCCACCTATATTGAGCTTATCATGCAGGATCTTAAAAAGCCTGAGACACGCTCGATTCCAAGGCCCAGGCCCCGCCATAAAACACCTGACATTCCACAGGAAGTAAATAAAATTCATATAAGCCAGCCGGTACAGCCTGTGAAGCAGATCAAAGTTGACCCTGTAACTGATAACTATAAAGAAAGCCTGATGGAGGGAATTTCCGTTCCGGCAGTTGATACCGATATAACCGGCGATATTGGTAATTACAATGTTACGGATCTGATAGGCAATAATATGGAGTTTGGTACAGAAAAAGACTACCTTGAAATGGTAATGCTGAAAATAGAATCAGTAAAAAAATACCCTGACCAGGCAAGGGAGATGCAGAAGGAAGGTCATATAACTGTCGGCTTTACGGTCACAATGGCAGGAGCAGTGAAGGATATCAGGGTTATTGAGCCCAGCAGGCATGAGATCCTTAATAAAGCTGCAGTTGATGCAGTACTGAACGCCTCTCCCTTTCCAAAACCTCCAAAAAGATTTTTCGGCGGAGACGTTCTGTTTGAAATAAAAGTTATTTTTGAAACAACATAATTATTATGAAAAATTGTCAGAATCATATTAAATCAAATCATATAAATGGATATGCCATTTCAGCAATAATTCTCATCCTTTTTTCCTTTTCATTATTTGCTGCAGAACTTGAAAAAATTGAAAAGGATACAGATGAAGACGGCATAACCGATCGTATTATTTATGCGGATAAAGACGGAAATCCTGTAAAATTTGAAATTGACACCAATGGAGACGGTGTAATGGACCGGTTCCAGTATTATGAGAATGAAATGCTGGTTCGTATAGAAAGGGATACGGATTATGACGTTATAATAGACAGCCGTGATTTTTTTAAGGATGAAAAACGTACGATCCATGAACGGCTGGATAAAAACGGTAATATCACCCGGAAGGTGTTTTTTGACAGTGAAGAAAAAATCAGGAAAGTGGAAAAAGACTCGGACAGCAACCGGACCTTTGAAACTGTTTATTACTATGAAAGCGGTGTACTTAAACTTTCTACCAAAGATTCTGATGACAATGGAGCACCTGATGTATTTGTCCGGTTCGAAAATGATTTACCTGCTGAAAAAAAGGTAGATTCAAATGAGGATGGAAAACCGGAACAGGTTGTTTTTTTCGATTCAAAGGGTATGCCCCGTGAAAGCCGTCATGACTTTGATGATGATGGGACACTTGAGACATTCAGGTATTATAAAGACGGGGAGATAAGCTCTCAGGAAAAGGACAGTAATAAAGACGGTAAACCTGATATCTATACTCAATTCAGGGACGGAAAACCTTTCAGCCAGGAAAAGGATAATAACTTTGATGGAAATAGAGATCACTTTACAAGGTTTGACAGTGACGGAAATATCATTGAAGTAAAGGAAGATACAAGGTTTAAGGGCATAATAGACAGGATAAGGATTTTTGAAAATCAGCAGCCCGTAAAAACCGTATATGATCAGGATGGTGACGGTTTTTTGGAAACCGTTAACCTTTTTAAAAATGGGAAGCTCAGAAAACAGACCATTGATGAAACAAAGAACGGTAAACCTGATATCACGGTTTATTTTGATAAAGATGAAAAAAAGGAGCGCGTTGAGTCCGATACCACCCATAACGGCAGGATAGATACCTGGCAGTATTATAAAGCCGGTACTGTTTACCTGCTTAAAAAGGATGAAAACAGTGACGGGAAAACAGATATTGAGGTCTCATATAAAAAAGATAAAAAAGTAAAACTTAAAAAAGACTCAGACTATGACGGTAAATTTGAAACAGTACAGTGGTTTGACCGTCCGGGCTGGAGCTCTGTAGTGGAAATAGATATAAACCTGGACGGTAATCCTGAAGTAAGGTCATTTTTTAATGATTCAATCCTGGCCGTAAAGGAAATTGATCCTGAGAGTGACGGAAAAATAAATGAAAAAGAATACTATAATAACAAAGGGAAACTCATAAAGGCTGAAATGGATGAAGGGAAAACAGGCCGCCTTAACATTACATGGTATTACAATGACAGAGAAGAAGCTGTAAAGGCTGAAAAGGACAATAATGCTGACGGAAGTCCTGAGGTATGGTTCTATTACACAAACGGTGCTGTGACAAAGGTTGAGGAAGATACTAACCTGGATGGAAAGCCGGATTTACTGGAGCTGTATGACCTATCAGAGGCAGTTGTTCAGCGGAAAAAGGACCTGGATTTTGACGGAGTTTTTGATATGACAGAGAATGAAGAAGATATGAAAAATGAAAGAAAATAGATTAACTGTAAACGGAATCCCCGCAATACTGTACGGTGATGAATCCGAAAAACTTTTCCTTTATGTTCATGGAAGATACGCTTCAAAGGAGGAAGCCGAAAGACTTGCAGGATACGCCCTGATAAAGGGGTACCAGGTGCTGGGTTTTGATCTGCCGGAGCATGGTGATCGTGTAAATGAAGATTATAAATGCAATATCGTAAATTGTATTAATGACCTGCAGGAAATTTACGAGTTTATCAAACCCCGCTGGAATGATATTTCTTTGTTTGCCTGCAGCCTGGGTGCATTCTTCAGCCTGATGTCTTTTAGGGATGTTGTTTTCAGCAGGTGTTTATTTCTTTCGCCTGTTCTGGATATGGAAAGAGTGATAAAAAATATGATGCTGTACTCAGGTGTTACTGAGGAGATACTGAAGGAAAAAAAAGAGATACCAACGGAATTTGGCGAGACTCTTGACTGGAATTACTATCAGTATGTTAAAGAAAATCCGGTAGATAAATGGAAGAGCCCTGTCTCAATTCTATACGGTGAAAAAGACAGCATTACAGAAAAGGATGTGCTTGAATTATTTGTTAAAAAATATAACTGCGGGCTGCAGGTGATGAAAGGCGGCCACCATTATTTTAACACGGATTATGAAATAAGGGTTTTGAATAAATGGATACAGGACGGCATATAGTCCTACATTACAGCTAAAAAGATTTTTTAGAAAAAACGCGGAATACTTGACAGTTTCTATCTCAAGTGATAGCTTCACCAACTCTCGAGGGGAAGTGTTTATATATGAATGCTGTAAATAAAAAATGTAATTTTTTTTTCGGAGGTTCAAAGATCTGCCAAAGGGCAAAACACTTCCCGTGTATCATGAGAAAGGTATTAATCAAATAATATTAGGGCTGTTCAATATAAAAAAAGGTGAACAGCCCTTTTTTTATCCCCATATTTTATGAGGGAAAAAAATCAATGGAGGAAAAATGAACGCTAAAAGATGTAAACACGGAATGATTGAGAACCAGTGCGGAGTATGTAAAAAGTGGGAAGATAACTGCTGGGAAAAGAAAGAAGAAAAAACACCTCAGGATTACAAGATGGATGAGGATAAAAAATCATAATCCGTTAGACTTAAGTCCGATATTGTTTGATCCATATTGAAGATCATTCTCCAGTCGGATTTTTTATTTAACTGGAATATTATAAAAAGAAGAGGGGGATTTTATTGATAAGATCCCCTTCTTCTTTTCAGGCCGGTACATTATTATGTCCTGTCCAGAATATTTCGGATAGTTTTTGTAAAATCACTCATAATAATAGGCTTATAAACAAATTCACTGATCCCGATCATTTTTGCCTGATCCTCGTCAATATTGTCACTGTATCCTGTGCATAGAATAACGGGAATATCAGGACGTGCTGATAATATCTTTTTAGCAAGAACCTCTCCTGTCATTACCGGCATAGTCATATCAGTTATGACAAGGTCAAAATCCTCCGGATGTTTTTGAAAAAGATCAAACGCTTCTGTGCTGCTTTCAACTGAGGTAACCCTGTAACCGAATTTTTTAAGAAGACTGCCTGTTATTTTGAGTACTGCAGCTTCATCATCCACCAGCAGAATAGATTCATGCCCCCTGGGAATTTCCTTTTTCATTTCAGGAAATTCCAGTGTCACCTTTTCTTTTAATGGAAGATAAACATGAAATATTGTTCCCTTCCCCGGGGTGCTTTCCACTGTAATGTCTCCAGAGTAGTTCATTACAATGCCGTGTACAGTTGCAAGCCCAAGCCCTGTTCCCTCTCCAACCTTTTTTGTTGTAAAATATGGTTCAAAAATTCTCTCCATAATTTCAGGCCTTATTCCTGTACCGTTATCTTTTACAGACAGTCTGACATATCTTCCGGGTTGTAAGGAGACAATACCCGGAGATTGGGATCGGGTTATCTCCATGTTATTCAGAGATATTTCCAGAAGATCTCCCTTGTCTTTCATTGCATGGGCTGCATTGGTGCAAAGGTTCATGACTATCTGGTTCAGTTTAGAAGCATCAGCCAGAACAGTGTCTTCTTCGGTTTGGGGAATATAGCAGATATTAATAGTTGCAGGCAGAGTGGAACGGAGAAATTTTATGCTTTCTGTGATAATCATGGAAAGTCTTATCGGAACTTTTTTTTCATTGCTTTTGCGCGCAAAGGTCAGTATCTGGTTTACCAGATCCCTTGCCCTTGACCCGGCATTAAAGATTTCGGCCATATCGTTTCTGAGGGGATTATTCGGATCAAGCTCCATCATGGCCAGTTCTGCATACATCATGATTGGTGACAGAATATTGTTGAAGTCATGGGCTATTCCACCTGCAAGCGTTCCTATTGACTCCATTTTCTGGGCCTGCTGAAGCCGGTACTCCAGCTCTTTATTTTCTGTGATGTCAAAGTTTAATCCTGTTATACGTATCGGATCACCATGCGAGTTTCTGGTGATTTTACCCATGGCCCTGATATATCTTATGGTATTGTCGGATCTTATGATACGGTATTCGCTGTTGTATATATCTTTATTCTGAATAGCATTGTTTACTTTTTCTGCAGCTTTTTTCCGGTCTCCTGGGAACACTGTTTTCTGCCAGTCTTCGAATGTTAATGGTGTATCATTTTTAGTCATTCCGTAAAGGGAATACATGCTTTCATCCCATACAAGTATATTGTTTTTTATATCCCAGTCCCAGATTCCCAGCTTTGCAGCAGTTGAAGCAAGATCCAGCCGTTCCATTGACTTTGAAAGTGATTCCTCCAACCGTTTGCTTTCTGTAATATCCCTTAAAAAGCAGACAAAACCTTCATCCTCAGGCTGATACTGCGAGCTGATCTCAACAACAAAAAGGCTGCCGTCCTTTTTCCTGTGACGGCGTATAAAACGGCGGGTCTGATTCTGAATGATTTCCTGTATCTCCTGATCAACCTCTTCATTTATTTCTGCCGCTTCCAGATCTCCGGCATTCATTTTTAAAAGTTCTTCACGGCTGTAGCCGCTCATCCTGCAGTAGGAATCATTTACGTCAATCAGGTTTCCGTATTTGTCTATCCGCAGAAAACCGTCTATTGCAGTTTTTATTATGGATTGGTACCACCTTTCATTTTCCTGTATCTGTTTTTTGTTTTCTGCTGCTCTCAGGTTTTTGGAGCCGCTTTCAGATATGATGGCTGTCAGTCCCTTTATATAGAAAAGGTAACCGTTCAGCTGTTCCACGGTCCAGATGGGAACTTTTTTTAATGCTTCAAGATATTCTCTTTCAGGAAACCCGTATTTTTTCGCCTGGGCTTTAAAAAAATCGATATCCGGTTCTTCCATGAAGCACTGTCCGAAAAAAAAACTGCCATAATGAATTCCGTCAATAATAATGGGGACAGCATTATCGATAAGACCATGGGGACATTGATAGGTAACAGCCAGGTCAGCATTTTTCAGATGCTCTTTTTTAATATGCCTGTCGCTCTCAATGCAGGCCTTCCGGCATTCAGGATGTTTTCTATGAAAATTCAGACATATATCCTGCCATGCTGTGGCTGTAAGTATATTTCCTTCGATATCGATTATTGATGATGGGAAGGAGTAGATTTCATTTAATCTGTCCTGAAGGTTCTGAAAATGCTCGACGTCAATAAGATCTTTAAGTTTACAACAGCTGGAAGAATTGGAGTTCATGGCGATCCCATTTAAGTTGTTTATTTTTTTATAAATGTTTTAAATATAATGTCAATAGATTATGGGACAGGGTTTTGAATACCTGTGATTTCAGCATATCCGGGGAAGCTGTTCTCCTGCCAGCATATCAACAATCCTCTCTCCTCCAATAGCTGTCTGCATGTGGACTGTACCATTGTTTTCTGCGGTTACCTCTCCTATTATGGCTGCATCTTTACCGAAGTCATCTTCTCTGACTGCAGATAGAACATCATTTGAATATTCCTCAGGCACTATTGCTAAGAGCTTTCCTTCGTTAGCCATGTATAGAGGGTCAAAACCCATAAGCTCACATATTCCTCTTGTTTCATCTCTTATGGGAATTTTATCTTCATAAATTTTAATACCGGCACCGCTTGATGCAGCAATTTCGTTAAGGGTTGTTCCGACGCCTCCCCTTGTAGGGTCTCTCAGCACATGAATGTTTTGTGCAGCATTAATTATCTTTTTTACCATGTTGTTTAAAGGCGCTGAATCGCTTTTAACCGATGTTTCAAAAGACAGGTTTTCTCTTTTTGTAAGTATGGTAACGCCATGGTCAGCTATGTATCCGCTCAGTATAATTTTATCGCCCGGGGCGGCATTGCTGCCGGAAACATTTATACCTTCGGGTATAATGCCTATACCTGACGTGTTAATAAATATTTTATCAACACTTCCCCCTGGTACAACCTTTGTGTCTCCTGTTACAATATCCACCCCAGCTCTTTCCGCTGCATCCTTCATACTCTTTAAAATATTTTCAAGATCACAAACAGGAAAACCCTCTTCCATTATTATACTGCAGCTTAAATAAAGGGGCATAGCTCCGCACATGGATACATCATTTACAGTGCCGTTTACAGCAAGCTCTCCTATATTGCCTCCCGGAAAAAATATCGGGTCAACTGTATAGGAATCGGTTGAAAATGCTATTCTTGCACCGTTGATGTCAAGAACCGCGCCGTCATCAAGCTTCGCAAGTATGGGATTTGTAAAGTATGATAGAAGTGTTTCGGATATCAGGCGGTGGGACATCTTTCCCCCGCTTCCATGATCAAGTGTTATGTTATCTGCAGACATATGTGCTCCGATTTATTTCTATTTATCAAACCTGTAATATGCTGCACAGGTTCCTTCTGTTGATACCATGCAGGGTCCTGCCGGATCCATGGGTGTACATGTTTTATTATATAAGGGACAGTCAGGGGGTATCTTTATTCCGGTTAATATATCTCCGCATATGCATCCCTTTGTTACTTCTCGCTCTTCAGTCTTTATATTAAATTTTTGTGCAGCATCATGTTTTTCATATTTTCTACTTATTTTTAATCCGCTGTTTTTTATGGTGCCGAGCCCTCTCCATACCGTATCCCTTACATCAAAAACTTCATTCAATAATTGGAGAGCCTTTCTGTTGCCTTCGGCTGATACTGCTCTTTTATATTCATTGTCGAGTACGGTGCGGTTTTCTGTTATCTGCAGTACCAGATTTAAAATACCCTTTAAAATATCTACCGGTTCAAACCCTGTTACAGTACATGGCGTTTTATATTTATCAAAAAACGGCCTGTAGGCTTCTGTTCCTATTATTACAGACACATGACCCGGAAGAATAAAACCGTCAACTCTGCCTTTGTTATCGGTCATAAGGGTTTCAAGTGCAGGCGGTACAAGTTTGTGAGCGGAGCAGACAAAAAAATTATCAATGTTTTTTTGTGACGCGGTCATTACTGATACAGCCACTGCAGGAGCAGTTGTTTCAAAGCCGATTCCCGGGAATACTATATTTTTTCCGGGGTTTTCTTCTGCAACCTTAACTGCATCAAGAGGCGAGTAAACAGTCCTTATATCTCTTCCTGCAGCCAGTTCTTTTTTTAAGGATGAACTGCTTCCCGGCACCCTTATAAGGTCGCCGAATGTACAAAGTATCACATCTTCCTTTCTGGAAAGTTCGATAAAGGCGTCTATCTCACCCTGGGACGTAACACATACTGGGCATCCGGGTCCTGAAAGGAGAGTGATATTTTTTGGCAGAACGCTCCTTATTCCATACCTGAATATAGACATGGTATGGGTACCGCATACCTCCATAAGCCGTACTGGTTTTATGCTTATTTCTTTTATTCTTTTTATAAGCGCTGCCGAGATTTCAGGATCACGATATTCTTCAAACTGTCTGATGGCTTTTCTCCTTTTCTATATAGAACAGGCAGCGACTGCTGCCTGGCCAAGGGATATTCCCCCGTCGTTTGCCGGGACAAGCCTGTGGGTGTAAACTTTAAGGCTGTTTTTTTCAAGAGATTCAGCAAGACCCTTTGTAAAAATGCGATTCTGAAAAACACCTCCGCTTAATGCAACCCTGTCAAGACCAGTGTCATCAGATATTTTCATGCACAGTTCAGTATACAGCCTTACAAGGGTTTCATGAAATTTAGCGCTGATTACGCCCGGATTTATTTTTTTAATAAGATCCTCAACAACTCCCTTTATGATTTTATCCGGATTAACAAAGTGGATATCATTATCAGTTATCCAGTCATATTCATAAAAACCTTCTGCATCACCCGCTGCCGTCATTTCAAGTTCCATTGCAGCCTGACCTTCATTGTGCACATGAGTTCTGATTCCGCATATGGCGGACACTCCGTCAAAGAGCCTTCCAAGGCTGGTTGTAAGAGGAGAATTAATATTTTTAGATATCATTTCGGTTATAATTTTTACATCTTTTTCAGGTACGATGTTTAACAGTGGAATATCAAGGTTCACAAGGTCATCACCGTAAGCCTTATGCAGATAGCTTATTCCCATTCTCCATGGTTCTTTGACAGCAGCAGCACTTCCAGGCATGGCAGCTGGAGATATGGATGCTGTTCTTATGAATCTATCTAATTCGGAGATCAGAATTTCACCGCCCCATATGGTTTCGTCAGTGCCGTAGCCTGTACCGTCAAAGGAAAGGCCTATTACCTGTCCGTCAATTTTATTTTCCGCCATGCATCCTGCTATATGGGCATGATGATGCTGTACCTTTATTACAGGAAGATTCTGCTGCTTAAGGGCATAACCTGTGCTCAGGTAATCAGGGTGAAGATCACATGCAATCACTTCAGGCTTTATATCCAGTATCCTTTTCATGTGTTCTATTGTCTGTTCAAAAGATTCATATGTGAGCCTGTTTTCAAGATCTCCTATATGCTGGCTTAAAAAGGCCCTGTTATCTTTTGTAATGCAGATGCTGTTTTTAAGCTCCGCTCCGCAGCCCAGTACAGATGGAATTTTATTTTTTAAAAATACAGGAACCGGAACATATCCTCTTGATCTTCTGATAATGTTCGGTTTTCCGGAGGTAAGGTTTATTATTGAATCATCACATCTGACCAGAATATCTCTGTTATGAATCAGAAAATAATCTGCGATATTATCAAGTCTTGAAAAGGCATCTTCATTATCTGATGCAATGGGTTCTTCGCTCATGTTGCCGCTTGTCATTACAAGCGCCCTGAAACTGTTTTTCAGCAGAAGGAAATGAAGCGGCGTAGAGGGCAGCATGACTCCGTAATACCTGTTGTATGGCGAAACCCATTCTGACAGTGGGGCGCCTTGCTTTTTCTTTAGAAGAACAATGGGCCTTTCTATTGACTGTAAAAGAGCCTTTTCATTCTCTTTAACCGATGCAAACTGATCTATTTCTTCCAGACCAAAGGACATCACGGCAAAGGGTTTTTCTTCACGGAATTTTCGTTTTCTTAAATTTTTTACAGCCTCATCATTATCTGCATCCACTGCAAGGTGAAAACCTCCAAGCCCTTTTACAGCGACTGTAAATCCCTGCTTAAGAAGCCTGATACATTCCTTGACCGGATCATCAGCAGTTATTTTCTGCCTTTTATTATCGTACAGTTCAACCCCTGGGCCGCACACTTCACATGCATTTGGCTGGGCATGAAAGCGTCTGTTTTGTGGGTCATCATATTCCTGTCTGCATTTTTCACACATTTTAAATTTTTTCATAGATGTGTGAGGACGGTCATAGGGAATATTGTCTATAATAGTATAGCGTGGGCCGCAGTTAGTGCAGTTAATAAATGGATACCTGAAGCGCCTGTCTTTCGGATCAAAGAGCTCTTTCAGGCAGTCGTCACAGACCGATACATCAGGTGATATAAGGGTTGATGCGAACCCTTCATCCCTGCTTTGTGCTATTGTAAAATTTTTACAGTGTTTAATATCAGCCGGTGATGAGGATAATTCGGTTATCCTTGCGAGTGCAGGCGGTGAGTTTTTAATACTGTTAATAAAAGAATTAACGACATTTTCCGTTCCTTCTATATGTATTGATACTCCATGGGGAGTGTTTGATACTTCTCCCTTAAGATTGCGGGCAGCGGCCAGCTTATATACAAAAGGCCTGAATCCTACACCCTGTACAATACCGTTAACAGAAATATTTTTTGCAATGGGATTATCGTGCATATCCGGTCACTTAATGAGTTCAGCAGCTTCTTTTAAAATTCTAAGAGTTTCCTGTGCTTCATCTGGATCAATTTTATTGATTGCAAATCCTGCATGAACAATCACATATTCCCCTATGCCAGGGTCTTCAATCATATGCAGACTTACCTCTCTTTTAACCCCGTATACATCGATGATTCCCATATCACCGTTTATCTCTATAATTTTAGATGGTACTGCAAGGCACATATATTTTCCCGAAAATGATTAGTTCCGTAATTCTATATTTAACAGCTATTTGAAGCAATTTATTTGCCGGTCAAAAATTACATTATCGTCAAAAGATTGTATCCAGTATGCCAATAATGTGTCAAAAAAGCCTATTTTCTGCTGAAACAGGACCTTAATACTTCTTCTGATTAATGCAATACAAAAATCAGGCCGAAAAAAGATCCCGATTTTTTTGTAGTTTTGTCAGGAAAAGCATTAATTCACTGAAATAATTATGTTAGTAAAAAAATAATCTGCAATATTCAGGGGAATGAGCACAAATATTGCATTTAAGAGCTTGTTTTGTTTCTTGTTTGATTTGATTTAATGTTTTCTATTTTTGTCTTATATCGGAAATGCCCGGGAGCATAACCGGTAGAATCAGGAATTACAAAATGCATTTAAATAGTCTTTTTGTTTTAAAGGGAATTACACGGCGCCTTCTAAAGGTGCTCCGGCTTTATGGGACTTATCTTTTCGCGTTATCCCTGCCTGTCAGTCCAATCTGTTATATAGAAATCGGAGAATATTAATGTCCAGAAAAATAGATATTGATCCCATAACCAGGATAGAAGGACATCTTGCAGTAAGCCTAGAAGTAGAATCCGGAGAAGTCGTCAACGCCAGAAGCTCCGGTGAAATGTTCCGTGGTTTTGAAATGATTTTAAAGGGCCGTGATCCGCTTGACGCACAGCAGATAACCCAGAGAATCTGCGGGGTCTGCCCTGTTTCTCACGGTACTGCATCAATACTTGCACAGGATGAGGCGTACGGTATAACACCGCCTGAAAACGGCAGGCTCGCAAGAAACATAATCCTTGCAGCCAACTATATTCAGTCCCATCTTATTCATTTTTATCAGCTGTCGGCCCTTGATTTTGTAGACATAGCCGCGATTACTTCCTACAGCGGAAACGATCCCATGCTTAACTCTCTTAAAGACTGGGTAAAGGCACAGGCAAAATCAAATACTATTTTTCCTGCAGCGCCCTTTCTGCCAAGGTTTGAAGGCACATATATAGAGGATAAAGAGATTAATATCCTTGCTATCAAACACTATCTTGAGGCCATTGAGATGAGAGCTCTTGCCCATAAGATGGGAGCTGTATTCGGTGCAAAACTGCCCCACTCAACAACGCTTGTTCCGGGCGGAGTTACTGAAAAAATAACCGCAAAAAAAATTGCAGTATGCAGGGATATTTTAAAAAAACTGACAGCCTTTATTGAAAACGCCTATATCATGGATGTTATAGAAGTTGCTTCATATTTTCCGGAATATTTTGAGTCAGGAAAAGGGTGCGGTAATTTTCTTGCCTATGGTGTTTTTAAAGAATCCGGCCAGTCTTCCGATACCTTCTTTCCTTCCGGTGCGCTTATAAACGGTAAAATATCTGATCTTGATGCAGGAATGATTTATGAAGATATAAAATATTCCATGTATTCAGGTGATTCCGGTCTTAAGCCTGAAAAGGGAAGGACGAACCCCTCACCTGACAAGGAAGGTGCATATTCATGGCTCAAGGCGCCGAGGTATAACGGACATGTAATGGAAGTCGGCCCACTTGCAAGGGTGCTGGTTGCATACAATAGAAAAAGTAATCCTTCTTTAAACAAAGCTGTTGACGGTCTTCTTGAAAAGTTCAATGCCGGCCCGGAAGTCCTTGTATCCACTCTTGGGCGCCACGCGGCAAGGGCCCTTGAAGCAAAGCTGATAGCTGAAAGGTGTGCTGCCTGGATTGAAGAGCTGAAACCTGACAGACCGACCTTTAAAGATTTTAAAATTCCCGAAAAAGGAAGGGGCGTGGGCCTTACAGAAGCTCCAAGAGGAGCTCTCGGTCACTGGATAAATATTAAAGATTACAGAATCGATAATTACCAGTGTGTTGTTCCTACAACATGGAACTGTTCACCAAGAGATGACAGGGGAAAGCCGGGCCCGGTTGAACAGGCCCTCACCGGCACGTTAATAAAGGATAAAGATAACCCGATAGAGGCTACAAGGATAGTAAGGTCCTTTGACCCCTGCATTGCATGTGCAGTGCACTAGAATAGAAAATATGGACTGATATACGGATTCTTCTGACACGTTAATTATTTTATCGCAGGATTGCTGAAGCTCATTTAGATACTGAATAGAGGGAGTGGATTTAATGGGGAAATTCACACGCAGAGAATTTTTAGAACTTGGCGGAAAATTTGCCGCACTTATGGGGCTTGGAACACTGGCTGTTCCGGGCATGTCACAGGCACTTGAAAAACTGGTAAGTAAAACCAGCCCGGTTTTATGGCTTCAGGGGCAGAGCTGCTCCGGATGCTCGGTGTCTTTACTTAATTCCGAAAATCCCGGACCGGTGAGTCTTTTAACCGAATATATGTCTCTTTTATTTCACGGGACATTATCAACTGCTACCGGCCATGTGGCCATGGATGTTGTTGAAAAGACGATTAAAAACGGCGGTTATATCCTGGCCATGGAGGGAAGCATTCCGTCAAAAATGCCAAAGGCCTGCATGATGGGGCATAAACCTGTTGCAGAAACGGTTATAGATGCAGCGGAAAAAGCAGAGGCAATAATAGCCGTGGGTACATGTGCTTCATTCGGGGGTATCCCTGCTGCAGAAAATAATGTGACAGGCGCAATGAGCCTTCCTGATTTTCTTCTAAAGAATAAAATAAAAAAGACAGTTGTACGGCTTCCGGGCTGTCCGTCACATCCTGACTGGCTTGTGGGCACCATGGCCCATCTATTGAAATTTGGTATGCCTGCTCTTGATGAGCTTAACCGCCCAAAAACTTTTTTCTCAAAACTGATACATGACCGGTGCCCGAGATTTGCCGATTATGAAAGAGAAAATTTTGCAAAAACTTTTTCAGATGACGGATGTCTGTTCAAGCTCGGCTGCCTCGGTACCAATACTCACGCAGACTGCACTATGAGATACTGGAACTCGGGGATAAACTCATGTATTCCCGCAGGCGGGCCGTGTATCGGATGCGCTTCTGAAGACTTTGCATTAAAAAAGTCTTTTCCATTTTACCGCAAGAACGAAAAAATACAGGCAGAGGAGAATTAATATGAAACTGCATATAAAACTTGTGCTGGCTCTTATGGTTGTCCTCGTAATAATTATAAGTATTGGTCAGATTGTACAGTTAAAAAACATCAGAAAGCAGATATCTGATTTTTCCGAAGAGAATATAAAAATCTTAAAGGAGCGTGAAGAGGGTTTTGCCAAGAACATTCATAAGTCCGTTGAAAGGGCCGTAGCAGGTTCTCTTGAACGGGGAGAGATGAAAAAGTTTTCAAAACTGCTTGAGGCTCAAACCGAAATTGAAGGGCTTCTTGAGTTTTCTCTTTATGACCGCAACGGAGTTGTCACACATTCAACCGATAATGCCTTTGTGGGAAAAAGGATGGGCGACAAAGAAAAAATGGCGGTTTCAAATAACCGCGATGTGTCGATTTTATGGGAACAGGATGCTATTCATGTATTAAAGCCACAGACAGTTACAGGCGACTGCATAAGGTGCCATACCTCATGGAAGACCGGTGAAACGGGAGGCGTGACAAGCCTGCGGTTTTCAAGAAAAGCATTGAACAGTGCAGAGACTCAGGCTGCTGATACTCTCAATAAGATGAGAAACTCCACCATTATAACCTCGCTTATATCAGTATCCGGTATATGTATAATCCTGGCTTTGCTGATTTATTTTCTGGTAAAGCGAATGGTAAGTTCTCCGCTTAATAATTCCCTTGAGATGCTGAAGGATATTGCAGAAGGTGAAGGTGATCTTACACGAAGGCTTGATATAAATACCAATGATGAAGTGGGAAGCCTGTCAAAATGGTTTAATATTTTTATTGAAAAACTTCAGGGCATGTTCCGTTCTGTAAAATCAAATGTTGTAGTCCTTACGGATGCTTCAACCGAACTGGCCGGCGATTCGGAAAACATGTCAAAGGGTGTTGAAGAGATGGCTGAAAGCCTTGGCAAGGTAGCTTTATCTGCAAAGGATGTGAACAGCCATATCTCATCCGTGGCCCATGCTATTAAAGAAACCAGCGAAAGTGTCAATTCAGTCGCCAATTCAACTGAAGAAATGACAGCGACAATCAATGAGATTGCACGTAATACAGAAAAAGCAAACAATATCAGTTCAGAGGCTGTGGTCCAGGCTCAGAATTCTTCAAGACGTATGCTGGACCTTGAGGAAGCGTCAAAGGATATAGATAAAATAACGGAGACAATTGCTGAAATTTCCGAACAGACCAACCTGCTGGCCCTTAATGCAACGATAGAGGCTGCCAGAGCAGGAGAGGCGGGAAAGGGATTTGCAATTGTTGCAAACGAAGTAAAGGACCTTGCGCGGCAGACAGCTGAAGCAACAAGGGACATCAAGACAAGTATAGAAAGCATACAGCGATCAACCGGCATGACAACCAGAGAAATTAACAGTGTTCTTAAAGTCATTAATGATGTGAGCAGTGTGGTTTCCGAAGTCGCGGCAGCAGCTGAACAGCAGGCAGCTACAACCAATGAAATTGCCCACAGTATCAGTAATGTGGCAGGAGGAATTAATAATATATCCGATAACATAGAAAACAGCGCAAGTGTGCTGGACAGTGTATCGGAAGATATTGATTCTGTGAGCGAGTCTGCTGCCGGGCTGTTAAACAGAAGTTCAAATGTAAACGAGAATGCGGTTAAGCTTAATGACCTTGCAAAGAGTATGAATGAGATGTTCGGAAGATTCAGGGTTTAAAGCATTAACAGACAGGGTACTAAGAAAATAAAAGGCATTACTGATTTAAAAATCAGTAATGCCTTTTGATTTACATAATGCTACTTAAATGCGCCTTCCTTGACCAGATCATTTAACAGGCCCTTTTTAAGGAGTCTAATCCCCTCAAAATATTTTCCATCATACAGAAAAGGATAGAATAATCCGAGTGTTCCGGTTGTATTCACCGGCAGTTCGTTTATTATGGGCTGTATCCGATCGTATTTGGTGAGGCTGGTAAGATTTCCTGTATGCCCAGGAACCCTGTAACTGTTTGCATGCAGGAGGCTCGGATTTGGAACGGATAAACGTGTCAGGTACATATTTCCACCCTTCATTATAAAAAGAATAGTATATGCATCAAGGACCTTGATATTGTCTATACGGTATGCCGAAATCTGATCAACCGGAGTACCGAGATATTTTTCAGCCATTATCCCGGACGAAAAAATCGTTACAGGTTCAATGCTTTTAATATCTTCTTTTAAAAACATTGAGACCGATTCACTGCCAGGTATCTCCATGTCAGCTAATTTTTCCATTCCAGTTTTTTCTGCAGGAATTACTCTGATATCAAGGGATAGGTCTTCTGAAAGAGCACTGTTTGAAACATTTTCAATATGTGTTTTTCCGTTTTCCGGCATACTCGGCAGAGAACGCTCCGGCCTGTGCAGAATACTTTCTGAAGAAGGTATAATGGAGTTAAAAGACGGCAAAGGCGTTTTTACTGCCGGAGTAACACTGAGCAGAAAAATCAATGAAAATGCAGTAAGAGTTGTAAGTACAGCTGCATTATTACTGACACGGGATATTGCTGTCGGCCTTGCACTGTCCAGTATGGAATAGATTCTGGCAGCGGTTTTTGATCTGCCGGATACAAAGGGCAATGCAAAAGCTGTGTCTCTTTTAATGTTTTTCTGCCATATTTCGTTGAGTAAAAAGTCCGCATAGGATGCAGATTTTTCTGTTACCCTGACAACGTGGCAGTCGCAGACATGTTCGAGTTCTTCATGAATTTTTTCCTTTGCCCAGCGAATAACCGGATGAAAAAAGTAGGCGGCTCCAATGACCGATTCGAGCAGCAGCCACCAGTTATGACGCATCTTAAGATGCTTGAGTTCATGAAGCAGTGTAAAACGTAAACCTTCACCATACCCTTCTTTCAAAAGGTGTCCGGGTATAATGATTCCGGGTTTAAAAAGGCCCATGGCCATGGGACTAGAAATACCGTCAGCCCTGTACAGCCCGGGAGTGCTGGCAAGGCCGGTTTCTGTACGGCACTGCTCCAGAAGATTAAGTGTTTTGGAGTCTGTAACCGGGTCTGCTATTTTAAGAATTCTGCCTGATTTAAAGACAGCTTTGAACAGGCGAAAAATTGAAAACAGAAAAAACAGCACCCATATAGCTGACAGGATAAGTTTCCAGCTGCCGGCTAATAAGGAAATACCGCTTTTAATACGGTCTTTTATTCCTGAGATATATGGCGGGTTTGCTGTATTTGACCTGTTGTCCGTGTACACTTCATCTAACGTATCTGAAGCAGCCAGTGTATGATTTGAAATTTCCTGGATATCTGTGTCTGTGATTGCTTTTTTAAGAGAAAAATTTAGAGAGTTCAGGGGTACCGAAACTTTAATAAAATCGGGCACCAGTGTTTTTGCCGGGTAGGCAAGCGGAAGCACTATAATGAGAGCGCATATCCAGAGTTTCGCTTTCCCCTGAATTTTCAGTATCTGAACAGTAATAAAACCAAATATGCCTATTATCAATAAAAGAACAGAGGATATCAGGAGATATTCAAAAATTAATTCAGTTAGACTTAATAGTTCCATTTTCGCTCTCCTTTTCCTGAAGTGCGAGTATTTCATTTCGAAGTTTTTCAAACTCCGATTTTGTTAGTTTATCATTATCAAACAGCCTGCTGGCCAGCTGCAGCTGAGAACCGCCAAAAGCCTTGTCCATGAGATCATCAATTAAACGCTTTTGTGTTTTTTCCTTTGAGCAGTTGGGTGCATAAATATGCGCATGTTTTGATTCATCTCGTTTTACCAGGTTTTTTCCTGTCATTATCTGAAGCATTTTCAATACTGTAGTGTAGCCTGAGTTTCTCGTCTTATTGAGAATATTCTGAACCTCCCGCACTGTACTGGGGCCTGCTTCCCACAGCACATTCAGTATTGCAAGCTCAACTTCGGTTGGTATGGGTGTTTCCTTTTTGCTCATGGGGTCTCCTTATATCTTTTAAATACAACTTTACAGGCGCCTGATCTTATTAAGTTCAGCGCCCGTAAAGTGACTGACTCTCTTTATCTTATAAGCTCTTTTTAAGCATTTTTTTGATTTTTGAGGCTTCCTCTCGATCTTTAAATTTATACATTTTTTCAATTACATATGATTCTGACCCGGTTTCATCGGAAACAATAACATTGTCAAATTTGGACCTGAGCTTATCTATGCTAAGAGTTGTTGCAATAGTTTCGCTGAAAGGCAGCCGCGGGGCAGGGCGCTGCAGTATAAGCAGATAATATTCTTTGCTGGTGGTTCTTATAATAAGGGACTGATAATCTATGGATTCCCAGCTGTCTATTCTGAAGTCCGTTATTTCCGTTGCTTCTGCCAGTTTGTCTTCCAGCCTGTATTTTTCCGGAAGCTGAAACTGTGTTGTTGCACATGCTGTCGCAAGAAGCGATATCATAAAGGTTCCAATGAGTAATTTTATCGCTTTCATTTTATTTTCTCCCTGTTACAAAAGGTTAATAAGCTTTGATTATAAGTATTTAATCAATTTATGAACATAATATACGACCGATTTCGTAGGTGTCAACGATATTTTTCGTAGTTTTTTAAAAATATCGGGTTTTGTTTGATTTAATCCTTTGGTTGACATAATCCGATAAAGGAAATATTCCTAATAAAAATAACCCCTTAAACAGGAGTACTGGAGTTGTGAAAAAGATTCTGCTGACGGTGATTTTTGTACTGTTTTTTCAAAATTTCTCAATATTTTCGGCTGATCCTGAGTATGTCTATTATGCTCTTTATATAAACGGAAAACGCTGCGGATACGAAATTCAGTCCCGCAGGATTGAAGACGGAAAAATAATAAATACCGATAAAATGCTGATTGAATTTAAGCGTCTGGGCTCGCCTGTTACCATGGAGGTTTCAGAAACATGTATAGAATCAATAGATGGAAAACCGATTGGTTTTAAAACTGTTCAAAAGATTGCCGCAACAGATATGGTCACAGAAGGGAGTATTTATCCTGACGGGAATATGACCGTAAGGGTTACAAATGCAGGAAGCATTTCAGTGCTGAATAAAATATATCCTTCCGGAGCTGTTATGCCCGAGGGCTTAAGCAGGATTTTAAAGCAGCATGGTCTTAAGACAGGGACAAGCTATTCGGCAGAAGCCTTCAGCCCTTCAAGCATGAATGCAATGACAATGACTTTTAATGTGGGATCTGAAACGCCGGTAGACCTCTCAGGGCATATTGCCGATCTTATCGAAATAAAAGGGGAAATAGTTTTTCCGGACCAGGGAGAGGTAAGCTTTGTTTATTATATTGATAAGGATTATAATTTGCGGAAACTGATCATGCCTTTTGTCGGAATGAGTCTTGAATCAATAGCCTGTTCAAAGGAGTTTGCCCTTAGCAGGCTGGAGCCCCTTGAGATGATCGAGAGCATGACGGTTAAAATTCCTAAAGATATCAGGCATCCTAAAAAATATAAAAAGATCCTGTACACCATCAAGCCCTGCAAAGAAAACGCTCTGACTTTCCCTGAGACGGACAATCAGAAAATCAGGCAAATGGATGACGGATTGATCCGGGTAACTGTTAAACCGGTAAAGGGAAAGAAAAAAGCAGGGTATCCCTATAAAGGTTCCGACCCTGAACTCTTAAAGGCGCTTAAAAGTACTCAGTATATTCAGTCCGACCATCCGGATATAATCGAACTTGCAGAAAAAGCTGTAAAGGGAAAGAAAAAAGCACTGGATGCCGCCCACGCTATAGAAGCCTTTGTAAACGGATATATTGATGATAAAAATCTCGGTGTAGGTTATGCAAGCGCGCTTGAAGTGAGCAGAAGCCGCCAGGGAGACTGTACCGAACATGCAGTGCTTACAGCAGCCCTGTGCCGCGCAGCAGGGATACCTGCGCGGGTTGTAATGGGAATTGTTTATTACAAAAATCGAATGTTTATAGGGCATGCATGGACAGAAGCAAATATCGGAGGTAAATGGGTCGGACTTGATGCGGCCCTTGTAAACATGAGAAAGACCTTTGATGCAACCCATATTGCCATGGCAACAGGCAATGGGGATTCAGGAGATTTTTTCGGTATTACAGGCAATATAGGTAATTTTATAATAACAGATATAGAAGCATACAGATAAAAAAGGAGAATAACATGACAGATATACCAGAAGGACCGGAGCCGTCTTTTTATGTGCCTGATGAAGTAAAGGTGTATAAAACAGCAGCGGGGACTGATCTTACTGCTCACATATTCAGACCGGATAAAAAAAGTGAGCAGGAGATTAATTCCGCGTTTGTGTTCTTTCATCCCGGAGGCTGGACAATGGGCGAACCGGCATGGGGTTATGACCTTTGCCGTCACTTTGCATCAAAGGGTATGTTTTCAGTATCTTTCCAGTACAGGCTGTCATCAATAGGCGGATTTTCCCCTGTGGATGCATTGAAGGATGTTAAGTCTGCTGTCAGGTGGACAAGAAAAAATGCAGAAGAATTTAATATTGATCCTCAAAAAATTGCTGCAGGAGCCATATCTGCAGGGGCTCATCTATCAACCTGTGCCGCAAGTATAGACGGATTTGATGATGAATCGGATGATTTAAGTATAAGCCCTGTGCCTGATGTACTCGTTCTTCAGTCTGCCGTCTTAAATACTGCAATCATAAGTGACTTTTCTTTTGTTCTTCAGGGAAGAGAAAAACCGGAAAGCCTTTCACCTGTTCATCATATAAAGCCGGGGCTTCCGCCGATGTGCCTTATACACGGGATGTCGGATGACCTTGTACCCTTTGACTCTGCAGAAGAATATGCGTTAAAGACCGCAGAAGCGGGCAACAGGTGTGACCTGCACCCCTTTGAAAATACGGATCATTTTTTTGGAAATGTAGACGGTTCAGAGGTTTTTAAGATTATTGAAGAGTTTTTTAAGAGTACAGGTCTCATTTAAACTGTTTTGCATTATAATTGCTATTGTTTATTACATAAACAGCAGTATCTGTTTTTTGTATTTTGAAAAAAGAAAAACCCGTATTATTCGGCATTCTGGAAATAATCATAAGGAGAACTCTATTATGATCTTTATTATTTAATCATAAGAGTAAGGGGTAAAGCATGCTTGAACTGAGTATCCAGGGTTTATCAAAAACATATAAAAACGGTGTGCAGGCATTAAAAAATATAACTCTTAACATTCCGGTAGGATTGTTCGGGCTCTTAGGCCCAAACGGTGCAGGCAAGTCAACACTCATGAGGACTATCGCCACCCTTCAGGAACCGGATGAAGGAAGCATTCACCTTGACGGCCTTGATGTCTTAAAACAAAAGGATGATGTCCGCCGCGTGCTCGGGTATCTTCCCCAGGAGTTTGGCGTTTATCCAAAGGTGACTGCTCTTGAAATGTTAAATCATTTTGCAGTGCTTAAGGGAGTTACAGATAAGAAACAGCGTAAAGAAATGGTAGAGTACCTGCTCAACCAGACAGACCTCTACAGATACCGCTATAAAAAACTGAGCGAATATTCAGGCGGAATGAAGCAGCGGTTCGGCGTTGCCCAGGCGCTTATAGGCAATCCAAAGCTGGTTATTGTTGATGAACCCACTGCCGGTCTTGACCCTGAAGGAAGGAATCATTTTTTAAACCTGCTAAGTGAAATAGGCGAAAACATAGTTGTAATACTGTCAACTCACATTGTTGATGATGTCAGCAAGTTATGCAGCAGGATGGCAGTGATCTCCAGGGGCGAACTTCTTCTGACCGATGAACCCCGTAAAGCAATAGATAATATCTCCGGAAAGATATGGAAAAAGACAATTCCAAAGCCTGAACTTGAAACCTGTCAGCAGATGTATAATGTCATATCAACATCTCTTGTTGCCGGCAATCTTGTTGTTCATGTGTTCTGCGAAGATAAACCGGATGACAGTTTCATAAAGGTCGAACCGGATCTGGAAGACGTATTTTTTTCATCAATGAATTAACACCCGTCAGTGTTCAGTTTTTTAGCAATTTTTTTAAACAGACTTCAGGCTGATAGATAATATCTGAATGTTTAAAGCCCAGTCAGAATCTTTCCAAATGGATACTGATTAGCGCTGCACTGTTTCATCATGGAGAAAAATAAATGTTTAGAGAAATATTCCTGTTTGAACTGCAGTACCAGTTAAAGAGACCTCTGGTTTATATATTCTTTGCTGCTTTTTTTCTGTTTACCTTTCTAATAAATTCACTTGAATCAACCATAATAGCCTATGCTCTGGGTACCATAAACCGAAATGCGCCATATGTTATCATGACAATACTTCTTGTCTGCAGTATATACGGCATTTTTATTGTTCCTGCTTTTATAACCAAAGCCTTTATCCGTGATTTTGAATGGCATACCTATCCTGTATTCTTCAGCTCTCCGATATCCAAATTTGATTACCTGGCAGGAAGATTTTGCGGCGGGATGGTAATCCTGTTTCTTGCCGTATCCGGTGCGGTTTTAGGTAACATGCTCGGGTTCTTGATGCCATGGCTGGACCCGACGCGGCTTGGGCCTTTTGATATTACAGTTTATATCAGGGCTGTTCTAATTTTAATTGTTCCCAATTTTCTTTTTGTTGCAGCCATCTGTTTTTCAGCAGCATCCTTAACCCGCAGCATGCTCTATACCTATGTTGCCATAGTGCTTCTTATTATTTTACGTACAGTTGCAGGGTTATATACTGCTGATGTTGAAAACCGCTTTTTTACAAGCCTGATCGACCCATTTGGAGGCGGTGCTGTCAACTACATGATCCAGTACTGGACCCCCATAGAAAGGAATACCCTGAATCTGCCCTTTACCGGAAGCATTATGATCAACCGGTTTATATGGGCTGCAGTATCCGGCTGTTTAATGTTATTCAGTTATAAGCGCTTCCGGTTATCAGGTGAAGGGAACCCTTTTTTAAAAAGCAGGAAAAAACAACTGAATGAAGGTACTCCCAAAAAAGAGTTTTTTAATAATATCAAACGCCCTGCTGTAGAGCAGCAGTTTACTTTTTCTACCAGTCTCAGTCAGTTATGGCGCAAAAGCATAATTGATTTCTGCAGTATCCTTAAAAGCCGACCCTTTATTTTCATATTTGCCCTGGGAATTATATGCATGCTGGCAGTACTTATTAACGGGTTTGTGATGTATGGTACCAAAACCTTTCCTGTTACAGCTCTTATGTTGAGGCTCTTCGGCCTGCAGTATGTCTTTATTCTGATTGTGATTATTGTCTATGCCGGAGAACTTGTATGGAAGGAAAGGCAGAATAAAATTAATGAGATATTTGACAGTCTCCCCTCCCCCTACTGGCTCCCTCTTATGTCCAAGCTGCTCTCATTAATATTTGTTGTTATTTTTATGCTTATCGTCTTTATTTTAACTGCGATGCTGTTTCAGCTTTCAGGCGGTTTTTACGACCTGGAACCGTTACTGTATTTTAAAGGCCTTTTTCTGATGTGGCTGCCGCGCCTCTCTTTAATATGTGTCCTTGCTCTGTTCCTTCATGTTGCGGCAAATAATAAATTTATCGGTTATATGCTGATGACTGTATATATATTCATCAGTATCATCATGGCTTCGGCACTTGGCCTGGAGCATAACCTGTACCGTTTTGCAGGTACACCGTCAGCTCTTTATTCGGACATGAACGGATACGGCCATTTTATTAAACCATTGGTCTGGTTTTACTCCTACTGGATACTGTTCTCAGTTCTGCTGGTAGTCGTAAGCCTTTTACTGTGGATACGCGGTACAGACGACAGCCTTAAAATACGTTTTAAAAATATACCTAAACGTTTTACAAAACCTGTTGCGGTTACTTCCGTTCTTGCCCTTGCAGGTTTTATTCTTTGCGGGTCATACATTTATTACAATACTAATATCCTTAACAATTACAGGTCAAGGGAGCAGGCCAAAAAATACCAGGCAGAATATGAAGAGACATATAAGTACATCAAAGAACAGAATACGCCAATGCCCGTGATAACGGATATTAAGTGTAATGTGGATATCTATCCGGAAAAACGGAGAGTGGATATAGAGGGCACATATGTGCTTAAAAATAAAAGCAGCTTTGAGATTACTACCCTGTTTATCTATTTAAGTCCGGACATTACTATCAATGAGATCAGTATTCCGGGCGGCTCTTTAATACATGAAGATAAAATATACGGGCAGTATATCTACGAACTTAAAGAGCCGATGATACAGGGCACAGACCTTAAAATGTCATATAATCTTTCCTCTGTAAGCAGAGGTTTTGTAAACAGAGGGACTGACACACTGGCCACTACATGGTCACCCATTGATGAGGGAGCAAATAACCGCATTGTTTATAACGGGACATTTATAACCAACTCTTCCTATTTCCCGCATCTCGGTTATAACGAAGGCCTTAACCTGAATGATCAGAATGACAGAAAAAAGTTTGGTCTGCCCTCTGGTCTGCCCTATGCAAGAGGATACAGCGGAAGATTTAATTATCCCCCATTTCTTCGGGAGTCTGACCGTGTCTCCTTTGAGGCAACGGTAAGCACATCTGCCGGCCAGACTGCCGTCACATGCGGATCATTAATAAAAGAGTGGCAAAAGGACGGGCGGCGGTATTTTCACTACAGGACGGACAGTCCTATACTGAATTTTTATCCCTTTCTGTCAGCAGACTACATGGTAAAAAAGGACAAGTGGAATGATGTAGACATAGAAGTGTATTATGATGAAAAGCATTACTACAATGTTGACAGGATAGTCTACAGCATTAAAAAATCCCTTGACTATTTTACTGAAAACTTCAGCCCGTATCAGTGCAGACAGGTAAGAGTAATTGAATTTCCGGGGTATGAAACATTTGCCCAGGCCTTTCCCGGCACTATTCCCTATTCTGAGAATGCGGGTTTTGTTGCAAGCATAGATAAGAAAAATGACATTGATTCAGTCTTTTTTATAACTGCGCATGAAGTCTCTCATCAATGGTGGGCACACCAGGTTACAGGTATGGGGACAGGAGCAAATTTTTTGACGGAATCACTTGCCCAGTACTCTGCCATGATGGTCATGAAAAAAGAATACGGCAAAGAACATATGCGAAAATTTTTAAAGTACGAGCAGGACAGCTACCTAAGGGGCAGAACCAGCGGAGCCATGTATGAACAGCCGCTTGAGAAGGTTGGGTTTACTCCCTTTGTTCATTACAATAAAGGAAGCGTGGTTATGTATGCACTGCAGGATTATATCGGTGAAGAAAAACTAAACTCTGTTCTGTCGGATTATATAAAGGATGAGGCATTTAAAGGGCCTCCCTATGCAAATGCGGCAGAACTTATTCGCAGAATAAAGGATGAGGCGCCCTATAATTTAAGATATGTAGTAGAAGATATGCTTAAACATATTACCCTGTATGAAAACAAGGTTGTTGAAGCGGAATATCAAAAAACAGATGACAGCAGATATAAGGTTACACTTAAAGTTGATGTAAAGAAATTTCGTGTTCGTCCCAACCAGATGGGCAGAGAAGAGGAAATAGGCGTAGATGACTACATGGATATAGGTGTGTTCAGCGGCCGCTCGGAAAATAATATATCTCCCGGTAAAAAAGTGCTTTATCTTGAGAAGCACAGGATAACGGAAAATAATACATCCATCGAAATAGTCGTTGATGAAATGCCATGGAAGGCAGGAATTGACCCCTATAACAAACTCATAGACAAAACACCTGAAAATAATATCAGGAAGGTGGCAGAAGTAAGGTAGAGGATAGGGCTGTGAACATACAGCCTTATAAATAATCATGGATTATTCAAGCCATGAAAAAAAACATTTAACCACGAAATTATAACAGAGTTATAAGGAGATTAACTCATGAGCTTATTTGAATGGTTTGGTGAAAGTTATAACCCCGGGCCTGTAGGGTCAATGGAATTTGGCAAAAAACAAAAAGTATCCCGAACAAATGGAATTGTGCTGCTTCGCCTTTTTATTTCCCTGTTCATTATAACTGGAATATTCTATCTTGTTTTTGCTGACAGGGTTGAGTTTAATATCGGTAATGCTGCAAGATTATCCGGGATAATTTTTATATATCTGGTTATAAGCTACTTCATTCGGCCTGCACCCGATACATCAAACATAGGATGGTTTGGCGGTTTAATAGATCATCCCTTCCGTTATTCGGATGATATAAACCGGTTCCTTTTATTTTTTAAAATCTTTCTTCTGCCGGGTGCTTTTATTTCAGAGTCTTTAATAGAAGGCGTTCTTCTGACCTTAAAAAAATAGTATAAAGTCAAAGGTATTTTTTTGGTGGAAACGTGAAGCGCTGGAAAAACACGTTCCCACGGAATTTATGGGAACGTGTTTTAGTAAATACAAAATAAAGTGATCGGCTGACAGCTACTTTAATCTGTTTTTATTCAGCTGTAACGCGGGTGGCCCTTATTGGCGGGATTGCAGGCATCTGGCCGCCCCCTGGAGCGCCTTCAGGCATATCCATTTCCATTGTCAGCTCAAGTATTTCTCCTGCCAGAACACCTTTATATTTTACAGTCATTTTCATTGGACCCATTTCTATCGGAACATCAAAAGAAATATTATTGCCTTCGACTTTCCCGTTTGTTATTTCAATCTTCTGGTTCTGGGGGCCTGTTGTGGTGCCGGTTAAAGTGCTGCCATCGGACATGAATTCATAGCCGATTTTGGTAGATTGACCCATCATTTCCATTGCTCCTTCCCATTTACCATCAATAGCCGGAGCAGACGGACCGGAAATAGCAGCGCATCCGGCAGCAAATAAAAGCCCAAACAATAAAGCATAAATTTTCATGTTTATCCTCCCTGGTTTAGGATTAGTATTATTGGAAATGCATTTTCGAGATTAGATAGATACTATCAAATATGTGTTATCCTTAAAAGTGAAAACACTCATGTAATTAGACAACAAAGTAATGGCGTTCCAATAAGCGCATAAGTTATACTATTATAAAAAATTTATTAGGAGCTCCAAAAATGGCAAAAAGTAAAAAGCTGCCGACTGGTACCAGGCATGAAAGAGTTGTGGTAGATGAAATATTTGATGACGGCATTGTACGCTTTTTACGTGCCTCCCGTAATAATGATAATGAAGATATTAAAGATTTTTCAATTCATGCATGGGGTGATGAAAAAGAGGATTTTATTGAATCCTGGCGGATGGAAGCTTTTGTGGGCTATTCCAGGAAACAGCGGCTCAGGGAGGGGGACGTATTTTTTATTGCTGACGGAAAATTATTAAACTCCCGTTATAAACCCATCCCTAGAGATAAAGCAGCAAAAGAACATCTGCTGGTCCCCGTTGAAAAGTCCATCGAAACAGCCCGAAACGATATTAAAAAGCAATATTATAAACTTGCTGCAATTAATATGTCGGTTGGTGAGAAGGATGAAAAATCGCTGATCAAAAAAGTTGAAAGCAAGTTTCAGAATATACAGCAGGCGCAGGGAGAGGTGTAAAATGGGAATTCAGGAAACAAAGAGTGCTATTAAAAAATATATGAATGACACCACATTATCTGTTGCTGTTTTAAATGTCGGCGACGGTGATGCTGTTATTGTCCGGTTTCCGTTTAAGTATGGAGGAAAAGCATGTGCCGTTGTTGACTGTTACAACGCGGAAAAAACAATTGAGGCGTTAAAGTCGCTTGGTGCAGAGACTATCCCTTTTATTTGCGCAACCCATCCTCATTCTGATCATACACTTGGCATGAGGAAATTGATTAAGTGGTGTTTAAGCGAAGGAATCAAGATTGATCAGTTCTGGGACAGCGGTTTCAGACATGTTTCAAAAATTCATTATGATCTTATTGAACTGCTTCGGGAGAATCCGACCATACAGGTAATATTTCCCACGAGCGGTTATGAAACAGTCATCAACCGGGTAAAAATCACAGTCCTGAGCCCTTCTATAATGCTTAAAAACAGGTATGACACTTTTGGAACAAATATTAACAACGCGTCAATTGTTCTTAAACTTGAGTATCCTCCTAAAGATATTGCACAGTATTACCAGTCTGCCGATAAAGTAAGCGATGAAGCGCTTGCTGAAGAAGAAAAGCTTGATCAGCATTCGGTTATACTAGGCGCAGATGCACAGTTTGACGCCTGGGCAAGAATAACGGAAGAATTCCCCGAGCTTCAGCATACCAGCAACCGCGGGCAGATGATCAACCCGGAGGTTATTGAACATAAACCGCTAAGATGCAAAATTTTAAAAGTGCCTCATCATATGAGTAAACACGGTATATCTCTTGAAGTGATCGAAACTTTAAACCCGAGATACGCTATTGCTTCCTGCAGCAATACGTCAAAACACGGTTTTCCCCATGAACTTACTGTAATGGCTGTTAAAGATAATCGTAAAAAACAAAAAGATGACGGAATAAGATTTACCGGGCATCGTGATGCGGAAAAGCGTTCCGGTACTGTGGTGGCGCTGCTCAGAGAAAAGGCTAAAAATCCGTTAATTTACGGACTGGAAGAACCTGTTTCAAAGTCTGCGCCTTTTCCGGAATTATAATTTATTATTCTATTATTATATATTTTCCTGTAAACGTTCTATAAACGGAACTTTAACACGCGAAGCCCGGTATACGCCGTAATCATCCGGCAGTGCGAAATCCCAGACTATTTCACCGTCTTCAGTCACCTCAAAGATACGGGATATATTTCCCGGATCCTCAACACCTGCAGTGACAAGGATATTTCCATTATCCAGACGATTTGCATCACCCCAGTAGGGACAATAAAAATCGTTTCTAAACCATGGGGCTACTTCAAAATTACCAGGAAACTCCCAGATTAATTCTGCTGTTTTAGTATCTTCATTAATTATATATTTCAGAATACGTGAATGAAAATCTTCGCCTCCCTGATGATTGTCCCATCCGCCGTTGTCAAAAATCAATATAGTGCCGTCATCCTGAATTTCAGGATCATGTATATCTGAAAATTGTGATCCCGAAGGAAAAAAATCAATATCTCCCATGCCGGATTCATTATAGGCGGCTTCCATATGCCAGATCAGCTCGGGACTGTTGTATGTTGTTTTAAACAAACCTTCCCATCGGCAGCTTAGATAAACTTCATCATTGACCGGATCAACAGTCATTGCATTAGGGTGACACCAATCCAGCGCTCCATCGGGAGGTGTTACAAAATCGGAAAGGTACCACTCCCAGACAATTTCATTGCCTGCAGTAACTTCCTCCAATCGGACATCTGTATAGTTTCCCAGAGTGCCAATATCGCGAAGCAAGAGATAGTTGCCGTTAGATAATTTTTGAATATCATGATTAAGTATCCCATCTGATTGTGCGGCAGACGGACCCTGCCAGATAACATTTCCGGCCAAATCAACTTCCCGGGGAGATTCAAAACCATTTGAACTTATCAAGATATTTTTGTTATCAAGCATCTCCGTAGCTAATCCTCCCCATAAATCAAAGGATGATCCATTAATATAGTACCATACGGGAAGCCCATCCTGATCGTACATCACTACAGTAGACGGATAATATAACCCGTTATTTATGTTGCTTGCGCCTACTTTAATATTCATCAAAGTCCATCCGGCCTGCGACAATTGTCTGTTGTCAGTCAATACAACTCCCTCAGGTACTCCGACCGGAAGTGATCCGCTGGTCCAGACCGCTTCATCTTCTACTGTTGTTTCGCCATTGGATGATATGGCCTTGATAAGATACCGGGTTTCCGCATGCATGCCGAAAACAAATACCCTGTGATCTGTTACCGGGGCACTGTCATAAATAGTATACTCATATTCCTCTTTACCAAACTGAACCTCAGAGTCCATCGGCTCTTCTGTGGTCCAGTTCACATAAACTGAAAGTACATTATCCGGATTCGAAACTGTTGAAACAGTAATCTCAGGATCGTTAGCCTGATTATTATCTGAACCGCTAGAATCATCTGAGCCACCTGAATCGGCAGGATCTCCTGAATCAACCGGTTCATCTTGATTAACCGGGTCGCTTGAACTGCAACTGAATAATATGCCGGATAAAAACACGATAAAAAAAAGGTATTTTTTCATAAAAGCTCCTTTAGCAGCAAAGATGAGCTGCGCAAAAATGAGTATTGTGGCAATTTTTATTTTCGTTGTTTATTTTCTACTGAGTATTTCTGAAACAGCGGAGGCAGTCATTTCAGACTGATATGCAGTTTCTACAATAGAAAGCCTGATATTTTTCCGATGGACAAACTTGAAAGCAGACATGAGGATATACTTTGCAAAAACTGTTAAAGAATCCTTTTTATATTCATTATTAACGATTTAATTTTTTTTGATTAGATATAAAAAGAGGCAAACCAAATTACATGCAGCAGCCAAGTGATATTTACTTATGATAATTTTAGTCTTTTATCAAGGTTATTTAGAATAAAAAAGTCAAAAACGTTAGATAAATGATGAAATAGTGCTATTTTAAAGCTTATTGCTTGCAAATAGTTCATGGTTTTATATCAGTTCTCAAGAAGATCCTTAACAATCGGGTCAAGCGAGGCCATAAATTTTTCAACCGCCCTGGTATATCTGCCGGAGATGCCAAGGTTGCTGTTAATAGAGCCATGCCCTTTTTTTTGTTTTAAAACTTGGGCTTCAATACCTAATGCCCTGCTTTTTTCCGCATATTCTTCAGCCTGCTCACAGGGGTTGTCAGGCCGCGTTGTAGAGCATACTCCAAGCCATGGCGATGCATGTTTATCAAGCTGATGATATGGTGAGGCAGCTATCCATCCTTCTTTATCTGTACCGAATGCTTCTTTATAAATATTTTTTAAAACATCAACAGCGATGGGCATTTGTTTTGGAACATTTACTGCGCCGCTGTCGAGGGACACGGTTCCAAGAACCGGTTTTGCACCTGAACGTTTACGGAGTTCGCTGTCTGCATTTACAAGCGAAACCAGGTGAGCACCTGCGGAATGCCCCATCATTATAATGCGGTCAGGGTCACCTCCCCATTTTTCTGCATTTGCCTGAACATAGGCCAGGGCCTTTGCCACACTTTCCGCCTGGGCAACAGCCATGCTTCCATCCATAATCATGGGGTAATTGACAGAGATGAACATAAAACCTTTTGGCGTCCAGCGGCTGACCTTTGATTCAGTCACAGAACGCATATCCTTGCTGCCTATGCACCATCCGCCTCCGTGCACCATGAAGATAACAGGAGCAAGTTCAGATCTCTTTGCGCTCGATTTTGCAGGATAAAACACATCCAGTGTTTCAAGCTTTTTAGAGCCGTATGAAATATCTTCAATGTCAGCCTCAGGTCCGTACATCCTTTTACCGCTCCGGCCGTTCATCAATTTATTAATTGCCTGATTTTTTTCTGCGCAGCTGTTTCCTCCTGTTTCAGGATCACCTGAAAAATCCCTCAGACCTCTCTCCCCGCCGACAGAATTTCTACGGTCAGCAATTTTGCGTTTCAGCAAGCCTTCAGCATACACATCCGAAGAAAAAAATGCAGAGGAAGAAAGAAAATAAAAACCTGCGAGCATGAATATAAAGAGACTTTTTGTTTTTTTAGAAGAATGCATAATTTTATCCTTTTATGTATTTAGGGATATCTATAAAAGTAAAACGGTTAATTTTGTAATTGGTTTACAAATAAAAATTCCGGACCTGATATACAGGGTTACCTTTTTAATCCTTGCAGAAAAATAAATGTATGGATAAAAAGAAACGGTCAACAAAACGGGGTTTAAGTTTTTCAGTTAAAAGGATTATGAGTTATGAAAAGTGATACAGAAACAGCAGAACAGATTCAGGCGAAAGCCTGGTCTGTTATTGAGGATACCGGTATTATAGAACACTGGACCTCAATAGGTGCAGAGGTTAACCTGGTGGGGTCTCTTAAAACAGGCCTTTTGATAAATAACCTGGATATTGATTTTCACATTTATACTGACCCATTCTGTCTTGCTGACAGCTTTGCTGCCATATCCAGGCTAGCAGAAAATAAACGCATTAAAACTATAAGCTACTCAAACCTGCTTGAAGCAGAGGACCAATGTATTGAATGGCACGCCTTTTATGAAGACCGGAACAGCAACACCTGGCAGATTGATATGATTCATATTTTAAAGGAATCACCATATGCGGGTTACTTTGAAAAAGTTGCAGAGCGTATTTCTGCAGTTTTAACACCGGAAACCCGTGAGGCAATTTTACGGATAAAACATGAAATCCCTCTCGATAAAAAAGAGATGTCAATACTGGTTTATCAGGCTGTGATTGAAGGAGGCGTCCGCAGTACTGAGGAGTTCATGCGATGGAAAAAACAGAACCCCAATGACGGTATTGTTGAATGGATGCCGTAGCACTGTCCCGCAGTGTTAATTTATCAGCAGGCAGAAATGGAAGAAAATTATAAAAAACAAATTTCCCAAATCTTTCCATTTGAAAAAGATGAGCTTGATGAAATTTTAAAACTCATCAAATTCAAAAAAATACCTTCAGAGAAAGTACTGCTCTGGGAAGGCGATATTGCCTCAAAGTTGTTTATTATCATGAAGGGGTGTCTGCGTACATATCTTATTAAAGCTGACGGGACCGAAATTACAGCTCAGTTTTTTATCGAAAATCAGATGGTATCTTCATTTGAAAGTGCTTTTACTAAAATGCCAAGCAGATATTATATTGAAACTGTAGAAAATTCCACTCTGGGGATTGTTCAGATTGATCACCTGAAAAAATTTTTGACTGAATCCCCTTTAAAAAAAGATTTTTTTATAAATTTTTTAATAACACGCCTTGTTCATTATATGAATCATAATGCATCTTTTATACTGGACAAACCTGAAGAAAGATATTTAAACCTCATAAAAACAAATCCAGATCTTGTATCAAGACTGCCCAAGCAGTATATTGCCTCTTATCTGGGTATCACACCTGTTTCGCTGTCCCGCATTAGAACCAGAATAAAAAAACAAATTAACAATTGTTAATTACAGCCATTCATTTCCGTATTATATTTGCATACGGGTCTGCAGTCTCGCATCACTTATGCATCATATGAAGCCGGTTTTTATGGTTAAAAAACAATGGATACCAGTTTGCAGCCTGAAAAAATAATAGAGGATGTAATAATTGAAACAGTCGAAAGTTAATATTTCATTGAACCGTCTTTTTATAATAACAGCTAATTGGGGATTAATAATATCAGGGCCGGTCATGGCTTTTTCAGGATTGATAATACAGTGTTTCTATCATATCGGAAACCACGGAACAATTGATCACAAAAGCATGGCTTTAGGACTTAGCTATACGGAGTGGACAGATATTCATAAAATCTCTATCATTATCCTGTCAATTTTTGTAATTATTCATATCCGCCTGCATTGGACATGGTATAGAGCGGTTATGAAAAATCGGGCAGTAAAAAATATACAGGTAATAATTTTAACTGTTATTTTTATTGTTGTTTCTGTTACCGGCTTTATACCATGGGCTATTCATATGGCTGGCGGATCAGATATTATTCGAAGGAATTATATTGAAGTCCACGACAAAGTTGCGATTATTCTAGGCATATATCTTTTTCTGCATATTAAAAAGCGTTTTAAATGGTATAGAAGATTCAGGTTTATATCAAAAAGCAATTCATAAAACCGGCCCGAATCTCCGCCTCTGCAGATGGTAATAAAAAGTTAAATCTCTTTTAATTTATTCATGCACAGGGCATTCAGCTCTACAGCCCTGTTATTTGTATCTGCCTCTGTGTAGCATCTGAATTCAGGTGCATTACCTGAGGGCCTCAGGTGGACAACCTCCTGGTTTTCAAAGGTGACCCGGACGCCGTCGGTGCGGTCAATAGAAAATACCTTTCCGCAAAGTTCGCCAAATACCTCTTCCACTGCAGTATTATCAGAATCCTGATCACCTGTAGTAAACCTGGCAAGTATTGCTTTACTTTTTTCCTGCGGAAATTCCTTAAGCCGGTCACTGGCTGTGAATCGCTGAGGCAGTGTGTCTACAAGTTCACTGATTGTAAGACCCTGTTCACGGGCAAGTAGAATAACGGATATATGCAGTATAACTGCATCACGGGTGGGGAGTGCTGAAAGAGTTTTTCCGAAGCGGTACAATGTGCTGCTGGTTAAAAAACCTCCGTTTGCTTCATAGCCCACAGACATCTGTGAGCCTTCGGATACAGCATCATCCATTGCCGCAACCACATAGGGCGAGCCGATTTTTGTTCTGTAAACCTTGTTGAAAAAATTACTTTTTTCAACCGCAGAGTTACAGCTTACCGGGGTGCTCACAGAATCCGCTTCAAGATACCTGGCAGTAAGGATTCCAGCTACATCACCCCTGAGCCAGTTTCCCTTTTCATCGGAAATCAGAGGCCGGTCGCTGTCGCCGTCTGTGGATACAACTGTAAAATAATCACCTTTACTGCACCATTCCTTTGCAAGTTCAACATCCTCTTTGCGGATAGCTTCGGTATCAACGGGGATAAATGTTTCGGAAGGAGCCAGCGGTGTGACATCCGCGCCAAGCCCCTGGTAGATCTTAACGAGCATATCCCTGCCTACCCCGGAATGCTGGTAAACTCCGATTTTTAAGCCCGAAAGACACGCTTCTGGAAAAAAATCAAGGTATCTTGAAATGTATAATATATCTCCCGAGTCATCGACAGGCGGCATGACAGGCACATTTATAAAACTGCCGTCATTATTGAAGAGTTTATCGTCGATATCTATGACCTGTTCACGAATACCTGCTTCATCCTTTTTTAAAATTTCACCGGCAGTCTTATTAAATTTAATGCCGTTACGGTCTTCGGGAATATGGCTTCCGGTTACCATAATTGCAGGGATACGGTCTTTAATTCCCTTTAAAGCTACAGCAGGAGATGGAATTTTTCCGCAATTGATTATTTTATATCCGCAGTCAGTTACTGCCTTTCCAACAGCCGCCATGATCCTGTCGGTGCTTGGTCTCAAATCTCCTGCAACGGCAACGCTGGTTCCTTTTTTTATGTCTCCGGTATATGAAAGGTATTTTAAAAAACCTTTTGTATAGGCGCAGCATACCTGGTCGGTCATCTGTTCGGCAAGACCCCGCGCCCCGCTGGTTCCAAACTTAACGCCGCTTTTTTCCATTAAATCCTGAATGCGAATTTTCATGTAATCCTCTTTTTTGTTATAAATCCCATAGGGTCAGGTGATCAAAGTCAATATCTGGTTTTCCAAGCCGTCGCTCTTTTACAAAGGTTCCATGGCAGTCGGAGCCGCCTGTAATGAAAAGGTTTTCTCTTTTACATACTTCAAGACAGTATTCCGTTGTTTCTTCACTGTTTTCCGGGTGAAAACATTCAAAGCCTTCTATTCCCAGATTCAGCACGGTTGATACGGCTTCTTCAAGACTGCATCCATACAGGGCGGAGCCGGGATGAGCAAGCACCGGGATTCCTCCAGCCTCTTTTACCGCGGAGATTGCTTCTTCAGGCGTTACACATCCGTCTATATTCATGCCTCTGGTCGGGTTTTCAAACAGCTTGAAAAAATCTTTATAGTGACTGCAAAGACCCTTATCCTGAACATAATTAAGGGCCTTCCATCCGCCGCGGTCCGGGTTATTTTTATATAATAAAAATTCCTCAAGACTTACCGGGTGTCCTGTCTCCATCAGAGTTTCTATGCTTTTTTCATCCCTCTGTTCCATATTGCGGCTGTTGTGTTCCAGGACTTTATTAAGAGTGTTATTACGTGTGTCTATGTTATAACCTAAAATATGAAATATCCGGCCGTTTTTTGTGCTGCTTATTTCAACGCCCTTTATATAATTAAGGTCGGTGTCTTTAACCAGGCCTGACAGTGCTTCCACATTTTTGACGGAGTCATGGTCCGTAACAGCAAAGACTTTGATTTTGGCTCTGGTTACATTTTCCATTACTGCTTCGGGCGACCATGTGCCGTCAGAAGCATTTGTGTGCATATGGAGGTCAGCTTTCATAATGTCCCTCTTCGCCGTCCCGAATCTGCAGCATGTGAATGATTGCTATCTGCAGAAATCGGGTGAATTAATTTTATTGTGAAACGCAAGGCCTGATACCTCATCGCCTGCGATGATAAAAATAGATTTATATTAGATACCCCGTTGTCTGCACCGGGGTGATTTATTCGGAGTTATCACAGGTGCGGATGTCCTGTAAAGGGATCTTTTTTTCTGTAATCCGGGATGATAAAACCACCCTGTCCCGGCCGGCCTGTTTTGCATCATAAAGTGCATCATCTGAATTTTTCAGAAGAACATCAGATGTGGTTCCGTTATCAGGATAACATGCAGCCCCTATTGATACAGTTATCGGACCGTATGACCGGTTTCCGTGAATAAATGCATGCTCATGCAGTTTTGTTCTTATCCTGTCAGCAACGGCATTAGTGATATCCCTTCCTGATTCAGGCAGAAGTATCGTGAATTCTTCACCCCCGTACCTGCAGGCAATATCTTCGTTTCGTATTATTGTTCTTAAAAGCCTTCCGAATTCGCTCAGGATAAAATCACCTATTTCGTGACCGTGTTCATCATTAAATTTTTTAAAATAATCAAGATCCAGCATCAGAACACCCATGTTCTGATCATGTCTTTCTGACCTGGTAATTTCCTGTTCCATTGTTTCATGAAGATATCTTCTGTTGTATAAGCCTGTGAGCGGATCACGAATAGCCTGCTGTCTCAGACTTTCTCTGAGGCCGAGGTTTGCCAGGGCCAGGCTTATATGTTCTCCCACTGCAAGGATAAGGTTCTGTTCGGCGCGGGATGATTCAGTATCATCCGAACCGAAAAAATGGAGCACTCCATGGGTTTCTCCCTGGGCTGTAAGAGGTACACAGATCATTTTTCCGTCATGATTCGGTGAGTGGTCGCAGATCATGTTTCCTGAATCCTTTGTTCCGACATGTGATCTTCCTGTCCGGAGCGACCAGCACTGATCAGGTGAATATACTTTTTCTCCGTCCCATTCACCGTTCCAGCTCTGTACAACCTCAAGCCTGTCCTTTGAAGCACGAAAAAGCGCCATAGTACCGGTGTAATCGGGCAGCAGCTTCGAGGTTACAAGCTTTACCACTTCAAGCGCTTCACCTGTTGAATTGCATGCTGTCAGCTGTGTGGCCAGATTCTGCAGTATTTCTATTGTTTTTGTTCTCTGGATTACTCTTTTTTCAAGATATTCTTCTCCCTTTTTTACAAGAGAAATAAGATAGCGGGATATAAGGACACTGAGTACACAGGCAATAAAAAGGGCAATAAAGCAGAAGCCCCAGAGAATAAACTGCTGGTTAAGGAGCTCTTTCCGGAGCTCTTCAAGAGGCATTGCTATTCTGAAATAAGCGGTTTTAAATCCCGGGCGTTTAAAACGTACTGCGGCATAAAGCATATCGTTATCAACCGTATTGCTGTGGCGTCTTGATATGCCCGATCCTGATTCCTTCGCCTCAAGAATTTCCGGACGATCTGCATGATTTTCAACCTCTGGTAATTCAACCTGATTAAGCATGGAGTCACCAAGCACGGAACCGTTTTCATCAATAACAGTGGCTCTGTAACTGTTACTTCTTGCAAAGGTATCTGTAAAATAGTCAATTCCGCGGATATCGCCCTGGGAGTCAATAATATGCACCATACGGGCGCCGGTTCTTGCCAGTTCCAGAAGATTTTTTTCAAATTTTGTGACAGTTGTTTTATAGAAATGAAGGTTGATAAGCCAGAAACCAACGAGAGTAAAAACAATAATCAGCATTAAAGGGATAATAACAATTTTTTTAGAAACCGGAGATTTTTTTTCGTCCATGTAAACCTGTGTATTTATTATTAATAAAAGCCAAATTATTCTGCGTGCTTTTATTCTATTTTTTCTGGTGAAGTCAACTCTATTTGAGCGGCAGAAAGTAAGCAGTTCAGAGATAATAAGTTATTACGGCAGGTGCCTGAAACCAAAATTTAATATGAAATCGGTTTTTTCAGGGGGTTTCTTGAAGAATATTTTAAAAATAATACAATGTTCTGTTAAATAAAACTGAATTAACTGTCCTTTATAAAAAAGGAATAACAGGACGTTACTATTTCAACAGTACGCCGCCTGAAGGGCATGAATATATCTGCCGCTTCTCTGTAATTTTCTGAAAAATCACTGTCAGCCCATCTGTTTTTTTTAAAATCCGCCATTTTTCTCCTGTACCATGATATTTAATTATTCGGCAGCATATGTCGATATATATAATTGAAACATGTTTATTCAGCAGCATGCTGCAATGCAATTAGTGCAACATGTTTGGCAGCCGCTTCGCGCGGAGCTATAATAGATATTTTTTATATCAATGAGATATTCTATGTCATTAAAAATAAAAGTTGCATCTATTATTGCTGTAATTTTTCTTCTTATGGGAGCTGTTGATTACTGCATAAGACAATGCATAATATTTCCTGCGTTTTTGTCTCTTGAAAATGAAGAGGCAATGAATGATGCCTCAAGGATTAAAGAGGCTTATAACAGAGAAATACGGCATCTGGATTCAATTGTTCACGACTGGGCTGCATGGGATGATACCTATGAATTTATGTCATCCGCCTATGAAGAGTATATTGAATCCAATATAACGTTATCGACATTTGAAAATACCCAGCTTAATCTGCTTTATTTTGCTGCCGAAGACGGGCGTATAATATGGAGCGGCACAAACGGTCTGGATCCTGCCGCGGACGGGAAGCTTAAAAATTTTATAGGAAGCGCAATAAACTCCAGCCATCCTTTTCGATCTTTTACTTCATACAATGTCCAGCTTTCAGAATTATCTATTTCAGGTATTTATGCTACTCCTGCCGGTTTTTTTATTATCAGTTCAAGGCCTGTTCTTACAAGCGACAATAAAGGACCCGCTAGGGGCGTAGTAATTATGGGGACCCTTATAGATGATGCCTTTGTCCAAAGAATTTCCGAACAGATAAAGATTCCCCATAAAATAGTCCGAAGGAACGGCTCTGAACCTGATACTGCTTTTTTGTCAAAAGTAGCAGGACGCGAAACAGAGCATCCTGTTATTGTGGCAGAAAGCAGAGACCTGTTGAAAATATATACGGCGGTTAATGATATATCAGGAAAAGATGAGCTGATATTTAAAGCAGATATACCCAGAAAAATTATGAAGACTGGTTATGCTACAACCTATTATGCCAAGGCATCTATTCTGGGTACCATGATATCCGCTTTTATAATAATGATTCTTCTTATTCACTGGATGGTTGTCAAACCGGTATTAAAACTCAAAAAAAGTGTAGTTGCTGCCCAAAAGGAGAGAAAGAAATTTCCTGAACCTTCAAAAAGGAGAGATGAAATAGGTGTTCTCGGCCGCGAATTTGTTCAGCTGCTGGAAATGCTGGAAGACCGGTCATCAAAACTTGAAGCCCTCAACATGCAGCTCACAGAAGATATTACAGCCAGAAAACAGGCTGAAAAAGCGCTGCTGGAAAATGAAGAACAGCTGCAGAATATACTGGAAAATATCCCTGTGGGAGTTTTTGTTCATGATTTTGAGGGCCGTTATGTATTAGTAAATGATGTTGCATGCCGCATTACAGGTTACAGCAGAGATGAACTGCTGAAAATGTCGGTGAGCGATATAGACCCTGTTAAGGTTTCTGAAGTGGAAAAGGAGCTTGCAGACCGGATTATATCCCGGAAAGGTTATTATATATTTGAAAGCTGCAACAGACGAAAAGACGGATCAACATACCCTGCGGAGATACACATTGCCCAGATAATGTTTAACGGAACCATGCATGTACTTTCCCTTGTGCTGGATATTACAGACAGGAAACAGGCCGAGGATGTACAGAGGGCAAGTGCGGAGAAAAAAGCCAGATCAAAAAAAATGGAATCTCTCGGTCTTATGGCAGGAGGGGTTGCACATGATCTTAACAATGTTCTTTCCGGGATTGTAAGCTACCCTGAGATGATACTGATGGATTTACCGGAAGACAGCAGACTGATAAAGCCGATCAAGACAATTCATGAATCAGGCCTGCGTGCAGTAGCTATTGTAAGCGATCTTCTGACCATTGCAAGAGGTGTTGCTGTTGAAAAAGAACCTTTTAATCTAAACAGTCTTGTTCATCGTTATCTTAATTCTGCAGAGCACAGAAGAGTTGTTAAATTCAATCCCGATATAAAAATTAAAACCGAACTTGATGATGAACTGTTCAACATAAAAGGGTCTTCTATCCACATAGGAAAAAGCCTTATGAATATTGTGCTTAACGCCTCCGAGGCCCTTGAAGGAAGCGGTGAAATTTTAATTAAAACGGAAAACAGATTTCTGGACAGGGTTATCAGGGGGTATGAAGAGGTAAATAAGGGTGAGTATGTTGTTTTAACAGTGGCTGATAACGGTGAAGGTATATCGGCTACGGATCTGGAAAGAATATTTGAACCCTTTTACTCTAAAAAGTTTATGGGCAGGAGCGGAACCGGTCTGGGACTCGCTATTGTCTGGAATGTAATGCAGGAGCATGACGGTTATATAGATGTTGTTTCAGGAGAAGAAGGTACAAGGTTTGACCTCTATTTTCCTATAACACGTGAAGAGGAATCGCCCGTAAAAAAGGATGTTTCAATTGAAGAGTTTAAGGGTAACGGTGAAACAGTACTTGTTGTAGATGATGATGAAGGCCAGCGGGATATTTTCTGCAGCATGCTCAGGTATCTGGGTTATACCCCTGCATCGGTAAAAAGCGGGGAAGAGGCAGTTTCATACCTTGCAGATAACCAGGCGGACCTGATTGTCCTGGATATGATCATGGGGCAGGGCATGAACGGAAAAGAAACATATGAAAAAATAATTGAGATAATTCCCGGACAGAAAGCGATTATAGCAAGCGGGTTTGCAGAAACGGAAGAGGTAAAGGAGACCCAGCGGCTTGGCGCAGGGATATTTGTAAAAAAGCCTGTTTCCCTGGAAAAATTTGGGTATGCAATAAAGACTGAGCTTGGAAAATAAAAAATATTATTTGTTTCCTGCATCATGGATTAACCGGGCACGGCGCGCCGTGCCGCTACGGGATGTATGGTGCACACTGGTTAGTTCTCTGGTTCCATGTATATGTTAGATGCTGGGATAATTTAGGCAGTATATAAATTTGTGATTTTTACTATGCATTTATTTAAGAAGGGTGGTAAAGCCGCAATATCTGAATAATCCTGAGATCGAAATACAGCCTCCGTAGGGGCACGGCGTGCCGTGCCATTTACTTCGCATACCAGTTAACTGAATTATGTAAAATATTTATCCTCTTTCCATTTTAAATAGTTGTATTTAATATATTCGGAAATTTTTAAGTATGATTCCTCATTTCTGATGACATGCTCGTAGTATCCCTTTTGCCAGACTTTTAGATCAGGATTTTCTGCCTGCTCTCTTATCTGTTTTGTCACTGCGGACTTATAGCTTCTTATCATTGTTGGAATACTGTTTTTTGTGGGGCTGCCGAAGTTTTCATTTTTACTGCCGGCATCATGGGGTGACCGGGCACGGTGCGCCGTGCCGCTACGGGACGTATGGTGCACATTGGTTAGTTCTCTGGTTCCATGTATATGTTCGATGCTGTGATAATTTAGGCCGGTTATAAATTTATTTATGATTTTTAATCTGCATTTATTTAAGAAGGGTGGTAAGCCCGCAATATCTGAATAATTCTGAGATCGAAATACAGCCTCCGTAGGGGCACGGCGTGCCGTGCCATTTACTTCGCATATCAGTTAACTGAATTATATAAAATATTTATCCTCTTTCCATTTTAAATAGTTGTATTTAATATATTCGGAATTTTTAAGTATAATTCCTCATTTCTGATGACATGCTCGTAGTATCCCTTTTACCAGACTTTTAGATCAGGATTTTCTGCCTGCTCTCTTATCTGTTTTGTCACTGCGGACTTATAGCTTCTTATCATTGTTGGAATACTGTTTTTTGTGGGGCTGCCGAAGTTTTCTTTTTTACTGCCGGCATCATGGATTAACTGGGCACGGCGCGCCGTGCCGCTGCGGTTTATATCATTCACGTTGGATAACTCTATGATTCCGTGCATATGGTTCGGCATAATGATAAATTCTTTCAGACCGACATTGTTTCTCAGTATTTCTGTTTTAAGCCATTCTTCTTTTGCCGTTATGCCAGACCCGCTAAGTATCATCCTGCTGTTTTCAATTCGACCCAATATGCATTTATGTTCCCATGTACATATGGTTATGAAATAGAAACCATTTTGCGAATAATCATAATTTTTCAAACGGACAGTACGTCTTTTCTGTTTTTGATTTGTTGACGACACTATTGCCCATGTCCTTCGGCCTTTTATTTGAATTTAATATCACATAAAATTATCTATATGTTCACCCTCTTGCGCAGATAATCCATAACAACATCCTGTGCATACATGAGAACCTGCTCCGGCGGATCATCCGGTTCGCAGAAGTCCGGTGTCTCGATAATATCGGATACCATCTCATTCCACCATGGTGCTTCCAGCACCTCACTTGATGCCTTCTCATCCAGCCCGGCTTTTGTCATTGCTGCAAGATCCGGCTCATCAAAATTAACAGTTATCGGATCATCCGCATTTTCTCCACCTATTGTTATACGGGACTTGAGAAGGGAAATTATCTTTTTAAGATCATCAGGCGTCATGTTAATCACCTTTTTCTTTAAGTTTATCTATTGATTCACCCAGCCTTTTGATTCCTGTTTTAATGGTTTCAGGATCAACGCATGAAAAGTTAAGCCTGAGAGTGTTTGCGTTTTTCCTGTTAATATAAAAGGGATCTCCCGGTACAAAAATAACCTTTTCCTTTACTGCAAGTTCAAACAGGTCTAATGCTGCCATTCCCTCTGGGAGCTCAGCCCATAAAAACATGCCCCCTTCCGGTTTTGTTGTTCTTACATCTTCCGGAAAAAAATCATCTATACTTTCCAGCATGCTCCTGCACTGTGCTCCGTATGATTTTCTTACCTTTTCAATATGGGCTCCAATATCATTGTTTTCAAGAAACTGGTAAACAATGTACTGGGTAAAATGGCATGAGTGCAGATCAGCCGCCTGTTTTGCTATGAGCAGTTTTTCAAATATTTCATCAGGTGCAGCTATCCAGCCTATTCTGAAACCGGGCACAACGGTTTTTGAAAAAGAGCCAAGCAGTATGGTTTTATCAGGCAGATATTTTTTAAATGAGGGAACATGTTCCCCTGAAAATCTGAGTTCGCCGTAGGGGTTGTCCTCAATTATAAAATTATCCCCATCCTTTATAATTTCAGCAATCTCTTCCCGGTTCTGCCGTGAGTAGGTAATACCTGAAGGGTTCTGAAAATTGGGTACAGTGTAAATAACTTTCTTTTTTCTGTCTGATACAGCGGCCTTTAACTGGTCTGTATCCATGCCGTAATCATGCAGAGTAACCGGGAAATATTGGGGTCTGTAAAGGCTGAATGCCTGGATGGCTCCAAGATAGCCGGGTTCTTCTATTACAAGACCGTCGCCCTCATTTATTAAAACCTTTCCGATAAGGTCAAGGCCCTGCTGAGCACCGTTTGTAATAAGGATATTGTCCGGTGAAATTTTAATTCCGCTTTTAAAATAGTTTGCGGCGATGTACTCACGGAGTTTTATGTACCCTTCTGAGTTGCTGTACTGGAATATATCGCTCCCGTAAATATCAAATACACGGCCTGTTGAATCTATGAGCTCCTTAACCGGGAACAGCTCCCTGTTGGGCAGGCCCCCGGCAAAGGATATGACGCTTTTATCAAGGGCTACCTTGAGTATTTCACGTATAAAAGATCTTGGTACATCTGTTATTCTGTCTGCAAATATATTGTTCATTACATTTACCTTAAAAATTCTTTAATAATGCTTATAATCTTACTGCCGTATTTTTCAACAAAATATGGGCCTACGCCGTTTACCATAAAAAGCTCATCTTCCGTTGTAGGAAGATCAGAGCACAGGTTGTTAAGAACATTGTTTGAAAAAATCCTGAATGCCGGTACCCCCCGCTTTTTAGCAAGGCCGTTTCTCCATGCCCTGAGCTTCTGGTAGAGTTCGGGATTATCACCTGAGGAAGATTTTGCAGCGGTATCTGCCTTTCTTATTTTATGCTTTTTAGCAGGGCTTTTCTTTTTAAACACTTCTTTAAAGGGTAGCTGTATTGTAACAATATCCCCTGTGTCAAATGAATATCCTTCCCCTGTAAGTTCCACGCGCCTGTAATGAATTGTTTTACCGTCCTTGTCAAAGCTGTCGTCCCTTAATGTAACCAGACCTTCGCGTACCATCGCCTTAAGCATCTGTTCATAGGAGTCCCTCGGGTAGCTCTGTCCCGGGCATACACTGCTGTAAAGTCTTCCTGTACTCAGGCTTCCTGATTTTTTAAGGTTGGATAATATATCCGAAAGAAAAGTCTGCTCCAGCCTGTCAGGATCACGTGTTTTGCCTGACATTGCTCTTTCGGGAGCGCACACATCACATATTCCGCATGGATTCTGTTTGTCTTCTCTGTCTCCGAAATGATTTACAAGATAGAGCATGCGGCAGGAAAAAGATCCGGCAAACCGTGATATTTCATCTATCTGCGCCAGCCTGTGATCTCTCTGCCTTAAATAGGAGACATTCCACCTGTTCTGACCCTTTGATACCATGTCGCCGGCTGAAACTACTGCCCCGCCGTGGATCCAGAGTTTTTCTACCGAGTTGTCAAACTCCTCTTCTTCCATATCAAGGTCCTGCCTGAGCTTTTCAAGCGGGATTTTATCTGCAGAAAGCTTTTTAAATACCCTGTTTAATGCAGCTTCCTGGGGATAACTTTTTTCATGAAAAAAGAGGTGTACGTGCCTGTCGCCGTAAGACTGAAGCAGTATTGCTTTTGAAAATTTTCCGTCTCTTCCGGCACGGCCTATCTCCTGGTAGTATCCTTCAAGGGTGCCGGGCATTGCAGTATGAATAACCGTCCGGATATCCGGCTTATCTATACCCATGCCGAATGCTATTGTTGCAACAATTACATCAAGCTTTCCGGATAAAAAATCAGACTGAACTTTATCTCTTTTATCCGGAGCAATACCTGCATGGTACACCTCCGCCTTAAGCATGTCCTTTAAATCATTTGCCAGGTCTTCGGCCTTCTGTCTTGTTGGTGAATACACGATTGCAGGAAGAGCATCTTTATCTTCAAGTATTTCTCTTACCTTTGCTGTCCTGTCCGAAGGAAGCATTTCGATTATTTCAATTGCAATGTTGGTTCTTCTAAAACCGTGTATGTGCATCTCAGCATTGTTAATACCAAGCTGTCTTACAATATCATCCTGAACACGGGGTGTTGCAGTTGCCGTCATCGCTATTACAGGGGCCGGCATAAGTACGGGCAGTCTTTCACCTAAAAGCCGGTAGTCAGGCCTGAAATCATGGCCCCACTGTGAGATACAGTGGGCCTCATCAATGGCAATTAAAACAGGTTTCCGCTTTGCGAGCATTTCAGGAAATCCGGGCACGGATAATCTTTCCGGGGCAATAAATAAAAAATCAAGCCTTCCGTCCAGGTAGCTTCGGCATACCTGCCGGGACTGAAGCCTTGTTCGGCCCGAGTGTATGCGCTCTGCGGCAAGCCCTCGTGCCCTGAGGCTCGCGGTCTGATCTTCCATGAGAGCAATTAAAGGGCTGATAACAAGTGTTGTCCCGCCCCTGGCAAGGCCCGGAAGCTGATAGCATAAAGATTTACCGGAACCGGTAGGCATAACAAGCAGAAGGTTTTTACCTGCTTTAACTGATTCACACACCTTTTTCTGATAGGGCCTGAAAGAATCAAAGTTAAAAATATTTTTTAATATTTCATCAAGATTGTCAGAGCCTGAGTATGGTTCAACAGGTGCATTTTCTTTAACGCTGTTTACTATATTTTGGGCAGGCTCTCCCGGGATTTCATACCTCTCCCATGCGGGAGTCGGGTTATAATAATCCTCATCAAATAAAGGAGGCTGTTCATCAAATGTGGGTTGTTTTTTTGTCATTATATTTAAAATTAAAGTATTCTGTATTCAGCTGATAAAGCATATTTAACAATTAATAACCTGTTAATAATACTATGTCCAACAAACTCTTTACAGGAAACTGTTATGTTAATAGGTATTCAAAAGAAAGTTAAGACATTGCGGCTGTTTAATCAGTTCTTTTTATAATATCTGCATGGATTCAAACCTCCTTTTTAATTGCCCCATTATATCTTTTCTGGCAAAAATAGAAATAATTCCTGATACTTAGACGGCAAATCAAAGCGAGGCACACAATTCCGCCAGTGGGCTACAAAACGTCTTAGAGATTTCCTTGTGCAGGGTTATGCAATAAATGAAAAACGACTTGAGCAGAAGCAGCAGGAAGTTCGGCACCTCAAAGATGGTATCCGTATACTAAGCCGGGCTATTGAAGACAAAGCCGGTGATACGGATTTTAAGTGGTTGAATCTGTATGCTGCCGGACTCAGGCTTTTAGACGATTATGACCATGAAACCCTTGATAAAAAAGGGGCATCAAAGAATCCCGTTACTTATCCATCCTGTAAAATGTCATATACCTTTTGATGCAAATTAAAAAAACATTGACGATGATACGGCAATGCCGTACAGTAGGTAAAAAATGAAATTCATTGAAACAACCATATTCACAAAATTGATACCTAAGTATTTAACAGATGATGAATATCGAGTTTTTCAATGGCACCTGTTACTAAACCCGGAAGCAGGTGATATTGTTCGCGGAAGCGGTGGTGTTAGAAAAGTCAGGTGGGCACCTGAGGGAAAAGGGAAAAGTGGCGGAGTAAGGATCATGTATTATTTCAAAAAATCCGATGATGAAATCTGGCTGCTTACCATATATTCAAAAAGTGAAAAGGCTACAATCCCCGGATATATCCTTAAAAAGATTGCAGAGGAGATCGAAAATGAGTGATCGAAATATAGGTCAGGAAATATTGGATGGAATAAAAGAGATAAAAGGTTTCAAAAAGGGAGAAATCAAATTAAAAAGCCGAACCCTTGAAGAACCGTCCCCTGCAAAGACAATTCGAGAAAAGCTGAATTTATCTCAATCTGATTTTGCCAGTTTAATGGGTGTGAGTCCGCGTACTATTCAGGATTGGGAGCAAGGGAGAAGAACACCTCAAGGCCCTGCGAAATCACTTTTAAGGATTGCAGAACAGCACCCTGAAATATTTCTTGAAGTAAGGTAAATCTCTATCATCCCGTTGCCATAGTCCCCGTGGCAACGAATATTTTTGACGCTCCCCGTGTTTGTTCCTACCTGCTTTCCCTCTTTACTATTTCCTGATTTCTATTTTCTAGTTTTTCATTGCTTTCCCTAACAGCCTACCCTGGCACGGCATAGCTTTCATGCGACGATGGCAGCCTAAAAAGCTTCAGCCTGTTTTTTCTGATCTCAGACCTCTGACTACGGGCTTCTGACCTCTGGCTTTACCTGCATTTCCTCCTTGACTCCCCCACACAACAGGAGTAAACAAATAAGAATAATAAAGACTTACCACGACATACCCTGTGAAATTAAGATCTGTTTTTAATCTTACCTTGAGCCATCAAGGATTTAACAGGGCCACGAATTATAAACATTAAAATTACCTAATACTGCTTGTCACGGCGTAGCATCCAGTGAATACTGAAGCTGTAAACAAAGCATAACCTGACACAGTTGTTTTTGGGGAGAATTAGTTATGGCGGATACTAATCATATTATTCCTGGCGAAAACATTCAAAAATTGATCTTCACAATTCGTGGTACACAGGTAATGCTTGATAAGGATCTTGCTGCCTTCTACAAGGTTAAACCTATACGATTACGGGAACAGGTAAAACGAAATAAAAAACGATTTCCACCCGATTTTATGTTTCAATTGACTGAGGAAGAAGCTGATCAGATGGTATCGCAAAATGCGATACCTTCACGAAAACATTTAGGCGGTTCGTTACCATATGTTTTTACTGAACAGGGTGTTGGTGCATTATCAGCCGTTTTAACAAGTGATAGAGCTGTAGAGGTGGGTATTCAGATTATGCGTGCATTTGTTGCGATGCGTCGTTTTATCATTTCCAATGCAGGTATATTTCAGCGGCTTGATACTCTTGAATTAAAACAAATTGAAACAGATAATAAATTGACTCAGGTCTTGGATGTTATTGAAAGCAAAGATGTTCAGCCTCGTCAGGGGATATTCTACAACGGACAGGTCTTTGATGCATACACTTTTACCTGTGACCTGGTCAGGAGGGCAAAAAAATCGATTGTCCTGATTGATAACTATGTCGATGATTCCGTACTAACATTGCTAAGCAAAAGAAAATCGGATGTTGCAGTAACTATCCACACAAAAAGCATTTCAAAACAACTCCAATTGGATCTCAAAAAACACAATGAGCAATACCCTTCCATAACAGTTAAAACCTTTAAGAACTCTCATGATCGTTTCCTCATAATCGATGAAAAAGAAATTTTCCACATGGGTGCCTCATTAAAGGATTTAGGTAAAAAATGGTTTGCTTTCTCCAAATTTGAAATTGGTGCAGTTGAGATGCTCAAAAAATTAAAGAATTAGGATTAAACGAATGGTTTCAGATCTCCGACCTCCCTGGGCGCCGAAGCCTCGGCGAAGGCGGCTGCTTTTCCCTGCTTTCCCTAACATCCTACCCTGGCACGGCATAGCATTCATGCGACGACGGCAGCCTGTAGCCTACTTTATTCTGACTTCCGACCTCAGATCTCCGACCTCTAGTTTTTCATTGCTTTTCCTTTCAGCTTCTCCGCCTTTTCCCCTTGACTCCCCCTAACAACAAGAGTACAAAAAAGAACAATAAAGACTTACCACGGCCTACTCGTGAAAACGTTTCTCAATAATTATAAAGATTTCCCTAACAGCCTTTAGCCTAAAAAGCTTCAGCCTGTTGTTTAAACTTTGACCATTGAGCTTTCAGCTTTGAGCTCAATTTCCCCTGGACCTGACACCGTCGAAAGTTTGTAAGTTTTACCAAAGCATACCCAAAGCGTTGCCAGATCCAGCAATAAAAAGAAACTGCTGGAAGAAAAAACAATGATTCGAAAAAAATACCTAAATCCCACTTTCTCAAATAGAGATGTGGGGTTTTGCGTTTGTAAAAGAAGTTATTTGATTATTTAAGGTCGTCCCTGTTTATTAGGGTAGGAGATAGGCATGGCAAAGTACACTGCCTGTCGCACCGACTTGTCTCGGCGTAGCCTTGGCGAAGGCGGAAACTTTGAATTTATTAACGTTGAATTCGCTTTTATTTCCCCTGGACCTGACACCGTCGAAAGTTTGTAAGTTTTTCAAAGCATATCCAAAGCGTTGCCAGCTCCAGCACTAAAAAGAAACTGCTGGAAGAAAAAACAATGATTCGAAAAAAATACATAGAACACCACTTTCCCAAATAGAGAGTGGGGTTTTGTGTTTGGAAAAGAAGTTAATTGATTATTTAAGGCCCATTTCTTCGGCAAATCCACTTGTCTTTGATTTGTAATAAAGTGGCACTGTCAAGAGCATAGATGCAACCACGTTGCTTTTGATAACAAACATAAATTTAAAATTAACCTGAGGTCAATATGCAACAACAAAATATTATTGAATATAAGTTAATCCGAGCAGAGATAACAAGTTTAAAAAAGTGTATTACAGATTACTTAGGTGCACTTTTTGTAGGGGCAGGTATTATTTTTTCAGCTTGGGGAGGTATTAGTTTAATAAAGGAAAACACATCACTTTTACCAATCGCATATTCAGCTTGCAGTATCTCATTAGTTTCTTTGTCAATTTTATTCATTCTTATTTATAAATTTATTTCCCATAATAGATATGCAGGCTACTGCATGTTGTTAAACCAGGAAATATGGGTTGGCTCCTATGAAGAAATAAAAAGTATTCTAGCATGGGAGTGGATAGTCGAATTGTTACGTGAGTCAGACCTCAAAAATAGAATAAATTATAATAAATATAAAAAAATGTCTGTTGAAGATAAATCTGATATGGATACACCCTCAGATTTACCTAAAGACTACCCAAAAAGCAGTGCAATAAAGGGATTTAATTTGCTTTTAAAATCTTTAATTAGTTTACAGAAAACTAGTTCATGGGGCTTTCCAATTTCGGTTTTAAGAGTTTTTACCATATTTAATCTATCATTCATGGTATTTGCTTTTTATCTGATAGCGAAAAGCTGTCCTATTGTAAGGGGATCTACTAATATAATTAATTGTTATCTTCCCTGGATAGTTTATGTAATATTTTTTGTTTTCCATACAATACTTTGGAGTTACATTTGCAATCGATTTTACTCAATAATGTTGGGGAATTATACTGTAAAAAATTTTTGTAAAAGACTTTTACCGATTCGTAAAAAAATTCTATCCGAATACAGAGTAAAAGCAACGTGGAAGCTAATAGAAAATAACGATACTAAAAGTCCCGACACACAAAATTAAAGTATTGGTAAACTTTCTGAATCTATATCTACTGTTTTTTGAACGTGAACCTAGTTTTTATATTCTGGATCTGACAACGTCGAAAGTTTGTAAGTTTTACTAAAGCATATCCAAAGCGCTGCCAGTTCCAGCATAAAAAAGAAACTGTTGGAAGAAAGAACAATGATTCGAAATAAAATATATAAACCCCACTTGATCAAATAGAGATGTGGGGTTTGTTTTTTATATGACAAAGAACAATCCCAACTTTTTTACGACAAGGATGTATTGAAACTCACTTCATTTCAACGAGTGCAATATGTTTAAATAAGAGAGACCTAAAAAATGCGTATCACAAAAATAAAAATAAAAAATTTTCGTCTACTGAAGGACATAACAATAGAACTCGAAGAGGACCTATCAGTGGTCATTGGAAAAAATAACTGTGGGAAAACATCACTTTTGTTGATCCTCGATAAATTCATGGGGAATGGCTATTCAAAAAATAGTTTTTCTTTTGATGATTTCAATGTCGATTTTAAAGAAAAACTAAAATCTAGAATAGAAGGTGCAGAACCTCAAGGTGAAAATTCTAAATCAATGGGGCTCTCGCTAAAATTATTTATTGAGTATGATGAAGAAGATGATCTTTCCAATATTGGTAATAAAGTAATTATGGATTTAGACCCTGAGAACCGGATGGTTGTACTTCTCTTCGAATACTACATCTCAGAAGAGAGATTTGAAGCCTTTACGCAAGATTATAAAGAATACTGTGACAGTAGGAAAAGTGATAATAAGAAAATAAAAGATGTTTTCTCATTTCTTAAAGATCATCATACTTTGTATTTTAAAACTTCAAGAAAGAGTCTGTATTATAATATTGAACTACAAAAAGAAGATGAAGAGGTGTTTACTGACCTACTGAAAGAAAAAATACAAATGGACAAAATTATTAATTTTAAATGGATTAGTGCAAAAAGAAGTGTTTCTAATAATGATTCAGAAAAATCTCTTTCATCCCAATCTTCCCGAATGTATAAAAGGTTAGAGGCTAACTGCAACGACACTACTATTATTGATAAATTTAAAGATGCTCTGAGTAACACTGATGATGAGTTAGATAAAATATATGAAGAACTTTTCGAAGAAGTTATTTACGATGTTAAAAAATTTGGTGGTATAAAGCAAGATGACTCCATACTAAAAATAGTATCATCACTTAAACATCAAGATTTATTAGAAGAGAATACAACAGTTATGTATGGTCTTGGTAATACAAATCATTCTTTGCCAGAAAATTACAATGGTTTAGGCTATATGAACCTAATAAGTATGATTTTTGAAATAAAAATACTACTTCACGATTTTCAAAAAGAAAAAAATGAAAAACCAGCAGATATTAACCTTCTTTTCATTGAAGAACCAGAAGTTCATACTCATCCCCAAATGCAACGCATTTTTATTAAAAATATAAAAACACTCTTGCAAAACGGCGTTGAACGTGAAGATGGTGAGAATAGAAAATTGCAAACCATTCTCAGTACTCACTCTTCTTATATTGTTTCGGAGAGTGACTTTGAAGACATAAAATATTTCAAAAGATGTAAGGATGGAATTATCTCAAAAAATCTCAAAGATTTAAGAAATGAGTATTCTACAAAGAATTCATATTATAAATTTCTTAAACAGTATCTTACTTTGCACAGGGCAGAACTTTTCTTTGCTGATAAGGTAGTATTTATTGAAGGCGATACAGAGAGAATTTTATTGCCTGCAATGATGAGAAAAATAGACCAAAATGACGTGTTAAGAGAGATAAAAGAAGGACTTGATAAATCGCTTCCATTACTTTCTCAGAATATATCAATTATTGAAGTTGGCGCTTATTCACAAATTTTTGAGAAATTTATCGATTTTATAGGTGTGAAATCATTGATTATAACTGATATTGATTCAATTAAAACAGTTCCACAGATTGGTGATGATGGCGAGATTAAAAAAAACAAACAAGGTATGGATAAAACAAAAGATGAGTCATGCCCTGTCTCTGAGGGGACAAAAACAAGTAATTCTTCTTTGAAATATTTTTTTGGATCTGACAAATCTCTTGATGATTTTAAAAAATATTCGCTCGATGAAAAAAAATTTAAAAAAGACAAAATAGATAACGACTCAAAGTGGATACAAACTAAAGATGGACATCTTCTTTGTGTTTATCAAACTATAGAAGCGAATGATAATGGTGAAGAGTATTATCCAAGAAGTTTTGAAGATGCCTTCTTTCATGTTAATAAAGAGTTCATAGCAAAGCGTACATATGGGAAAAAAAACTTATTTATCGGTGCAAAAACATTTCCAAGTTTGGTTCAAGCCAAAATGAAAGAGTTCGCTAAATCTGAAATAAGCACTTGGGAAATGGTTGATGCCGTTACTAGAAAGCCAACTTTTGCAATGGAAATATTGCTAAATAGTACAAAAAAAGAGATTGCAGTCAAAAATAAAAATTTAGAGGATGCCTCGATGACTTTGGAGTTCTCTAACTGGAACATACCTGCATATATAATGGAGGGCTTGCAATGGTTGAAGCAAGACTGATGCTTGAACCCGAAGTACAGGCAATATTTAAGCATATAGAGAATGGAGAAAACTTTCTATTAAGCGGAGGGGCTGGAAGCGGGAAAACTTACTCCTTGATTCAAGTAATTGGACAAGTTATTGAAGAAAACCCAATTGCTAAAATTGCCTGTATGACCTATACAAATGCAGCGGTAAGAGAAATTCAAGATCGTTTTAATAACGAAAACTTGAGTGTAAGCACCATTCATGAATTTCTATGGGATAATATTAAATCATTCCAGAAAGAATTGAAAACAACCTTAGTGAAATTGATTAATAATGAAGATGTCAAAGAAATTAAAAGTCCAGATATAGAAATAAACTCAAAGTTTTTTTCAGATAAAGAAATCCAATATAAAGAATATACTTTAATAAGAGAGGGTATTATCTCACATGATGAGCTGTTGGTTTTAGCTAATCACATGTTCATGCTGTATCCGAAACTTTGTGATATTCTGAAAAATAAATTTAAATTCCTTCTTATCGATGAATACCAAGATACTAGCCCTTTTGTTGTAGAAATATTTTTAAAACACCTTAAACAAAGTACTAGGAAAAATACTATAGGTTTTTTTGGTGATGCAATGCAGTCGATTTATGAAAAAACCATAGGAAATCTAAATGATTATATCGCTTCCAATGATGTAAGTGAAATTAAGAAAGAGCAAAACAGGAGGAATCCCCGGTTAGTATATACCTTGGCTAATAAACTTAGAAGTGATGGTATTATGCAAGTCCCTTCTACTGATGATAGTGCACCCAATATGCAAGATGGTGTCGTAAAGGAAGGAAATGTTAAATTTTTTTACTCGGTTGGGGAAGAAAAACTAGATAATCTCAAACAACTATTAGAATGGGATTATACGAACTCAAAAGAAACTAAAATATTAAACCTAACTCATAACCTCATTGCTCCTAAAGCAGGCTTTTCAAAATTGATGGCCATTTATGATGGCGATAAGATTCTTGAATATCGCAAGCGAATTAAAAAATATATAAAAGATAATAATATTACTAATGATTTTTCTACCTTTTCCTTTGGTCAGGTAATCGAAAAGCTGTTAGAGGGGAAAACAACAAAAACTGAACGTAGACCTGTTCTTCCCACACCTATGATGCAACAATTTATAGATAAAAACCCTGAGTTGTATGAAGAAGCTATCAAGTATAACTTTGATGAATTTAATAAAATTTATTTAGATAAAGATGCTCTATTGGATGATAAAAAAGATGATGGCGATAGCGAATCAAAAGCTGCTTCTAAGCGTGACAATCTCATAAAGCATCTTTTTAAGATACAAATGAATATAAACCTATATAAAGAGAAAAAATACAACGAATTTCTAAGAAACACTGAGTTCAATATTAAATCTATTGATGATAAAAAACTTTTAAAAGAGATAATTAACAAACTGCAAGGGATGTCAAACAAAACAATTGAGGAAGTCATTGAATATGCTAATGAGAAACAGATTTGCAGAAAAGATGATAAACTTTATAATTTTATTAAAGAGAAGAAATATGTTTACGAACAAGTAAAACAATTAGAGTTTAAAGAATTCCAGAACTTGTTTGCCTATCTAGAGGGCTATACCCCCTTCTCGACACAGCATAAAATAAAAGGTGCACAATTTGATAATGTCTTAGTAGTATTAGATAACGGAAATTGGGCAAATTATAACTTTGAGTACCTGATGAATATCGAAATATTCGAAACTCTTTCACCTACAAAAAAAAGTGCATTCCACAATATTTTACAGCGTACCCAAAAATTATTTTATGTTTGTTGTACAAGATCGAAGAATAATTTGATTGTTTATTATCACGAACCAAGCAAAGCAGCACTCGAAACAGCTAAGAATTGGTTTGGGAATGATAACGTCCATGAAATAACATAATGAACGCAAAGCGACAGCAACTGAATCGTGAGAGAGCGACGTATACAACTAAGTGCTGTGTGAGCGGTAGTAACCAGAGAACAAATAATATGGCAGTCAAACACGACTAATGAAATAGATGCTGTTAGGACCATCATTACTGATTAGAAGCTATTATATATAAATTCAAATATTCATTTCCTCAAACACAAATTTAAGGAGCATCATGGAAGATTACACATATCAAGTGATTCAAAAGCAAGAATTTGATGAAACACATAGGACCTTACTTGCAGAGATGTTAGAAAAGCAGGGGAAGGTTCAAGGAAATTTATTAAAAAAAATTGAAAAGTGTAAAACAATTTGTATTGCATCGAGAAATGACAAACCAGTGGCTATTGGAGCCCCGCCGTTTCTAAATTTATGTCTCAAAAGTTGGATGTAATTACACTACATGGTATATATGTCGTGACGGGGTAACGTAGGGAGCCCGTAGGGCGACCGGAGTTGCCCCGTCCGCGGCGAAATTGAAAGGAGTATACCATGAGTCGTTCAAAGGATAAAAAGAATACTGACGAAAAAAAGAAACGAAAATATTTATCCCCTGAGAAAAAGTTTCAAATATATTTGGAAACCCAGCGAGGCGATAAACCCGTAGGTGAGATTTTACGCCGTGAAGGGATGTATTCCACAGATTTAAACAGAATACGTAACAAAGTGAAAGAAGGTGCACTTGAGCATCTGGCTGCCCGTCCCGGAGCAAAAAAGAAGATGGTCTCCCAGGACGATTATGAGGCCTTGAAACGCGAGCTTGAAGAGAAAGAACGCGCTCTGGCAGATCTTTCTGTTGAGCTGATGGCCTTACGAAAAAAAACGAATGGGGGTTCGTGGGAGCGATAAAAGGCCAGTGGCTGAGTGAGCAGCATAAGGTTGATATTCTGTCAGTTATAGATGAAGCCGAGGATGCTGGTATTTCAGTAAAACGAACCTGTAAGCTTTTGATGATTAGCCGTCGCAGAGTAACCCGGTGGCGCTGGAAAAGAGATAATGGGCATAGCCTCGATAATCTGAAACCAGGGCCACAGGAACCAGTTAACAGACTTCTGCCGGCAGAAAGGACAGCTGTTTTGGAAATGGCTAAGAAAGAAGAATACGCAGATCTATCCCATAGGATATTAGCGGTAACAGCTTGGGATCTGGATATATTCTTTGTTTCTTTTTCTTCTGTATATCGCATTTTACGTTCGGAAAATATGACTACAATGAGAGTAAATAATAAACATAACGGCCATTCAATTCCTCCTGTTCGTAAAGAACTTACAGGCCCTAATCAGCGATGGTGCTGGGATATAAGTTATTTACCTACCATGGAAAAGGGTATTTTTGTTTACCTGTATTTACTTTTAGATGAATACTCTCGTAAAGCCATCTCCTGGTTGGTCAGTTGGCATCAGACAGCCGGAGAAGCAAAAGAACTCATTGAAGTCGGTCTTATAAATGAAAATATCCTTGATCTTCCGATGGATCAACGTCCTGAGATCATTAATGACAGAGGACGCCAGATGAAAGCTCGGCCTATTAAAACAATGTTTGAGGAAAACAATATGCCTCAACTTTTTGCCAGGCCGCGAACCCCCAATGATAATCCCTTTATAGAGTCAATGTTTGGTTCAGTTAAAAGGGCGCCTCAATATCCCGGTCAATTTTTGGACCGCGATGAAGCTGTTCAATACTTTAGAGATTATTTCCTCTGGTATAACAAGAATCATTTGCATTCAGGTATTGATTACGTAACACCTGATCAATGCCATAATGGATTAAGAGAGAGAATTATCTCTCTTCGAAAGAAAAAACTTAATAAACAACGCGCATACAGAAAGGAGGTCAACCGCGTATCGCAAAATGTCTTGACAAAAAAATTGAAGAATTTAATTCTGAATAAACCTGTTTCCGCATGTAGTGTAATGCAAATCTAACTTGAGACATTGTTCCAGAAACGCGCCGGAGCTATAAAAGAAAAAACCATAAGTGTTTTTGAACCTGGGAAAGCAGATGTCCCAGAACTTTCAGATGCTTTTGAATGGGAGTTGGGATACTTTTATACTGAAAAAGAATTCCAAAGGTGTGGAATCGCATCTAAATTAAATGAAATTCTTATTAGCGATTTTGGGCAAGGTAATTTAATGGCCACAACAGAAATTTCAGAGAATCCAGCAGTAACAAAAATACTTGATAAAAATGGATTCAAACAGGTTGGTAATACATGGAAAAGTATTATGCATGATAATAAACTTGGGCTGTTTTTGAAATTTTTTAATAATTAGTGGAAAAGCTGGGGAGGAAACAGGAACGCCCTTAATTTATTAACTTGCCATATTGTATAAAGGAACAGTTCGCAACTTGATTTTGTATACCTTTTTTGAATCGGTGAATCGGGGTCGGTGAATCGGGGTCGGACCCAATGCCATTAACTTAAGAGAAAGAGATTTCCATTCCTGTCTTTAAGTATCTCTCTATCCCTTGTTATTAAAGGTTCTTCAGCATATTTTATTTTTCGACCTCGGGATTTTATTTCTAAACCACGACTTTTTCTACGGTATTCCTGCTGATTTCTAGAAAAATGCCTCCCTGGTTTAATTCGCACTCTGTGTTTCGAGCATCTGTGAATAAAACCTTTCCATATAGAACACCACAAAAGCAAGTCAGGAGTAGATACTAATATTTTAAAAAAAAGTCTGGTTTCTGTGAGTGCACGTGCAAAACTTAGATGTCCAACATAAAGATTAACTAATTTCCCTGCATGTACCATTGCAATACGTATTAAGCAAATAGAGATCATATGCATGAGTAACTCCAGATGAAAAGAATCAGGAGTACGACAATGCCATGAAGTCGCCCTAAAAGTATGCTTAAAATCACGGTAAAATGTCTCAATATCCCATCTCATGTGATAAAGATTTGCCAGCTCTGCTGCGGGAAAGCGAACTGGATCTAAAAGAGAGGTAATCAAGCGTCGGCGGCGAAAACCTTTTCTATAAACGAAGACCACTCGCACATTGATGTCTGTGTTGCTGTTATAGTCTTTTATTTGGCAGAGATAATCTCCTTCTCCGAGGTTACGTAATACTTTGGGCCGAATATTTTTTTTGGCAGGTATAAGGAAATGTGCACAGCGAAGCATAATTTTATTAAAAGTTACAGAGTAATGGAAGCCGCTATCCAGTAAAATTAAATCCCCCTTTTTGATGTATTTAATAAGCTTGTTAATTAGTTTATGTTCTGATGTGCAGACCTTGTCATAAACGAAGTGTATCGGCGCACGGCTTATGATGTCAAAGAGGCAGCAAAGTTCAGCGGAAATTGGACCTAGCCCCTGCTGCCCACTGTGAGATCTGAAACGCTTCCAAAGAGACTTTGATTCAGGTAATGAAAGGGTGGTCTTATCCGCAGCAATGAGACGTAACCCATGCCAACGAGAAGATTCATTTTTGTAAGCAGTTTGAAGCCGAGAAACCAGTTTACCATAGAACCAGTGTAGCGACTGGAGGGGAAAAACGCGAACGAGCCTTACAAAATGCGGGAACGGAAACAGACCATGATATGTTAAGTTGTCCAGTAGCCAAATGGAGGATTTCAAAAAGGCTGGCTTTTTGTGTGTCCAAAGATACTGCTAACATAAGCCATAGCGTTTCTAATGTTGAAAGTTTACGCCGTCTGCACCACTCATTTCTTAAGTAACGTCGAGATTCCAAAGCAGTAACAAGTGATGGTTCAATCCATTGTGCCAGCATAGATAGGTCAGGTTTTTTCATGGTTACCCTCCTAAGAATCAATAAGGGTGAATGTAGCTGGAGCGCTTTGTCGCAACAGAATGCCTTGACGTGCTTTTTTACCTAATGCGCTGGAGAGGGTATCCCGTTCAGCAAGGCGCCCAAAACGAACCTGGAGAAGTTGTATAAGCTCGTTTATATGAAGAGGTCTGCTCTCTTCAGTCAGTATTTTAATAGATAAATCCACAAGAGACTGACGTCTTCTTCCGCTTCGCATTGAAGTGTTCAGCTCGGTTTCTGACTTACCTTGAAGTTTCCTTATTGCTCTCAACTGTGATTCTAGCTGCACTTCAAGCACTTGCAGAATGACTTCCTTAATATCTTCTTTATCCATATGGCCCTCATTAATGTAAGTTATTTAACGTATTACATCATAATCGACTGACATAAGTCAATAAGAAAGTGATTGATAAAATATTATGGAGAGACTAAATAGAAAACTAGGAAATAGATAAGAAATAGCGTTAACTGATTGATATTATTTGCTTTTACCTTAAGTTAATAGCATTAGGTCGGACCAAGCTAACTTATTGTATTTAAATGATATACCTCGAAAAACACCCTGTTTTTACCCCTTATATGGCTTTTTTTAAGGCTGAAAATGATGATTTATGAAAAGCAAAATGGATACCCGATTTCTCGGGTATGACGAAAACATGGGCATGATATTAATGTGGACCGTGGACCGGGGCAATCCTTTAAAAATTTTGTTCATAAAAAAGATATTGAATTTTGAAAGAGCGCTACCATATCCTGATTTACAGAGTTTTATCTCGTCTTTCGCTTATATTTATCAACCCTCATCACGATGCCTGCTGGAAAATCCGGGTTAAATTATTTCTCCTTTCCATAATTTTTCTAAAAAGATTTTCCACGGAAATATGTGGATGTTGTCTTGTGTAATCCTTTCATGACGGTCACAGCTGACAACCGCATAATTAAGGATAATTCCTTCCTCCTTCAAAGCCCTGATACCTTTGAGATGTTTATCCTGTACTGACACAGCACTTTTTATCTCTATAGCCCATTGCTTATCCAGAATTAAATCCACTTCAAATTGTGAAGTAGATCTCCAATAGTACATTCTGGTGTTCTTACGTGAATAAGATATAAATGCTCTTATCTCCAGCATAATAAAATGTTCAAAAGTCTTGCCAAACAGCTCCGACCCTTCCATTATCTCTCCCCTGTTTGCAAGAGAATTTGTAACACCTATATCAAAAAAGAAAAGTTTGGAGCGTGAAATTGCTTTTCGTTTTTTGGTTTTAGTGAAACCTGTCAGTTGAAAGGCTACAAGAGTATCTTCCAGGATTTGAACATAATTTTTTATTGAATTGGCAGAAACACCGCAATCGCCGGCAATTGACTGATAACTTACTTCTTCACCGTTGCTTAAGGCCATCAGATCTAAGAACTCGGAAAACTGAGCGACTTTTCTGGTTAAGGCTTCATTCTGGATTTCTTCTTTTAAATAAAGCGCTGTGTAGGATCTTAACTCTTCAATATAATCATCACTGGGATAGACTGACGGTAAACCTCCCCTGTTGAGATAGGTAATCAAATCAAAATCAGGTATTTCATTGGACGTCAGCGGAAACAGTTCCGCCCACCATGCCCGGCCGGCCAATAGATTGGCTCCGCCTCTTTTTAATTTGCGCGCGCTGCTGCCCGTTAACAAAAAAATAATTTTTTTAGTTTCTATCAGGTTGTGTACTTCATCCAATATTTCAGGAAGTTTTTGCACTTCATCGATAACCGCAATCTCGCTTAATTTTTGTTCGCTGATGATTGAAGGATTTTTTAAATACTCCCGAAATGTTTTTATTTCTAACAAATTGATTAAATCAGCACTTTGAAGGGTGTTTCGGATAAGTGTTGTTTTTCCCGTTCCTCTCGGGCCAAATAAAAAGAATGATTTTTTTTCTAATAATTGGGGGAGATTAAGTATTCTTTTATACATTAATAACCTCATCGAAGTTTCATATTGTCATGATATTCCGCAATAAGGATGCAGTTTATAATAATTGTCCTCCTTTTTCAATAGGAAATCGCAATCGTGCCAGGTTGAATCGGGGTCGTGAAAACTAGGGGATGTACCTCAAAATATCAAAACTCTTCTGAATTGAGGAATCATGATACGAAGTACGTTATCCATGATAAATAGATGCTAATAATTTTTAAAAATTACCTGTTGATAAGTATCTCGTATTGAGATAAACTGTTTTTTATGCATATCATCACTCGAAAACGATTGCTTGAATTTGCCAAAAAATATCCGGATTGTTCCACAGCACTCGAATCATGGTATCGAATTGTAAAACGCACTGAATTCAATTCTTTTAACGAACTCAGGACTACTTTTCCAAGTGCTGATAATGTTGGCAGTTTAACGGTTTTTAATATTGGCGGCAATAAAGTCCGCTTAATTGCCGCTATACACTATAATACTCATCGAATCTATATTCGACATGTTCTTACTCATAAAGAATATGATCGAGGAACCTGGAGGGAATAATGAATATTGAACTTAAAAAAATAGCAAAAGTCTGGCCTGATATTCAGCCAATCTTTTCCGTTCCACATAACAAGAAGGAGTATGATAGATTAGTCAATCTCCTTGATAGCCTTATCGACGAAGTGGGAAATAATGAAAAGCATCCGCTGGCTTCTCTGATGGAGACAATAGGGAGCCTTGTTGAAATATATGAAACTCAACATGTTGCAGAGATGGAAGGTGACCCGATTGATGCACTTAATTTATTAATGGCAGAGCATGGACTGAAGCAATCTGATTTGTTTGAAATAGGAAGTCAGGGGGTTGTGTCAGAAATTTTATCAGGTAAACGCCAGTTGAATATCCGCCAGATAAAAATATTAAGTAAATATTTTAATGTTTCTCCAGCAGTTTTTATTTAATGTAAAACAGGGATGCCCTAAACTTATTAATTTAATAGAGAGTGAGGTAGTGTAAAGTCGATTGTGTAAATTTAAAAAGGTCGTAAAAAAGGCGCTTTTCCTTTAAAAGGGTTTCACCACAAAACCTAAAGCAAAGGAGAAAGCGCCATGAAACTGGAAATTACAGTACCAGAAGTTATGAATCTTATCAACGGAATCCGTAGGGACCCAGGAAGTCTCTTCGAGATGATTAGAGCTGATGTTCAGGAGACTGTAGGTGAGTATCTCAGTGTTCTTATGGATACAGAGATGACTCATTTTCTCGGTAGAAAACGTTATGAACGCAGCAAGGAAAGTAATAATCATCGTAATGGTTCCTATAATCGTAAGTACACTCTCAAAGGGATAGGCCCGGTTGATGTTAAGGTCCCAAGGGATCGAGAGGGAGCATTTAAAACAGAAGTTATCCCTAGAAGTAAACAATATGAGGATGCAATCAGAGAAGATCTGAGTGTCATGTTTCTGTCCGGTATCAGCACTCGGACTTTATCCTTAATCTCTGAAAGGCTGATAGGCCGAAAGATATCATCTGGAGAAATAAGCAAAGTAAGTAAATCACTTACCAGTTCAGTTGAAAGCTGGCGGGAACGTGATCTCTCTGAAGAGCCCATAAAGTACCTGTATATTGACGGCACCAACTTTTCTATGAGGGTAGATGGTGCAATAGAGAAAGTCCCTGTACTGGTTGTTATAGGTGTAACAGATAAAGGATACCGCACTGTACTGGGTTTGCAGTCAGGAGATAAGGAATCCGCTTCCAGTTGGCGAGAGATGTTTAAAGATCTTAAAGGGAGAGGCCTGGACGGCAATGCTATCACTTTAGGGGTTATGGATGGCCTCTCAGGGCTAGAGGCTGTTTTTAAGGAAGAGTTTCCAAAGGCTAAAGTCCAGAGATGCCAGGTGCATGTAGCAAGGAATATCCTTGCCAAGGTTCCAAGAAAGTTAAAAAAGGATATTGCAGATGAAGTCCGTTCCGTATTTTATGCATCTTCCCGTAAGAAGGCTATAGCGTTTTTTAATGACTTTAAATCCAGATGGGACAATGAGCTCCCATCAGCAGTTAAATGCCTTGAGAGGTCATTGGATTCCTGCTTGACGTATCTTTCCTTCCCTAAAGAGGAATGGATATGCTTGAGAACCACTAATGTCATTGAAAGAGTAAATAAAGAGTTTAAACGCAGAACAAAACCAATGGAAATACTTGCAGGAGAAAGATCCTGCTATACGCTGCTTGCTTTTGTCTGTGTGAAGATGGAAGTTAACTGGAGAAAGAAACCCATAGGGCAAGTGCCTAAGAATCTGCCTTTCCTTAAAAAGTTGGCAGAAAAAAATTTCACACAATCAAGTTGACAGTACCGAGAGTGATCTCCTGAAACTCAACAACATCAAGGCTTTTTAGTGAATTAGTCATATCATACTAACCACCATCCATTAAAGCTAAGGCAAAGCATAGGTGACACATGGTTTACAGACCTGCATATTTACTAATCAAAACAACCGAAGTTCCTGTTTTATTCTTCTTGAAAGCGTTCAAACATATTCCTTCACCGGTTACCGAAAGGCAAGAATAGTAAGTCAATACGAATAGACAGTGCCGGTTATCCGGCTGCCATAATAAATTACTGTGAAGCAGATTGGACCGCTCCTTGAAATTTTATTTTATATTTATTATTAATTATCTTTCCCCTGTTAAATAAGGATATCGAGCAGTAAAGCTGTATTTAGAACAATGAATTGATAGCCGATCCATTACGTAATCATACAGGAAATTGAGTGAGTACCAATTGAAACGATATAACTTAATAAGGAGAGAATGGATGTTAAAGCTAAAGGCGTTTTTAGTTTGTATGATGCTGTTTTTTTGTACTGCCCCAACCGCTACGGCTGCAAGCCTGGAGGAACTTCAGGAAGAGTATCAACACTACCAGGCCCTTGTTAATAATGAGAATGTAATTTGGTTGTCGTCGCCTGTGGCGGTTAATATTGCCGGTGTGCCCAGTGTAAAAGAAGGAACACATGATCGGAAAAAACTGCAGGAGTTAATCCGGACCAGAATTTTGACTAAAAGAGGCCTTACATATGATGATTACCTCAGTGCATGGGCGTTGATACAGGATATGTCAAACCAAACAAAAAAAAGAGTAAGGGAGGTCTTGCTTCCACAGCTGGCAAGTCAAATAAAAGAACTGGGAGGCACAATAAACCCGGCAAATGAGGTGGTGGTCACTGGAGACTCTTTCAGTGATGTTATGGATTCATTAACCTCTGATGAGCATCTCAGTGATTTATCTTTTTCCAATATGGACGACGTTATCAGCACAAACTGTAAATGCCAAAAGATGAACCCCGGAAACAAGAGCATAAGAAAAATCTATCCTAATGGACGAAATTCAGGGTCAACATATATTAAATGTGGATACCACAGGAATGGCACCCTTGATTACGAAATGTCATATGTAAATGGAAAACTGGACGGTCTGTTTGTTGACTGGAATTATGATAATAGGTATGGAATCCATTATGTAAGCAAAGAAGAAAACTATTCGGTCGGTAAACTTCACGGAAAAAAGATGACCTATAAATTATCGCGGTCCGGCGATGTTTACAAACACAAATTACTAAGATATTCATATGGTGACCTGAATGGAACGTCAGAAACCTATTATGAAAACGGTGAAACTCAGGAAGTGACTGAATATGAAAACGGGAGAGCTATTAGGTCTAATAAATTTCATAAGGACGGCTCTTTCAGCCACTGCACAGAATGGGGAGATGACCGTAGACCAAGAGACTGCACGACAGGAAGGCTAAGATAATCATAAAATATTAAAGCAGGGGCATTATATTGATAACTGCACAGGGTTAGACCTTCATAGCGGCCCAGTATATCCATGTTGTAAATAATGAAGGTCTGATCCCTTTGATTCCGCTATCTCCACCTGATAGCCTTTGCTGATACAAGCTTTTTAACCTCTGCCAGGTTTTTCTTTGAATTAAAAATCTTTTCACACAGTTCACACTTTCTGTATTTAACTATCTCGCTTGCCTTCATCCCAAGGCTTGTTGCAATGGCTGATAACCCGGCATTTTTTATCAGGTTATAAAAAATATTATTTTCCTTTTTCATAAAAAGGTCTTCAATGCCTTCGCTTTTAAGGCTTCCGAGATATAAAAAATCCGTTTCTGAAAATGCGCCCGCACCATCACAGCATGCATACACATCAAGATCGGGTGTTAGATATGGATTCATTGCACAGGTATTTGGAAAATAGTCAGTTTTTAAATCTTCATGTTCAAAACCTTCTGCCCTGCCCATATAAATAACAGGTTCCGGGAAGTATATGATTTTAGCGTCCTGCAGCTGCTGTTCAATAGAATCATCTTTTTTTGAAAAATCAGTGACAAAGGATACAAAATATTCAAGCCTATTTTTAATGCAGCTTCTGGCTGCGTTTATAATGTTTGCTATATTAACATGCTCCTGGTGCCACCTGCTGCAGCTTATCCTCAACTGTGAGAGCCCGCTTGAAACCAGAAGAGATACAATGTTGTCCGCATTTTTTTCTGTGTCTGCCCAGAACCCGTTTGTAACAACACGGGAATAAATTCCTAAATCTTTGCATACCTTTACGAGCACACAGATATCATCGATAAATAACAAAGGTTCTCCGGCAGTAAAGCTTATACCCGTTACATTGCATGCCGCCATGTCATAAATATATTTAACTGCCTGTTCCAGGTCCATCCTGTTTTTTGCAGGTGTTTCGCCTGCAGCGACACAGTGCCTGCACCTTATATTGCAAACCGTTGAATAACCAAAGGCTATATTTCTCACTGTTTTCATAATTAATTCAAATAACTTTCTTTATTTTTTTGCCGGACTGTTAAGGGAAAAAGTCTCCGCTCATGATGGTCGCGGTCGGTCATTAGCGTCTATGCCATCCTGTCCTGAAATATAAAAGCTAATACTGTGACGAAGACGGAAGCTGAAAACGGAGACTGGATGGGTGAGGTCTGTAAGAAGAAATTCAATGCTTTATTGCTGTTTTCTCCCCCCTCCCTTAATCCCTCCCGCCAGGGGAGGGAAATTTTTGTGAGGAACTTTCTTAAGTCAACAACACCAGGTTAAAAAAGCAGAAATGTATATTGTCTCTTCAAGTATTTCCAAACCCGGTATATTAATCGCTTAAGGCGTTCAGCGCAGAACCTGCTCTAAACCAGCCTATCTGTTCATCTGTCAGGGTATGGTTAAGCATAAGTTCTGTTTTTGATCCGTCCTCTTTTTCTGCGATCAGCTTTACCTGTTTACCGGGTGCTATATCCTTTAAATCAACAAGGCTTATCCTGTCCTTTTCATCAATCTTTTCATAGTCATCTGTGCTGGAAAAGGTCAGGGGAAGTATTCCCTGTTTTTTAAGGTTTGCCTCGTGGATTCTGGCAAATGATCTTGTAATTACAGCCTTTGCTCCCATAAATCTGGGGCTCATTGCGGCATGCTCACGGCTTGATCCTTCTCCGTAATTCTCATCACCAATAATTACAAAACCGCCTTCGTTTTCTTTATAGTGCTGGGCCAGCTTAAATATAGGTACATTCTTTTCGCCGGTAACAACATTTGTGCCTGCTCCTGTCTCTTCGGTAAAGGCGTTTACTGCTCCCATGAGCATATTCTCGGAAATATTGGTTATATGGCCCCTGTATTTAAGCCATTTTCCGCCGGGGGAGATGTGGTCAGTTGTTGTCTTTCCCTTTGTTTTTACGAGCAGGGGCAGGTTTGTAAAATCATTTCCATCCCACTTATCAAAGGGTTTTAAAAGTTCAAGCCTGTCTGATTCCGGGTTAACTGTTATCTCAACACCGCTTCCGTCCTCTTTTGGCGGAATAAAGTGCTCACGGGATTCCATCAACCCTTTTTCCGGAAGAGGTGACGGTTCAGGTGCTGTCAGCATAAATTCCGTTCCGTCATCAGCCGTGATTTTGTCTGTGTCAGGGTTAAAGGCAGTTTTACCGGATACAGCCACTGCTGCCGCCAGAACAGGTGAAGTTAAAAATGCAAGAGTTTCAGGGTTTCCGTCATTTCTTGCCTTAAAGTTCCTGTTGAATGTTGTAAATATTGTGTTGGGTTTTCCGGATTCCATGTCTGTCCTGTTCCACTGGCCAATACATGGGCCGCAGGCTGCTGTCAGAATAACCGCTCCTGAATCTGTAAGTACATCAAGTATTCCGTCTCTTTTTATGGTTTCAAATATTCTTGTGGAACCGGGTGAAAGCAGAAAGGGGACTTTTACTCCAACGCCTTTTTCCTTTGCCTGAAGCAGTATATCCGCTGCAGCGGAAAGATCGGAATAGGATGAGTTGGTGCATGATCCAAGCAGTATTGCCGAAACCTCTTCAGGCCATTTTTCATCGGATACTAGCTTATTAAAATCTTCAACCTTTGTGATCCTGTCAGGAGTGAAAGGTCCGGAGTGTGAGGGCTTAATTGTATCAAGGTCGATTTCTATAATATTATGAAACACCTTTTCAGGGTCTGTTTTACACATGTTGTCCTGGCAGAGTATTTCTTTAAGTTCCATAAGCTGCTTTGCGTCTTCAGTTCTTTCTACATTATTAAGGTAGGCATCCATGGAGGCATCATTTACAAAAACGGAAGATGTTGCGCCAAGCTCCGCACCCATGTTGGTTATGGTGGCTTTTTCGGTAACTGAGAGGTTTTCTGCACCTTCTCCGAAATATTCAAATATATGGCCTGTGCCGCCCTTTACAGTAAGCCTGTCAAGCATCTCAAATATTACATCCTTGGCAGTTGCCCAGCCCTTGAGTTTTCCTTTAAGCTTAACACCTGTTATATAGGGATATGTTGTTTCCCAGTGAAGCCCTGCCATTACCTCTGCTGCATCAGCACCGCCTACACCTATTGCAATCATTCCCATGCCGCCTGCATTCGGTGTGTGTGAATCTGTACCGATCATTAAAAGGCCTGGCATTGCATAGTTTTCTAAAAGTACCTGGTGAATAATACCTGAACCCGGGCCCCAGAAACCGATACCAAACCTGGCCGCTGCGGTTGACAGAAAATCATAGATCTCTTTATTTACAGATACCGCATCTTCAAGGTCGCACTCCTTGCCCTTTCCTGCTGCTATAAGATGATCGCAGTGTATGGTTGCGTCAACGCTGCTTTTATTTCTTCCTGCCTGTATAAACTGAAGCATGGCCATCTGGGCGGTTGCATCCTGCATTGCCACACGGTCAGGATAGAGTTTGATTATATCTTTGCCTGGTACAAGGTCTTTATCAAGCTGGTCTTTTGCCTGATGAATAAAAAGTATTTTTTCTGCATATGACAGGTCTCTTCCAAGCTGTTCCCTTTTTTTATTCAAAATCTCTTTTGCTGTTTCTATAGTAAAAGATGTTATCATCGGATTTCCTTTCCGTTAGTTGATTTATTAAAAACCCAAAGGTTAACCCCCATAATCCTCTGTGTCAAGAAGTCCGCCCATTTCCTGCTCATTATAAATGCGCGGGGTAATTAAAACTCCAGGGTCAGGTTGAATTTATTTTTTTGACTTGGAGGTTACAGGTGTTGATGTTAAAATAATTGATCTTATCTTATAAAGATTATTTTCTTTAATCAATCATTAAGAAATGAGAGGGAAAAATGATCGGAACAGGAAACGACGGCAATGCGCAGGGTGTTGACCTTGATCAGGTCCAGGATCAGGTTAAAACCCTTTTTAAAAACATACCCAATAATATTTCATTAGTTCTTTTCACCACTCCCGGAGTAAATGATGTGTTTGCAAATGCCTGCAGACAGGTCATAAGGGCATTCAGGGAGCTTTCTCCCCGGATAGATCTTAAGGAGTTTGATACCGGCCATAAAGAGGCAAAAAAGCGGGGCATCACCCAGTCTCCTACTCTCCTTATTAATCCTGATACATACAATATTAAATGGTATGGAGCACCTGTAGGTGAAGAATCCAAAACCTTTGCAGAGGCGGTTATTATTGCAGGATACGGAGAAACCGGCATGGGAAGCGAAGCCGCAAAGGTGCTCTCCCGGATAAAGGAAAAAAGAGATATAAAGGTTTTTGTAAGCCCAACATGCCCATACTGTCCCCAGCAGGCCGTGAATGCATTAAAGGCCGCCATCATGCGGCCTGATATTATCTCCCTTGAGATAATAGATATTCAGGCCAATCAGGATCTTGCCAGAAAATATGAAGCCCAGAGTGTGCCCCAGGTTTATGCAAATGAAAAGCTGATTGCCATGGGCGCCCAGCCCGAAGAACTGTTTATGTCTTCACTTGAAAAAATGGAGCAGCAGTCGGTCTACATACCTGAAGACGATGCCGAAGAAGTGGAAGCCGATCTTGTTGTTATAGGCGGCGGCCCGGCAGGGCTGACAGCAGGCATATACGGTGCAAGGAGCGGTTTAAATACCGTTATTATAGAAAAAGATTCTCTCGGGGGTCAGATTGCGAGCACTCCTAGTGTTGAAAACTTTCCGGGCTTAACCCAGATAGGAGGAAAGGCGCTGGTTGACCTTATGGTTTCTCACGCCCTTGAGTACGTTAAAATATATCCCGGTGAAGAAGTCATGAAGATCGAGCCGGGTGAACCCGCAGTTGTAGTTACCAACAGAAGAAAATTTAAAACAAAAACCGTTCTTCTTGCAACGGGCGCTAGACACAGGCACCTTGATGTCCCGGGAGAAAACTCTCTTTCCGGCCATGGGGTCAGCTACTGCAGCACATGCGACGGCCCTATCTTTAAGGGCAAAAAGGTTATAATGGCAGGGGGCGGCGACAGTGCTGTAACCGAGGCACTTCATCTTAATAATATCGGGGTTGATGTAACGCTGGTCCACAGACGTGACAAATTACGGGCCCAGGATCATCTTGTAAAAAAACTTGAGGAGAATCAGATCCCGGTTATCTATAATGCGGAAATAACAGAGATAACAGGAAAGGGAAAAGTAGAAAAAGTAAACCTGTTCCATAACGATACAAAGAAAAAAAGCAGCATAAAGGCAGACGGTGTTTTTATCTCAATAGGCTACAGCCCTTCTGTAGAACTTGCCAAACAGACGGGTGTTGAGCTTACTGATGACGGTTATATAAAGCATGATGAAAAACACAGAACAAATATAAAGGGTATCTATTCTGCCGGAGATGTTGAAGGCGGATACAAGCAGATTGTTACTGCTGCAGGACACGGCTCTGAAGCTGCACTGGCCATATTTGAAGATCTCGTAAATCCATACTGGAAAAAGGAGGATAAGTAATGCCCGAACTGGTTATTTGGAGAAGGCAGAAAATAAGCAAGATGCGGAAGGATATGGACCGCATGATGGAAAGGATGCTTGGTGATTTCAGGCCTGCCTCATGCCCCGGTCTTGCATTGACCAGGCCCCGTTATGAGTTGCTTGAAACAGATACGGAACTCATTTTAAAGGCTGAGATTCCGGGCGCGAATCCGGATGATATCGAAATAGACATTACGGATAACGTGCTTACCATACAGGGAGAGCTTGCAGAAGAAACCCTGAACAACGATGAAAATCATCAGTGGATTGAAAGACGATACCGTACCTTCGCAAAGTCAATTCCCCTTCCCAGGAGGATTATTCTTTCCAGGGTAAATGCCACTTACAAAAAAGGCGTTTTAAACGTGGTAATGCCCAAATATTCGGGAGAGGAAAAAAGAGGCATAAGGGTAAGGTTAAGGTAAACGGTTACAATATAAAAGAAAAAGATATATGGAGGATATATGCCTAAAAAGAAAACAGGCAAAGAAGTGGCGCTTAAAAATCTCAGGTGGACTCTGGATCCAAAAAAACTATCCTTTAAAACAACAAACGATCTAAAGCCCTTAACCGAAATAATAGGTCAGGAAAGGGGCGTTGAAGCATTCAAGTTCGGCGCGGGCATTAACAAGGCCGGTTATAATATTTTTGTAACAGGCCCGGCTGGTACCGGCAGGCTTGCAACAGTAAAAAAACTTCTGCAGGAAATATCCCACAGTAACGGGAAGGTCCCTGATGACTTCTGCTATGTAAATAATTTTAAAAAGACGGAAGCGCCTGTCCTGCTTAAATTCAAGGCCGGGCAGGGTAAAAAATTTAAAAAAGATGTCCGAACCTTTGTAGAAACTCTTAAAAAAGAGGTGCCGCGTCTCTTTGAGGGGCAGGAGTATATAAACCGCAAAAAAGAGATCATGGAAGAGTATGAGAACAAGGGAAAGGGCTTTTTTAAAGAGCTTGATAAAAAGGTCAGGGATGAAGGCTTTACCCTTGTTGATGTCCAGGTCGGGCAGATAAAAAGACCTGAAGTAGTACCCCTGGTGGACGGTAAACCCACACACATAGACCAGGTGGAGCAGATGGTTGAAAAGGGCCGCTTTCCAAAGGATGAATATGAAGAGCTGAAGAAGAAATATGTTGTACTTAGAAACGAGATAGATCAGATATTTCTTGAGCTTCGTGACCTTCAGAAGGAGATACAGCACAGCTCCGAAGAGATGGACAGGGTATTGTTCAACAGCATGGCTGGTGAATTTATCGATCCTTTAAAAAAGAAATACAAAGGGAAAAAGATAGAAGCCTTTTTCAGTGATATGGTTGAGGACATGAGTGAAAATCTGCAGATATTTTCAAGCCAGCCTGCTGAGATGATTCCCGGAATACCCATGATGGCGCCCAAGGGAAACTCCTTTGATACATACAAGGTTAACCTGCTTGTTGATAACGCAGATCAGAAGGGGCCTCCTGTTATTGTTGAAACAAACCCGACCTACCGCAATGTGTTCGGTAGCATTGAAAGGGTTGTAGACAGGAGCGGTATGTGGCGCACCGATTTCAGCAAGATCAAGGCAGGCTCTCTGGTAAAGGCAAACGGAGGGTATCTTGTTTTAAACCTTCTTGATGCCGCTGTTGAGCCGGGTGTGTGGCTTACCCTGAAACGCTCCTTAAAGAACCAGGCCATGCAGATTGAAACCTATGATCCCTTTTATCTGTTTACTACAACCGGGCTCAAGCCTGAGCCTGTTGATATGGATGTAAAGGTAGTGATTATTGCAGACAGCTATTACTATCATATGCTGATGAGAGGTGATGAGGATTTTCCGAAGATCTTCAAGGTAAGGGCGGATTTTGATACCTCAATGAATAACAGTGATGAAGCAGTAATGAAGTTTGCAGAATTCATAAAAATGACAACCGAAGAGGAAGAGTTAAAACCCTTTGATAAAAAAGCTGTTGCAGCCCTTGTTGAGCAGGCTGTAAGAATGTCCGGAAGACAGGAAAAAATATCAACAAGCTTTCCTGTAATAACAGATATCATAAGAGAAGCCGACTACTGGGCAGAGCAGGATAAAAAGACATCAGTAACCGACAAACATATAGCTAAAGCCATTGAAGCCAAAATTTACCGATCAAACATGATAGAAGAAAAGCTTCAGGAGCAGATTGACCGGGGTACACTGCTGATAGACACGGACGGCGCAAAGGTAGGCCAGGTAAACGGTCTTGCAGTATACAGTCTCGGCGACTACATGTTTGGAAAGCCGTCCCGGATTACTGCCTCAACCTCCATGGGAAGAGCTGGTATTATAAATATAGAAAGAGAGTCCGATATGTCAGGCAGCACCCACAACAAGGGTGTATTAATCCTCGGCGGATACCTGAGAGAAAAATATGCACAGGATAAGCCTCTTACCGTAAGCGCCAGTATTGCCTTTGAGCAGTCATACGGCGGTGTTGACGGCGACAGCGCATCCTCTACCGAGATATATGCTCTTCTTTCAAGCCTTTCGGGTGTGCCCATAATGCAGAACATAGCTGTTACAGGGTCTGTAAACCAGAAGGGTGAAGTTCAGCCCATAGGCGGAGTAAACCAGAAGATAGAAGGCTTTTTTGACTGCTGCAGCAAAAAGGGGCTTACAGGCAGCCAGGGTGTAATGATACCCGAATCAAATGTAAAGGATCTTATGCTCAGAAAGGATGTTGTGGATGCCGTAAAGAAGAATAAATTTACAGTTTATTCGGTAAAGACTATTGATGAAGGCATAGAGATCCTTACCGGCCAGAAGGCAGGCACAGTTAAAGCGGACGGTACATACCCCAAGGGCACCATTAATTACCTGGTTAATGAAAAACTTAAAAACCTGGCAGAAGGTCTCAATAAATTCGGAAAAGAAGAAAACGGTAAAAAAGGAAATGCTCCTAAGAAAAAGAGTTCTTCGAAAAAGTAAAACTCGGGGTTTATTTGCCGTCGCCTGAATTTTGGTCTTTGCTCAATCTGCGCCCCGGTAAGAGGGGCTAAGGATTCGAGGATTCCAGGGTTCAAGTGAAAAATAAAAAATTAAAACTTAAAAATCTGGAGGCTTAGTCATGACCGATTATCTTATTATAGGAAACGGTGTGGCAGGAACGACCGCAGCAGAAAATATCAGGAAGAATGACAGCAGTGGCTCTATAACCATTGTTACAGATGAGGATACTTCCTTTTACTATAGAATAAGGCTCAATGAATTTATCAGCGGGGATATCGGTCTCGAAAACCTACTGGCTAAAAAAGAGACCTGGTATGATGAAAACAATATAACCCTTAAGCTTAATACAAGGATTACCGGAGCAGATCCGGATAACAGGACTGTAACCACCGCTGATGGAGATACTTTGTCATATGATAAACTCCTGGTTGCAGCCGGAAGTCATTCTTTTGTACCGCCCATTAACGGCTCCGATACACCCGGTGTTTTTGCGATCCGCGATATACGGGATGCAAGAAAGATCATGGAGCATGCAAAAAATGTTAATGATGTTGTTGTTATTGGCGGAGGGCTCTTAGGTCTTGAAGCGGGAAATGCATTCAGGAAAATGGGCAAGAAGGTTACAGTTGTAGAGTTTTTTCCGAGGCTTTTACCAAGACAGCTTGATGTGGATGGCGCCGTAAGACTTCAGGCTATAATGGAAGGTATGGGTTTTTCATTCAGGCTTGATGCAAAGACAGAGGCCATTGAAGGCGGCAGCACGGTAACATCGGTAAAACTTGCCGGAGGAGAAACCTTAGATGCACAAATGGTTGTAATATCAGCCGGCGTTCGTCCCAACATGGAACTTGGCGATGCTTTAGGTCTTGAAACGGACAAGGGTATAAAAATTAATGAAAACCTGCTTACAAACAAAGCTGATATATATGCTGCAGGAGATGTGGCGGAATTTAACGGCATGCCCTATGGTATATGGCCTGCTGCAATGGAGCAGGGAAAAGCTGCAGGTGCGAACATGGCCGGTGTAGCGACAGCATACAATGGAACAACCATGGCAAACAGCCTTAAGGTTGTTGGTATTGATCTTGCCTCTGCAGGCGATATTGATGCTGACGGTAAATTTGAATCAAAAATTATGAGTGATGAGAACACATATAAAAAGATTGTACTGGATGACAACAGAATTATCGGATGCATAATGCTTGGCGATACAAAGGTATTTAATAAAATAACAAGAGTAATGACTGCAAAAACCGATGTATCTGCAGTTAAAGATGAGATACTAAAAGCAGATTTTGATTTCAGCCGTATTTAAATTTTATATTTATAGGAGCCAATTATCCATACCTACAAAAATACCCCGTCTGAATTTCTAGTCAAAAACCTTTCTCTTCTTCCGAAGGGAAAGGTTCTTGATGTGGCAATGGGAGGCGGAAGAAATTCAGTCTACCTTGCTTCAAACGGTTTTGAAGTAGAAGGCGTTGATGCCTCTTCTGATGCAGTCAGCATGGCTTTAAAGCTTGCTGAAGAAAAAGAGGTTAATATATCTGCCCGTGCTGCAGACCTTGAAAAGGATTTTATCATTAAAGAAGAAAGCTATGATGTCATCATCTGCTTTAACTATTTACAGCGTTCGCTTATTCCATACATGAAAAAAGGTCTGAGGTCCGGCGGCATCATTGTATATGAAACCTATATTATTGATCAGGCTCAGTTCGGAAGGCCCTCTAACCCTGACTTTCTTTTAAAGCATAATGAGCTTCTCGAATTTTTTAGAGACTTCAGGTGCCTCAGGTACCATGAAGGTCTTTTAAAAGAAGAAAAAGCTGCAGCAGGTATAGTTGCCGAAAAGCCCTGAAACCAGTGGTTTTAATACAACGCTGTCACACACTATTATTTGAAAATTCATAATGTCAGATTGTCAGTATCTCAGGTAACCTGTTGTTTATAAACTTGAATCACTGTTTGATAAGTGTTAGATTATTGTCAGTTCTGATCATAATTCAATATACTTCGATCAGGTTTTTTACACATCAAATTCAATAATCTGTTTCTCATTCAATTTTTTCATGATCCAGTAAAAAACGGTAACAACCTTTTTTCTATGGAGTTAACATGAATAAATGCATTGGAATAAAAGATACTGCGATTAAGGTTTTTATTTCTCTTTTTTTGATTTTTATTTTTGGCTCTGTTGATTCACCTGCCGCCGATAAAGTAAAGACAGCTCAAAAGGAGCCGATTGTTATCGACTTTAATGATGTTGTAACACGGGATGATACTCCGAAGGATCTCTCTTCCATGCCTCCCCTTAAGGTAGCTGTAGCTGCCATGATTTCACCAAAGTTTACATATAAATACTATCTTGATCTTCTTAATCTGATAGGCCGCAGGATGGGAAGAGAAATTGTTTTTATTCAGAAAAAAACCTATTCCGAGGTTAATGAAATGATCAGGCAAAGGGCCCTTGATTTTGCCTTTGTGTGTTCCGGACCCTATGTGTCTGGCAGCAGATCATTCGGGCTCGAGATTATAGCCGTACCTGTGTGTAATGGTGAGAAGGTCTACTACTCTTATTTTATCGCCTCACAAAAAAGCGGTATAGAATCAATGAACGACCTTAGGGGTAAAATCTTTGCCTTTACCGACCCAATGTCCAATACAGGCTGTCAGGTCCCCACATATTATCTTGCAAAACAGAATGAAACACCCGGGCATTTTTTCAGCAAGACCTTTTTTACTCACAGTCATGACAATTCAATCCGTGCTGTTAAAAGCGGCATTGCAGACGGCGCTGCAGTTGATTCCCTGATATTTGAATTTATAAAGGCTGAAAGTCCTGACATGACAAAGAGTGTTAAAGTCATTGAAAAATCACCTCCCTATGGAATTCCTCCTGTTGTTGTCCATCCAATGGTGGATTCTGAAACAAAGGAGAAGCTCAGGAGTCTTTTCTTAACAATACATGAAAATCCGGAAGGAAAAAAATATCTTAATAACCTTCATATAGACAGGTTTGAAAGAGGTGATGACAGTTACTATAAAAGCGTAAGAGAACTGCAGGATTTTTTAATAAAATCTTCTATGCCTGAAACTGAATAAAATAAGTTTTACGAGGTTATAAATGAAATTCGCTACAAAGATATTTATGCATGTTTTTCTGCTTACAGCCTTTATAATAATAGGTTTTTTACTGATAACCCATCTATGGGTCTCAAGGCATCACATGGAAGAAAGCCTGAACAATGCCGGGGAGCTCGTCAGAATTGCAGCCTTAAAATCCGAAGATTATATTTTAAGAAATGAGCTTGTTGACCTTCATCAGTTTTATAAGACAATTGTAAAAACAAACCCTTATATTGACTATATCTATGCGCTTAAAAACAATGAGGTCCTTGTTTATACCTTTGAAAAAGGAGTGCCCAAAGGGCTGATGCAGTTAAAGGCTCCGACTGTTCCCGGGGAGATTGATCTTGTGCCGGTAAAAAGCGGCAGTGATCTGTTTTATAATCTTTCCACGGCAATAGGAGATCCTGTTTATGCCACGCTTCACTTTGGTGTTTCCCGAAAAAAGATTCTGGTTCAGATAGGATATCATAGAAATATTCTGATAATTGCGGGTGTTATTATTCTGGCCACAGTTCCTTTTGGCGCTGCATTTCTTTTATCACGGCTTATCTCAAAGCCTGTCTATAAAATAAGAGAAGGTGTTACGCGTATCGGTAAGGGTGAGCTTGACTATCGAATGGAAATGCGGACTGATGATGAAATTAAGCAGCTTGTTAATGACATCAACCGGATGGCCGGAAATCTTGAGGTGCTTAAAAAAGGTCTTGAACAGGAAATTTTAGACAGGAAAACAGCCCAGGAAAGTCTCGCAAGGCAAAGGGAGCTGCTTGACAATATTTTAAACAATGTGCCCCACAGTATCTTCTGGAAGGATATAAATTTTGTTTATGCCGGGTGCAACAGGGCTTTTGCTGAGGCTGAGGGTCTGGAAAAAACAGAGGATGTTGCAGGAAAGACAGACTTTGACCTGCCCTGGAAAAAAGAAAAGGCAGAGCATTACAGAAAATACGATGAAAAAGTTATTACTGAGAAGCTTCCTGTACTGGATGTAGAAGAACAGATAACCCAGTCTGACGGAAAAGAAAGAACTCTTGTTTCAAGCAGGGTACCTCTTATGGATCAGGCGGGTAAAGTGTTCGGCGTTCTTGGGATCTCCTATGATATTACCGAAAGAAGGCAGATTGAAGAAACCCTGAGACAGAATCAGAAGATGGAAGCCATAGGAACTCTTGCAGGAGGAATTGCCCACGATTTCAATAATGTACTGGGAATAATAATCGGATATACAGAACTCGCCATTTCTGACCTGGATGAAGAGAGCCCTTCTCACATGGATATGCAGCAGGTGCTTGACTCGGCTCACAGGGCAAAGGAACTTGTAAAACAGATTCTCACATTCAGCAGAAAAAGCAGTGAAGAAAAGAAGCCTGTTCAGATATCTTCCATATTAAAGGAGGAAGCCAGGCTTCTTCATTCCACCCTGCCCCGCACCATTGAAATAAAGCAGAATATAAATGATGAGGAAGGCATGGTTAATGCTGACATCACAAAGATGCATCAGGTTGTAATGAACCTCTGTACAAATGCAGCACATGCCATGGAAGAAAAAGAAGGAGTGCTCGAGATATCCCTTTCTTCGATGGAAGTTACTCCTTTTACGGCAAAAGAGTTTAATGATGTCTCCCCCGGTCCCTATATGGTGATAGAGATAAGGGACAACGGGACCGGTATAGATTCAAAAATTCTGCCCAGAATATTTGAACCTTTTTTTACCACAAAGGAAGAGGGAAAGGGAACCGGAATGGGCCTGGCTGTGGTTCACGGAATTGTAAAAGACCACGGAGGGGCTGTCTTTGTTGACAGCCGTGTTGGAAAAGGAACCAGGTTTACGGTTCTTCTTCCAAAGGTGTTCTCCGGGCATGTTTCAGAAACGGTCAGCATTGAATCTCCAAAAGGCAAAGGCAGAATACTGGTTGTTGATGATGAAATAATGCTGATGAAACTCGAGAAAAAAGTGCTGAGTTCTCTCGGGTATGATGTCACAGCTGTAAACAGCAGTATTGATGCACTGAAACTCTGCCGGGAATCTCCGGAAGAATTTGACCTTGTTCTGACGGATCAGTCCATGCCTCATATGACGGGATATCAGCTGGCCAGAAAAATACTGGAAGAAAATCCGCTTATGCCTGTTATATTATGTACCGGCTACAGTGACAGTATAACGCAGGAAAAGATCAGCAGCGCCGGGATAAGGGCGCTGCTTCATAAACCTGTAAACAGGGTGGACCTTGCGGTAAAAATAAGTCAGGCACTTCAGAATAAGCCCGATGATGAAAACAGGATGGACGGAACATCTTATTAAAAATCCCGTTCCACTACATGACATCAAGACCGAGTTTGATAACTGTTCCTGAAAGATCTCCGCTCTGTGTTTTTATAACGGATATCCTTTCATGGCTCAGCTTAAGGTCATCAACCAGGTACTGCTTAATTGCAAGGGCTCTTTCATCCGCAAGGTTCAGCAGTTCCTGTTCATCTGTTTTTTGTGCTGTAAGTATTTCATCATATATCTGCCTGTATATTTCTTCTGTTGGTATTTCCGTTTTTACAGGAGCTTCCTGAGGTTCGGCAGGTGCGGCTTCCGCTCTTATTTTTTCTATTCTTTCCCCGACAGATGGTAAACCCATGTCGTTACATATTTTTTCCAGTGCCTGCCGGTTTTCGGGTGACGTCCATAAACCCGGTGCCTCGGGGACATTTTCAAGATCTGATAATGCGATACCCCGTTTTTCGGCTATAAGCTGTTTTAAATGAAGAAGTTTGAGAGCTGCTTCATCTTCCGGACCTGATGCGTTTCCTTTGATTGTAAGGAGAAGCTGAGGTCTTTTAGCGAGAGCTTCAAAAAGTGTCTTAAGACCTTCTTTGTTTTCAAGGGTAAGGGTGGAGGCGCCCCCATCAAATGCTACTGTCCCAAGGTCATCACCGCCCCCCGGTACAAGACCTGCGAGGAGTTTAAAGGGCGATGCCGCAGCCTTTACAATTATGTTAACAAGAGCCTTGATGATTACACCCGAAACACTGAACCCAGGGTCATCAAGGTCTCCTGATATTCCTACATCAAGGTCAATAACACCTGATATATCCCTTAAAAGGGCAAGCCCTATTCCGACAGGCGCTTTTACTACAGGCTCTCCGGGGACCTTCTCTCCAAGGTAGAGGTCTCTGGCATTTATATTGTTTTTTCCCTTAAGCTTACTGTCATGAACCGCGTAATCAAGGTTGAGTGAAAGTTTGCCGCTTTTGAGGTTGCTCCCTATATAAACTCCCGAATAGGGTGACAGGTGCGACATGTCTAATCCCTTTAATGTACTTGTAAATGAAAAACCTGGCTGTTGGTTTACGGGGTCAAGAGTCCCGGCGACAGTAAAGGGTGCATATTTGTCTATTTCTGTTTTAAATGAAAAAGGCGCCTTTTCATTTATTTTTGTCCCGATTTTATCCAGAGAAAAAGACATGTTATACAACCCTGTTTTGTATCCGGATTTAATACTTTTATCAGTAAAGAGAACTGTTCCGTCATCCATGCTTACTTTTTTTATTTCAAAATCCCAGCCTTTTGAATCTTTGGCTGATTTTTCAGGTTCGGAGGATGACGTGTTTTTTTTCGTTTCCTTCATAACAGCGGCAAGGTTAACCTGTTTTTCTTCAGATACTTTTATATCCAGATCCGGTTTTGAAAGAACCACAGAACCAACTGAAACAGACTGTTTATCGATATCAGCCTGAATATCATTAAGCTTAAAGGCTTCAAAACCCATAAACTTTGATTTTGAACGTGTGTCATTCAGTGTGAAATTATTTATTCCCAGGCTTGCAGATGCGCTTACTGCGGTGTTATCTGTTCCCTGCTTTACAGACGCCTTGCCTTTAACACTCAGGCTGCCCTCATCAATAGTGAGCCAGGAAACCGATTCAAGGTATTCGGAAAACGGGGGAAGCATGAAGTTTTCAATACTGTATTCAAGATCCATAGAAAAGGGTGAGGGACACAGAATTCCGCTTGCATTGATGCTCCCGCTGCTATCAGCCATGGCGGAAAACTCGAGGGATATTTTACTTTCAGGTGATAGAGAGACATTCTTAAGTAAGAGGTCGATTCCTGACAGGGAGTGGCCTGTTGTAATGTTTTCCTTTAAATCCTTAAGGTTTACGGTACTGTTTGTAAGAGCGATCTGCTTAATAAGTATATCCCATGGCGCGCCGGGTTCTGTATCCTGAGCAGTTTTTGAGGTTTCATCAGACTTATCCTGGTTAAGTAATGCGCTGTATCGCGGGTTCCCGGATTCATCGATCCACTGATTTGTGATGATGCTGTCTAAAAAAATACCTTCAACATTTACCTTCTGTTCTGTGAGGTCAACACTGAAATCCTTAATATTGATGCTGCCTGCACTTAACATGTCAGGAGTGCCGGTACTGTCATCTACTATTAGATCGGACAGGGATATATTCCCCTTTTCAGTCCGAAGTATCATGCTGCCTTCATTTTTTGCCAGAATATTTGTGCTGAAGGAAAGTGTTCCCCTGCTTAGTTTTACAGGAATAATGTTTTCAACAAACCCGCTGAATCCCGATAAATCGATGCCATCGGCTTTTACACTTCCATCTACATGCAGAGGGTCTATTCTGTAGTCGCCTGTAAGTTCTATACTGCTTCCTCCCGGACCTTTTGCCTTAAGGCTGAAGGGGTTAAGCTGTTCATCTCCTGTTGCCAGATATATTTTATCTACAGAGACAGTTATGTTATCCAGGTCAGTTCCTGCAGGGACATCACCGCTGATATCCTTGTATCTGAATGAACCGCTGTTTATTGATGTGTTGAAAATTTCAAGGGCGATGGAAGTTTTGTTTTTTTCTTCTGCCGGCTGAGGAGGCGTTTTATCGTCGGATTCTGACAGTTTTTCAATAATATCACTGAAATTAAAACCGTTTTTGTTTTTTATGATATTAATCTGCGGGCTGTCGATTTGCACCTGGTCAAAGGCTGCTTCCCATGAAAAAAGAGATTTCCAGAAACTGAAGTTGATCAGAAGATTATCCCATGCGATCAGCGGTTTTTCCGGTTTGTCAGAAACAGAAAAATTTGTAACGGTAAGTGAAAGAATAAAAGGGTTAAAGCTTATTTTTTCAACGGATATTTCTCTTCCTGTCATTTCCGAAACATCCGTTTCCGTTATTTCCTTAAGCTTTCCCGGTAGATACAAGTATGAAACGGATATATAGATAATGTAAAAAAGCGCCATTACGGCTAAAAGCCATTTATACCAGGCTATTCCCTTTAAACGGTCAGTAACTGATTTCATAATATTACCTGCGTCTGGTTTTAAGTGTCAAACGGATCACCGTACAGAAAGACAATTCCAATCTGCAGCGGTATGAAAATTTATATACTTAACAGGATAATATCGGATAAGGTGAAAATCAATGGAATAAAAGAATTACAGGTGATTACTCCTGTTCCTGGTTTTTGTCAGGCGGATAAAGATAGGTCGGGTCCATTTCATATGTCCATGGGAGCCCCCACCACTGCCATCCGGAATGGCGGCGGTGTTTGTAGCCGTGAATATTATTCAGTTTGGCCAGGTTTTTATATAGTTTGTCCAGGTCGGAATTTTCAGAACTGGGAAATTCTTTTCCTTCAAAGCCGTCTTTTACTGAAAAGACATTTTCAAATCCGTTATCAATCAGTTTTTTTCCGGCAAGCAGGCTTCTTTTACCGTCACGGCATATAAGTATGAGGTTGTCATTTTTTTTAAAAACCTTGCTTATCTCTTCTACAAATACCTTGTTTTCCTGATTAAAGAGATATTCATAGCCGTCTTCCGTTTTACTCAGTTTTGCGGTCATGAACATATAGGGGAAAAGATATGCATGGGTAGGATGACCTGTGAACTGGTATTCCGCTCTTGTTCTTACATCAATAAGAAATGTATCAGGCTGTTTATTGAGGCGGTCATACGCTTCTATGCTTAATATGCTGTTTACCTTTTTATCTTCTTTATTGTCCTGAGCATAAGCGCTTCCGGAAAAAAGATATAATAAAAGATATATTACGATAATATAAAAAGTTGTTTTTAAAAGTGTGTTCTGCATCTTCTTTTCTTTTGTTAAGCTAAATGTTTTTATAAGTTACATTTAAGCTGAAGTCTGTCTGAATTCCGTTGTAATTATCTATACCTCTTTAATTTGTCAATGTAAAACAGGTTTGACTAAATGCGCCATTAATTTTTTCAGCGTCAAAATAATGGTCTTATATTTTGATTTGTGTGTTTAATTATTGACGCATTTGCTTTTATTGTGATTATTTTTTATCCACTCCTGAGATGTATTTCAAACTGATTTCACTGTCTGTATTGATGTGAAAACATAATTTTAACACAAAATTAATTTAAGGCTAATTTTTAATACACCTGTTTTTTTCGGCGGTATGTTTATTGCAAAATACAAATTTTTTGGATTCAGGTTGATATTTGGATTGTTAATACTGTTTTAAGGCGAAAAAATAATGGCGGAAACTTCAGTTAGAATCATGCAGTGCGCACAGGCAAACACAGGTATTATCAAAATAGACCGGGTAGGCGCAGGAATAGGGATATTACTGTACAGCCAGATGAAAAAGATAGGGATCGGCATTCATTCTCTTGCCCCAAAAGCTGATTCCCCCAATCCTCCCAATCCCGCAAAATTTGTTGACAGTGCAGTATTATATGCCCTTGAGTTATTTAAAAAAGAAGGTGCATTACCTCCATATACGGGTTCTATAGCCGGCGGCGCAAGCATGTCAGGGACACCTGCAGGAAGCAGTATCGGATTGAAAGTCGCAGAGGCGGCTAAAAAAATATTGATAGATACAAAGATTAATATCAAAGATGATCAGACCGGCGGATTAAATATTCGCTCAATGGTTTTAAATGTTGATACAGGCGAATTTCAAATCACATAAACAAACCTGCGCTCTTATTCAACCACACTATCCCGATGAAAGGCTAGATATGAAAGTTAAATGCAACGGCTGCGGAAAAACATATGATATTCCGGATGAAAGGCTCCCTAAAGGCGAAGCCATATCATTCCCCTGCCCGGCCTGCAAGGCTATTATAAAAATAGATTTGAGACCGAAAGAAAAAGAAACGTCTGCGGCACCGGAAAATCCGGGTATTTCCCCTGCTGGTGAAGCAGCAGGCGATCTGCCCAGGGGCGGAGCTCTTCAGAAAATAATCATTCGCAGGCTCAAAGAGCTGCCTCCAATGCCTCAGGTTATGTTCAAGGCAAGAGAAATAATGAATGACCCCAAATCCAATTTTGCTGCCCTTTCGGATATCCTTGAAACAGATCAGGCAATGGCAACAAGGATTCTCAGGCTTTCAAACTCCGCATATTACGGTCTTGCCGGAAAGGTGACTTCCGTTCAGCATGCCTCAGTTCTTCTGGGATATAAAACTGTTGGTGAAATAGTTTCCATGGCTGGCTCATCCACTCTGCTTGGAGACTCGATGGAAGGCTACAAGCTGGATTCCGGTGATCTCTGGGTGCATTCCCTTGCAGTGGCCCTGGGAGCAAAAATGATAGCAAAAAAAGTTAAGCCTGATCAGGAAAATGATGCATTTGCAGCCGGGCTGATCCATGATTCCGGCAAGATCGTGCTTGATAAATATCTCATGGAGCGTCAGATACTCTTTGAATCGTTTATGAAAGAAGGGGACCGGTCATTTCTTGAAGCTGAAAAAACAATACTCGGCTTTGACCATTCCGAAATTGCGGCCTTAATGTGTAAGGCCTGGAAGATCCCGAATGTGCTGACCAATGCTATCTGTTTCCACCATACTCCCTCAAAATCCGGAGACAGTGTACTGGCTTACATCGTCCATGTTGCTGATTCCCTGGCTTTAATGAGCGGAATGGGTACAGGTATAGACGGTATGCTGTACACAATGGACAGTAATGCACTTGAGTTTCTTGGTCTCCAAGAAGAAAGTCTCAGTGATATTATTGAAAATACAGTTGAGTCAGTACAGAAAATTTCCAGTGGAATGGAAATAAAACAGTAACTTAAACGGACGTACAGAAAAAAATCAGGTATCAGCTGCCGGCAGAAAATGCCGGCCCCCCTGTTTTTTCCTCTACACCTGCCTTCAGTCTACAGCATCAATTCTTTCTCTTATGCATGCGACAAGTGTTTCTATTTCATTTCCCTTAAGTTGCTGAAGAAAGCTCAAATCCAGATCGGTTTTTAATATTCCCTGAAGAATCTCTATTAGTTTTTCTTTTGTCATCAGGGCTTTTTATAGGAAAACTATTTGGGGGTCAATATTCATAATGCTGTTTTTTCCTTTTTTATTGTTGAAACAGTATGTGTCTATCTGATAATCATATTCATAATTTGACCGATCCTGAAGTTCTGTAATTCAACCTTTTAATATATTTGAGAAAATGACAATACACCTACTTTCATATGCCGGTCCCGGATTGTCCTTTCCGGAAAAAATAACACCCTGTTTTTCTCCTTTAAAAAGCTATATTCCATGGGGAGGAACATTTCCGCAGTTTACAGACAGCCGTATAACGACATACTTTCCTCCGGAAGAGTTAAAGCCCGAGGCGGATTTTAATCTGATTTTGGACGAATGCTTTAACTGGGCCAGTGAGCAGGGTGAAAAGAGCCGCAGGGAAATAATAAAAACCGGCCACATGCTCCCTGTATCCAGTGAATCTCTGCGCCATATAAAAACAGTTATTTCAAACAGGCTTACCGATACTTCGGAAAAAGACAGAGTTATCAGATGGCATATGCTTCTGCTCCTGGCTGACAGAATTGAAGCAAACAGGGCTGACGCCAATGAACTGCTTGAGGGATTGAAAAAATCTCCTTCTCCCCTGCTGAATAATGCGGATCTTACTGAAAATACGAAATATCCCCTTGAAACTCTGACAGGAATTGATCCTGACTCTTTTTTAACCGATACAAATATCATGCGGCTCTTACAGGCCTGGTATGGTCTTTTCGGCAGCCTTATCCCTGATTCTGAGCCCCTGTTAATTACTGACCGGCGGATATATGAATATCTTCTTGATGAGTGTGAGGGTATGGAGAGCAGCCTGGAAAACAGGGAGGCAATTACCTTTAAATGCCCTGTATTTGAAGATAATACTCAAAGGGATGATTATGCCGGTAACAATATCTGTGACATTCTCATGTCTGATAAAAGCTGGCAGGATAAATTAACGGAGATCAATGCTGTTTCTGATGATTTTCAAAAAAAGTATCAGTCCGAAATTTCAGCCGGTTATATTCTTTATTCAATCTTTCTTTTTCAGACACCTGTTAAACCGGAAGCTGGTTCATTTTTTAAATTTATATCCGGACGGCCTCTTGTCTTTGCAGAATTAAATGGATGATATTTTTAAAAACAGTGACAACCCTGAAAATTCAGGCTGGACCAGGAGATTTATCGCCTGTGAACCTCGCCTGAGTGAAGCTGCCGAGCTTTACAGGGAGTCAGGATTTGAGGTGTTTCTGGCAAAAATTCCGCATAAAAAAGGCTGTTTTGGCGGCAGAAAAAACAATGAAAATAAAGAGTGTCTCATCTGTTTTAATGGCGATGAAGAAAAATACCGGGTTATATACACAAAACCCCAAAAATAACCTCATAAAAACCCATCTTTAATTTCAAGATTTTATATACTGAATCCGATATAATTTATAAGGATTCTACTCAGCTGAGTATATGCATCCCACGATTTGACATAAAATTATGTTAGTTTGAGAATCTTTTGAATAATCAAACGGTTATTATTCCCGAACAGGGTTAATAAAGGAAATAGTATATATTAACAGACAGGCATTATGGCGATTCCACAATCAAATAAACCATCCCATTTAAAATCTGTAAATCAATCCAGATCAAGTCTCAAGGCAACAGTCAAAGATCAGTCCGGTGCAGGGAAAACAAGAATAGGAGAGATTCTCTGTAAAGAAGGACATATTACAAGCAGTCAGCTTCAGGATGCCCTGAACACCCAGAAAAAAACAAAGGGCCGCCTGGGAAGTATCCTTCTTAAAAATGGGTATATTGAAGAAGAAACCATAGTTAATGTCTTAAGCCGAATACACAATTATCCTGCAGCAACAAGCAGAGACTTTAACCCCGGATCAGACCTGTTAAAACTGATCCCCTATGAAATGGTAAAAAAATATCTGGCATTCCCCATGGCAAAAAGGGAGAGAACCCTGGATGTTGCCATGACCGAACCGACAGACAGTACTGCGGTGGAGGAACTTCAGGGCGAAGTCAGGATGGGAATAAAAGTCCATGTTGCATCCGAAAAAGCGATAATTGACGCCTATAAAAAATATTATGAAATCAGTGATGAAGAATATGACAGCTATTTTGCAAAGGCCAAGGAGGCTGATGAAGATGACCTTCCGGTAACCCAGGTTGATGACTTTGGTTCACTTGTTTCCGAAGCTGTCGGAGATATGGAGCTTGAAATCCCTGAAGAGGAAAGTTTTAAAGATGAATTCTCTGCAGGCGATGCCCCTATCATCAAACTTGTTAACGGTATTCTTATCAAAGCTGTTACTGACGGCGTAAGTGATATTCATATAGAGCCCTTTGAGAAATCCCTTCAGGTAAGATACAGGCTTGACGGTTCGCTCTATAAATCAATGAATCTGCCCTTATCCATTAAAAACGGTCTTATTTCCAGGATCAAGATCCTCTCAAACCTTGATATTTCAGAAAGAAGAGTCCCCCAGGACGGCAGAATAAAAATGCGTATGGGCAAACATTCTGCTGTTGATTTTCGTGTTTCAACACTTCCCACACTTTTTGGCGAAAGTGTTGTTATGCGTATTCTGGACAAAGGCGCTCTTAATGTTGACCTCACAAAACTGGGGTTTGAAAAAGCGGCATTTGAAGCCCTTAAGCGCTGTATCAGCAGACCCTATGGCCTCATACTGGTTACCGGCCCGACGGGAAGCGGTAAAACAACTTCTCTTTATTCGGTACTCAATGTTTTAAACACCGAAGACACAAAAATACTTACGGCCGAAGACCCTGTTGAGTTTAACTTTAAAGGCATCAACCAGGTTAATGTAAGAAATGAAGTGGGCATGACCTTTGCCGCGGCTTTAAAGGCCTTTCTGCGTCAGGACCCTGAAATAATTATGGTTGGTGAAATCAGGGATATGGAAACAGCGGAAATAGCAATTAAGGCGGCTATGACAGGCCACCTTGTTTTCAGTACACTTCATACAAATGACTGTCCTTCAACAATCGGACGTTTAAGGGATATAGGCATACCGTCCTACATGCTCGCATCTGCGGTTACAATGGTTTTATCCCAGCGTCTTGCCAGAAAGCTGTGTCCCAAGTGCAAGGTTCTTGAAACGCACCACACAGCAGAGGATCTGGAATTAATGGGCTTTTCAAAGGAGGAAATACCTGATCTTAAGATATACGGCCCTAAAGGATGCCCTGACTGTAACGGCGGTTACAAGGGAAGAGTCGGTCTTTATGAGCTTATGGAGGTAACGGAAGAGGTTTCAAAGGCGATTAATGCCGATGTCCCCGAAGATCAGCTCAGGAAGATTGCCGGCCAGGAAGGAATGAAGACTCTGAGGGAAGCCGGTCTGCAGAAAATCCGTGAAGGAATGACGTCTGTAAATGAGGTATTAAGAAATACGGTAATAACCAAGGAGGCTATGCCGGCCTATCTTGTAAACCCTGATATAGAAAAATATGAAGACGGCGATACTATCATCTATGAAGGCAACAAGGATAAGGATTTTTTCAAGCTTGTCCAGGGCGCTCTTATTGTTTCAAAGCAGGGTAAAAAGATTGCAGAGATAACAGAGCCGGAAGAGTACTTCGGAGAAATGGCTGCAATACTCGGAGAAGTAAGGTCTGCATCCATTATTTCAAAGGGAAGATCCGTAATAAAACGTTTCCCGGGCGATAAACTTCCGGAAATAATAGAAAAATATCCTGATGTAGCAAAACATCTGTTTGGCGTGCTTGCCGGAAGGCTTGATCATGCAAATAAAATCACCATAAAACTTGCCAATGACATGGCCCGGAAAAAATAGATAAAAGAAGGGCGCAGGGCTCAAGGTGCAAGGAAAAAACAGAAGTCAGTAATCAGAGATCAGATGTCAGATTTTGTCTGCCGATCTCTGACTTCAGACCTCTGATCTCTGTTTTTTTTACTTAAGGGCGTCTTTGATTCTGCCCATTGCTCTCTGGACATCTTCGTAATTATTAAAAGCGCTTATTCTTATATATCCTTCTCCGCATTTTCCAAAACCAGCACCCGGTGTACATACAACACCTGCATTCTGGAGGAGTTTATCAAAAAATGCCCATGAATCGGTTTTACCGTTTACCCATATATAGGGTGAATTTTCGCCGCCTATGCAGTCAAAGCCCAAACCTGAAATTTCTTCCCTGATAAGAGCGGCATTTTTAAGATAATAGTCTGTCAGCTCCTTAACCTGTGCTTTTCCTTCATCACTGAAGACAGCTTCGGCAGCACGCTGAACCGGGTATGAAACACTGTTGAACTTGGTGGTGTGTCTTCTGTTCCAGAGCGGGTTCAAAAGCGCCTCTTCTCCGTCTGCCGTATATGCTGCACAGGTTTTGGGGACAACCGTATATGCGCATCGGATACCTGTAAACCCGGCTGTTTTAGAAAAACTTCTGAACTCGATTGCAACATCCTTTGCGCCTTCAACTTCGTAAATGGATCTTGGAAGGCTTTCATCTCTTATAAATGCCTCATAGGCAGCATCAAAAAGAATAATTGCCTTGTTTTCTTTAGCGTAATCTACCCATTTTTTAAGCTCTTCCTTTGAAATGGTGGCGCCTGTAGGATTGTTGGGGTAGCAGAGATATATAAGATCAACCTTTTCTTCGGGGATATTCGGCACAAATCCGTTTTCGCTGGTACCATCAAGATAAACAATACCGTCATAACGGCCGCTATTATAAAGACCCGTACGTCCTGCCATAACGTTTGTATCAAGGTAAACCGGGTATACCGGGTCGGGTATTGCTACTGTAATATCCGTAGAAAAAATTTCCTGAATATTTCCGCAGTCGCACTTTGCTCCGTCGCTTACAAATACTTCATCAGCGGAAATATCAACTCCCTTATCCTGAAAGTCGTTTTTTGCAATCGCTTCTCTTAAAAAGTCATAACCCTGTTCAGGGCCGTAACCTCTGAATGATTTAATATCAGACATTTCATCAACTGCCCTGTGGAATGCATCAATACAGGCCGGAGGCAGTGGCCTTGTAACATCACCGATTCCGAGTTTTATGATGTTTTTATCCGGATTTTCTTTCTGAAATGCAGCAACCCTGCGTGCAATATCCGAAAAAAGGTAAGATGCCTGAAGTTTTTTATAATTTTCATTTATTTTTATCATTATTTCCTCCGCATGAAATGCCTTTTTATATTTGGGGCTTTATAGACATAAATGGACAAAAAAGAAAACCTTTTTATCCATTGTTTGCAAGGATTTTATCACTGGTATACAATGCTGTAAATTTTGGAGCAGGTTTTTGGGATAAAAGGTATAAAAATGAATGAAAGCACACCAACACACATTGTAATTAAATTTTCCCGGGGATGGCTTGTCGCTATTGTCTCTTCCTGTATGGGAGTGGCCCTCGGAGTATTATATGTATGGAGTATAATCAAGGGAGGAATTCCTGATTTCTGGGGATGGAGCAACGCGGACAAGGCTCTGCCCTTTTCACTCATGTCCATTGTTTTTTCAATTGTAATGGTTCCTGCAGGGCGTCTTCAGGACCGTTACGGTCCGCGCCCGGTTGTTGCGCTTGGCGGAGTCCTTGCCGGGCTCGGCTGTATAGTGTCCGGCCTGGGAGGTTCATCCATAACATGGTACATTATAGGTTTCGGCCTTATTACAGGCACAGGAGTTGGTTTCAGTTATTCGGCCCTTACACCGGCCTCAATTAAATGGTTTCCTCCGGAACGGACAGGATTTGTTGCCGGTATTGTGGTCGCAGGAAACGCCCTTGCCCCTGTTATACTGGCCCCTCTTACCTCATGGCTTTTAACCCTGTTTGAAAAAACAACAGATGCAGGACTTGTCCAGAAGGGTGTGCCGGAAACCATGATATGTATCGGCATCTTCATATGGTTATTTATGGGCGCCCTTGTATGGTTTATCTCAACGCCTCCTGCCGGGTTTCATTTTGCCGCAAGAGGAAAAGGCCGTTCCCAGAAAATGTCGGCTGATTTTTCCTGGAAAAAAATGATGGGAACAGCCCAGTTCTGGCTGATGTTCTTTATGTTTTTTTCAGGGGCCTCTGCCGGACTTGTTTTTATGAGTGTTGCAGCAGACCTGGGTAAAAAGAGTCTTGGCAAATGGGCATTTATTACTGTAGTTGTATTGTCCCTGGGAAATACCCTGGGCCGGATATTTGCCGGGGCTGTATCGGATAGGATCGGGCGGCAGTTAACGCTTTTTGCAGAATTTGTATGTCAGGCTCTTATTATCGGGGTTCTGTTCCAGCTTACCAGATCCGGCGGAAGCGGATGGCTTATTATCCTTATAGTTGTGTTTATAATAGGCATGAACTACGGCGCCAACCTTACGCTGTTCCCTTCTGTGTGCAAGGATTACTTTGGACTCAGAAATTTCGGTCTTAATTACGGCTGGCTCTTTGTTGCATTCGGTATTGCAGGCCTTGTTATGCCCTGGGTAAATGGGCTTATCAGGGATTTAACAAATAAGCCCGACCTTTCGTATATCCTGATTATATGCCTGCTTGCTGTTTCGGCAGTGCTATCACTGATAAGCAGGGCGCTTGGACAGCCTGGAAATAAATAATGATATAAAGGCTATCAACACTTTTTAGATACTGGAGAGTTTTATGGCTATCATCACCATTTCAAGAGGAACATACAGCGGCGGAAAAGCAGTAGCGGAAGAATTAAGTCAGAAACTCGGATACCCGTGCATCAGCAAGGAAATAGTGATTGATGCTGCCGAGGAATTTGGCGTACCGGAAGATAAGCTCACCACGGCAATGGAGACAGTACCGAGGTCGTGGCTCAAATCCCCGGATAAAAGAATAGCCCACATGAACTATATAAGATACGCCCTGCTCAAAAGGGCCAAGGAAAATGATCTTGTTTATCACGGGTCGGCAGGCCATCTTCTGCTGGGAGGTGTTTCTCATGTAATGCGTATAAGGGTGATAGCCGATATGGAGTACCGTATAAACGCCGCCATGGAACATGACGGAGTGACCAGGAAACAGGCCTTCTCCATGATTAAAAAGCTCGATAAACAGAGCATAAACTGGACCAGGTTTTTATACGGGGTAGACTGGCATGACCCGGCCTTATACGATGCGGTCTTTAATCTGGATCAGATAAGTATAAAAAGCACAGTAGAAATAATAGCAAAAATGACGGAACTGGAAGATTTCAGGCCCACTGAAAGTTCAAAGGCAGCGCTGGACAACCAGGTATTAAACAGTATGGTATGGGCCTCCCTTGCCAAGGATAAAAGAACAAATCCCTCCAATATCAATGTGACTTCCGATAACGGTGTTGTTACCCTGTCCGGCAGTTCCGGGTCAGGTCATGCCATGGAAGTGATTGAAGAAGTAACAAGATCGGTTGAAGGTGTAAAGGATGTTGTTAATGATATAGGTATCGGTTCTGACTGGCAGTGGTAGATTTTTACTGCTTAGCCTCTTAGTCCTTCTTTTTGTGGACATGGTGGACCCTGTTGACTCTGTGGACGAAGTGCGTACACAAGGTCCATGTTGTCCACAGGCTTTTACTCCCCTGTGTAATCATACAAATCCTCAGTGATTTCACTTGATATTTTTTCCATTGCTTTACTTAACGCTTCGGCAAGAGATGCAGGGTTTTTCTTTTCACATTTTTCCGCTGCTTTATATGTTTTCTGGAAAACATTTTTGCCATTTTCTTCCGGAGTTACACTTATGCTGATACTCAACACCCCGTTCCATTCTCTTGTTCCGTCCAGCTCGTAAAATTCATCTATTATTCCTTCCACCCGAAAGGATGTATCCCTGTTTCTTTCTCCCGGCAGCACCACGCCTTTAAACAGGCCTGAGCTTTTCAGGTCTCTTCCCACAAGGTAAGTTACAAGGTCCGAAGGATTAACTCTCCACCTGTAGTATGTGTAGCTGTCCCTTTCGTAGGCTTCTTTACGGTAGATAATATTGGTTGTGTCATAGACCGGTGAAATTTTAAAATTTTCCAGTTTTATAATGTAAGGCCGCTGAGCCTTTCCTGTGTATTCAGGAGAGCCATACTCCAGCGTGTAGTACCTGATATCCGGATTGGGCTGTTTAAAATCCAGACATGAATATGTTGAAAAAAGAAGAAAAATAACAAGGCATAATAAAATATTTTTCCTGTTGAACATATATATCTCCATTACTCAAAAATTTACTTCTCTATTTTCTTGGGCGCTCTCGGCTCGCCGAACAGAAGCTGTGAGGGCTGATCAGTTATAATATCGGTTACCTTATTTATATTTTCCGCCGCCTGTTTTATACTTTCAGCTATTTCATTCAGGTTTTCTCCCAGCTTATATACCGAGTCGTCAGTTCCTGATATCATTGAGTTGGTGTTATCAAGCAGTGTATTTACCTTTTCCATTGCGGTTTTAAAATCAGCTATGGCTTCCTTTATTTTCGGCTCATTTCCGGTGGTTATGTTTTCAAGGCTTGCAAGAGAGTTATCAAGCTTGTCCATGCTGCCGTCCGCCTTTGTGGTAATGCTTTCAAGACGTTTCATACTTTCTTCTACCGAGTTTAAAATGCTGTCCCACCTCTCTTTTTCAACAATTCTGCCGATGTCTTCCAGTGATTTATCCAGCTTTTCCGACAGCCCCTTTATATTGGCATCAGCCATCACCTGATTAAAATTATCAAGGGTATCTTTTATTCTTCCTGAGATGCCGTCCAGGTCAATGGCCTGAATCTGATCTAAAAAGTCGCCGATGCCCTGCAGTATTTCGGTAATCTCCGACGGTTTTGATGAAAGTATAGGGTACTCTGCAGGAAAACCCAGTTCAGGCGCCTTTTTATCATCCCCCTCTTCCTTCAGGTCAAGCTCTATAAACATGCTTCCGGTAATACCTACAACGCTCAGCTGGGCAACTATATCCGACTCCATGCTCCACTCTTTTTCTATTTTAACGATAACCTGAATCAGCTTGTCATCAGGCGCCACCTCTATTCTCGAAACAAGGCCAACGGCAACACCCCTGTATTTTACAGGAGAACCGATATCAAGCCCCTGAACCGACTCATCAAAATATATTGCATAGTACTGGCCCCTTTCCAGGATGTGGGACATACCCAGCCATACAAAGGTAAACACCGCTATTACTATGCCGAAAAAAACAAAAAGACCTACTGTGAGTTTTGTTTTCTGGGAAGCCATTTAGTTTAATCCTTGAGTAGTTTTTAAATTAAGCATTATTTTCCAGCCTGTTTTCTCTTTCCGGGTTAAAAAATTCCTTAACGGATTTATTAAGACTGTGATTCCTCAGATACTCTGGATCACCTTCTGCAATAATGCCCTTTGTCTGTTTATCCAGCATTATTATTCTGTGTGCAATAGAAAAAATACTGGAGAGTTCATGGGTTACAACCACCATGGTTGTACCCAGTATATTGTTTAAATTTATTATAAGGTCATCCAGCCCTGCCGATGTTACAGGATCAAGCCCGGCTGAAGGTTCATCAAAAAACAGAATTTTAGGGTTAAGGGCCATTGCCCTTGCAAGACCGGCTCTTTTTTTCATTCCGCCGCTTATCTCGGAGGGCAGATGATTGGCATAGCCTTCAAGTCCCACAAGCTTAAGCTTCATCTCCACCATTCTTTCTATGGAGTCATCGGATAGATCTGTATATTCCCTGATGGGAAGAGCAATGTTTTCTCCGACTGTCATGGAGCCGAGCAGGGCCGAGCTCTGGTAAAGAACCCCTATTTTTCTTAAGATGCGCTCAAATGATTTTTCATCATCTTCCGTTATTCTGTCCCCGTCAATTGCTACTGTGCCCGAAAGAGGAGTGATAAGCCCTATTAGATGTTTTAACAGGGTACTCTTGCCGCAGCCGCTCCCGCCCAGGATTACAAATATCTCTCCCTCTTTAACATCAAAGGTGATGTTATCAAGGATAACTGTCTCGCCGTATCCGCCGACAAGGTTTTCAACTTTTATAATTGCTTTATCCTTCATCCTACCCTGCACCTCTTGCCCAGCACTAGAACCAGTAAATATGTATCATGGCAAAAACAGCATCTATAATAATTATAAAAAATATGCTTCTTACAACTGCCGACGTGGTTGCCTTTCCTACTGAGTCAGCGCCGCCCTTCACCTGAAAGCCCATCAGGCACCCTACCCATGATATTACGACTGAAAACACGGCGCTCTTCAGCACACCCCAGAAAATATAAAACAGGGTCAGTGATTTAAGTGTCTGGCTTATATAGGCGTTTGTTGTGAGGTCCATAACAAATACACCGACAACAAGACCGCCCAGTATTGCGCAGATATCGGAAAACAGGATGAGTATAGGAACTACAATAACCGAAGCCAGCATTTTGGGAAGAACAAGAAATCTGGTAGGATCAAAACCCATGGTGAACAGTGCGTCTATCTCTTCGGATACCTTCATTGTACCGATCTCCGAAGCAAATGATGAACCTGACCTGCCGGCAACCAGTATGCAGGTCATGATGGGGCCCAGTTCATAGGTCATTGCAACCGCTACCAGCGGCGCCACCAGGATATCCGCTCCTAGCTGTTTGAGCTGAATAGATGACATAAAGGCTATAATAAGACCGAGCAGAAAACTTATAAGGCCCACAATAGGCAGTGCATCAACCCCGGCCCGCTTCATATAATGGATGGTATCTCCAAACCTCAGTGACCTGGGGTGCATGCACACATACAGTATTGCCAGGCAGACCGAACCTAAAAAGGAAGCCATGTATTTAAGATCGGACATAACCGTGATAGTGTCTTCACCAAGACGGATAATAAAATTGGAAGGATTTTCGGTTTTTTTACCGGACCCTTTTCCTATGGAATCAAAATCCATTATAGAAAGGATATCTGAAGCCCTTTCACCCGGGTTGATTATTTTAAATGCACCGTCATCCGGAAACATATCCCTGATTTCGGAAAGAACAAGAACCCCGTAATCATCAAGGTAGCTGACTTTTTCCAGATCAACTGTAATGGAAGAATTGGGGACGGTTTTAAGATATCCCTTTACTTCTTTTATAAATGAACCTGAATTGTAGGTGTTGATGCTGCCAGTGATTTTGAGCAGCAGGCCGCCTTTTCCGTCATCTGTAAAATTGCAGCTGAAGGAATCTGCCTGTTTATTGCTTTGGGAATTTTCCATAGTAAACTTATACATAAATCATATTAAAATATAAAGCAGGGCTCATAACAATTTATATTTGGAGAAAACTATTCCCTTTTAAATTTAAATTTGAGGAGATCATCTGCTTCGTCAATTCCGTATTTCTCTTTCAGAACTTCCGGGTTAAGCTGAAAAACAACCCAGCCCGCTATGACATCATTGTTTGCGCATTCAAAGGCAACCTCCACTCCCTTTTTTCCCATGGGGTGCTTATCATCCTTTCTGTAAAGGGTGAGGACCTTATGGAGAGACCTGTCGCTTCCTTTGAATTCTATGCCAGAATAACTGCTGCCTATCATCTGCGGAACGTTGCTGCCGGTTTCGCCAGCAGATATATAATCAAACACCTTCATATTCCGGTCAAGCAGTACAATACCGTTGTATGGCATGTCACCGGCATCCTGTATAGATATAAATTCTTCAAGGAATCTGTGTGTGATGTCCCGGTCAGCACTTTCAAAATGATCCATTAACATAGATTTTATAAGAACATAATCTTTTCCGAGCTGAGCTCTAAGGTCGCGGATGCTTGACTCCCTGACGCTGCCTGTGTTTCTGCCGGAAAACTGGTAGACCGTAAAAGCTGATGCGACAGCCAGAAAAAACAGGATAACAACAGGAATTATTTTTTTTCTGATTTTTTCGTATTTAATCTCCGTCTCCCGAAAATCGGTCACATCCCTTCCAATCGATAAAAGCCCCTGGTAGTTATGATGCCCGTCATAAAGGACTTTTGTGCTTGTGGAAATATACCTGATGCCATTTTCAGGGTGCTTTATCTTTAGGATTTTTTCTCTTACCGAGAAATTTGATTTAACCTCACTGAGATATTGCGTATATTCTTCCGGGTCTTCATATATGCTGCTGATAGGTCTGTAATGCATTTCATGCCATGATCTGCCGTACATTTTTTCGGCAACACTGTTCCATGTAAGAATTTTTTCATCATGGTCTGTTACCGCAACAGCATCCGGCAGCTGGTCACTGAATTCTGATAATCCGTATAAAATCTGACTTGTCTCATCAAGACGCTTTGCCAGCATCCTTGTTATGTCTCTTGCTATTTCAGGTGAACTGCCGAAAAAGGCGGGGATTTCATCATCTACAATCTTTAAGGCCTTTACATTGCTTAAGGCCTTTGCAGTGGCGCTTCTTTTTCCTCCCAGCAGTACGGACATCTCGCCGAAAAGATCTCCGGGCTTTTTTACTTCGGAAATAGTCTTTGTGCCCTTTAACAGTTCAACATCGCCGGAGACCAGTATATAAAGGTCCCTGGTGTCATCGCCTTCAAAAAATATTGTCTCGCCCTTTTCAAAGGAGGCCATATATTTTGAGCATTTAGGGCTGTTGATTAGTTTTTCGAGCATATATTTTTTTACCCGGTCTGAAGATCCTTCCTTTATTAAAAAGTTCTTATCCTGATAATATTCATCTTTCGGGCTGGGCGGGTATTAATACCGTATGATAAAAAATCATAAAGTCCAAGTATATTGTAACGTAAGGATATGAGTCAACCCTGATTCGAAGGAACAAAATTCAATACTGACTTTAACCTGAAAATAAGATATCTTAATCCTTTATTTCTATTAAAGGAGAGTTCTTTGGATACTATAAAAACCTATAAAGCCGGAGAAACAATAATAGAAGAGGGCGAGGAAGGGACCTCTGCCTATGTAATCCTTTCAGGAAAAGCAAGGATATACAAAAACACCGGCTCCGGAGAAATTACTCTTGCGATTATGGACAGCGGGCAGGTGTTTGGTGAAATGGCCCTTATTGAAGACCGTCCCCGTTCAGCCTCGGTAAAGGCTGAAACAGGCTTAAAGATAAGGGTGATTAACCGGTCGCAGTTTAATGAGCTGTTAAGAGAAAACCCGTCCAGGCTGATACCCATAATGAAAAATCTCTTTGAACGGTTAAGACAGGCAAGCGACCTGCTCGCAGAATGGGCTGATGACAGTTCTGCCGGCCCAAAGGCATCAGCCTGTGTAGAAGTTATTATGGAAGGGCAGACCGAGCAGGCTAAAAACGCCCTTGATGGAAGAAAACTTTTGATCACCCAGTTTCCATTCAGGATAGGGCGCTATGTACCGCCCTGTGATTCCGAATCCGATGTTTTTTATAACAACAACCTGGCAATAGAAGAAGAAAAACCCTATGTGATTTCAAGGAATCATCTTTCCATTAACTATGAAGGCGGCCGGCTCTGGGTTGTTGACAGGGGAAGCGCGTTTGGTGTTGTAGTAAACGGAAACGAGATAGGCGGCAAATCAAAAAGGACCCGTATATCGCTTGATATGGATCAGAACCAGCTTGTTATAGGGCCGCCCACGTCCCGGTTTATTTTTCTGATAAGCAGGAATGAGCCTTAAATAAAATTACCATGCGCCCTGAGCCTTGAGCCCTGCGCCCATTAAAATATTATGCTTCCCTTTTCATTTATACATGCAGCCGACCTCCATCTGGACAGCCCCTTTTCATCACTGGCAAAGGAAAATGCAGATATTGCTTCGGTAATGCGGTCCGCCTCATTCACCTCATTTGAAAATATAATAGAGCTGTGCATCAGTAAAAATGTAGATTTTTTTCTGGTTGCAGGTGATGTATATGACGGGGAGGAGAGAAGCCTGCGGGCACAGGTAAGATTCCGGGACGGGCTAAAAAAACTTTCCGATGCGGGTATAGAAAGCTTTATTGTCCACGGTAACCACGATCCCTTAATGAGCTGGTCAGCGACTCTGGAGTGGCCTGACAGGGTTTATATCTTTGGTGATCACATCAGCAGCATCAAGGTTATAAAGGATAAAGATCCCCTTGCTGTTATCCAGGGGATAAGCCACCATAAAAAAAATGAAACCGGAAATCTTTCTCTGATGTTTAATAGAACGGACAGGGAACTTTTTCATATAGGGCTCCTTCATGCAACCCTGGGATCAAATACAGGACACGAGCCATATGCCCCATGCAGTATCGAAGATTTAAAAAAATCAGGCATGGACTACTGGGCGCTCGGTCATGTGCATGAACGTAAAATAGTATCAGCCGCCGATCCTGCTGTTGTATACCCGGGAAACAGCCAGGGTAGAAGTATCAGGGAGACGGAAGAAAAAGGCTGTTATCTTGTAACTGTTGATGATCAGTACCAAATATCAACGGAGTTTATTTCTGCCTGTGCAGTTAAATGGGTAAAGGATGAAGCTGATGTATCCGGCATTTCAACCGAGCAGGAGCTTATTAATTTCCTGGAGCAGAGATGTTTAAAACTCTCCGAAAATGAATTGTCAAAACCGGTTATAGTGAGGTTTGAATTAACCGGGGCAGGGCCCATGTCAAAGACGCTGATGAACACTGCGGCAGTTGACGACCTTTTAGAGATTGCCCGTGATGCCGGTGTGTCATGTTCTCCCTTTGTATGGGTTGAGAAAATCAGCGTTAAAACATCTCCCGAACTTGATATCAATACCTTGATAGAGCAGGAGGATTTTACCGGGGAGCTGTTAAGGCTTTCCGAAGAGCTCTTAAGCAGTGATAATCTGGAACAGTTTATTAAAGAGGAGCTTTCTCTGCTTTATGAAGAAAGCAGGGCGGGAAAGTTTGTTGCGCTGCCTGATAAGGAAGAGGCCGTATCTCTTTTAAAGGCCGCAAGAAATATCTGCCTTGAAAGTCTTTTAAAGGGCGGCCTAAAATGAAAATAGAGAGTCTCTATATAAACGGTTTCGGATTGTTTAATAACGTTGATATTAAAGATTTATCCCCCGGCCTTAATCTTTTTTACGGAACAAATGAATCAGGAAAAAGTTCTCTGCATGCATTTTTAAGAACAATCCTGTTCGGGTTTCCTGACGGCCGGACAAAGGAGAACATATACCCGCCCCTCTACGGTGGAAACCACGGCGGAAATATTTCATTAACGCAGGATGATGGAAGTAAGATTACCATTGAGCGTTATACCGGTCCGCGTGGCGGGAGGGCTGAAATTTTTAATGCCGATGGCAGCAGAAGCGGGAAAGAGAGCCTTAGCAGAATTCTTCCCGTTTCAGACCCATCTCTCTTTAACAATATTTACGCATTTTCTCTTACCGAACTGCAGAATTTTGAGACGCTTAACAGCGATGCTGTAAATGATGCGCTTTTCAGTGCAGGTGCCGGCGTAAACCCAGAGTCATTAAAGGACCTCAAGACGCTTTTACAGAAAAAAGAAGATGAACTCTTCAAACCGAAAGGGAAAAAAGGAAAGATAAACAGGATACTGCACAGGCTTAAAGAAATCAGCCGTGAGAAAAAGAAACTAAGCTTCAGCCCTGATGAATATGACAGGCTGATCCGTGAGATAAAAAGCCTTGAAGGAGAGATCACGGCTGAAGAAAAAGAAAAGGTAAATCTCACAGTAAGGCTTAAAAAGCTGGAGCAGTATTCATCTCTGTATCCTCTCCTTGTTGACCTCGATATCCTCAAACAGAAACTGGAAAAAACAGAACCTGTTCATACTTTTCCTGTTGACGGTGTTTCAAGATACAAAAGCCTGAAAGCAAGGCTGATCGAATTATCCGGTGAATACCATGAAAAGAAGAGGCGCCTGGCTGAAGCAGGAAAAGGCAAAAAAGAACTGCCGACCATCCATGTAAAAGATGAGCAGGATATCAGGATGTATAAAGCATCACTAAGAAGACTCAAAAGTCTTTATAATGAATATCAGCTTCTTGAAAAGGAACTGATGTTTATAAATGAACGGATTTCCGAGTTACATTCAGGAAAACAGGAGCATGAAGAAAAATCCGGCACCCGCAGATTTATCATGCCTTTGTGGCCTGCAGTAATAACTTTTGCAGCAGCAATTCCCCTTATATGGCTCATATACTCCGGCGGTTTTAATCCTGTGAATACTGCAGGTGCACTGTTTTTTATACTCTCAGGGGTTGTTATGCTTGCCGCCCGCAGGCACCGGCTTGTATCCCATGAGAAGAGGGCAGAAGAAAATAATGAGGCTCTTTTAAAATTAGAGAAAAAAATTACAGAGCAGGAAGAAAAAAAAGAAGGGGTTGATGAAAGACTTTCCGGAATCAACAGTGATATTTCTGTTCATAAAAAAAAGCTTTTCATTGAAACTGAAATAACAGCAGAGGCTCTTGAAACAAAGGAAGATGAAGTGCTCCTGCAGGAGACAATTTTTTATAAAAAAAAGGAGTATGATAAAATTCTCAGCAGGATATCTTCTGTTAAAGCTGAAATAAAATCTCTTTTTAATAAAGCAGGGGCAGCAGATGAGGAGGCTTTTCTTTTAAGGGGGAAAATTTATGAAGAAAGAGAGCTCCTGTTAAAAGAAATTGAAACCCTTAACAGCAGCATCAGAAGGCTTATCGGTGCGTCCGAAAATGCAGATCAGCTTGTCAAAGAAATATCACGCCTTGATATGAACAGGCTTGCGGGTGAAAAGGCCAGCATTGAAGAGTCTCTTAAAAATAAAGAGCTTATCCTGAATGCGCGCAAAAGAGAACAGGCCGGCCTTGAAGAAAAAGCCAGGGCCATGGTTAAAGATGATCAGCTCTCAAGGCTGAGGGCCGAAGAGAAAGACCTTAAGGAAGAGCTTGAAGCCCGCTCCATAGAATGGATTACGACAAGATTTGCAAAGGGGCTCTACAGCAGGGCCATTGCAGGGTTTGAAAAGGAAAGGCAGCCGGGTATTATATCAGAGGCTGAAAGACTATTAAGCAGTATGACCCTTGGCAGGTATCCGGGTATTGCAGCACCTCTTGGTGAAAACAGGATTGAACTGATAGACAAAAATATGAACAGAAAAAGTATAAATCAATTGAGCAGGGGAACTGCAGAACAGCTTTATCTTGCCTTACGCTTTGGTTTTATTATAGAATTTACAAAACACGCAGGATCGATGCCGGTTATTATGGATGAGATCCTTGTTAATTTTGACAGAGAACGATCAATTGAAGCAATCCGTGGAATACTGGAGCTTTCAAAATCACAGCAGATTCTGTACTTCACATGCCATCCCAATATTGTTGAACTGTTTACCCAGCTTGATAGTGAAATTTCTGTAAAGGAGTTATCCGACGGAAGAATTACAGATATTCCATAAACTTTAAATGTCTTTGTTTCCACCATCGTTTAATGCCTGTTGCCTCACAGGCTGTAAGTAACTCAGCAGTAAATAGAAAATAAGTCAGCTCTTTTTTATCAATTTTATAAGGTTTATTTTAAGTAACTGTACAGGAACTCCCTTGGAGGGATATATGTCTCCTAAACCTTCATATGAAGAACTTGAGCAGAGAGTAAAATTTCTGGAACAGGCACAGCATAATCAAAGGAAGATCCATGGTGCCCTGATCGATAAAGAAATACTTTGTCAATCTGCCCTTGAAACAATCAGTGAAGGAGTAATAACCCAGTCAGAATCGGGGGAAATACAGGCATGTAACCGGGGAGCTGAAAACATACTGGGTATCCGCATAAAGGACAGCATCGGTAAACCCTTTAAACCAGAAGACTGGCCGCTGATATACGAAGACGGCTCAGGATGTGAAGAGAATGATCATCCCTTTATCTACTGTATTCGGACAGGTAATTCCATACAAAATAAAATCATGGGTTTTTACAGGTCTCATGATGATTTAAGATGGCTCCTTATCAATGCCAACCTCTTATTCTGCGGTAACGGCACCAGTCCTTTTTCTGTTACAACCACCTTTTTTGATATCACGGATTTGAAGACGGCAAGGGATACATCTCAGAATTACCTGGATGTTGCAGGCGTTATTATGCTTGCATTAAATGAGAAAGGTGATGTTACGCTTATAAATAAAAAAGGCTGTGAAATACTGGAAGGAACGGAAGATGACTTTATAGGAAAAAACTGGTTTGAAATGTTTGCTCCGCCGGAGATTATTGATGATGTAAAAAAAATATTTAAAAACCTGATAAGCGGTCAGGTTACAGGCCAGGAGTATGAAGAGCATAAGATTGTTACCAGGTCAGGAAAAGAAAAAATAATAGCCTGGAACAATTCCGTTTTAAGGAACAAGAATGGAAAAATTATCGGGACTCTCAGTTCCGGCGAAGATATTACAGAACGGAAACGAATTGAATGCGAGATAGAAAAGAGCGAAATCCGTTTCAGGGAGCTGGCAGAACTTTTACCCGAAGCGGTTTTTGAAGCTGATACAGGAATGAATATCACCTATGTAAACCAGCTTTCTTTTTCTATGTTCGGATACACTCCCCAGGATTTTGAAAAGGGGCTTAACGGTATTGAGATGCTTGTCCCGCGGGACCGGAAAAGGGCAAGAGATACCTTTGCAAGAAGAATGAAGGGTGAAGATATTGGGGCTACGGAGTATTCTGCCGTGAGAAAGGACGGTACTGTATTTCCTGTTCTTATGCAGGCGAATCCTATCCTGGAAGATGGTGTTCCCGTAGGTGTTAGGGGAATTATTATTGATATTACGGAAACAAAAAAAATGGAAGAACGGCTGATAGAATCCCAGAAGATGGAATCCATCGGCACTCTTGCAGGCGGTATTGCCCATGATTTCAATAATATTTTAAGCCCGATTATCCTTCACTCCGAAATGTCCAGCGAAGATCTTTCCCAGGACGATCCTCTTCAGCTCAGTATTAAGGAAATCTACAAGGCAAGCATAAGGGCAAGGGATCTTGTTAAACATATCCTGACTTTTGCAAGAAAAGGAAAAGAAGAGAAGATTGTTCTGCATGCATCAATGATAATAAAGGAATCAGTAAAGTTTTTAAGATCAACTATCCCTGCAACCATTGATATCACCTTTAATAATAAATCCGAAAAGGATACCCTGCTGGCCGACCCTATTCAGATTAACCAGATAATCATGAATCTATGTACAAACTCTGCCTATTCAATGAAAGAAAAGGGAGGGACCCTGGAGGTCAGTCTGCATAATGAAGATGTTTTTGAAAAAAAATCAAACAGGCTGTTTGACCTTATTCCAGGATATTACCTGAAAATAACGGTCAAAGATACAGGGACCGGTATTCCTGAAAGTATCCTGGACCGAATATTTGAACCCTACTACACAACAAAGGGTCCGGGAGAGGGGACAGGGCTTGGGCTCTCTATTATCCACGGTATTGTTAAAAGTTATGGCGGAAGTATAAATGTAGAAAGCAAAGAAGGCAAAGGCACTGAGTTTAACGTATTCCTTCCGGTTGCAGATGAGATAGAAATTGTGGCGGAAGAGCCTGTTACTGAGTTTCCAAAAGGCTCGGAGCGGATACTTCTGGTGGATGATGAAGTGGCAGGACTTAAAGCCATGAAACGGGCTCTTGAAAACATAGGTTATAAAGTTATCTCAAGGACAAGCAGCCTTGAAGCATTTGGTATTTTCAGAGAACATCCGGATGATATTGATCTGGTGATAACCGATATGACAATGCCTGCCATGACAGGAAAGGAACTGATAATGGCCGTAAGAGAAGTAAGGCCGGAAATCCCGACCATACTGTGTACGGGCTTCAGCGATCAGATAGATGAAGAAGAGGCTGAAAACATGGGTGTAAATGCCTTTTTAATGAAACCTGTAGCCAGGGATGAAATTGCCAGGGCGATTAGGAAGGTCCTTGGCAGGTGATAATATTAAAAATGGATCATCTCCTGATTAGTTAACCTGATATACTTAAATTACGGCACCGAACTTTTCTCAAAGACGTATCAGAACATACTCAATCCTCTTATTTTATTAACAGATACATCTTTGAGAAAAGCCCGGCACCTCCACACGGGGAAGTAAACTGCACAGTACATCTTCTGACTCTTCCTCCCAAAGTCACCATTACTGGTTATATCCCCTTACTCCGGAAATAGTTTTTTAAGTTTTTTTCTATTAGCATCTATGTTGTAATTTTAATATTTTTCAATCTGAAACTAATTAGCTACGGTGATATACAGGGTTTAAAGGTTCAACTGATTGGGGGAAAAATCTTAAAAATAAACTTGTTTCCTCATTAATCAATTAACCTGTACCCGCGATGTTTCTTCTTCATTCTACTCGAGATATATCTGAACAGCAGAACAATGCAAACATATGGAATCCATACCCAGATGATTTCATTCTTTAAAATATCAATCGCCCGTCCGTTAAAAAAAGTATATGGGTTAATGGGTGATACCTGTATGGGTGTGAATGGTGAAAAATATCTTGCTGTGTCAAAGGGCGATAAAAGTGCAACTCCGAGGCCTCCGTTTGTGAATGTATCAAGTATGTCGTGCAGGGATATTAAAAAAGAGAAATAACCCGCAAAAAACAGGCGCTTTTTCCATTCGAGCTTTCTAACACCCATTAACAGGATTCCTATGAACGAACCAAGGATACAGGCAAAAAACAGGGAATGAAAAAAGCCCCGGTGACCTAAAAAGTGATCGTATGAAAAGCCTAATTCAAAACATATCACATCAGCATCAGGGATAATTGAACAGATAATAGAAAACAGCCAGAACCTTTTTGGAAAAGATTTGTTATAAGATGCAGCGCCCGAAACAAGACCTGTGAAAGAGTGAGTAATTATTGTCGGCATGGATTTCTCCCCTAAAACCGTTTGTTTGTCTGGTGTAATCTCAGTTCCCGCTCAGATCATTTTACCTTACTTTATCTTTGTAAAACGAAGAGGTGTTTAATATGGCGGCTAAACAGATACCCCAGAAGCCGCTGTTGATGGCGAACAGTATCCACTGAGCAGAGTCGGGCAGGTTTCTGCTGACCCATGGCGTCCAGAGAGAAATTCCGGGCTGCATTATTAATCCGTAAAAAAAGTCTGAAATCCACTCCATAACAGAAGCTTTATAAGCAGGATTGTCGAATGCTTCCATTCCTGATCCGACAGCTGCGATCACCAAAACAACTGCCAGGATACAGTGAAAAAATGCAATAACAGATGCGGTGGTAAAAAATTGTTTCTTCATATTATTTCCTTTCAGGCAGGATATCTGCTTCCACCCTGTACCAGTTTATTTTGCGTGTCAGATACATAACCGAGGCAGTTATTACAAGAAGTCCGATACTTCCGAGTATTAGTGAATAGTTTTCCATCTGAAGAACAATAAAAAGGTATCCGTAGAGCACTGCAAGTATTCCCATTATTGTTAAGGCAAACCTTGTGCCTGATATTGCCTTTGCATAGCCGGAAATTATCAGAGTGACCGAAAGCGCAGAAAGTATATACGCATAGTTGAACCTGATGTGTTCGGATATTGAGAGAACCAGTGTATAGAAAATTAATATGGCAACACCTATTAGAACATACTGTATTGGGTGAATCTTCTGTTTGTTGATAATTTCGGAAAAGAAAAAAGCCGCAAAGGTAAAAAATAAAAACATGACAGCATACTTGGCCAGCCGCGTGGTCTTCTGATAGATATCTGCTGTCAGAATAAGCTTTACTCCAAATGATGATGCTGAGAGGTCATATCGGCTGTCAGCCCAGAACTGCGGATAATTTCTGTTAAGGTGAAGCACCTTCCATTCAGCGGAGAATCCGTCTTTATTTATATCGGGATTATCAGGCAGGAATGCGCCGTCAAAACTTGGGGACGGCCATGCTGACTCCAGTTTAACCCTGCTTGTTTCCCCTAAAGGTATAAAATCAATCCGTTCGCTGCCCTTGAGGTTTATTTCAAATGAAAAATTTTTATCTTTAAATGGAGCTGAAAGGTCAACCGGCGCAGTTACCCCGGCTGCAGCAAGATCGTAAGGCTTTAGCCCCGGATCAGTGCTGTAGTTTTTTTCATCAAAAATAATATTTATTTTATCTTCGATTCCGCGCATGTCCGTAATGCCTATTGATATAAAAGACTTTTCCCACATGATTTTTTCAGGCTCTATGTTCAGCTGGTCTATTTTCGGGATTTTAAATCTGCCGCTGAACCTGAGGTTTGCATTGTAAACAACCGTTTCAAAGAGACTCCGGTGACGTTTTTGAGGATTTATTTTTCCGGTTATCGATAATGTTTCAGGCAGGATATGAAGATTGCCTCTGCCCTCATATTCTTTACCGTTTTTTTCTGTGTATGTCCTTTTATAGGGCACAGTAATAAAGGGGCCGGTAATTGTCTGGCTTCCTCCCCATTTATGACTGATTTCTGCTACAACGGTATCTCTCCTTGCCTGCCTTTCCGATATAATGTTCTGAATCATGACGGCAGGTATAAGCAGGAGCAGCATAAGTATTCCTATGGTAACAAGCTTTAAAGTAACTGACCTCGATATATAACTGACTGCCCTGTCAACATTGCTTTGTTTATCTGTCATTTTCTCCCCTGTGCTGTTTTGCGGTTATCTGAATTTTATGGGAGCTATTTTAAAAACCGAATGTGCGTTTAATTGGAAGAAAGTATGAATAAAGTGTGAAAAAGGGCTGGTGTTAAAAACGGGGCATAAAAAAACAGCAGGAGTCTGAAAATATCAGTCAGTATCTGCTGTTTTAAATTTGTTACGCGGGGACCTTACTCTAATGCACGCAATTTAAAATAATGAATATTTTTTCCGCCTCCGTGAAAGCGGTCTTCGTATTCTGTGGTGACAAGCCTTGCATCAAGATCGGAATTATGAAGGTCGTCCGTAAACTCTATTGTCTCCATCCGGGTTTTTTCAAACTGCATAACAGTAAACTCAAACAATCCGTCGTTATCGGTTTTAAATTCAAGGAAACAGCCGGGTTTTAAAATTTTCTGGTATCCTTCAAGGTAATTTGTGCTGGTAAGCCTTCGTTTGGCATGCCGGCTTTTTGGCCATGGATCACTGAAATTAAGATAAATACCGGACAGCTCATTTTCTTCAAAGTATTCACTCACATCAAGGATATGTTCATGCACAACCGTAATATTGGTAAATTTGTTTTCTTCGGCCTTTTCAAGCACACGCAGAACAATGCTTTCCCGGCATTCAATAGCAATAAAGTTTCTGTCGGGGTACAGTTCCGCCATTTTCATTATGAACTTACCCTTGCCGCATCCGAACTCCGCATATATGGGATTGTTATTATTAAAAACCTCCTGCCATTTTCCTTTTTTATCAGCAGGATCTTCAAGCAGGTATTCACCGTGTTCAACAAGTCTTTCCTCTATATTTTTAAGCTTTCTTTGACGCAAAACGATTAATGCTCCCTTTTTTACTTATTATACCGGTTCCGATGTTTCCGGCATCGGGCACTTTATAAAAAACTGATGATTTTATGCAACTGTAAAAATTCTTATTTTCCGTAACAGCTAATCAGGAATAAATGTAACTGTTCCATTCAGGCTGTCAGGTTCAATATCGTAATTGGTTCCCTTTTTGTCATAAATGGCGCTTTTTCTTTCAAAGAGCAGGTTGTATTTAATTCTCCCCTTTGATGGTATATAAATACTTCCCTCCAGTGTTCTGAACCTGTCAAGTCCGTGTGATGCAACTGTTCCTGTTATTCTTTCTGTTTGAAAATCTCCATATTTTACCCAGGTATAAATTCTCAGGGCATAGTGTCTGCTCCATACACTTCCCGTTTTTGACCAGTCCAGTCTTCTAAGGCTAATGGTAAGGGTATTCAGGGGAAGTTTATATTTGCTAATCATAGCGCTATCCAGGGGAATAATAATATCATCCCCATAGGCAAGGGTTCTTGCGCCCTTATAAAGACTTCCTGAAAACAGTGTTTTTGGTGATCTCCTCTGACGCTCCTTTTCTGCCCGTTCTTTTTTCTGTCTTTCACTCTTCAGCCGTGCCTGTTCCTCTGCCTGTTTCCGCAGTTTTTCCTGCCTGGCTGAAGTCTGTAGCTCCCTGTACCTGTTTATGAGTTTATTACTGTTAAAGTCAGCTATAAGCTTGATTGTTTCATTTCTTACAATATCAAAATTACCTTTGATAACTTTACCGTTTAATTCAAATTTAACATCATAACGGCCTACTCCGACATCTTTGTAGCCTACCGGAGTTTTTTTAATTCTTTCACCGTTTATATAAAGGAGCGCTCCCGAAGGAATACTTGCAAACTGAACATTTCCCTTATGGCTGTCTGTCTGGACCTTTTCTTCAATGCCCATAAACTGTCCGCTTTTTTCCTGTTTGAAAATAAAAGTTTTTGTCTGGGGGACAACATCATCCAGATCCAGCTCCCAGTACTGGGGCGGGTAGTCTTTGTTAAGAAGCACTTTTATTTTATGATGCCCTGTAGATACCTCAGGATTCGTGTAGGGAGTTCTGCCCACATATGTTCCATCAAGGTATACTTTCGCACCGGCCGGCTTTGAGTATACTTCAATGATTCCGGTGCCGGCTGCTGCTGAAGCACTGAAAAAAAACAGGCTTATAATTATGGATAAAAAAAGTAAAAAATTATTCGAGGGTTTTCTAGTGATTTTAATTGAAGGAGACATTCTTTTTAAATCCTGTGAAAAATTTAATAAAAATCATTTTTAATGAGTATTCAAAAGGGAATTTATAAAAATCAGGCTTGTATGTCAAAGAAAGTAATGCCCTCTATACAAAGCATCATCTGTAGATATGGAGTTGAAACGGAATTTTGTTAAATAATATTGTGGTGAAACATACTATCCAAGTTTTTCAAGTTCTCTGTTAAGGCACTCAGGGCAATATCCATGAGAAAAGTCTGCGTTTGTATGCTCCCTGACATAGTATTCAATCTGATGCCAGTTATTATTGTCATCCCTGATTTTTTTACATTGTGCGCAGATCGGCAGCAGTCCGGATAAGGTTTTTACTTCACCGAGGGCTTTTTCCAGTCTCAGTATGAGTTCTTCCCGTTCCGTTTCTGCCTGCTTCTGCCTGGTTATATCCTGTACTATCCCTTCTACACTTGCCACAGCGCCGTTGTCGTCAAATACAGGTACTTCTGTTGTCCTCAGGCGTACTCTGCTTCCATCTTTATGCCAGAATTCAGCTTCATAGGACTCCTGTTTCTCCCCGCGCAGAATAGCCTCCGTAAATTCTCTTGCCCGGTCATTGATTGGATTGTCTGTCATGTATTCGGCATAGTGCCCCATAAATTCATCCTGGCTGTAGCCGAGAACATTGATGATAGAAGGGCTGATATAGGAAAAGTTGCCTTCTGTATCATGACTGTAAATAATGTAGTCGCGCTCAAGCGATTCTACCAGGCGTTTGTATTTTCGTTCCGCACTCTGTAATGCTCTTTCTGTCTTTTTCAGTCGTTTGTCGTCCTGATCAATTTTTTCAGGCATTGGGCCTCTTCTTTTTTAAGGGGGAGAAATCTTAAGATTAAGTTAATTTCACGTAAAACAATTGGTAAGACCGCGGTATTATGAAAAAAGGGATTTATGTTGTCAACCGGTAATGACGATAAGGAGTTCTGACGGGATTTTTTCATGCGTTCCGGATTTTTATTAGCCTGACAGCCGGGGATTTAATTATGAAAATAATGTATAATCCTGTCTGCTTAAAGGTTGAGTAGCTTTTTAATAAATGTTACATAGTTTTGCAAAAATCAAAAAAGGAAGGGCTTTTATCATGACTGAACTTAACAATGAAGTACGCTTTGGAAAAGTAGCTGTTGATATGGGTTATATCACTATGGATCAGATGCTTAATGCCATCGAAGTTCAGGTTAAAGAAAATATTGCCTTTGGTACACACAGAAAAATCGGTATGATTTTAATGGAACAGGGGCATATTACTCTTGACCAGATCGATGAAGTGCTGAAGGAAATTGAAGTAAAAAAAGAGGCCTTAAATTTATAACAGGTATTCGGTATTAACATTCTGAAGGGCATGAAATATATTGCCCTTTATTTTTCTGTTTGTTCTGTAAAAATCATTCAGCATATTTTTTATATCATCACGCTTTGAGCTGCCCGATGTAGGGCACCCTGTTTTAATTATGGGGAACTCCATTACCCTTGCATATCTTTTGATAATATGTTCGTCAGTCATAAAAAGCGGCCTTATCACAGTAATTGCGCCGCCGAACAGTTCCTGAACCGGGAGCATTGTACTTACTGATCCCCCGTAAAACATGTTAATGAACAGGGTTTCTATTAAATCATCCTTATGGTGCCCAAGAGCTATTTTGTTGCAGCTGAGCTCTTCTGCAAGCTCAAAAATAAATTTTCTTCTGATTCTTGAGCACATAAAACAGGGGTTTTCATGATTTTGAGGGCCGTGGGCCTTCGGTCCGAAATCCCTGAAAGTATTCTGTAATCAAATCCATGTTCTTCAAAGTAGTCCTTCATCTGCGCTGCATTGTCTCCGCCGAACCCTGGGTCCACATGAACTGCCGTAATCCGGTAATTGATCGGAAGCCTTCTGAGTCGCTCCCGCATAAGCCACAGTAAAGCCATACTGTCTTTACCGCCTGAGACCGAAATAAGTATATGATCATCTTCTTCGGTCATGCTGTGTTTGTGGATAGCCTTACCCATGAGGCGGCGCATTTCTTTGTGAACAAATTTTGTCATGAATAGTGCCGCTCGCCAAACAGCTTTGTGCCTATCCTGACAAGATTGGCTCCTTCTTCTATACCTACCCTGTAGGAATCAGACATTCCCATTGAAAGATACTTCATTTGAGCGCCTTCTATGCCTGCCTGTTTTACAAGCTCAAACACCTCTTTAGTTTTTTTAAAGTACGGCCTGGAGTCTTCCGGGTTACTGCTGAACGGGCCCATTGTCATTAATCCCATGACCCTTATATTGGGAAAGGCTGTTATTTCTTTGATAAGAGATACCGCGTCTTCAGGCATTACTCCTGCCTTCTGATCCTCTTCTCCGCTGTTTACCTCTATAAGGACTGGCATTGTTTTACCGATATCAGCACATGCTTTGTCTATGAGTCTGCACAGTTTTATAGAATCCACTGTTTCTACCATGTCAAAGATTTTTACGGCCTTTTTAACCTTGTTTTTTTGAAGGTGACCTATCAGATGCCATACAGCTTTGTTTCCTATTGCCTCAAATGCCTGTTCCGCTTCCTGAACATAGTTTTCACCTATTATTTCAAGACCGGCATCTATGGCCTCCATTACTTCTTCCGGTGATCTGGTTTTTGCTGCACCTACAAGCTTTACTCCTTCGGGCAGTTCATCCAGTATTTTTTTTATGTTATCTTTAATCATTTAACTATCTTGCTCCCCCTCCCCTGACCCCTCCCGCCAGGGGAGGGGAATTTATATCGGGTGTTTTACTGAGCTCAAGGCTCAACTTCATCACCTCAAGCTTTTCGCAGTTGATTTTTAATAAAATATAACCGTTTTTTGTTTTTCTTCGTGTCCTTAGCGTCTTTGCGGTTCAATTTTTTTTATTGAGATTTTTCCAGAATTCCCTGTGTATATCCAGGGCCGGCTTTATTGCAAAGTCTACAATGCTTTTATTCGCCCTGGCAAGGATTTCAGAAATATCCGTTTTTTTTATATCTGCCAGTTCTTCGAGTACGGCCTTAACCGACTCTGTCTGGCCTTCAATGCTGTATCCTCCTTCAAGGGTGTAAACCAGTTTTCCGCCGCAGCATTCATCTGCGAGGTTCATAAGAAACCTTGTAATGCCTGCAAACCCTTCCGGTGTTACATTCATACCTCCCAGAGGATCTTTTATATGAATATCAAATCCTGCAGAAACAAGTATCATATCAGGCTTAAATTCCAGGGTTACAGGTTTAAGTACCTGGTCAAATATGGAGATAAAATCACCGTCGCCATAACCGGTGGGAAGCGGTATATTTACTGTATAGCCTGTACCGCTGCCCCTGCCTGTTTCTCCGTAGGCGCCTGTCCCCGGGAACATTGGATACTGGTGCGTTGAAAAATATAGCACCGAATCATCGCCGTCAAATGAGTGCTGGGTTCCGTTTCCATGATGTACATCCCAGTCCACGATAAGTATGCGTTCAAGCCCGAGTTTTTCCTTTGCATAAACAGCAGCTACCGCAGCATTGTTGAACAGGCAGAATCCCATTGCCCTGGATTTTTCCGCATGGTGCCCGGGCGGTCTCACCAGTGCAAATGCATTGTCAAGCTCACCGGAACCGACCATCTTAACCGCCTCGCACAGGCCTCCTGCTGCCAGCAGAGCGGCTTTATATGAACCTGCAGAAGTCTGCGTGTCCGCATCAAGAATCGTTGATTCCTGTCCGCGTGTTGAGGCAATGTCATCAATATACCGGGGTGAATGAACATATAACAGTTCTGATTCATCCGCTTTTCTTACAGGTACGTTTATGAAGGTGTCTTTCATCTCCTGATCCAGCATCCTGTAGATGGATTCAAGCCGTTCAGGGCACTCAGGATGACCTGCTCCCATGAAATGATCCAGAAATCTGTTATCTCTGACAATCCCGGTTTTTTTCATATTAAGGCTCCTGTTTCGTAAATTACCCGGCAGTACCTGTCTAAAAATCTACCGGTTTTGCTGGCAAATGAAAGCTCAAAGCGCCATCTGGCTTTTTCTCTTTCCGGATGGGCACCTGTAAAGAGATTTTGATATCATAACCGGCGCTAAACATTAATAAAAAAGGAGTTTTTTATGTTTTTTTCACTGCCGGCAGAGGGTCCGGGCAGTATTTTAAGTATTGCCCTTTTTGCGGCAAATTATTATAAAAACAGTTCACCGCCCGTTCGTGCTTCTGTGGTGAAAATATAAATCAGGATGGATTTGAAAGTGAAGAAAAAGAAAAGCAAACAAAATGACGAACAGCTGAAGCAGATTGAAGAAGTGGCAGAAAGCCTTGGTATAAAAGTGCGCTATGAAAAAATACAGAAGGAAAGTGTTTTTTTTCCGGGCGGATACTGCAAGGTAAAGGGCCAGGATATGATAATTATAAACTCAAAGGCCACACTTGATGATAAGGTGGAGATAATAGCCAGGGCACTGAATTTATTTGATTTGAGCCAGATATATGTGCTCCCGGCAGTGCGGGAGCTTATTGATAAGTATGCTGAATCGACTGCCGATGCTGAATCGGACCCTGATTCTGAACCCGGTCCGAATGTTGAATCAGCACAGGATGATGAATTGAGCCATGATGCTGAATCAGCTCCTGATACTGAACAAAACCCTGATGTTGAAAAAGGCGCTGACACTGAAACAAGCCCTGATATTAAATAATGTTTCTTTTTAAATCAGGGCTTCTATAACAGAATTACTATTTTTTAGGCGCACCCTTTTTCTTTTTCTTGGGACTGGTCCTTTTATAGAGCTCAAGATATCTTGCCAGGGCAAGTTTCATATCCTTTCTTTCACAAATCTCCTGAATTCCCCTTATTTCATGGTAGTAGTCAAGATCATCATAAATGCTGGATGAGATATTATAAAGCGCCTGGGATCTTACAAGGTTGTCATCAACCTCAAAACCCCTTGACTTCATAACTCTTGGGCCTGTGAATATAACCAGTGCGCCCGGCTCCGCTATGGTTACATCGCCCAGTGCCGCGTAGCTCGCGATAGCCCCGCCTGTTGAAGGGTCCGCGAGTATGGATATGTATGGAAGCCCGTGTTTTTTAAGTCGGTCAACTGATTCTGTGGTTTTAACCATCTGCATGAGAGCGGATATTCCCTCGTAAAGCCTTGCACCGCCTGAACAGCAGACGCTTATAAAGGGGAGGTTTTCCTGTATTGCATAATCAACAGCCCTTCGGAATTTTTCTCCGAACACAACTCCCATTGAACCGCCGCAGAAATAAAATTCACTTATGCCCATTACAACCGGAAAGTGATGTATCCGGGCGCTTCCGACAACCAGTGATTCCTTGAAAACCGATCTGCCTTCCTGTCGCTGGAGGAAATCCCTGTAGTAATCTGTTATGGAATCTTCAGCCAGCAGCTGGTCTACAGTAAGGTTTCTGTAAAGTTCATGAAAAGTATTTTTATCTGCAAGGCAGTCAATCCATCCTTCTGCGCCCAGGGTGTATGTAAACCCGCATTTGGGGCAGACATGAAAATTCTTGAAAAAATCATCAAGTGCAATAAGTTCGCCGCAGCCTCCGCTGTTTTTCTCTTTTCCGGGGACACCGCCGCATTCTATGTATTCCTGATCGCTGTCTTTAAAATATGCCTTTTCATAATCTTCATTAACTTCGGTCATGCTGGAATAGTTAACGATTTTTATGCTGGGCGGAACCTTGTCAAAAAATTTCTTTATGGGTTTTTCAATATATTTTTTAATATCATAAAGAGTCCCGCTTCCCTTTGAAAGGCCGAACTGTTTTGCGTTTATCTGCCTTTTTTTCAGGAGTTTCTTGATCCTGGATCTGGAAAGATCCTTTATGGACTTCATCAGAAACTGGTTAATGTTTTCCGCTGTTTCCTCGATGTTTGTAACTTTTTCCGGAGAAGGAACAATCCTGTCAATAACTCCAAGTTTTCTAAGCTCCTTGGCCGTGGGTTTTAATATTGTAAGGGCATCGTTTATTCGCTCCGGATCTCTGAACAGGATAGATGCGGTGCTTTCAGGAGGCGCTGTTGCATAAAGCGCATCATCCATCTGGCCCCTTATATCGGCATACTGTATCGCAAGGGCGCCGCCGCTTCCTCCTTCACCTATAACAAGGGATATAGTTCTTACCGGTATAGTCAGAAATTCCCTTATAAGGTGAGCTATAAAAAAAGCCTGAAAATGCCTTGCCGATTCCATTGAAATATCTGCGCCGTAGGTGTCAACCATACAGAAAATATAGGTGTTTTCAGGGTTGTGTGATTTTGCCTTTTCAAGGATATTAAGAATAAGCGAATGATCATCCGCTGTCAGCATGCCGTAGTTAAGCCTGTTCAGATCTGCCTGTTTCTGCAGGTCAGAAAGCCTGGGCTTCTGCTGACCTATAACATAAAGATTTTTCTCCATATAGGTACAGGTTCCAGCTATAAGAGAGCCTTCCGGACTGCTTTCTATTCTTTTAAATCCAGGAAAAAGACGCTCAATAATATCAGAGCTCCTGGGACGCATTGGATGCCTGGTACGCTTCTTAAAAATATCTACTAAATCCATTTTTGCCATAGTTACCAGCCTTTCAATTCTTCCCTGTGAATTTTATTATGTAAGTCATATTAATACCTGGTATTTATATAATATTTATTTCTTTCCTCTTTAAACAAAAGAGAAAAAAGGATTTAGCATGGATTTGGATAAGGATCAACTTCTAATATGGTCACTTATTTTCGGTTTCAGGCGCTTCTTCTGGTTCTTTTTCTTCTGCAGCTGATTTTTTCATGCTTTTTGCCGCATTGCCTATACCTTCGATTATTTTTACCGGTGTGAGCAGGGTGCGCTTGAAAAGTCCTGCAATTCCCTTTAAATTTTCTATGGGTGCATAATCCAGATCCGGTTTGCTCCATGTCCCGGTAACATCATAGCCCACTGTAAAAAGTGATTCATCTCCGTCTGTAAATATGTGTTTTACAAGGGGAATATGCCCCATAATAAAGTCAAAGTTTGTAAGGGGCTGAATCAGAAGCCTAAGATTGTGAGTCTGCTCATACAGATTTTCTTCACCTGATCCTACAGCATTGAATGCAGGGCTCTTTAAAACAAAACCTTCCGTTGTAAGAATTCCCTTTTCTATTTTTCCCGAGCCTTCAAAGCTTTTAAAATAAAAACCCTCTTCTCTCATACCTTCGGGCCTTGTTCTGAATTTGTCTGGAATATTTAGTAAATCAAGTATCTTGAGAAAAACCCTGGAGTTTTCAAACAGCCCCTCTTTTATGGTAAGACTGTCCACATCTCCTGAAAGATTTTTAGTTATACCCTGTTTTAAATCTCCATCAAGCGTCAGTGAGGAGTTTAAAGAGAGGGTGCCCCGCATCCCTGCTTCGTCAAGTTCCATATCTGAAAAAAGTTTTTCAATTTTTTGATCAGCCAGGTTTATTTTGCCTGCTATATTCACTTTTGAAGGCAGATCCCTGTCTATTACTCCGCTTAAGGAAATATCTCCGTTATTGAGATCCATGGCTGCATTTTTTATTATAATCTCTTTTTCTTTAAAGCCGATTTCAGCATCAAGGTTTTTAAAGTCCATCTTGCGCCAGATACCATTTAATGCATGGAGCACGAGGTTTATGTCCGGATATTTTTTGCCTTGCTTTTTGGCTGTATCCTGATCTTCCTTCAATTCATTTTTATTATTCAACAGTATTTTTGTGAGGTCCAAATAGTCGGCAGAAGCCTGAAAATTGCCAGCTAACCTGTCCCACCCGCTGAATGTTCCGGTCAGTTGAAGTGGGTAATCTCCAAATATCATTTTACTTTCTTTAAGAATCCCCTCTTTCCCGGAAAAGTTCATGTTAAAAGTACAGTCCTGTACAGGGAGAGGAAACAAGCCCGAAATAAAGGATATTTTATTTCCTGAGAGATCACCTGCTACCTGCATCCCCTTAAGACCCTTTTCCGGAAATGATATATCAAGTTTTCCTGCAAGTGTTCCCAGAAAGGCATATCTGATTTTCTTAAACTGTAATCCGAAGTCATCAATAGACAGGGCTTTTGATTCAGCCGTGAGGCTGTTAAATTTTTTCTTTTCAATGTCATACCGGCCGGACAGCTTCAGGTTTGAGTTTCCAGTTTTAAAGTCAATATCGTTCAGATCAAGCCTGTCCAGGCCGTACTGGGTAACTGTAAATGATACTCTGTTACCGGTTTCTTCTGCGTTAATTAAAAAATTGTCAGACTCAATGACAAGTTTTTCTGTATTTATACTTCCTGAATACCTGTATGTGGTCTCATCCCTGTCAAAGGAGATTGTTACGGGAAAGGGGCCCCTGAATATGAAAGGAAAGTCCGGAGATTCTTTACCTGCGCCTATGATCTCATTAATATCCGCCATTGCCCTGACATCGGCGTGAGGGCACAGGAGTTCATTTCCTGATATCGCGGTGTTTCCTGAGACGAGAAAGGTTGAGCTGCCCCAGGTGCCTTCACCTGAAAAGGTATTATTGTCATCCCCTGGAAAATTAAATTCGATCCTGCTGAATCTTAAAGGTATATCAAATGGCCTTTCATGAAAAAGGGTATCCCGGAATAAATAATCTCCTTTAAGAATTCTAAGGGCGCCCCATTCACTGCGGTAACCCAGTGTTGTTTTTGCCGTCAGCCTTCCGTCCAGTTCTTTATGCTTTTCGATTTCCTCCCTTACCTTTTCAGGCATGACATCTAAATCCCGGTAGCTCATCAGTTCTCTGATATCGAAATCTCCCTCCACAAAAACTTTATAAACAGGGTTTCCGCCTATCATGCCCCTGACATCAAGCGAGGCATCACCAATATGAGAATCGCCGAAAAGTCCGCTCAGGTGTGATATTTTAAGATTTCCGTCTACTATATTAACCTGTGCAGAAACATTTCTGACGGGGATTTTGATTCCCATATTGGAGATGGTAAAGGATTCACACGTTAAGGACATGTCGATTATTGAAGGATTTTCATCATCCTTAATATTTTTAAACTGATCAATAGTGCCGTCAAGGGAGAGTCTGTCTATTCTGACCATACCCTTTTCAAACATTGGAAAGAGTCTGTCCTTGAGCCATGGGCTTGTTATGTGAGTGGGGAAATTTCGGATAAATGTATCAGCCGTCATAAAACGGCTTGTTCCGATCAGTTTAAAATAGGGATCTTCAGGGTTGTTGAAATCAAGGGTAATATCGACATTGAGATCCGCGTCTTTATTTTTTGCTTTAAGGGTATCAATGTGAATTATCCTGTTTCTGAAGGATGCATTCAAGTGGCAGTCAAGATCAGAAACATTATACTGTTTCTGACGGTCACGGTGAAAAAGGGATACCTTTGCGGATTTCAGTTTTACGGCCCCTCCCATGTTTATGCCCTTTTCCGGACTGCCGATAATATTAAGGCTGCTGCTGAAATAACCGCCCTCTATTTTGACCTTTTCCGCAGGACAGTAAATCCAGGTAAGAGGTGTATCGGAAGTGGTTACTGATGCGCTGAAGATGCTTTTATAAATACTGTTCGAATCCAGGTTGAATGACCCTATGATGCCAAATTCCGATTCTTCTGATCTGTATTTAATATTTCCGTTTCCCGATATTTTATAGGTATCGGTAGTACCCCTGATATGACTGATTCTGGTCGTGAGGCCGGTAAGAGATATATTTGAAGGCCCGGCAATTAATAAATTTCCATCCTGAATATTTAAATCCATAATTCCGCTGCTGCAGAATATAGGGGGGCTTCCGGCGTTTTTTTCATCCTTTTTTAAAAGGGATGTCGCGTATTCTTCAGGGATCGTTATAACAGGCTTTATGATGTCCAGGCTTACAGGGATTAACTCTCCTCTGAAAAGCCGTTTTCCGCTGAAGTTAATTTTCAGTTTTAAAACGGAAGCCCTGCAGGATTTATCCCTGAGGTTTAGTTCTACATCATGTATTACAACTCCGGGCGTGCTGAAGATGCTTATGCCCATTTTTCCGGTTTTTACATCCAGTCCGTAACCGATACACACCTTTTTTAACAGGTACTGCTGGACTTCAGGTTTTTGTACAAGAATGTTGGTGATTACAGACAGGGATATTACCAGCAGGAGAAAAAGGCATGACCAGGAAAATATTTTTCGGAAAGATATTTTTAGCTTCATATAAGTGGCTTAAGTTAACAATGGGAACTCGTGCTGCTCGAAAAGAGAAAAATAATCCATGCATATCTTTCTATGATCAAAGGCCATGTTCCCTGGAAGATTATCTTTAGTAAACACCTTTGCTGTCAGGGCGTCATCAGCTGCAACCGGGCTGCCTTCTGCGTCGGCAATAAAAACAACGGATATAGTATGGTGCCTGGGGTCTCTTTCAGGGTCTGAATAGGCCCCCAGCTGGCATATGAGCTTTACGTCAAGGCATGTTTCTTCTTTTGCCTCTCTAGCAGCGGCTGTTTCAAGGCTTTCTCCGTAATCAACAAAACCTCCCGGTATTGCCCAGCCATGAGGCGGATTTTTTCGTTCTATCAGCACTATGCCCCCCTTTGTACGTATTATAATGTCTACAGTCGGAAAAGGGTTTCTGTAGGTTGCAACCTTTTCACCGCATGATGGGCATTTTAAAATATCTTTAATCATGATTTTTCCGATTAAAGGTTATACTGAGAGATAAGCCTGGAAAGATAGGTCCTTTGAATATCCATGACCTTGGCTGCTTTGCTCCTGTTTCCTCCTGTATGCTCCAGGTTTACCTTCACAAATTCCCGTTTGAACTTATCAAGGGCATCCTTAAGGGTTAAACCGAATTCAAGTCCCGGCTGCTCAATTTCATTTGATCCTATGGGCAGATCTTCGGGCATTACCTCGTGATTGTTTCCCATGACAACCGCACGCTCCATGGCGTTTCTGAGTTCCCTTACATTCCCGGGCCAGTTATATTTCATCATCTTGTCCATGGCTTCTTTGGATATTCCTGTTTTATTGATTCCTGTTTCAGCTTTGAACATATCAATAAAATATTTTGCAAGAAGAGGTATATCATCTTTTCTCTCCCGCAAAGCTGGCATCTGGAGCTGAACAACATTAAGCCTGTAGAAAAGATCCTCCCTGAACCGTTCCTTTGTAATTTCCGTAGGAATATCACGGTTTGTTGCCGCAATTATCCTTACATCTACAGTAATGGGTTCTGTTCCTCCCACCCTGTAAAAAACACCTTCCTGAAGTACCCGAAGAAGTTTTGCCTGCATGCCGGGAGACATTTCCGCTATTTCATCTAAAAAGATTGTCCCGCCGTCAGCCAGTTCAAACTTTCCTACCTTTCTTCCGGTAGCGCCTGTGAATGCACCCTTTTCATGGCCGAAGAGCTCATCTTCAAGAAGCGTTTCCGGCAGTGCTGCACAGTTGAGAATAATAAGCGGCTTGGCCTTTCTTGCACCTGCCTGATGTATAAGTCTTGCCATCAGTTCCTTGCCTGTTCCGCTTTCTCCCAGTATAAGAGTGGTTGTCTTTGAATTGGCCACCTTGAGGGCATCATAGATAATTGTCTTTAGCGATCTGGATTCTCCGACTATCTGGTATTTGCCGCTGAGCTCCTCTTTGAGATTTGTGTTTTCACGTTTAAAGTGATCCATTTCCCTGGCATTATGAATGGCCATGGAGGCGAGGTCGGCAATGGAAGAGAGCTGCTGCATATCTTCCTGATCAAAGGATGTGCCGTCTTCCTTATCTATTATTTCAACAACTCCTATTACCCTGTCATCCACCTTCATAGGGACGCAGGCAATGGATCTTGTCTTAAAACCGGTATGCTGGCTGATTCTTTTATCCCACCTGGGGTCAAGGCTTACATCGGGGATAAGAAGCGGTTCTCCGGTCTGGGCCACATAACCGACAATTCCTTCGCCAAGGCTTATCTGAAACTGCCTTACCTCTTTTCCCTTTTCTCCAGTGGCTACTTTAAAATAGAGTTTCTGTGTTTTTTCATCCAGCAGAAGCAGAGAGCTTGCTTTTGCCGACATCATTCTGGTGGCGCTGTTGATGATGAGTTCAAGCAGTTCATCCTGATTAAGAACAGAATGAAGCCAGCCTGATATTTCCTTGAAGTAAGCTATGGGTAAGCCGTTGATGTTTTTTTCGTTCATGTCTGGCCCCTTATTTACTGATTGTTTTTTACAATTTAATTATATCATTTACAATTAATTCCTGATATTATCATTTTATCAGTTAAGTGTATACTTTAATTTACAACAATGCAATAAATGTTTTACATGTATATTATTTTGTATTTCAGGTCTTATTTTAATACACTCCAGCGCTTTTTAAAAAATTTTCATTAAATAATATTATTAATAATTGCAGCCTGTTACAGGAAGTTTTTTCCATTTATTATATGGAACGGGTATTGCATTCAAAATTACAGGAATAATTGCATCACATGGAGGTTTGATGTGAGAATAAGGTTTATAAAGGGAATACTTGAAGGTCATTCCTTTGAATTGAACAGTGATTCACTTCTGATCGGACGTTCACCAGAAAACGATATACGGATTCCTGATCCTTCTGTTTCGAGACAGCACGCAAAATTATTCAGAGACGGTGATAAATACTATATAAGAGACCTTGAAAGTAATAACGGCACATGGGTAGACGGTCACCTTGTTTTACCCGGGAGGGAAGTTGAAGTGAATCAGGGATTCAGGCTTTCCCTGGGTGATACGGTTATGGGATTTGATTTTTTAAATAGAGGAAAAGACCGGGCTTTCTTTTATTCTATCGATCTTGCCTCCATGCCGGAGTGCGGAAACGTAGATTTTTTATTTAAAGACCGCAGGATGCTCAAGAAAAAAAATCTTGAGCTTATCAGCGAAATTTCCGAAGCCCTTATACGACCTTCCGAAATCTCAGCTATATGTGACAGGATATTTGATTATATCTTTTACAACATGAAAAGGATCGACAGCTGTGCAATACTGATGGTCGATAAAAACAGCAGCAATATATACAGGCTGGGTGACAGGGCAAAGGACATGCAGTCCGGTGAGGATGTCAAATACAGCCGGAGCATTGTATGGCAGGTGGTGAATGAAAAAAAAGCGCTTATGATTGCTGACCTTGACGGGGATAAAAATATAGAGCCCTCTGAAAGCATGGAGCTTCTGCGCATAAAATCTTTTATCTGTGTGCCGCTTATTTCAAAGGGAGAGATTATTGGCGTCATATATGCTCATTCTGTTGATGAGCCCAACGGTTTCAGAAAAGATGATCTTTACCTGCTTGTTGCCCTCAGCAGTTTTGCTTCTCTGGCCATCGAAAAGGCAACCCGCCACGCCGAAAACAGACGGCTCCATGAAAATAAGGATATCCAGACCATCCTCAGACACAAGCTGGAAACAATCAAAAGTCTTGCAGGTGTTATATCTCATGAGTTCAATAATCTGCTTATGTGCATACAGGGAGAAACTTCCCTTCTCCTGCATGATACCAGCAGGGAGGATCACAGATACAAAAGGATAAAAAATATAGAAAAATACATTGAAACAGGTTCGGTTCTTTCAAGCTGGGCATGCGGATACCCTGTTGATATGCAGTATTTAAAGCCCTATTCAAGTATTAATAAACTGATAGCTGATTCACTTAAAGACATTGAATATCAGCCCGATATTATTTTTGATCTTCAGTTGTCGCCTCAGCTCTGGCCTTTAAATATAGATGACCGGAACATAATGAGTTCCATAATAAATATATTGCTGTTTTTTACCTTTGAGAAAAAGGGAAAGAGCATAACTGTTAAAAGTGAAAACAGTACACTGGACAGTTACAGTATGCAGGTCACAGGTTTTGAAAAAGGCAGATTTGTAAAAATTACTGTAAAGGATAAAAAGAGATATCTTGATAAAAATGAACTGCTTGAAGCCTTTACGCCCGGAATAAACCTTGAGAAGGGAACAGGGTCCAATACAAGTGCAGGCCTTATAGCCGCCTACTGGACAATCGAAAAGAACGGTGGAAGGCTTGTTGTTTCAAGTGAAAAACATTCAGGAACCGAATTCTGCATTTTTCTGCCCGCCCAGTAACAGATTACCAATTTCCGATAAATTCGGTATAGATGCCCTGTTAAGGCAGGTATTTATTGTGCCTGCCTTAAGGCTGCAGAATAGGCTTGTGCATTCTGTAAATATTAATTATTATTGGCCTATATCTTTTTAAATTTTGGCCTTTTATATTATTGTTCCCCTGATTCCTGCTATAGCATCCAGCTCCCCTCCCTGTTCCTGATTATACCTCCGTTAAAAAGGCAGACATATAAATCATTGTGAGTCGCAATAAGGAAAAAATGCCTGAAAAACCTTTCGAAGACATTTCATTACTTTTAGTAACAGCTCTGCTGGCAGTTTCCGGGTTTATATCTGTTTTTTTTGCATTGCTGGTTATTTTTACCACCGGAATTGAATCAATATTTATTAAAACATTGGTTATTTTCACATTTTTTATTGTCCTCGTAGTGCCTGTCGCTTATTTTTTTATCTGCCGCCAGCTGTTTTCCTACCTGAAAGAGAGGCAGAAGATTCTGCTGCAGCTCCATGAACATGAAAAACAGTACAGAGAACTGTTTGAAGAGGCTCCCAGCGGTTATATGGAATATAATGAAGAAGGCAGAATCACTGCTGTCAATAAAAAGCAGCTGGAGATGTTCGGGTATTCGGCAAAAGAAGATCTGGTCGGGAAATTCGTCTGGGAGTTTGTTCAGGAAAGAGAAGAATCGCGTAGAACCATACTGGGTAAAATGTCAGGCACTATTCCGGAAAGCCGTGGGCTGGAACGTTCATATATCAGAAAGGACGGGACACTTGTTTCTGTCCTGATAGATGATTTTTTTATCACTGACGGGAACGGCCGGATACGCGGAAACCGCGGGGTAAGCACTGATATAAGCGCACAGAAAAAAATAGAAGAGGTCCTGCGTGAAAGCGAAGAAAAATACAGGATGATGTTTGAGCACGCCGGGATAGGGATAATCCTTATTAATGCATCCACCGGGCGCCGCGTTGCATTTAACAGAGAACAGCATGAAATGCTGGGTTATACGCGGGAGGAATATGAGAAGACATATCCGTCCAATTTTCTTTTTGAAAACATGGCCGGGTCTTACCTGGAGACTCTGAGCAAATTAGTAGAGAAAAAAACCAGCCTGGTTGAGACCCGGTTAAAGAAAAAAGACGGCAGTACACTTGAGATTTTATCCAGTGCCGTACTTATCAAAATAGACGGTGAGGATTATATACATTTCCTTAATGTAGATATTACCCAGCAGAAGAAGATCGAAAAGGAACTGCTGGAGAGTCAGAAAAAACTCCATGCAATCTTTAATTCCGTTCAGACCGGGATAATTATTATTGAAGCAGAAACACATAAAGTGCTCAGTATAAATCCATATGCGGCCTCCTGTGTTGGCGCCCCTGAAAGTGAAATTACCGGGAAAAACTGTCAGGAGGTTTTATGCTCTCAAAAGGACGGGAAATGCCCTATAACTGATTTAGGCCGTGAAATAGACAGAACCGAATGCTCTCTGGTCACCTCGGAAGGATCCAAGATCCCCATCATTAAAACAGTGCTGCCTGTGGATCTGGAGGATAAAAGATATCTGCTGGAAAGCTTTGTGGATATTTCGGAACAGAAAAGAAGTGAAATGGAAAAAAGAGAGCTGGAAGTAAAGCTGGCCTATGCTCAAAAGATGGAGTCCATCGGTGTACTGGCCGGAGGCATTGCCCATAATTTTAATAATCTTTTTATGGCTATTCAGGGAAATACGTCTCTGCTGTCCCTTTATACAGCTGATGATCAAAAATTAAAAGAGCCTCTGGACCGTATTGATGCCCTTATCAAAAAAGGATCGGAACTTACAAGGCAGCTTTTAGGTTATGCTATGAAAGGTAAGTATCATGTAAAGACTCTGGACTTTAATAAAACCCTTCATGAGGCTTTAGAAATATTTTCCATTACAAGAGACGATATTAAAACCCATAGCAAGTTTGATGAAAGCCTGTTTCCTGTAAATGCTGATCAGGATCAGATAGTGCAGATGCTTAATAATCTGCTTCTGAATGCGGCGGATGCCATGCCTGAAGGCGGGGATATTTTTATAAAGACTGCCAATGTCACACATAATGAGATATCAGAAAACGGTCATGAAATAAAACCGGGAGATTATGTGCTGTTTTCAATAAGAGATACGGGCAAAGGGATTGATAAGGAAATCCTTAAAAACATATTTGACCCCTTCTTTACAACCAAAGGCCTTGCCTGCGGAACAGGTCTCGGCCTTGCAGCCGTGTATGGGATTGTGCGGGGCCACGGCGGTTATATCAATGTATCAATAAACAGCGGGACCGAATTCAGATTATATTTTCCACGGAGCAAGGAAGAGGAAAGTGCCGATTAGCCTCAGCTTATGTTGCCCTGTACCCCTCCGGAACAGGTGATCCATCCGCATAAACCCTGTTCTGTTCATCACTGGCAAACCTTCCTTCGGCTATCATCTCTACTGTTTTGGGGAAAATTATCCAGTCGCCCTTTTCCTTGAGCATTTCCTGGTGATCATCAACGACTTTGTTAAAAAGCTCTTTATTCTCTTTAAGAGTTTCAAGAGGTTCGGGCAGGTTTATCTCAACCGGGCCTGAAACCATGAGAAGCGGACCTGTATCCACTCCCTGATCCGTCCAGAGTGTTGAAGCTCTTAACTCTTTTTCTCCGCCGAGAATAGCATCTCTTACAGCGTCATCTCCGGTGTATTTTCTTTTATTGTCAGCAGTAAGAATGGAAAGATCTGCAGGGTGTACATTCACGCAGCCTTCTATTGTTGTAAAGCTCATATATCCGCCAAGGGCGATCATGTCTATATCAAAAGCGTTCAGAAGTGTGCCGGGGATCCGGTCAAACTCGCTTCTTGCAGCAAGACCCTCTTTAGTGCCTACGGACCTGCTTATTCCCCTCATGCTGTGAAACTTCCTGATATCATAACTGAAATATGGAAGCCCGTTTTCAAGGGCTATTTTTTCGCCCTGGCATTTGCCGTCGGATCTGTCGCTGAATATAAAAACAACATGAAAGGGAGACTCCCCTTTTTCTTTAATAAGGTCCTGTTCTCTTTTAAGGAGCATTCTAATATTGCTGCCGGAACCTGACATAAAGGCTGCAACCTTCATGGGGCCTTTATTCTTTTTGGGATCGTAAAAGGGGATAAGCGTCATTATTTACCTCAAGAGTTTAATATTTCCGTTAAAAAAGCCGAAGTATTCATATATTGTTTCTTTTTCTTAATCAACTCCCTGAAGTGACTTTATAATTGATAAATATATGATTTTGTATTTAATTATGGAAAAATAATATTTTAGCGATCTGTTTATGTATCTGAACTACTGGAAATTTAATAAATTCCCCTTTGAAAATGTCCCTGATCCGGATTTTTTCTATCTTTCAAAATGCCATGAAGAAGGGCTTACGCGCCTTATCTATGCAGCTGAGATGAGAAAGGGGAGCGCCATGCTCTCCGGAGAAATAGGGTGCGGAAAAACAACCCTTTCGATGGTTTATGTCAGGGATCTGCCCGAAGAAAAGTATGATGTGGGAATCATTATTAATCCAAAGCTCGATTCCCTTGAGTTTGTACAGGAAATCCTTTACCAGTTCGGTATAGAGGATATTCCTGATACAAAGGTGAAGTGCCTGAGGGTTTTAAATGAAAAACTGCTGAAAAATCTTAATGAAGGAAAAGAAACCCTTCTTATTGTAGATGAGGCTCAGATACTGGATGAATCCACATTTGAAGAAATAAGGCTGCTGCTTAATTTTCAGATGAATAACCGGTTTCTCATGACCATCATCCTTATAGGGCAGCCGGAAATGATACGAAAGGCAACGGCGATTGATCAGCTTTACCAGCGGATCGCCATCAAATACCACCTTACGCCCTTCAGTTTTGAAGATACTGCAAAGTATATTCTTTTCAGGCAGAAAAAAGCAGGCGGACGGAATGTTTTTTCTGATGAGGCAATAGGCCGGATATATAAATATACAGGCGGTGTTCCGCGCGAGATCAACAACCTTTGTGACCTGTCCCTTCTTGTGGGCTCGGGCACAAAAAAGAGTAAAATAGATAAATCGATCGTGGAGAAAGTAATAAACGATGGTTCGCTTTTCTGACATCATAAAAACAAAGGGAAAACAGGATGACAGAAAAAAACAGCCTGAGCCGGTCAGAGAAGAAGAGTGGTTCAGGTTCAGCGATTCTCATCTGTTTAAATCCCGTAATTCAGATATCGAACCGCCGGATACAGAGCCTGAAAAGCCGAAAAGAAAAGTCAGTGATTTTGAAATCACGGGCTATTATAAGTCTCTTTTAAAAAGGGCACAGGAAACAGGCCGGGCCGTAAAAGATAACAAACCCGTAGTGCCGTCAGCAGTACTTGCTGATCTGCACGGGATAGTTGAAAGAGACCTTGCAGAGCCGCTCTATGAATACGCAATGAAGCAGAAACCCGATGATGATTTGTGTGTTCACACCGTGAATGTTGTTCTTACCTCTCTTACGATAGGCAGCGGATTAAAATATGATATCAAGATGATGCTGAGGCTCGGACTTGCGGCGTTTTATGAAAATATCGGCACATATAAAATCCCGGAACGCATACTTGCTTCTTCTGAAACACTGTCTGATCATGAAATGAAAGTTATAAAAGAACACTCTGAAACTGCCTTTGACAGCCTTCTTTCACTTGGGGAAAGATACAGGTGGCTTGCCGAAACAGCCCGCTCTATTCATGAAAGGTCAGATGGTTCTGGCTATCCGGACGGGATAAAAGGGGATGAAATCCCGGAACTTGCATCTGTTATAGGGATTTCCGACATGTACTGCGCTATGATCAGCGACAGGCCCTACAGAAAAAGAATAAAAAGGACAGATGCAGTAAATTATATTACGGGCGAAGGAAAAGATAAATTCCCCTCAAAAATTGTAAAAACATTTATTAAAGAAATCTCGCTTATCCCGGTTAATACGGTTGTAAAGCTTAATACCGGGGTTATTGCGCGTGTCATATCAGTAAACAGAAAACATCCTTTAAATCCGACAGTTGAAACTGTCTATGGCAGCAGCGGCAGCAAACCTGGTAAAGAGCAGATAGACCTGGCAAATAATCCTTTATTATACATAGCAGAGGTCATTGATGACCCTGAAGACCTGTAAGCCCGAGAGGACACGTTGACAGAAGGCAGCCTGAACTTAAAAAAATACCTGCAGATGATTGAAAAAAGAAAAAAAATCGTAATTTTTACGACAGCTGTTTTTCTTTTTTTAAGTGCAGTGTGTGTATTATGGAAAGGCTGGCCCGCCCTTTACAGTGCTGTCTGCAGTATCAGGGTTGAAAAGGAAATTTCCTATGGCAGTTTTTTTGACCGGGCATTGCCGAAGTTTGGCGACAGTATTGAAACCAGGGAACTTATAATTACAGGCTATGACCTGATTGCCGAAACTGCCAAAAAACTTTCACTGGTTCCCCCTTCAGCCGATAAAGATAATCCCGAACTTGCCCTTACTGTTTTCGAACTCAGAAAAAAAATATCCGTTAAAAGAAAAAAAGATACGGACATCCTGAATATAACAGTCACAGACACGGATCCCGGTTTTGCGCAGAAGGCTGCAAATATGCTTGCCGAGGCATACAGCAGTTACTGCGAAAGGCAGCACGAAAAGCAGCTTGATGAAGTTATAAAGTACATTGAAGATGAGCTTAAAACTGCAGGTAAAAAATTCACGGATTCAGAGGATGAGTTCAATCAGTTCAGCCAGGCAAATAAACTTTTATCAATGGAGCAGCAGAGCGGGAATCTGCTGTTAAGAGAAAAGGAAGTTGAAGATAAAATCCGTGATGACTCAGATAAAGGCAGACTGCAGAAACTGAAAGAGGATTTAAATGAGGTTCATGAACAGATAAACTCCCTGATGAAGAAAAAATTCAGGTATGACAGTCTCAAACGGACAGCCGAATCTGACAGGAACATGGTTTCCTTTCTGGAGAAGAAAAAGCAGGAAGCCATGATAAGAAAGGCGGAAAAGCCCGAAGGTGTAGAGGTAGTGGAAGCCGCAGCTCTGCCCTCTGTGCCGATAAACAGGTCTCACGTTTTAGTAATATTAATCACCGGAGTTATATCTGGTTTTATACTTGGTATTTTTATTGCCCTGATCGCAGGCATCAACGGCAGGTCAGTAAATATCCCTGAAGAGATAGGAAAGATAACGGATATTAAAATCCTGGGGATTATTCCTGAAGCTGATTCTTATGGAACAGTTCCGGGTATTACAGGCCTGAAGGGTAAAATAAATGATCCGGACGCTGCTGCAAGGTTCATCAGTATGGTCTCTCATTATGCACCCAAAAGCCTGGCGGCAGAAAAATTCAGGCAGCTTAAAAGCAGTATTCAACTGACAGAAAAGGATACACAGGCAAAAACAATTGCCGTTACCAGCAGTTCCCGCGGTGAAGGCAAATCCATGGTGTCCGTGAACCTTGCCCTCAATTTTGCACAGGCCGGAATCAGAACCCTGCTGGTTGGTTCAGACCTCAGAAATCCGGTGTTTGCAAAAATATTTGATCTGGAAGACGGCCCCGGCCTTACGGATATCCTCCTCGGTTCATGTCCCTGGAAGGATGCGGTTAAAACAGTTACAGATATGGTTATGGGAAAAATCAGGATGGAAGATGTTATGATATCTCCCGGCCTGGACAGCCTTGATATAATCCTGAGCGGCACACTGCAGACAAATTCCGCAGACCTGATCCATTCATCAAAATTCAGGGATTTTATTGATGATGTAAAAAAAGAGTATGAAGTTATAATATTTGATTCATCTCCTGTCCTTATTACGGCGGATGCCGCAATACTGGGAAGATATTCCGATACCCTTTTACTTGTATATAATGCTGAAGCTGCTTCAAAGGATATGCTGAAAAGGGCAATTTCTCAGCTTGAGCATGTTGGAATAAATATAAAAGGGCTGATACTTAATAAGGTATCACCTGATGTTGTTTCCGAAGATTCTCTCTCAGATTCGTTACCTGAAAAGCCAGATGAATCCGAAAGAATGAATGGGCAGAAAGAAAAGCCGATAGATTTTGCAGCTGAACCAGCTTCTTTTACCTTGGATATCACAGATCCTGAACCTGCTGCACCGGTACCAGAAGTTAAGAAGAATATATTTAAAATACTCATCCCGGTTATTCTGATTTTATTGATTGTATTCCTCATAATCTGGAAGAAAGAGATGCTTTTTCCGTCAAAAGGGGTTTTGTCTGAGCAGGTGACAGAAAATAAAACCATAGAAAAATCCGGGCCAGTTAAGACTGAAATAAAAGAAGTAAAATTAAAAGAAGAAATCACAGAGGCTGAAAATACAGAGGTGCCTCAGCCAAAGCCCGTTGTTGAAGAAACTCCGGATAATATAAAAAAAGAACCTGTAAATACGGTCGAGGCAGTTGAAACGACAGAAGCAGAAAAATTTGAATATCAGGAAGGTCGATACCCCTACTCAATTTATCTGGGTTCATTTAAAACAATACAAAGAGCTCAAAAGGCAGTTGATATATATTCCAGGAAGGGCTTGTTTTCCTATCCGGTAAAGGTGGACCTGAAAGAAAAAGGGATATGGTACAGGATATATTCAGGCAGCTATCCGGATAAAGAGACCGCAGATAATCATCTGGCAGAAATAAAAGTAAAAGATGCTGAAATAAAAAATACTGTTTATGCCTGTTATATCGGCAGTTTCAGAAGCAATGCAAAGCTCAGGGAAAATATGGAGCTTTTAAAAGAAAAGAATTTTTTTCCATATGTTGCGGCTGATGACAGTAATAACTCCTATGCGCTCTTTGCCGGAGCTTTTTTAACTGAAAACGGTGCGGCTGAACTGAGTGAAGAGCTTGAAAATGCGGGAGTTTTAAACAGGGTGGTTAAGCGTTAAATATTAAAGGCGGGGTTCAGGGATTCGAGGATTCAAGGGGCCGAGTGAAAAGCTTTTAAAATATATAAACCCCCGGCTCCCCCGAACCATTATTTTTTTCTTATATCAAACCCCAGCTGATTAAGCATTTTAAGATCATCATCCATTGTTCTTCCGTCTGTTGTCAGGTAATTGCCTGTCATGGTTCCGCTTGCGCCGGCATAAAAAATAAAGGGATGCAGTTCCTCAAGGTTCTTTTCTCTTCCTCCGCAGATGATAATCTCCTTTGACGGCAGGTAGTATCTGAAAAAAGAAATTATCTTAAGGCATTTCATGGGTGTCAGGCTGTGCTTTTCTGCGTAAGGGGTTCCCTTTATGGCCACCAGAAAATTAAGAGGAATGGAATCAACATCAAGGGCCTTTATGTCTGCAGCCATTTCAAGTATCTGCTCATCCGTTTCACCTATACCCATTATGCCGCCTGCGCATATCTCCATGCCCTGTTTTTTAGCAGCCTTTATGGTTTCTATTCTTTCATCATAGGTGTGGGTTGTGCAGACCTCTTTAAAAAGGCTCCTGCTTGTTTCCAGGTTATGATGGTACCTGTTTACCCCGGCATCCTTTAAAATTTTCAGATCCTCTTCTTCCAGTATGCCGAGAGAAACACATTTTTTTATTTTGCTGTCATCCAGTTCGCTCATTGCTTCAGCCACGGCTTCAACATCTTTATGGGGGAGTCCCCTGCCGGTTGTAACAATGGAATACCTGTTGATGGGAGTATCCTGTGCAAAGAGTCCTCCCTTTTTGAGCTCTTCCTTTGAAAGAACAGGATATACCGGGGCTTCTGTGTTGGAAAAGGATGACTGGGAACAGAATTTACAGTTCTCCGAGCACTTTCCTGATTTTCCGTTGCATATGGTGCATAGATGAATAGTGCTGTCGAAATATTTTTCTCTCAGCATCGAGGCGCCTGCCATAATGGCGGGCATGTCAGCATCAGGAGCTGAAAGTATTTTTAAATAAACCCTGTCTTCAGGAAGGTTTCCTTCCAGGATATTTTCTGCAAGTTCAATGTAGTATTTTTTGTTTTCCATTTTTATTATCCAAAGTGTCCGGCAAATTGTTCTTTAAGTGTCTGCGGGGTTATGTTTTCTATATTATCAATCTCTGCAATGACTTTTACTTTCCCGAAGGCCTCTATTGCATCACGGTTGCTGCTGCTTTTAGGGCCGTTCATTACAACACCGAAGATGTTTATATTGTAATTCCTCATCTGGTTGATTGACAGCACCGTATGATTAATTGTGCCCAGGCCGCTTCTTGCAACAAGGAGTGTCGGCACATTACATTTTTTAATAAGGTCAATCATCAGATCCTTTTCATTCATGGGGACCATGAGACCTCCTGCGCCTTCTATTATAAGCGTTTCGCCCTGCTTTACTTTCGGAACTTTAAAGTTGTCGAGTTCAATATGCACGCCGTCAGCCTCTGCTGATGCATGGGGAGACAGTGGCTGATTAAGCCTGTAGGTTTCAGAAAAGAAATGGCTTTCATCAAGTCCTGTTTTTTCTTTTACCCATTCCGTATCTGTAATCTCTTCCAGCCCGCTCTGAACGGGTTTCCAGTATTTTCCTTCAAGGCCTGCAAGGATCATTGCGGATACAAGGGTTTTTCCTATTCCTGTGTCTGTCCCGGTAATAAATAATCTGTCCGGGAATTTTATTTTAGAAGTCAGTCCGTCCAATTTATCTCTGCCACCTCCTGAATAGATCGAGAAGCAGATCAACATGCTTTTCATTATGAGCGGCAGTAAGGGCAATGCGTATTCTTGAGGCTCCCTTTGGTACTGTGGGAGGACGGAAGGTGGTTGCAAGCACATTGTTTTCTTCCAGCCACGCAGAAAGTTTAAGAGCCTCTGCTTCATCACCTATTATTACAGGGATTATATGCGTGGTTGATTTACCTGTATCATAACCCATGGCCGCCAGGCCTTTTCTGAGTTTGTCGGAATTATCCATGAGCTCTTTGCGCTCTTTGTCCATCTTTGGAATAAGCTCAAGTGCAGCATCAATTGCCCCGATTACAGCAGGCGGAAGAGCTGTTGTGTAGATAAGCCCGTTGCAGAAATTTATAAGATATTCCTTTACCATTTTTTTTGAAGAGGTGTAGGCACCAAATGAACCAACCCCCTTTGAAAATGTACCCATAACAAGGTCCACATCTTTATTGCTGCTTACACCCATTCCGTTTTCACCGATAACTCCTGTTGCATGGGCTTCGTCAACAATCAGCAGTGCATTATATTTTTGTGCAAGAGAAATCATGGAGTCAATATCACACATGTCTCCGTCCATACTGAAGATTGACTCGGTGATTATAAAATTCCTGGCATGGTTTCCCGCGGTGTTCTTTAACAGGTCCTCAAGGTGATCAAGGTCATTGTGACGGAATGTATTCACATAACATCGTGAAAGTTTACATCCCTGGATGATGCTGTTGTGATTGAGGTAGTCGGAAAAAATAAGCGTATCGGAATCAGCCAGAGCCGGAAGCAGGGACACATTTGCCTGAAACCCGGAATTAAAAATAAGAGCGCTTTCACTGCCTGTGAGACGGGCGAGTTTTTCTTCCACTTCTTCAAAGCATTCAAAATTTCCGCATACAAGCCTTGAGGCCGTGGAGCCCGCACCGTATTTTTCCGTATATTCTATGGCCCGCTGTTTAAGAAGCGGGTGTGCTGAAAGTCCGAGATAATCATTGGAGCAGAAGTTGAGCATCTTTTTCCCGTTTACCTCTACCTCTGAATCAGGAAAGGGGAGAACTTTTTTAAGGGTTCTTAAAAGATGATTGTTTTTTCTCTCTTCCAGAGCGGAAGTTATAAAATCGTATTTATCCATTTTTTACCCCTGTTCCTTTACGATTTGACACATTGCTTCTGTTATTCGGTCAAGATCCTGATCCTGGATAATATAGGGCGGCATGGTATATATCAGTTTTCCGAAGGGTCTCAGCCATACTCCCTTTTTAACAAGGCTCTGCTGCAAAGATTCCATATGCACCGGTTCTTTCATTTCAAGAACGCCTATGGCGCCCAGGCATCTTACATCGGAAACTGCAGGTGACTCAGCGCATTCTGCAAGGCCCTGTTTAAGCTTTGATTCTATTTCGGCAACACGTCTTTTCCAGGGCATGGATATAAGCAGCCGTACGCTTGCAAGAGAAACGGCACATGCAAGGGGATTTCCCATAAAGGTCGGCCCGTGCATAAAGGCGCCTTCTTTGCCGGATGATATTGTATCACTTATCTCACCTGTTGCAAGTGTTGCGGCAAGGCTCATATAGCCTCCGGTAAGAGATTTTCCTATGCACATGATGTCAGGGGATATGCCTGCTCTTTCGCAGGCAAAAAGAGTTCCTGATCTCCCAAACCCGGTTGCTATTTCGTCTGCAATTAAAAGAACATTGTATTTCTTTGATAACTCCCTGGCCCTTTTTAAATATTCAGGGGAGTAAAAGCGCATTCCGCCTGCACCCTGGACAACAGGCTCCAGAATAACCGCAGCTATTTCTTTATTATGGTCACGGAGTATCTGCTCCATGCCTTTTATATCATCTTCATCCCATGCATCATGAAAACCTGTGCGCGGAGCATCTGCAAAAAAATGCTCGGTCAAAACACCTTTAAAAAGGTGGTGCATGCCTGTAACAGGGTCACACACGGACATGGCCGCAAAGGTGTCTCCGTGATAACCGGACCTTATTGTTAAAAGCTTCTGTTTTTTTGGCTTTCCTGCCGCATGCCAGTACTGAATTGCCATTTTTATGGCGACTTCAACTGAGACGGAACCTGAATCACAGAAAAAAACCTTATCAAGGCTGTCGGGCGTAAGTTCAACAAGCAGGGATGCAAGATCGACTGCCGGTTTATGTGTAAGACCGCCGAACATGACGTGGGACATGTTTTTGATCTGATTTTCGATTGCCCTGTTTAATACAGGATGATTATATCCATGGATCGCCGCCCACCAGGAAGACATGCCGTCTATCAGTTCCCGGCCGTCCATGAGTTTAAGCCTGACGCCGTCTGCCGATTCAACCGGATAGACTGTCAGGGGATCGTTCATGGAGGAATAGGGGTGCCAGATATGTTCTCTATCATACTTAAGTAACTGTTCAAGAGATTCTTCACTCATTAATAATTGACCACCTTACTGCTTCATCTAAAAAACTAAACTACATTACTTATGCCCTCATTTGAGGGAAGTCAACCTTTATTGACGTTTAAAACTCTTGACACAACATTCACGCATTCATATGATTTACCCTCACAAAAATTCTCAAATCAGCCGAATATTACATCAAAAATCTGCCATTGTTAATGATCCCTCTAATCCGGTTGAGTAGATAAAATTATAAATAATTTCAGTGAATTATAAAAAGGTGGCCACAATATGACGCGCCCTGGTTCAGTAAAACGGTTTTCTGTTTTTGTCCTGACGGGATGCCTGTTTTTTATATCACTGCATGCATCCTTTACATATGCCCAGCAGGTAATGGAACGCACGACAGTTAAACCGAACAGGCTCACGGTGTCACCCGAACTTTTAAAACCTGCTGCAGGAAAAAATCTGCCCCCGGACATTCGGGTAAAAAGTCAAACTCCGTTTTATGCCGGAAAGGCTGTAGAGTTTATAATTGAACCCGTAATTCAAAATATGGAATATCTTTTTGACTTTGGAGATAACGAGCAGTCCGGGTGGGTAAAAACTAATGAAATAAGTCATGTATATAAAAAGGCCGGAGATTTTAAAGCAAAAGCATTAATCCGGGTTGTTTTTACTTCAGCTTCTGCAGTGGCTGCATTACCAAAGCCAATAGAAACAAACAGTGTTTCTGTAAGGGTTGCAGAGCCTGAGCCCGAATACAGGATGATTCTTAAAACGGATAAAAGAACCATAAGGGCGGGAGAAAGCATCAGCTTTGAAGCGGTTATAGAGCCTTCGGCTGATAATGTCCGCTACAGCTACAGGTTTGGAGACAGCAGGCAGAATGAGCTGTCAGACAGCAGCAGGATAAGTCATACATATAAAAAACCCGGCAGATACATTGCAATGGCTGCTGCGGTAATCAATGATCAGAAGATAAACAGTGCAAGAATACAGATCACTGTTGAAGAAGGCCTCCAAAAGCCTTCGGCAGAAATAGTCCCTGAAACTGTAACTGTCAGACAGGGAGAACGGGCAGTTTTTGAAAGCGTATCAACCGGTGAGGGTAATCTCCTTGCAACCTGGCGGGGTCCGCTTGATAGAAATCATCGCGGGAAAATTTATAATGTTGAAACAGGAGATCTGTCACCGGGAGAATTTCCGGTTATCCTTCGGGTAGCAGATAAAAATCAGCAATGGGATGAGGCAGAAGCAAGACTTAAAATTATACCTCCATATAATAAGCCGGATGCCGTAATCATGCCTGAATTTCAGGAAATAAAAAGGGGAGAGACTGCAGTTTTTGAAAGCATGTCCGCATTTGATCCTGATTTACCCATTCAGGAATACTGGTATGGGCCTCGCACTCCACCGGCCAGGGGGAAAGTATTTGAACTGGATACCAGTGAGCTTGAACCCGGAACATATGAAGTTAAACTTGAAATCAAAGATGAAAAAGATCAGTCAGACAGTGCTGCAGCTTCTTTCAGGGTAGTTGAAAAGGCCCCCTATTACCTGAATTTTTCAGTGTTTCCAAAGCATCCGGAGCCCGGAAGCACTGTAACCTTTACAGCGAATCTCCGGCCCGATGAAAATGCTGAATACAGGTTTATTTTTGGAGACGGAACGTTAACTGAGTGGGGGCCCTTCAATAAGGTGACGCATGTTTATGATAATGCGGGGAACTATCAGGCCTCTGCCGTTTCCCGCCTGACACAAAAAAATAATGAGGAAATCTATTCAGGAAAAATCATTATTAATATTACGTCTTCAGGAGGAAATTCCTGGATATGGATCGCGGGCGGAATCATTGTTATAGGCTCAATAGGCGCATTGTTGACAATCAAACTGCGTAACCCTTCAGCCGGGAAGATTATACCTCCTGAAGTGTCATTCAGGCCGCGGAAAGGCAGCGGGCTTCATGAGGTAAAAGTAAAAAACAGCAGCAGTTTTTCAATAGCTGTCAGGCTCAAGCATGTTAAGGACAAAGGTAAACAGACTTTGAAAACAGACGGGCCTTTAGTGAAACCATAATCTTAATACTTTTATATTTCCTGAAAACGGGACCTTTAAAAAACAGGAGAAATCATGGAAAGCAGCCCCACTAAACTGATTGATTTTTTTTCCTTTGACTGTGAAAAAATGGCGGAAGGTGACATTGTAAAATTTGAATCAAATGTGAATTTATCGGATCTTAAAGATTTATTATCAGAAAAAATGGATAGAAAAAAATGGCCTGTTGCCCTTAAGGAGCTTTTAAAAAAAGCAGAAGGATTTTTACAGGATGATTTTGCCGATATCATGACGAGTGCCTGGGAAAAATATCAGTCGATTTCGGAGCATCTGGAAAATTCAAAAAATACACCGGATGAAACCTTTCTGCTGCCCCTTGCAGAACATGAAATTCACTCTGTGCAGAATCCTTTTGTAGAAATACTGATAAATGAGAATTCTGTCGGTAGAGTCACCTTTAATATCGATATTTCTATTCTGCTTAAGGGGATTATTTTAAAAATTATAAACGGGGAAATAAGAGAAATAGAAACCGGGTCATGTGAGGCTCAGGGGACTTTTTCCTGTGAAGATATTCAATTACTGGAAAAAAAGCTGGAGCCGGTTAAACTGCCTGGAACAATTATACTTAAACACCCAGATCTCCCCACTCATACTGAATTACAGCAGTAAGAGCGATTGCAGCGGTTTCAGCGCGAAGAATTCTTGAGCCGAGAGATACTGAAATAATCCCTGCTTCTTTAAGCATTGCGGCTTCTTTTTTTGTGAATCCGCCTTCAGGGCCGATTATTCCGGTAAAATTTTCTGATATTTTATTTGATCTGAGGGTTTCTTTCAGAGATTTATATTCTTCACCCTCCCATAGCAGTACTTTAAATCCGCCTAATTTACCTAATGTTTCAAGTAGGTTATCAAACTTAACCGGAATATCTATTTCAGCGGGAGCCAGTCTTCCTGACTGTTTTGATGCGCCTATGGATATTTCTGTCCAGCGCCTGATTTTATTGGACGCCTGTTTTTCGTCCATCTTTATAACCGTTCTTTCTGAGTAAAAAGGGATTATCCGGGAAACTCCCAGCTCGGACGTTTTTTCGATCATATAGTCCATTTTTTGAGGCTTTAGTACTGCCTGGCAGATATTAATGGACAGGGATGATGATTCTGGTTTTGCTAATTCTCTGATAATTCGGGCAGTTACCTCATGACGTGAGATATCTTCTATTATGGATTCAAAACGGCTGCCGTGACTGTCCATAAGGATAAAAGAGTCACCCTGTTTCATCCTCAAAACTTTAGCCATGTGTTTTGCTTCCTTTTCAGGAATAACGCACAACCCGTCATTTAATTCTATCTTTTCTATAAAAAAGCGTCTCATATCTGTTTAAGTAAAAAAGGAAATATGCCGAAATATTAGTAATGACCTTATTTTTATCAGATTTCTGAATATTTTCTTCAGAATGATAAAAGTAAATCGATCTTTGAAAATTTTTTGTTTGTTATAGCATAGCTGCTCTCTTTCCAGAAAGATGTATTTTTTATATATTTAAAAGGAAAATTATAAAAACAGCAGTTTTGGTATAAAAACCAGTTGTGTTTTAAAACCAATTTTAATATCTTGACTTTTAAAAAGAACAAAAAATAAAAATAGTTGCCAGTTTAAATTAACTGTTATATGTTATCAGGTTTAGAAGGCCCTGATCAGTGGATCATCCTTCTTTAGATTATAAATAATGAAGAGGAAATGTAGTTATAGATAATTAAATTGCCTTCCATATGCCCTTCAAATTGATGTTGGCTAAAGATATCAGGTTGACATTAATAGTATTCTCCAGGTTTTCCACGTTGTAAAAAGAATTTACACCGAATTGATAAAACCGGATTTAAACAAATAGTGGCATACGAATATATAAATAAAAGCAGCATGTTACGCCTGATATTGTTTTTGATTACGTGGCATATGCTTTGCACCTTAAAGATAATAAAAAAATTTTTTGAGGTGGGCACGAAAGTTTAACGACCGGTTGATTGAAACCTGCCAGGAAACCGACCGCTAAAAGGCATGACATAACTGTCATCCAGTCTATAACTGCAAAAAATATGGAGAAGAGAACAGGTTTTTAATTAGGCAGATTAATATAGTTGAAGATTTTAAATAGGAAATTAAGTTATTTCCATCAAATTATAAAAAAAATTATGGAGAAATAAAAAATGAATTTTACTTTGACAGATGAACAACAGATGATTCGCGAAACTTGTAGAAAGTTTGCTGATAACGATTTAAAGCCCCATGCAGCAGAATGGGACCAGAAACATGAATTCCCGATGAAAGAGGTTAAAATGCTTGGCGAAATGGGAATTCTGGGTATTGTTTATCCTGAAAAATATAACGGCGCAGAAATGGATTATGTATCCTACGCCATCGCAGTAGAAGAAATTTCACGCGGCTGTGCATCAACAGGCGTTACCGTATCCGCTCATAACTCACTTTGTCTTTCACCCATCAACTACTTTGGTACCGAAGCTCAGAAAGAAAAATATCTCAGCAAACTCTGTACCGGCGAACACATCGGATGTTTCGGTATTACAGAACCAGGCGCTGGTTCAGATGCATCAGGAACAAAGACAAAAGCAGAACTCAAAGACGGAAAATACATACTTAACGGTTCTAAGACCTTCATAACAAACGGCGGCGTTGCAGACACAGCAGTTGTTATGGCAGTAACAGACAAGGATGCCGGTCACAAGGGTCTTTCAATGTTCATCGTAGAAAAAGGCACCCCGGGTTTTTCAGTTGGTAAAGTTGAAGAAAAAATGGGTATCCGTGCATCATCAACAACAGAGCTCATCTTTGAAGACTGTGCTATTCCGGAAGAAAACCTGCTCGGCGAACTTGGCCAGGGTTTTAAGATTGCAATGCACACACTTGACGGCGGTCGTGTTGGTATCGCTGCTCAGGCTCTTGGTATTGCCCAGGCTGCTTATGAAGATGCAGTTGCCTATGCAAAAGACAGAGTACAGTTCGGCAAACCAATTGCCGCACTTCAGGCAATTCAGTGGATGATCGCTGACATGGCAACAGATATCGAAGCTTCAAGACTTCTGGTTTACCAGGCAGCTGAAATGATGAATGACGGCAAGAACAGACAGAAATACTCAAAACAGTGCGCAATGGCTAAACTGTTTGCATCTGAAGCATCACACCGTGTAACTCACAAAGCTATCCAGATCCTCGGCGGTTACGGTTATGTTCAGGAATATCCCATGGAGAGATACTCCCGTGATGCCAGAATTACAGAAATCTATGAAGGTACATCCGAAATTCAGAGACTTGTTATTGCAACAAACGTTCTCAAATCTCTTTAATAAGGAAGGTATCTGATAATGAAAAGCAAGATTGTCGATTTAAGCGTAGCAGTTGACAAGATAAAAGACGGTGATTCCATTATGGTTGGAGGGTTCCTGTCCGTAGGCGGCCCTCTTACCGTTATCGACGCCATCATTGAAAAAGGCATTAAGGATTTAACAATTATTGCAAACGATACCAGCATAACAGGTCTTGGTATTTCAAAGCTTATTGCTGCAAATCTTGTTAAAAAAGTTATAGCCTCTCACATTGGAACAAATCCTGAAACAGGAAAGAGAATGATGGACGGAACCATGGAGGTGGAACTTGTTCCCCAGGGTAGTCTTGCCGAAAAAATCCGTGCTGCAGGTGCAGGTCTGGGAGGAGTATTGACTCCTACCGGCGTAGGTACCGAAGCAGCCGATGGCAAGCAGACTATAACTCTGAACGGAAAAGAATATCTTATAGAGATGCCTCTTAAGGCTGATGTTGCTATCCTCCGCGGTAATATTGTCGATACTTTTGGAAATACCTTTTATAACAAAACAACACAGAACTTTAATCCCATTATGGCCACAGCAGCAGAGACTGTAATCATGGAAGCCGCAGAAATCGTCGAAGAGGGCGAGCTCGACTCCAACCTGATAAATACAGCGGGCATATTTGTGGATTATATCGTAAGGAGCAATCCAAATGAGTAAAGAAATTATTGCACAGAGAATTGCTATGGAATTAAGCGACGGCGACGTCGTTAATCTCGGTATAGGCTTACCTACACTGGTAGCAAATTATCTTCCTGAAGGCGTAGATATTATTCTTCAGTCCGAAAACGGAATGCTTGGAGTAGATGCAGCTCCGGAAAAGGGTAAAGAAGATAAAGATCTTATAAATGCCGGCGGTGCACATATTACAGCTACAAAAAGAGCTTCATATTTTGACAGCGCCACCTCTTTTGCAATTATCCGCGGCGGTCATGTAGACGCAGCAGTACTTGGCGCACTTGAAGTTGATGAAAAAGGCAACCTGGCAAGTCATAAAGTGCCGGGAAAAATGATCCCCGGAATGGGCGGAGCTATGGACCTGGCAACAGGTGCAAAGAAGATAATTATAGCAACCCTTCATACAAACAGGGGTGTGCCGAAAATACTTAAAGAACTGACCCTTCCTGTAACGGCTGTCGGCGTTGTAAGCATGATAGTTACTGAGATGGCAGTTATTGAAGTAACTCCGGAAGGACTGGTATTAAAGGAAATCGCAGAAGATACAACTGTAGAAGAAGTTCAGAAAGCTACAGAGGCTGAGCTTATAATAAGCCCTGAGCTGAAAACTTCATTTAAAAAAGCAGCTTAATAACTGATTCCGGTTTTGCCTTGTCAGTTAAGCAATTCATTTTCAGAGTGCATCCTGAGGCCGATACCCGTTTGTTGACTTATCATATACATTCTTATAATCGGATTTGGGATGTGCTCCTGATCAAAAACTGCAATAACACACATATTTTAAATACCTGTATGTTACCGGATAACTCTGTGTAGCGTTCGGGTATTATTTAATCGGGGTTTATTAAAATGTCAGAATTATATTTTCAGGATTTTTATCCGGATAATTATTCCCATTGTTACGGATGCGGAAAACTGAATGAAAAAGGGATGCAGATAAAAAGCAAATGGGACGGTGATGAAGCCGTCTGCTATTATACTCCCGATGAAAGCAAGACCGGAGGGTTTCCTGATTTTTTGTACGGCGGCATAATTGCCTCTCTTGTTGACTGCCATTGTGCAGGAACAGCCGCTGCAGCGAAGATAAAAGAGGACGGCTATAAAGTAGGCGAGATTCCTATGCCGAGATTTGTTACGGCATCACTGAAGGTGGACTACCTGAAACCGACCCCTGTTGGAGAGGAACTTGAAATACGCGCTTCCGTCCAGGAAATAAAGGGCAGGAAAGTTGTCCTGAGTGCAGCGGTATCGGCCTCAGGTACAGTAACTGCAAAGGGCGAAGCTGTTATGGTAATGATACCGGAGGAAAAGAAAGATTAAACAGTAGTTTACTATTATACTGTTTTCTGATAGGTTTTTCCGAATTTATCCCGGATTTTTACAGGTCGGGCACTTTTTAAAGTTCCGAATGTAAAATTATAGAATCCGGGAATTTTATAGACAAAATTACAGGGAGAAATTGTAATGGAAAAAAGAAATACCAATAATTTGATTATTTCATGCTGCCTTTCCGGTGCGGGAACCTCAAGGGCAATGGCTCCTGCTGTCCCGATACACCCGGATGAAATTGCAGCCGATGTAGTAAAAGTAGTAAAGGCCGGTGCCGCCATAGTACATATTCATGTACGTAACGATGATGAAAGCAAATCAATGTCTCTTGACAAGTTCACAGAAGCTGTTGAGCTTACCAGGGAAGCATGTAAAAAAGAAGATCTTGATGTAATCATCAACCTGACAACCTCAGGCGGATCATACATTGACGAAGAACGTCTTCAGCATCTTGAAAAACTTCGTCCTGAAATGTGTTCATTTGACGCAGGTACTCTTAACTGGGCAAACAGCTTTGTTTTTGAGAATCATCCTCGTCTTCTCGAAAAACTCACAAAAGCATGTCTTGATTTTGACGTAAAACCCGAAGTTGAAGTTTTTGACTCTGGTTTTATGGGCAACACGGCTTTTTATGTAAAAAAACACGGTCTTAAAACACCTACTCATTATCAGTTCATCATGAACGTACCCGGCGGTATGCCCGGAACAGTTAAAAACCTTGCATTCCTCGTTGAGATGCTTCCTGAAGGCTCAACATGGTCTGTATCAGGTATAGGCGGAAGTCATATGTCTATGCTTCTGGCAGCCATCGCAATGGGTGCAGACGGTGTTCGTGTAGGTCTGGAAGACAACATCATTTATGATGTAAAAGACGGTGAAAAAATCATCGGAACAAACGAGCAGTTTGTAAAACGTGCTGCAGATCTGGCAAAACTTGCCGGACGCGGTATCGCAAATGCAGAGGAAGCACGTAAACTTCTTGGTATTACAAGGAAGTGCCTGTAATATTTTCCATTTATCTGCATCCGAAATATTAATTTTGGATGCAGATAATCCCCTCTCTTTAATCACCGTCTTAAATTATTAACATTATCTTTCTCCGTTAAATTACAGAGTTATCAGATTTATATTATTTTATATGTAACTATTAACCTGTCTGCAGCGAATATAACAGGTAGAGAGTAAACTTTTTTCTGTTTTGAAAAGAGGGTGAATACATATCCGGATTTCAAAGGGTATAAATGTTTAAATTTTACTGTATATGAAAAAGATATTAAAAGAGCCGATATATAAACTGGTGTCCGCAATTTTACGGTCCAGAAAAATAAAAGAGATTATTTATCAAAACTACCATGATTTATTTTTTTGCAGCCACCTTCCTGCACCTTCTGAAATTAAAAATATTTCAATGCCTGACCAGTATTCCCTGAATGCAAATGTTAATAAGTTAAAGATCCGGACTCCTCCGGTTTTTATTACTGCCCGTTTCAGAACCGGATCGACATTTTTGTGGAGTCTGTTTAAGAGTCTTGATGAAGTAACCTGTTATTATGAGCCTTTGCATGAAAAAAGATTTCAGATAGAGTCCTTTCAGGTTGATAATTCCCATCTGGGTATTACCAGTTATGATGAAGAATACAGGCATCTGGGAGATTTGAGCGGGGACTTTAACTCTAAATGGTCCGTCCAAAACCTTTTTATGAATTCTACCCATTTTGATCCCGGTCTGAGAAACTACATTGATACTCTGATTGATAAGGCAAGGGGAAGGGCCGTTCTACAGTTTAACAGGGCTGATCTTAGGCTGCCGTGGCTCAGGATAAATTATCCGGACGCAAAGATTGTTCATCTTTACAGAAACCCTAGAGAACAGTGGATGTCTATTCTCTTAAAAGGCGGAAAGATCGAAAAGGACACAGTCTATGATTTTAACAGCCCTCTTGCTTCAAATGATTTTTACACTCTTGAATGGGCCCGTGACCTGAGGCATCAATTTCCTTTTCTTGAGCCCTACGGGCGTCATCCTTATGAAATACATTACCTGCTGTGGCGGTTATCCTATTTATACGGAAAAAATTATTCGGATATTTCAATATCCTATGAGGAACTTATAAGTGATGTCAGTCATGTATTTGAGCGTATTCTTAATAAAACCGGAATAGAGAAGAGACCGGATATAGAAAAGCTCGAAAAATTAAATAAAGGTGAGATTAAAAAGCGCTGGCGAGATTATGCCCCGGGTTCCTGGTTTCGAGATATAGAATCCCGCTGTGACCGTGATATAGAGGTTTTTTTCAGCGGAACGGAAGTAAAAGAAAAGAAGGCTGTCATACCCGCAGTGATGCCGGTTTAAGTGTGTTAATCACCCTTATAATGCGGCATATCCGCAGGAAGTTCAACGCTGAATTCTATCAGTCCCATTACATGACCGTCTCTGTGCCAGGGTGTCTGATGAATAAGTCTTTTTATATTGTTTTTTGTTACCGTGTAGGTGTTGCTTTTACCCTCTGAAAGCAGTTCTCTGATGATCCTGCAGGAGTTATCATTGTGGCAGTCAAACAGGCTTTTTCCAATCAGGTCTTTTCCTCCGTATTTTTCAAATGACTTGCAGGATTTTTCATTCATATAAAGAATGATTCCATTTTTGTCACAGACTGTTACTGCTGAGTCCAGTTCATTAAAAAAATCAGAGTGCATATTTACTCCGTATGCTACGCTTTTTTTACCAGGATACAGGACCACTCACCCATAATATCTTCATGGATTATTTTAAGTCCGTATTTTGAAAGATCCTCTTCAATATCTTCAACCTGGCCGGAAAGTAGACCTGACATTATCATTAAGCCGTCAGAGGTCATGACCTTCGGGAAAAGCGGATTAAGTTCGAGGATTGTATTCTTAATAAGGTTGGCAGCCACAATATCATACTGCCTGTCTATTTCTTCGAGGGGTGTTGTGGAAAGATCTATGGTTATGGGTATTTCATTGAGCTCGATATTTTTTACAGCCCATCTTACTGCTTCAGGATCGATATCTATTGCAGTGACTTCCTTTGCTCCAAGCATTGCGCCGTAAACGGACAGAATACCGCTGCCTGTGCCTACATCAAGCATTGTCCATGGAGCAGACGGAACATTTTCTTCAATGGCCTTAAGGCACATTCTGGTTGTTTCATGCTTTCCGGTACCAAAGGCTGTTCCGGGGTCAATTCTTATTACATGGCATTTTACCGGATCAGGCATTTCCTCCCATGCCGGTAAAATCATGAGATTTTCCGTTATCTCTTCCAGGTAAAAAAAACTTCGCCAGCTTGTTCCCCAGTCCTGATTGGCAATTTCTTTAACATCCAGTTTTGCGGGCTCTATATCAGGGAATACGTCGGTGATGGTCTCAAGAAATGCGGAAAGAGTACCCTTAACCTCTTCAAGATTACTTTCAACAGGAAGGTACGCCTTCATAACTGCATCATCAAAATCTTCGGATACAACCCCGTCACAGCCCATATCCATAAGAAAGGCACTGCATGCCTCTTTAGCAGAAGAGTCCACATTTATTGTTATCTCAATCCATCCCGGATGATCATTATTACCTGAATTGTTATCCATTTAACACCTTATAAAATAATTCGCCATACCGGCGTCAGGTGGAACTGACGGGGTATGGCGATATAAAAATATGAGACAGGGAAGTTCCCTGTCTCTACAATCTTTATCTATGCCTTCTGAAAGACGTAGTTAAGCTGACCGTTGGGAAGCTTGTTAACAACAGCCTTTAATTCCATGCCTGCCTTAACATCTTCATCTGTAATGTCGCTGCTGAGTCTTCCGAATGCCTTGTATTCACCGAAATCAACAACTGCTATACTGTAGGGCAGATCGTTTTCAAAACCGATCGGGGCATATTCAAGCTTGCTGTATGTTATGAGCTTGCCGACGCCGTCTATGTCAAACCAGTCCATATTGCTGGTAAAACATTTGTAGCAGTCTGCTCTTGGCGGGAAAAACTTGGTGCCGCAGTCTTTACATACGGTGCCTGAAACCTTTCCCTCTTCCAGTTTATCGATAAAATCATTTACCTTGGATGTAGCGGTAAAGCTTACTGTTCCGAACTTGCTGAACCTTACATCAATTTCTTTTTTTCCCATGACTAGTCCCTCCCCAGTATTGTTACGTTACCGTACAGGCCAACGCCGCCTATATTATGAATCAGACCGAATTGAGGGTCCTTTACCTGCATATCGCCGGCTTCGTCCCTTAACTGGAGTACTATAGTTCTTACCTGGGATCCGCCTGTTGCTCCGATCGGATGACCCTTTGAAAGAAGACCTCCGTCTACATTAACCGGAATACTTCCTTCCTTGTAGGTTTCCTTTGCTCTAATAAGCTCGGGACCGCCGCCCGGTTCTGCAAAACCGAGATTTTCGTAAGCCATCATTTCGGCGATTGTAAAACAGTCATGAACTTCGGCAACGTCAATGTCCTTAGCGGTAATTCCTGCCATTTCGTAAGCCTGTCTTCCTGCTTCCATACCTACTGTAAGACCTGAGAACAGATCCCTGTTTGCAAGGTTGACAGATGTGGATGCAGAACCGATACCCTTGATCCAGACAGGTTTTTTACAGAATCTTTTTGCCTTTTCTTCATTTGCTACGATAAGGCATGAGCTTCCGTCTGCGTTTGCACAGCAATCCCCAACCCTTAAGGGGCTGGCAACAGGTCCTGCCATGGTGTTTGACGGATCCTGGAACATATCAAATGTAACAGGTTTTCTGTAAACAGCCTTTTCATTGATCTGGCCGTATGTAGAAGCCTTAACCCTGATAAGGGCAAGATCATCCGGTGTTGTACCGTATTTTGTGAAATGGCCTTTTGCATATGTTGCATAATATGCAGGCATCATTGTGCCGAAGGGGCTTTCCCACTGAATATCAGCGCCTCTTCCCATTCTTTCCTGAGATTCAGCTGATGTGATTTCAGACATCTTCTGAAATCCTACTACTGCAACACAGTCATGAAGACCCGATGCAACCAGTGAATAGGCAAGTTTTAAACCGGTGCTGCTTGATGAACAGAGTGTCTCTACATAAAAGGTCGGCTGAGGTGTCAGACCAAGATATTCTGCAAAAACACCTGCTGGTGATCTCTGTTTGTCATATTCCGGTGCGGAACAAATTACTGATGCGTCAATATCTGTTGTTGCAATCTTTGCGTCAAGCATGGCTTCTTTGAAGCCCTCAAAAGCCAGTTCCCTGATTGATCCGGGATATCCGCGTACAAAAGCGCTCTGACCAACTCCTATAATTGCTACTTTTCCCATAAAATCCTCCTTATTTTTGTCCGATAAAATCGGTTTACTATTAATATCCTGAAGGCTTTGCCTGGAGGAAGGCCGTTAAAATTTTATCAGCACCTGTCATAATGACAGTGTACTGAGAAAACCTTATGGTCATAAACAAATTACTATAGGTAAGAAAATATTAGGGGTCAAGATAAAACAGGCATATTATGTCTCCATACAGGGACTTATTTTAAATACAGGCTGCAGGTTTGATATGTCAAACAAAGCGATAAAAATTGATTTATAATTTTGCACTCATTTAGAGTGGTTTGTCAGGTATTAAGATTTACTGCTGAAAGATGTCAATAACTCATAAACCTTAATTCAATTGCTTAGAACTCGGATAAATGATATTAGAAACTCCTTATTTTAAAAGCCAATCAAAAGAGAAAAAGTATGGAAAATATAAAAGATCTGCTGATTAATAAAGGAGTTAAAATCCCCTGTCCAGAGAGTGTGGAGATAGGAGATGATATAAATCCTGAGAGAATATCCGGAGAAAATGTCACCATCCATTCCGGATGTAAGCTTTACGGCGAAAAAACCCTTATAATGTCCGGTACAAGGATCGGGTATGAAACACCTGCAACGATAAACAACTGCCAGACCGGTAAAAATGTCGAGCTGAGCGGCGGATTTTTTCAGGGCGCCACTTTTCTGGACGGTTCAGGCATGGGTTCCGGCGCTCACATAAGGCCCGGCTGCCTGCTTGAAGAAGGCGCTAAAGGCGCTCATACTGTGGGGCTCAAGCAGACAATACTTTTCCCATATGTAACCCTCGGAAGTCTTATAAACTTCTGCGACTGCCTTATGGCCGGCGGCACAGACAGTAAAAACCACAGTGAAGTGGGGAGCTCATATATTCATTTTAACTTTACCCAGAACCAGGACAAGGCAACAGCAAGCCTTATAGGCGATGTTCCAAGGGGGGTAATGATAAACCGGAAGCCCATTTTTTTAGGCGGTCAGGGCGGAATGGTGGGCCCTGTAACAGTAGAATACGGCACAATAGTAGCTGCCGGCACCATTGTAAGAAAAGATATTAAAAAAGAAGATACAATGCTTCTTGGCAGTCTTACTATTGCGAAATCAATGCCCTTTCATGCCAATGTTTATTCCAACCTTAACAGGATTTTAAAACTGAATTTCAATTATATTTCGAGCATTATTGCCCTTAGAAGATGGTATCTTGATGTGCGCAGCCTGTTTATGAAGGGAGAACTGGAAAAGGAGCTTCATAAGGGTGCTGTTGAAAAACTGGATATGGCAATAGATGAAAGGCTTAAGCAGTTGAAAAAAGTCGCTTCTAAAATGCCTGAATCAATAGAGGTTCAAAAGGCAATTTCAAGCACGCCTCCTGAAAATGCCGTTAAAAAGAAAAAGGAATTTGCCGATAAGTGGCCTGAGATTGAAGCTTTTTTTAATGATTTTAAAAAGCATGAAGAGGACAGCCGTAAGAAAGAAGAGTTTATTAAATCGGTTGAAAAAGCCGTAAATGAAAAGGGAAACAATTATATCACCGCTGTCAAGTCCCTTAAAATGGAAGAATCTCAAACTGGTAATGAGTGGCTTCAGGGATTGGTAGACAGTATTAACAGCAGGGCCTGGGAGTTTTTACCTTCATTTTAGGGTTGGGGTTCGAAGTAAGGCGTAATATTTTAACCACAGAGAACACGGAGGACACGGAGAAAAAGCTTTTAAAGTTTTATCTCTGTGTTCTCCGTGTCCTCCGTGGTTTACTAAAGCAAATAATGGAAAAGGTGAGAGGTGCATGGGAAAATTATTCGGAACAGACGGTATAAGAGGAATTGCGGGAAAATATCCTATTGATGTTGAAACAGGGAAAAGACTTGGATATTTCCTGGTGGGTTTCTGTAAAGAGAGGGGAAAAAGCACCGAGATAGTTACCGGCAGGGATACCAGGGCGTCCGGTGAAGAGCTTGAAAAGGCAGTTTCTGCAGGTATTACTGCTGCCGGAGGTTCAGTAACATCTGCAGGAGTTATACCGACTCCGGGAGTAGCATTTCTTGCAAAAAAACATGGAGCCGGAGCAGGCGTGGTTATTTCGGCTTCTCATAATCCATTTGATTATAACGGCTTTAAGCTTTTTTCAGGAGACGGCTTCAAATTTTCCGAAAATGAAGAAAATGAGATAGAAAACAGGATTCTTGATACCTCGGTTGAGCTTTCAATCCCGGATGCGGATTCTCTTGTTTCTCTTTCAGGTTCTAAAGATGATTACACTGCTTTTTTAAAAAATATTGCGGATAATAAAGAAAAGCTGCAAAAGTTATCCATTATTATAGACTGTTCAAACGGTGCTGCCTCAAAAATTGCCCCTGCCCTTTTTAAAGAGCTTGGAGTAAATGCAGAAATCATTTTTTCCGACCCGGACGGTAAAAACATTAATGATAACTGCGGTTCTCAGCATACCGAAGGTCTGAGCAGAAAGGTTGTTGAAAAAGGCGCTGATTTAGGCCTGGCCTTTGACGGTGATGCCGACAGGCTGATTGCCGTTGATGAAAAGGGCATTACCCTGACCGGGGATCAGATTATTGCAATATGCGCAAAAATGCTTCAGGAAAAAAATGAGCTCAATAACAATGTTGTTGTTACAACGGTTATGAGCAATATGGGACTTGGAGCGGCTTTAAAGGAGATGGGCGCTGATCACGAAAAAACCGGGGTCGGGGACCGTCTTGTTATGGAAAAAATGAGAGAAATCAGCGGGTCCATTGGAGGCGAGGATTCAGGTCATATTATTTTTGCCAATAATCATACAACAGGTGACGGAATACTTTCCGCTCTTCAACTGTTGAATGCAATGACATTTTCTGATAAACCACTCTCCGAACTGGCAGGGATCATGAAAATTTACCCGCAGGTTCTTATAAATGTAAAGGTTCAATCCAAGCCTGAAATATCTGAAGTGCCTGAAATAAAACAGGTGATCGCTTCCGCAGAAAAAGCACTGGGAGAAAGCGGCAGAATTCTGGTAAGGTATTCCGGCACCGAGCCCTTATGTCGGGTGATGGTTGAAGGAAAAGATCAGGCAGAAATAGAAATGCATGCTAAAAACGTCTCTGATGTTATTGAAAAAGAGCTGAATTAATATTTTATGATTAACTAAGGAAAGTCTTATGCCAAAGAGTATTATTACAGGGTCCGGATGTTATATCCCTACAAGAAAGATAGAAAACAAAGATTTTTTGCAGAATGAATTTTATACCCGTGAGGGTGAAAAACAGACCAAGGCAAATAAGGATATTATTGCAACATTTCAGGAAATTACATGTATCAAAGAAAGACGCTGGGTTACCGATGATCTTGTAAATTCCGATATTGCATATCTTGCTGCAAAAGAAGCCCTTAACAGCAGTGACGGTGAGGACCTCGATTATATAATAGTGGCCCATAATTTTGGTGATGTTAAGGCCGGTACAGTAAATGTAGATATCTGTCCTTCCATTGCAGCCAGGGTAAAATATCATCTGGGTATAGAAAATCCCTATACCGTAGCCTATGACATTCCGTTCGGCTGCCCGGGATGGCTCCACGGCATGACCCTGGCCGACTACTATATCAGGTCGGGAGATGCAAAAAAGGTTATGGTCATAGGTGCGGATACACTGTCCCGTGTAACAGACCCCTGTGATATGGACAGCATGATTTTCGCGGATGGTGCAGGCGCTGTTATTGTCGAAGCAACCGATAATGATGATGCAGGAATTCTTTCTCATGTAACCAGGAGCGATGCAAAAATAGGTGTTTCTCTTTTATATAATGATAAATCCTACTGCCCTGATAAACAGGATGACGGTCATATTTATCTAAAAATGCAGGGACATCAGGTATTCAAATACGGACTCAAGTATGTACCAAAGGTTGTAAAGATGTGTCTGGACAAGGCCGGACTGACTGTAACTGATGTTAAAAAGATACTGATTCATCAGGCAAATGAGAAGATGGATCAGAGTATAATTAAGAATATATTCAAACTTTATAAAGTCAAAGATATTCCTGACGGCGTAATGCCCATGACCATTGGATGGCTTGGAAACAGTTCCGTTGCTACAATTCCTACGATGTATGACCTTATCCAGAAGGGAAAGCTCGAGGATCACAGCCTTGTCCCCGGAGATGTTGTTGTGTTTGCCTCTGTGGGAGCCGGAATGAATATTAACGCAATGGTATATAGAATGCCCTGATTTTTAATGCTGTCTCAGACAGCCGGGGCAGAAAATTAAGAGAGATTCCCTTGTATTACAGCGTCTACAAAAAAAACTGTTTTTTATTTCTTCTTTTATTTGTTCTGCTGGTTCCTTCTGCCCCGTCCTTTTCACTTACGCCTGAAGAAGTGCTTGTTCTTGTAAACAGTGAGAACAGGTACAGCATGGAACTCGCAGACTACTACACAGATAAAAGAAAAATCCCAAAAGACAATATAGTAAGCCTTAGTGTTGATGACAGTGAAGTTATAAGCTTTAAGGATTATCAGGAAAAAGTAGAGGTTCCTGTCAGGGATTTTATTCTAAAACATAAAATAAAAAATCGTATCAGGTGCCTGCTCCTTATGTACGGTATGCCCCTGGAGTTTATCCACCCGGATATAAAATTAAAAGATACGGAGACAAAAAACGCGTCTCTTGATTCCGAACTGGCCCTTCTTTTTGATGAGTTTCATGACCTTTCAGGATGGCAGCCCAATCCGTTTTATGTGGGCTACGGCAATAAATACGAGGCAGCACGCGGCAATGTCCTTATGGTATCACGCCTGGACGGTTCGTACCCTAAGATTGTAAAAAGAATAATAGATGACAGCATTGCTGTTGAGTTATCCGGATTAAAGGGCAATGCATATTTTGACGCCAGGTGGAAAGAGGGTAAAGCCGATATAGAAAAGAGCGGTTATAAACTGTATGATCAGTCCATACGCAGGGCTGCAGGTTTTATAGAAAAAAGCGGATTAATGCCTGTTAAATTTGATGAACACAGCGGGCTTTTTCAAAAAGGGGACTGCCCGGACACGGCACTTTACTGCGGATGGTACAGTTTACGGGAATATGTGAACGCCTTTACTTGGAAAAAAGGTTCTGTCGGGTATCACATTGCAAGCGGTGAATGTACTACACTGAAAGAACCGGGGAGTAATGTATGGTGTAAAAGAATGCTGGAAGAAGGTATAACCGCAACACTCGGGCCTGTAAGCGAGCCATATGTTGAGGCCTTTCCCCTGCCGGAGTTGTTTTTCAGGTTTCTTACAGACGGCGGCTGGACTCTGGCGGAATGTTATGCCCTTTCAAAGCCCTTCTGGTCCTGGCAGATGATTTTAATTGGGGATCCCCTGTACCGTCCATTTAAAAATAAAAATATCCAAAAGTAATGAGTTCAACCGGATTTCAAGATATCCAGATAAGACCCCTGATCAGGGGAGCTGACCAGTATTCCAGGGTAAGCTACCCCTTACGATACGGATGCTGCAGTGAAATCAGGTCAAAAAGGTATGTCTGGCAGTTCAGTCTGAATGGCGACATAAGATTCATTACAGGAAGATCAAATAACTGGCCTGATCCTTCAGAGTGGCTCAAACGGACTGTGACAGGCGACTGGATATATTACTCCACCGGCGGGTACAGCGGTACCCTGGAGTATTCCGGCGAGTATTATGTGCCGTGCACACAGTACTCGACCAATTCCATATTACTTAATAATCCCTTTGATAACCCCGAGGTAAAGTCTGCGGTAGAATCATATGACGGGCTTTATGAAATAATCCATAATATTGATACTTCTCAATTTGATGATGCATCCATTGCTTTTATTGACAGGCTTAAAAAAAAGCAGAAGAGCAGTCATGAAAATAAGTCAATGCGCTTAAGACAGATACTTGGTGACCGGATTACGGTCCTGCCTCCTGATGCAAGACATGTAGACTATGATGTGATCCCGATCGTAGTCGCTGACGGGTGTCTTTATAAATGCGGATTCTGTGCATTAAAATCTCCAAAGGAATTTGCTTTAAGATCTCAAAACAATATTAAGGAGCAGGTTAATCAATTAATAGGATTTTACGGAGATGATTTAATAAACTATAACTCCATTTTTCTTGGGCAGCATGATGCACTTAATGCGGGGATAGATTTAATAGAATGGGCCGCAGGCTATGCATATGAAAAGATGAACTTGAAGAGTTCATATATGCAGGGAGCAAACCTTTTTATGTTTGGAAGTGTTGACTCTCTATTAAACGCAGATGAAGATTTTTTTATAAGGCTTAACAGGCTTCCCTTTAAAACGTTTATAAACGTTGGCCTTGAATCAGCCGACAGGGAAACACTGCAAATTATAAAAAAAGATATTATCCCGGAAGGGGTTGAGCGATCCTTTGTGAGGATAACAGAAATAAATTCCCGGTTTGAAAATCTGGAGATAACTGTGAATTTTTTATACGGAGACACTCTTCCGGACGGGCATTATTTAAGTATTTTTAATATGGCTGATAAACATATTAAAAACAGGCAGAGCAAAGGCACTGTGTATTTTTCACCCCTGTTAAAAAGGGATGCTGAGGAGATAAGGGGTACAAAAAGAAAGTTCTACAACATAAAAAGAATGTTCAGGGTTCCATGTTATCTGTACCTTATTCAAAGGCTGTAAGTTAGCCACGAAGTCACAAAGTCACGAAGAAAAACTTAAAAGAATTTTAAACTTTGTGTCTTGGTGCCTTTGTGGCTAACCAAATAACTATCTGGTTACAATCTGCTCTACTGCCTTTACAGCTGCTTTAACTCCGCCGGCTGAACTGCCTCCAACCATTACTGTAAATTCTCCCGGTTCAATAATCTTCTGCATGTCATCATTGAACAGTGCAAAATCATCAGGTTTCAGTTTGAAAGTTACTTTCTGTGTTTCTCCTGCCTTTATATGAATTTTCTTAAAGGCCTTAAGAGATTTAACCGGGACAGGAAATGATGCGTTATTGTCGGTAATATAAACCTGTACCACTTCATCACCGTCTATTGCCGAACTGTTTTTTATATCAACAGAAACGGTTATCTCTTTTCCGTCCCGAATGCTGTCAGGCGATATACTGATATTACTGTATTCAAAATTTGAGTAACTGAGCCCATGACCAAAGGGGTACAGCACTTCACCTTCAAAGTACCTGTAAGTATGACCCTTCATGTTATAGTCTTCATAGTCGGGCAGCTGGTCTGCTGATTTATAGAAGGTAACAGGAAGCCTTCCTGAAGGATTATAATTTCCAAAGATAATATCGGCAACAGCTTCACCGCCTGCCTGGCCCGGATACCATGCCTGGATAATGGCCGGTATGTTTTCATTCTCCCAGTTTACTGCCATTGCGCTTCCGCTCATATTAACAAAGACAAGGGGCTTATCAAGCTTGAGTAGATCCTTCATCATTTCCGTCTGTGCAGAAGGTAGAGAAATATTTGTTCTGTCTCCCCGGAAAAACCCTTCAAACTTCACATTCTCTCCCATTTCTTCGCCTTCGAGTTTGGGAGTGATTCCGCCGACAAAGATTACAGCATCCGCCTTTGAAGCGATCTTAATTGCCTCATCATGGAGGTCATACTCGGGATCATCCCATCCGAGCATTATCTGTGCATTGTTTCTTCCTTCAAAATACTCAAGCTTAAATGAGTAGAGCTTTCCCTTTTCAAGGTCAACCTCTGCTCCGGCTTTCTTCTGGCCCCATCCCTGCCATGAGTCTATGATAAGTTCATCATTTATAAAAAGCCTGAAGCCGTCATCACCTGTTATTCCAATGTAATACTTTCCGCTTATGTCAGGTTTTATGTGACCTTCCCACCTTATGCTGAAACTATCGGCAGGCATACCTTTTAAAGGTGCTTCGGCTTTCCAGTCATGGTTTATATTTTCATCTACAGAAACCTTAAAGGGTTCACCCTCAAGGGTCATATTGGAAAAATAACTTACTTTAATTCCCTTTTTGCCGTCATTCATAAATACATCAGCAGGGACTGGTATTGTTTTATATTTATCTCCAAGATAGTTTACGCCAAGGGCATAGGATACTTCTGCTGATTCGGGTAAAACTTTTTTAACACCCTCAAGCACTGTTGAGTATTCAACCGGAACACCGTTATAGTTGCCCAGCAGCACATCGTAATCATCAGCATTGGGTCCTATCACTGCTATGCTTTTAATGTCCTTTGAAAGAGGCAGAATCAATTTTTCATTTTTAAGAAGAACAATGGACTGTCTTGCAGTGACCAGTGCCAGTTTTTTATGCTCCGGAGCATTGTTTTTTTCAAAGGGAATCTGAGCGTAGGGGACTATTTCAGGAGGATCAAACATACCGAGTTTAAACCTTGTTTTTAATAAACGCCTTAATGCGGTATCAATATCCTCTTCACTGACAAGGCCCTGTTTAACCGCGTCGCTTAATCCGGCAGGGCCCCAGCCGCATCTTACGTCTGTCCCGCTCCTGATGGCAACAGCGGCTGCCTCGGGAGAGGTTTTAACTATTTTATGATTCATGAATATATCTTCAATTGCACCGCAGTCAGAGACAATATGTCCGTTAAAATCCCAGTCGTTTCTGAGGATATCTTTAAGTAGAGCGCTGCTCCCGCAGCAAGCCTCACCGTCGTACCTGTTATAGGCGCACATGACAGCTTCAACATCCGCTTCCTTTACAAGAGCTTCGAACGCAGGAAGGTATGTTTCCCACAGATCTATGTTGCTGACGTTAATATCAAACTCATGGCGCAGATGTTCCGGCCCGCTGTGCACTGCATAGTGCTTGGCACATGCAGCGGTTTTCAAGTATTTGGGGTCATCACCCTGGAGCCCCTTTACAAAGGCAATACCTATCTGTGAAGTAAGATAAGGATCTTCTCCATAGGTTTCCTGACCCCTTCCCCACCTTGGGTCACGAAAAATATTTATATTGGGCGACCAGAATGTAAGTCCCCTGTACTGGCTGTAATCATTGTTTCTTAATGCTTCATGGTGTTTAGCCCTTGCTTCGGTTGAAATAACATCTGCTGCTTCATGGATAAGGTCTGTATTCCATGTTGAGGCCAGCCCTACAGCCTGAGGAAATACTGTTGCGTTTCCTGCCCTGGCAACTCCGTGCAGGGCTTCATTCCACCAGTTGTATTCGGGAATTTCGAGCCGTTCTATTGCCGGCGAAACATTGGTGAGCTGAGAAATCTTTTCTTCAATGGTCATAAGCCCTATAAGGTTGTCGATTCTTTCCCCGGTAGCAAGTTCCGGATTCTGATAATCAAATTTGTACTGCTGCTTGACCTCTTCCTCTTTACCTGTGCATGAAAACAAAATTAAAAAACCTAAACACAACATTCCCCAGAGACAGCGTTTCATAAATAAACCTCTTTTCTTTTTAATATTATTACTCAACTCTAAACCATTCAAAATCAGCATAGCCTCTGCTTTCTTCTATGTTCGGATTAATACTGAAAAGACCGACCTTTGCACCGATCCACACTCCCGGTGCAGCGGTGAACTCTTTACCTGTTTTGTTGAATGTTTTTCCGTCAAAGCTGTATTCAAAGGTGCATATCCCTTTTTTATCCACATTAACACCCATATGGCATGTGCTGCTTTCTGCCGGAAAAGACGCTATTTTTTCTGTTTTATCTTCTCCCTGAAAATATGTTCCTGTATACATTCCAAGTTCAATACCGTCTTTCGTTTTTGAGTAAGCAAGAAATGCCCACTCTCTGCCCATTATAACAAGGCCGCTTTTCTCGCCCTCTTTATCAGGGGTGAACGTAACCTTTGTTGATGCTGTAAAGGCAGGTGCGGGAAATTTTTGAAGCAGAAGGTTCGGCACAAACCATAAGTTGCCGTTCTGTGTATGGTTCTTTACTGTATAAAGCCGGATATTCCCCGGGGCCTCTGTAAGGGAATACCATGATTTATCGGGGTTTCCATGCCACTGCCATTGAAGCCCGGGCTCTTTTTTATCAAACTCATCAGTTGTCTGAGGAGATACTGCAGGAAAACTTTTTCCGACATCTGGCCTTTTATATTCCGTAACAGGCTCTCCAATACCGTCACCGTTTATATCTTCACCCATAAGCGGCCAGCCGTCTTTCCACCGTACAGGCTGCAGGTGCACAATGCGTCCGTAAACGCCTTTGTCCTGAAAATGAACAAACCATGATTCACCTGATTCAAGCTCCACAAGTCCGCCCTGGTGCGGGCCGTTTATGTCTGTGTTACCCTGGTGAAGAACAATCTTTTCTTCATATGGGCCGTATATATTTTTTGACCGCAGTGCTGTCTGCCACCCTGTCTGTACTCCGCCTGCTGGTGCAAGTATGTAATAGTACCCGTTTTTTTTGAAAATTTTTGGGCCTTCAATAACCGGCTGTTTCTGCACGTCGTTATATATGATCTTACCGTTATCCAGTATTCTTTTTCCGTCAGGACTCATGCGGTGCAGATAAAGAATATCTGCCCTGAGTTTACTTCTTACAAGGTATGCGTTTCCGTCATCATCCCAGAAAGGACACGGGTCTTCCCACAGTTCCACCTCTTCAACAAAGTGCAGGTCCCATTTTCCTTCGGGGTCTTTTGCAGAAGCCATAAACAGACCGTCATGGGGTGTACAGAAATAAACATAAAAAAGTCCGTTATGATAACGTATGGAAGGTGCCCATGATCCTTGGCCGTGAACAGGCTTATTGTATTTTTCAAGCGGGAGTTTTTCATATACGTGCCCGATTATTTTCCAGTGAACAAGGTCCTTTGAATGAAGAACCGGAATACCCGGCATACAGTTGAAGCTGGATGCTGCCATATAAAAATCATCTTCAACTCTTATTACATCAGGGTCTGAGTAATCCGCATAAATTACAGGGTTTTTGTATATGTTATCCATAGCTTTTGACAATTGAGCGCCCCCGTTAATACTGATTATAAAAAAGATAGTAAAAATGTATTTTGATATTTTCATCGGTTGATTCCTGTCGCAGTTATTTATAAAGACAGAATGCGGGTAATTATTGACTTTTAACCGTCAAATATCAATTAATTTTGCTTAAATAATGCAATCCGCCTGACTTGTTATGCCTGCTGGCCATTATTTGGCTTCAAAAACATATAAGCCTTTTCAAATACGACGCCTATATTTAATATGTAACCTTATTGCTCATATAATGGTATAAATTGCCCTATTTGTACATAAGGATCTTGACAAAGGCCGTTGGCATTCATATTATGACGTATCTAAACATCGAAAAACATTTTATTACCAGTCTTAAAAACACAACAGTCTAAGATTTAATCTAATTGAAGAAGGAGAGAAAACTATGCGTTTAAAAATGATCATTGTTGCATTATCAGCACTGTTTTTACTGGCAGGAACTGCATATGCAGAAAACGTAACAGGGACATATCTTTATGAAATGCAGATGCCGGGCGGCGGTGGAGGCGGTGGCGGCGGTCCGCAGGGTCCAATGAAGATCACCTACAAACTTAAAGCTGACGGCAGCAAGCTTGGCGGAACCGTTGTTAACCCTATGGGCGGGGAAGATCAGATTCTTAACGGAAAAGTAGATGGTAACAAGGTTTCCTTTGCTGTCAAGGTTCAGGGTATGCAGGGAAATGATATGGAAATCAAATATGAAGGATCCGTAGAAGGCGATACTCTTACACTTAAGATGTCATTTGCAGGCGGTGGCGGCGGAATGGGCGGAGGCCCCGGAGGCGGTATGGAAATGCCTCCTATCGTTGCAAAACGTCAGAAATAATATTTTTACAGTATACATCCGGAAAGATAAAAATCCGGATGGACAAAATGTAAAAATAGTTTAAGGGCTGATTTAAAAAGCCTTCATAAAAAACAGGGATGGAATTTTTCACCCCTGTTTTTTTTTGTTTTTAAGCTGAAGGCTGATAGCTGCATTTTTCACAGACTGCGGCTGAATATAAACTTATGTTCTTCACCGCCAATTGAAATCACAACATTGTATTCACCCACTGCTTTTTCATCAATCTCTCCCGTATCACACACTATCAGCCCGGTTATACTGCTGCCCGGCGTAATTATCTGGGGTTTGAATACGGAATAAGGGATAATATCTTCATACCTGTCGTAGTCCTTTAAGGCATCATCAAGCCTGTCTGTATTTGAAATAAACTGGGCCGCAAACATATCAGCCTTCATTTTTTTTTCATAATCCTCTTCTGCATTTTCTATATCGTCAGCCGTCTTTGGTATTTTCCTGAAGGCATCCGTTATTAACCTGATTTCCTCATTAAAATAATCCTTTTCCAGGTCTCTTAAAAAGTCGTCGAGGGGCTGAATTTCTAATTTTACAGCAGCTTCATTCATTCCGTTTTCTTTAAATAATACGGATATATTTTCATTACCTATGCTGAGAGGCGCTTCGCCGCGGTTCTGAACAAGAAGATTAAAGATAATTTTATGTTTTACGTGTTCAATCTCCTTGTAGTGAGTCAGGGTTACTACATTTTTTTTCTCGGAAATTACAGAGCCGTTGTAATCCATCTTCTGTGTTGAAGTCGCCACTGCGGTTGTTTTGATACTGCCTGTACAGCTGTGAAACAGGATAGTTGATAACACAAGCATTAAATATATTTTGATTTTCATTTCAATCCTCGCTGGTTGAATATCTTTTTTATTTACGATTTATATAAAAGCATTACTTTTCTGACCCTATGCTCTCCAGTATTCCTACTATATCCTTCCATCCGTTTCTTTGTGCAAGGATGAGGGCACTGTATCTTGTGTCTTCAATAACTGCGGCAGCATTCATGTCCGAACCCCACTCGCACAGGTATTTTACTATTTCACTGTGTCCGTTCTGGGCTGCAGCCATAAGCGGGATAGAACCGTCCTTTGCCTTGATATCTGTCTCAGCCCCGTTTTCCACTAAAAATTTTGCAATATCCGTGTGTCCGTTCTGAGCTGCCATCCAGAGGGCTGTTCTTCCATCCTTTCTTACAGGGTTAAGTTCTGCACCCTTGTCTACAAGAAGTGATACTACATCAAAATGGCCTTCCTGGGCTGCTATCCATAATGCTGTTATGCCGTCCTTTGATTTTTCATTAACCCTGGCGCCTTTTTCTATAAGAATACCCACTACCTCAGGTTCACCTATCTCAGATGCAACCATCAGGATTGTTGCCCCGTTAATCTTGTTGCGTACTTCAACTTCGGCCCCGTTTTCTATCAGGTATCTCAGTATAGAACCGTAACTTCCTGTAATTGAAATCCACAAAGCAGTAGTCCCGTCCTTGGCCTTTGCGTTTATTTCCGCTCCCTTTTCTACCAGGAGTTTTACAAAATCCAGGTCTCCCTGATTTACTGCCAGCATAAGGACGGTTGTTCCGTTATACAGTTTTGTATTTACCTTCGCGTCATGCTCTATCAGCAGTCTGACTATATCCATGTAACCCTTTTCCAGGGCCAGTATAAGTGCGGTTATGCCATGGGGTGTTTCAACATTGACCCTGGCGCCTTTTTCCAGAAGACCTTTTACAAGGCCTGTCATACCCTGCTTTGATGCCATCATAAGCGGTGTTTCTCTCAAGGTATTTGATACACCGTTTATGGCTGCACCCTGTTCAAAAAGATATGTTGCAACCTGTTCATGCCCGTTGTTCAAAGCAAGCCAGAAAGCTGTTACTCCCTTTTCTGTTGGGTAATCAATCTGGGCGTTGTTTTCCATAAGAAGTTTCACTATCTCAAAATGCCCGTTTTCTGCTGCAGCAGCAAGAGCTGTTTTGCTTTCGGATTTTGAATATACACGAATGTCCGCATCATTTTCTATGAGCAGCCTTACAATATCTGTATAACCGTTTTGTGATGCTATCCAGACGGGTGTAGTCAGTTCGAGATTTTTTTCATTAACGTCAGCACCATTTTGTATCAGGTAATCGGCAATATCGGTATGGCCGTTCATGGCCGCAGCCCATAGTGCGGTGGTCCCGTTACTGCTGTTTGAGTTAACCTTTGCGCCGTTTTCAACAAGTACCTTTACAACATCAAGGTGACCGTTAAGGGATGCCACCCAGAGAGCAGATCCTCCTTCTTCAATTACCATGACATCATCTTCTTTCTGAGCAAGAAAGGAGCTTATTTTTGACCACCCTTCATTCATGGCGTTAGAATCGCCGGCATACTGGGCGATTGTTCCGAAGTCTTCATTGACTCTGTCGTAGGTCATCTGCAGCATGGTTATGGCTTTTTTGCGGACTTCACTCATCTCGTCATCAGTGCTTTTAACTCGCGCCTTATCTTCCAGCGTTAACTGATCATTTGCCCCTACATTATTTTTGAAGTTGACCTTTGCACCGCTGTTTAAAAGAATTTTAACAATATCAGCATATCCGTTCTGGGCTGCTATCCAGAGAGCAGTGCCTCCGTTAAAACTGTTTTCCGCTCTCACATCAGCGCCCTTTGAGATGAGATACTCAACTATGTCTTTATGACCTCCCTGGGATGCAAGCATAAGGGCCGTGGTACCGTCTGTTTCTCTCCTGCTGTTTGCATCAACACCCTTTGAGGTTAACTGTTTTACTATATCAAGGTGCCCCTTTTGAGCTGCCCACATTAATGCTGCTATACTGTCGATATTATTTATATCCGGTTCACCGAACTGGGCGATAAGCTGATCTTTAACAGGTCTGTTATCAACCCGGGGTAAATTCTTTTCTTCTGATTTTAAAGATGTGTCAGGCCGGGTGTATACTCCGGGATTTTCATTAAAAATCGGAATATCCGTTTCGGGCTGAAGCGAATCACTGTTTTGTGAAATATTAATTTCAGCATCAGCTGAAATCTTACGGGCCAGAAAATCATCAATCTGCATTGTACCGCCGATTATATCTCTGTCTATCTTTACGGGTCTTGCGCGGTCCGTTGTGGTTCCGTCTCCCAGCTGGCCGAGATAGTTGGAGCCTGTTACCCATATGCTGTTGTCGTTTTTTACAAAAACGCTGTGAGAGCCACCTGCGGATATCTGTATTACATTTTCAGAAATCTTTGCAGGTGTTTTCTGCATATCAGACAGGCTGTCTCCAAGCTGCCCTGAATAGTTTGAACCCATACCCCATAATGTACCGTCACTTTTAAGGAACAGGCTGTGATTGCATCCTCCTGCTGCCTGGACTACTCCTGCTGCAATCTGAACAGGCACCCTTCGATCCTCTGTTGTTTTATCACCAAGCTGCCCATAACGGTTAAAACCCATCCCCCACAGCACACCATCCTCACCTAAAAACAGGCTGAAAGAAGCACCGGCAGATACACGAACCACGCCTGTTGCTATGGGGCCCGGAATGTTGCTGCTGCCGCCTATATCGTTACCCAGCTGACCAAGATAGTTGGCGCCCATTCCCCACATGCTTCCGTCTTTTTTTATAAAGATACTGTGAGCACTTCCGGCAGCTATCTGTGCAGCATTATCATCTATATGTACGGGGCTGTTTTTATTAACAGTCGTTCCGTCACCGAGCTGCCCATCCTCATTCCAGCCCATGGCCCAGAGGCTTCCATCCTTTTTTATAAACATGCTGTGAAAAACACCTGCTGTAATCTTTATTACATCGGATGCGACCTTAACCGGCTTGTTTCTGCTGATATTTGTGCCGTCACCGAGCTGGCCGTATTTGTTGTAACCCATTGCCCAGAGCGTTCCATCCTTTTTTAAGAACAGACTGTGAACATTACCGGCAGATACAGCCACTACATCGGACGCTACTTTTTTTGGGGTGCTTCGTGTATCGGTTGAACCGTCGCCAAGCTGGCCGTTATTATTGTAGCCCACACTCCAGAGTGTGCCGTCGCTTTTAATATACAGGCTGTGATAAAATCCCGCATCAATTCCGGTTGGAAGGACTTTAAGCATGTACTGGTCCACTGGCTGTTTTCCCGAACCATCTTCAGTGTTCGCGGCATATGCTGTGCTGTGAGCATAAAGTAAAGAGAAAATTGAAAAAATGAATAATAAAGCTGCATGCCGTGAAAGGCTCTTCACCGGACTTTGTCCATGGATCATTCCGCTGTTCCTCATAATGTTTTCCTGTAAGTTGTTTAGTTAAAAAGACTCTGATATTTTTACATCCCTCTCAATAGGTTTAACAGGGATCACTCCTGCCTTTGATAAAATCAGCTGTCCTTTTCTATTTGCCAGAAAAGAAATAAAACCTGTTCCAGGGCCGGTAAAAGGCTCATGGGTTACTGCGTTTATCTTAAGTGACAGATATTCGTCTGTGCTGCCTTCATCCAGCTCTTTACTGATGCGAGTAATTATTTTAATGTCTGAAAATAAATTATTCTTACCGCGAATCATGCTCTCATTTATCATTCCGATACTAAAGGGATTGTTTGAAATATAATTAATTACATCACCTGTGCGGCCCGCTGCATAGGTTGAGGAAGGAGAAACATGCGATACAGCTTTATAAAGAATCCTGTCTATGTCAGAAGATCCGGGGATAATTATCTGTAAAGGTAAACGGTCTTCAAACTCTGCATCGAGCTGTTTCCAGTGCTGTATCTTACCTGTAAGGATATCTTTAATATCTCTATCTGACAGGGTTTTTACAGGGTTTATTCTGCCTGTTACTGCAACTATACGGTCATAACCCAGTGCGCAGGATGTAACCCTGTGGCCGAAACTGTTTTCAATATGCTGTCTCTCTTTTTCAGTCAGGCTCCGGAATAATACAGCCGTTTGAATTTCATTATTTAACAGCTTTTCCGTAACGGCTTTTTCCGTGAGATAGAGCGGTGTAATAGATGCTTCCGGATAAATATTTGTAAATACAGCAATGGCGGCATTCACCGCTGGCATAAGAGATTCATCCACTCCTATCACCAGTTCTCCGCCTGTTGGCCTGGACAGCTCACTTTTCTGGTCATTGTCCCCGCAGCCGCACAAGATAAAAACCAGGGACAGAAATATAAATAAATATTTTTTCATTCTGTTCCCCGGGTTTTAAAAAATATTCTGTGTATGCGGAAAATCCCGTAAACTAAAATGAGTAAACCAAAGGTAAGTCTTGCCTCTCTGGAAAAAGAATCAAAAAAATTTGTGAGCAGAATGATACCTATGGCAACATAATAAAAGGGTATGAACAGACTGAATATTTTTACTATTTTATTTTTCCCGTTATTCATTGTTTCCGGTCTGTGATTATTTAATTATAAACGGTATTTCAACAACATGTCTGCCGCCTGTTTTTCTGCCGTTCCTGATTCCGGGTGCCCATGGAGGCATAATCCTGACAAGACGTAAAGCCTCCCTGTCGCAGAGCCTGTGAAGGCTTTCAAGTATTGTCGCGTCAGATACATTTCCATGTTCATCAACTGTGAACTCGACGATAACCGTGCCTTCTATACCCATTCTCTTTGCTGCCGCAGGGTACCTGAGATTCTGTGCCAGCCAGTCTTCAAATGTTATTCCCCCTGTACCTGAAAAGGACGGGTTTACATCAAAGAACGGCTCGGGAGGCCCATCAGACTCCAATCCATCAGATTCCGCAGTATCCGGATCTTCAAGAGGTTCCACAACCGGAGTTATTTCCTTGATTTCCTCAACCGTAACAATCTCTTCCGGCTCAATAATTTCTTCCGGGGTTACCACCGGCGGAACATACTTTTTAACCTCAGGCGGCTTAACTGCAGCTTTTTTAGGCGGAACATATTTTTTTTTGACAGGCGGAGGAGAAGAGAGTTCATTGTAATCAATGATCTGTACTTTTCTGATGTTGTATACAGGCGCCTTTTTTTCTCTTTTGATGTTAAGACCGATAATTATAATAAGGAAAAGCAGTATAACCGAAAGCGCAGAAACGGTCAGATAAACGGGATAGTTGTGCCTTAAGAGGTAGGCTCCATATGCCCTGTTCCTGTTTTCAAAAACTATTTCTTCCCAAGTGTCTTTTCTTGATGTTTTCATTTTTCTAAAGTTTTTTTAATTCATAGTAAAAGACGAAAAATCATTTCTCACACAAAGCCGCAAAGCCGCAAAGTTTAAAACAAAAAAATAAATAATGTTAAAAGCATTTCTTTGTGTCTTTGTGCCTTCGTGGCGAAACATAGTTTTAGCCTTTTCCCGTATATGTCTTAAGAATATTCAAATCTTCTTCTGTAATATCAATAAGCGCATAGCGTGCAACTTCGGTTATCTCAAGTTCATCCAGGATATTTACAAGGTTTTCATATGTAGAATCCCTGTTGGGTTTTATGAGAACAACCATTTTACTGATACTGCTGTTCTGCTCCATAAGCAGACGCCTTATGCCTGTTTCCGAATAATCTGTTTCATGAACTTCAGGTTCGGTTATGCCTATAAACCAGTAAAGTTTATTGTCTCTATCCGGAACAAGGCTTAACACCTTGTTTTCATTTACCAGGGGCTGATTAATTTCAGTTTTATCTTCCGGCAGAACAAGGTCCATTACCTGGGGTTTGATAAATGTCGTGGTGAGCATAAAAAATGTCAGCAGCAGAAAAGAAAGATCCACAACCGGTGTCATGTCAACACGTGGCAGGGACTTATTGCTCTTTTTTACAACTCCTTTATTTTTGCTGCCGTTTGTATGGCCGTTGCTCATCTCACTCATTTTATGAACCTCTATCCCCTGTCTTTCTTTTCCGTATCCGTAATCAGGCTGAACCTGTTTATGTCCAGTCCCTTAAGTGTATCCATAACCGTTTTTATGACAGGGTATGGCGCAAGTCTGTCACCTTTAATTACAATGCGCGCCTTCGGATTTGCAATCCTTGCATACTTCAGCCACTCGGAAAGCTCATTGTTCCCCGGGTCCATTGGAATACCCGGAAATATTGTGTTCTTTTTTACTTCATCAGGTATAAGAAGATACTCTTTAAGAGCAGAAGCTGGAATGCCGAAGCTTGCCTGATGCGAAAACAGGTCCAGTTCATCTCTTGTCAGGGCAAGGTGCCATTTGGCGTTTAATAATTTGCCCAGGCCTTTTAACACTTTTTTTCTGTCCGTCATAAAATAAACCCCGCCCTCCTTTGAAACCAGCAGGGTTATGATATTGGTGTCAGGGAGTTTTGAATCGGCAGTTGAACTGGGTATTGAGACCTGTACCGGATCGGGAGGAGTAAACTGGGTCATCATCATAAAAAAGGAGACCAGCAGAAAACCCAGATCCACCATTGGCGTCATATCTATTCCATGGTTGTAGCGCGGGGTTTTTTTGACTGCCATGTTATTAAAACCTATTCATCAATGCGTTTGTAACTGAATGTGCGAATGATTGCCTGGCTTATCTCTGCTGTTAAAAACATTATTTTGTCTATTCTTGTAGTTATGTAGTTATAGAGAAGTATGGAAAGCATGGAAGTGCTTATGCCCAGAGCAGTACTCATCATTGCTTCGGATATTCCGGTTGCAAGCCCGACTGCATCGGGAGCTCCTGCATGAGCAAGTGCAGCAAAGGCCTTTATCATGCCGAGCACTGTACCCAGAAGCCCGGTAAGGGTGGAAATGGAAGCAATTGTTGAAAGAATAATGATATTTTTTTCAAGCACCGGGATTTCCATTTCCGAGGCTTCGTCCATTTCCTTCTGGAGGGCAAGGGCTTTCTGTTCAAGGGTTAAATCTTCTCTTTTCTGAACATCCTCATATCTTTCAAGTCCTGCCTTTACCACATTTGCAATAGAGCCCTGCTGCTCATCACATGCCTGTTTAGCAGCATCAATATCAAATGAAGAAACATGTTTTTTTACATTTAATACAAATTCAACAGGATTTTTATTTCCCCTGGCCTTATAAAGGGTCCAGATCCTTTCAATAAAGAATGTGAGAACTGCGAGTAGGAAGGTAATGATAACAGGGACAGTTATTCCGCCTTTATAGACCATGCCCCAGAAATCGCCAGGCAGCGGGTGATTTGCCGGGTTATGATCCATAAAATGAGCAGGATTTCCCAGAATATATTTATAGACAACTATACCTATGATCATCTCAATTGGTATAACTATCGTGGCAAAAACAGTACTTGTCTTGTGGAAGGCGTATCCGGAGATTTTATTAACAGGGGCCTTTTGATCTTCCATTTATTCACATCTCCCTTTTTATGAAGTGGATTATAACTTCTATATCAGTGCGGCAAAAAAGTAAGGTTGTATTTCGCCATAAACCTATATTATTGCTTTATTTCTATACAGCACATGGTCGTAATACCATTTATTAAATGACTTTAATAACAGGGGTAAGGCTTTCCTTTATTCTGTTTCTCCAAATATAGAATCCGTAAATAGAAAATTAAGGCCGGTAATTTTCAGCCAAAATAACAGAATGCGAATTCATCTTATACGTATGCATTCGTATAAGTCAACCAATTAATTAGCCATATTATGGTCAATATATTTAAAATTTGAACAATGCGGTCGGGTAACTTAAATAAAAAGCTGTTTTGGTCAGACAACAAGGTAAAACCCGTTTTTAAGTGGCATGTGTCAGCCTTATTATTAGGTGAGTTAAGAAATTGACACTCATATTATGAATTTATTCTATGATGGTTCAATAATGACATAATAATGTATTGATTGATGCGGTAAAGGTAAAATAAATTCAATGGCATGACTGTTGCAAAATTAAACCCCGGTTTAGTTTCCATTAAGCGGAAGCAGGATAGTTGTATCGGAACTCTACATATGATTTCATAATTTGATAAGGAAGTGGAATGGGAAAAAAAACAACTGGACTGACAAAAGTGCAATTCCCCGGAAAGCCTGAACTGATGGACCTGATTTTTGAAAAGGCTCAGGCCGCAATTGTTATAACAGAACATCAAACAATACGTTATATCAATTCCGAATTTACAAATCTTTTTGGTTATTCAAAAGAAGACGCGTTGGGACATACTCTGGATGAGCTGATAATACCTGAATCTAATAGAGAGAGTCTCAGTGAGCAGGCATTTAAACATCGATTTGAAAGCGGGAAAAAAATCAGCTACGAAACTGTACGGAGCAGAAAAAGCGGAAGAAAAATATATGTCTCCTGCCGTACGGATCCGATACTGGTAGATGATCAGATTGTCGGATGTTTTATAGTGTATGCTGATATTTCAGAGCAGGTACGTGCTAAAAAAGAATTAAAAACTGCCTATGATGACCTTGAAGTGAGAATTGCTGAAAGGACAAGTGAACTTAAAAAAAGCCAGAAAAGATTCAAAGACCTTTTTGAGCAATCTATTGATGCAATAATAATCCATAAAAACGGGCTTATAGTAGATGTAAATAACAGCATGTGCGAACTGCTGGGGTACAGCAGAGAACAGTTCAGTCAGATGCCGGTATTAACCCTTCATGTCGAAGAAGATAAGCAGAATCTGTTAAAAGAGGTAAAAAAGGGCAGAGACTTTATCCAGTATGAGACAAGATGGGTCAGGGCTGACGGTACATTTTTGGAAATAGAGCTGAGCTCCAATCCCATAGATATTGACGAACAGCTGTATCAGGTAATTGCAAGAGACATAGGTGAGAGAAAAGAAGCCGAAAGAAGGCTTAAGCTCAGCGAGGAGCTTACCAGGGTTCTTGTAGAAAATATCGATATCACACTCAACCTTATAGATACAGACTATAACATCCTTATGGCAAACACGGCATCGGCACAAAAACGAGGTCTGGAACTTAAAGATATTCTCGGGAAGAAATGTTATGAGATATTTGAGCACAGACAGTCTGTATGCCCCCATTGCAGCAGTATTAAAGCCATAAAAACGGGCAAACCGCAGCAGGCGGAAATCACGGTAAATAACATCGAGTTAGGATTAATTGATCTGGAGTTTCAGTTTTTTCCGGTTTTTGGAGAAGACGGCAGTGTTACCGGATTTGTAGAAACAGCAAGAGACTTTACTCAGGCTAAAAAGGATGCGATAGAGCTTGAAAAGGCAAGAGAAGCGGCAGTACAGGCAAGCACTGCAAAGAGTGAATTCCTGGCAAATATGAGTCATGAGATTCGCACACCCTTAAACGGTGTTATGGGAGTGCTTAACCTTCTGCTTTCAACAAATCCGGACAATGAACAGCTGGACCTTATCGAGACAGGAAAAAGAAGCGCTGATAATCTTCTGACAATTATTAATGATGTGCTTGATTTTTCAAAGATAGAGGCAGGTGAACTTGATATTGAGATACTTAATTTCAACCTGAGAACCTCTATTGCGGAGATTGTTGAACTGCCGGCAATACAGGCCCATAACAAAGGTCTGGAGATTATTTATGAAATAAAGCCTGATGTGCCAGTAATGCTTAAAGGAGATCCGGGAAGGCTTAGGCAGATACTGCTTAACCTTACAGGCAATGCCATTAAATTCACCGAAAATGGGGAGATTGTAATTTCTATTTCGGTGGTAAATGAAACGGATGAAAAGGCAAAAATAAAATTTGAAGTAAGGGATACAGGTATTGGTATACCTGAGGACAAGCTGGACCTGGTTTTTGAATCATTTAAACAGACAGATACTTCCACTACACGAATGTATGGCGGAACAGGGCTTGGATTAAGTATATCGAAAAAACTTTCCGAGCTGATGGGCGGTGAAATAGGAGTAACAAGTCAGCCCGGTTTTGGATCAACATTCTGGTTTACTGCACAGTTCGACAGACAGCATGATGCAGAGGAAGTAATACTGGATCCTCCGCCGGATATACGCGGAAAAAGGTTCCTGGTAGTAGATGACAACAAAACCAACCAGACTGTTTTAAAGGGATATCTTGAATCCTGGGGATGTATCTGTGACCTTGCCGATTCCGGTGAGATGGCCCTTTCCATGATGAATGCCGTAGCAAAGGTAAATGCACCCTTTGATGCGGTTATCGTAGATATGCAGATGCCTCGAATGGACGGAGCCGGACTGGGCAGTCTGATCAAGGAAGATCCGGTATTGAAAGATACTACCCTTATAATGCTGACATCACAGGGCATGAGAGGCGATGCCTCACGTATGGAAAAAATAGGTTTTGCGGCCTATCTCACCAAGCCGGTCAGGAGATCTCAGCTCTTTGACTGCCTGATTTCGGTTTTCAGCAAACAATACTTTCAGGGATGCGGAAAGGGAAGCCGGATAATCACACGGCACACTATTTCGGAGGCAAGAAGAAAAAAGATAAGAATTCTACTGGTTGAAGATAATATCATCAACCAGAAACTCGCACTAAAATTTATAGAAAAATTCGGGTTTCAGGCAGACTGTGCAGCAAATGGAAAAGAAGCTGTCAAGGCTCTTGAATCCTTCAGGTATGATATTGTTCTGATGGATATACAGATGCCTGAAATGGACGGGCTGGAAGCTACAAAAATTATTCGAAGTTCTGAATCCATGGTGATTGATCATGATGTAAAAATAATTGCAATGACAGCCCACGCAATGCAGGGAGACAGAGACCGCTGCATTGACGCAGGCATGAACGATTATACTAATAAACCAATCCAGCCTCAGGAATTACTTGAGGTAATAGAAAGACAGATAAAACTGATTTTATCAGCAGATGAATCAGCGATTGCTGAATAAAGACTATTCTGCAGTCGGTTTTGTAAGGCTGTATTTTAATTCTAAAAGCTTCTGGGTGCTTTCAATTTTGTAAATTCTTTCAATGATGTACCTGCTGCCGTTAAGCTCAAGGTAATCCGATTTAGCCTTTATTATGTTGGATAGCAGCGTAAAACTGATTGATTCGGTGCTCATCAGATCGATCGCGGGCAGGTTTAAAACTAAAAGGTAGTATTCTCCTGGACCTGATCTGAGGGCAAATGACTGTGCATCAATTTTGACCCACTGGTTTGATGTCTCGCTGAAGGTCACCGTATCTCTTCTGGCCATTACCTTCTGTGGATCTTCAAATGATTCTTCAAATGTTGTAAAAGCCGGCTGAGACCTTCCAACCCTGACATCCGGTACCCGGTCAACTCTTTCAAGCTGATCGTCCAGCATATATTTCTGGGGGACTTCGTAACTTGTAGTTGTTACGCATGATGAAACCATTACCATTGAAACAAGCATAATAATAATCTTCAAAATAGCTTTCATGATACAGCTCCTTATATAGATGTGTATTTTACTGAAGTTGCGCTATTATGCACTACCTTGATTTTTTTCACAATGCCTTTTTTATAAACGGTTTATATCTTTTCATATCGGTAATCGGCTTCATATACAGAATTCAGGGTAAATTTGACCGCAATTCATTAGAAATATATTTAAATCGAACACTCACAATGCTCTAAGACATAAGAATAGATGATCAATATTGACCTGCTTTTTAATTAAAGGGTGCTGTGAAAGCGGTTGACTGACTGCAGTGTTTAAGTAATAAATGAATAACCGCGGATTAGCGTGGATGCATTTACTGAATCCGTGCTGATCCGCGGTTTTATTTTCCGGCCGGTTAATGTTAAACTGTTAATGTTTTTCTAACAATTTAGAGGAGGGGGAATTTTTATGTATAAATTACGTATTTCTTTTATCCCCGGAATTATGCTTATGCTTGCTGCTCTTTTGCTGCTGTCTCCTGCGGGACTGTATGCGAAAAGCAAATCTGGCATGCAGTATGAAGCATTGAGTCCGTGGGGAGAATCCGACCCGAAACCGCTTAAGGGTATTTCGGAAAGGATTGACAATCTTTCCGGTAAAAAGATAGGGCTTTTTGCCAATTATAAACGTGCGGCAATTCCAATAGCAATATCTCTTAAGGATGAGCTGGAATCAACATATCCTGATTCCCAGGTGAGTATTTATCACTCTGACCAGTGGAATGTTACAGAGATAAAAACCGAAAAAAAAGAGACCTTTAAAAAATGGGTAAAGGGTAAAGATGCCATTATTCTCATGGTAGGAGACTGAGGCAGCTGCACCAAGTTTCTCGTATACAACGGTATGTCAATCGAGGAACTTGGGACACCGGTCGTGTTACTGGTGAATCCGGGATTTTTAAATGATGCAAAGTCTGCCTCATCAAATAAAGGGATGCCTGTTCTCCGTACCCTTCCCCTTAATGTGGCATGTGAATCAACAGTTAGAGAAGACATAGATGCTGGCATTTCAGAGGCAATGTCTTCAATAGACGAAGCTCTTACCAAACCTCTTTCTGAGCATGAAAGAGCGCCGAAGTGGGCAACGGAACAGCCGCCCAGGATCGCTTTTAAGGGCAGCTATGAAGATGTAAACAGGTACTTTTACAGGAACGGATGGACAGACGGACTTCCCATAGTTCCTCCCACAGAGGAAGCGGTTAAAGAAATGATGCTCGGGACCGATCTTCCGGCTGATCATGTTGTTTCAAAGGTGATTCCAAGGCAGGGCAAGGCTACTGTAGAAAAAATAGCAATAAATGCCGTAATGGCAGGGGCTTTGCCGACACATATGCCTGTAATAATAGCTGCGCTGGAGGCATTTCAAGACCATAAAACCCGGTTTGATACCTTTGAGGTAAGTACCGGATCGTGGGCGCCCTTTTTCGCAATTAACGGCCCTATGAGGGATCAGATTCATATTAACTACAGTTCCGGCGCACTCAGCCCCGGCGATATTGCCAACGCTGCCATAGGGCGGGCCATCGGTCTTATCGTAAAAAATATCGGCGGAGCCCGTAAAGGTCTTGAAGACATGGGTGTAATAGGAAATCCCATGAAATATTCACTGGTTATAGGTGAAGATGAAGAGAGAAGCCCATGGGAGCCTCTTCATGTGGAACGGGGTTTTAAAAAGGAAGACAATACTCTTACGGTTTTTTTTCCTAATAACTACCAGCAGGCAGTGCCTTTAGGGACCGATGCAAAAGGCATTGCAGAAGGCATGAAAAACATGAATCCATGGAGTATGTCATGTTTTATTGTTATTCCGTCACATGCTGAAATTTTATCAAATGAAGGGTGGACAAAAGAAAGCCTTAAAGAGTTTCTGTTGAAGGGCTCAGAAAATCCCATGGATGCCTATAAAAAAAGTCAGGGAGGGCAAACAGAAGCAAAGGATATTCTTTCAAAACCGCCTGAAGCAGATACTGACAGCCTGATGATTATTGTGGCAGGCGGACCGGGGGCGTGGACTGGTCTGTTAAAAAGTGTCGGTGGAATCGAAAACGAGTTTGTTACTGTAAAAATAAAACTCCCGAAAAACTGGGATGCGCTTGTGAAAAAGTACAGTAATATTGTTCCGAACTACGCGAGGTATTAAATTTTAAAAAAAGGTCCGGGAAAAATAAAAAGCATTTTTCTCCGGACCTTTTTTATAAGGGTTACAACTAGAGTAAACAGGCATGGTGGCTTCTTTCCGGAAACGGAGTAAAATCAGTAAATGTGAAATGTTCAATACTGGCTCATGTGGAGGTGCCGGGCTTTTCTCAAAGATGTATCTGTATATTATTGGGTAGGATGCTCGCATGTTTGGATTTTTAAGGATTGTGTACTTACTCTCTTTATCATTCATAAGATGTAATCCTTAATAATCCAAACAATTGTACCATGCGGATCAGATGCGTCTTTGAGAAAAGTTCAGTGCCGGAACGCAAGGTCATCAAACCGCATATAAAGAGGCAGTTAACCTGTACCCTGTGCCCTGAGCCGTTCTTTATTATTGACAATCCACCCCCTGAATGACATTTAATTACCTTTAAGGCATATCTTTTTTAAAAACAGAGACCCTATATTTACAAAGCATTCCGGAATCCTTTTCTCCCAGAGAGGTCATAAATGAAACGTATTCGGATTATCTGTCTGTTTGTCCTTTTTATTGTTCCATCTGCAGCCCATGCCCATCCAAGCGTATATCCCCTTGGCACAACCATTTACAAACCCGATAAGTGCTGGAGCGGCTATACAATTCTTTCGGCTGATAAAGGTATTCTTATTGATATGAACGGGAACCTTGTTCACCTGTGGAAGGGAAAACTGCATCATCCAAACAAGGTTTTACCCGGAGGTTACCTGCTGTCTGCTACCTCATCATGGAAACAGGGGCACCAGGATGCAATACAGGTACAGATAAGAGATTTTAAAAACAATGTGCTCTGGAGTTTTGACAAATGGGAAGAGGTTACAGCAAACGAAGGTGACGGCACCATGTGGGTTTCAAGGCAGCATCATGATCTTCAATTAAAGGGAAACCCGGCAGGCTATTATATGCCCGATGCAAAGCCTGTAGACCTGTCAAAAGGGACTGTGCTTGTACTGGCCCATTACAATGTTAAAAATGAAAAGATAAATAAAAATGTGCAGCTTATTGATGACGCTGTTTATGAAGTGGATATTGCATCCGGAAAAATAGTGTGGACATGGAAGGCGGCAGAACACCTTGATGAAATGGGATTTGATGATGCAGCGCTGAAGGCCATGCAGAATTATAACAGAAAACCTGCCACTGAAGGCGGAGGTTTTGACTGGTTTCACCAGAACTGCGCATCCTATCTTGGCCCAAATAAATGGTATGATGCAGGGGATAAAAGATTTCATCCGGACAACATTATTCTGGACAGCAGATCAGCAGGGCTTCTTGCTGTTATTGATCATAAAACACGTAAAATTGTCTGGCGGGCAGGCCCATATTACAGAGACGGCAAAGACAAAAACCTGGGCTGGATAATAGGAGTTCATCATACGCACATGATTCCGAAGGGGCTGCCCGGTGCAGGAAATATAATGATTTTTGATAATGGAGGCGCATCAGGCTATGGTCCTCCAACGGATTTTGCACCGGACGGTATATCCGTTATGCGGAGGGATTATTCAAGAGTGGTGGAATTTAACCCGGTCACAAAGGAGATCGTGTGGGAATATTCTCCAGGCAGCCGGTACGATAAGCCGGACCCGGTATACGGGCACAAACTTTACAGTGTTAATGTATCTTCCGCCCAGAGGCTTCCCAACGGCAATACACTTATAACGGAAGGCGCCCAGGGCCGTATAATAGAAATTACAGAGGATTTTGAAATTGTCTGGGAGTATATGAGCCCATATCTATGGGATTCTGATATTCCCATGATCAGAAATCTTGTTTACAGATCCTATCGTGTGCCATATGATTGGGTACCTCAGCTTGAAAAACCTGAGGAATCGGCAGTTGATGCAGGGCCCAATTATATGTTTACTGTCCCTGCAAAAAACGGTTCCTATCCTGACTTTGGAATCGAAAAAACAGCTATCTGGACCCGGGGAGGGGCTCAGGGAAGAGATAATGAAAAGGAGAAATAAGAATGTCTGAATCAAAATACGGAAAATACATAGTCACGGACCTTAAAGTACCGGAAGAAAAGAAAACCATAGAAGAGGAATACTCAAAATATGCAAAAAGAATTCTATGGCTGGATGAAAACGTTGTAGAAGGCGCATTTCATATGAATACCGCCTGGTATCTCAAGGAAGCAAAGACCCTTGAAGATGTACCACATGTTCATGACTCTGACGAGATAATCGGTTTTTTCAGCAATGACCCGGAAAACCCATATGATCTTGGAGGTGAACTTGAGATATGGCTGGAGGATGAAAAGCATATTATCACAAAAAGTGCCCTGCTGTTTGTCCCTGCAGGGATGAAGCACTGCCCGCTTATATTGAAAAGAGTGGACAGGCCCATTTTTCATTTTACAACCGTTCCGGGTAAACTTTATATAAAAGATGAGAATGAGAAGTAACAAAGGCTTTTTGAGCCATAACTTTTAATGAATACCTAAAATGAAAGGAAACCTATTATGATGAAACGTTCTTTACTTTTGCTCCTATTGATTGCTTTTTCCTTTACGAATTTACATGCTGCCGAATCTACTAAAGCAACTGCAAAAAAAATTCAGGGTGTATGGTCTCTTGATAACATGGATGTCGGCGTAGGGGAAAACAAGGGAAACAGAACCGATGCGAAGTTTATGATTTATATCACAAAAAAACATTACAGCGCCATCCGTGATCTGGGTACTCCGGAAAACCGCTCATTCATGGCAGATGCCGGGACATACGAATTTACAGGTGAAGAGATGATCGTGCATCATAAGCTTGCAGCGTTTCCTTTTCTTGGTGAGATGACATTTAAGATAAGCATGCAGGGAGACAATACTCTCATCCTTGAACCTCAGTACCATAAAATGAAAGTGCCCGGGATGGAGAGTTTTAAAATGCCGGAAGATGGGAAGATGGGTTATGGCGATGCTGCTGTAAGATACGTTTTTAAACGCCTGGAATAAATTAAATAGCGGGATCGCAGTATTTCTAATAGTGCTGCGATCCGCTTGCAAACTTGACAAGATCGCCTCATTAAACTAAACTAAGTAAACTAATTTATTAAGTGAGGAAATCATGAGAAATTTAAATATACATGAGGCAAAAACAAAGCTCTCGGCTCTTTTATTAGACGTTGAACAAAAAGGAGAGACTTTTTTAATCTGCCGAAATGGTAAACCTGTAGCCGAACTTATACCTCATAAAAAAACAGATCGTTTAGCCTACCATCCGACACTAAGTAAAATAAAAATCAATTATGATCCTACTGAAGATCTTACTGGTGAAGAGTGGGGGGAAATAGAGTAATGCTTCTGGACACTTGCGCTCTGCTTTGGCTTGCCCACGAACAAAAAAATATTAACATGGAAGTGCTTGAATGGATAAACGAGTCGCCTGTTGTATATACTTCCGCGATCAGTGCATTTGAGATAAGCCTGAAACATAAAGTCGGAAAACTGTATCTTCCTGTACCCCCAAGACAATGGTTTCAGGAGATAACCATACATCACAATATAAAGGTAATTAATCTCGATGAAGAAATTTGTATAAGGGCAACCGAACTGCCTGATATTCATAAAGACCCATGTGACAGATTTATTATAGCAACAGCTTTAAATATGAAAGTGCCTGTTGTTACCTCTGATAAGCGGTTTAAGGATTATGGTGTAGAAGTCTTTATTTAACTGAAAAATTGCCTTTCACTTTGAATTATTTAATTTCTTTTCCTTTTTAGCAACCTGATCCTTTAGATAAGCGATTATCTGTCGCTGTCCCTCATAGGAAAGACCTTCAATTCTATCCATCATATTAGCAACTGTCTCCAGATCTATATCAAAGGATTTGTTTGATTTATTATCGGGATCAGCTGTTTTGCTATCTTTTTTCACTCTTTATCTCTGTAAAAAATTAATTTTCTAACAATATATTTTTTGTCAGCATATTTGGCAAATTTTATTTTGTCAGAAATAAACGAGCTTTGTGCCGGTAAAGGCATCATTTTTCAGGATACGATCAAATTCCCTCCGGTATATGTGTTTATTTTTAAGAGGTGAAGAGCTATCCGGGTATGAATAAAATAAGTACTATTACCCCTTAAAAATTAAACACTGCGAAATTTATAGGTAAATATTCGTTGACCGCATCCTGAAAAAGAATGTCTTTACCTGCCTTTTCCCGAGAGCGTAGTAAAATCAGCAAACCTGTAATGCTCAATACTGGCACGTGTGGAGGTGCTGGGTTTTTCTCAAAGATGTATCTGTTTATAACTGGGCAGAATGTTCGCATGTTTTGATTTTTAAGGATTGTGTACTTACTCTCTCTAATACTTCGACATTGTAATCCTTAAAAATCAAAACAACAGTACAATGCGGTTCAGATACTTCTTTGAGAAAAGTTCAGCGCCGGAATTCACCTCAGACCGGTACCATAGAGGATAATAGCGAAGACGGAAAAAAAAAGCCGTCACCGGAATGAACTTTCCGATGACGGCCGTTAAAGGTCAGCTACTGCCTGTTGAGATTATCTCCAGTCGTCAATATTGACTGAGGCAGTTGGTACCATACCGCCTATCATCCAGTAGTTGTTGTTGGTTGAGCCTGTAACAACAACATTAAAATTAGCCGGCATACTGAATCCGCCGAATTTTGGCTTTGGTGCATTTTCCACCTTGGTTACATAATCTGTAAGTTTTTTCACAGTATCATAACCTGAATCAGCGATATTATTGGCAACAGATGGTCCGAGGACTGCAAAAGTTCCAAACATTGTGCCCTGCTGATTAAAGATATTCTTTATTGCCTGAGCGTAGTTCGGAAGATCAGTCCAGTCGTTGGCCTTCCAGTTTACAGCAGAAAGAATACCCCAGCCCATTAAAAGAGTTACAACATTATCGCCTTTTTCATACTTGGCCGGAGGCGGTCCGCCAGGAGGTCCGAATCCAAATCCGCCGCCTGCATTGCTTCTTCTTACAGCAAAGGGTTCCCATGGGGATTTCTCTTCGTTTTCGGCAATGATTATATTAATGGCATTCGCAGCATTACCTACTGTTCCGGTGTAGGTTGTTCCTATTTTTCCGCAGTTACCGCCGTTAATGGAAAGAAGAGTCCAGGCCCGCCCGATAGTTGTGTTGGAATGAGCATATGGCCCTACTGCACCGATATCATAGTTAAGTCCTATTTCATCGCGGATATTTCCGTTGATTACTGCACCAGCAGCGAATCCGTTGTCGGAAATATTCATGGAAGGTGTACCGGTAGAACCTATAGCAAGGATGACCGGAAAGTATTCCGGTTTGGCGCCAGCCATTACAGCATTTATGGCTGCGGTTTTAACGGTATATGTCCAGTATTCACCTGCTTCTGATCCGGGATTCATTTTACCCAGTACTTCGTCAGGATCATGGCTGGTTCCTTCGAGCATCTCGTTAACCTTCTCTTCTGTCGGAAGTATGACCGGCATAAAATCGGTATATCTTTTTTCGAGGAAAAGCTTCTGAAGTTCATCAGGAGTGCCTGTATAGGTGGCAGGCGGAACTTCATGTTTCAGTTCACCCGGGTCCTTTTCTTTGCCGACAAGAGGCTTGGTAAATTTGTCTACAATTTCCTTCATTACAGGGTTTTCTGTAATGGGGTTTTTACCCTCAATAACCTGAGCTTTAAGCTGTGCATTGTCTTTTCCCCAGATCGGGCTCGGGACATACTGGATTCTGATGCCAGGCATGCCGTAGTTATAGGATACTTCTATTTCCTGTTCATAAAAATCGCTTACGAGTATAGGTACTGAAGGTTTTTTGAGGTTGGCTTCAAGGTCGATTGCGAGGCGAACTGCCCCGGGAGCACAAACGCTTCAATGCCCCACGCCGAGTATCACGGCGTCTGCTTTTTCTTCGATCTCTTTCATAACGTTAGGTGGAATGTTGTCCATCCCGGCACTGGTTTGCACCATTTTGGTTTTAGGATGGTTTTCCTTGAACCATTTGCCTATCTCTTCAAGAAGGCGGCCGGAATTTGGAAAGCCGGTATTGATAAGATAGATGGTTTTGCCGTCCAGTGTATCCAGGCGGGGAGCCATCTGTTTTACCTCGATTGGAGGCGGTGTACCCAATGGGTTAAGTACTGTAATTTTTGATTGAGATGCCGCATAGACCTGACTGCCAAAGGCCAAAATGCCGCAGACCAGAGCCGCACATAGTAATGCAGCAGTTTTTCCACGTAGTTTCATTCCTGAATCCTCCTTCTCAAATAAAAAAGTTAAAATTGAAAATCACCAGCCTGAATCTAAAACTGATGAGTGGTACAGATAATAATTTATATCGTCACAACTGAACTTTTTAACCAATTATATAGGAAATTACTTATAAAATACTCATTGTTTATGAAAAAAACAACTTTATAATTCAATCAGGATTGTTTTGGAAAAGCTTAAACTGGTAAAAGGTCCTCTCTCACAAGAGAAAACATAAAGGCATTAAATACTTTATTGTGCACTATCAGGCGTTTTCTTAAAAGGCCTTCCCTTACAGCTCCCGCTTTTTCAGCCACACGCCGGCTTGCACTGTTACTTTCTGCTACGATTATTTCCAGCCTGTTCAGTCTCAGATTCTCAAATCCAAAGCCTGCAAGCAGCGGTACTGCAGCAGTTGCTATCCCCTGGCAGGTTTTACCTGTACGAACCCAGTAGCCTAAATTGGCAAACCTTTCCTGCATATTTATTTTATTTATTCCGCAGACACCCAGAAAGGAATCATCTGACTTATCCCTGATAGCAAAATCATATTCGGTTCTATTTTTCCAGAACCTTTCACGTAATTCACACCATGAAAGGCTTTCTTTAAAGGCGTATTCTTTACTGCACCAGGGCATCCAGGGTATCAGCTCATTAATAGATTCGGTTACAGCCTTAAAAAGTGAATCTGCATCGGAACTTTTTACAGGTAAAAGTTTTATGAAATCATTTTCAAGAGTTGGAGTTTCAGTCATGATGTCAGTGGAATTAAAATTTTTTATACACGATACCCATTGAAAAATTATCATCAAGCACAGCATTCATTGCGTCTTTAAGGTCTGCACAGTCGTGGCTTTCCGGAAGCGGATGGACATTTTTTTTAAGATTGGTCCATGTTTTATATCCTTTGTCAAAGGTAACACATGGGGAGTAGACATGATAAAATGAAAAACCATCATGACGTATGCCTTCCTTAAGCGCAGCTGTTATGGATTCAGGGTCGCCTGCAAAAAGTCTGGCTACAAATGATGCCCCGTATGAGAGCGCCATAAGTGTTGCGTTTAACGGGTTCCCTTCACTTCCATAGGGAGACGCCTTGGTTTTTGTTCCTGTAGGTGTGCTTGGTGACGGCTGTCCTTTTGTAAGGCCGTATATGGAATTGTCAAACATGACGTAATTAATGTTGATATCTTTTCTGGATGCATGGGGCAGGTGTGCGCCGCCTATCCCAAGTCCGTCACCGTCGCCCCCAACAGCAAATACTGTAAGCTCCGGGTTAGCAAGTTTTATACCTGTTGCCACTGGAAGCGATCTTCCGTGGGCAGTGTGAAGCCCGAATGTATTACTGAAAAAAGGATATCTTCCAGCACAGCCGATCCCGGAAACCGTCATTACCATGTGATGGGGGATGCCGAGTTCCTGAATGGAATTGTTGATTCCCTGATGAATGCCGAAGTATCCGCATCCCGGGCACCATGTAGGAAGATTGTCGGAACGTACGGAAAAATTTTCTGACGCCTTTATCTGCTGAACCTTCCTGGCTGTTTCTCTACCTGATGTTTTCATGTGGGTCTCCTTACCCTGAAATTACCTTGTCGACAGCCCCAAGTATCTCCGCTGCTGTCATGGGTATCCCGGTTACCATGTTAAACCTTTTAACCTCTTTTCTATGGAGGTGTCCTATAAGGTTGGCAAGCTGCCCTTCAAAATTGAGTTCCGGGATAAGTATCTCTTTACATTTATCCATAAATTCCTGAATTTCATCTGCATGATAGGGGAATATGCTTCCTACCCTGAGCATTCCTGCCTTTATGCCATTCTGTCTTGCAAGCCTGACAGCTTCAAGAGCGGCGCCTGATGTTGATCCCCATGTTATTAAACCAATATCATAGGCTCCTTCCGGTCTGTATTCTTCAGGTTTCGGCAGATCATCAAGGGCGTTATGGATTTTTCTGTGCCTCTTTTCGGACATCATTGTATGGTTTTTGGCTGTATAATCAGGCATGCCTTTTTCTGTATGTTCAAGGCCTGTGGCGGCAAATATGTATCCTTCCATGCCTGGCACAGCTCTTGGCGATATGCCTGATTCAGTATTTTCAAACCTTTTATAATTGTTCTTGCTTGAATCATCCGGCATAACGTTTCCGTCTTTCATATCGTTAATGTCCGGTTTCGGAGTGTCTATATTTTCTACCCTGTTATGTAGAAAGAAATCGGTAAGTATCACTACAGGCGTCTGATATTTTTCTGCCACCTGAAAACTTTTAAGAGTATATTCATAGCATTCCCTGACATTTGAGGGAGCTATTACGATACGGGCCGAGTCCCCCGGACCGCCGAAAACAGCAGCCTGAAGATCTGACTGCTCTGTTTTTGTAGGAAGACCTGTGGCCGGTCCTCCTCTCTGTGCGTTAACAATAACCGCAGGTATTTCAGCTACCGTGGCATGTGCTATAAGCTCAGTCATAAGCGCAAAACCAGGTCCTGATGTTGCAGTCATAGCCCTTTTGCCGGCAAAATATGCGCCCAGCACTGCACCTATGGAGGAAATTTCATCTTCCATCTGCATCAGTCTTCCGCCCCGTTCAGGAAGGTATTTTGCCAGGTATTCCATTACCGGAGTGGCCGGTGTTATAGGGTAGCCGAAATAAAAGGCAAGCTTTGCATCAAGGGCTCCCATTGAAATGGACACATTGCCTGAAAGAAGCTGCTTTTCCGAAGAGTGACCGTTGGTGCCAAGCTGTGTTATTCTTTTCTTTTTAAGCTCATGGGCCTTTGAACAGAATTCCATGCCTGCATCAAAGCACTTGAGATTAGACTCAAGAACCTTGTCTCCCTTTGCTCCGAACTTCTTTTTTATTGCGGCATAAAACGGGTCTGCAGGAATGCCGAAAAGAGCTGCAAAGCCCCCGAGAGCCGCAAGGTTTCTTCCCCGTCTTGAACCTGATGCCTGTGACGCAAGATCTCCGAAGGGCACCCCGAAGATATTCATTTCCGGTTCCAGCATTGGAAGAAGAGCTTTTTCTTCGCTTATATAGGTGACAGGTTTGTTATCAAACAGAATAACCGCATCATCTGTCAGAACGGGCACTCTTGACTGTGACTGCTCATCATCAAGGGATATGAGGACGTTTGTTTTGTCACTCAGTGCGGTAATTTCGCTGTTGCCTATTCGGGTACGGGTGACACACCTTCCGAATCCCCTTATTTCAGCCGGATATGAGTCAAGAGCCATGAGCGAAAAACCTGCTGCCGAAAGTGCCTCATTTAAAAGAACACCGGCCGCTATGGTGCCGTCTCCTGACATGCCGCATATTTCTATTGTTAGATCAACTGTAGACATATTAAAACTCCATCCACCATGAACTGTTTACACAGAAACCCTGAATATTGAAAATGCATTCCGGTTCCGCCTTTACCTTTTCTCCGATAAGATTGAATGCGGCCGTCTTTCCAAGTGCAACGGCGTTTTCATATCCTATGGATACCCAGTAGTCATTTATTTCAGGGTGATAGACCTGCGCACAGTCACCGGTTGCATATACTCCTTCAAACCCGGTATTCAGATATTCATCCACCAGGATTCCCCTGTCTATCTTTAAACCGCTTGTAGCCAGAAACCCGACATCAGGGACAAGTCCGAAAAATGCGCCTACAATATCTGCGCACACGGTTTCATGATCCGTATGAACTTCAACCCCTCCGTCCGGGATATTGTTCATACTCTTTATCCTTGAGTAATCAAGTACGGTAACACCCTTTTTAGAAAGTTTTTCAGCTACTTCGTCATGGAGTTCCCTGCTGAACCGCATAGGCCAGAAGGCCTCTTCATTAAGGGCAAAAACTACTTTTTTATTCATTTTTATCAGCTGGCTGGTAAAAGAAAGGGAGGTCAGGTCTCCTCCTATCATTAGTACTGTGTCTGCTTTTTCAAGGGCTTCGGTCCATACCTTTGCATCATGAACTGTCTTGAGCGTGAGCATCAGGTCGCTGAACACCTGAAGGTTTTCCGGTATTCTCGGTTTTCCTCCCAAAGATAAAATAAGTCCGTCATAGTTTATGACCTCCCTGTGGTCCAGGAATATCTCATGGGTTTTAAGGTTGATTTCAACCACCTCCTGACCGCTCCTGTATTTTATTCCGAGCTCCTTGTATGAACTAGGTGAAAAAACATAGAGGTTTTCTTCTGCAAATTTCCCTGAGATAAAACTGGGGATAAGGTGAGGACGATAGCAGCCTCCGGTTTCTTTACTGATCAGGGTCACCCGTGCGTCCTCGGCATGCTCCCTGAGGGTAAGTGCTGCCTCATTGCCTGCGGGACCGTTTCCAATGACCACAAAATGTTGATCTTTCATATTAAACCACCTTTTAAGCTTTTTATTTTTGAAGGCCAATCATATGTTTCTGTCTTTCAATCAGTTCTACCCTTGTGACCGAGATACAGTCCATAGGGCATACCCTCACGCACTCCCCGCACCGGATGCACCGGGAGTTATCTATAATTATTGCGTTTACGTGTTTCCATGAGGTTGTCTCCTTAAACCCGGTTATTGCACCCAGTTCATTGAGCTCTACCTCATCCACCAGTTTGATGCAGTCTCTTGGTGCGTTATCAATGCAGTAGCGACAGTATATGCATTTATCCATGTCTATTTCGTAATGAAGATAACAGAGATAGCACCGCTTTGATTCATCATGGGCCTGGTCTTTAGTAAAACCTGTTTCCACTTCAGGGTTGTCAGGGTTGATGCGTTTTACCACCGGAGAAAGTGCAGGCATTTCCTGCCTGGGGATAAAGTCCCATGACCTTTGCCTGTCTGTTATAGATGTTTCCTGCATCCGGACCGTTTTTTCTACAAAGTCGGTACCTGTAAGATCAAAAGCTATTTTATGGGCTGCCTTTCGGCCCATGGCAATGGACTCTATTACTGTTGTGGGGCCTGTTACATAATCGCCGGCAGCATACAGATTTTTTTCTGAAGTAAGAAAAGTCTCTTTATCTACCGTTAAAACTCCGTTTTTATCCTTTTCTCCAGGAGCCTCAAAGGGGCCCGGAGCCTGACCCGTTGCAACAATAACCGAGTCTGCCTTGAGTATGAATTCACTATCGGGAATTTCGATGATTTTCTGTTTTCCGTCCGGACCGGCTTCTCCAGTGCGTGTACGTAAAAACTTTACACCTTCTACTTTGCCGTTTCCTACAATCTCCTGAGACAGTAAAAGGGATTCAATCTTCACACCTTCTTTTTTTGTCTCAAGTATTTCATCCTTTGTTACTCTTAAATCCTGCTCCGTTCTTCTTAAGCATATTCTTACGTCTTTAGCGCCAAGCCTTAGTGCTGTTCTGGCACAGTCAAAGGCAGTAAAACCTGCGCCTATCACCAGAACCCTGGCGCCAAGTGCCGGTTTTTCACCTGAACATACCCTCATCATAAATTCAAGACCGCTATGAACCCCTTCTTTGTCTTCACCGGGAACTTTAAGTTCTATCGCCCTGTAGCAGCCTGTTGTGGTGAGAACTGCGTGATATTTTGATAACAGCTCTCCCACCTGTATATCGGTTCCAATCTTTACACCGGTCCTGAGTTCTACCCCCATGGAAAGAATATCTTTTACTTCACCATCAAGTATATTCCTGGGGAGCCTGAATTCAGGGATGCCGTACCGGAGCATTCCTCCCGGGTTATCCAGCGCTTCATATACTGTAACCGAAAAACCTAACAGGGCAAGTTCTCCGGCTGCTGCAAGGCCTGCAGGGCCTGCACCGATTACTGCGACTTTTTTTGCGGTACTTTCGCCTTTTTTAAGGGGTATCGGAGATGCGCCTTTAAAATCGGATGCAGCTCTTTTGATGTGACAGATATTAACCGGATCTCCCAGTTCGGATTCACCATGCCTGCATTTATCCTCGCACGGCCTTGAGCATATTCTGCCGAGCACACCGGGAAAAACATTTACATGCCTGTTTATATCATATGATCTGTCATATTCCTTTTCATAGAGCGCCCTGATATATGACGGTATATTTGTATCTGCCGGGCAGGCGCTCTGACAGGGGATATTCACATTCATATAATAAAAATCTTCAGGCTCTGTTGAGTATACTATTTTATCTGACATGGGACTCCCTCTTGAAAATTAGTCCTTAATATAATCTTGAATTGCGCTATTAAAAGGGCAGAAGGTTTATTATTCTACACTATTAACCTACGAAAGTTAAATTATTAAAATGATTCGGCCAAATATACATTATTCCATGTATTAAAAATCTTCTTCAACAGGATATTCATAATTGCGGAATGATCTTGCTATCATGATGTCCATGGACTTTAAGGCCTTTCCTTCCCTGTTTATAAGCTCAAAAATTCTGCTTACCGAAGGAATGTCAAAACCGCTTATACATGTGAGCGGCAGTCTGTAGTTTTTTAATGCGTACAGGAGCCGGGTAAGATTCTTTTTAATGTTATCACTGCCGTCAGGAGAGTTAAGTGTTTGAGCGAGTGATTCTGTGCCGGTTTTTAACAGATCGGGGATAGATATCAGGAACTGAGGATCAACGTATTTTTTTCTTTTTTTATATTCATCCGCAAAAAAGAAAACGCGGTTACTGCTGTCAAAAAACAGGGAGTGATCAAATTCTTTACGGGATACCGCCCTTATATTTAAACCGTCAGCAGAAAGAAGCAGGGAAGTCGCCCTCTGCTGACCGTCCAGAATATAATTATACTCAGACTTTTTTTCTTCCCCTGTGTCATTGAGGATAGTACCTCCCGGTTTTCTGTGGATATTAAGCTTAATATCCGTTTTCCAGAACAGTATGCTTCCGACAGGGTAAAAATTATATATGCTTTCCCAGAGCCTTATTATGTCACACGGTTCCCATACAAATTCCCGCTGGAAAGAAGGAATCAGATATTTACCTGTTTTAAGTCGTTTAACAAACTCAAAGATGCCCATATCCTGAGTATTTATTTTTCTGTCCATTTTAATAAATCTTCAGGCAGTCTAACCGAACTTGTCAAAATACATGTGATCTTCGGGGATGCCTTTTTCTATAAGAAGCTTCATGCACGACTCGATCATAGGAGGAGCACCGCACAGGTAGACATCAAATTCCGCGTTTTCCTGCACATATTTTTCTATAAGGTTTGTTACTCTGCCCTTCTCTCCATCCCATGATTCGCCTTCGCCAACTCGGGACAGGACAGGATGAAATTTAAAATTATTCAGTTTCTTTTCAAGACCTTTGAGCTCATCAGTGTAATAGAGATCCTCAATATTTTTTGCACCGAAGAAGAGTATGGTTTCTCTATCGATATTATCGTTTTCTATTTTGTGAAGTATGGATTTCATTGGGGCAAGACCGGAGCCGGTTGCAATTAAAAGTATTCCCCGGTCCGAATCTCTCAGGTAGAAATCACCATAGGGCCCGTATATGGTAAGTTCATCGTTTTCTTTAAGGTAGTCATGTACATATGTAGTGACTGCACCGTCAGGGACCTTTGTGATTACCAGCTCCAGATTTCCATGTTCCGACGGATCTGATGATATGGAGTATGCCCTGAACTCGGGATCCGATATTTTTTCATATTTCGGGACCTCAAGCTGGACATACTGGCCGGGCTTGAATGTTATGCCTTCTTCAGGGCTTATAAGGTCCATCCTGATCCCTTTGATTTCGTGTGTAAGTTCGGCAATGCCTGCCACCTTTGCCCTGAACTGTTTTACATTAAAAAGCTCTTCAGGGATTTCTATCTTTAAATCTTCCTTTACCTTAACCTGGCAGCTCAGCCTTACACCGGTTTCAAGCTCTTCCTTTGAAAGGTGCGGTGTTTCTGTTGGGAGCACAGGCCCTCCGCCTTCAAGCACCCGGACCTTGCAGAAGGCGCATGTTCCCTTGCCGCCGCAGGCAGACGGGATAAAAATATTCTGGTCTTTGAGGGTGGAAAGCAGCGGGCTTCCGCCTGTTACAACAAGTTCTTTTTCATTGTTGACGAGTATGCGTTTTTCACCATAGTTGGCAAGATACCTGCCTGCAAGCTCAAGCAGAAGCGCAAGTACAGCACCGATGAGGGAGACAATGAAGATGCTGGTCAGGAATTCTGAAAGATTATTTTCCATTATTTATATCTCGATGATAACTTATAGGCACAAGGCTCATGGCTCAAGGCGCAAGGTAAAAGCATTTTAAAGGTCCTGTTTTCCCTTGCGCCCTGTGCCATATGTGCCTTGCACCATTTCGCAAACCGTAAAATAAATTCTTTTCCATAAACTTACTAATATCACATTCGTATGTTTACTGAACGTTTATCATCCCGCTGAAAACTATAAACGCCAGTGAAAGTATCCCTGTAATAATAAGGGTAATTGCCGGACCTTCAAGCCCTTTGGGCAGCTTTGTCTTGCCCTCTATTTTTTGTCTTATTGCACTTATGGTTATTATCGCAAGAAGCCAGCCTATACCGCTTCCTGCCCCGTATGCGACTGACTGAACAAGCGTGTATTTTCTTATTATCATAAACAGCGACACACCCAGTATGGCGCAGTTAACCGTTATAAGAGGTAAAAATATCCCTAGTACGTAATAGAGCGGAGGGAAAAATCTCTCGATGGTCATTTCAACAAGCTGTACGAACCCGGCTATTATAATAATAAAAACAATATACCTGAAATGCTCCAGGTGATAGGGCAGAAGAAGATGATAATATACAAGGTTGTTGAGGGCTGCCGTGCTTCCCATAACAAAAGCCACTGCCACCGCGAGCCCGAAGGCTGACTTCATCTGTTTTGATATGGACAGAAAGGGGCAGAGACCCAGAAAATTGGTCAGCAGTATATTGTTGGTAAAGATCGCTGCAAAAAAAAGAGTTGTGCTGCTTACTTCGTTCATAACCTATCCTGCCTTGATTTCCGTTAATTCTGCTGTTTCTGGGGTGAGAGCCCTGATAATCCATATGAAAACCCCGAGTACAAAAAACGCACCGGGGGCTACTATCATTATTGTCCATGGGGTGAAAAACTCCGGCATGACCCTGAAACCCAGGAGGGTTCCGAAACCAAGTGATTCTCTTACAATAGCAATAATAACAAGCACAAGAGTGTAACCAATACCCATGGCAAGACCGTCAATGCCGGAAGGTATTATTTTGTTGTTCTGGGCAAATGCTTCACATCTTCCCATTATAATACAGTTGGTTATTATCAGGCCTACGTAAGGCCCGAGCGCCTCGCTTATATCCGGCAGGTAAGACTGGATGACGATATCCACTATTATTACATATGAGGCAATAATAAGCGTCTGAACCATCATTCGTATTCTCGACGGAATAAGGTTTCTGAGGAGAGACACGGTCATGGATGACATAATGGTTGTAAAAATCAGGCCTGCGCACATGACAAGAGTATTTGCAAGCAGATTGGTTACCGCAAGTGTGGAGCATATCCCCAGAACCTGCCTTAGCACCGGGTTGTCTTTCCATATTCCGGCTATGAGTATTTCTTTGTTCGTGAGTCGTTTCTGCATTGGTTATTTCTCTTTCCTGTTCCTCAATTCACCCGCAACAATCCGTAATTCCCTGTTTAAAAACGCTTCAACTGCATCGCTGGTTCTTGATGCCCCTGTTACTGCATCCAGATCATTGTCCTTTTTATTATCCCCTTCAGGGGTAAGGTAAAAATAGGGATTATCTTTTCCACCTGTTTCAAGCGTGAGATTTTTAAACTGATCCGAAAACCATTTTTCACTTATTCTACCGCCGAGCCCCGGAGTTTCTGAATGGCGGTAAAATGACACGCCCATAAGCTCGGTCACATCAGCATCTACAGCGGCCATAGCATAAACCGGGCCCCAGAACCCAGGGCCGTCAACAGGAAATGCATATCCTGCAACTGCTTTTCCGTCTTCGCTGTAGCATATGTACAGTGTTCTGTCTCCGAGTTTGTCTTCTTTGATTCTTTTATTATATATTTCGGTTATCTGTTCAGGTGTAAGCTCTGTATTCTTATCAAGCCCCAGTACATTAAGTATGGTCCGCTGCAGTTTAATTTTCTGGTTTATTTCAATCCTGTCCTGGTTCGCTATTTTGACCGCTGTTACAACGGAACTGAAGACAAGTGCGGTTATAAACATGAATATTACTGATTTTAATATGCTGTTCATCAGGCAACCTGCTTTTTCTGTTTTGCCTGCTTAACACCCATATCTATCAGGGGTACAAAGGCGTTCATTAACAGTATGGAGAACATGAAACCTTCGGAAAAATTGGAGTATTCCCTAAGTATTACCGTAAGCCCTCCCACAATAAATCCGTATATAAGCTGGCCCTGGGTCGTTTTGGGGCCTGATATAGGTTCGGTAACAATAAATACGCATCCGAATAAAAAGGCTCCGGAAACAAATGTGTATACAAGGGGCGGTCCCTGTCCGAAGGTCATCAGGATTAAGGCAGATAATAGTCCGCCAAGAATGCATGACAGGCAGAGCCGCCATGAAGCGGCCTTTTTAAGTATAAGAAAAATACCGGCAGCAATGATGAGAATAACAGATGTTTCACCCATTGAGCCTGAACTGTTTCCGATAAAAAGATCCATTACGGAGGGCAATGCTCCTTCACGCAGCTGCATTAAAGGAGTTGCCCTTGTTACGGCATCAAGGGATGTTTCCCATGCTGTAAATCCTCCGGCCCCTCCCCACATAGGTTCAACCCAGCTTCCTGTCATTGCCTTTGGAAAGGCTATATAAATAAAACACCGCCCGACCATTGCCGGGTTGTAGATATTCTGTCCGAAACCTCCGAATACCATTTTCCCGAAGGTTATCCCGACTATAATTCCGACAACAGCGATCCAGAATGGAACTGTGGGTGGAAGTGAAAGCGCATAAATAAGGCTTGTGACAATAACTGCGGATGTGACTGGCTTTCCATGTTTTACCGTAAAATGGGCTTCGGTTGCTATTCCGAATACCAGAGCGAAAAGTGTCACAAAAAAGGCTCTCCAGCCAAAAAGATAAACGGAGAACAGCACCAGGGGCAGAAGTGAAAGACTCACCCTGATCATGACCTTCTGAGTTAAAAAGTATTTTTTTAAAGGCATAGACGCTCAAGTAAAAAATTTGAGATTAAAATCTGCAGATCTTTCCATAAACTGAGATGTCATTAAAACCTTTTAAAAATAACACCAACAGGATTATATCGTCAACTTAATGTTATTTTTATCAAATATTAAAATAAAAAATCTAAGGAAATTTTATCCTTCTTGATTTATAATACTGAATTATTACCTTATTAAATCCAACCAGAAATATAAATATTAAAGCTTCAGGAGGGCAACATGGCTGAAACTGTTAATGTAAAAAACATGGGTCTTCGGGGTGTAACCGTAGCTGATACAAAAATCAGTTTTATTGACGGAGAAAAAGGTGTTCTTATATACAGAGGGTACCGTATAGAACAGCTTGCAGAAGAATCCACCTTTCCGGAAGTGGCATACCTGATCCTTAACGGTCATCTTCCCGGTAAGGCGGAACTTGAGGCATTCGAGAAAAAGCTAAAGGCAGCACGTGATATTCCCGGGTATATAATAGACGCATTAAAGGTCTTCCCAAAGGATTCTGCCCCCATGGATGTGCTTCAGGCGGCAGTGCCGATGCTTGCAATGGATGATCCGGACTTAAACGGCGAATCCAGAGAAGCCAATGAGAATATGGCTGTAAGGTTAATCTCCCGCCTGCCTGTGATAGTTGCCGCATGGCACAGAATAAGAGAAGGAAAGCACCTTCTTGCATCAGATGATAAATATTCCCTGGCTGAAAACTTTTTATGGCAGCTAAAGGGTGAAAAACCTGACCCTGAAATGGCAAAGGATCTTGATACATGTCTGATTCTCCATGCCGACCATACCTTTAACGCATCCACCTTTGCATGTCGTGAAGTTGTATCAACAAGGGCACATATGTATGCCGGGGTAACAGCTGGTATAGGAGCTCTTTCGGGAAGTCTTCATGGAGGCGCAAATCAGCAGGTTATGAAAATGCTCTTTGCCCTTGAAAAAGAAAAAGACATCCCGGGCTGGATAGTAAAGGAGCTTGACGGCGGCGGCAGAATTATGGGTATGGGACATGCTGTGTATAAGACCATGGACCCGAGAGCAAAGTTCCTTAAAGAGATGGGAAAAAGGCTGGGAGAAAAAACAGGTAATAAAATATGGCATGATCTCTCCATGCAGATTGAAAAATACGGGGTTGAAGAATTTAAGAAAAGAAGCAAAGACAATATTCAGCCCAATGTAGATTTTTTCAGCGCCCCGGTTTACCACATAATGGGTATTCCCCTTGACCTTATGACTCCCATATTTGCAATGTCCAGGGTGTCAGGGTGGTGCGGGCACATAATAGAAGAAAAATTTGCAGAAGCTCAGGGAAAACCCGCGCTTTACAGGCCTACTGCCGAATATATCGGTAATTACTGCGGACTTACAGGGTGTGAATATGAAGCCCTTGATGAAAGGTAAATTTATGAGGTTATCTAAAGCAAAAAAATAAAACTATATCTCACACAAAGGCGCGAAGAAACATAGAAAAACAAATGTTTTTTAATATATAACTTTTTAGTTTTTACCTTTGTGGCTTTGTGACTTTGTGTGATTCATGATTTTTAGTCTTTATATTAAAAAGTTCTATAGAAGCTCAAGATCCCGCAGCCCTCTACAGGGCTGCGGGATCTTTCTTTTAATATTTTACAGACAGATACTTACTGTCTTTACTTCAGTATGATAATCAATTGCAGATTTGCCGTTTTCTCTTCCTATGCCTGAGTGCTTGAAACCGCCGAAGGGCAGGTTCGGGTCAGGAGGAAGTGTTGCTCCGTTTACCGTAATCATACCTGCATCCACCGCTGCTGCTGTTTTTATGGCGTTGTTCAGGTTTGATGTCCAGATGTTTGCCGCAAGACCGTAGTTAGTATCGTTTGCCTCAGGAATAAGATCTTCTATTGTATCAAAGGGTGTTGCAATCAGTACAGGTCCGAATATTTCTTCACGGTAGATTGCTGCATTTTTATCAACATCAACAAATATAGTGGGCTTTACAAAGTTGCCTGGTCTGTCGATGCCTGTTCCTCCTGTTACCAGTTTTGCACCTGAATCAATACCCTTCTGCATATATTCAAGGACTTTAACCTTCTGTGATGCATTTATAAGTGGCCCCATTTCATTTTCAGGGTCCATACCAGGGCCTATCTTCATTGTTTCAGCCCTGTTCTGTATTGAGGCGACAACTTCGTCAAATTTCTTTCTCTGTACAAAAAGTCTTGAACCTGCAACACAGATCTGACCGCAGTTCATGTAAACACACATAGAGGCCTCAAACGGGGCTGATTTCATATCTGCATCGTCAAATATAATGCTGGGTGATTTTCCTCCAAGTTCAAGGGAAATTCTTGTAAGGTTTTCCATTGCCGCCTTTGCAATGCTTTTTCCTACGTCTGTCGATCCTGTAAAGGTAATTTTGTTTACTCTCGGGTCCGAAACCAGTTTTGAACCCACAACACCGCCGGGGCCCTGTAAAAGATTGATTACTCCGTCCGGAACGCCTGCTTCCTGGAGGAGCTCCATAAGTCTTGCAGCAATAAGAGGGGTATCTGATGCGGGTTTGATAACCATTGTACACCCGGTGGCTATTGCCGGAGCAACTTTGCTTACAAACATCGGCATGGGCGCATTCCATGGAATAACTGCCGCAATAACGCCTACAGGCTGGCGAAGGGTGTATGAAAAGACCTGGTCAACATGGGGTAAAAGGGTCATGGGAACAAGAGTTTCGCCTGCAATCTTTGTTGCTATGCCTGCGTAATACTTGGAAAAATTGATCCCCATCATGCAGTGGCCCGGATCTGCTGCAGGTCTTCCAAGGTCAAGACACTCGATCTGGCAGAGTTCTTCACGGTGTATGTCAATTAATTCCGCAAACCTTAAAAGGATGTCCTGACGCTCTGCCCCGGTGGTTTTTCTCCAGGGGGAGTTGTCAAATGCGTTGCGTGCTGCAGTAACAGCCATATCAACATCTTCTTCGGTGCTTTTTGTTACATGGGCTACAACTTCATTTGTTGCAGGATCTCTTTTTTCAAATGTCTCGCCGCTTGCAGTGCCCTGCCACTTTCCGTTGATACAGTTTCTGAATTCCTTTGCAAGGAAATCCTTAACTGAAGGCAGTAAATCATATTCTGATACTGATAGAAATTTTTCAGACATCTGTTCTTCTCCTTTATAAAAAATATTGAATTTTTTTTCGGTTGGATGATGATTTAAAACTGATTTGATAAGCCATTCTTGAATCCCAATGTTTAAAAAATTTAATTCTGCCTTAATAAACTTTGCTATACAGAACTTTCTTTGACCTTGTATCAAATCCGATATAACAAGTAAAATTATTTTTGTAGAAAATGGCTTTTCTAACGAAAAAATATTAAATATTTCCCTATGAATAATTTACCTTGCGCTTTATTTTTGGTATTAGATAATGTTCTTCCAAAACGGAACAGATTCTGAACAGCATTTTATGCAATTAAAAATCAGTAGTTTTTTAGCGGGTACCAGAAAAAAATCTGAAAAACAGCATTTGAGTAGAAAGGAAATATAAACAATATGGCTGATGACGGAATAAAGAAGATTCGCACTACTACATGGTCCGGCGGGCCAGGCTGCCATGGCGGATGTGGAGTTATAGCCCATATCAAGGATAATAAACTGATCAAGATAGAAGGGGATCCGGATCACCCTATGAACAGGGGCCGGCTTTGTTCCAGATGTCTGGCCATGACCCAGTTTGTACACCATCCCGAAAGAATCACCAAACCTATGAGACGTCTTGGTGAAAGGGGTGAAAACAAATGGGAAGAGATCTCGTGGGAAGAGGCATATGACTACATAGAAGAAAAGATGAACAAGATCAGGGATGAATACGGCCCTGAGAGCATGACATTTTCAATGGGAACAGGCCGTGATGTCGGCGCCTGGATATGTATGCTGGCCTATGCCTTTGGAAGTCCCAATGTATCATTTGCCATGAGCGGAAACGGCTGCTACTCGCCGAGGATTGCTGCAACAGAAACCGTGATCGGTGACTACTGCGTATTTGACGGCGGACAGTGGTGTGAACAGGGCCATGATGACCCCAAATACCAGGTTCCCGAATGTATAGTTATCTGGGGCTATAATATTCCTGCATCATGTCCGGACAATATATTCGGTCACTGGGTTACCGACCTTATGAAAAAGGGCGCAAAGATAATAACTATTGACCCGCGTTTAAGCTTTTTTGCGTCACGTTCCGAAAAATGGCTCCAGTTAAGACCCGGTACAGATGGTGCACTTGCCATGGGCTTTTTAAATATTGTTATTCAGGAAGAGCTGTACGACAAGGAATTTGTTAAAAATTGGACAAATGCTCCTCACCTTTTAAGAAAAGACACCGGAAAACTTTTAAGGGAGTCAGACATTGCAGCAGACGGGGCAGCCGAAAACTTTGTTGTATATGACACCGCTGCAAATAAACCTGCTATCTGGGATTCCGGATGCGCAGGCTACAAAGAAGAAGTTGGTGAACCTGCACTTGAAGGCGAATTTGATATTACGCTGGCTGACGGATCTACCATAAAGGCAAATCCTGTATGGGTGGATTTCTGTGCAAGGGCTGCAGAGTATCCGGTAGATAAAGTAGCCGAAATAACATGGCTTAAGGAAAAGGACATTATAGAAGCTGCCCATCTTTACGCAAAAGCCAAACCTGCATCAATCCAGTGGGGTCTTGCAATTGACTCCTCACCGGCAGTAACTCCCACAGCAACGGCTATTGCATCGCTGTGGAGCATCATGGGCAATTTGGATGTACCGGGCGGAAACCCCATCGCACGTTACGCATATAATGCCGTTGCCTACGCTCTTCCCGGAGCAAAGGGTGTTATAACACTTGATTCAAAAGAAATGGATAAAAAGCGAATCGGATATGATGATTACGGCCCGTTCAGAGAATTTATCTGGAGGACACAGACCGATAAGATGCTGGACCAGATATTCTCCGAAGACCCTTATCCTGTAAAGGGTATGTGGCTTCAGTGCTGCAACGTTGTTGGCGGTACTGGTTATGATCCTAAAAAATGGGTTGAAGCGCTCAAAAAACTGGACTTTGTAGCTGTCACGGATGTCTTCATGAGTCCTACCTGTCAGATGGCGGATATTGTTCTTCCCTCAACATCATTTCTTGAAAAAGACAGCATCAGAAGCTGGTGGGTTCCTCTCCAGACAATCAACAAGGCAATGACTGTTGGTGACTGCAAGTCGCTTATCGAAAGCAACTTTGAAATGGCAAAGAGGTTTGATCCGAACTTCAGATGGGAAACCATTTATGACATATTTGATGAAATAATTGCGCCATCAGGGATGACATTTAAAGAACTTCAGGAAAAGGGCGGCTGGTCAATACCCCCGGATGGAAATTCCAGCGCTCCATATCACCGCCACGAAAGAGGTCTTTTAAGAGCGGATAAAAACCCCGGATTCCAGACACACTCCGGCAGGGTGGAACTTTACTCAACCCTGAGGGAAGGGTGGGGACTTGATCCGATACCCTGTTACGAAGAACCTCCATTTACACCTATAAGCAGGCCGGACCTGGCAAAGGAATATCCGATCATTCTTTCCACAGGCAGGCGCTCTCCGGTGTTCTTTAATTCTGAACACAAGAATATACCATGGTTAAGAGATGCTGATCCTGATCCGGTTGTCGAAATTCATCCTGATACTGCCAAATCCCTGGATATTGGTGCAGGTGAGTGGGTATGGGTAGAAAACTGGATGGGAAGATGTAAGCTAAAGGCAAAGGTAAGCCCCATAGTTCCGAGATGGATGGTTATGGCAGCCCACGGATGGTGGTTCCCGGAAAAAGACGGGGCAGAGCCGTCCCTATACGGACTGTGGGAATCCAATATCAATCAGTTAATGCCCATGGGTGTAAACGGAAAAGACGGACTGGGTACAATTACCAAGCATCTTATGTGCAAAGTATACAAGGTAAACAGCAACAACTGCTGATCTAATGATCTGCAATGAGGATATATTATGAGCAAAAAACCAGAATACGGACTTCTTATAGATTATGAATATTGTACAGGCTGCTATGCATGCCAGGTTGCATGTGCCCAGGAGTATAACTGGCCGGCAGGAATGGGCGGAATAAGAGTAACTGAAATTGTAGAAAATCTGCCCAATGACAAGAACTATTTAAAATTTATCCCGATGCCCACAGAGATATGTATCCTCTGTGCACCAAGGACCAAAAGAGGTGAAAAACCTGCATGTGTTCATACATGTATGGCTGCCTGTATGAAGTTCGGGAAGATCGAGGACCTTGCCAAAGAGATTGACAAACCTAGAATGGTGCTCTGGGTTCCCAAGGCGGGATAGTTTTCTAAGGCGTTTACAGACGCTGTCTTACATTTTTATATTTAGAGTTTTTATGGGCACGGTAATTTTATCTGTGCCCATTTTTTAACTGTACTGAATTATTATTTTTATCAACCACAGAGAACACGGAGAAAAGCTTTTTTATTGAAAAATATCTTCTCCGTGTCCTCCGTGGTAAAAATCAGACCGTCGTATTTATTCAATATAATTTAAGAGATAGTTTTATTGGAGGTTCAAATGAAAGCTGTTCAGTCCCTGTTTCTTCTTCCCTTTGTGACCCTTTGTTCTTTATCTGCAATGGCAGCAGATGAAGGATATAAAAATTTTGAGGCTTCGGTTTATACACGTGTTTTTGAAGTTATTAAAATGAAAGATCCTGCCTGGCTTAAATCCACATTTGAGCAGATGAGCCAGCACCTTAAAATAGATAAAATTTATCTTGAGGTTCACAGGGATATGACTGTGATTGATGAAGATGCCCTGATACCTGTTATTAAGTTTTTTAAGGACCGCGGTATTAAAACAGCAGGCGGTATAACAATAACAGTGAGTGAGCCCAATAATTTTGAGACATACTGCTACAGCAACCCGGAGCATCGAAAAAAACTCAAACAGATTATTGAAATGATGGCAAGGCATTTTGATGAAATTATTCTTGATGACTTTTTCTATACAAGCTGCAAATGTAAAAAATGTATTGCTGCAAAGGGAGATAAAAGCTGGCCCGAATTCAGGATGGATCTTCTGGCAGAGGCCGGAAAAACTCTTATTGTTGATGCGGCAAAGGCTGTTAATCCAAAAGTTAAAGTGGTTATAAAATACCCCAACTGGTACGAGCATTTTCACGGGCTGGGTTTTGATCTTGACCGGGGCCCTAAAATATTTGACGGAATATACACCGGTACAGAAACCCGCGACAGCATAATGACTGATCAGCATCTGCAGGAATATCACGGTTACCAGATTTTCAGGTATTTTGAAAACCTTGCACCCAAAAGAAACGGCGGAGGATGGGTAGATACCTATGCATCCAACACTGCGGACAGATACGCGGAACAGCTCTGGCTTACCCTTTTGGCAAAGGCGCCTGAAATGACCATGTTTGATTATATGCAGATGGGCCTGCCTGTTACAAAAAATTTAAGAGGAAGCTGGCAGGGCACAGGTACAAGTTTTAACTTCGATGAAATGGTCAAGCCCTACATAAGCGGTGACAGCTACAAAAAGGAAGCAAACATGGCCCTGGTTGCTGCAACTGCTCTTGAACAGATAGATAAAGTGCTTGGATATCTTGGAAATCCCACAGGTTTGAAAAGCTACAGGCCGCACTATTCTACAGGGGAAGATTTTCTGCACAGCTTTATCGGCATGATCGGAATTCCAATGGACCTCTATCCTGAGTTTCCGGCAGAAGAGGATATTATCCTTTTAACCGAGTCAGCGAAATATGATCCTGACATTGTAGCAAAAATCAAAAAGCAGCTCATGGACGGTAAAGAGGTTGTAGTAACATCCGGCCTGGTACGAGCCCTTGAAGGTAAAGGCCTGGAAGATATTGTTGAACTTCAGTACACAAACAGGAAGGCTGTTGTAAAAAATTTCAAGGCAGGATGGGGAGGCATGATTGAAGGAAAAGAAGAGATAATGATCCCCCAGATCCAGTACTATACCAATGATTCATGGGAGCAGGTGTCTGCTCTTAACGGGGGCATGGGCTGGCCCATGCTCCATATGGCGGATTACGGCGGCGGAAAACTTTATGTTTTGACCATTCCGGATAATTTCGGGGATCTTTATAATTTACCGGAAGAAGTCTTAAATAAATTCAGGGATACTCTCTGTAAAAAACAGTTTGTCCGTCTGCATGGGCCTTCAAAGGTTTCAATATTTTTATATGACAACAACACCGCGGTTGTTCATTCCTTTAATGATAAGCAGACTGATATAAAACTGGTTACGGAAAAAGGAAAAGAGCTGAAAAATATACAGACAGGAAAAGCCATTGATGGAAAAGATATTCCGGGATTCTGGGGAAGGCCTTCAACTGAAAAGGCATTTGATCTTACTATAAAGCCTCATTCCTATATTGTTTTAAAGGTGAAATGATATGCAAACATAAAAAAGCCCTCCTGCTCAGAAATCGAAGCAGGAGGGCTTTTTCATTGCTAATTAATCTTAAAACTTCCAACCATACTGTTAAGCTTTTCAGCCAGATCGTTTAAATTTTGAGAATTTATATTTATCTGTGATGTCCCGTTTGTCATGTCCATGGTAAGCTGGTTAACATCAGCTATATCACTTGCTATTTCCCTTGATACTTCAGAACTCTGTGCCATGTTTTCGTTAACTTCGGTTATGCCCTGGTTGGCCTGGTTGATGTTCATTGCAATTTCCTGTGTGGTTACAGACTGCTCTTCTACAGCTGATGCAATGGTTGTAATAATCTCATTAACCTCATTGATAACCATTGAAATGTCTTCAATGCCCTTTACCGTTCCTGAGGTTGTTGTCTGAATATTTCCTATTCTTCCTTTTATTTCCTGTGTGGCTTCGGCTGTCTGTCTTGCAAGTTCCTTTATCTCGTTTGCAACAACGGCAAAGCCTTTGCCTGCTTCACCTGCCCTGGCAGCTTCTATTGTAGCGTTAAGGGCTAAAAGATTAGTCTGTTCCGAAATTTCCGTGATGGTCTCGGTAACCTTTCCAATCTCCTGTGCTGCATTACCTAAGAGAGATACACTTTCCGATGTTATTTTTGCCTGGCTTACAGCAGAACTTGTAACCTCTCTTGCTTTTTCGGAATTCTGTGCGATTTCATTTACTGTTGAGCTCATTTCCTCGACAGCACTTGCCACTATACTCATATTGCTGGAAGACTGCTCCATTGTTGTTGCAACGGAAGAAATGTTAGCGCTCATCTCCTCAGCCGCAGAGGCAACTGTCTGCGCCTTATCTGAAACATTATTGCTGTTGTCAGCCAGCATAGATGAAAGGCTGAACAGGTCGCTTGATGATCCTGAAAGAGTCTGGGCGTTTTCTGCAACATTAGCAATTATTTCCTGCAGTTTTTCCATAAAACTGTTGAAACAGCCGGACAGATCTCCAACTTCATCGTTGCTGGTAATTTCAAGACGGCTTGTCAGGTCTCCCTCCCCCTGTGATATTTCTCTAAGACCGTCAACAGCCTTTCCAAGCGGAGCAGTAATTCCTCTGCTGATAAAAAAGGATAAAACTGCGCCGATAAGAATTCCCAGACAGATAATGGATAAGAAAAATACAATTGCGCTTTTATATGTGCTTTCAGATTCTTTATGAGTTTCTTCGGCTATAGCCAGATTGATTTCCGTTAATTTGTTTACCTGATCTCTCATGTTTTCAAACTTAATGTTTGCTTCACCAAGTGACAGTTTAACAGCTTTGTCTGAACCCTGTTCTCCTGCAGAGCTGAGGTCGTCTATTATTTTTTTTGATACATCTTTCCAGTCATTCCATGCCCGTTCAAACTCCGGAATAACAGCCAGTTCATCAGGACTTGCTGCCAGATTTTTATATTTAGTCCATCTTGACCAGGCCTGTTCAAGGTTTTCGTTATAGTCATTTTTAAATTTATTAAAAAGATCTGAGCCTGAATCAGCAAAGATCATAGAACGTTCTGCAACCAGCAGCTGCTGCAAATCCCGGTCGGCCTCAATAAGGTAGTCCAGGCTCGGCAGGCTTCGGGAAAAGATATTGTTCAGGTAATTATCAACCTTGTTAATATTCAGATATCCGATAAACCCGATAAGAGCCATAAATAGAATCATAACTGCAAATCCTGTTGCAAGTTTTTGACTTATTTTTAAATTTTTTAGTAAAAGCATGTCATTCTCCTTTGAATATATTTAAACGTGACTTCATTGTCATTAGAATTCATATGTGGCATAGAATCTGAAATCCAGGTAATCTTCTCCGCCCAGATTTTCATCCTGATTGATAATTCCGCATCTTACTCTTACACCGAGCCCTTTGAGGTTTTTGCTGAATTTGTATTTCAGATCAAAATCGGTTTCAGTATAATCGTAACTGGCAAGAGAGCCGTTATCCGGTGTGTCAAAATCCGCATGTACTATTTTTCCTTTAAGGCCCGGAAGTCCGATCTTTCCAAAATCGTATGACAGGGTAAGCATGAATGCGTCTTCGTCAGCGCGTGAAGAATCATTGATCATGGCTGAAACAATAAAGTCATGTCCCCATGGATATGTAACATCCTGGTCTCCTATGACTGCATAACCTGCTGTGAATTTAAATCCGGACGCTGAAATTCCTGCTTCCGCTGCTCCGGCGTAGGTATCCATAATCCCGCCCAGCCTGCTTCCGGAGTCATCCTGGTTAAGATACTGAAATGCTCCGGTTACCTCCAAACCGCTGTTAAGCGTCTTTTCATAATCAGCTCGAAAATATATATTGTTAAAAAAATCATGTGCCAGGTAATCCCAGATCTGCAATTTAAGATCCGTTAACCCGTTGTAGGTGAAACCGCCGACAGAAACACTTTTTTTTGCATCCGGTATTCCTGCAAACTGAGTCATGCTGAGAAAATCCGAAGATGTTTTGCCTTTCATTCTTGTAATATGTCCAGCAAATATCTCCAGATCTTTAATGGCGCGGCTTCTTATTACATAACCCTGTACGGACTGCGGCGTCAGCCTGTTGTCATCTCCGTTTATCCACGGTGTTTCTAGTTCCTGCCTGCCGGCTTTTATTGAAGTGTCAAGAAATTCAGCCTGAAGATAAGCTTCTCCAAGAGCTGTATAATTTTCATGGTCTCCATTGGGGCTGCTTTTTAACAGGCCGTAAACATCCCTGTGATCATCGTTCAACCCCATTCCCTGCCCGGTGTAAAAGGCAGTTCCAAGGCTGAAACCCTTAAAGTTTTTGGTTTTGTAGTAAAACATTCCGCCGACAGCAAAATCTTCTCTATCAGTTCTGGAGTCATAATTACGTGAAAAATAGAGGGCTCTTATCTGTGCATTGACGGTTCCTTCGGTAAAAGCGGTTTTAATACTTTCTGCAGCATGAGTTAGGGAGGAGGAGAATAAAACAAGTATTAAAACAGAAATTTTAAAAAACATTTTCTGCTCCTTAATTTTGTTTTATAGAAAAACTCTAGATAAATCATGTAACATGCAATATGTTAGCCAGAAATTAGCAGTTCTGAAAACTCTTATAATATCAGGATTATACCGTAAAATGAGAAATGTTAAAAAATGTAATGTTACACTGTGACACTGATAATGGTCAGGATATTGACATTCATCAAAGTGATGGTCATAATCCCGACAAAAAAAATCTTAAACAACAAAACCTCTTTTACAGCAGGGGAGGGTTCAGATTCATTCATGCAAAATTTTACTGCTGCTGATTTCTACGTTAACAGTTATCCAATAAAAACAGGAGGAACATTATGTGGCGGAAAAAACTATCCGCAGCTTTTATTACTGCAGTATTTTTATTTGCGATTAATTTTACGGTTTATGCGGCTGATCCATGCGACCGGGCCTGTATGGAACAGACAGTTGATAACGTGATCCAGGCGATGATTGCCCATAGCCCGAATCAGCTCAGGCTGTCAAAACAGGTTCACTACACTGAAAACGGCCAGGAATTAAGAATAGGTGACGGACTCTGGGCAACTGCATCTGCTGCAGGAAAATACAGGCTTTATGTTACGGATCCAGAATCAGGGCAGATCGGTTTTTTAGGAACAGTGTCGGAGAATGGTGAAATGAACCTTGTAGCACTGAGGCTTAAGATTTTTGAAACAGTTATAGAAGAAATTGAAGTGCTTGTTGCAAGGCCTAACGAGCCTACGGGTGAAGGCGGAGATACGGATGCAGGGCTTCTTGCTGAAGAAAAAATGGTAAAACCCAGACCTCAGTTTCTTGAAACCGTTCCGGAAAAAGAACGCATGAGCAGAGAGGACCTGATAAAGGTTGCCAACTCATATTTTACCCACCTTGCAAACAATACAGGTAACCATACTGCACCATTTGCAGATACATGTGAACGGTATGAAAACGGCGGCAGGACCACAAATAAACCGCCGGGAAAGGGCCCTTTTGATGCACTGGGCGGATATGATATTACAGCGCTCGGTTGTGAAGAACAGCAGAAGACAGGCTGGTTCCGTTTTGTGACCGACATAAGAAACAGACGTTTTCCTATTGTAGACAGGGAACGGGGCCTGGTATTGGGTTTTGCCTTTTTTGAACATAATGCCGCATTCAGGGAATATACTCTCCCCAATGGAAAGACAGTTCCCAATTTTTTTAAATCACCTTTAACATATGAAATTTCGGAGCTTTTTCAGATAAGGGGCGGAAAGATAGACCAGATAGAAGCGGTTGTTATTACCGTACCATACGGTATGACGGCTGATGTTTGGGATGAATAGATGATCCGCTGTTTGCAGTATTTTACCTTTATACCGGAGAGGCCTATTTCTGAACAATGGCAGACAGCATGAAAGAAGCTGACATCTCCAGAGTAAAGTTCTAGAGTTTTATCTTGAATTCATTCTAAAGTGGTCGAATTCGGCCACTTTAGAATCCGGATTGTGAAATTGCTCTCAGGTATCAATAAATTATACTGTCCATCTATTGCACAAATGTCCATACAGGGTCTGCATATCCTTCCAGAGAATAGCTGACGAATCAATACTTCCAATCCGCATGACTTGCAGGCAGTTTATTCAATTCTTTTTTAAGCTGTTTCCAGTTGGGAAGATATTTCTCCATAAAATATAAGAACCTGTCATTATGGCGTCTTTCCATAAAGTGGACCATTTCATGGACAATTATATATTCCAGGCAATGTTCAGGCTTTTTGGCCAGTTCCAGGTTTATCCATATTCTTTTCTTCTCAATATTGCATGAACCCCATCGGGTTTTCATCTGCCTGACACGCCAGTCGTCAACTTTAACCTTCAATCTTTTTTCCCATTTTTTAATAATTTGCGGGATCTGCTTTTTCAGTTCTGCCCTGTACCATTCCGTAAAAATCTCATGACGTTTTTTTACAGAAGTGTCCGGCCTTAAATACAGATCAATACGGGTTTTGTCTTTTATAACTACTTTTGGCGGGATCTCTGATTCAATGATATTCAGCAGGTATCTGTGTCCCTGAAAATAATGACTTTCCCTGTTTTTATATTCCCTTGGAGGGATTCTTTCCTGTTCTTTAAATTTTGAGCGGTTTCTCTTTATCCAGCCGATTTTTGAAACAGCAAAAAGCCTTATCGCATCATCATTAATTTCAATGGGTGCAGCAATACGAACCCTGCCAGTGGGCGGATATACTCCAAGATGCATGTTTTTTATTTTCTTGCGAACTATATCGATTTTAAGATCGCCGACAGTAATCTGTTCCATCAATATTCTTTCCGGTTTTTAACAATATCAAAAATACGATAGACCTCGGTATCATCATCTATTCCATATGATTTTAAACTCTCGGAAATAGCATGACGAACAGCCTTTGATTTCTGGATATGGTCTCTCCATCCGTCTTTCTTTGTTGTCATGATTTTTTCATTTAGTTCGCTCGCCATCTGTTCATTGTTCCCAAGGTTGTCATACAGCGCTCTTTTTGCTCCAGTATCCATTGTTACAGGATACTCAACCGAAGTGTCAGGCTTTTTTATTTTTCCGGAAAGGGCAATAATCTGTTTCAGGTACTTTTCATATTTAATGGTGGATTCTTTTCTCAGCCTGATCAGCTCCTTTAAAAGCTCACTCATTTTTTCATAGTAAATCGGGTTGGTCGGGCTTTCTTCAATAATAACCCTGCGCAGATTGTTTTCAATGGCCTCCGCCATGGCTTCCCTGTTTTTACGTATATTTTCAGGCAGATCACCCAGCGCATCCTCTCCTCTCTGCACTAGAAGTTCCACCAGACTCATGTCATCAAAGTTTGCAAGCAGTCTGCTTTCTTCTGCACCTATGTAGCTGTCTATCAAATGACGCATGGCCGGTTCATACTGTTTCAGGTCCACATAGTCACCGCTTGCAAGCTGAATCTCTTTTCTTAGATTTTCAAAATGCTTAACATCATTTTTAATCTGTTCAGCCTCCTTGTCTGTATAACCTGCCTCTTTCATTTCATCTGCGACATTGGCATATGCCCTGATAAGGGAAATAGTGAGCTTATATAAAGCAACCCGCCTTGGCTCAGTATCCTTAAGTTCTTCCGGGTTTTCCTGATCTTTTCCGCAAAAGTAGCGGATATTTGCAAGGGTATCACGAGGAAGTTCAACCGCTTCACACAGGGCCTTTATTGCCTCAAGTGCCTCATCCAGCCTTTCCCTTCCTTTTTCAAGACGATCCTTTAACAGCCCGTCAATATCCGCCTTTTCATACCCACCGAACACCTCCGACGTGTAGTCTTTAAAGGCATCCTCAAGGCTTTTAAAGAGATCCATGTAGTCAATTATGTATCCATACTCCTTGTCATCCCCATCAAGCCTGTTTACACGGCAAACCGCCTGAAAGAGTCCATGGTCCTTCAGCTTTTTATCAAGATAAAGGTAAGTTGCAGATGGAGCATCAAACCCGGTAAGGAGTTTATTAACAACAATTAAAAGCTTCATCTGTGCGGGTTCTTCAATAAACTTTTTCTTTACCTCAAATTCAAACTGCTCCACCTTTTTTATTGCAGTTGCAGGGGTTTCATTAAAATAATCTGCCAGCATCTTCTGGTAAATCTCAAAACGCTGAAGTTTTTCGGTATACCCTTCGCCTGACTCTTCGAGCTTAATATCTTTATGGGTAGGAACAAAGGATGTAACAATAGCGCATTTTTTTAATCCGGCGCTTTGAAAAAGATCATAATACCTGCAGGCATTATAGATACTGTCAGACACCAGCATGGCATTGCCCCTGCCGTTCTGGAGACGTTCTTTTTTTGCCATATCCAGCATTATATCAAGCACGATTTTTTCAAGCCTCGATTTGGAGCTGAACACCTTTTTTAGTGTGCCCCATTTCTGTTTAAGCTCTGTCCGTGCAAAATCGCTTAATCCCTTTGTTTTTATCTCAAACCATTCATCAATCTTTTCTGCTGATGTGATCTTCTGCTCTATGTCCCTTGCTTCATAACGCAGGTCCAGAACAACATTATCATTCACAGCTTCATCAAATTTATAGGTATGGATATATCTGCCGAATGTTTCAAGGCTTGTCTGTTTGTCTGATTTTAAAAGAGGCGTTCCGGTAAAACCAATAAACAAAGCATCGGGCAAGAACTGCTTCATGGCCTTATGCAGTTTACCTGTCTGTGTCCGGTGACATTCATCAACAAAAACATGCAGATCACCCTTTGCCTTAAAATCCGAAGGGATGTTCTTTTTCAGTTCTTCCAGGTAGGAGTCAATGTCTTTGTCATCCACTTCCTCCTTACCGCCAAATTTATGGATGAGTGAGCACATTAAAAGGGGAGAGCTGTCATTTAAGCTGTTAATAAGATCTTTTCCGCTATTTGTCCGGTAAATCTTTTCATCAACTCCTTTATAGACCTTTTCAATCTGCTCATCCAGTTCATCCCGGTCTGTTATTATCAGCACCCTTGCATCCGGGTTATGTTCCATTATCCATTTAGTGAGCCACACCATGGTCAGGCTTTTACCGCTTCCCTGGGTATGCCACAGGATGCCGCCCTCTTTTCGTTCTACAAAATCCTGCGCAGCCTTTATGCCGAAATACTGGTTTGGCCGGGCAAGTTTTTTCTGTCCCCTGTCATAAACAATAAAGTCATGGAGCAGCTCTATAAACCTCTCTTTGTTCAGCATCTCTACAATGTTTTTATCCAGCGGATAATTATATTTTGCAGCCCTGTCCCGGATTGGTTTTGTGAGGTTAAGCAGGTAAGGGTAGTCTTTATTGATTTCTTCGCTTACCTCTTTCCACTTTAAAAAATATTTTTCCTTTGTATCAACCGCCCCGTATTTAAGGCCTTCAATATCGTTTCCAGCCATAATAAACTGGATGGTATTAAAGAAGGGCTTTATAAAGATGTGCTTCTGATTATCCAGGTTCTGGCGAATACCTTCGGAAACAGATACTGTGCTGCGTTTAAGTTCCATAACACCAATCGCAATACCGTTTATATATAAAACAATATCAGGCCGCTTTTTATGAAAACCTTTAATGGTAACTTCCTCTGCAACTGCAAAATCATTTTCAAGGGGATGTTCCCAGTCAATAAGCCAGACAGTTTTCTTGTTCTGGCCAATATCCGGCTGAATATTAACACCATAGCGAAGCATGGAATAAAAATTTTTGTTCACATCATACAAAGATCTGCTTTGGTCGTTTACAACATTTCTGAGCTCATAAAGGGCTTTTGATATAAGATTTACGCTGTAGTATTTATCGGCTAGATATTCTGACAGTATTTCTTCTTCAATATTGCCGTTATCTTCACGCTCTTCCCAGTTGCCCAGATAACGATACCCCAGTTCTTTTTGAAAAAGCTCGATTACCCGGTTTTGTGTTTCCCGCTCTTTTTTTCCGACGCCGCTCATTTTAAAATCTCCCAATGGCCTCCTCTTTTTGGACCTTTGTAGATAATCTTTCCTTCTTTCTTTAATCTTGAGGCAGCTTTTTCAACCGCTCTTATTGATTTTCCTATCTGATCCGCTATTTCAGCCAGAGTGATATTGGGATTTTCTCTTATTTGCTCCACTATTGCATCTTCGGTTTTTACCGTCGTTTTACCGTCGTTTTTACCGTCGTTTTTACCGTCGTTTTCTATACCTGAGAAATGAAATACCATCCATAATCCATTCGGCTCATATTCTATTTCAAACCTGGCAGTCTTTGACTCCTCACAGGCCTCGGATATTTTTTCAATTCCCCGACCCCAGGCCTCTATCATGCCGGCCCGGAAAAACACGTCTGCAATATCAGGGTTAAAAGGCTGAGAAGAATGTTTTTTAGTAAGATTACTCACAGTCCAGCCTTCAGGCAAAGTCCCCGGATTCCAGATCATGACCTTACTGGAATAAATACTTATCTGAATAGGAATAGAACTGCCGTAATCCTTATGGGCCACAGCATTGAGCAACGCTTCTCGCAGGGCTGCCTCTGGAACCGGATAGGATTCGATACGCTGGACACCGAAGTACAAAATATCCGCATGAAGGTATTTTGTAAGCAGAAGGTCCATTGCTTTATCAACCTGTGTGAACAGGTTCCCATGAATCTCGTCATGAAAAAGCAGATCAGCATCACTCTTGAAATAACCGATCTTAATATATGACCCGGTTACATATTTTTCAGGCTCAGGGTGAAAAAGAAGAAGTGCGGCCCTTTTAAAATAGTTCTTTTCTTTAAGATGCAGTTTATCCAGCAGAGAATTATCAGACTCCTTCAAAATTTCTTCGGGCAGACGTTTGCTTAGCAGGGCCTTTTCTCTGAAGAGCTTAATTGTCTTTTTATCAAAATTCGCAAGTTTTAAATCAGGTACAGGAACGCCATCCCAGTGTCTACCCTGTTTACTGAGTAAAAACCGGTCAAGGGCTGCACCCTTGAGTTCCTGTTTTGTGCTGCCGCTCCTGTAGTGATATTCACCACGATAACTGACAGGATTAGGGTAGGGATCAACCACAATTTCAAGGTATTCCTTCTTTTTTTCGGATTTCAGGTTCACATCAACCATAATTCCCAGGATGTCACGAACCTTGTTAGGGATATCCTCAAGGAGTTTTTCGACATTTGAAAGGCCGACAACCTTGCCAGTGTCATCTTTACCGATATAAAGAATTCCGCCATCAGCATTTGCATAACCGCAAATCCATTTAAGATAATCATCGCGCCATGAAGACTTGAATTCGATATTCTGGTTTTCTTTCATCATCACCTCAAAGAAAGTAGATATTTGAATGGTTCAATTGTGCACGCAGTGTGTGCACTATGTGTTGTTCTCAATTCTCTACTCAGTGCGTAGACAATCTTTTCATCAGTAAAACTTTTCACTCCTCACCAATTATCACTCACAATTCACCATTGTTTTTAATCAGTCTCACTTTCCCGGTTAACAAAACCTGCATCATACCCTGTTTTATCATTCTGTATTTATCCAGATTTTTTTCAAGTGTTTCTATTTCTGTGTCCATGTCGGAGAGGATTTGAACGACTTGTTGTTGTTCTTCAATTGGTGGTACGAATATCTGATAATCCCAAATAGATTTCATAGAAACTCTTTTTTGACCTGCTGTTCCTGTCATTTCTAACTCAAGTTTTTTACGAAACTGATGAGTCTGAGTATGATAAAAAATAAACCTTGGTAACGTATTTTCATTAACTCTTAAAACATGAAACTCAGTGCTTCCGAAACCATATTCTGTCCCCAATGTATCAAGGCAAGCACCTTTGCCGTTCTCAAAGCAAGGTGTAATTTTTGCAACAATTACATCATTTTTTCTAAAGGGAGTAAGACCTTTTTTAATATTAAAATATGGCATCAGATTTTGTTTAATTATTTTTCCATTACCCGATACATCTTCCATTCCAAGAAAGGTAATTTGATCTTCTGGTTTTAACATGGGTTTATGCGAGTTTGACTCTAGCAATTCCCAGAATCTGGTCACGCCACAACCCTCTTTAGGTTTTAGCAACTCCTGCATAGCCCCTTGTTTGATGGCTCGCTTTTTAGCAATGAGTTTTTCCAATTGAGTAATGAGTGAATCAACATCGTTTAAAGCAGTTGCTATGGCAGTTTGTTCAACTTTTGTGGGGGGGAGGGGGATTAGCTGTTTTTTTAATACAATTATCGTTAGGGCTTTTTGAGAACTGCCAATCGCATTTTCAATAATTTGTTTTTTATTATAGCCAATTTGTATTGATAAATAATTTGGATCAATTCCATTTATTTTTCGCAGCCAAATGAGATTTCCATCTTTAAAATAAAATTTCTTTTCATCTGGAACTAAATAAATATTTCCAAGAGTACCAACAGCAGTTATTAAAATATCATTTTTTTTAGGGGCACCAAATTGTTTTTTTAGATTTTCATACCGTCCTTGGGATATGAAATATTCATTTTGAATTTTTTTATTTTCAATTAGCAGACTTATTTCTTTTCCTCTATAAAAGGGAATGCCTGATAAAGTATATTCGCTTTCGAATATTCTTTTACTTGAAGTAAGCTCACAAAAATCATTGATAGGCTTAGCATCCCAATCATTCGGGATAGTCCCAACTTCAGTTTGCTTGAACCCACCAGGTATTTTTTCTACCATTACCATACAAAATCCATCTGTTTTAAATGAGCTTCGACCTTGGCAGTTGATTTATCAATTTCACTGTTCATTTCAGGCAAAGGAGTTTCATATCTTTCAGCCAACTCCTTAATACGCTGGGTAAGCCTGTGGCTTATGTTATCCATCTCGGTTTTAACCTTATTCCCGAAACTGTACATCCACTTCTTTTCCACAACAATATCTTTTATCTCATCAATACTCAGTTCAGGATATTGAGCAATTACATTCTTTTCCAGCGCAGCTTTTGCACTCCTAATCTCATCCCTTGTTTTCTTTTCGTCTTCCATAAGCTCTTTGTATTTAATGAGCATGTCATACTCTTCAGCATTATCTGTATCCTTTTTACCTAGGGCCTTAATCGCCTTATCCAGATTACTTTTGCTGATTTTGCCTTTATCATCAACAGCATTGCTGAGCAGACCATCCTCTCCACCATGTTCCTCTCTTAATTGATCCATGTCTGAAATCAAATTTTCCACATCGGTTTCCAGGTCATCAATAGTCTTCTGCTCATCAGCAAAATATTCCTGAATCATCAGAGATGGAGGAATGAGCCTTCCTTCCAGGCCTTCAATCCCGGTAATCTCTTTAACAATTTCCTTGTTTCCTTTTTTAGTCTTTTTCTCTATCCTGGTAACAATATTGCCTGCGGCCCAGCCATCTACTGAAAGCTCATAAAAATCATCCTGCATGGTTTCGTTCCAGTAATCCATGAGGTGCTGATAAACAGTGTATTTATCTATAAGCGGTTTGTCTGTGTAATGTTTAAGAAGGCTTCCGGAGATTTTATGAATTTCCTGTTTGGGTTTAAATCCTTTGTCGAGACTTCTGACATAACCGGCGGTTTCAGCTTTCCAGTCACTAAAAACACCATCCATTTTTTCAGCAAATGCAACAAACTCAGGGTGTTTAAAAATTCTGTCCTTTATTTCTTCTGTTTCAACGTTAAGCTGATAATACTCCGGTCTGTTTTTAATAGTAGCGAACAGATCATCCTTTAAGGCAGGATAAACCTTCCAGTATTTTTCCAGGGCTTCTATATCCCTTTTAGGAAGTCCTCCCCGCAAATGGGCCTCTATATCCTGAATATCTTCCTCTTCCTGGCTGTCAATATATCTTGGAATATTGAGATTATAATCATTCCTGGAATCTGCAATTTCATCAATTGATATGATGCGCGAATATTTAGGGATTTCCAGACGGCGGTTGAATGTATCCACAATCCTGTGGATGTCCTGTTCCCTTAGGCGGTTTTTGTTGCCGTCCTTTATAAAACCTTTGCCCGCATCAATCATAAATATGTCTTTTCGGTCTTCGGCATTTTCCTTATCTATTACCATCAGGCAGGCTGCAATACCTGTTCCGTAAAACAGGTTTTGGGGAAGACCTATTATGCCCTTTATGTATCCCTTTTGTATGAGTTTTTTCCTGATCTGTGCTTCGGCATTTCCCCTGAAGAGCACTCCGAGAGGAAGGACTATACAGGCCTTTCCCTTTGATTTTAATGATTTGATAAGATGAAGCAGAAAGGCAAAGTCACCATTCTTTGAGGGTGGAACCGCATCATAACCCTCAAAGCGTTTATAGACATCATTTTCAGGGTCTGTGCCGTTCATCCATGACTTGTAGCTGAATGGAGGATTTGAGACAGCATAATCAAACTGTTTTAAGTCTCCTGTTTTATCGTTTGTAAACTGCGGAGAAGCAAGGGTGTTTCCCTGTACTATTTCTGCATCAGGGTTGCTGTGAAGCCACATGTTCATGACTGCAAGTGCGCGTGTGGCATTGTCGTTTTCCTGACCGTATATGGTTATGCCGTGAGGTGATTCGTCTGCTGCTTTTAAAAGGAGCGATCCCGATCCGCAGGTAGGGTCATAAATAGTATCTGCCTGGCTTTTTGATTTTTCTATACCTATAACCTTTGCCATAATGCGGGAGACCTCGGCAGGGGTGTAGAACTGCCCCTTGCTTTTTCCGCTTTCTGTAGCAAAGTGCCGCATAAGGTATTCGTAGGCATCACCGAGCAGGTCATCACCGTCTGCCCTGTTGCTTTTAAAATTAAGTTCAGGCTTCTGGAAGATAGTTATAAGGTTTGTGAGTTTATCAACCTTGTCCTTTCCTTTGCCCAGCTTTTCATCATCGTTGAAGTCGGCAACAGTAATAACACCGGTAAGGCCGTTAGCCTTTGCAAATTCACCGATGATTTTATTGATCTGATCGCCTATATCGGGTTTGCCCTTGTGCTTTACCATGTCGTAAAAGCTGGCATTTTGAGGGATATCGACAAGAGGATCTTTTTTATCGGACACATACTTCATAAAAAGCATAACCAGTACATAATCTTTGTACTGGCTGGCATCCATACTTCCACGCAGTTCGTCACAGCTTGCCCATAAGGAGCTGTATAATTCAGATTTTTTAATAGCCATGTGAGTTCTACAAACCAAATTCAGGGTGTTAATCAGATATTGTGTAATGTACAGACTCAAAATTACAGGATTATGCTGTTTTAGTAAACTAATTAGTTCTACTTGGAAGGCCGGAGGGGTCCCGGTGCAATAGGAGATGCTGTCCATAAACTCAGATTGAGATCAGTGGCAAAATGTTTTTTCAGTTCTGCCGTCATTTCTATCCATTTTTCTGATTCAAAAAAAGCAGCCCAGTCGGTCAGACTCTTCCATGTTGATGAATATTTTACTTCAGGGGTTCCGGCCATATTGCGATTTGATTTGAATTCAACAATCCCCGGGGACTTAAGCAGAACCACTATTGCTTTTTTTGCCCATTCTGAATATGCCTCCTCATCAACGTCTTTAAAAAAATTAAAAGTAAGGTTCACCTCTATCATGGTGTTCTCCTTGGAAAATATTAATCGTCGATAGTCTCCCTTACTTTGAAAGCAAGGTCATTTGATGAAAACGGTTTTGGAAGATACTTAATTCCTTCTTTCAGTATACCGTGATGGGCAATAACATTGGATGTGTAGCCTGACATATATAATGTTTTAAGCCCTGGTCTGAATTTTTTTATCATATCGGACATTTCCTGACCGTTCATCTCCGGCATAACAACGTCGGTAATTAACAGGTGTATATTACCGGGATATTCTGATGAAAGTTTTATGGCTTCTTTCGGGCTGTCTGCTGTCAGTATTTTGTAGCGGAGTTTCTGCAGCATCTTTTCTCCGAGGATCAGGATTGATTTATCATCCTCAACAAGCAATATGGTTTCTCCACGGCTTTCGGGCAGAGCTCTTCTGAATTCTGACTTCTTGAAGTCCGTAACTCCGAAGTACCTGCTCAGGTAGATCCTGAAGGTGGTTCCCTTGTCCGGTTCGCTGTAAACATTTATAAATCCGTTGTTCTGTTTTACAATACCGTAAACAGTGGCAAGACCGAGCCCTGTTCCTTTACCCATCCCCTTGGTAGTAAAAAAGGGCTCAAATATATTTCCTCTGATATCCTGGGGGATTCCGCTTCCGTTATCGCTTACGGCAAGCATTACATAATCGCCGGGATTAAATTCAGGATGATCTATGCAGTATGCTTCATCAAAACTCATATTCCTTGTTTCAATGGTTATTTTTCCTGTTCCTTCAATAGCGTCACGGGCATTTACACACAGGTTTGCAAGAACCTGATCCACCTGAGAGGGGTCAATTTTTAACGGGCTTATGTTGTCTCCCGGTACCCATGCCAGATCTATGTCCTCACCAATAAGTCTTCCAAGCATTTTTAAAATGCTTTCTACAACATCATTAAGATCAACTATTTTAGGTGCAATGGTCTGTTTTCTGGCAAATGCAAGCAGCTGTCTTGTAATATCAGCAGAACGTTTTGCAGCTATCAGAATTTCATTAAGGTCTGCATGAAGAGGGCTTTCCGGTCCTGCGTCTGAAAGCGCCAGCTCAGTATAACCGATTATGATACTCAGAACATTATTGTAATCATGGGCAACTCCTCCGGCCAGTCTCCCTACGGACTCCATTTTTTGAGCCTGGATAAGCTGGGCTTCAAGTGATTTGCGTTTTTCCTGTGATTTAATAGTGTTAAGTGCATAGGCAAGATCACCTGCTATTTCATTAAAAAGAGACCATTCTTCATCTTCTTCAGTTATGTTATTTTCTGCTGCAACAATGAGATATCCATATGTTGTTTCTTCATAAGAAAGGCCTACACCCATAGAATTATTGTTAATGCAGCCGGGTGTAGCTGCAGGGCATATATCTGCCAGACCGGATTGATCAGTAATAAGCATGGGCCTTTTTTCCTGGCGAATACGATTTATACAGGGGGGGAGCCCTCCCTGTATAAAAATATGGTCAAGTTCTCTGTTTGATTCCAGCAATCCTGCGGTTGCCCATGACACAGGCTTGCCTGATTCGTCAGTTAATACAATTAATGCAGATGCATAACCGCTGTTTTTAACAAGCAGGCGGCAGCCTTCCTGAATCAGCCTTACAGGATCATGCTCATGTACTATAAGCTTGTTAATATCACGTATGGATTTAAGTATATTGTTTAAATTTTCAATATGCTGCTCTGCCAGTTTGTTTTCTGTTATATCCTGAAAGGACCCGAATAACTGGACAACTTTTCCATCCCGAATCTTCGGCTGGCCAATGGCCCTAACCCATTTGTTTATACCCTTTGCGCTTATTAACTCGAGTTCCAGGTCGTATGATATACCAAGCCGGATTGCATCTTTTATAGCTTTTTCTATAGCCGGCCGTGAATTTTCGGTATAAAAAGTCAACCCTATTTCCATGCTGGTCGGATCATCAGGATCAAGGTCATGTATGCGCGAAACTTCCTCGGTCCATGTTCCTTCACCGGTTTCCGGGTTAAATTCCCATCCGCCGATTTTTGCGATGGTGCCTACTTCCCTGAGCATACGCTCCTGGTAGTGTCTTGCTTCTTCATTTTTTTTGCGCTGTGTGATATCGCGGGAAATTCCCAGAACACCTATAAGCTTTTCCCCGGATTCATAAATAGGAGTTTTTATGGTTTCAAGAAGCTCCTGGTGCCCGTCTGCAAAGGTGACAAATTCTTCTATGGTTACAGGTTTTCCTGAAGACATTGCGGTTATGTCATCATTCCGGAAAGAGTCAGCAATATCTTTTGACACAAAGTCGTAATCCGTTTTTCCTATTAAATTTATTTCGGGCACTCCGAACAGTTGTTCAAGCCTCCGGTTACAGGCCATAAAAACACCGTCAGGGTCTTTAAACCATACAAGGTCCGGAAGGCTGTCAAGAAGGGCGCGTAGGTGTGCATCTTTTTTTATGAGGGCGTCCCTGGTTTTTCTATCCATATCTTTTACGGACATATAAGCTCCTTAAAAAATTGTCAGGAACTACAGGGGTACAGTGATTATAGAGTATGATGTTTCTTAACTTTGAAAGAGTACCCAGCGGTTTGCCGCATGGAATATCAACCTTTTCCGGGGGAGAATGTTTTTTTGAAAAAGAGTTATACAGGCATTTTCAGAATCCAGCTTGATAACTGATAATGGGAAAAACCGGTAATCCTGCTTAAAACTGATAAAATAAGGTTGAGTCTGAAAAGCATAACATATTAACCGTATACTGTTCAACATGGAAGAAAACCGGAGAAAATAAGTGTCTGGCAGTTTTTAACTGCCTTTCACTATATTTACCAAAATATCGCTGTTACTGATAATTCCCACCAGCTGTCGTTTTTCAACAACAGGAAGCCTCCTTACACCGACCATAAGCATCATCTGATGGCAGATGTATATGGAAAGATCAGGATCTATAGTCAAGATAGGTTTGGTCATCACATCCTTTACAAGGACTGTTGTTTCTTCTATATCAGCGGTTACAAGGGCTTCTACAACATCCTTCCTTGTTATAATTCCAAATGCGTCAAGTTCATTGTCCGGCTTGATAATAAAACTTGAAACCCGGTTTTCAATCATCTGATTTCCTGCTGATATAATACTTGTATTTTTATCAATGAACATCACATTGCTGTTCATCATGTCTCTTACCTTTATTGCCTTTGCGTTCATTACTCTATTCTCCTTTTTGATGTTCATTTTCTTAAACAGACAATCCTGTTTTCTTTATTCAGATAAAATTTAACCTTTCCTTTTATATCCTCTTCGGCACTAAAGACTGATTTTCCAATTATTATTTCGGAACCTGCATATACAATCCTGTTTACTGTAAGGGAAGGGCGCTTTATATCCAATTCTTTTTCTTTTTTTAAAAGTTTTTCTTTATACCTGTTAAGTTTTATTTCCAGGCTTGCGATTTCCCTTCTCTGTTTTATAAGCTTATCCAGCCGGAACCTCATATTTTTGGGTATTTCGGATGATTTGTTTTTATTTGAAAATCGTACGAGGTACATGTCAATCTTTGCTCTCTGGCGCCTGAACTCTTCAAGACGCCTGGAGATTTTTTCCATACGTCTGGCCGCTTCGGGGTCAACACCGATTTTAATAATTGTTTTTACTCCTGCCGCAGAACCGATTTCATTTGCGGTTATGCTCCTGAAGGCAGTGACTGTCCCTCCAATAATGCGGCCTTTTCCGCCTGTTGCATCAATACTGCTGCTGCTTGATACAATGCTGTTTCTAATGTCATCCCGGATTATTATGTCTCCCCTGGCATGAACTCTGGCGTTTTCAATAAAAAAAACAGTAATATTTCCGCCGGTTGTTATATTGGCCTTGTCTGCACCAAGAATTCCGCCGTGAATAAATAATCCTGCACCGGCATCAATATTAGCCTGTTCAATTCCTTTTCCTATATGAATCTCACCGCTTGCACGAGCCGTGAATCCGGAGCATACCCAGCCCCTGATGACAAGCGATCCTTCCATGGTAAGGTTGCCTGTATGCATATCAATATCCCCGGAGATCTCATGGCTTTGAAGGACAGAAATTTTGCCGCCGTCAGAAAATATAACCATGCCGTCAATGTCTGCAGTTAAACCGTCATCGGATAACAGTACATTGGCGCCCGGTATTATTTTGCTGTCCTTTCCTGGTGATGCCTGAAGTATTTCTCCGAATATATTTTTACCGTCCGTTCCTGCTGTAAAAGGAAATTTTTCTGCAAGAACATCGCCTTTTTTTACGTTGATTATTAAAGACTGCTCTTTAAAATCCATGCGGTCTGTCCCGCTGATAAAAGTCCCTGCGTGCTTGTTTCTGTCAAATTTAAAATCTATTACCGCATCTTTTCCTTCAACAGGGGCTATACCCTTTGCAACAGTTACAGCAGTTTTTTTGTCAACCGATGACAGTTTACTTTCAAGCTCATCAAGCCTTATGCCAAATTTAATACCTGCTCCGGTTATAAGTTTTTTTACAAGATCCAGCGTAATTATTCTTTTTTTTGAGCAGGGCGGATACAGGTTAAAACTGGCAGTCAGTTTGTCTTCTGAGATTTCAATAGGGATTTCAACAGATATTGTATCTTTTGCATAACAGGCATATCCTGCTGTAATATCTTCGGATGCAGTAAACAGAAAACCGTTATCCCTGGATTCAGCATTGCTGCCGGCCCTTATCTTTCTATCCAGGGGTTTCTGGCCTTTTAACAGGTCACCGGTTACAGATCTTCCGTCTTCAGGTTTTACTGCCGGGATTTTTTTTGCAAGGATCTCCCCTCCCAGTACAATATCCCTGCATACAGTCTGAAAGTCCTGTGCAGGATTATTTGCAGCCTCTTCAGGGTCAAGACCGTTTATTTTAAATTCAAATTCCAGTTTTGCATCAATACCGTCCTTTGGAAGAATCGCCTCTGCCACCCTGAAATTTTCAACGGCGGTTCCCTCATTAAGAGCAGCTTTGATGGCTTCCTCTTTAATGCCGTATTTTACACCTCTGTTTTTAAGAATATCCGATATGTCTTCAAAGGAGAGTCTGCTGTCGTCCGCAAGAACCGGGAACAGGTGCATTTCTGCATACATTCCGTCGCCGCTTATTTTTAAGTAATCAGTGACCGATATACCCTGCCAGTTGGTCCTGGCAGCGCCGTATACTTCAGAGATATACTGATTTTCCTTTAATGAAATGTTTGGTCCTGCAATAAAATCAGCATCTTCTCCGGGAACGGCCGGGATTTCTTTACCAAAAATATTCTTCCCCGGGTTTCCGGGCCCGGCCGGTATTTTAACTGCAGTTACCTGTCCGGGTTTTACTGCATTTGACGCTGCGGGATCTTTATTTTCTGCATCTCTTCCTGTCTTTAATTCAATCTTTGCCTTCAGCCCCTTTACCGGAGGTGTTCCCTTTGCGATTATAACGTTCCTGCGTATTTTTCCTGTTTCATTAACTTCTTTTACTGCTGAAGTTATTGCATTTCTGTCAATACCGTAAACAACGCCCATATCAGAAAGGGCCTTTTCAATATCTGCATCTTTAACAGGCGTGCCTGATCCGGCAGACGGGGTTATAACCCTCAGGACTGCCGCCATTTTATCATCCGATGCTTCAAGCTCAAATTCTCCGGGCGCGTTGATGCGTGAGACAATAAAACTGCTGCCGTCTTCTTCAGATACATAAACCTCTGAAGGATTGATGCCTAGTTTTAGAGCTCCTTCGGAAAGAGCTGTTTTCCTGTTTTTAGATTTTATACGGATTCGGTATTTCATGATTATTTTTTAGATAAAATAATACGCTGCTCCTTTAACGGATCAAATTCCTGCCTGCTTTCTTTATCGAATATCATAACTGGTCTCTTTAATGTGTCATAGGGGTCCCACAGGGGAAGACCGCTTTCGGGAGTGTTGGGATCTCCTGTTTCTGCAAAGGCTATCCATGTTTCACTCATTATATCCGCCATTTTCTGGGCTTCCGGGCCGCCTCCGGAAAGACCTATCCCACCTTCATCAACATTATCAAATACAAAGGGCATTTCAAGTCCGTGGGGGCATATGAGCCTTCCGCCCAGAACAGGTGTTTCCCAGTCAAGCCGGTACAGGTATGAGGGGGCCTTTCCAAGGGCCATCTTTCTTTCTGCTATTATTTCAGAACCTGTACCTGTTCCGTTATAACTGCTTATATAAAAATATATCTCGGACGGTGTCATGGCAGGATATTTTTTACGATATACTTCGATAAGTTTATCCGCATTTTCTCCTGCGATTTCTTTTATACGGTTTCGCATACCTTCTTCATCAAGCATCCACAGATTATCCTGCCCGAGTGAAAAAGCTGTGTTTTCGGTTTTATTCCAGCCTATCATGATCGGAACATTTGCAGATACAGTCGGCGCTGCAGGATCAAAGGGATGATTTGGAAGAATAACAGGATCAAGAACCGGTCTGAAGCCGCCAATACCTTTTGCGCTTACAGCAAAGTATGCGGACAGTATTTTACCGGCAGGCAGTTTATGTATTTCAGGCAGGTTTTCCGGTTTGATCCCGAGCTCTTCAAGCAGCGCCTCTGCTGCCGCAGATGCCTTGTCTCGTTCTTCAACCTTTATACCAGGTCCGCTTTCGATAACAGCAGAATGGAAAAGCCCCTTTGCTGCGGGGCTGGCAAGAAGCATACTTACCTTTGCTCCGCCTCCTGACTCTCCAAAGATCATCACCCTTTTGGGGTCACCCCCGAATTTTTCAATGTTATCTTTCACCCATTTTAAGGCCAGTATGATATCAAGCTGACCCGCATTGCCAGAATGGGCATACTCTTCTCCGCCGATATCTCCAAAGTGGGTGTAACCGAAGGTGTTGAGCCTGTGGTTGACGCCCACCATAACCGCACCTCTGCGGGCAAGGTTTGTTCCGTCATAGAGCAGGTCAGATGAAGACCCCATTGAAAATCCGCCCCCGTGAAGCCATACCATAACCGGCCTCTTTGCCTGAGGGTCGGGAGATTTTGTCCAGATATTAAGGAAAAGGCAGTCTTCGCTTTCCGGCGCAGGCACCCTGAAACCATCTGATGCCCATAATATTTTTCCTATCTCCGTGTCGGCAGACAGCATACCCGGAGCAGCAGGATTGGTTTGCGGTGCCCTGTAGCCGTATGACGATGCATCACGGATTTCCATCCATGGACGCGGAGGCCTTGGCGGTTTAAAACGGTTTTCTCCGCCTGTAGATGCTCCGTAACGGACCCCTTTAAAGGTATAGATATCCCTGTTTATATATCCCCGAATTTTTCCGTAAGCGGTTTCAATCAGGGGTTCCATTAACGTTTCAGTTTTTTCCTGCACAGGCTGACAGCCTGTTATTGCTCCTGCTGCAAGACCTCCGGCAGTAAATGCCATGGCACGAAAGATTGAACGACGGGATACCGGCTGCATCAGTATTGAATTACCAGAAAATGTTTTATATCGTTTCATGGGAGACCTCCGGGAAAATGTTTTATTATAGTATGGATAAATATTTAATATGCAATCTTATTTTCCTTATTTTTGTGTGACAGCTTTCCTGCATTCAAAGTTAACCGCATTTTTACTGTCGCCTTTACCCGTATAATGCGGATACAGCGGGTAAGGGCAGAGCGGTCTTGTTAGGCCCGGAAGATTTTTACCTGAAGCCGTGATTTTATCAGGAGCTGTTCCCTTTTCCACCCAGTCTGTAATGGCTGTCAGTATATCAAATGAATCAACGGTTACATCTCCACCGCTGCAGTGTCCCATTCCCGGAACAAGAAACAGCCTGCTCCATCCGGATACTTTATCTTTACCGCCGTTATCCCTTACCAGCCTTTTATAATAATCTACAGTATCAAGTGCAGAAAACCACGGGTCGCTTACACCGTGATAAAAAATCAGTTTTCCGCCGTGTCCTGAAAAGCTGTTCAGGTTTGTCCATAAAAAGGTATCGCCTGCTGCTGCAGCGCCGTCCGTTTTTTCAATGTATTCCCTGTCCACATCCATTTCAGTATCTTTTGAGGGAGGTCCGAGCATACTGTCTGTCATTAACATGAGGCCCGGAATAAACGACTTTGCTGTAACACCTGTATCCATGGGAAAGGACGAATAGACCTGGTTTCCGCATGAGGTTACAGGTCCTGCAAGCCCCTGCTTTACGGCCTTTGCCTGTTTTACTGTCAGGCATTCGTCTGTTTTATTTCCTTTGCATATTAGGTCGGCAGGATCAAAATCACAGCCTTCAATATTAAAGACCATACTGTCCTTTACTCCGTCTTTCATGTCACATTTATCAAGAAAGGAATTAACTATCAGTTTATGATCTTTTTCTTCAAGGGGCTCTGCCTGGTTAAGAGATACCTGCATCCATTTTGTGCCAAGGTTTGAATAATTGGTTCTCATTGCCGGCGCACCTGATACTACGCCGTCATAATAAAAAGGGTACCGCTGTGTCATAATCATTGCTTCGCGGCCTCCTGTTGAACAGCCCACATAATAGGAATATTTTACCGGTTCTGAATAATACCTGGTTACAATTTCCTTCCCTGCTACGGTGACTTTTCCAATGGCCTTGTAAAGAAAGTTCATGTAGGCCTCCTGGTCTGACATAAAATCAGTATCAAACCCCTGTCTGGATGCCCTGTGCCCGGTGTCGGACGTTACAACTGCAAAACCTCTTGCAAGCGCCGGCGGTCCTCCCCCATGATTGCCTGTCGGGTCAGCAACCGATCCGTTCATGCCTCCACCCCCCTGAAACATGAACCTGCCGTTCCAGTTTTCTGGCATGGCAACGGCAAAGCCTATTGCATAGGGTTTACCGTCTGCTCCTGTGCGTTTGTCTATCTCCCCGTCCACCCGGCAGTATTGAGGCAATATTCCGTCATAAGCAGGCGGTCCGAATGGACCTGCCGGCAGTTTGCCTGCCGGAATATTTTGTGCTTTGTTAATCTCTACATCATAACCTTCCATCTTAAACTGCTTAAAATTTTCACAGCTTAATCCGGCAGCAAGAGTGTTTGTCATTGATACTGCGCAAAATAAGAAAGTAATCAAAAGACAGGTAATAAAAGATTTCATTAAAATGCCCTCCCCGACAGTTTAAAAAATGTGAAATAAATTATTTTATGAGAAATGATCATCCTGTGAAAGATGATTTCCACAGAAATAGTGCAGGGTAAGTATTTTGAGGTGAAACGGGTTTCCATAAAATCCTCATGTGAGGATGGAACTTATTAAAACCATATCAAAATGCTTTTAGCTGAGTGCTGAAAGCTGATGGCTGTTGCCCGGAACCGGAGATTCCGGGCAACAAAATTACTTTTTATTTTTTGAAACTACATCCATATAGACTGCAATTATCAGGACCAGGCCCTGTACAACCATCTGTTTTGAGTTGGTCCAGCCCAGAAGGTCCATGCCGTTATTAAGGCTTCCCATTACCAGCGCCCCGACAACAGCTCCTGCGACAGTTCCTGATCCGCCCATAAGACTTGTTCCGCCGATAACACATGCTGCAATGGTAAGAAGCTCATAAAGGTTACCGCCCGAGGTTGTTCCTGCAGAAACATATCCTGTTAAAACAACTCCGGCTACTGCACATAAAACGCCCATAAGGAGATAAACCTTAAAAACTATAGCGTTTGTGTTGATACCGGAAAGGCGGGTTGCCTCTTTGTTACCGCCGTATGCATAGATATAACGGCCGAATCTGGTATTTTTGGTGAGGTATGAAAATATCAGCAGTATAACCACAAGAAGCAGAACCGGATTCTGGATTCCTTCATATCCGTTTGCGATATACAAAACATAGAACAACACGATAGCAGACATTGCTACTGCTTTTAGAAGATCCTGATAGACCGGATATTTTTCAAAACCGTATTTGAACTTCTGTGCTCTTCCCCACATTATTGAAATAAAAATTGCAATTACTACAAGGACTGCCAGTATCAGACCTATATTTTTAGGTATATATCCCTGCCCTATTTCTACAAGCGTGTTTTCAACCGGGCTTATTGTACGGCCTCCGCTTACCAGGAGAACACCGCCTCTAAAGGCAAGATAACCGCCGAGTGTAACGATAAATGCCGGTATTTTAAGATAAGCAATGAGCGTGCCGTGCCATACGCCAATAATGAGCCCTACTATCAGGGCAACAACGATGGAGAGCAGTGTGGAAAGCACCCCGTTCATAGTGGTTTCTATGCCAAGAAATACTGTCTGGGCTTCAAATGAAGGAAACATTCCTGCCAGGAATCCAGGAAAGATAAAATACTGGCAGTATGCAACTATTATACTGATAAACCCTACTACCGATCCGATGGAAAGATCTATATTTCCGGTTACAATAACAGGCACCATACCCATTGCAAGTATAGCTATAAGGGCAGTCTGTCTTACGAGATTGGATAAATTTCTGGGTTCAAAAAAGACCCCGTCGGTTACAACGCTGAATAATATCCAGATTACAACCAGTGCGATGACCATTGAATATGTTCTGAAATGTGCGTTTATTGATTCTGTTATTTTGCTCATATTATTTCGCCAGATTTATATTTGTTACTGTAAAGATCACCTTTGCCAGGCTAGTTAAGTGTTCCTGTGGCAAGGGTCATGATTCTTTCCTGTGTTGCATTTTCATCGTTATCTATTATGCCTGTACATTTCCCCTCATGCATTACAAGTATCCTGTCGCTCATCCCCAGTATTTCCGGGAGCTCGCTTGATACCATTATTATTGCCACGCCCTGGGCTGCCAGTTTGTTCATAAGTTTGTATATTTCATATTTTGCACCGACATCTATACCCCGGGTCGGTTCATCAAGGATAAGAATTTTAGGGTTTGACATTATGCATTTTGCAAGTACAACCTTCTGCTGATTTCCGCCGGAAAGTGATTCCACAACAGAGTGTACCGAAGGTGCTTTTACCGAAAGCCTTTTGGACATTTCCGTACACTCGTAGTATTCCTTGTTCTGGTTGATGCTGAGCCTTGATGTAAAAAGATCCATATTGGGAAGCGATATGTTTTTTAATATGGACTGACTGATAATAAGACCAAGCAGTTTCCTGTCTTCGGGAACCAGGCTGATGCCCTTTTTAATTGCTTCTCCGGCTGACTGAATAGATACGGTTTTACCTTCTATGCTGATACTTCCTGAACAGTTTTTACCGTACTCTCCGAATATTGCAGAGACAAGTTCGGTACGTCCTGCACCCATAAGGCCAGCTATTCCGAGTATTTCACCCTTTTTAACAGAAAAACTTACATTATCAACCAGCTTTTTGTGCTGCAGGAACGGATCAGGAACAGATATGCCCTCTGCCTCCAGAACAACATCTCCGGGGGTTCTTTTTTCTGACGGGTAGCGCTCGGTCATTTCACGGCCTACCATCATGGATATGATTTTTTCGTTATCCAGTTCGGAAGTTTTTTTTGTATCAACAACCGTTCCGTCACGAAATACAGTGATGCTGTTCGTTATTCTGAAAAACTCGTTAAGCTTATGGGTGATATATATACAGGTGATGCCGTCTTTCCTGAGGCGCTCAAGGATATCCATCAGGGTTTCAACTTCCGCCTCGGTAAGGGCAGAGGTGGGCTCATCCAGTATCAGTACCTTGACGTTTTCCGAGAGGGCCTTGGCAATTACGACCATCTGCTGCTTGCCCACTCCAAGGGAAGACACCTTTGCTGAAAAGGGGATATTAAGATTGTATTTCTTTAATATCTGCCTTGTATCGGCATAAAGCCTGTTCCAGTTAACAGAGCCCTTTGAAGTTTTAGGCTCCCTTCCAAGAAAAATATTTTCGCCGACAGTCATTTCCGGAACAAGTATAAGCTCCTGGTAGACAACAGCGATTCCTTTTTCTATGGCTGTTTTAACAGCCTGATGATCAAAATTAAGAGGCTGGTTATCGTAAACAATATTTCCTGTATAGGTATCTGCCGGGTAAACACCCGACAGAATTTTTACAAGTGTAGATTTCCCGGCTCCGTTTTCACCTGCAAGCCCGTGAATTTCTCCTCTTTTTATATTAAAGGAGATATCCGAAAGGGCGGTTACACCGGGAAACTTTTTTGTGACGTTTTTTATTTCTAAAATATTGTCAGTCATTAATAATCCTGCGGTTTAGGCGGCCTTTCATTTTCCGGTACTCCTGCATATACTTCGTCCCATTTCTGGAACCCGCTCTTTACTACAACATCATAAATATTGTTTTTATCGATCTGTATGACATCTAGAAATTTACAGGGTACTTCTCCCTTTAAATTTTTCTCAAGGGTAAGTTCCGCAAGAGAAAAGTTTTCAAGACCTTCTATTTTTTCACCCTTTGCCAGTTTTATAGCTATGTCTACCGCAAGAGGAGTGAGTTTACGGACATCTTTAAATACTGTCATTGTGAGATCGCCGTCTACTATTGAGCGGCATCCGGCTGCTGTTGCATCCTGACCTGAGATCGGCACTTTGCCATTCAGTTTCTGAGCCTTTAATGCCTGGATTGCGCCAAGGGCTGTTCCGTCGTTTGAGGCTACAACCGCATCTATTTCATTTTTCTGTGAGGTGAGGATATTCTCCATTCTGCGGAGGGCTATTTCCTGTTCCCAGTTGTCTACCCATGGATCAGCTGCTATTTCGATCTGTCCCTTATCAACAAGAGGCTTAAGAACTTCCAGCTGGCCGTTTCTGAAAAGAACGGCATTATTATCAGTGGGGCTTCCTCCAAGAAGGACAAATCTTCCGGTGTCTTTAACCTTTAAAACGCCTCTTGCCTGCTGGCGGCCTACTTCCATGTTGTCAAAGGATATGTAGCATGCAAGTTTTGGGGTTTTAATAAGCCTGTCATAGGCAACACAGGGAACACCTGCTCTGGCGGCTTTATCTACTGCAATCCCGCATGCTGCGCCGTCTTCTGCGACAATAAGTATGGCTTTTGCACCCTGGGTAATCATGTTTTCTATCTGATCATTCTGGGTCTTAGGATCGTGATTCGCTCCCTGGGCAATAACTTCATAACCTTTTTCTTCCAGCATTTTGGTCATTATGTCCCGTTCCACAGCCCAGCGTTCTGTTGCAAAATCCGAGAATGAGAGACCTATTTTTATTTTTTCGCTTACTTTTGCAGTTTCCGAACTGTCTGATGTATCTCCATCATTACCTGAGCATCCAACAAGGCCGAAACCGACCATTAACACCAGTGACAACACAACTAAGAAATTCCTCATAACGCTCCCTCCTGGAAAATTAATAATGCAAAATAAAATTCAGTGGCTTTACTGTAGTATCTGCTGATTTGCAGTCACTTCTATATAACATCCTTGATTCTTCTTCAAGCCAAAGAAAGGTTATTTCTTGCTTTTAGAAGTATTGTCCGCAACTTATTAATGTTTCCAGAATCTTAATTATCTTTTATGAATAATAATTCATAGCTCAAACTATATATATACTTAGGCAGACCGGAATATGTCAAGTTCTTACTGTACGTACGATTAAAAATCATTTTAATAGCAGTAAGTGATCAAAACAGCTATGTTTTTATCAGGACTGGAAAAAATAGCTTTAGGTTATTTTTTTTGAATGTCTTTTCAGCCACAGGCCAAAAATAATTGATCCCGCAACAAGATAGGTAATTATTATCAGCCATGGAAAAAAGAAGGACGGAGTTGTAAACATGCCTGTAGTTTCTTTTGGAACAGCATGATATTGTGCGTAGGTGCCCACATGATTCCATGTCATGGGCCACAAAAAAAAGGGAAGGAGTGTAAGAATGCAGAATAATACAGCCAGTATGATTACGGTATTATCTTTTCCCTTTAAGCAGAGTGAGTGACCGATAATGTAACTTATATGCCCTATGATCACCATTGCAAAAAAGAATATGATGTAAAAACCGGCTGCCCAGGGGTTTGCGGCCGGGTTTTCCACCCATTCCCACCAGTACATAACCTCCCACGCAGGCCAGCCGATCAGTAAAAATAAACCCACAGGGGCATATATAAGAGTGAAATACCAGGATATGGGAGCCATAAGCCTGTGTGTGATTTTGTTTTTTTCTTTTTTAAGATATGTTCTGCTTAGTAAAGCAAAAATCTGTCCAATGGCAAATGCTCCTGGCAGGTCGACCTGTACCATAATAAATCCTCCTTTTTTTAAAAAAAATCGGAAAATATCAGTGTTAGTGCCTTCAGAGATGAGGTGTTCTGTTTATGTAATAGAATTTAAGGTGTCTGAGTTGTGAGAGTTAATGCTGAATAATTGTAATAATAGCAATTGAAGTCAAGCATAAAAAAAAAGCAGTGCCCAGGGCACTGCTTTTTCGTTTTCATTGATTGATCAGATCAAATGTTATGTCTATTTAAATTTTCTTCTAAAACCCGTTAAGCCTAAAAGGCCGAAACCTAAAAGAAGCATTGTTGCCGGTTCGGGAATAGTATAGTTCGGGACAGCTATTAAACCCGTATAATTTGTTGTGCCGCTAATAATATCAGCTGAAAATATATAATCTTTCTGATTGAGTGCGACTACTTCCTCGCTGATAAAGTCACTAATTATAGAATTAGAAACAGTAAAATAAATAGGTCCTGGCATTGCGCCTGCACCACCATTTTTCTGACCATCGTATACTATCCCATAATCATAAAAGCCTTTTCCTGAATCACCAAAGTCTCCTGTCGCTGCCTTCAAACTTGTGTCTGAAAAAGAAATATCAGTTAAGGAAATATCATTTGCATTGAAAAAAAAGTCATACCTGTCAACGCCGGTTATAACGAAATTACTATTATCATATAATGTAACAGCAAAGTCGACATTAGACCCACTCTGAGTCAGTGTTACTTCACCATAAGGAGATGAACCTAATCCGTCTGATGACAGATCTTCAGTAAAATAAAGGGTTAATGCCCATGATGAAGAAGCTGTTAAAAAAACCGATAATATTATGGCAAAAATTATTAAAATATGTTTTTTCATGACTTTCACCTCTCATATAAATCAACATAAAAATATGTCGATGGTTTCTAAATTTACTATATGTTAAAGCAAAAACAATACCATACAAATAGACTGTAGGTAATTATTTGAGAGTTAAATCATATAGGTAAATCAATGTGTTACAAGGTTTTTTTGTTGGAGGCGTTTGTGGGTATATAGGTCAATATTGATATATGTAAAATATTACCTTGTTTTCGTGTAAATGGTTCCCTTATTAAGGTAATGATTTACATATAATGGTTGGTATTGTACTTACTTAACCTTTAACTGCAGCTGCATACTGTCCCGGGCAAAAAGGCTTGTTGCCGTATCATGAAGGTTCATATTTATATCTGTTGAAAAATCCACATCTGTTAAATCACTGTTTATAGTAATCTCCACTGGTTTATCCAGTGAAAGATATGCCCCGCATGCTTCTCCGTCATCACATATATAACTGTTGCTGTTTGAATCTGTACCTGCATAAATAATGTAGGAATCGCCGTAGGAAAGCCCGGAAAAGCTGTATTCATATTTTCCCTCATCTCCTGAACTTTCTGACTGATCTATTGTTTCATATGTGTCGGGATCAAGCAGAAGCACATAATGGTATCCTCCGTCTGTTGAGGCTGTTGATGTTCCTGCGCGCATAACAACCGAAACCGTTGTTTCATTTTCATTTGACTCAAATGTCAGTGTTCCGGAATAGGTTCCGTCTGACAGGGAGTCACGCGAAACAGTAACAATGTAAGTTCCAAGGCCCTGTTCATCAACGTCCGTATCAGGGGTTACCGAAAGCCAGGATTCACTTGATGAGTAGCCTGTTACCGTCAATACTGCAGAATCTTCACCGCCGTTTTCAAGTACTACGTCTGCAGTGCTTAATGAAGAGCCGAAATTAAGTATAGAGGGGCTCGCTGTAAGAATTGCAGGGATTCCTCCGCTGTTACCGCTTTCCTGGGCGGTCAGTACTGCCTTGTAGGCATCAATCATGCCGTATCCAAAACTGTCATCCCTTCCTGAATCTCCCAGGTCACGGGTAAGGTATCCTCCAGCGAGAAGCGAATCAAACTCATCCGGTGTAAGTGCCGGATAAAGAGCTTTCATAAGGGCTATAACACCAGAAACATGAGGGGCCGCCATGCTTGTGCCTATTGCAAAGGCATAACTCATTTCAATATTTCCGCTGCTGTCATCTCCGCAGGTGCTTAATACTCCGTCAGTATATCCGTCACCGTTACTGTCAGTGGATGACCCTCCGGGCGCGGCAAGATCAATTGTGCTTCCGTAGTTGGAGTAGGATGCGAGGTCTTCATCTATGGTGACTGCGCTTACTGAAAGAACATCATCATAGGCTGCAGGATAGGATTTAGTGGTGGCGCCGTCATTTCCTGCTGCTGCTACTACAATTATCCCTAGTTCCCTCACTTCTGCGTATATCTGCTGTTCATAGACAGTTGCGCCCTCTCCGCCCAGACTTAAATTTATTATGTCGGCAGGGCTGGCTGGGAGTGTCCCGGAATCATTCTCCAGGCCGGCAGCATATTTTACAGCCTCCATAATATCGTATGTTGTCCCTCCGCCGGAACCAAGTGCCCGCAGGGGCATAATTTTGCTTTTCCAGGCAATACCTGCCGCACCAGTTCCATTATTTGTTGCAGCGGCAATTGTTCCGGCAACATGGGTTCCATGAAAAGAGCTGGTGCCGTCAACATTCTCGCAGTCACCCGGATCATCCGGGTCATCATCTATTCCGTCTCCGTCAAGTGAAATATCAGTGTCTGAGATAAAATCATAGCCGTCTACAAGCTGGCCGTCGAGGTCCGGATGATCCAGCAGCACGCCTGTATCCACCACAGCCACGATTACATCGCTGCTTCCCGTAGTAATATCCCATGCATCAGGAAGATTTATCAGGGGATAATGCCACTGATATGAATAATACCTGTCCGTTGGCGTCTGTAAGTTTTTTCTTATATAGTTAAGCTCGGCACAGGCAACTCCTGATTGATTTCTCAGCGCCCGAACCATCCACATGGTTTCCATTTTATCTTTTGTAGCGGTATCCATTTTTCCGGGACTCATACTTCGTTCAACAGCAGAAAGTACGCCGAGTTTTTTAAAAAAAGCATCTTTTGAAGCTCCCTGAGGATTTTTTAAAAGTTTATCCCTGCTCTTTTTTCCTGCCTTTGTTGAAAGGCCCAGGTTTGAAACCGCGGCAGCTTCGGAAGTTGAGGTGGATACCGTGCCTGATAAATTTTTATCAAACCTGACAAGCACTTCTCCCGGCACAAAATTATCGCCCAGGCGCAAAGGCTGCTCAGCACCGGCAGCGGCTGTCAGGCCTATTGTAAGGGAATACAGTGTACAGGTTTTTATCATTCCGTATTCCAGAGCTTCAACGCGTATATAATAGGTTCCGCTGCCGGAAACTGTAAGGGATGCGATACCGCTGCTGTCCGTGCTGGCTGACCCTCCGGAAACCAGAGTGCGGTCACTGCTGTAAAGGTACAGGCTTAGTTCCGATGTTGAAGAGTCTTCTGCCATATAAAGTGAGATGTTCATCCCGTCTGTAAGAGATACCTCGTAATAGTCATCATAATCTCCGTTCCTCTCAAACCTGTCACCTCTTGAACCGGAATTGTCTACATTTACAAATCCGCTTACTGTAACAGGTGCGGAGATTTCCTGTGCAAGGCTGAAGGAGTCATTTGACGCGTAATCCGCCTTTAAATCATTAACATCGCTGTCAACAATCATGTTTTCAGCGGATGTCACAGTCCCGCTTATGCTGTATTTCAATGATGCCGGATTTGCATAGACCGTAATCTGGCGGCTTTCAGAATCGGTAAGGTCATCATTATCGGTAACTGTGAGCCTGACAGTGTAGGTACCTGAGGAGCTGTAAGTGTGGCTTGCCGATGTTCCACTCCCGGTTGATCCGTCTCCGAAATTCCATGAATAAGATGATATGGTTCCATCAGCGTCGCCTGAACCGGAAGCATCAAACTGAACGGTGAACGGAGCAGTACCGCTTACCTCCGAAACCGTAAAGGCAGCTACAGGAGATGATGGCTCTACTGTGATTTCAACGGATGCAGTATCTTTCGAGCCGTCATCATCCGTTACGGTCAGTTGTGCTGTATAAACCCCTGAAGTCTGATAGGTGTGGGATACAGACGAACCTGTTCCTGTAGAATTATCTCCAAAATCCCATTCATATGAAGATATGCTGCCGTCGCTGTCTTCTGATCCTGCTGCATCAAACTCAACTGCAAGAGGGGCGGAACCGCTTTCTGCCGATACGGATATCTCTGCTTCCGGGGCTTTATTTGCCGTAGAACCAGATCCACCGTCACCACCGCCGCAGCCGAAAAAAAACATCATTAGTAAAATCAGAAGTATATTTTTAAACAGATTTATCGGTCTGTTATCCCCTAAAAGTTTAAATACGGTCATTTTTCAGGTATCCTTTTTGCTAATCCCTAATTAGTACCCATTCAGAAAGAACAAAAATGGATGGGTACTAATTAAATAATCGTATCAGAGTGCAATAGGTTACATGTTTTAATAATCTTTACATTTTTCTAATAATTCAATGGTTTTAATTTTTGTGGTAAGCGTAAAAACTGATGCCCCGCTGTCTTTAGCGGGGCAGTGTGTTACAAACTGAATAAGTTGAATTGATTTTAATAGGTATTTTCTATTTTCGGCAGATTTTTTTACTGCTCTCATCAGAATTATACAATTCTCTATTAACTGCCTTCCCGTTTTTTGAGAAGAGCATGATTTTATGTAATTTTTTATACCCGTCGAAATAGTAGTCAATAATATAGCGGTTTTTATCTTTGTCTGTAAAATGCAGTGTAGCGACCTTCATTAAATCAACCTCATCCAGGGTATTTGCAAAATATTCAAAATTGAAATAATGGTCGCCTATCTTTACCAGGCCTGTTTCCGGATCTGTCTGGGCTTTCAGGATCTGCATTACTGTATCTTCTATATGGCTGTCATACATATCGAATGATCCTTTATAAAAATAGTTAAGATCATTTTCATTGGCATAAACAATTCCAACCATCAGTATAAACATCAGAAAAGCTGTATATATCGTTTTCATATTAATCCTCCATGAAAGTTTTTAAGGCGCATATGTTTTGAAACTAGTAAGGATTATGAAAAAGTCAAACAGCTTAGGGGCCTTTTCAGGCATATTTTTGATCAGGTGTTCCGAAAACAGTCATTTTGCTGTCCAATCCTGCATCATTACAGCAGTTACAGTTGTGAAAACCTTGACAAAAACCGGCTCTCAAAATAGTATGGGCGCCGGTTTCATCAATGCACGTCATTCATTTTTTCAAATTATATCCCGTATAGGGGGAGATATTTCAATTTATTTTCAGGGAGGAATCATGAACAGAGCAACAAGAAATATTATAATTTTATTCAGCTGCTGTTTTCTGGGCAGCCTGCTTTTCAGCTGCACAGCGCATACCGGCGGTGCAGGACAGGCTATCGCGGCAGAAGAAGCTCCTGCAGCGGCACCCGCCACGGAAGCTGCAGACGCTGCTCCGGCAGCTGAAGGTGAGCCCAATCCTTTTGCTTATACTCCGCCGTCCCGGGAGTGTGACCGGGCAATGCTTATAGATGCAGTAGAAAGCTATCTGGCCGCACAGGAGGCAGGTGATCTGTCAAAGATGTCTCTCGCTAAAGATGCGGTATTTAAAAGAGATATGAGCGTAACAACAAAGGATAAAAGTCTTATTAATATCCCGCTTCCAATTGCCTTTCACCGCAGTATATATGACTCCGGACGCTGTAAGACCTTCAGCGAAGTGATTGTAACAGAAGGTGATCACCAGTATGTAATCGGTACACGTCTCGCAGTTGACGGCGGGAATATAACAGAGGTAGACAGCCTTGTTACAGACAAGAGCGACTGGCTTTTTGATGCTGATGCATATCTAAAATTCTCAAAGGCAGAAGAGTGGCCCAAACTTTCTCTTGATGACCGTGTAAGCCGTCAGGATCTTATAGATGCCGCCAACCAGTATTTTGATTTTATTTTTCTGGATAAGGGAATAAGGCCCCCATGGGGATCTCCCTGTGCAAGGCTCGAGGGAGGAGCATACACAAACGAAAAGTTTGAAGATAAAGACACCTGCCAGATTCCGGGTCCTCTCGGCGTTATGTATGTATCAAACAGAACCTTTGTAGTTGATGAAGAGATGGGAACGGTCAATGTGTTCTGCATGTTTGAAGACAACAAGCTCGGAATGCCTGATTCACATACCTTCAGACTGGTTAAGGGACAGTATCAGAACATTCACACATTAAGCGTAAATCTTACTGATGATCCTGTTGAAGTTGAAGAATATAAACCCGATCCTGACCCTGAATGCGACAGGGAAATGCTTATAGCTGCAACCGAAAGCTATGTAGCTGCCCAGGAAGCAGGTGATACCAGCAAAATGAATTTAGCTTCTGATGCACTGTTTAAAGAAGATATGCAGGAAACCACAAAAGAAAATGGTATGTGGAATAATCCAATTCCGGTAGCTCATCATAAAAGCATCTATGACACAGTACGCTGCAAAACATTTACCGAAGTGATCAGCACAGAAGGTAAAGAAAAGTACGTTCTTGGAACACGCCTTAAAGTGGATAAGGGCAAAATAAAGGAAATAGACAGCCTTGTTACAAGTAAAAAAGACTGGCTGTTCAATGCTGATGATTATCTTAAATACTCAACTGCAGAAGACTGGCCTGTCCTTGCTCCGGACGACCGTATAAGCCGTCAGGAACTTGTTGATGCAGCCAACCAGTACTTTGACTATGTATTTATGGATGGCGGTGTAAGGCCTCCGTTCGGCGGTGTTCCATGTGCGCGTCTTGAGGGCGGCGCCTATACAAACGCCAAGGGCGAAGAAAAGGATACCTGCTGGATACCTGCTCCTCTTGGAGAGCTTCCTATTGTTGAGCGTACCTTTGTAGTTGACGAAGATATGGGAACTGTTAATGTTTTCTGCAAATTCGGAAACATAAAACAGGGTATGCCGGATTCTCATACATTCAGGCTTGTGCGCGGAAAATATAAATGGATACACACTCTGAGTGTTAACCTGACAGGAGACGATCTGGCAGTGCCTGAGGATGCACCGGGAGTTCCGGAACACTAACGGCATTTACATTTATGATTTGAGTGATTAGATTTAGGTATTAACAATTAAAGTACAGGAGGACAGCCTGTGAAAAAGGAATTTACCAGACGTGAAATTATAGGCGCAGGGCTTGGCGCTGCAGCGCTAGTAACAGCAGGAGCAGCACTTAAAACATCTACTGCCCATGCAGCAGAGGCGACAGCACCTGCATCGGAATTGGAAACATACAATAAATTTGGAGAAGAGCTTGAAAACGGTCTCCTGTTAAGAACATCACCTCTTGCAGTTAAAATGCTTGAAAAAGAGGCTGATACTCCGGAAGGGTCCTTCAGACCTAAAAAAGACGGCGGATATCAGCTTGCCCAGTGCCAGGCATTCGGCATGTCCAGAAGAGAAGGCAAAACAGTGGCAATGTTCAAGCATGATCACCGCTGCCCGACGGCTCTTCAGGCCTACGGAATGGTGCCAAAACAGCAGGGCGGTTTTTTCGGTGAATCATACATGAGCTTTGAAACAGGCAAGTATGAGGGGATAGTTTCTGCGCCCCTAAAAAAAGCAAACTTTATGCCTGATGTTGTTCTGATCTATATGAACCCGGCCCAGCTTAGAGGCGTTCTTTTACCTCTTAATTTCCAGGGGTCGGACCAGGTAGTCACAGAGCTTTTTCTTCCGTCATGCGGTCATGCGGTTGTTGACCCCATAAAAACAGGAAAGTACGTAGTTGTTCTTCCTGACCCCGGAGAATACCAGAGAGCTCTTGCTGCTGAAGATGAAATGATACTTGCTGTTCCAAGCCAGAAGATGAAGGATTTTATGGCAATGGTAAAACCCCAGGGGAAAATGTACTCCCACAGGGATCAGTTCATGTCCATGGAGCCTGATTTTGTACAGCCTCCTTTTTACAAACAGATGTTTAAAAGCTGGGGACTTGAATCAGAATAACTTAAACTTTTCTTGACATTACCTCTAATTTTTTATTAGCTGATGAAATGAATATTACGTAATACGAAATTACGTTTCATCAGCTTTTTTTAAAAATTTATATAAAACTATCAAAGCCATGAAGGCTTATGCCGGTAAGATTACCGGTCATACCTTCATGGCTTTTTTTATTGCGAAGCGCAAGGTCTGATACCTCATCGCTTGCGGCGGTAAAACAAAGTTAGTCATTAATTGATACCCCGCTGCCTGCATCGGGGTAGTTCATTTATCAACGGAGGAGAAGATGAGAAAAGTGAAAAGTTCGATTGCAGTTGCTGTTCTAGCCGGTCTGTTTCTATTTGTGCAGTCCTCATTTGCGGCAGAAGAAAAAAAGGTTCACAAGTTGGATGATATTGTTGTGTCCACCCCGGCAATTATTGATGAAAATGAAGTTACCAGGCTGGGAAGCCAGGTAACTCATGTTACTGAAGCCCAGATTTCCGATCTTAATGCCCTTGATCTTACATCGGCATTAAGACGTGTGCCCGGCGTTGTAATTTCAAGGCATAATCTTGTAGGAAGCTTTGGAGGCGGAGAAGGAGGTGCCCTTTTTATAAGGGGCAACGGAAGTTCACGCCCCGGCGCTGAAATTGTAACCATGATAGACGGTATCCCTAAATTTGTAAGTGTGTGGACTCACCCCATTATGGATGTATTAAATGTAGATATTGTGGACACAATCGACATATACAAGGGCGCTCAGCCGGTTCTTTTTGGAAACATGGCATTCGGCGCAGTGGATGTAAGGACAAAAAAAGTAGCTGAAGAGGGTTTTAAGACAGTTATCAGAAGCGCATACGGTTCCAACAGCACTGTTTCCAGTTCAATAGAACACGGCGGTAAAACAGGTAAGTTCGATTACTACCTTCTGGGCGGTTACAGGAGTTCCGAAGGGCACAGGGAAAATGCCGATGGAGAACTGCAGGATATTTTCGCTCACCTGGGCTATGATTTTTCGGATGAATGGAGAGTGGATTTCACCTTTATCCGTACGGAAAACTGGGCAGATGATCCAGGACCTGCTGACGGATCTCTCCCCTCTGACGGAAGATTCAACAATGAAGATATATTTGCAGTTGCAACCTTATCAAACAGTTATGAAAAGGCATCAGGCTACATAAAGATATATTCCGACAAGGGAGATATAGACTGGGTAAACCAGGAGGAAATTCAGGGACAAAATACCCTTACCGATTATAACAACTACGGAATAAAGGCCCGTGAAACAATTACCCCCTGGGAAAACGGCGAGATAATTATAGGCCTTGATCTTGACTATATTAAGGGCGAGGCTCAGATGCTCGATCCGATCGGCGGCGACAGCTTTTTCCCAAGTGAAACCTTCAGGATTACATCCCCCTATATTTCCGTAAGCCATATGCTGGGAGATGAGGACGGCTTTTATGTTATCCCTTCAATAGGCGCAAGGTATTTTAATCACAATGTTTTTAAATCAGAGACAGGTCCACAGGCAGGCCTGGTTTTAGGTTTTGCAGACACAAAAGTGCATACATCATATGCAAAGGGAATCAATTATCCCGGAATCTATACCAAGGTTCAGGATAACCTCTGGCTTCCGGGAGAAAACAACTGGACATCTCTTTCGGCAGAAATTCTTGACCATTTTGAAATAGGTATTGAGCACAGGTTCAGCAAGCACTTTCTTGTGGACTTTACCTATTTTTATGATGACGGAAAAGACCGCATTGTGGTTTCTCCTCCTCCGCCCTTTCCTCCGGTGCTTACAAACATAGGGGACTACAAACACAAGGGATTTGAAGGAAATATAATGGTTAATCCTGCTCCCGGGCTTTCTGTGTACGGCGGTTTTACATACATGGATGCAGAGCCTTCGGATCTTCCCTATACCCCCGAACTGACCTTCAGCGCGGGTATCAACTACAGATTTTTAAATAATTTCCAGATAAATATCGACACCCAGTATGTGGATGATCAGTTTGTGACCTCAAGGGGCCGCCAGAAGGGCACTGTAAATGTTGATATGGTTGATTCCTATTTTCTGGTCAACGGCAAAATCAGTTATGATTTCAAGATGGCAGATATCCCGGTGGATTACCAGGTTTACCTTGCTGCAGAAAATCTTACTGATACAACCTATGAACAGAAAAAAGGCTATCCAATGCCGGATTTAACATATATGCTCGGGTTTGTTGTTAAATTCTAAAAGCAGAGAGAAATAAAATGAAACAGTCAGTAAAAAGGTTAGTGCAGGTTCTTCTGTTTATTTTTATAAGCGCAGCGCCGTCCTTTGCACATGATGTTGTTCTTCCTGTAATAGTGGATACGGATATGGCCCTTGACGATATAAGGGCTGTTACAATGCTTTTAAACAGCGAAACCGCGCAGGTTCCGCTGTTTATTGCATCAGACGGAGTCCGGTCTCCCGAAGAAGGAATGAAAAACCTCAAGGCAATGGTTAACTATTTTAACCGGCCGGATATCAAAGTAATAAAGGGAGAAACCCTTGATAAACCAGCTCCGAAGGTAAGAAGCTATATTAAAAAGATTGCAGTCCCTGGAAGTGAAAAAATTTCTGATACAGATTCAGCAGAGGTAACGGCCTCTCAGACAGTGGCAGAGGTGATAAAGTCGGCTGATGATCCGGTAATATATCTCTGTCTGGGGCCTCTCACCAATCTTGCCAGGGCAATCAGGCTTGATCCGAAAATAAAAGAAAACATATCATTTATCGTTTATTACGGGGCAGACCCTGACAGTAAAGATCCGGGCTGGAACAGCAGCAGGGACATGGATTCCGCCCGAAAGATATTTTCTTCAGGTATAAAGATATATTCCATATCTCTGCCTCAAGATGAACTGCTGCATTTTGACAGAAATCTTTACATCGATGTTAAAAAGGTAGGGACAAGAGCATCATCTTTAATTGAAAAGGTTCATGAATCATCTGAAGATATTAAGTCCCTTTTAGATAAGAACCATTTTTATGTATGGGACGAGATGGCAGCCATCTATTTTAATGATTCATCTGTCTTCAAATTTTCGCCCCTAAAGGATAAGCCTGATGTTCAGGTTCTTAAAGGAATCGACAGAGAGGATATGAAAAGGCTTTATATCCAGTCATTCGGGTTTCATAGCGATTTTCATTTAAGCCCCAGAACCTCGGTTATTTTTTCCGAGATTCCAAGGGATCCGTCGCTTTTCAGGGAAGATGTGCAGCCCTATGTAAACAGCATAATAGATTTGTACGGGGTTGAGGAGTGGAAGGCGTGCCTCCTTACAAATGAATTTCACAGGCATCTGGGTATTTATTCCCTTGTGGGAGCAAAGATGGGAGTGAGGGCAAGAGAGGTTCTGGAAGCGCCCTTTGATACCCTTGAGGTTATATCAAATGCAGGAAACAAACCGCCCTTAAGCTGCATGAACGACGGTCTTCAGGTCTCCACAGGTGCAAGCCTGGGAAGGGGAACCATAGAAGTTATAGAAGAAAAACAGTTACCGTCGGCAGTATTTATCTTTAAGGATATCAGGCTTACTCTCACACTCAAGCAGGAGGTCTGGGACCGGGTAAAGAAGGATATCGGAAGACTGGTAAAAAAACACGGCGGAACAAACAGGGCGTATTTTAAAGATGTAAGGGAACTGTCTATTGTGTACTGGAAAGACCTTAACCGGTATGAACTGTTTGAAGAAAAGATGGAGAAAATAAGGCCCGGAGGTAATTAAGCGGAACGGCTTAAAGGCCAAAAGCTTTTATTTAACCGCAAAGACGCAAAGGACGCTAAGAAAAACAAAAGAAAAAAGTATTTTATTATGTTTTAAGAAATAAAAGGCTTTCTCTGTGTTCTCTGCGCCTCTGTGGTTCAATTTTTTCCTACCAGTGAGGCTGATTACCTATCCTGTACCCCATAACCTCGAGTGTGTCATTAACAACCACTATGGCATCAGGGTCAATTTCACGGACTAACCTCTTTAGCTGGGGAAGCTCCCTGTAGGTTATTATGGTGTATATAACATCCTGATCCTCGTTGGAATATCCTCCCCGCCCGTTCAGGATTGTGACTCCCCGGTTTACCTGTTCCATGATGGCGTTTGAGATCTTTTCACAGCTCGTTGAGATTATAAATACCGATCTCCTCTGGCTTAGTCCGTTTACAACCAAATTAACAATATTGGAACTTATAAAAATAAAAATAAGAGTATAAAGGGCCCTTTCAAGGGAAAACAGTATTGCTCCAACTACAAGTATGCCTGCATTAAATGCCAGGATGGTTGTACCGAGGCGTACTGAAAAAATCCTTAAAAATATTACCGAAAGAATATCGAGCCCGCCGCCCGAACCCTGTGATTTAAGTGTGATGCCTGCAGCCGTGCCCATGGTTATACCGGCAAGTATTGCTCCCAAAATTTTATCATTTATAGTTATCTGGAAATGTACAAGCTGAAGCGCAACAGAGAACATTACCATAGCGATGATACTGTATATAAAAAAACGTCGTCCAACGAATTTCCAGCCCAGGATAAAGACCGGAACATTTATTATGAAATATATTACAGAGATAGGTGCTGATGGAACAAGGTAACTTATTATAAGAGCAATACCCGTAAACCCGGTGCCGAAAAATTCCAGCGGGGCAAGTATTGCCTTAACCGTTATTGCACCAATGGCGCTGCCCATGGTGATAAGAAGAAGATTCCATAGAATCTGTCTGATAATTTTTGTATTTTTTTCTCCTGCCTTTTGCAAAAGTGTGTCTCCTTTTATAATTGAAAATAATTCCTGCAGTTAAGGCAGGCTCAGCCGGTGAATTGAAATTAATTACTATATCCCCGGTAGGTTAATTTATCAAGCTGTTGCATTGTTTATGATTATTCAGGTAAATTCATGATAAGGTTTTTTTGTGATACTTCAAGAGCGCTATTATGTTAAGCGAATCACAATAAATTTTAAAATACAGGATATAGCCATGTTTAACTGGTTTCGTAGCCGACGCCGTAAAAAACTGATGCAGGTTCCCTTTCCAGCTTTATGGGAAGAGATAATTAAACGCAATGTTGTTCATTACTCCATGCTGGATGAAAGTGAGCAGACTCATCTTAAACATCTGATACAGGTATTTATTTCGGAAAAATACTGGGAAGGTGCCGGTGGTCTTGAACTTGATGATGAGATAAAGGTGACGATATCAGCTCAGGCATGTCTGCTTCTTCTTGGCCTGCCCCATAACTACTATAAAAATGTCATGAGCATTATTGTCTACCCCTCGACTGTTGTGCCTCCAAAACGCAAACGCGGTTTTTTTGAAAATTCAATGACTGTAGAAAACGAAAACCAGCCAATCCTGGGACAGGCGTTTATGCAGGGGCCGGTAATAATTATATGGGATGCGGCCCTGCACGGAGGGCGTCATCCGGAGCTGGGGCATAATGTTATATATCATGAGTTTGCCCACAAGCTGGATATGCTGGACGGGGCAGCAGACGGAACACCTCCTCTGCATGAAAGAGCGGATTACCGTGACTGGATAAATGTATGCACCCGTGAGTTTACCCGTCTCAGAAAAGATGCGGGCAGGGGCAGAAAATCCTTTATGGATTCATACGGAGCAACAAACGAGGCGGAGTTTTTTGCTGTAGCAACGGAGCAGTTTTTTGACAGGCCCGAACGGATGATAAAAGAGACCCCGGAACTGTATGATGTTTTAAAGGAGTATTACAATCAGGACCCGGTTAAAAGAAAAAACTATTAACCGCCCGCTTCGCTCAAGACGCCAAGAACGCAAAGTTTTATTTTTTTTTAAAACAAATAAGATGTTTTGGTTTTCTTGGCGCTCTTTGCGTCTTTGCGGTTCAAGTTTTATCTGGTTTCTATTTTGGCCCTTTCAATAATATCGGCTTTATAGAGTGAGTACAGTTCATCAAGAAAATTCACCTGAAAACTTCCCGGGCCTTTTGCATCATCTCCTGCAAATTCTCCTGCAATTCCCATAACTGCCATTGCATGAGCTGCTGCTGCAAAGGCAGAAGGATTAACTGCCGCAAAGGCTCCGCACAGGGCCGTGGCTGTGCACCCGAGGCCTGTAACACGGGGCATCATGGGGTGACCGTTGTGTATTGTCGCAGTTTTGTCTCCTTCTACTATATGGTCAACTTCCCCGCTTACACATACTACACAGTTGCGGGATTTTGCTAACTGTCTTGCTGCATCTACTGCAGATTCTGAAGAGGCTACACTGTCCACTCCCTTTGTCTCTCCTTCGGCTCCGCCTACTGCAAGTATTTCGGATGCATTACCCCTTATGATTGCCGGGTCGGCAATATCCAGTAGTTCCAGAAGGGTATTGGTTCTGTATGGTGTCGCCCCTGCGCCTACCGGATCAATTACTATTGGGACTCCGGCTTCCTTTGCGCTTTTTATTGCCTTTTTCATGGACGTTATCCACTGCTCGCTGAGTGTTCCGATATTTACAACAAGTGCTCCTGCAAGCTTAACCATGTCGGAAACCTCATGCTCCGAATGGGCCATAACAGGTGATGCGCCGAGTGCGAGAAGCGCATTTGCCGTGTTATTCATGACAACAAAGTTTGTAATGTTATGTATTAAAGGTGCCTTTTCACGTATAGCCAGAATATCTGACCAGGTTGTCTGTGCGTTTATCTCCATTGCTGCTCCTTATTTTGTTATTAATCTGACTGACATGGATTTCATCTCATACTACAGGATTTTTTTCTATATTTTTATTTACCACGGAGAGCACGGAGGACACAGAGAAAAGCTTTTTTTATTTATTAATCAAAAATAGTTTTTGTTTTTCTCCGTGTACTCCGTGGTTAAAAGAAATGATTCATTTTTATCGAGGTATTCATACTCTCTAATAAGATTGACTTGAAACAGGCCGCATACTAGGATGTTTCCCATTTGAAGGTAATCTGATCACTGTTAAAAAATCATTAAAAAGAATCATATTAAAATGGCTAAAAAAACAGGTCTAAAGGGCAGGTTAAAACGCAGGATTATTATTCCCGGATTATTACTTTCGGCAGTAGTCATAGTGTCTGTTCTGCTGTACATGCTTAATCTTTCGGGGCAGATTGATGAGAGATTCAGCGACCGGCCCTGGGATATTCCGTCACGTGTTTATTCCGATACAACCTTCCTTTATGACGGCCAGCATATAAATAAAAACCTGCTGGTGAGTAAACTCCACAGGCTCGGCTACCGGGATGTGTCTCAGTCTCCTGAAAGACGCGGAGAGATGCATGTAACCGGTGAAGCCATTTTTGTTTATCTGCGTGACTTTCATACCCCCACCTATAGCCAGGAGAGCAGATCGGTTAAGTTAAGCATTTCGGAAGGTCAGATAGAATCAATAAAAAACAGTGCTACCGGCGAATCGCTCACGCCCCTGGAGCTGGAGCCGGAAGAACTGATGCTTTACTTCGGCCCCAGGTGGGAGCGGCGCCAGTATCTTTCCATCAGAACCCTTCCTCCCTATGTTGTCCATGCGATTCTTGCTGCGGAAGACGGAGATTTTTACGAGCACCAGGGGATTTCTTTCAAGGGAATTGCAAGGGCATTTATTCAGAACCTGAAGGCGGGAAAGATTAACCAGGGTGCATCTACTGTAACCCAGCAGGTTGCAAGGATGTTTTTTTTGACCAAGGATGTGACAATCCGGCGTAAAATCAGGGAACAGCTGATAGCCATTGTGCTCGAATTAAAATTCAGCAAGGAAGAGATTTTAGAAATATTTTTAAATGAAACAAACTGGGGCCAGCAGGGATCTGCAGCAATAGTGGGCCTTGCAGAAGCTGCCAGGTTTTATTTTGATAAAAAGGCATCGGACCTTTCTGTTGCCGAGGCAGCAGCCCTGGCAGTTGTAATACGTAATTCATCATATTATTCGCCCTACAGAAATCCGGATAAACTGGTAAAAATGCGGAACCTTGTTCTGGACTCCATGAAAGAGGAAGGATGGCTGGATGAAAATACATATGAAACAGCGCTGGCATCACCCCTTGAACCTGTTCAGTATACAAATCATGTTAGGCAGGCCAGGTATTTTACGGATTATCTTACAGGTCAGATCAGTGAGCTGTACCCAATGGATACGCTTACCAGCGAAGGCTTTTCCATCTATACCACTATAGACACACAGGTACAGCAGGCAGCAGAGGAGGCCCTGAGAAACGGATTAAGAGACCTTGAGACAAAAAATCCAAAGCTCCAGCGAAAAGACCCGGGAGAAAAACTCCAGGGTGCAGTAATAGTTATGCAGCCTAAAACCGGCTATATTCTTGCCATGGCAGGCGGACGCAATTACGGGGTAAGCCAGTTTAACAGGGCGGCCAATGCATACAGACAGCCGGGAAGCGCCTTTAAGCCCTTTGCATTTTTAACTGCCATGGACAGGTTTTCACCTGTATCAAAGCTTTCAAATTTTCCACAGTCATATACTGTAGAAGGTGAGCCATGGACGCCTAAAAACTATGAAATGGATGCTCCCGAAGAAGTGACCATGAGAGAGGCCCTTGCATATTCCCAGAATATAGCCACGGTAAATCTGGTGTTTGCTGATGATCTTGATGGCAAAGACGCGGCCTCTGTGGATCTGGCTATGGCCGCAGGTCTTGAGAAATTAAAAAAAACAGTGCATGACTTCCATTTTGCGCCTATAGAAAACCCCTACCCCTCAATGGTACTTGGCGCACAGGAGATAACGCCTTTAATGCTTGCAAGGGCATACTGCGCCTTTGCAGCCGACGGCCGCCTGCCCTATCCGCTTTCCGTGAGTTCCATTGTTGATGAAAAGGGCAAGGTTATCGAAAGAAGGCACAGTCAGAAGGAGAGCGTGATAAGTCCGGCAAAGGCCTATTTGATGAGCGATATGCTTAAAAGCGCTGTAGAAATCGGGACTGGAAAGTCACTTAAAAACTATGGTATTGACTGGCCTGCAGCCGGTAAAACAGGCACCACAAACGAGGCAAGGGATGCATGGTTTGTTGGGTATACGCCAAATATACTCGCGGTAGTCTGGGTGGGGTTTGATAATAATGACCGGGTATATGCAACAGGTTCAAGAGCTGCTCTGCCGATATGGGCGAGGCTGATGAAGTCTCTTCCTCAGTATGTTTCAGGAAAATGGTTTGAAAAGCCGTCCGGGATAGAAACAGTAAAGATATGCAAAGAAAGCGGGCTTATTGCAAGGGACGGATGCAAAGAGACCGAAGATGCAATGTTTTTAACTGAAACCGCACCGGAGAAAAAATGTGATATACATAAAAGCTGGCTTGATCTGTTCCGTTAGAAAGGAAAGACTATATTGTCTCAGACATTTAAAAAGATTCTTGTAATATCAATATGCCTGTTATTTGCAGGGTGTTCTGCAAAAAAGCCGGAATATATATCCAGGTTACCTCAGCAGGATGAAGTCCTTCCTGTTCCGGGAGATGAAGGCGGGCCGTTACAGCCTGATACAGGGGATGAAAATAACATGCTCTACGTTCCGGAACCGGATAATGCTATACAGCCTCCTTCTCCAAGGGAGCAGGCAAGCTTAAGCCTTATAGAAAAGGCTATAAGCTTTCTTGATGAAAACAGGCCTGACGATACCATCAGGGTGCTGGAGCAGGCGGTTAATATCTCGCCTGATATGGTAGAGAATTATTACTATCTTGCAGAAGCATGGATAATGAAGGGAAACCTCTCACAGGCAAGAGAGAATAATGATCTTGCATTAATTTATTACGGCAATGATCCTGACTGGCTCTACCGGATAGAAGAACAGAAAGGCCGCATTGATGGCTTAGATTAATAATCCACAGGAGATAATAAAATGAAAAAATCATTTGGCGAAAAAACTCTTATATTTCCGGCGCCTGTATGGTGCGTTGGAACCTATGATTCCAAAGATGCCCCCAACATTATGACAATTGCATGGGGAGGTATATGCTGTTCCGATCCTCCTTGTGTGAATATATCCCTCAGAAAAGCCACCTACACCTACGGCAGCATTATGTCTAAAAAAGCATTTACCCTGAGTGTGCCCTCTCAAAAGCAGGCAAAGGAAGCTGACTACTTTGGTATGGCTTCCGGTAAAAATGAAAACAAGTTTGAAAAAGCAGGTATCACACCGGTGAGGTCAAAACTGGTTGATGCGCCGTACCCGGATGAATTTTCCATGGTACTGGAGTGTGAAATGATTCATGATCTTGAAATAGGGCTCCATACACTGTTTGTCGGTAAAATCCTTGACGTAAAAATAGATGAAGCGGTTTTAAATGAAAAGGATGAACCGGACATGAACCTTGTTGATCCGCTGGTCTTTACTCCATATTATCGCGGGTATTACAGCGTGGGTGATTTTACTGCTCCTTCATTCAGCATTGGTAAAGAGCTGTTAAAGTAATTTCTTTATATATTTCAAATATTAATAAAACGGAAATTGACAAAACTCTGCAACTTAAATAGTATCTGTCCGATATAGTTCACGCTCTAAAAAATATCACTGAATTGTATTTCAATCAAAAAAGAGGGCTCTTCAAGGCTTCTTTCAGCTTTTATTATTAATGAAATTCCTGAGTCAAATGGTGTCAGCTATACTGCAATGTTCCAGAAAACATATAATCCCGAAAGAGGTTATCCCTCAAACTATTCAACTAATTCCTGCAGGAGGATTTGGACTATGGGTGTAAAATCTGTGAAAATACGTGTTTTGTCTCTTTTGATAGTTTTGTTACTGCTGTTTGCCTGCGGTCCCAAATGGTCTGAAACAGAGAAAGACGGAATTAAAACCGTTGTTAACAGGGGCGGGCAGACCCTTGGTTATTCTGCATCCTCCGGGGTTAAAATTATTACTGCTGACGGTTTCGGGTTTAAGGATCTCAATAAAAACGGAACTCTTGAACCCTACGAAGACTGGAGGTTATCTGCCGATAAAAGAGCAGATGATCTTGCCTCCAGGATGTCTTTTTATCAGATAGCGGGATTAATGCTTTACAGCGGTCACCAGGCTGTACCCGGCGGCGGTATTTACCAGGGAGATACCTATAACGGTAAGCCTTTTAAAGAAAGCGGTGCAAAACCCTGTGATCTTTCTGACGGGCAGGTTGAATTTATTACTAAGGATGATCTCAGGCATGTACTTATAACAACTGTTGAAAGTCCTGAAGTTGCAGCAAAATGGAATAACAGGGCACAGGCCCTTGCCGAAAGCCTTGGCCTGGGTATTCCAGTAAACACGAGCAGTGACCCCAGGCATGAGTCCGCATCTGATGTTGAATACACACTTGGAGCAGGCGGAGAGATATCCCGTTGGCCCGGTTCAATAGGCCTTGCCGCGAGTTTTGATCCTGCGCTTGTAAAAAAATTCGGAGAAATCGCTTCTGTTGAATATCGTGCACTTGGAATTGCAACTGCCCTGTCTCCACAGATAGATATAGCAACAGACCCGCGGTGGTACCGTTTTAAAGGAACCTTTGGACCTGACCCTGAGCTTTCTACCGATATGGCCAGGGCCTATATAGACGGTTTTCAGACTTCTGGCAGAGATAAAGTAATTTCGGACGGCTGGGGTTATGAAAGCGTAAATGCAATGGCCAAGCACTGGCCCGGCGGAGGTTCCGGTGAAGGCGGACGTGATGCTCACTTTGGTTTTGGAAAATTTGCAGTCTATCCGGGCAGCAATATCCAGGAGCATATGGATGTATTTATAAACGGAGCATTTAAACTGGACAGCGGAACAAAATCAGCATCAGCTGTCATGCCCTACTACACTATTTCATTTAATCAGAACCCTGAAGGCGAGAATGTCGGTAACTCATTCAGTAAATATATCATTACCGATCTTCTTCGTGAAAAGTACGGGTATGATGGGGTTGTGTGTACAGACTGGGGAGTAACAAAGGATGATGCCGGTATGGCAGTATTCGGCCAGACTCCATGGGGTGTGGAGAATCTCACAGTTACCGAAAGACACTACAGGGTGCTTATGGCAGGCTGTGACCAGTTCGGCGGGAACAATGATTCCGGCCCGGTGATCGCGGCATATGAAAAGGGCGTAAAGGAATTCGGCGAAGATTTCATGCGTGCCCGGTTTGAAAAATCTGCAGTAAGGCTTCTTAAAAATATATTCAGGGTAGGCCTTTTTGAAAACCCCTATCTGGATGTCGAAGCAACAAAGAAAACCGTAGGAAATCCCGAGTTTATGAAAGCCGGATATGAGGCACAGCTTAAATCAATAGTTATGCTTAAAAATATCAACAATGTACTGCCTGTTAAAAAGGATAAAACAGTATACATTCCTAAAAGATTTGTTCCTGCATCGACCAATTTCTGGGGGCAGGTTACCCCTGAAAGATGGGAATACCCGATAAATATGGAAACCGCGAAAAGATATTTTAATGTAACGGATGATCCTTCTGCTGCTGATATTGCTATTGTAATGATAAACAGCCCGGACAACGGTGCTACCCAGGGCTACAGCAAAGAAGATGCGGAAAAAGGCGGAAACGGTTTTATACCTGTAAGTCTTCAGTATGGGGAGTACAGGGCGGCGGACGCCAGGGACCCCAGCATTGCCGGTGACGATCGGGAAAATGATGTTTTGAACAGAACATACAGAGGAAAAAGTATTACAGCTAAAAACAGCAGTGATCTTAAGCTTGTCATGGATACAAAGGCTGCAATGAAAGGAAAGCCGGTTGCTGTGATTATAAAGATGTCAAACCCCACGGTTGTTAATGAATTTGAAAAAGAAATAGATGCGCTGCTGGTTAATTTTGAGGTTCAGGATCAGGCCATTTGCGATATTATCTCAGGCAGGGCGGAGCCGACAGGCCTTTTACCATTACAGATGCCAGCTGATATGACAGAAGTGGAAATGCAGAAAGAAGACGTTCCTCTGGATATGAAACCCCATATTGATACCGAAGGAAATTCATATGATTTTGGATTCGGCCTCAGCTGGGAAGGGATTATAAAAGATGCGAGGACAGAAAGATACTGCCCCATGTAGCTGTTATTTTTGTATTGAATGATTTTTTGAGGTTTTAAATGGTTATGGCGGAATCCGAAATCGATATTATTGAAAGGTCCAGAAAACGGCACTTTGCTTATTTTTGTATAGCAATCTGTCTTCCAATAGTAGGAACCTTCCTGATAGTTGATATCATTGAAGGCCAGTCACTTGAAATACTCTCTAATATTTTAATGCTGGTTGTCCTGTCTCTTGGTTTTATTTTTATAAAGGAACTGGAAGCCGATCTCCTTGTATACAGGATAGGTCTTATTTTAATGGCTGCTGTTTTTTTGTACAACATTGTGATCGGTTCAGGAGAGGGTACTGCCGTTTTCTGGATTTTTCCTTTTCCGCTTGTTTTTTTATATCTACTCGGAAGAAAGGAAGGGGGGATTTATACGATTGTTTTTTTCTGTTTCCTTACCGTCTTTCTTTTTAATCCTCTTTCTCTTGATATATACAGTTATGAACTTGATATCAGCTTCAGGTTTCTTATTTCTCTGTTCCTGGTAACTCTAATGGCCTTTGGGCTTGAAACATCCCGTGAAAGGTATGGTCAGATGCTCCATCGTAAAAACATACGGCTGAAGGAGGAAATGCAGCACCTTGAAAAGGCAATGAGTGAAATTAAAACCCTGAGCGGTCTGATTCCGATCTGCTGCAACTGTAAAAATGTAAGAAATGATGACGGATACTGGGAACAGGTGGAAACCTATGTAATGAAAAGATCCTCGGCAGACTTCAGTCACGGCATATGCCCTGATTGTATCGAAAAAATATATCCTCAATTAAAAAATACAAAGCGAAAGCCATGAGGACGATTTTTTGGTTATTCAGGTATTTTAAATAGAATAAATTTTTCTGATTGAGCAGGCTATTTTTCGGGAAGATTCCAGTTGAAGAATTTCCAATATGGCGCGCTGACCCTTTTACTGTAGGCATCCATATCGACATTACGCCAGTCATAAAATCCTTTTCCTGATTTCTGTCCCATATCACCTGCTTCCATTTTATCTGTAATCACACCGGGGACATCTTTTGCATCGCTTAATACAGGAAAAAGAGTTTTGCAGACATCGTGGTTTAATTTCATGCCGCCGTTATCAAAGTGTTCAAAAATTCCAATGGAAGTATATCTCGGGCAGAAACTGTACATAAGGCATGTGTCTATATCTTCCGGGTCGGCGATACCGTTTTCTACCAGGTACAGGACCTCTCTCCACAGTGCAAACTGAAGACGGTTTCCTATAAATCCGGGCGCACTTTTTTTAAGCACAACAGGTTTTCGGTCCAGAGTTTCAAGCAGCCGGACGGTAAATTCCGTAACTCCGTCTGCGGTATCTTTTCCCTTTGCCAGTTCAAAAAACGGCACCATATGCGGGGGATTGAAAGGATGTGTTACAATGACTCTGTCCTTATATTTTCCTATACCTTTTACAAGCTCATCAACAACAATTGACGAGCTGACAGAGCATATTACTTTTACATCCGGACAGTGTTTTTCTATTTCTGTATAAATAGCATGCTTAATTTCAGGGTTTTCCGACGCGCATTCAAAAAAAACGTCAGTATCCGCCATGTCTTCATAGGTGTGTGCAAAATTTAAATATCCGGAACAGATATTTATCTGCTCCGGAGTTATCAATCCTTTGTCTGCTATTTCTGCATAGTAATCATCAAATACTTTTCTGCAGGCAGAGGCTCTTTCGGGGGACCTGGCAAATACTGTTGTTTTTATGCCGTGACCTGTTGTTAAAACTGCCATGCTGGAACCCATCATGCCGGTTCCTATTATTCCGATATGTTTTACCTCTGCCATTATCTGATCTTCTATTCTTTAATCTGGGCCTGTCTGTACTGGTAATAGGCATCTCTGTATGCGACATATGGATCAAGGGCCGCTTTTTTCAGGTCTTCATACTCGCCTATCCTGAGAGATGTACTGTTGATTAACTCAAAACCCTTTATAGCAAGTTCATATTTGGTTTTCATATCCGACCAGTTTAAAGGGTCCAGAAAGGCATCGCCTGCGCTTCCTATGGTATCCGTAAGGCTTGACGGTCCGAGGAACGGCCAGTTGATAAAAAATCCATGGCCTATGCCGTATGACCCAAGGGTCTGCCCCAGGTCCTCATCATATTCTTTAATTTCAAACTGGGACGAGGCTATGTCCATAAAACCTGCAATACCGATTGTTGAATTAACCACAAATCTTCCGAATTCATGTCCTGCTCCTTCAAACTTGCCCTGGAGGATGCAGTTTACAAAACGGACAGGAAATCCAAGATTCTTAAAGAAATTTTTCACGCCTTTTCTTGCCGGCTGAGGCATAACTTTTGAGTAACCTGTTGCTGTCGGTTTAAGGACCCAGTAGTAAAGCTTGTCGTTAAATCGGAAGAATACCCTGTTTACAGGCTCAAGCGGGTCGGCGATGGTGTCGTGGGGCAGATCAAGGTCATCATCAAAATCACTTAACATATCGTCCGAATAATCCGAATCCATATCTGCCTGCGCCAGAAGGATATAATTTCCGCTGCTATACAGAGCTGAAGTGGTTGGATGGGTGATCCCGAATTCCCCTCCGGCCAGAACGCTGCCTGCCGGCAGTATTAATAAAAATATACTGAATAGAGTTATTGCCGCTGTTTTTTTCATGGTTTTTAAACTCCTTTTTTATTCATGTCAGGTTTTATTCTTCCAGTTTTGCTTTTAATTTGCCTATAAGTTCACTGTATCCCGATCTTGTTAAAATATTGTTAAACTGGCTTCTGTAGTTGTTAACAAGACTTACGCCTTCGATATACACGTCATAAACAAACCATTCTCTGCCTTTATCCTTGATTAACCGGAACTGAACTTCTATATCCGCTACTCTGCCGGTGTTTATTTCTGCATTGACAACACAGTATTTTCCGTCCATTTCTTCGCTCAGGTAGTTCATCTGCTCTCCTGAGTAAAGCCTGGTTTTATCCATGTATGTACGTTCCAGAAGCTGTCCGAAGAGGTATATGAACTCTTTTTTCTGCTTTTCGCTGAGTTTTTTCCAGTGGCGCCCCAGGGCTCTCTGTGAAAAGGCTGCCCAGTCAAATACTGAGTCTACCGTCTCCCTGATCATGCGCGCACGTTTCTCCGACATTTCGGGGGGATCAAGGCTTTTATCTGTTAATATTTCAATCAGTTTATCCGTGCCTGCCTTTATACGGTCCGTTGCTTCTCCTGCGTAGGCTGCAGTAATAAACAGGCCGGTTATAAAAACAGCGGATAACATCCACATTATTTTATATTTTTTCATAATTTCTCCGTCTTACACATTACCAAACAGATAATTTGATATCAACTCTTCAATGTCCATCGGCGGCATGGTCTCCCTTATGCGGTCTCCCGAAGACAGAATGTTCTCCGATCCGCCGGGCGTAATGGCAAGAAATTTTTCGCCGATAAGCCCTCTTGTTTTAATGCAGGCAATTGCATCTTCCTGGATTTTTATTGTTTTAGGCAGTGTTATTACAATCTTTGCCTCATAGTCTTCCATTGTAATTGACTTGACTCTGCCGACTTCCATGCCTGCAATCAATACCGAAGAACCTTCTTTAAGTCCGCCTGCGTTGGTGAAGACAGCATAAAGCTCATAGCCGTCCTCGTTAAAGACTTCCATCTTTGCAAGCTTGACTGACATATAGCCAAGGCAGAGCAGCCCTGCCAGCACAAATATTCCTACGACCAGTTCAAGATCAAATTTTTTCATATGTTACTCCTGATCATATATGACAAATAAAATTAATAAAAATTCAATAGAATTAATAGAAAACAGGTTTTACCTGTAACTTATAGGGCCTTCCGTATCCCCTGACAAAAACTGTCTGAGCAGCGGGTTTTCCGATGCAAGTATATCATCAGGCCTTCCGGATTCAATTATTCTTCCTTCATGAAGCATTGCAGCACTGTCTACAATCTTGAATACCCGTTCCAGTTCGTGTGTAATAATGATGCCTGTAAAGTGCAGACGGTTATGTATCTCTTCTATAAGATTCAGTATCGCGTGACCAATTATCGGATCGAGCCCTGTGGTGGGTTCGTCAAAGAGCATTATCTCCGGTTCCCATACAAGCTCCCTTGCAAGCGCGGCCCGTTTCTGCATTCCTCCGCTGAGCTGTGAAGGGTATTTGTTGTCCGAACCGCTTAACCCTACCTGCTCAAGCACATCATGCACTTTTTTTTCTATAACTGATTTATCCAGGCCTATTTTTTCCTTTAATGGAAAGGCCACATTCTCAAATACCGTCATGGACTCAAAAAGGGCGCCTCCCTGGAAAAGAAAGCCTATCCTGCTGCGTAAATCCGAAAGTGCCCTGCCTTTAAGAGTATTGACTTCATGACCGTCAACAATAACATTTCCGCTGTCCGGATTTAACAGGCCCACAACATGCTTGAGTATTACGCTTTTCCCGTAGCCGCTCATGCCTATAAGGACGAGTATTTCACCCTTATTTACTTTGATGGATACGCCTTTGAGGACATCATGTCCTCCAAAGGATTTGTGTATGTTATTAAGCTCAATCACGATTTACCTTAAAATAAAAAAGATGTCATAAAATAGTTCCATACAAGGATCATCACTGCTGAAAGTACAACCGCCCGGGTTGTTGATTTGCTGACGCCTTCAGCTCCAAATCCCGATGACCCTGTGTAATAGCCCATATAGCAGGAGATCCATGTGATAATGATTCCGAAGCTCATGGATTTATAGATGCCTTCCATCATATGGTCCACCCTTACATAGGTGGTTATTTCACCAAAAAAGGTTGCGTATTCGAGCCCCAGTATTTTTACCCCTACAAGGTAGCCTCCAATTATACCTATTGCGTCGAACATACCTGTTAAAAGCGGAAGGGATATAAGTCCTGCTATTATATTGGGTACTACCAGGTAGCGGAAGGGGTTAAGACCCATCATTTCAATGGCGTCTATCTGGTTTGTTATTCGCATTATGCCTATTTCGGCAGCGATCGCCGAACCTGCACGGGCTGTTACCATAAGCCCTGTAAGAACAGGCGCCATTTCTTTCATTATTGAAAGAGCTACCATAGGGCCTAAAAAGGCTTCTGAGCCCAGTCTGTTAAGAGTATGAAACCCCTGAAGCCCTAAAACCATTCCTGTAAAGGCCCCTATGAGCAGCACAACGAGAGTTGACTGCGCCCCGATAAACCTGATCTGTTTGAGGATGCGTTCTACTTTGAATGGAGGCGTAAGAGAAAAATAGATTGAACAGGCAAGAAAGTTAAAAATTCTTCCGATCCTGGTTAATATATCTATTGATTCTCCGCCGATATGTCTTACAAAATCCATATGAACCTGTACTTAATTAATTATTCACATATCACTACTGTATCAGTCGTAAATTACCTGATATTTATACAAATAAAATGATGTGTACGTGAAATAGAAATGAAAAAAACATGAAATCTCTTGAGCCGGTCTAAAAACAAAAAAGTTTTAACCTGCTGCTCTTGCTGATATGTTTAATTCAGTGCTCCCCCTGAAGCTTCTGCAATGCTGATGTTTTAATCCTGATCAATAAATGCGTCAACCCTTAATGCAAGGGCTTCGGTATCAAATTCTGCCTCAACACCAAAGGGCAGAGGGTAATTGTCTGTACCGTGCCCGGCCGGAAACCCGGAATACATAGGGTAATCCCCCTCCAGGTTTTCAAGCAGCAGTTTATTGATCTCATCTGCATCTCCGCAGTTTTTAAAATCTCCGGCGAGTATCCCCCGTACTCCCTTCAATATACCGGCAAGTCTCAACTGAGTAAGTGTCCTGTCTATCCTGTAAAGGTGTTCCGCAGTGTCTTCTATAAACAGTATGGAGTCTTTAAATTCCGGTAAAAAAGGCGTGCCTGCCAGTGAAGAGATAAGTGTAAGATTCCCTCCCAGCAGCTTTCCCCGTGCCTTTCCTTTTTTAAGAACATTTTTTTCTTCCAAACTTAGTGCTATCTTCCCCCCGGAAGATAACAACCTGATAAGACCTTCAATATTTTTTTCCCGCCCGTCAGGGTTTCTGAGCATTGGACCGTGCCATACCGGAATCCCTGTTTTTCGATTCACAGCTAAAAGCAGTGCTGTTATATCACTGAAACCGATAAGCAGTTTCGGGTTTTGTGCAATGATATCAAAGTCTATTTTATCGAGAAGTCTTGGTGTCCCGTAACCTCCCCGTGCGCAGATAACCGCTTTGATGCTGCTGTCTTCAAATGCCCTGTGAAGGTCATTCAGCCTGTCATGATCGTTTCCGGCAAGGTATCCCTGCCGGTCATACAGGTGTACGCCTTCCTGAATTCTGAATCCCTTCTGTTGTAAGATATCAATAGCAGGCTGGATTTCATCATGGGTTACAGGCCCGGCAGGAGCTATTATGCCTATAGTATCTCCCTGCTTCAGACCTTTCAGTGCTGATTCAGCGGTTTCTCTCATATAAAATTTTTAAACCATCAAGTGTAAGATTATCATCAATAAAATCGATAGTCTTTGATTCCTTTGCTATAAGAGGGGCAATCCCTCCAGTTGCAATTACCTTTACTTCATGGCCTATCTCACTTTTAATACGGGTTACAATGCCGTCAACCAGGCCTGCATATCCGTAAACAATGCCGACATTCATTGCTCCGATAGTGTCTTTTGCAATCACATTTTTAGGCACGCTGAAAATTTCAATTCTTGGGAGCTTGCTTGCCTTGGCAAAAAGAGCTTCGCTCGAAATAAACACTCCGGGAGAGATTGCTCCGCCGATCCATGCGCCGTCTTCTGATACACAGTCAAAGGTTGTTGCTGTTCCGAAATCCACAATGATAAGCCCGCATTTATGTTTTTCGTAGGCGCCTACGGAATTTACTATCCTGTCGGCTCCCACCTCCTTGGGGTTGTCATACCTGATGGGCATGCCTGTTTTTAAACCCCGGCCGACAACCATCGGTTTTATATTAAAATACCGTTTTGAAAGTCCTTCCAGTGCGTTAAGAAGAGGCGGGACAACGCAGGATATTATTATATCGTCTATTTCCTGCATGCTTACCTCTGACGCCTGGAAAAGATTGCATATCATAATTCCAAGCTCATCGGAAGTGGCGTCCTTTTCGGTTCTTATGCGCCAGTGCCCGACTATATTGTCCTGATCGAGGACTCCCAATACTATATTGGTATTGCCGACATCAATACAGAAAAGCATGGTACTGTTTTACTCGCTGTTAAAGGTTTGAAAAAAACCGGCGCAAGGCTCATGGCTCATCCGCCGTCGCTAAAGCTTTGGCGCGACAAGAGGCGCAGGGAAAATAAAAAATTAAAGTCCTGTAATTTTACCGGCCAGTATTGCGTCCATGACCTTTACTGTTTCCATTGCCATTTTTACATTATGAACTCTTACAATATGTGCTCCGTTCATTATGCCTGCCGCTACAGTAGCCATGGTGCCTGTGTCTCTGTTTTCGGGCTCCTTGTCCAGTATTTTCCCTATGAAGGTCTTTCTGGATGAACCGAGGAGCAGCGGGAGCCCCAGGCTTTCAAATTCCTTAAGGTCCCTTAAAATTTCAAGATTGTGATCTGCTGTTTTACCGAATCCTATCCCCGGATCAAGGATGAGCTTTTCCTTTGCAATTCCACCTGCTTCTGCCCTGCTTACGGCCTCATTAAAGAAGCTTTTCATTTCACCCATCAGGTCATCATATACCGGGTTATTCTGCATGTCTTTAGGTGTACCCTTTATATGCATCAGTATTACCGGTACATCTGTTTTTTTTGCAACCGAAACCATATTGCTGTCAAAACTCAGGGCGCTGATATCATTTATAATAGCAGCTCCGGCATCAATTGCCGCTTCTGCCACCTCTGACTTGTAGGTATCTATGCTGATAGGTGTTTTGACGATTTTGCTTAATTTTTCGATAACCGGCACAACCCGGTCAAGTTCCTGTTCCAGGGTTACTTCATCTGCATAGGGCCTTGTTGATTCGCCGCCGATATCAATTATATCGGCGCCGTCTGCTTCCATTGCAAGGGCCTGCTCAACTGCCCTGTCCATTGAGAAATAATTTCCTCCGTCCGAAAAGGAGTCCGGGGTTACATTAAGTATCCCCATCACAAGCGTTTTTTCTCCCATATCAAGGGAGTAGCCGCCCCAGTCCAGACGGAAGCGCTTTCTTTGAAGATCAGCCAATTATTCCTGCTCCTCTTCAAATTCAAATTCTTCAGGTTCTATGCCCATGATTTCATCAATTTCTCTTGCATCAAGGGTTTCTTTTTCGAGCAGTCCCTTTGCCAGTTTATGAAGGGTTTCCATATTATCTTCAATAAGCTTGCGTGTGCTGTCATAGGCTTCGGTAATAATATCCTTGACCTCTTTATCGATGTTCTGGGCGGTTTCTTCACTGTAGTCACGGTGCTGGGAAATTTCGCGGCCCAGGAATATCTGTTCATCCTTTTTGCCGTATGTAAGAGGGCCGAGTTTTTCGCTCATGCCGTATTCGCATACTATTTTTCTGGCAATGTCAGTAGCTCGCTCCAGGTCGTTGCTTGCTCCTGTTGTCTTGATATTGAGCACCAGTTCTTCGGCAATACGTCCGCCGAGAAGCCGCCAGATAAAATTAACAAGGTATTCCTTGGGCTGAAGATGTTTTTCATCAACCGGAAGATACTGTGTTACACCAAGTGCGCGGCCGTGAGGTATAATTGACACCTTGTGTACCGGATCAGTGTGAGGAAGCAGTTTACCAACAAGGGTATGGCCACCTTCATGATAGGCAATGATTTCCTTTTCTTCATCACTGATTATCATACTGCGGCGTTCTGTACCCATAAGAACCTTGTCTTTTGCATCTTCAAAGTCCACCATTTCAACCTTGTCTTTACCGCGCCTTGCACCCATAAGGGCTGCTTCATTGACCATGTTTTCAAGGTCGGCGCCTGTAAAGCCTGGTGTCCCTCTTGCAAGTATTTTAAGGTCTACATCGTCGCTTAATATTGTCTTTTTGGTATGTACCTTAAGAATTCCTTCACGTCCTTTTATATCCGGCGGAGGAACAACTACCTGGCGGTCAAATCTTCCTGGTCTTAAGAGTGCAGGATCAAGAACGTCAGGTCTGTTTGTTGCAGATATAAGGATTACACCCTCATTTGACTCAAAACCGTCCATTTCAACAAGAAGCTGGTTGAGAGTCTGTTCTCTTTCATCGTGTCCTCCGCCCAGGCCTGCGCCCCTGTGACGTCCGACAGCATCGATTTCATCTATAAAGATAATACACGGGGCATTTTTTTTACCCTGTACAAAAAGGTCTCTTACCCTTGATGCACCGACACCGACGAACATTTCCACAAAGTCGGAACCGCTTATGCTGAAAAATGGAACACCCGCTTCACCTGCAATAGCCCTTGCAAGAAGTGTTTTACCTGTACCCGGAGACCCTACAAGAAGTACACCTTTTGGTATTCTTCCGCCCAGCCTGGTAAATTTTTTGGGGTCCCGTAAAAACTCTATTATTTCCTGAAGCTCATCCTTGGCTTCATCAATACCTGCAACATCTTCAAATGTTACTTTTTCCTGGGCTTCGTTCATGAGCCTTGCCCTGCTTTTTCCAAATGAAAGGGCCTTGCCGCCGCCTGACTGCATCTGGCGCATGAAGAATATCCATACGGCAACTATCAGTATTATGGGGAAATATGAAAGGATATAGCCGAACCATGGAGAACCTTCAGGTTCTTCAGATTCTATTTTAATACCTTCCTTTGCCTTTAACATTCTAAGCAGATCCGGATCGTTAGGTGAATAGGTCCTGAAATTTCCCTGGGCGGATTCACCTGTAATGGTATTACCTTTTATTTTTACGCTGTAGACACTGCCGTTTTCAACCATACTGATAAATTCGCTGTAGGGTTTTGTTGCACTGGCAGTGTTCTGGTTTTTAAATACGTTAAACAGCATGATGATCATGATGAAAATAACCAGCCAGAGCGCAAGATTTTTATATATTTGGTTCAATTTAAAGCCTCCTGTTGCTTTAGTTAGGGCTGCGGGCAGGACCTTTTTGTTCAATCCTTTTGTATAATGTAATTTCGAAGTAATTAGTGCAGAAAGTGAAGTCAGATCGTTTGCAGTAAAAACTCAATGATTTAGCCCTGAATACTTCAATAACCCTCTGAATCTCCGAATAAAATTTAAAAAACTCTAATTGGATTTTAATAAGCTGTTATGTATAACACTATATTCTTTTTTTGTAAATTTCTATTAACAGCCATAACCCGTCATATATTTGATATCCGGTAACCCGGATACAGAAAAAAATAAGCAAAGTTTTGTAAAATTCAATATAAGAATCTTATGGGTTGAAAGATTGCAAAAAAAATGCCTAAATAGGAAAAGTTGGTTCTGTATATAAATCTATGAGTCTCCAAAAGTCGTTTTTTTGATAAAAATATGTCTTATCTTAAAACCTGAAGGGAGGTCATACATGAACTTAGCTTCAATTCTTGAGGATTCTGCCCGCTTTTTTCCTGACAACACTGCCGTAATAGAAGGTGAAAACAGATACACCTACAGAGAGTTTAACTGCTATTCCGACAGAATCGCATCTGCACTTTCAGACTATGGTCTTAAACCCGGAGAATTTGTCGGCTTTTGCGCACCAAACAGCTATGACTGGCTTGCATTTTATTTTGCCGCATTAAAATGCGGGGCTGCTGCAGTTACATTCTCCTGGCTTTTAACCAGGGACGAGTTTAAAAAGATACTCTTTGACAGCCGGCCCAGGGTTCTTTTTACATCATCTTCAAGGCTTTCCGATCTTAATTATACAGATTCAGACTATCATCCCGATCTTGTCATTACCGAAGAAGGAGATAACTGCTGCAAAAATCTTGCAGAAAGAGGCTGTAATCTGTTTGAAACCGTTGACAGGGACAGGCACGATATTGCGGCAATTTTATATACCGGAGGCACAACAGGAACTCCCAAGGGCGCCATGCTTTCCCACCAGAACATACTTGCATCGATATTTAATGTCGCGCACTATGAAAGAAGCAGCGAAAAGGATGTTGCACTCTGTTTTCTTCCTCTTAATCATGTGTTCGGTCAGATGCATATTGTTAATTCCACAATCATAAGTTCAGGCGGGCTTGTTATCCAGTCTTCCTTTAATATCGAAAATGTTCTTGATGCCATAGAAAAACATAAGGTGACCAAGTTTTTTGCGGTGCCTACAATATATATCAGAATGCTGCAGGTTCCTGATCTGAAAGAGAGAATAAAATCCGTCACATACTGTTTTTCTGCTGCTGCAAGCATGGCGGCAGAAGTTGTAAGGGAGTGGAAAGCAAAGACAGGTGTAAATATACACGAAAGCTACGGAATGACCGAAAGTGCTTCTATTGTCGTATTTAATCATTATCACAGTCATTTGATCGGGTCTGTGGGGACTCCTGCCAACCTTATGGAAGTGCAGATAAGAGACATGGAGGGAAACAGGCTTAAACAGGGAGAAATCGGTGAGATCTGCATTAGAGGACCTAATATTTTTAAAGGGTACCTTAATAATCCGGAAGAAACCCGGAGAGCTTTCTGGGGTGAATGGTTCCGGTCCGGAGATATGGGCGTTATTGATAAAGACGGCTATCTCTTTATAGTGGACCGCCTCAAAGATATGGTTATAACCGGCGGAGAAAACGTTTATCCAAGGGAGGTGGAAGAGATTTTATATACATGTCAGGAAGTTCAGGAGTGTGCAGTAATAGGTCTTCCGGACAGGGAATACGGTGAAAGAGTTACGGCATATATAGTGCTCAGGGATGGGTGCTGCCTTGATGCTGCATCTATTAAACAGTACCTTAAAAATCACCTGGCCGGATTTAAGGTCCCTAAGGAGTATGTTGCAGTTGAAGAACTTCCCAAGAGCGCGGCAGGAAAGATTCTTAAACGGGAATTAAGGCGGCGGATGGTATAATTTTCTGTTATTTTCATTTTGACATAAAGAATTCGATTGACCGGATATCTGTTCATATGTTACCGATAACACAACTTGATCAAAAAATAAGGAAGTTAATATATTGGAATCATTTGAAACCTTACTTGCGGGTTCTGCAAGGGAACACGGCCATCTTTGTGCAGGGCAGGTTGTGGGAGTACGCATGGCGATGCTCGGCTGCAGGCTCATAGGTCTGGATAATCCGCACAGCCTTGAACAGCTTAAAAAGCTGATTGTTTATGTTGAAATGGACAGGTGTACTGCTGATGCAGTTGCCTATGTTACCGGCGTTAAACTTGGAAGGCGTTCTTTAAAATTTACCGATTACGGCATAATGGCAGCTACTTTTTTAAACCTGGAAACAAGGGAGGCCTACAGGATTGTCTCAACTGAAGAGAGCCGCGGGCTTGTGGAAGAATATGCCCCGGAGATTTTAAGCAGATCCGAACAGCAGGTGACTGCATATAAAAGAATGCCGGATAATGTGCTTTTCAAGGTTCAGAAGGTAACAGTTCCATACCAGGAATTTGAAATGCCCGGCCCGAGCAGAAAAAAGGTTTCATGCATAAAATGCGGGCAGGTAGTAAGGGACAGCAAAGAAGTAATGATAGAGGATGAGCCCTATTGTGTACCCTGTGCAAACGGCGGATATTTTACCGATCCTGTGGATGTGGATATTTAAAACCGGCGCATCCGTCTTGGCTGAAGTTTTGCTGTGACGAGAGGTGCAAGGTACAGGGTTAAAGGTCGGGATATCCAGCAGATACATTATTTTGCTGTTTTTTCCTTTAAGAATCCTTGGTATATGTTCAGTTCGTTGTTAAATAATAGAATCGATATTATCAAAAAATGGCTCGTTTTCGTCCAGCCACCCTTCAATATCTCCAGGATGCTGTTCAGGTACTTCAGTTGGGATAAGACGCGCCATAGGTCTTCCTCTTTTTGTAATTATGATCTGTTATTTTCCGTAAGCTACTTTGCCCAATAATTCGGAACGATTCTTTTTGGTATCTGCAACACTGACTGTCTGTTCGTCCATTAATAACCTTATTATCTCTCTTGACATAACTCTCAGGATAAACAATTATTCCCTCCATGAAATTCATAGCCGATCTACACATACACTCAAGGTTCTCCCGTGCGACTTCAAGATCTCTTACTCCTGAATCCCTCTCTTTATGGGGACAGAAAAAGGGCATCAAAGTTATTGGTACCGGAGATTTTACACATCCCGAATGGATTCATGAGCTAAAGGAAAAGCTTGAAGAGTCCGAAACAGGTCTTTTCACTCTTAAGCCTGAATATCAAAAAGAGTTTGAAGGTGAAGTGCCTGCAGGATGCACTGCTGAAACTCTGTTTGTTTTATCGGGAGAAATAAGCTGCATATATAAGAAGAACGGAAAAACCAGAAAGGTGCATAACCTTATACTTATGCCGGATTTTGAATCTGCAGAAAGGTTTAATGCAGACCTTGACCGGATAGGCAATATCAAGTCGGACGGACGCCCCATACTTGGCCTTGATTCAAAGATCCTTCTTGAGATGATGCTTGAGGCAAGCGACAGGGGCTTTTTTATACCCGCCCATGTGTGGACGCCCTGGTTTTCTCTGTTCGGATCAAAATCAGGTTTTGATGATATAGAAGAATGCTTTGAGGATCTTACTCCTCATATATACGCCCTTGAGACAGGCCTTTCTTCCGATCCTCCAATGAACCGCCTTTTATCTCAGCTTGATAAATATCTGTTGGTGTCAAATTCCGATGCCCATTCAGCTTCAAAGCTTGGCAGGGAAGCTAATATTTTTAACTGCGCTCCTGATTATGACAGCATGATAAAGGCGATGAAGGAAAAGGAAGGCTTTGAGGGAACCATAGAGTTTTACCCTGAAGAGGGTAAGTATCATATGGATGGTCACAGGAAGTGCAACTGTATGCTCCACCCCAATGATACAATCAAAAGAAACGGCATATGCCCTGAGTGCGGAAAACCTGTTACTGTAGGTGTGTTTCACCGGGTGGCGGAGCTTGCAGACAGGGAAGAACCTGTGCTTCAGAAAAAGTTCCACAGTCTGATACCGCTGGCTGAGATGCTCTCCGAAATAATCGGTACAGGGCCTGCTACAAAAACAGTCAGCACTGCCTATGAAAAACTTTTAACCGAACTTGGTCCGGAGCTGGATATTCTTCTTAATCTTGATCTTAAAGATATTGAATCCGCCGGAGGCATACTGCTTTCAAAGGCAATATCAAGGATGAGAACCGGGGACGTTATCAAGCAGGAAGGCTATGACGGCGAGTATGGTGTAATTAAACTGTTTAATGAATCTGAAAAACATGAGCTCATCGGTCAGAAAAAGCTTTTTAAAGCTGCTGAAATAAAACCCGCTAAAAAGAAAAAAGCGGCAGTAAAAAAAAAGTCCGGGACAGTAAAAAAAAAGCCCTGAAGCAGGGTGAGCAGGCTCTATTTCTTGACCCTGTGCTTGATCCCTTAAATGATAAACAGCGAGAAGCTGTTCTTCATAATGGGAATCACCTGATTATAAATGCCGGTCCGGGAACAGGAAAAACTCTTACCCTCACCCATAAAATAGCGCAGGATATAACGGTTAACGGCATTAATCCTGAAAACCTTCTTGCTCTTACCTTTACCAACAAGGCTGCCGGTGAAATGGCGGAACGGGTAAAAAAGCTGCTGCCCGGGAATGCCGGAGCAGGGATAGTTATATCTACATTTCACGGGTTCTGCCTTAAGGTGTTAAGAGAAGAGGGCAGTAATACAGGTATTTCATCTGACTTTTCAGTCTGTTCCGAAGCAGATGCTTCATCAATAGCAGAAGATGCTGCAAAAGAGCTGGAAGCTGACAGAACACTATTTTCAAAATTTAAAAAAGCCCTTCCTGATATCAAACTCATATATGGTGCCGGAAAAGAGCCGAGTGAAGAATACGCGGATGTTATCCCTCTTTATAAAAAATACAGTGATAAACTCAAAACACTGAATATGCTGGACTTTGATGACCTTGAAGCTGAGACACTGAGACTTTTTACAGAGCATCCGGATACCTGCCTTAAATATTCTAATAAATATAAAAGGATTTTTGTGGATGAGTATCAGGATACAAACCATGTTCAATCCGTTATTTTAAAGCTGCTTGTAAAAGAGGGAATAAACTCCATTTGTGCTATCGGTGATCCGGATCAGGCGATATACGGTTTCAGGGGTGCTGATGTGGAAAATTTTATGAGATTTTCAGAAGATTTTCCCGGAGCAGATAAAATAAGCCTGTCCGTGAATTACAGATCCACAGACAATATACTTGAAACCGCAGCCGCTCTTTTAAATAAGAATACCCTTGAAGGGACAGCTGGGCAGGGTGATGCTGTTCGGATACGGGAATGCAGAAGCCCGGGTGAAGAAGCTGAAATGATTGTTGAACAGATAGAAAAGATGCTTGGCGGAACAAGTTATTTTTCTCTGGACAGCGGCAGGGTGGCATCATACGAAGACGGTGATGACAATACGGGGTTTGGAGATATCGCTGTCCTTTTCAGGGTAAATTCACAGGGAGATGCGCTTGAAGAGGCTCTTTCACGTGCGGGAATTCCATTTATCAGGTCCGGAGAAAAACCTTTAACGGAAATCTATCCTGTGAATGTTATTATGAGGTATCTTCAGTCAAAATTTTCTCCTGATAATATTTTTTATGCTGATAAGTATAGACGCCTGCTTGAAAAATATGGCCTTAATGCTGATATTACATCGCCTGACTCTTCGGAGCAGGAGAATATGTCCGATCTGATAGACTATATTGTTAAGTTACACAATTTTGATTTGACTGAAGATGAATCAAAAAGAGCTGTCAGCAGGCTCAAAGAGGCTGCCGGCGAAGGAAGTTCAGGCGCTGCGTCACTGGCGGATCTTCTGGCCCTTGAAAGAGGTATAGACAATACAGCACTAAAGGGTGACAGGGTGGCGCTTATGTCTATTCATGCCGCCAAGGGACTTGAATGGCCGGCAGTATTTATTACCGGGTGCGAGGACAGAATAATCCCGTTAAAAATTTACGGTGACAGTGATGATGCAGAGGAAAAAAGGCTGTTTTATGTAGGGATAACAAGAGCCCGGAACAGGCTTGTTTTATCCCATGTGAAAAACAGGAAAGTAAACAATCGCTCACTTGATATGAATGTGTCTCCTTTTATCTGTCTTATTCCGGAAAAGAATATCAGGCAGCTTGAGCGGTCCGGGTGGAAGGCAAAAAAGAAGGAGAAACAGTTAAGCCTGTTTTAATAAAAGCAGGGTTCGAGGAGTCGAGGACTCAAGGGGCAAGTGAAAAGATAAAAAACAATACCCCTCGAATCCTCGACCCCTTGAATCCTTGAACCCTTTATTTAAAGAATATGAATCATTTAAATCTATTTAATAAATGTGAGTTATGCCCCAGGAGATGCCGGGTAGACCGCACAATCCCCGGTGCAGAAAAAAAAGCCTTCTGCGGGCAGAGCAGTGAACTGCGTATTGCCCATATGGGGCCTCATTTTGGTGAGGAACCCCCAATTTCGGGAACGCGTGGTTCAGGGACTGTATTTTTCAGCGGGTGTTCATTAAGGTGTACCTTCTGTCAGAATCATCAGATATCAATGGAAGGGGTCGGAAAATTATATTCTTCGGATGACTTCTTCAGTGAAGTGTCCGGTATGATAGATACTTCGGGTGTTCATAATATTAATTTTGTAACCCCTGACCACTTTTTCCCTTATACCTTCAGGCTTGTAGAAAAACTGGGAAAAAGCGGATACTCAATACCGATTTTATATAATACCTCAGGGTATCAGTCGGTCGAAATACTTAAAGCAGCGGAACAGTATGCTGATATTTATCTTCCTGACTATAAATATTCCGACCCGGAAATTGCCGGAACTTTTTCAAAGTGCAGTGACTATCCCGGAAAGGCCCTTGATGCGATCTCTGAGATGGTAAGGCAGAAGGGATTTCTTGATTCATTTATAAAGGATACCGATATCGCAGCAAAGGGTGTTCTGGTAAGGCATCTGATTTTGCCAGGAAAGGTTGAAAATTCCATAAACGCACTTAATTCCCTGTTTCTTGAGTTTGGAGCCAGGCTTCCTGTCAGCCTGATGTCTCAGTATCATCCGGTTTTAAAACATGATGACAGTGATATGAACAGGCATCTTAATATAGAGGAATTTGAAGCTGTGTATGAACATGCCCTTGAGCTCGGATTTGAAAATATGTTTGCGCAGTTTCCCGAATCTTTTGAGAGTGAAAACGATGAAGAGCCGGAGTTTCTGCCTGACTTTAGTGAAGAATCACCCTTTAAGGGCAACAGGGGGAAGTAGGCTATTCATAATGGGTCCACATCCGTAATATGTGAACAACCTTTTTTTCTGCATCAACCGAATGGACCAGGCGGTGTTTAATATTGATTCTGCGGGAGTAGAAACCTTTAAGGTTTCCAACAGGCTTTTCATATACTGGAGGTGTTTTAAAAGGGTCGTCCTTTAGCAGGGTTAGTATTTTTTGCGCCTGCTTTTTTAGACCGGCCTGTTTTATTTTATTAGCATCTTTAACTGCATTTTTTGAAAGAATTACCGACCAGGTCACCAGTCCAATTCCTCAAGCGGGGTACCATCTTCTATTGGTTCCCTGGCAGCTTTATTTATGCTTTCTACAAGACCGGGAAATTGATTAAGGTAGAGTGTTTCCTCTATGGCTTTCCAGTCACTTTCACCAATAACAATAAAATCTTCACCGTTTCTTCTTTTGATCTTGAGTACCTCATGATTGGCAATGATAGTATCAATCTGAGATTTTAATGTTTTACGAAAGGTATTTGCTGTTGTTTCCGGCATTTATTAATCTCCATATAATAATTAATTTAATGGTACCGAAAAGCAGTACGCAGGTCATTTTTATTATTTGATATTTCACTGTTAATAAAACTGGATTTCCCGGTAAAGCCGTGGAATGACAGCCTACCCCCATTGGCATTCTCCGTCTGATCCGCTGTCGTCCAGGGATATGGCGGGACAGGCCGGGTAGTCCAGTAAAAAAAAGCCTCAAATAAAGATCATGCTGTACTATTCCGTGATATTTTTAAAATTAACGGTGTATCTCCAGCAAGTATAAATTCATTCTATTGAGGCGCAGAGCACTTATCATGAGCTATTCTGCTCACTTCCTGTATTGCTTCCCTCAGATCCGCAATTTCTTCTTCGGTCGGATCAGTGCGGCTGTATTTATCAATAGAACATATGCTCTGAAGGCTTTCATGTTTTAAAATTCTTCCCTTCAATGACTGCTCCAGAGGCGATACCAGTTCCAGTGCTGTAACAAGATCAATAAAAGTATGATTGTCAGGAAGGGTCCCGTGATAGTCCAGTATTGCCATTGCATAACCTTCAAATGACATTGATAAAAGGTTGTATTGAATATCAGTTCCAAAGCGGCTTTTTTCGCCCTTTGGCGTTGCGGCTTTAAGATATTGATCCCCGTTTTTAAGCCATGTCTGCCAGTTTAGTTTATTTTCTGCCATTGTTTACTCCGAGCTGTATGGTTTTGTATTTTATCAATTTAACAAATTTTGTGTTCATCCAGAATATCTTAATTTCGTACAAGATAAGGTTTTTATACAGGAAATTCAAACCTGTAATTGAATTATTTATAGCTGTTTTCTAATCCAAAATTAACTTGCTTTTAAATTTCAGTATGTTATGTTCTCCAATTCGCTGGCAGTCGCTCTCAGGCTGTCAATAGATTAACCTTGAAAGGGAAAATAAGCAGATGATTAAACTTGATTTTTCAAAGGGAAACGGATTGCTGCCGGCTATTGCCCAGGATTATGCAACAGGTAAAGTGCTTATGCTTGCGTATATAAACCAGGAGTCCTGGGAAAAGAGCCTTGAAACAGGCGAAGTCCATTATTACAGCAGATCAAGAAGCGAACTCTGGCATAAGGGCGGTACTTCCGGTAACGTTCAGATAATTAAAGAGATATACGCTGACTGTGATAATGATACTGTCGTGTTCAAGGTCGATCAGGTCGGCGGCGCAGCATGTCATACCGGTCGTGATACCTGCTTTTATCAGAAAGTGGATTTCAATGGCGAAGTCACAATCGTAGGCGAACAGATGTTTGATCCTGAAGAAGTCTACGGGAAAAAATAATTCCATCCTGTGGATGGAGCGTTCAGCTTTCAGCACTCAGCTGTCCGCTAAAACTACACAATAAAGTTTTTTGCTAAAAGCTTATGGATTGGGTTTAAAAAAGCATAAACTTTTGAATTTTCGTGAGGAAAAAAATGAAAAAATTAAAACTGGGTATCCCTAAAGGGAGCCTTCAGAATTCTACAATAAGCCTGTTTGAAAAATCAGGCTGGAAAATAAATGTAAACGGCAGGAGCTACTTTCCTGATATTAATGATGATTCTATAGAAGTAACAATCTGCCGCGCACAGGAAATGTCCAGATACGTAGAAAGCGGAACAATCGACGCCGGCCTTACCGGCCTTGACTGGACAAAGGAAAATGAGTCGGATGTAGTTGTTGTTGATGATCTTATCTACAGCAAAGTAAGCCAGAATCCCGCCAGATGGGTTCTTGCAGTTCCCAATAACTCCGATATCAAGGAACTTAAAGATCTTGAAGGTAAAAAGATCTCTACCGAGCTGGTCAATTTTACTAAAAAATATTTCGAAGAAAGAAATATCAATGTTCAGGTTGAGTTTTCCTGGGGCGCTACAGAGGGTAAGGTAGTATCCGGCCTGGCAGATGCTATTGTTGAAGTAACAGAAACAGGAAGCACCATCAAGGCCCACGGCTTAAAGATCATCTATGAGCTCATGCAGTCCAATACTCAGCTTATAGCCAATAAAGAATCCTACAAGGATGAATGGAAGAAAGAAAAAATCGCTCAGATCATTCTTCTTCTCAAGGGTGCTCTCAGGGCTGAAAACATGGTGGGTATCAAGATGAACGTTTCTGAGGAAAATGTGGATAAGGTTATTGACCTTCTTCCCAGCCTTAACGCTCCCACTGTTGCACACCTTTATAAATCCACATGGACATCTGTTGAAACTGTTGTGGATGAAAAGGTTGTTAGAGAGCTTATCCCAGAACTTATAAAAGCCGGTGCAGAGGGTATAATCGAATATCCCCTGAACAAGGTAATATAGTAATTTAAGCAGGCTTTCCATGGATCCGGTATCAAGTCGTTCAAAGGATATATCATCGTTTATAGTAATGGATGTTCTTGAACGTGCCCAGACCCTCGAAAAAGAGGGCAGGGACATAATTCACCTGGAGGTTGGAGAGCCTGATTTTCCTACTCCCCCGCCCATATCCGAAGCGGCAATAGAAGCAATTAAGGATGAACAGACTCACTACACACACAGTCTCGGTCTGCTTAAACTGCGGGAGACTGTCAGTGACCATTATCGTAAAACATACGGTGTGGATGTTGATCCAGGAAGGATAGTTGTTACATCCGGTACTTCTCCGGCCCTGTTCATGATCTATTCAACCCTGCTTGAGCCGGGTGATGAGATTATACTTTCAAACCCGCACTATCCCTGTTACCCGAATTTTGCGCTTTTCCTTAAGGCTGTTCCAACTTTTGTGGATGTATATGAAGAGGACGGTTTTCACTACAGGCCTTTAGAGATAAAGAAGAAAATTACAGAAAAAACAAAGGCTATACTGATAAACAGCCCGTCAAATCCCACAGGCACGCTGCTTGATCCCGAAATAATGAAGGAGATAGCAGAGCTTGGTCCGTATATTATTTCTGACGAAATTTACCACGGTCTTGTGTACGGCGAAAAGGAACACACCATACTGGAGTATACGGACAGGGCCTTTGTTGTTAACGGTTTTTCAAAGCTTCATGCCATGACCGGCTGGCGCCTGGGTTATATGATAGCTCCTGAAGAATTTATCAGGCCTGTTCAGAAGATACAGCAGAATTTTTATATATCCGCAAGCAGTATTGCCCAGTGGGCAGGTATAGCCGCACTTACAAAGGCGGATGAATATATAGAAAACATGAGATCCGTCTATAATGAAAGACGGGTATACATGATAGACAGGCTCAAAAAAATGGGATTTGATATTCCGGTTGAGCCTAAGGGCGCCTTTTATGTGTTTGTAAATGCAAAACACATATCCGAAGATTCCTACAAACTGTCATTTGAAATACTTGAAAATGCAGGTGTCGGAGTTACCCCTGGCATAGATTTTGGTAAAAATGCGGAAGGATATCTCCGGTTTTCATATGCCAACTCAATAGAAAATATTAAAGAAGGTCTTAACAGGATCGAAAAATATCTGAAGGAAAGATAATGGACGTATCATTTGTTAAAAGCGCCTTTGATGTAAAACATTACCCGCCGCCTGATATGCCTGAAGTAGCATTTGCAGGAAAATCCAATGTGGGTAAATCTTCCCTTATTAATGTACTGGTAAACCGCAAAAAACTTGCACGTACCAGCTCCACACCCGGAAGAACCCAGGCTCTCAATTTTTTTAATATTGGAGAAAAACTCTGCCTTGTAGACCTGCCCGGATACGGTTTTGCAAGGGTTCCCCTTCCGGTAAAGGCTTCCTGGGGCAAAATGATCGAGTCCTACCTCAAGTTTCGCGATAACCTGAAAGCTGTTATTGTCATTATGGATATCAGAAGAAAGATATCCGATGAGGATAAAAATCTGATCAACTGGCTTTACGAATACGATAAAAAGCTCATTCCTGTTTTTACCAAGGTGGATAAACTGAACCGCAAGGAAAGACAGGCAAGAACAAAAGAGCTGAAAAATGATTTGAGCCTGATATCAGACGAAAAGCCCATCCTGTTTTCTGCCCAGACGAGAGAAGGTAAAGATGAGGTCTGGAAGAGGATTGATTCTTTTATTATTGATCCAGGCTAGAACTACTGCCTGATAATGTTTGGCAGTATACTTTGCAGAGACAGGGTTTTAACCTGTCTTAATTTTCTCTGAAGTCTTCCAGCCCGAATGCCTTGATTTTTTTATGAAGGTTGCTTCTTTCCACTCCGATTGCTTCTGCTGTCTGGGAGATATTTCCCTTAAATTTTTTAAGTTTTGCCGATATAAAGGATTTTTCAAATATAATCCTTGCATCTTTGTAGGAGTCCACCTCAATAAATGATGCACATTCATCTTTTTTGACCGGGGTCCGGTTATAGGGTGCAGGTATGTCTTCAATCTTTATAATATCGTCGCTGGACATGATGATTAGATTTTCCACCAGGTTTTTCAGCTCACGCACGTTTCCCGGCCAGTTATATTTTTTTAAAAGCTCAACTGCATCTTCGGAAAACCTCTTTTTCTGCCCTGTGGATATAAAAGTCTGGTTCATAAAGGTTGATATCAGCTCGGGAATGTCTTCGGTTCTTTCCCTTAAAGGAGGGACATGTATCGGTACTACATTGAGCCTGTAAAAAAGGTCCTCCCTGAATCTTCCTTCTTCAATCTCATGCATCAGGTCTTTATTGGTGGCGGAAATTATCCTGACATTAACCTTTATTGTTCTTGCTCCGCCAACCCTTTCAAATTTCTGTTCCTGGAGTATTCTAAGGGTTTTTGACTGGGCTTTGAGGCTCATATCTCCTATTTCATCCAGAAAGAGTGTTCCTTCATGGGCTGTATCAAATTTACCTTTCTTTTTTGACCCTGCACCTGTAAAGGCTCCTTTTTCGTGACCGAAAAGCTCGCTTTCTATAAGTTCTTCAGGAATAGCCGCACAGTTTACCTCTATCATGGGTTTGTGGCTTCTTGTGCTGAGCCTGTGTATGGTATGGGCTACCAGCTCCTTTCCCGTGCCGTTTTCACCTGTTATCAGGATGCTGGCATTTGTTGGTGCAACTTTTTCCATGTTTTCTTTTAATTTTAATACGGGAGCGCTGCTTCCGGTAATAAAGTAGCGGTTTTTATCTCTTTCGCGCAGTATGCCGATTTCTTCCTCAAGCTGATAAAAATTGAGAGCATTATTTATGGAAAGCAGGAGCTCTTCCATGGAAAGGGGTTTTTCTATAAAATTGTAAGCCCCCAGTTTGGTGGCCTTTACCGCTGTTTCGACATCCGCATGACCGGACATCATAATGACCTGAATGTAGGGATATGTTTCTTTAAATTTGACAAGGGCGTCGATGCCGTTCATGTCAGGCATCCAGATATCAAGGATGACAAGGTCCGGCATCATTTCATCTATTTTTTCAAGGGCGGTCACTGCACTCAGCTCGCAGTGCACCTCAAATCCTTCATCAGTGAGTATGCCCTCGACAGTCTGAAGAATACTTTTTTCATCATCGATTACTAATATTGTTCTGGCCATTTTTTACTGCCTTTTAAAAACCCTTTTTGAACTCTCCAGATTATTAATAACCTTTCATCATATCAAATGCTATTTCTGCTGTTCTGGCGGATGCACCCGGTTCTCCAAGGCTTAGCCTTACTCCTGCCAGCTTTTCTTTTATGGCCGCTTTCTTATCTTCGTTTTCAAGGATTTCAAGACCCTTTTCAGCCATTTTATCTGGAGCAACTTCTTCCTGCAAAAGCTCCGGAGCAACTTCTTCACCTGCAACAAGATTGACAAGGCCTGCATAGGGAACCTTGACCACCCGCTTTGCAATAGCAAATGAGAGGGGTGAAATTCTGTATGTGATAATCATTGGAACGCCCATTATGGCAGTTTCAAGCGTTGCTGTTCCTGATGCCACATAGGCAAGGTCACTTACGGCAAGGCAGTTATATACTCCTTTGCCTGTAGTTATGACTTTAAGGTCCGAAAGGCCTATTATACTGTCTATAAGTTCAGGAGATATGGTAGGTGCAACCGGAAGCAGGCACTTTAAGCTTTTTACCCGTTTTGAAATAATTTCTGCAGCGCCAAGCATGTCGGGCAGGAGCTTTTTAATTTCTTCACTTCTGCTTCCCGGTAAAAGGGCAATTACCGTATCTTCATCCTTTATACCGTAGTCATTTTTTATTTTGGATTTATTAAGATCCAGCGGAACCTGGTCCATCAGGGGATGACCTACATAGTCAACCGGCATTGATGTCCCTGTTTCCTGGTAAAAATCCTTTTCAAATGGCAGGATAACAGCCATCCTGTCCACACGCTGTGATATCTTTTTTACTCTTCCGCTTCTCCATGCCCAGAGCTGCGGGCTTACATAATACAGCACAGGAATTCCGAATTTTTTTGCGGCTCCTGCAAGGCTGATATTAAATCCCGGATAATCAATAAGGATAAGAAGGTCCGGTTGTTCATTTTTAAGGATGGAGCGCAGTCTGAAGTAGGACTTGAGAATAATATTTGATTTTGAAAGAACCTCGGTAATTCCTACAACCGCCATCTGTGAAGAATGGTCAGTAATGTCTACCCCGGAAATTACCATCCTGTCGCCGCCGATACCCTGGAAAAGGATATCCCGGTCCATCTTTTTCATGGCCTTTACCAGGTTGGCCCCGTGAAGATCTCCCGAGGCCTCTCCTGCAACTATCAGTACATGTTTTGCATTAAGTTTTGTCACGGCTGCCTTATAAAAAAAGCAAGTATTCAGGTTAGTTTAAACCTAGTTAACTGACTGGAATGTACAGCATTCCTTTTGTATCTGCTCAATTACATAAAGCGCAATCTTAAGAGCCTTTCTTTCATCACGCTCTTCAGATCCCTGTTTTTTGCCCTGCCTTACAGCTGTTACGAAATGATTTATCTGGTCTGCCAGCGGATCACTGTTTTCGAATTTTACATTTTCCGTTTTCAGTTCTGCAAGGCTTAACCTGTCTTCGGCCCCTTCATTCAGGCGGGTAACGCTGAACTCCCTCCTGTAGCAGTTGGCATGAATATAGGCATCCGGCTGAAACACGCGAATCTTTCTTAATGTTTTTTCTGCAATTCTGCTTGCTGTCAGGTTTGCCACTGTACCGTTTTCAAAAATAATCCTGACATTTGCAATATCGGTTTTATCTGTAATAACACACATGCCTACGGAATGTATTTCCTTGACTTCCGATGTCACAAGGTTAAGGACAATATCAAGGTCGTGGATCATAAGGTCCAGCACTACGTCAACATCAGTTCCCCTTTCGGTGAACTTGTTCATCCTGTGGGTTTCAATAAAAAGAGGATTGTTCAGGTAGTCGGAAATCCTTACAACCGCAGGGTTGAATCTTTCAACCAGTCCTACATGAAGAATAAGTTCCTTTTCCTGTGCAAGATTTAAAAGTGCATCAGCGCTTTCAAGATCATAGGTGATCGGTTTTTCTATGAGCAGATGCACCCCTGCGTTCAATATGTCTTTAGCTACATCAAAATGTTTTTCAGTGGTAACGGCAAGGCTTGCAGCATCTACAAGCTTAAGCAGGTCCAGGTGATTCTCAAATACCTTTACATTGTATTTTTCGCCTATTTCCTTTGCTCTTTCGATGTTTACATCCGAAACTCCGACGAGCTCAATACCCGATTTGCCTGAATATTTCTGGACATGTTTTTCGCCCATCTGGCCTACGCCGATTACACATACCTTAACTCTTTTACTTTTTGTCGTCATATAACTAAAACCTGGTTTCTGTATTTTTATCTTCCATCCTGTAAATTACAGGACATGATAGAGATTTTATTTGAGTTTGCGAGCTCAATCATTTTTTCCCTGTCAAAAACAAGGGTTTTTCCCGCTTCAACAGCCAGCACCCCGGCCTTTACCTCGATCATTGCTTTTATTGTATCGATGCCTACCGACGGTACATCAAACCTCATATCCTGATCCGGTTTGCTAACTTTAACTATGACTGCCCTTTCGCCGGCTATTTTTCCGCCTCTTAAAATTGTTGCGCTGGTACCGTCAATTGCTTCAAGTGCTAGTATGGTTTTCTTTCTTACAACAGCGCACTGGCCAATGTCCAGTTTTCCAAGTTCTTTTGCGACCTTCCATCCCAGTTCGATATCTTTTTTTTCTTCTTTATCCGGCTTTCTTTTTGTAAGACAGCCTTCGGGAGCGAGAAGTTCAGGGAGATACATGGTTGAACTGACTATTTCGATACCTTCACCCTTAAGTTCATCCGCCAGAGCTCTCAGGATATTATCATCATGGAATATTGCAAATTTGGATAAAAATGCAAGTCCTTTTATGTCCGGTTTTATGTTTCCGAACATTTTACTTTTATTTATCGTGCCGGCCATAAGGGCTTTGGACACATTTCTTTTTTTGAAAGCCTTAATAAGCCTGCCGAGCTGTCCGAGCCTGATCCATTCTATCTCATCCGCTTTCCGGGCAAGCTGTTCATCAGCCTCACCCTCAAAGGCAACTGCAGTTACCCTCAGCCCCTGCTTTTTAGCGGCATCGGCAGCTATAAGGGGAAACTGGCCTCCGCCGGCTATAATTCCGATGTTATCCATATCTTCAGCCATCGGTTACCGGTCTTCGTCCTTTTTGGATCCCCTGGCTATACCCCTTGGAGAATCTGCGTTTAAAAAACCCAGCAGAATATCAAGTTCCGGAAAAGTTTCCATTTCATCCTGGACTCTTTTTATACCGTCTTTAAGCACTGTGCTTTCACGCCATATTATCCTGTATGCTTTTCTTAAGCCTGTGATGGCCTCTCTTGAAAAACCGTTACGTCTTAAGCCCACAAGGTTGAGTCCGTGAAGTTCTGCCCTCTGCCCTGCGGCCATCATATAAGGCGGTATATCTCTTGGTACCCCGGAGATTCCGCTTACAAAAGCATATGCGCCGACTCTCAGAAACTGGTGAGTGGCAATAAAAGAGCTCAGTGTAACATGGTCTCCTATGCTTGTATGCCCCCCAAGCGTTGCTGCATTAACCATTATAACATGGCTGCCAACAACGCAGTCATGGGCAATATGTGAATAGGCCATAATATAATTGTTATTGCCTACCTTTGTTACCCGGTCCTGTTTGGTGGTTGCCCTGTGGATTGTGGTGTATTCCCTGATGGTATTATTATTGCCGATAACTACGCGGGTCTCTTCCCCTTTGTATCCGATATCCTGGGGAGGCGCACCGATGGAAACCAGGTGGGAGATATAATTGTTTTCTCCTATCTCCACATGCCCTTCAATCACGGTGTGCCCGCCGATCCTGGTATTTTTACCAATTTTTACGTGTTCGCCTATAATAGCGCAGGGGCCAATTTCGACATCCTCGGATATCTCGGCCCCCGGTTCGACAACGGCTGTTGCATGGATTTTCATTTTCTATTCTTTCTGAAAAATTAAAGTAACTGGGCAGTCATTTCCGCCTGGGCAGCCAGACTGTCATCAACATAGGCCTTTCCTGCAAGTTTCCATATTTTTGACCCGGTCCTGATTGTCTCGACTTCCATTCTAAGCTGATCACCCGGTACAACCTGTCTTCTGAATTTTACTTTATCGATGCCCATAAATATTACGAGCTTTGGCTCCGGTTCGCCCTCTTCCTCTTCCATCATTGAAAGCCTGGCAAGAATGCCGCCTGTCTGGCCCATTGCTTCTATTATTAAAACCCCCGGCATTACCGGTTCTCCTGGGAAATGTCCCTGGAAAAATTCTTCATTGGCTGAAACATTTTTATACCCAACTGCCCTTTTGTAGGGTTCAAACTCGGTTACCCTGTCAACAAGCAGGAAAGGGTAGCGGTGAGGGAGCAGCTGAATGATTTCTTTATATGTTATTGGTAATTCCATAGATCCTCTCTTTTTCTGTCTGTATTACTCGTTTTCCAGTTCTTTAAGTCTTTTTTCCATTGCTTTGACTTTTTTATTAAGGTCAGGAAGTTTTTTAATCAAAGCCCTTGTTTCCATCCAGAGTTTTGCGGGCATTGTCGGGTCTCCAAGGACTACTTCGCCTTCCGGAATGGATTTGTGTACACCTGCGCCCGATCCTATAACTACACCGTCTCCTATGGTTATATGATCCCTGAATCCGACCTTTCCGCCTATAATAACCCTGTCTCCGATCGTAACACTTCCGGATATACCCGACTGTGCTGCCACAACGGTGTGTTCTCCTATGACGACATTATGTGCAACCTGAACCTGGTTATCCAGTTTTACATCTTTTTTTATCAGGGTAGTGCCGTTGGCTGCCCTGTCGATAACGGTATTTGCACCTATCTCAACATTGTCTTCAATTCGGACATTTCCGAGCTGTGGAACTTTTATGTTTCCCTCCCCGCTCTGAATATACCCGAAACCGTCACTTCCGATTACGGTACCTGCATGAACTATTACTTTGGATCCGATAATGCAGTCATGCATTACAGATACATTCGCGTGAAGAATAGTGTCTTTTCCGACTTTTACGTTGTCGCCAATAAAAACACCCGGAAAAAGAATTGTATTGTCTCCTATTTCCGCATTTTTCCCAACATAAACCATAGGGTAGATGGATACATTCTTTCCTGTTTTTGCTGTTTCATCTATTACAGCATCTTTGCTTATCCCGTCATATCTAGATACGGAAGGTGCAAAGTGTGCAGCCAGCCTGGCATAGGCAAGCTTGGGATCTTTCACTATTATCTGACTTCCGGAAAAGCCTTCTATTTTTTCCGAGACCACCAGGGCAGCTGCCTTTGTTTCCATGGCCAGCTGTCTGTAGCGCATGTCATAAAAGAAGGAGAGGTCCTGTTCACCTGCATTATCCAGGGAGTTTACCCCTGTAATAATACTTGCTCCGTTTCCTGCGACCTCTCCCTTTATCAGTTCTGCAATTTTATCAAGAGTAAGTTCCAACTGCAACCTCAGCTAATTTTTATAAATATAAAATCTCTGAAACCTGTTAAGGTTTAACTTTATTAAGCTCTTCGATTACTTCGCCGGTTATGTCAAGGCCCTCTGAATAATAGAGAAGGGTACGTCTTTCGGTAATCATATCAAATTTTTTATTTTTTGCTATTGTTTCAACTACGCCGACTATGAGCTTCAGTAACTCGTTCTGCGCTTCTGTGCGGAATTTATTCATCTCTTCATTCATGTCCTGAGCAAGATAGGCCAGCTCTCTTTTCTTTTTTTCAAACTCTTTCTGCCTGTCTTCCTTTGCGTCCATGCTGAGCATAAGGCTCTGTTTTTCAATGTCCTTCTGCATATCAACAAGTTCCTGCTGTTTTTTATCAAGGTCTTTCTGCATTTCTCCGTGCTTTGCCTTGAGTGATGTATCCAGTTTCTTGCCTTCATTGGACTCTATCATGATTCTCTGCAGATCCAGAACTCCTACTTTTAGTTCCGCAGCTCCAAGTTGGAAAGAAAAGAATGTCAGTGTTATAAAGATAATACCGGTTAAATATTTCATGTTATCCCCTTTCAATTATGTATGTTTTATTTATTAACTTTTTAAAGTATTTTAGAAATTTCCACCAATTTTAAATTCGAATCTGCCGTCCTGGTCGTCATTACTGCGTTCATTAAGTTTGAAACCGTATTCCAGTCTCAACGGCCCCATTGGAGACCTCCATCTTACTCCGAATCCGACAGATGTTCCGGCTCCTGTTTTCCAGCTCTTTTCCTTTGCATAGGCGTTTCCTGCATCAAAGAAAATAAGGCCGGTAAGACCTTCTCCCTTTACAAGAGGGAATCTGAATTCAAGTTTGTACAGCCACATTCTGTCGCCGCCGATTTCATCATATGTTGTGGGATCAAGGGGGGAGATTGTTCCATACTCATATCCCCTTACCGTATCTATACCTCCGAGAAGAAATTTTTCATATAACGGAAGCCTGCCGTCAGATCGGCCCTGAACAAGACCGATTTCGGTATTAACAACCAGAACCGTTTTCCACATCAACGGCAGGTAAAATGTTGATCCTGCAAGGTACTTGTTGAATGCAACATTACCGCCAAGACCGCCGCCTGCATATTCAAAAGATAAATAGCTCAGAGAACCGCTTGATGTGTCCCATACTCTGTCTTTACTGTTGCGTTCAATTCCAAGAGTTACACTGCTTGTAAGGTGTTTTCCTGCCATATCCTGGATCAATGCAGATGCACCGGAATAAATATCAGTAACTTCCGAGCTGTCATACGAGTATCTTACCGTACCCCTGGTGTAATCATCCAGTCCCAGAAGAAAAGCCAGACCTGCATTTCCGCCGACACGCTCTCTTGTATATTCATCATAATCAATATCCCAGTTATATAATGATATTGATCCTCTTACAGGTTTATCAAAAAGCCATGGTTCGGTAAGAGACAGGTTAAACCTTGTGGTCCTTTTTCCAAGGAGTGCATTGAGTGAAAAATTCTGATTTCTTCCCCACATGTTACTGTTTTCATACTGCAGGGCTACCTGAAATTTTTCGTAGCCGCCGTAACCTGCTGAAAATGAAATTGACCTCTGAAGTTTTTCCTCTCCTTCAATATCAATTACCATTTTGTCATCGCTGCTGCCCCGCCTTGTTTTTACTTCATGGTTTTCAAAAAGGCTTATGCGGTCGAGGTTTTCCCTGCTTTTTGCAAGTTTGGTGCTGCTGAAATAATCTCCTTCTGCAAGTTTTAACTCTCTTCTGAGAACCTTGTCTTTTGTTATTTCATTTCCGAAAAAGTTAATTCTTTCTACGCGGACTCTTTTATTTTTCTGTATGGTTAAAATTGCGTCGGCATAATTGGTGCCGGGTAATTTTTTAGCCCGGAAATCTACATCCGTGTATGCGTATCCCATATCTGCATACAGGTTCTTGATTTGTTCGGTTTCCGTGTAAATGGTAATTGTGCTGAATGGGTCGTCTTTTTTTACTCCAAGGATTTTTTTAAGTTCTTCAGCCGGTCTCAGCAGATCTCCTTCAAAAATTATATCGTTAACAAGGGACCGTTCACCCTCTGTAATGCTGATGGTAACTATAAGACCTTCTTCTTTCTCATCATAAACTATTTCGGGAGTTCCGGCGCGTGCATCCATATAGCCCTGGGTGTCGTAGTACTGGACAATTCTTGTGAGGTCAAACTCCAGCTTTTTTTTGTCCAGAACGCCTGAATCGGTAAACCATGTCAGCCAGCTTTTTTCTTTGGTGATCATGATATCCTTAAGATCATCATCCTCAAATACTTCGTTTCCTACAAATTGTATTTTCTCAATATATACCTTCTCACCCTCTTCAATTACATATGTGAGAATTACTTCATTATCCGGGAGTTCCTTTACATTGTACTTGATATCAACGTTGTAGTATCCGTCTGTCTTGTAGAACTCAAGAAGACGGTTTATGCTCTGCCTTACTTCATTCCTGTTAAGAACCGCATACTGTTTTATCCCCAGTTCTTCGAACAGTTTTTCATCTTTTTTTGCATCGTTTCCAAGAAAATCTATTTTTACAATGGTTGGCTTTTCCACAACCGTAAAGGTTATGATTTTTCCTTCGGGGCTGTCAGAGGGCTGAACGCTTACATCATCAAAAAATCCCATCTTGTATACGGTCCTGAGATCCCTGTCCAGTCTCTCCTGGTCAAATTTATCACCCTTCTGGGTTTCGATAGTATTAATGATAGCGTCATCGCTGACCCGTTTGTTTCCATTGATGCTTATTTCGGATATCAGGATGTTTTCTTTGATCTGACTCCCAAGGCTGGCGGCAATTTTGCTGAGAGCTGTCGGAAGATTTTTTTTATCGTTTTCAATCATCATAACCGAAAAGGGGGTTTTTGCTGAATCAGGGTCCATTACACTGACATCAAGGTGAATGCTGTCAGCTTTCCGGCTCAAAATTCCCAGTATGATCCAGTCTGCTCCAACAGCTTTTCCCAGAAGGGTAATGTCCTTTTCCTGCGGAATTTCCGACAGGTTTTCTCCAAGCCTGCTGTTGATCAGTTCATTGCTGATAACCTCATAGCCTGCTTTACTCATATCCTCTGAAAACAGTTTCTGCAGGTCTGTATTAAGTTTTTCTTCAGGCTCCAGGGAGTTGATTCTGAATGGAAGAACTGCAATTTTGTCCATGCCAAAGGCAATAGACGGTCCGGTCAAAAAAGCGGGAAGGAGCACCATAAAAAATAACAGGATGGAATAAATCCGTCCCTTTGCCGCCCTCCGGAAAATATGATTGCTGTTCAAAGAAAAGTTTCTTTCCGTTCTAATGTAATTTGCCATCGACAATCTCCGTTACCTTTGTCATGTTATCTGCCAACTGCTGATTATGGGTTACTATAACCATACTCAATCCTTCTTCATCCCTGATGCGGAGAAGAAGGTCAACGATTTCTTTACCTGTTTTTCTGTCAAGGTTTCCTGTGGGCTCATCAGCAAGAAGAAGCTTCGGCTGCATCATAAGCGCCCTTGCAATTGCGACTCTCTGCTGTTCTCCTCCGGAAAGTTCTCCGGTCCTGTGACTGAAGCGTTCTGCCAGTCCAACCTTTGACAGAATCTGTTCTGCTTTTTCCTTTGCTTCCTTAATCCCCATCCTGGCGATCAGGGCAGGCATTATTGTGTTTTCGATCGCATTAAATTCAGGCAGCAGATGATGAAACTGGAACACAAAGCCTATTTCTTTGTTTCTCAGTCTGCATAAACCTGATTCATCAATATCAGACGTATCTCTGCCCTGAAATGTTACTTTACCGCCGGTAGGGCGTTCCAGCGCACCCATGATGTTAAGGAGGGTGGACTTACCCGCGCCCGATGCTCCTATAACAGCAAGTGTGTCTCCCTGGTTGACCGTAATATCGATACCTTTAAGAACGTCAATAGTGTTGCCGTTGTGTTTGTATGATTTATGAATATTTGTGAGCTTGAGCATTTTCAGTATCCCCGGACCGTTTTATTCATACCTTAAGGTTTCTACCGGATTAAGACGTGATGCGTTCCATGACGGGTAGATTGTTGTAAGAAAAGAAAGCAGCAATCCGGAAACTGCTATCAGTAAAACATCAACCCATTCAACAAGTACCGGCAGGTTTGAAAAGGGGTAGATATCTGAAGGCAGCTCAATAAAAATATAATTTTCGAGCAGAAAGCATATTCCCAGACCTGCGCAGGTTCCGGCAATTGTCCCGACTACGCCGATAACCATCCCCTGAATCATAAAAACGATCATGATGCTTTTTTTAGTGGCGCCCATTGTTCTTAAAATGGCGATATCCTTTGATTTTTCTATTACCGTCATGACGAGGACGCTTATGATATTTAGTGCGCCCACCATTACAATCATTACAAGTATTACAAACTGGGCGTATTTTTCGAGCTGCAGGGCCTCAAGGAGGCCGCGATACTGGGCCGTCCAGTCCTGAACCCAGTAGCTTCTTCCAAGTTTTTCCCTGATCGCATTGCCGATAACATCGGATTTTTCCGCATCATCTACTTTTATGTCTATCCGGGTTGCTTTTCCTTCAATGTTTAAAAGCTTCTGAGCTGCAGACAGAGATACAAAGGCCAGCCGAAGGTCAAAGTCTATTGAGCCGGATGAATAAATTCCGGTAATCCTGAAAGTCTGTTTTTTAGGTGTTCTGACAAGAGGGGTCAGTCTCCCGTCAAGTGTATAAACTTTTAAGGTGTCGCCCGTTCCTATTCTTAAACTGTTTGCCAGTTCCTTTCCGATGATTATCCCGGGAAAGTCGTCATTTGCATTATCAAGGGAATGCAGGTCGCCCTGTTTCATCATGTCGGCAACATTGATGACCTTTGTTATGCTGCCGGTATCAACACCTGCAAGGCGGATCAGTGAAGTGTAGCCTGCCGAAAAAATAGCATCTTTATAGACCAGCGGCGAGGTTTCAACAACTCCCTCCACTGTCTTCAGCTCTTTCATAAGCCCGTCATAATCGGCAATACTCCCCTCATAGCTTTCTATCTGGATGTGGGATGTAATGCCAAGTGATTTTGAGATGAGCTCGGACCTGAATCCGTTCATAACCGAAAGAACAACCACAAGCGCCATTACACCAACCATTACACCAAGTACGGAGATGACGGAGATTACGGAAATAAAAGCCTGTTTCCGTTTTGCCTTGAGATATCTCAAGCTTAAAAAGAGTTCAAATAGCATATAAATGGAACCCCCGGCTGTTAACCGGGGAGATGCCTTTCATGTTATATCTGTTTGTTTCGCATGTGCGGAAAAAGAATTACGTCCCTGATAGAGGGGGAATTGGTTAATAGCATAACCACCCTGTCAATTCCGATCCCCTGACCCGCTGTCGGGGGAAGTCCGTATTCAAGTGCTGTAACGTAATCTTCATCCATGAACTGGGCTTCATCGTCACCGGACTCTCTCAGTGCAACCTGTTTTTCAAATCTTCCGCGCTGATCTTCCGGATCATTTAACTCCGTAAATGCATTGGCAATTTCTTTTCCTGCAATAAACAGCTCAAACCTGTCAACGATTTCCGGATCTTCGTCGTTCTTTCTGGACAACGGTGATATCTCGGTCGGATGATTCACAATAAATGTGGGGTTGATAAGCTGAGGTTCAACAAGCTGATCAAATATTTTTTCAAGGACCTTTCCGTGGCTGTCCGTTTTAGAGAGCGAGATATTTTTTGATTTTGCAAATTCAACGGCCGCATCAAGGTTTTCAAATACATCATCACCTGCTCCGCCCACTTTTCTGATAGAATCATAAAGTGAAATTCTGGGCCAGGGCGGAGTAAAGTCAATCTGTTCTCCCTGGTACTCGATAACCAGTTTTCCGCAGATTTCGGTAAGAAGCTGGCTGAAGAGATCTTCTGTCAGCTTCATGAGATCTTCATATGTTGCATAGGCCATGTAGAATTCAATCATTGTGAATTCAGGATTATGCTTTACCGAAATACCTTCATTTCTGAAATTCCTGTTTATTTCGTAGACACGGTCCAGACCGCCTACAATAAGTCTTTTAAGGTAGAGCTCAGGTGCAATCCTGAGATACAGGTTCATTCCGAGGCTGTTGTGATATGTCTTAAAAGGCCTTGCAGTTGCTCCACCGGGGATGGTCTGCATCATCGGGGTTTCAACTTCAAGAAAATCCTTCGTGTTAAAGAAGTTTCTAAAAAAGCTTATGATCCTGCTTCTTGTTTTAAAAACGTCTCTTACGTCATCATTCACAATAAGATCAAGATAACGCTGACGGTATCTTGTCTCTATATCCGTAAGACCATGCCATTTTTCAGGGAGGGGCCTTACCGATTTTGTCAGAAGCTTAATATCCGAGGCAACAACGGTGAGTTCATCGGTTTTTGTCTTGAAAAAGGAGCCTTTTATTCCGACATAGTCTCCAATATCCATTAATTTAAACAGCTGGTAGCCTTCGTCACCCACTTTGTCTTTTCTGACATAGGACTGTATCATTCCGGTGCTGTCTTTTATATGAATAAAGGCGGCCTTTCCAAATACCCTCATTGACATAATTCTGCCTGCGAGAGAATATTCCGAGTCGTCTTTCTCAAGCTCTTCTCCCGGGACTGCTCCAAATTTTTCAATTGCTTCTATTGCCTTGAGATCCAGCTGATATCCTGCCGGATAGGGATTTACGCCCATTTCTTTTAAACGATCGATTTTTTTCTTTCGATCTTCAATAACAGTACTTGTTTTTTCCATAATATATAAACCGGTATAAGTGTTTAAAAAATATAGTTAATGATGATTTTGTTTAATTATTTTAATAATTTGAACAATAACTTTTAGTCTAAAACCCTATGTTAGTCAAGGCAAAAGATGGCGGATAAAAGCCCCTTTCCACCTTTAGACAAGGTCTGATTTGATTTGTTCCGTAAAATGACAAACAGTTCTGGATATGTCTGCAAAAATTCGGGAACCGGATATTGAAAAATAAATCAGTTTTCTGCAGGAAAATTGATTTCATCAAGAGTTTCTTTTATTTTTTCAATGGTTGCAGGGCTTTCCCATTCAACGCTGATTTCCTTTGTGTCTGGGCTGCCTTCTACCTTTGAGACTCCTTCAAGCTCTTCCAGTTCGTTTTTTATGCTGTTTACACAGTGACTGCATGAAATGTTAGGGATTGTAAATGTTATTTTTTCCATATTGTTTTCTCCTTTTTATCAATATTGATTAATGAAGAATGCCATACTGCTTTAAGGCACATAAAAAGGCCGCAATCCTTTTCTGCATTTATTTATTATGATTGCGGCCTTTATTAAGTTTGTAACCTATTGAAATATTATATGCTACATTACAGATGCTCCGGAAACATGAAGAACCTGTCCGCTGATGTCAATAGAAATGTCTGAAGCAAAGAAAAGTGTGGCGTTTGCGATATCCTGAGCGGATGTTGCTCTTCCCAAAGGCAGCTCTTTTTTAAGAAACTCGATAACAGCTTCTTTATCTTCGGCCTTGATAAAGTTGGTTGGAGCAGGTCCTGGAGCTACACAGTTGACCCTTATTTTGTTTGGCGCTTCAGCGGTAGCAAGCTGTTTTGTGAATATGTCCACTGCGCCTTTTGCCTGAGCATATACGCTTACACCGTGGCTGTACATGAATGAACTGCCTGAACCTATATTAACAATGGATCCTTTACCTTTTTTTCTCATGCCCGGAAGAACTGCGGCTGATACATACATGGGGCTGTAGAGGTTGAGAGCAACTTCTTTTTCCCAAACTTTAGGATCATGGTCTTCGAAGGGGCCTACAGACATGATTGCACCTGCAACATTACAGAGAATGTCTATATCGCCGAATTCGGCGATCACTTCTTTTACCATTGCATTTACTTCTTCTTTGTCTGTAACATCTGCTTTTACAGCAATACTTTTTGCGCCAAGTTCTTTAACTGCCTCGCAGGTGAGTTTTGCATCATCAAGATTAATATCTGTTACGGCTATTGCTTCACATCCCTCTCTTGCCAGGGATAATGCGATTTCTTTACCAAAACCAATCTGACTTCCTGCACCTGTTACCAGCGCCACCTGCCCTTTTAATCCAAGATCCATGTGTTCCTCCTTTTGATAAATATAGAACCCTTATTATTTGAAAATTAATCCAATATATTGATTTTTGAGCAAAATATTGAGCTATCACAAGTGTTTTTTTTAATCAAGTCCAGAATGATTATTTGCGGGAGTATTTCAGCTGTCGAGGATTTTAATAAACTCTTTCCATGAGGCGGCGTAAGGCACATCTATGTCCGGTTTCACCGATTCGCTTTGTATGGTCCCTCTTATTACCGGGACATCTTTATCTATAATATATGTGAACCATACTGGCTGTAGTCCGGCCTTTGATGCCCCGTGTATATCCGGATCAGGGTCATCACCCGTAAAAAGGATACGGCTGTTTTCAATTTTAAGATTTTCTGCAAGTTTATCAAATACAAACCGGTGAGGTTTTCGGTATCCGATTTCGCCGGATATAATGATTGTATCAAAACAGTCCGCAAGACCGGTTCTTTTAAGTATTTCTCTTGCTGCAGGGGCGTGAGTGAAATTGGAAAGCAATCCCAGGGGATACTTCTTTTTTAGCAGACGAAGAGTTTCTATTGTGTCAGGAATAACGCTTACACGATCATAAAATTCGGAAAAATAATCATCCACTGCCCTGGTAATACTTTCATCTTCGGGCGGGACCGTAATTCCGTAATTTTCAAATACGTGGCTGACCCAGATACTGTTATGGGTTTCTATGCCGTTTTTTCGTGCCTGTGAGACAAATTTGACCGCAGCATTTTTATAGTCTTTTATATAAGCTGTATCTTCTATCTCAAATCCGCTGTCTCTTAAACTCTTTATCATCTTTTTCATTGCGTGGACAAGCGTATCCGGCTCTACAATGATTAGAGTGTTAAAGAGATCAAATCCTATGGCTTTTATATTTTTCATACAGGGAGTAATAACTTTATAACGGATGAAAAGTCAAGGAAGGCGGGAAGGTGATTTATGTAGAGAAGGGGTGCCCCCGCCCAAAGGACGGGGGCTCTGTGAAGTGGTCTTACGCTGCTTCTATTTCCTCATCGTCGGTGTCATCCAGACATGCAGTTATCTCATTCCCTGCTTTACCCTTTGAGACGACACTTTCGATGTCGAGGATAATTATAAAATGTTCCTCCCTTGTAACAATTCCCTTTGTTAAATCGGAATTGTACTTCTTTGCTACTTTAGGTGGTTCTTCAATCTCATTTTCATCTATGTCCAGGACTTCTCTTACTGAATCGGCAATTACTCCAAGAACAATGGTTTCTTCTGCGAGCGGTATTTCCGTGACTATTATCCTGGAATTTACATCTTTTTCCGATTCGGGAATTTCCAGGATAATATGAAGGTTCATTACCGGGACAACGCTTCCGCGGACATTTATTATGCCTTTTAAAAAGTCAGGTTCTCCCGGCACCGAGGTTATTTTTATAAACTCCAGCACCTCTCTTACATTGCCTACCTTTATGGCAAACAGTTCGCTGCCCAGCTGGAAAGACAGATACTGGGAAATTTGGTCACTTGATACACTCATAACACTATTACCCTTTTATAATGTTTATCCATGGAATAACTGATCAGCTGCCTGTTAGTACTTTTCGAATTCCGAATCGTAGTCATCAAGTCCCCCTGCATCATCTCCCATGTTCAATGAAAAGCCTTTATTATTTCCGCTTTCGATTTTTGAGCCGGGAGCACTTACTGGTTTGAACGAAGCTTTTTGCGGTGATCCCGAGAAAGCTTTTTTAGGAGCCGGTCTGCCTCCTCTTTTTTTCATTAGAGCGTTATAATCTTCGTTGTCTCCCAAATTAATCTTGAAAAATCCGATGGAATCCTGGAGCTGCTCTGCCTGGCTTGCGAGTTCTTCGGATGTTGACGCTATTTCTTCAGATACCGAAGCGTTCTGCTGTATTACCTGATCAAGCTGCTGAATGGCCTGGTTTATCTGATCTGCTCCTGTAGACTGTTCATTGCTGGCTGCACTTATTTCCTGGACAAGTTCCGCTGTCCTCTGGATATCCGGAACAAGTCTTGACAGCATCTCTCCTGCGCTTTCTGCAACCGCAACGCTGGATGATGACAGTTTGCTGATTTCACCTGCAGCCGTCTGGCTTCTTTCGGCAAGCTTTCTTACTTCAGAGGCAACGACCGCAAATCCCTTTCCATGCTCTCCTGCTCTCGCAGCTTCGATTGCCGCGTTAAGGGCAAGAAGGTCTGTGGACCTGGCTATTTCTTCGATTATGGTGATTTTTTCCGCAATCTCCTTCATTGCTGACAGTGTTTCCTCTACAGCCTTTCCGCCTTCTTTGGCGTCGGCTGCGGATTTAATAGCTATCCTTTCTGTCTGTTGTGCGTTGTCAGCACTCTGTCTTATGTTGGCCGCCATTTCTTCAACAGAAGAAGATGCTTCTTCGGCTGAGGAAGCCTGTTCTGTTGCACCCTGTGACATTTCTTCGCTGCTGGCGCTCAGTTCAAGACTGCCTGCCGCAACGTTGCCTGCCGCGGTCTTAACCTCGGTAACTACCATGCCAAGCTTGCTGACCATTGATGCAAGCGCTTTTCCAAGGGTATCCTTGTCTGACAGTACATTAACCTCTACCGTGAGGTCTCCATCGGCTATTTCCTCTGCCATCTCGACTGTGCCTTTAAGGTTCCCTACCATCTGGGCCATTGCCTGATTCATTGTGCCGATTTCATTTTTACCTGCATCGGCTGATACTTCGACATCGAGATCACCGTCGGAAATTTTTTCCATGTTATCAACAAGGCTTCTGAACTGTTTTGTCATGTAGTGTGTAAATACGTATCCGATAGCTGCTCCAAGAAGGATTGCTATGACACAAATAGTTATAGTGAGTGTAAGTATTTTATCCAGTCCGTCCAGAAAATCTTCCTGATAGGCAGAAGGTGCAATAATCCAGTTCCATTCAGGAAAGTAGGAGTAACTCGCAATCTTGAGTCTTGCGTCTGTTTCGCCCGTGTTTTTCCATGGATAATAGATTGTATCCGTTTCGTTTGAATTAAGCCCTTTTCCTTTTGAGATGATGCTCTGGATAAAAAGATTCCCGTCCGCATCTTTTGCGTTCCAGATGTTTTCTCCGTCCCGTTCACGGTTTAATGAAAGAACATAATTACCTTTTTCATCAAGAATAAAAATATAACCGGTCTTTCCCACAGTCATATCTGCAAGCTTGTTTTTCAGGTTTTCCAGTGCCTTGTTTCCGTAGTTAATGTCAACCAGCTCATCAAAGTAAACTCCAATTCCAATGATCCTGTTGCGTTCGGGATCGTTGATTAGGGATGCTATCTTGTCTCTGGCGACTGTCTCACCTGTATTTTTCCAGGGGTATACATGAAATGCAATCTGGTTTCCCGAAAGCTGTCTGCCTTTTCCTATCATTGTCTGCATAAAATAGTTGCCGTTTGCATCTCTGGACTCCCACAAGCTGTTTCCGACATTTGTTTTGTCCGGTGAAACAAGCAGTTTGCCGTCATAACCCACTGCATATATATACCCAGACTCTCCGACTTTCACCTTTGTAAGGAGTTCATCCAGATCTCTTGAAGAGCCCTTCCAGGATGTTATGACTTTGGAGATTGCTTCTGCCTGGGATGCAACTATTTTCCTTGCAAGCTCTTCGGAATCCCTCTTGTTGATGTCAATGTCCCTGGCAGTACTTTCTACAAGAAGCTTTACCTGCTGGGCCTGTTCTTTAAGACGGCTTTCTATCTGGTCGAAAGTTTCGTTTCTGGTGCTCTGATAACTGAGAATACCCAGTGTAAGTACCGGTACAGCTACCAGAAAAATACAGATCGCAAGTAATTGCCATTTGATGCTTATATCTTTTATTCTCATTTTAAACTCCTTACTTTCCTGTTTGCGTTTGTTACAAAAGCTTAGACTGTTTTATTTACTTAACCGGCTGTCTGCCGGATTTTTCCCTCTATAGAATTGTTTCAGCACCCGACGGCTGGTTCTATATTTTTATGCTGATCAACAAGCTGGGGCACATCTATTACCAGTGCTACTGTGCCGTCTCCAAGTATTGTTGCTCCTGAAAAACTTTTAATATCCTCATAAACCTTTCCCATTCTTTTTATTACAACCTGGCTCTGCCCTATGAGCCTGTCTACGGCAAGGCCTACTATCCCTCCGTTAACTTCGTTGAAAACCACCTTTTCAATCTCCGGCTGCTCTCCAGGAACATTGAACACTTCGCGCATGCTGAGGTAGGGGACCGCTTTCCCCATATATTCCATAATACTTCTGTCCCTGGCGATGTTTGCTTCCGAACGGGTCAGTTCAACGCATTTTTCAACGGTTGAAAGTGGAATGACATAGTATGTGGTTCCGATATCAACCAGAAGACCGTCGATGATGGCCAGGGTGAGAGGCAGCTTAAGGGTTATTGTGGTGCCTTTACCCTTTTCGCTTTCTATATCTATGGAACCTCTCAGGTTTTCGAGGTTCTTTCTGACCACATCCATACCGACACCTCTTCCTGAAACATTAGTGACCTGTTTTGCAGTTGAAAAGCCCGGTTCAAAAATAAGCGCGAATATATCTTTTTTATTCAGGTCTGCGTCCTGACTGATAATCCCTCTGCTCCTTGCCTTTTGAAGTATCGCTTCTGTATCAAGACCTGCACCGTTATCAGATATCCTTATTAACACCGAGTCACCGGAATGGACTGCGGAAAGATGAACTTCTCCCTGACGCTTTTTACCTGAAGCTTCTCTTGCTTCAGGTGATTCTATTCCGTGATCAATACAGTTTCTTATGATGTGAACCATTGGGTCATCCAGCGATTCAATCACGGTTTTATCGAGTTCGGTTTCTCCGCCTTCTGTGGTAAGGACTACATCCTTGCCGAGTGACTGGGAGAGATCTCTTACAAGTCTTTTGAATTTACTGAAGGTAGTCCCGATAGGAAGCATTCTCATGCTGAGAGCATTGTCCCGCAGGCCTGTTGTAAGGCGTTCCACCTCTTCCGTTATGCCCTTCAGTTCCTGGGTGTTGTCCCTCATGGCGTACTGAGTCAGTCTTGCCTGTATTGTTACAAGTTCTCCAACAAGATCTACAAGGGCGTCAAGTTTGTCGGAACCAACCCTTATGGATGTCATTTTATCCTGGGTTTTCCGTTGTTCCCTCAGCTGCTTTATCTGGGTCTGCTCTTCGATAGCTGCCTTGACCTTTCCTTCATCAACAAGCTTTGATTCAACAAGTAGCTCGCCAAGCCGTTTCTGCTGTGAAAGAGCCCTGTTCAGATCCTCCGGGGTAAGATCATGCTTTTCCAGCAGAATCTCGCCGAGCTTCAGACACTCTTCTTCATAGTCTGTGTCTTCGGCATCTACTTCTTCTATTATTATCTCGCTTTCATCTTCAACAAAGATGAATACATCTTTTATGTGTTCCTCCGGCTCAGTTGTTGTAATGAAAATATCCCAGTAGAGATAAAAGGTTTCAGGCTCTATCTCGTCAAGGGGAGGTACTCCATCTGTCTGGGGGATGGCTGTACATTTACCCATTTCAGTCAGTTCTTCGATAAGAAGTTTGGGGTTTATCCCCAGTGAAAAAAATTCCGGCTGAGGCCTGAATCTTATCCTGTAGCTGACTTCTTTTTTGGGTGCTGCAGGTTCTTCTTTTTCACTGCCGCCTGCTACTTCATCTTCTGAATCTGAAGGGACCAGTTCATCAAAATATTCAACCAGCGGGGCGACAACTGCATCATCAATCTTTTCCCCTTTCACCATCAGTTTTATCTGGTCGCAGGCAGCGAGGGTTTTACTGATAAGCTCCTCTGTTACCGGAATTTTACCTTCCCTGACAAAGTCATATGCTGTTTCTATATTATGGGTAAAAGATACAATATCGGTAAATCCAAACATCCCTCCCGAACCCTTTATTGTATGCATTGCCCTGAAGACTCTTCCTACCGTTTCCATGTCTTCCGGTGAGGTTTCCAGCTCAAGGAGCGATGACTCAAGCTCGGTGAGCAGCTCACGCGCCTCTTCTATAAAAGTTTCCTGAAATGGATCCATTTGTATTCAGCCTTTCATCCAACTATTTTTTTTACTACTGCTACAAGCTGCTCGGGTTTAAAGGGCTTTACTATCCAGCCTGCAGCCCCGGCTGCTTTTCCTTCGGCTTTTTTCGAGTCCTGTGATTCTGTAGTCAGCATTATTATTGGAACAAATTTGAATTCCGGTTTGGCCTTCAGCTTTTTTATCAGCCCGATACCGTCCAGGTTGGGCATATTGAGGTCTGTTATTACAAGGTTAACTTTTTTACCTTCAAGCTTTTTTATAGCATCTTCACCATCGACAGCGTCCATTACTTCATAGCCTTCCTTGCTGAGGGTAAAGGTTATCATCTGTCTCATGCTTGCGGAATCGTCTACAGACATAATGATTTTTGACATGATTAATTTCCTCTGCTAATCAGTTCGTCAGGGCAGAATCCGAGTTCTGACATTTCTTTGGTTACTGTATCTGTCGCATTCAATATGGAGATTGTTTTATTTCTGTTTTTCCCATATTTAATGAGGGAAATAAGCATCTGGATTCCTGCTGCGTCGCATTCAGTGACACCGCCCAGATCCAGGTCAAGAGCGTCTTCTTCTGTTAAAATCTGGAGGATTTTTTCTCGTATCTCCGAGACTTCATGGATCACCAGCTCTTCTCCCGGGTTGAAGCTTTCTGTGTTTTTATTTTTCTTTAAACGTTTTTCCATTCCAGTTCCTTTGATTCCGTTAAATATTGTTTGCAACATGATGACTTATTTTACTGCAGTCACCGCTGTACCTGGAACTCAGTTTTTCGAGCACTGCCTTTACATCATCAAAATCACTGTCCATATAAGCCAGAAAACGGGGGTAAAGTGTAAGCCCCATTGAAACAGTGTCTTTATTCTGGTCAGGAAGAATCAGGATGATTTCTATTTCGTCGAGAACATCGCTGTACTGGATGATATCAGACAATTGAGAGCTGTTTGTAGCGAGGATAACAGCAACATCAATATTTTTAGGAAAACTGTAGATTCTTTTTCTGAAGTCATCCAGGTTGTCGATAATCTCAATGTGTTCACATGAGAACTTTGAGCATATTTTGTTAAGCAGCCTTTCTCCGGCTTTCATTTCTTTACCGTTTGTATATAAAATAATGTTCATTTCCTCTTAAATCCCTGACTGCTGATAATTGAATATTGCTCTGAATCATTTACCTTTTATTTTTTATTGAGCATATTGTGTGCCAGAAGGTCGGGAAAATAGGAAATGTAGTTAAAACAGTATGTTGTAGGGTATGGAGTATTGTGTGATATCTGAATTTGCCAGTGTATTCCTAAAAAGAGGAAAATTATTTTCCAGTTTCCTGGAAAATGGAAGTCAAAAACAGGTAATATTACGGAAAAATGGGAAATAAAACAGCATCACGATAATCTGCTGTTAAGGCATATAATTGGTACTGTTATTCAGCGATGATTTTAAAATGTTTCAGGCTGAATGCCCGGCGCTGTCTCCGGAATAGCTGCTGCTGAAACGGGAGAGGTTATATTTTTTCAGGAGACCGTAGAGTCTGGACTGTGACACTCCGGATACACGGCATGCTTCTCTTCTGTCTCCGTTGACCCTGTCCAGCAGTTCTATAAGGTAGTTTTTTTCGGTTTTTTCCCTGTAATCGGAAAGAGTTGAAAGTTCGGCATTTCCAAGGCCTGTTTTTTCAACGGGCCTGCTCGATTCGGTTTCGGTGCTGAGTTTTTCCATTAACCTTGCAGTACGGTATTCTACCGGCAGATGTTTCGGGTAAAGGGTAGGGGCTTCTCCTGCAGATGCAAGGGCATACTCTATGGCGTTAATTAATTCCCTGATATTCCCGGGCCATTTCTGCATCATGAGAGTATCAAAAAAATCCTGTGAAACACCTTTCATTCCAATGTCGTATTTTGTTGAAAGCTGGTGTATTTTTTCAATAGCAATTTCCTTTATGTCTTCTCCCCTGTCTCTCAGCGGAGGAAGTTTTATTTCTATTGCACCGATTCTGTATAAAAGGTCTTCCCTGAACCTGCCTTCTCTTACCAGTTTTTTCAAGTCGCGGTTGGTTGCAGCTACAAGCCTGAAATCAACGGATATTTCTTTTTTTGCTCCAAGGGGCAGAATCTTTTTTTCCTGCAGGCATCGTAAAAGGGTTTTCTGGGTGCTCATTGGAAGGTCGCCTATTTCATCCAGGAACAGGGTGCCGCCCTTTGCCTGAACAACCAGGCCATATTTTTGGCGATCTGCACCGGTGAAGGCTCCTTTTTCATGGCCGAACAGAATGCCTTCTGCAAGTGTCTCCGGAAGCGCTGCACAGTCGATAATACAGAAATTCTCCAGAGATCTTCTGCTGTTCTGATGAATTGCCCTTGCAAAGAGTTCTTTTCCTGTTCCGGTTTCTCCTGTTATCAGAACGCTTGCATCTGTTACCGATGCCCGCGCCGTGCTTTTCAGGCAGTTGCTTATAACTGACGAGCTTCCTATAATGCTGTTCTGTTTAAGGATAAGGGGCCTGCTGGCTATCTCTTTTTCCTGGCGGTACTGAAGCGCCCTTGTAATGGGAAGAGAAACATCATGAATGCTGAATGGTTTCTGGATGTAATCCCATGCCCCTGATTTAAATGCTATTTCTGCACAGTCAAGATCTCCTGAGCCGGTAATAATTATGACTTCAGGATTTGATGGTGAATCCAGTATATAAGGCAGCCCCCCCAGTCCGTTTCCGTCAGGGAGCTCAAGGTCAAGCAGTACAAGGTCAAAGCTGCCTGATTCAAGCAGAGCAAGACTGTCTTTAAGCGTGTGGACAACATCCGCCTCATGCCCGAGCCTTTTACATACTCCTGCCATGGATCGGCAGATATTCTCATCATCATCAATTATTAATAGTCTATGCATTTTATCGTTTTTTATCCGGGTTAATAAATTTGTTCCTTTTTTTTAACTTAAATACTCCTATTATGGTGATGTCGGATTTGACGCCATTAAGTATTCTAAAAATATGTATAAGTTAGTTAAATTATGCTGTATATATTAACTGCAGCATATGCTCTTTCCTGATAGTAACTTATGCAAATTCAATGCCTTGTAAAAAAATATTTTATTCCGGGCAGGTATGTGCATGCGCCCGGGTATGATGCAGTATAAAGATCAGATCTGTTAAATGGTTTCCGCTGCCTGAAGATTCCGGCAGCGGAAAATTAATTTATTTCTATCATATCAAAGAGATATGTGCAAAAAAAATTGTTTTATGAAATGTCAAAACGGTCAAGGTTCATAACTTTGGTCCACGCGGCCTGAAAGTCATCAAGAAATTTCTTTTGTGAGTCTTTGCTTGCATATACTTCTGCCAGGGCGCGAAGCTGGGAGTTGGAACCGAAGACGAGATCTACCCGTGTAGCAGTCCATTTGACTTTGCCTGTTTTACGGTCTTTCCCTTCAAACAGATTATCATCACCGGATACCGGTTCCCATTTTGTACCCATATCAAGGAGGTTTACAAAAAAATCATTTGTAAGGGCTTCCTTCTGTTTTGTAAATACTCCATGTTTTGTCTGTTTAAAGTTGGTTTTAAGAACTCTCATCCCTCCGATAAGTACTGTCATTTCCGGAGCTGTCAGAGTAAGAAGCTGGGCTTTATCAATGAGCAGTTCCTCTGCAGAAACCATGTATTTACCTTTAATGTAATTACGGAATCCGTCGGCTTTGGGTTCAAGCACGGAGAATGAATCAGCGTCCGTCTGTTCTGTGAGAGCATCGGTTCTGCCCGGTGTAAATGGTATGGTCAATCTGCTGCCGGCATTTTCTGCTGCCTTTTCAACAGCGGCACATCCTCCAAGGATAATAAGGTCTGCAAGAGAAATTTTCTTTTTTCCTGTCTGTGATTCGTTAAAGTCCTTTTGGATTTCCTCAAGTTTTTTAAGTACTTTTTTGAGTCTGGAAGGCTGATTGACTTCCCAGTCTTTCTGAGGTGCAAGGCGTATTCTTGATCCGTTTGCTCCGCCCCGGCAGTCTGATCCGCGGAAAGTGGATGCCGATGCCCATGCTGTTGATACAAGCTGAGATATGGAAAGGCCTGATGAAAGTATTTTTTCCTTAAGTGCTTTAATGTCCTTTGCGCCTACAAGCTTATGGTCAACAGCCGGTACCGGGTCCTGCCAGATCAGTTCCTCTTTCGGCACTTCAGGACCAAGGTATCTTGAAATCGGTCCCATATCCCGGTGGGTCAGTTTGTACCATGCCTTTGCAAAATCCTCTGCAAACTTTGCAGGATTTTTCAGGTAGTTCCTTGCAATTGGCTCGTAGATCGGGTCAAAGCGAAGGGAAAGGTCGGCAGTTGTCATCATCGGACGATGCTTTTTTGAAGGGTCATGTGCATCAACAATCATATCCGTTTCTTTTACATCCTTTGCAAGCCACTGTTTGGCGCCCGCAGGGCTTTTAACCAGTTCCCACTCATATGAGAACAGTATTCTCAGGTATCCCATATCCCATTTTGTAGGGTTGGGTTTCCATGCTCCTTCTATTCCGCTTGTTATTGTATCACCGGCCTTTCCGCTGCCGTGGCTGCTTTTCCAGCCGAGTCCCTGTTCTTCTATGGGGGCGGCTTCAGGTTCGGGGCCTAAAAGAGATGCATCACCGGCTCCATGGCATTTTCCGAATGTATGACCGCCCGCAACGAGTGCCACGGTTTCTTCATCATTCATTGCCATGCGTGCAAAGGTTTCGCGCACATCTTTACCCGATGCAACAGGGTCCGGGTTTCCGTCGGGCCCTTCGGGGTTAACATATATAAGGCCCATCTGCACTGCTGCAAGAGGGTTTTCAAGGTCCCGGTCGCCTGAATAGCGGCTTTTGGGTTTATCGCTTGTTGCGAGCCATTCATCTTCTGAGCCCCAGTAAACATCTTCTTCCGGTTCCCATATATCAACCCGTCCTCCGCCAAAGCCGAATGTTTTAAAACCCATTGATTCAAGAGCACAGTTGCCTGCAAGAATCATCAGGTCTGCCCATGATATTTTTCTGCCGTATTTCTGTTTAATGGGCCAGAGCAGTCTCCGTGCTTTATCCAGGCTTACGTTATCCGGCCAGCTGTTAAGCGGGGCAAAACGCTGATTGCCTGTTCCTGCTCCGCCGCGGCCGTCACCCATACGGTAGGTGCCTGCACTGTGCCATGCCATACGTATAAAAAGCGGTCCGTAGTGTCCGTAGTCGGCAGGCCACCAGTCCTGGGAGTCTGTCATTAACTCATAAAGGTCTTTTTTTACCGCGTTAAGATTAAGTTTTTTAAATTCTTCCGCATAGTTGAATTTTTCACCCATGGGGTTACTTAAATTTGAGTGCTGATGCAGTATTTTGAGGTTTAACTGGTTAGGCCACCAGTCCTGATTTGAGGTTCCGCTTCCTGCAATCGGTTTGGCTGATTTTCCTGTTACCGGGCATTTCATTTCTTCAGTCATCTCCATCCTCCTTGGGTTTTGGGGGTGAATTAAAATTAACCATTTAATCCCATAGTATTAAATGATTGTTTGCTGCTTATTAGTATTGCTCTGTTTTTATTGATGAAATCTTAATTAAAGATTATTTCTGCTCACCGGGAAGCTGTTTTCCCTGGCAGTCAGGGCAGATTCCAAAAAAATCCAGGCGGTGACTTGTTATTTTGAATCCTGTCTCATCAACCAGTTCGGCTGAAATATCTTTAAGGCTGTCGAGATCAGGATCAATTATTTTTTTGCAAACAGTGCAAATCAGGTGTGGATGGGGATCGGGTTTATTTCCGTCATATCTGCTGCTTTCCGTCCCAAAGCCAAGTTCAAGAACTTCTCCAAGCTCCTTGAGCATTGAAATGTTTTTATAAACGGTTGCAAGGCTTGTTGTCGGGAATTCCTCTTTGACCTGTTCATAAATACTTTCAACACTGGGGTGTCCTTCACTTTTAGACAGGACGCCCAGAATAGCAATACGCTGGGGTGTTATTCTGCATCCCTTTTCCCGCATTTTTTGAATCATTGTTTCAAGACGTATTTTATGATCGGTCATAATACCGAAAATATACTCCTTTTATTAAAATACGTAAAGAGATAATAATTCCTACCTGATAATTGTTATCAATAATAATTGGCTTTAATACTGAAGTCAATAACTTCTATGTCAGAAAATTAATTAAAAGAGTTAATTTAATTTATTAAATAATAAAAAAAGGCCGATAGAAACCCTGTAAAGATTTCCTGCCACAGGTGCGTCCTGAAATTGGAATTGGTCAGTTTAAATAAATATAAATCGATTAAAGCTAATTAACAATAATCGGTTAAGCTGACAGGGTTAAGTTGATACTGTTACTATTGATTTTGAATTATCTGGAGGATGTATGGCGAAAAAAAGAAAAAGCACGTCTGATAAAAAAAACAGCACATTAAAAAGAACAAATAAGCTTAGATTAGCTCTGGAACCCAGAATCCTGTATGATGCTTCAGGCCTTGCTGCAGGGCTTGATATAATATCAGATGGAACGGATATCGGAGATCATGCACTGGATAATGCAGATCAGGCAGATACTGTTGAATCCTCCATTTCTATTGACAGTATAAGCGAATTTATTCCTCCTGCCGTCCAGAATGTGGATGAAATAGTTTTTGTGGATCCCGGTGTAAGAGATTATTCTGAACTCATAAAAAATATTGATTCCGATGCAACTGTAATAGTGCTGGATCCGGATAAAGACGGTATAAGCCAGATAACAGATATATTAAGCGGATATGAAAATATATCATCCGTTCACATCCTTTCCCATGGTAATGAAGCCGGCATTAACCTTGGTTCTGTAGAATTTAACAGCGATGTTATTGATTTTTACAGCAGTTCCCTTAAGGAATGGAAAAACTCTCTTACCGAAGATGCTGATATCCTGATATACGGCTGTGATGTCGCAAAGGGCGAAGAAGGAAGCGCTTTTATATCAAAAATAGCTGATCTTACCGGTGCCGATATAGCCGCTTCCACTGATACAACGGGAATAGAAAGGCTTGGAGGGGACTGGGATCTGGAATATCAGACCGGTGATATCGAGGCTGACACACCCTTTGATCCTTACGATATTGAAGCATATGATGATGTGCTTGCAGGTCTGGAATATGCCGATTTAAACAACTGGACAGCAGAAGGTGATTCCAGTGCTGACTGGGAAATTGAAGAAGGGGGAAGAACAGTCGTACAGCACTATAACGGAAGCGCAATGTTTTTTCTTTCGGATGATGCTGCCGCAGTTGATATAGCCATACAGGGAACCCTTCTCCAGAGTGACACTGATTTTACCACCAATTATTCCGGCGACGGGGACATTATGGGATACGTCTTCGGATATCAGGATTCAAGCAATTACTATGTTTTTGAATGGTCCGGTCCGGATTCAGATAATGATATGTATCTCTATAAAGTGACGAACGGAAGTAAAACCATTCTGGATGAATATCATGATCTTGAATGGACCAAAGATGTCACCTATGATGTCCGGATACTTTATATGTCCAATACTATTAAAGTTTCGGTAGATGGGGTTAATTACCTTGAAGCATCAGGAACTTTTGCAGCAGGAAAATTCGGATTTTATAATTATTCCCAGGGCGCTGTACAGTATGGAAATGTCAGGACCGCACCGGGTTCACTGGTCGAAGTCGTTCCTGAAGTAAGTAATGATACCTATGGAGTAGATGAAAACACCACGATTAATATCGATCGTTTCAGCGGGCTATTGAGTAATGACTATGATCCGAATCTTGATGTTTTTACTCTTACAGTAAACGGAACACTCCTTAACACAGATGATGCATCAACAACATTCGATACAGCCCACGGCCAGGCCACAGTCTATGGTGACGGTCATTTTTCATATACTCCGGATAATGATTATACAGGATCGGACACCTTTATATACTATCTTACTGATGATGACGGCAATTCCTATGATGCCACGGTAACTCTTAATATAATGGAGCCCAATGTGGCTCCAACCGATATAACCATAGACTGTAATACTGTAGAAAGCGGAGTCTCAGACGGAACAGTAATAGGGGCTCTTTCCACGACAGATGGAAATACAGATGATGCCCATGATTATATGCTCATAGATAATTCCGGGGGACGTTTCGGGATCAGCGGAAACAATATTACCGTTGCAGACGGATCGCTTATATCGGAAGGCTCCTATAATATTACGGTCCGTACAACAGACCTCAGGGGTCTTTCATATGATGAAGTAATTACAATAGAGGTGGCTGACGGTGCTCCGACCATAACAACCACCGACAGCAGTTCGGTGTGGATAGAAGACGGAGCCGCAGTAATAATTGCACCTGATCTGACCATAACTGATGCGGGCGGCGAAAACATTGAAAGTGCGAAGGTCACAATCAATAATAAAATAAATGGTGATATACTGTCATTTATCGATCAGAACGGCATTACTGGTGATTATGACAGCTCAACAGGCGTGCTCACTCTTACGGGTTCTGCATCGATTTCCAGTTATCAGACTGCATTAAGGAGTATTACCTTTAAAAGCTCTGTAGATGAAGTTGATACAACTTCAAGAGACATATCCTTTACAATCGGAAGCGCAATATCCAGTTCCGATACCGGTCACTATTATGAATACATAGACGGCACCTACACATGGAGTGAAGCAAAGGCTGCAGCAGAGGCAAGGACTCTTTACGGTCTTCAGGGATATCTTGCAACAATAACCTCTCTGGAAGAAAATACATATATACAGGAGAAACTTCAGGCTGATGCATGGATCGGTGCGTCAGATCAGGATACCGAGGGTGTATGGAAGTGGGTCACAGGACCTGAAGCCGGCACGATTTTTTACATGGATCCGGATAACTTTGCTGAAAATTCCGGAACTGTTACCTGGGACTACTGGAACTCGGGTGAGCCCAATGATTCTGACGGAAATGAACATTATGCCGAAATATATTCTTCAGGATCAAACCCCGGTATGTGGAATGATCTTCCTGACTCCTGGGAATTGGGTTATGTAGTGGAATACGGCGGAACTGCGGGTGATCCGGTTCTTCAATTAACCGCAACTAAAACCGTAAATATTCTATCCTCAAATGATGCCCCTGTACTCAGCGGACTAACATCAAAAACTGTAGATGAAAATGCTGCAGCATCGGTTATTGATGCGGACATTACTTTTTCCGATGTGGATTCCTCTGATCTGGACGGCGGAACAGTAACTGTATCCGGCCTTGATGCAGAAGATATTGTATCAATTGCATCCGGGGTCAGCCATTCAGCCGGAGCTGTTCAGCGATCAGGTAATGAGGTACAGATCTCTGACGGTTCATCATGGACAACTATAGGAACAATAGGCACGGATGCAGATGAGACAGGCGCCGGAGAAACACTTGTTATTACACTCAACAGCAATGCGGATCCGGCAAATGTTGATGCCCTGCTTCAGTCACTTACCTTTTATAACAATGATGACACTCCTGCAACAGCCCGTACCCTGAGTATAACTGTAACGGACGGCGACGGCGGCACAACCGGCGCGCAGAATGTTTCCATTTCCATCACACCTGCCAATGATGCCCCTTCAGTGGAAACACCGGGCACCATAACCATAACGGATACAGACTCGGCAAATATTTACGGGGATATAACCGGTACAGTAAATGCCTCTGACGCAGAAGGCTCTTCCCTGATATACGGTCTGGATGCCGGAGTTGTATCAGGAGGTTTCAGTATACTGGCAGGAACCTACGGTACACTTACAATAGATACGGCAACCGGTGATTATGTTTACACCCCGGACAATGATGCTGTAAACGGTCTTGATTCGGGTATAACAGAAACCTTTACTGCAACTGTAAGTGACGGCAGTGTTTCATCAAATACAACCATTACGGTAGATATCAATGCTGTGCCCGAAAGTGTGCAGGGATATGTTGAACAGGACTCTGCCATAACACCTTTAATCAATGCAACCATAACCACCGAAGGTGATGTATCCTATTCCGGCGGTTACATGGATTTTGAGGTAAACGATTCCGAAAGCAGTGAAACAATAGGCCTTATAAGGTCCGATACAGCTTCAATAGTAAACGGTGCGGTAACAATAGTAGGAAACGCAGTGTACCTGGGAGACGGAACTACAGCAAAGGTTATAGGAAGTGTAGACGGAACCCTGAATGGCGAAAACGGCCAGAAGCTGCGTATAAATTTCAGTGTTGATTTCGAAAACGGAGATTTTGAAGTCGGCGCTAACGGTGATTTAACGGTAGTTGGCTGGACCATAGTAAATGACAGGGTAATCTTCGGGCAGGATCAGATAGCAGGGCAGGATACTCCAATAGATGCAACTTATCCTGCTAATAATCTTGCCAAAACGGTAAATGACAACGGTGAGCTTGAATTTCCTGACGGCATAAAAGATATAGGCAACCTTGATAGCGAGAGTTATTCAACAACAGTAATATCGGGAGCAGAAGCCAACGGTGGAACCGGAAATTCCATAAAGATGAACAGTAACCTTAATTCTGCTGACGGATATGAAGTCATCAGGGGACCTTATATTTACAGTAACGGTACGGTTGCTCTTGAAGCCGGAGACTCCGTTTCCTTTTACTGGAAAGCAGAAGGCGGAGGTGACGCCTATGATGTATACGGGTATATAGTAAATGTAAATACAGGTGAGACCCAGGTCATTCTGGACGAAACGGGAAGCAGCACCTCTGCCACTACAAACTGGGCGCAGGAATCCGTTTCTGTAGCAAATGCAGGGGAGTACAGGTTTGTTTTTGTTTCCGGTTCCTATGATTATTCTGGCGGCGAAGCTATGGGCGCCCAGCTTTATATAGATGATGTACAGGTAACCCAGGCGAATCCTCCGGACGGTGTTTCAGGAGATGCCCTTGAGCAGATAGCAAAACTTGTCACCTATGAAAACAGTTCCGATCTGACTGCAGCCAACGGTACAATAAGCAAAACAATGACTGTTACAGCCGTTCAGGCCGATAATACATCGGGCAGTTCAGCCCAGGCTATTGAGATAACAGAGGTAAATGATGTACCTTCTGTGGTTACACCATCCGTTATTACCATTACAGATACAGATTCAGCCAATATTTTCGGCGATATAACCGGCACAGTAAATGCTTCTGATTTAGATGCAGGCACAGTCCTTACATACGGGCTGGACAGCGGGACAGTGTCAGAGGGGTACAGTACCCTTACAGGAACATACGGAACTCTTTCAATAAACACTGCTACCGGTGAATATGTGTATACACCGGATAGTGACGGCATAAACGCTTTGTCATCAGACGCAAATGATCTTTTTACAGTAACGGTCAGTGACGGTACTGCCACTTCAACTACAACCCTTACGGTAGATATAGACGCCGTGCCTGAAAGTGTTCAGAGTTATGTGGAGCAGGACCCGGCCATAACGCCTCTGAGTAATTCGAGCATAACAGCAGAAAGCAGCGTGTCCTATTCGGGCGGTTATATGGATTTTGAGGTGAGTGATTCCGAAAGCGGTGAAACAATAGGTCTTATAAGATCCGATACAGCCTCAATAGTAAACGGCATGGTAAGTATAGTAGGAAACGCCGTGTACCTGGGAGACGGAACCACAGCAAAGGTTATAGGAAGTGTAGACGGAACCCTGAATGGAGAAAACGGCCAGAAGCTGCGTATAAACTTCAGTGTTGATTTTGAAAACGGAGATTTTGAAGTCGGTTCTAACGGAGATTTAACGGTAGTTGGCTGGACCATAGTAAATGACAGGGTAATCTTCGGGCAGGATCAGATAGCAGGACAGGATACTCCAATAGATTCTACATATCCTGCTTATAACGGCACTCTGGAAGACAGCAGCGGCGGCAGCGGAAGTTATGATACAACGGTTATATCAGGCGCCGAGGCAAACGGTGGTACCGGTAACTCCATAAGAATGCACAGTTCCCTGCATTCAAACAGCGGATACGCAGTAATGAGAGGGCCATACATATACAGTAACGGTACAGTTGCTCTTGAAGCCGGAGATTCCGTCTCATTTTACTGGAAGGCAGAGGGCGGGAGTGATGCCTATGATGTTTACGGATATATAGTAAATGTCAACACCGGTGAAGTTCAGGTTATTCTTGATGAAACAGGCGGCAGTACATATGCTACCACAAACTGGGCACAGGAATCCATCAGTGTTGCAAGCGCCGGTGAATACAGGTTTGTGTTTGTGTCGGGTTCATATGATTACACCGGCGGCAGGGCCCTGGGTGCACAGCTTTATATTGATGATGTACAGGTAACTCAGGCAAATCCTCCGGACGGTGTTTCAGGAGATGCACTTGAGCAGATAGCAAAACTTGTTACCTATGAAAACAGTTCCGACCTGTCTGCCGCTAACGGCACAATAAGCAAAACAATGACCGTGACGACAGTTCAGGCGGATAATACGTCAGCCTCTTCAACCCAGGCAATTGAGATAACCGAGGTAAATGATGTTCCGGTTATTGAGGGTATAAATATTACATATACTGATTCAGGGGCAGCGGATAATTTTGCGTCATCAACAGGAACGCTTAATGCTTCCGATGTGGACAGCGGAACAGTGCTTACCTATGATATATCAGGCGGAACTGATAATGGTGACGGTACGGTCAGCATAATCGGAAGCTACGGTACCCTGACACTTAATCAGACCACAGGGGCTTATGAGTATACACCGGATGATTCAGCCATTAACCTTTTGAACACAGACGCATCCGACACATTTACCCTGAGTGTAAGTGACGGTGAAGCTGTTGTGACAGAAACATTCACGGTAAATGCAGCCGGTATAAATGAAACTCCGGTTATAACCACAGGCAGTGCCTCAAACACAATCCAGGAAGATACTTCCCTTGTATTCGGTATAAACGGTGATAACAGTATAAGCCTTGATGATCTGGATGCAGCTCCGGACGAAGAGCTTGTCATATCATTGAATGTTGGAAACGGAACAGTAATCCTGGGCAGTACAACCGGGATAACTGTTACCGGCGGAGCTGACAGTTCAGGCAGCATAGAGATAAAAGGCACTCTTACCAATCTTAATGCAGCCCTTGAGGGACTGACCTACAGACCGGGAACTAATTACAACGGCAGTGATATTCTTACCATAACTGTTGATGACAGATTCAATACAGGAAACGGCAGTGCGGAAACAGTTATAAAAACAGTAGACATTACCGTAGACGCGGTAAATGATATTCCTGTTCTTGACACTCCTGATACTGTAAATATTACAGATACATCATCTGCAGATATCTTTGGAGATATTACCGGAACTGCGTCTGCCTCTGATGTTGATGCCGGTACTACACTTGTTTACGGTCTGGACGGCGGAGTTATATCCGGCGGGTATTCTTCTGTAACAGGGGCCTACGGAACCATTACAATTAATACGGCAACAGGTGAGTATGTATTTTCACCTGATAATGAAGCTGTAAACAATCTTGATGCCGGATCCTCTGAGACATTCGCAGTTACTGTAACTGACGGTGATGCCTCGGTAAGTAAAAATATTACCATTAATATACAGGCAATGGCGGAAAGTGCCTCTGAATACACGGAGCAGGGCGATGCAGTAACACCGCTCAGCAATGTGACAATCAATACCGAAAGCGGTACCAGCTACGCAGGCGGTTATGTAGACTTCGAGGTAAGCGGATCGGAAAGCTCCGAAACCCTGGGACTTGTAAGATCGGATACAGCATCTGTTGAAGCGGGTGTAGTGACTATAGTTGGTAATACCGTGTATCTTGGAGGTGGAACAAACGCCGAAGTAATAGGGTCGGTTGACAGCCTCTACAACGGGGAAAACGGCCAGAAGCTTCGCATCAAATTTACCACTGAGTTTGAAAACGGCAATTTTGAACAGGGATCTGCCGGGGATATAACAGTAACCGGCTGGACCATGGTAAATGAGCGTGTAGTATTTGGACAGGACCAGATAGCAGGGCAGGATACACCCGCAGATTCGACCTATCCGGTACAGAATCTTAACAAAACCGTTAATGATTCAGGCCAGCTTGAGTTTCCTGACGGTATACAGGATGCAGGAAATGTAGATTATGCAGCATACACATCATCTGTGGTATCGGGAAGCGTTGCAAACGGCGGAACCGGTAATGCAATAGAGATGAGAAGCTCGCTCAATTCTGCAGACGGTTATGAAGTAATAAGAGGACCATATATATACAGTAACGGTACAGTAGCCCTTGAAGCAGGGGATCAGGTGTCTTTTTACTGGAAAGCTGAAGGCGGAAGCGATGCCTATGACGTATATGGTTATATAATAGACGTAAACACCGGTGCTATCCAGACAATACTTGATGATACAGCGCCAAATGCCAGAACCAATACACCATGGACTCAGGAGTCAGTTACTGTCTCATCTTCCGGCGAATACAGGTTTGTATTTGTGTCAGGATCATTTGATGCCACAGGCGGCGAAGCCATGGGTGCACAGCTTTATATAGATGATGTTGAAGTAACACAGGCCAATCCTCCTGACAGTGTGACAGGTAATGCCCTTCAGCAGATAGCCCGTCTTGTGACCTATGAAAACAGTTCTGATCTGACTGCTGCAAACGGTACAATAAATAAAGCAATAACAGTAACGGCTGTACAGGCTGATAATACGGCGGACAGCGCAGTGCAGTCCCTGGAGATAACGGAAGTAAACGATGCACCGGTACTCGATGCTCCGGGTACTGTCTATTATACTGATACTGACGGTTCGGATTCCTTTGCTTCTTCAACAGGTGTTCTTAGCGCGTCAGATGCTGACAGTGGAACAGTCATTACATACGGAATAACAGACGGTACTGATAACGGTGACGGAACAGAAAGTATAACAGGGTCATACGGTACTCTGACATTAAACACTTCCACAGGCGCATGGGAGTTTACTCCGGATGATGCGGCTATAAATGCTCTTACCAGTAATGTAACAGAGACATTTACCTTAAGCGCAGGTGACGGAGAGACTTCAGACAGTCAGACTCTTACAATAGATATATCCTCTGTAAATGATGCACCGCTCCTTGGCGGTAATGCTTCAACCGTAACCTTTATTGAAAACGGTTCAGCTGTACAGATAGACCCGACCATAAGCATAACCGACTTTGAAGGAACAAGTTATGATACAGGTCATGTGACCTTTTCAACGGTTGTAAACGGAGAGTCGAGCGACAGCTTTGTAATAAAGAATGTCGGCGGGATTACGGTTTCCGGAAATGAAGTCAGTTACGGCGGGATGGTAATCGGAACCATAGACAGTGACTATAACGGTGAAAATGGATCAGATCTGAGAATAAATCTTAATTCAAATGCTTATTCTCCACAGGTAGAAGCTCTTGCAAGGGCAGTTGCCTTTGTGAACAGTGCTGATGATCTTTCCGATGCATCCAGAACGGTAAGTATACAGGTAAATGACGGCGGCAACGGCGGTGAATCAACAGCAAGATACAGCACAAAGAGCGCCACTGTTCAGGTGAACGAAATAAACGATATCCCTGTTATAGATACCGGTGATTCTCTTCTTGCAACTGAAAAAGTGATCGGCACAAACCCTGACGGAAGTTTTGTAATAGAAGGCCTTTCTGTTTCAGATGCAGATAACGGTATTGTTACGGTTGTATTTTCCACAAGCAATGCCGGTAACGGAAGTTATGCAGCGCTTACCTTAAGTACTGCTGTTGAAGGAGGAATCACGGAAGGCGACATAACGGGCAACGGTACAGGTGAAGTAACCGTAACAGCATCTGTTGATGCAATCAATGCAACCCTTGCAGCAGTTAACGGTCTTACATACTCAGCCGGGGCAGGCAATGATTTTGTTGCTCCTGGACCTGACACCCTTACCATAACCGCCTCGGATGCAGAGTCAGGAAGTTCTGTATCACAGCAGCAGGTGATTGTAATGCCTGCAGTACCAAATGCAGACAGCGACAACATGGCTTCCAGGGAAGATACCATTGCAGTTATAGATCTCGGGGGGCTTGTAACGGATATCAATGATAACGGAGGCACATACGTATTCGGTACCGGTACTCCTGATGACTCTGACGGAAACGGCGGAAGCCTTACACCTTTCAGCGGAAACGAGATCTACTCTGAGTATGATCTTAACAATGACGGCGTTGCCGGAAACGATGTAATAGGTTACAGGCTTGAACATGGAGAGATACGGCTTACTGATGCAACAAAATATATAGGCGAAGGTCAGGACTTTGCAGAATTTACATTCACTCCTGATGAAAACTGGTCCGGAGTACAGACTTTTCTTTACCAGTATACATCAGGGGGCAGCCAGTCCAGCTATATCGCCCAGATAGCCTTTTATGTGGCCCCGGTAAATGATGCGCCTGTTGTCAATATTGACAGCTCATCAGGCGCTATAAATGAAGACGGGTCCCTGGTGTTTGGAGACGGCGGCAGTAATTTTCTTTCTTTTACTGATGTGGATGCAGAAAGTGATGACCTGCTGGACCTGAGCCTTAGTGTTGAAAACGGGACTATTAACCTTGCTTCAACAGCCGGTCTTACCTTTTTGAGCGGTTCTGACGGAACTGGGCGTATGGTCATAAGAGGAACACTTGCTGATCTTACAGCTGCAACCGAAGGTTTTACCTATAATGCCAACAGTGATTTTAACGGTACGGATACTCTTGATATTACCCTTAATGACGGCGGTAATTCAGGAAGCGGCGGCGCTCTTTCTTACAGTCAGAGTGTAGATATTTCAATCAGCGCGGTTGATGATGCTCCGGATATATCAAGCAGCATACCTGATATAAACGTGAGCGAGGATGCTGAAAATGTCACCATTGATCTTACCAGTGTTTTTACGGATCGTGACAATGATGATGCTTTTATTGAAAAGACAATCTTTTCAAACAGCAACCCGGAACTTGCCGGTGTTACCATCAATGGTAACATACTTACCATTGACCCCAATGCAGACATCCACGGCAGTGCTACTATAGTTTTAAGGGGAACTTCAAACGGACAGACTGTTGATGAGACCTTTACAATAAATGTGGCTCCTGTAAATGACACGCCTGTTGTTAATGATTTCAGTTTTGAGGTTGATGAGGATACTCCCTGTGCTATCGACGGATGGGAGTTCTCTGATCCGCAGGAGATGACTGCTGACACCCCGGATTTTATAACAATCCTTAATATAGATGATCTTAACGGTACTCTTAAGCTGAACAATGAAATTCTTGAATCAGGTTCAACTGTAGCATGGGAAGACAGGAATGATATAATCTTCCTTGGTGACTATGATTACTACGGCAATGCCTCCTTTACATACAGTGTAACGGACAGGGCGGATATAAATCCGGGCACAGCCCTTACAAGTGAAATAAAGACTGTAACTATCAACGTAAGGCCGGTTGAAGACCCGGTTATAGGTGAAGAAACTGACGCTCCGTCCGGAGAGGAAAGTGACGGATCCGATGCAGCGCCGGTTGACTCAGGTTCCAACGGTACGGATCTTATTACTCTGCCGGAAAATCAGTCGGGCGGTGAAAACTCAGGCAGCGGAACTGATCTTATAACCGGAAGCGACGATTCAGGTGACAGCGGTTATGATATGGGATCGGACTCAGATACAGGTTTTGATAACGGATTCGATTCAGGATTTGGTGACTATGATACCGGCTCTGATTATACCGGTGATGATTCATTCTATGATTCAGGATCAGGCGCGGGAGAAAGCGGCTACTCTTCCGGCTCCGCTGCCGACACAGATACCGGATATGATGCAGGCAGTTCTGACGGATATTCCGACACCGGTTCTGAAGGAGGAGATACCTCATTTGATTCAGGAGATTCAACCGGTTTAGGTACTGAATCTTCCGGTGAAGGTTCAGGATCTTCATTCCAGTCTGAAGAAGGCGATATGGGGTCAGATGCTGGCTATGAGACCGGCGATTCCGATGGATATTCCGATACCGGTTCTGAAGGAGGAGATACCTCATTTGATTCAGGAGATTCAACAGGTTTAGGTGCTGAATCTTCCGGTGATGGTTCAGGGTCTTCATTCCAGTCTGAAGAAGGCGGTATGAGTTCAGATTCAGGCTATGAGGCCGGCGATTCAGACGGATATTCCGATGCAGGAACTGAAGACGGAGATACCTCATTCGGTTCAGGTGATTCGAGTGAATCAGGTGTGGAATCCTCCGGCGATGATTCAGGGTCTTCATTTCAGTCTGGTGAAAGCAGCGGCGCAGGAACAGGCGATTCTGCCTCGGGTTTGACCGATAATGGTTCTGATGGAGAAGGTACTTCCTTCGAAGCCGGTGATTCAGGTGCAGATAACGGGACAGACTCTTCTGCTGGAGACACAGCCGCAGAAGGCAGTGATGACGGATCAGAAGTAGCGGAACCGGCTGATGATTCCGGCGAGGGAGATTCAGACTCTTCGGGCAGCGGAGCTCAGGGCGGTTTTCAGGCTGATGGAAACGGTTCAGGTGAAAATGATACGTCTTCTTCCTCCGGAACAGGATTGTCAGGAGGCTCTGATTCGGACGATTCAGCTTCATCCAGTATAGAGGTTGATTCGGGAATCAATGATGTGTTTATCCCAAAGGGAGAGACTGCAAGCATAGTTATCCCTGAAGATGCCTTTCTGGTACAGGGAAATTCAGATGAAGTGACATTTGAAGCAACCCTGTCCGATGGAACCGCGCTTCCTGAATGGATAGAATTTGATCCTGGCACCGGTAATTTTACTATCAATGCCAGCGGGCAGAATATTAATACAGATACAATAGATATCAGCGTAACAGCCCTCGATAAACAGGGAAACAGCGCAACTACAATATTCAGAATCGTAATTGACGGTGATGGGGCCGAATCAGGTGATTCTGCTGATCCGGGAGTTGATGCCGAAGATCAGGACACAGGAAGCGAAAGCCTTGAACTTTCTTCAATTTCGGACAGGATCGGCGGTTCAGTACTGGGAATGGCCCTTGCAGGAAGCCTTGCAGTTAAAAAAGGTATGAAAACCGGTAAGGAGCAGCAGAAAGAAAATACAGGTTTTTCCGATCAGATTATTAAAGCTGCCTCAAGGTTTGAGAATGAATGCAGAAATTTTATTAATCGTATCTAAAAAATTACAGAAAATATAAATAGCTGTAATATATTAAAGCATATAAAGATCCCCTGTTTTAGGTTTGAAAACACTAATTCAGGGGATATTAATATCAAGTAATTTAAAATATCTTGTGTCAAAATACCGGCCTTAACAACTCAGCATTTTTTTTAAAATAGACTATTTAGAAAATTTTACTATTTCCTAAAATTTACAGTATGTTCCGATTTATAGGAAAAAACCTTCATATTAATTTGTGCTAATAATTTAAAAACAATTAAATTTGTCAGTAAAATTGCCGATGTAGAGCTGTAGGCCGTTTTTTCGGCAGAGGTGTGTCTGGGGCGTTTAAGGCGAATCATTAGCTTCAATGTTTAAAGTAAATAATTAATTGGCTTAATAATTGCAGGATTAAGTTAAGTTATTTTTATATCGTTTAAATAATTTAAAGAATTAGTTTTAAAGTTATCAGGAGGATGTATGGGAAAAAATAGAAAGAAAAAGTCTGATAAAAAAAACAGTAAGTTAACCCGAACTAACAAACTGCAGTTAGCTCTGGAACCAAGAATTTTATATGATGCTTCGGGTCTTGCTGCCGGGCTGGATATATTATCAGACGGAGAGGATGTCGGTGATCATGCACTTGACAGTACCGACTCAACAGATACTGCTGAATCCTCTATTTCTATTGACAGTATAAGCGGATTTATTCCTCCTGCTGTTCAGGATGTTGATGAAATTATATTTGTTGATACAAACGTAAGAGATTACAATGCCTTAATCGAAAACATATCTACAGATGCAAGGATAATTGTCCTTGATCCGGACCAGAATGGAATAGAGCAGATTACGGGCATTCTTTCCGGGTATCAGGATCTTGATGCTGTTCATATCATTTCACACGGAACAGAAGGTCAGATTGTTCTGAGTTCAGCAGAACTGAATATTGATAATATAGATTCATACAGTCAGCAGTTGTCTCAATGGTCAAAGAGTCTGTCTGCAGATGCAGATATACTTGTATACGGATGTGATGTTGCAGGAAATGAGCAGGGGCGTGACCTCCTTTCCTCAATTTCGGATCTTACCGGGGCTGATGTTGCAGCGTCGGATGATGCTACAGGTTCGGATGATCTTTCTGCCGACTGGGACCTTGAAGTCAGGACAGGTGATATCGAAGCCATTCCGCTGGCAGTAGAAGGTTATAATGATATTCTGGGTGTGCCGTCAATTTCAAATCTTGGCAATGCAAGTTATACGGAAAATGATTCTCCTGTGGTTATTGACAGTGATGTGACCTTTTCCAACGGAACCAGTTATTCGGGCGGGTATGTAGAGTTTGAACTGACAAACGGTCTGGCCGAAGATAATTTAGGCCTTGTCTATGACAGCAGTATTTCTACAGTAAACGGAGACCTCTCCATTGTTGACGGTACAGTTTACCTCGGTAACGGGAGCGATGCAGCGGTTGTTGGAAGTGTTGATGCCACCTATAACGGCCTTAATGGACAGAAGCTTCGAATAAATTTTTCAAACGAGTTTGAAAATGGAGATTTCAGTGAAGGTTCATCCGGAAGTACCATAATTACAGGCTGGACAGCTGTAAACGCCCAGGTGAAATTTGGGACAGATACCATAGCCGGTCTCCCGACTCCTGTTGATACTGTGTGGCCTACAAACTGGTCCGGCACCTATACTGACCAGAATACACCTACTAATCCCGGTACAATGACGACAGTATTAAGCGATGTACAGAATGACGGCGCCGGATATTCCGTTCAGATGAAAAGCGCGTCTATGACTACCTATGCAGGGTATGATATTGTACGCGGCCCATACATATACAGTAACGGCACTGTTTCTCTTTCTGCCAACGACACTGTTTCATTTGAATGGCAGGCCCAGGGCGGAGGAGACGCCTATGATGTATACGGATATATTGTTGATGTTAATACCGGGCATATAGAGACTATCCTTAATGAAACAGGGACAAGCACAAGTGCATCAACAACATGGGCAACAGAAACCATAACAGTATCACAGGCCGGTCAGTACAAATTTGTGTTTGTATCCGGTACCTATGATTATTCAGGTGGAAAAGCAGCCGGTGCTCAGCTCTATATAGATGACGTTACTGTTACGCAGGCAGTTGTAGCTGCAACAGTGAATGATTCACATCTCTCAGAAATAGCCAGTCGTGTTACCTATGAAAACACATCGGAAAGTCCCAGCACAACTACCCGCACTTATCAGATAACAGCAATAAGCGGAACCGGCGATACAGGTACTGCTTCATCCAGTATTTCGGTTATATCGGTTGAAGACGCACCGGTTATTACAACTACAGGCGGTAATTCAAGCTGGACAGAAGATGGATCCGCTATTGTAATTGATTCAGGCCTAACAATTACCGATGTTGACGGCGGAAATATAGACAGCGCAAAGGTTGCAATAAATAATGTAATTGAAGGAGATATTTTATCGTTTGTAAATCAGAATGGCATTACCGGTGACTATGACAGCTCAACAGGAATTCTCACTCTCACAGGCTCAGCAACTGTAGCCAATTACCAGACAGCATTAAGGAGCGTGACATTTTCGAGTTCTGTTGACGAAGTCAATACAACCGCAAGAGAAATATCATTTACAATTGGAAGTGCTATTACAAACAGTGAAACCGGTCATTACTATGAATATATTGACGGAGACTATACCTGGACTCAGGCTAGGGATGCGGCTGCTGCCAGAACCCTGTACGGCCTTCAGGGATACCTTGCAACAGTTACTTCACTTGCGGAAAATTCCTACATTGAAGATAAGCTGCAGGCGGATGCATGGATAGGAGCTGCGGATACAGGAGTGGAAGGCACCTGGAAATGGGTTACAGGTCCGGAAAACGGTACAACTTTTTATACTGATCCTGATAACGGCGGAAGCGGAACCGTAACCTGGTCCAACTGGAACGATGGTGAGCCAAATGACTCCGGCAGCGCTGAAGATTATGCCGAGATTTATTCAACCAATAACGGTTTATGGAATGACCTGGGCGCCTCAAGCCAGCTAGGTTACGTGGTGGAATACGGCGGAATGGTAGGCGACCCTGTTCTTCAGCTCACTGCAAGTAAAACGGTAAATATATTGCCTAATAATGATAACCCGGTTCTCACAGGGCTGACTGCAAAGACGGTTGAGGAAAATGCGGATGCATCAATAATAGATAGTGATGTAACCCTGTCGGATATTGATTCTTCGGATTTCAGCGGCGGAACAATAACGGTGTCAGGCCTTGATTCAGAAGATACCGTATCAATATCTGCAGATACTTCTCACGGTGTCAACGCTATAAGACGTTCTGGTAACGATGTCCAGATATCAGACGGAACTGTCTGGACTACCATAGGAACAATAGGCACAGGGGCAGGCCAGACAGGCGCAGGTGAAACCTTTATTATTACCCTTAACGGCAATGCTTCGGTGTCAAATGTTGATGCTCTTCTTCAAAATCTGACCTTTTATAATAATGATGATTCACCAACCTTAAGCCGTACATTAAATATAACTGTCACAGATGGTGACGGAGGAAGCACAGGCGCACAGAGTGTCACAATATCAATCACTCCCCAGGATGACGCTCCGGTAATCGCAACAACCGGCGGTGATGCGGAGTGGACAGAGGACGGTTCAGCCATTGTTGTGGATTCAGGTATTACAGTATCTGATGCTGACGGTGGCAATATCGATAATGCCAGTGTAGTGATAAATAACAAAATAGACGGAGATATATTATCCTTTACTTCCCAGAACGGAATTACCGGGTCATATGATGCAGACACGGGTGTATTGTCCCTAACTGGTACGGCATCAGCTGCAGATTATCAGACAGTATTAAGAAGTGTTACCTATAGAAGTACAATTGATGAAACCAATACAGCGGCCCGCGATATTTCCTTTACCATAGGAAGTGCAATATCGAGTTCAGATACGGGACATTATTATGAATACATCAAAATAGGAGAGGGTTCTACCTGGGAAGAGGCAAGGGATGCAGCTGCAGCAATGAGCCTTTACGGGCTTCAGGGATACCTTGCTACCATAACATCCCTGGAAGAAAATGAATATATAAAGGAGAAACTTCAGGCAGAGGCGTGGATCGGCGCGACAGACCAGGAGTCCGAAGGTGTGTGGAAATGGGTAACAGGTCCTGAAGCCGGTACAATATTTTACAGAGATCCGGATATTTTCGGTGTGGGTTCAGGAACTGTAACCTGGGATTACTGGAACTCAGGCGAACCTAATAATAGTGATGGAAATGAACATTATGCTGAAATATTTTCGTCAGGAGAAAGCCAGGGCAGATGGAATGACCTCCCTAATGCCTGGACACTGGGGTTTGTAGTTGAATACGGCGGAATGGCAGGAGACCCTGTTTTACAGCTTTCTGCAAATAAAACTGTAAATATTCTGCCGGTTAATGATGCACCTACACTTTCCGGGCTTACTGACAATACTATTAATGAAAACACCCAGGCTTTTATTGACAGCAGCCTGAATTTTGCTGATGAGGACACAGGAGACCTCAACGGCGGAACAATAACTGTATCAGGTCTTGATGCCAGTGATGTGATTTCTCTTTTTACAGGAGTAAATCATTCGGTAAATGCAATTCAGAGAGAAAATAATAATATCCAGATTTCTGACGGATCATCCTGGACAACAATAGCTACTGTAGGAACCAATGCAGACCAGACAGGTGTTGGAGAAACACTGGTAATTACCCTGAATGCAAATTCAACAGCAGCCAATGTTGATGCCTTGTTACAGAATCTTACATTTTATAACAGCAGCGATAATCCGGTTGCCTCAAGAACTTTAAGCATAACGGTGACAGACGGAGACGGCGGTACAACAGGTGTACAGAATGTAACTATTTCCGTAACTCCGGTTAATGACGCCCCTGTTTTAAATGATCTTAATCAGATTAATATTACAGACACAGCATCAGGCGATATATACGGAGATATCAGCGGAACAGCTGTTGCTTCGGATGTTGATAACGGTACAACACTTACATTCGGTACAGACGGAGGTGCAGTATCCGGGGGATACAGTACTCTTGCAGGTACATACGGAACCCTGACGATAAATACCTCTACAGGAGAATACATATTTGCTCCTGATAACGATGCAATAAATGCTCTCAGCTCGGATACGGTTGAAACCATCGGTGTTACGGTAACTGACGGCGAAGCAACCACAATTAAAAATCTAACCATTGATATTCAGGCAATTGCGGAAAGCTCTTCAGGTTATACCGAGCAGGGAGATGCAGTAACACCCCTTGAAAATGTAACAATAACCACGGAAAGCGGTACCAGCTATGCCGGCGGATACATTGATTTTGAGGTGAGCGGATCAGAAAACAGTGAAACCCTCGGACTTGTAAGGGCTGAAACTGCTTCAATTGTAAACGGTGTTGTTACAATAGTGGGTAACGCCGTATACCTTGGAGACGGAACCAGTGCCAAGGTAATAGGTTCTGTTGACAGCTATTACAACGGAGAAAACGGCCAGAAACTCCGTATAAAATTTACCACGGAGTTTGAAAACGGAAACTTTGAGTTGGGATCAAACGGTGATTTAACAGTTACCGGCTGGACCATGGTAAATGAGCGCGTAACATTCGGTCAGGACCAGATAGCAGGGCAGGATACCCCGATAGATACCACCTACCCGGTAAATAACCTTAATAAGCACTATAACGACTCTCACCAGCTTGAGTTCCCTGACGGTATCCTTGATATAGGAAATGTTGATTACGCCACCTATACCTCATCAGTAGTGTCAGGCAGTGTTGCCAACGGCGGAACAGGTAATGCCATAAAGATGAGAAGTTCCCTTAACTCCGCTGACGGATATGAAGTAATAAGAGGACCCTATATCTACAGCAATGGAACAGTAGCCCTTGAGGCAGGAGATGAAGTATCCTTTTACTGGAAGGCTGAAGGTGGAAGCGATGCCTATGATGTTTACGGTTATGTAATAGATGTAAACACCGGAGCCACCCAGACCATACTGGATGATACCGGAGCCAATGCCAGGGCAACCACAGCCTGGAGCCAGGAATCCATAACCATAAACACCGCTGGCGAGTACAGGTTTGTATTTGTGTCAGGATCATTTGATGCAACCGGCGGTGAAGCAATGGGGGCCCAGCTTTATATAGATGACGTTGAAGTAACCCAGGCCAATCCTCCTGACAGTGTAACAGGCAGCGCACTGCAGCAGATAGCAAGGCTTGTTACATATGAAAACAGCTCTGACCTTACAGCCGCAAACGGTACAATAAACAAGGCCATTACAGTAACAGCGGTTCAGGCAGACGAAACAGCAGACAGTACAAGCCAGGGGCTTGAAATAACGGAAGTAAATGATGCTCCTGTTTTAGAAACACCCGGAACTGTCTATTACACGGATACGGACGGGGCAGACAGTTTTGCTTCAGCAACAGGTGCACTCTCCGCATCGGATGCGGATTCCGGAACAGTATTAAGCTACAGTATAACAGGCAGTACTGATAACGGAAACGGCACAGAGAGCATAACAGGTGCATACGGAACCCTGACGCTTAATCAGACAACAGGGGCCTATGAGTTTACGCCGGATAATGATGCAATAAACGCCCTTACATCCAATGTAACAGAAACCTTTACTGTAAATGCCAGTGATGGCGATGCTGTAGACAGTCAGACATTTACAGTAGAAATATCATCAGTAAATGATGCCCCGCTTCTTGGCGGAAATACTTCAACCGTAACCTTTGTAGAAAACGGATCAGCAGTATTTATCGATCCTTCCATAACCATAAGCGATTCAGAGGGCACCAGTTACAATGGCGGCCATATAACATTTTCCACAGTGCTGAATGGTGAGACTGCGGATAATTTTGTAATAAAGAATATCAGCGGCATTACCCTGTCAGGAAACGAGGTAAGCTACGGCGGAGTGGTTATAGGAATAATAGACGGTACCTATAACGGTGAAAACGGCGCTGACCTTAGAGTAAACCTCAACGCAAACGCATTTTCGCCCCAGGTACAGGCCCTTGCAAGAGCAGTAGCTTTTGTAAATAATTCAGATGATCTCTCAGGTGCTTCCCGCTCTATAACTATCCAGGTTAATGACGGAGGCGACGGCGGTGCTACTGCAGCAAGATACAGCACAAAGAGTGCCTCGGTTCAGGTTACGGAAATAAATGATATCCCGGTAGTTGATATGGGAGAATCAGTATTCTCAACAGAAAAGGTACTCGGTGTTAACCCGGATGGTGATTTTGTTATTACAGGTTTATCAGTATCCGATGCAGATGATACTATCCTTACTGTAGTGTTTTCAACAAGCGATACAGGGAGCGGCAGGTATGCTGATCTCACCTTTAACACGGCAGTAGCAGGCGGTATTACAGCCGGTCAGGTTACAGGAAACGGAACCGGTGTTGTGACTGTGACAGCATCTGTTGATGCAATTAATGCAACTCTTGCTGCAAACAACGGTCTTACCTATTCAGCCGGGGCAGGTAATGACTTTGTTGCTCCGGGACCTGATACATTAACTATAAGCGCAGCTGATTTCGAATCAGGCGTTTCCATGTCAGAAAAGCAGGTAGTGGTAATGCCTGCAGTTCCAAATGCGGACAGTAAAAATATTCCGTCTACAGAAGAAGCGGTTGTAACTTTTGATATAAGCACACTTGTAACTGATATAAACGACAACAGCGGAACCTATGTTTTTGGAACAGGAACCCCTGATGATGCAGACGGAAATGGAGGAAGTTTCACTCCATTCAGCGGTAACGAGATATACTCCGAGTATGATCTTAATAATGACGGTGATGCAGGAAATGATGTAATCGGCTACCAGCTTGAGCACGGAGAAATAAGGCTTACAGATGCCAACAAGTATATCGGTCCGGGCCAGGATTTTGCCGAGTTTACATTTATTCCTGACGAAAACTGGACAGGTGTTCAGACTTTCCTTTACCAGTATACATCAGGAACAAACCAGACAAGTGATATCGCTCAGATATCCATATATGTCGCACCTGCCAATGATGCCCCGGTAATTACGCTGGGCAGCAACAGCAGTACAATAAGCGAGGACGGTTCTCTTGTATTTACAACCGGAGGGGATAACTCCATAACCCTATCAGATGTGGATGCGTCAGGAAGTGAACTCCTGGACCTGAGCCTCAGTGTAAATAACGGTGTAATCAATCTTGCTTCAACTACAGGGCTTACCTTCCTGAGCGGAGCAGACGGTTCAGGCAGCATGGTTGTAAGAGGAACCCTGGCAGATCTTACGTTAGCCGCAGAAGGTCTTGTATATTCAGCCAATAGGGATTTCAGCGGAACCGACACTCTTTCTATAGAACTTAATGACAGGGGTAATACCGGAAGCGGCGGAGTACTTTCCCATTCACAGACCGTTAATATAACAATAAACCCGGTGAATGATCTGCCGGTTATAAATGATCTGAATCAGATCAATATAACAGATACAGCCTCAGCAGATATTTTTACAGATATAAGCGACAGGGCAATTGCTTCGGATGTTGATGCCGGAACAACACTTACATACGGTATTGACGGCGGTTCTGTATCAGGCGGCTACAGCACCCTTGTCGGCACATACGGAACCCTTACAATTAATACTGCTACCGGAGAGTATATATTTGCTCCTGAAAATGATGTAATAAATGCACTAAATTCGGATACAATCGAAACATTTACTGTGAAGGTAACTGACGGTGATTCAACTGTAAGTAAAAACCTTACCATAGATATCCAGGCAATAGCAGAAAGTAATTCTACCTATACTGAGCAGGGAGATGCAGTAACACCCCTTGAAAATGTTACAATAACCACGGAAAGCGACACCAGCTATGCAGGCGGTTATATAGACTTTGAGGTAAGCAGCTCAGACAGCGCTGAGACACTCGGGCTTGTAAGATCAGATACAGCCTCTGTTGTAAACGGTGTTGTAACCATAGTAGGCAATGCAGTGTATCTTGGAGACGGAACCGGCGCCAAAGTGATTGGTTCAGTAGACAGCACCTATAATGGCGAAAACGGTCAGAAACTAAGGATTAATTTTACCACAGAGTTTGAGAACGGAGACTTTGAAACAGGCAGCTCCGGAGATACCGTAATAACCGGCTGGACCATGATAAGTGACAGAGTTATTTTTGGTGAGGATCAGATAGCAGGCCTTGATACCCCGACTGACACCACCTACCCTGGTCCCAACCAGAGCCGAGGCCTGGATGATTCGGGAACTCTGAGAAGCGAAACATACACAAGCCAGCTCTATAATGACTCGGAGACGGAGAACGGCAGGGTTGCCGGTAATGCAGTCAAAATGTACAGCCGCATGTGGTCTACACAGGGATATGAAGTAATCAGAGGGCCATATATATACAGTAACGGAACAGTGGCCCTTGAAGCCGGAGACGAGGTATCATTTTACTGGAAGGCAGAAGGCGGCGGAGACGCCTATGATGTTTACGGTTATATAGTTGATGTTAACACAAATGAGATCCAGACGATTCTGGATGCAACCGGTTCAAGCACCAGGGATTACACTGACTGGGCACAGGAAACTATTACCATTGATACAGCAGGTGAGTATAAATTTGTATTTGTATCAGGCAGTTATGATTATACAGGCGGCCGTCTGCTTGGCGCCCAGCTCTTTATTGATGATGTAACAGTAACTCAGGCGAATCCGCCGGACAGTGTCAGCGGAAACGCATTACAGCAGATAGCAAGGCTTGTAACCTATGAAAACAGCTCAGATTTAACAGCCGCGAATGGAACGATAAACAAGGCAATAACCGTAACAGCTGTTCAGGCAGACAGCACAACAGATACGTCAACACAGGGTTTAACAATAACGGAAGTAAATGACGCTCCTATTCTTCAGACACCGGGCACAGTCTATTATACAGATACGGACGGGTCGGACAGTTTTACCAATGCCACAGGTAACCTGACAGCATCTGATGTAGATACAGGAACAACCCTGACCTACAGCATAACAGGAAGCACAGATAACGGTGACGGTACTGAGAGCATAACGGGAACATACGGCACCCTGACCCTTAATCAGACAACAGGGGCCTATGAGTTTACACCTGACGGTGATGCAATTAATGCCCTTTCATCCAATGTGACCGAAACTTTTACTGTAAATGTAACTGACGGTGATGCTTCAGACAGTCAGACTTTTACGGTAGAAATATCATCGGTAAATGACGCCCCGCTTCTCGGCGGGAATGCCTCGACAGTAACCTTTGTAGAAAACGGATCTGCAGTATTTATTGATCCGGGAATAACAATAAGCGATTCGGAAAACGCAAGTTATAACGGCGGTTATGTAACGTTTTCCACAGTTGTTAACGGAGAATCTGCAGATAATTTTGTGATCAAAAATATAGGCGGAATATCTGTATCAGGTAATGAAGTAAGTTACAGCGGAGTTGTCATAGGAACCATCGACAGCACCTATAACGGTGAGAACGGTGCTGATTTAAGAATCGTTCTTAATGGAAACGCCTTTTCACCCCAGGTGCAGGCACTTGCAAGAGCAGTTGCCTTTGTAAATAATTCGGATGATCTTTCCGATGCTTCCCGCTCGGTAAGTATCCAGGTTAATGACGGCGGTGACGGTGGAGTTTCAACCGCCAGGTACAGCACAAAGAATGCCGTTGTTCAGATAACAGAAATAAATGATATACCTGTAGTTGATATGGGCACAGCATCCTTTTCAACAGAAAAGGTTCTCGGTGTGAACCCGGATGGAGACTTTGTGATTACAGGTCTGTCTGTATCTGATGCAGATGACACTATCCTTACCGTTGTATTTTCAACAAGTGATACAGGAAGCGGAAGGTATGCTGATCTTACCTTTAATACAACCGTAGCAGGCGGTATAACAGCCGGTCAGATTACAGGAAACGGAACCGGTGTTGTAACTGTAACCGCATCTGTTGATGCAATTAATGCAACACTGGCAGCAAACAACGGCCTTACATATTCAGCAGGAGCTGGTAATGACTTTGTTGCGCCGGGTCCTGATACTCTTACTATAACAGCAGCAGATTCCGATTCCGGTGTTTCCGTATCTGAGAAACAGGTTGTGGTAATGCCTGCAGTGCCAAATGCTGACAGTGATAATATAGCGTCTACAGAAGAAGCTATTGTAACTTTTGATTTAAGTACTCTTGTAACGGATATAAACGATAACAGCGGAACCTATGTATTCGGAACAGGCACACCTGATGATGCGGATGGAAACGGGGGAAGCCTCACTCCATTCAGCGGTAACGAGATATACTCCGAGTATGATCTTAATAATGACGGTATTGTCGGCAACGATGTAATAGGCTACACACTTGAGCACGGAGAAATAAGGCTTACAGATGCCAACAAGTATATAGGCCCTGGTCAGGATTTTGCAGAGTTTACCTTTATTCCTGATGAAAACTGGACAGGAGTACAGACATTCCTTTACCAGTATACATCAGGAACAAATCAGACCAGTGATATAGCACAGGTCGCCTTTTATGTTGCTCCAGCCAATGATGCACCGGTAATTACACTTGGCAGCAACAGCAGTACAATAAATGAAGACGGCACTCTTGTGTTTATTACAGGAGGGGATAATGCAATTACCCTGGCGGATGTGGATGCAAACGGTAATGAGCTTGATTTAAGCCTCAGTGTAGATAACGGTATAATAAATCTTGCTTCAACAGCCGGTCTTACCTTTTTAAGCGGTGCTGACGGTTCAGGCAGCATGGTTGTAAGAGGCACGCTTGCAGATCTTACCGCTGCAGTTGAAGGGCTGAATTATACAGGGAATCAGGATTTTAACGGTAGCGATACTCTTTCTATAAATCTTAATGACAGGGGTAATACCGGAAGCGGCGGAACACTTTCCCATTCACAGACAGTTGATATAACAATAAATCCGGTAAATGATATTCCTGTTATGAACGATCTGAATCAGATCAGTATGACAGATACGTCATCAGCGGATATATTTACTGATATAAGCGACAGGGTAATTACATCCGATGTGGATGCAGGAACAGTATTTACATACGGTATTGACGGAGGCGCTTTATCCGAAGGTTTCAGTGTTGTAAACGGAACATACGGTATTCTTAAATTAAATACCGCAACCGGTGAGTATGTATTTTCACCGGATAATGATGCCATAAACGCTCTTAATTCTGATACAGTCGAAACCTTTACCCTTACGGTAACTGACGGTGATGCGACCGTAAGTAAAACCCTGACTGTAGATATTCAGGGTATGGCGGAAAGTGCTTCCGGTTATACTGAGCAGGGAGATGAAATAAATCCGCTTGAAAATGTTACAATAAATACCGAAAGCGGCACCAGTTATGCCGGCGGATACATTGATTTTGAAATAGGCGGATCAGAAAGCAGTGAAACTCTCGGACTCGTAAGAGCAGATGCTGCTTCGATAGAAAACGGTGTTGTTACAATAGTGGGCAATGCCGTATACCTTGGAGACGGAACCAGTGCCAAGGTAATAGGTTCTGTTGACAGCTATTACAACGGAGAAAACGGCCAGAAACTCCGTATAAAATTTACCACGGAGTTTGAAAACGGAAACTTTGAGTTGGGATCAAACGGTGATTTAACAGTTACCGGCTGGACCATGGTAAATGAGCGCGTAACATTCGGTCAGGACCAGATAGCAGGGCAGGATACCCCGATAGATACCACCTACCCGGTAAATAACCTTAATAAGCACTATAACGACTCTCATCAGCTTGAGTTCCCTGACGGTATCCTTGATATAGGAAATGTTGATTACGCCACCTATACCTCATCAGTAGTGTCAGGCAGTGTTGCCAACGGCGGAACAGGTAATGCCATAAAGATGAGAAGTTCCCTTAACTCCGCTGACGGATATGAAGTAATAAGAGGACCCTATATCTACAGTAACGGAACAGTAGCCCTTGAAGCAGGAGATGAAGTATCCTTTTACTGGAAGGCTGAAGGTGGAAGCGATGCCTATGATGTTTACGGTTATGTAATAGATGTAAACACCGGAGCCACCCAGACCATACTGGATGATACCGGAGCCAATGCCAGGGCCACCACAGCCTGGAGCCAGGAATCCATAACCATAAACACCGCTGGCGAGTACAGGTTTGTATTTGTGTCAGGATCATTTGATGCAACCGGCGGTGAAGCAATGGGTGCCCAGCTTTATATAGATGATGTTGAAGTAACCCAGGCCAATCCTCCCGACAGTGTAACAGGAAATGCCCTGCAGCAGATAGCAAGGCTTGTCACCTATAAAAACAGCTCAGACCTGACAGCTGCCAACGGAACTATAAACAAGGCAATAACCGTAACAGCGGTTCAGGCAGACAGTACAACCGACTCATCAACACAGGGGCTTACAATAACGGAAGTAAATGATGCTCCTGTTCTTGAGACGCCCGGCACAGTTTATTACACGGATACGGACGGGGCTGACAGTTTTGCTTCAGCAACAGGCACACTCTCCGCATCTGATGTTGATGCAGGTTCGATTTTAAGCTACAGCATAACAGACAGTACTGATAACGGAAACGGCACAGAAAGCATAACAGGAACATACGGTACCCTGACCCTTAATCAGACGACAGGAGCCTATGAGTTTACGCCTGACGGTGATGCAATTAATGCCCTTTCAACCAATGTGACGGAAACCTTTACTGTAAATGTAACCGACGGTGATGCTGTAGACAGTCAGACATTTACAGTAGAAATATCATCAGTAAATGATGCCCCGCTTCTCGGCGGAGATACTTCAACCGTAACCTTTGTAGAAAACGGATCAGCAGTATTTATTGATCCATCCATAACAATAAGCGATTCCGAGGGCACCAGTTACAATGGCGGGCATGTCACATTCTCCACAGTTGTTAACGGAGAATCTGCAGATAACTTTGTAATAAAGAATATCGGCGGAATATCTGTGTCGGGAAATGAAGTAAGTTACAGCGGAGTTGTTATAGGAACCATCGACAGCACCTATAACGGTGAAAACGGCGCTGATTTAAGAATTAATCTTAATGCAGAAGCTTTTTCACCTCATGTACAGGCCCTCGCAAGAGCAGTTGCTTTTATAAATAATACAGATGATCTTTCCGATGCTTCACGCTCGGTAAGTATCCAGGTTAATGACGGCGGTGACGGTGGAGCTTCAACAGCCAGGTACAGTACAAAGAATGCCGTTGTTCAGATAACCGAAATAAACGATATACCTGTAGTTGATATGGGCACTTCGGTATTTTCAACAGAAAAGATTCTTGACATAAACCCGGAGGGTGATTTTGTCCTTACAGGTTTGTCAGTATCCGATGCAGATGACACTATCCTCACAGTAGTATTTTCAACAAGCGATACAGGGAGCGGAAGGTATGCTGATCTCACCTTTAACACAACTGTAGAAGGCGGTATAACAGCCGGTCAGATTACAGGAAACGGAACCGGTGTTGTAACGGTAACAGCATCTGCTGATGCAATTAATGCAACACTGGCAGCAAACAACGGTCTAACATACTCAGCAGGAGCTGGTAATGACTTTGTTGCGCCGGGCCCTGATACTCTTACCATAACTGCAGCAGATTCCGATTCAGGAGTTTCCGTATCTGAAAAACAGGTTGTGGTAATGCCTGCAGTGCCAAATGCAGACAGTGATAATATAGCGTCTGCTGAAGAAGCTGTTGTTACTTTTGATTTAAGTACTCTTGTAACGGATATCAATGACAACAGCGGAACCTATGTGTTCGGAACAGGTACACCTGATGATGCGGATGGAAACGGAGGAAGTCTCACTCCATTCAGCGGCAACGAGATTTACTCCGAGTATGATCTTAATAACGACGGCACAGCCGGGAACGATGTAATCGGCTACCAGCTTGAACATGGAGAAATAAGACTTACAGACGCAAATAAATATATAGGTCCGGGCCAGGATTTTGCAGAGTTTACCTTTATTCCTGACGAAAACTGGTCAGGCGTCCAGACATTTCTTTACCAGTATACATCAGGGACAAACCAGACCAGTGATATAGCACAGGTCGCATTTTACGTTGCTCCGACCAATGATGCACCTGTAATTACACTTGGCAGCAACAGCAGCACCATAAGTGAAGATGGAACACTTGTTTTTGTAACAGGCGGAGACAATACCATTACCCTGGCGGATGTAGACGCAAACGGTAATGAGTTTGATTTAAGCCTCAGCGTGGATAACGGTATAATAAATCTTGCTTCAACAGCCGGCCTCACCTTTTTAAGCGGTGCTGACGGTTCAGGCAGCATGGTTGTAAGAGGCACGCTTGCAGATCTTACTGCTGCAGTTGAAGGGTTAAACTATACAGGAAATCAGGATTATAATGGCAGCGATGCTCTTTCTATAGAACTTAATGACAGGGGAAATACCGGAAGCGGCGGAGCCCTTCATGCATCGGAAACGATTGATATAAACATTCAGCCGGTAGATGATGCTCCCGAGGTATCACAGGTCATTCAGGATGTAACTGTAAATGAGGATGCCGAAAGCATTACCATTGATCTGACCACAGTGTTTACAGACTTTGATAATGATGACGCCCTGATCGAAAAAACAATTGTTTCCAGCAGTTTTCCGGAGCTTGCAGATGTTTCCATTGAAGGGAATATACTTACCATTGACTTTAATGAAAACATGAACGGAAGCAGCGTTATTACAATTAAGGGAACATCAAATGGCCAGTCGGTAACTGAAAGTTTTACTGTTAATGTAAATCCTGTAAATGATGTGCCTGTCAATGCTTTAAGCGGCAGCACAGTCGCCTATACAGAAAACGACGGTGCGGTGGTAATAGACTCAACCATTACGCTTGTTGATATTGACGATACTTATCTTGAGTCGGCAGCCATTAAAATTACCGGTAATTATGTTGATGGTGAAGATATCCTTGGCTTTATTGATACAGATACAATAACCGGCAGTTTTGATTCTTCTACAGGCATGCTTACCCTGTCGGGCACTGACACTGTTGCGGCCTATCAGGCGGCCTTAAGGTCGGTGACCTATGAAAACACTGCAGAAGACCCGAGTGCGGCCGTAAGAAGCATCACATATAATGTTAATGACGGAGCGCTTACGAGTTCAAATATCGTTCAGACAGTAAATATCCTGCCTGTAAATGATAATCCTGTTATAGGAACAACCGGCGGCGATCTTGCCTATACGGAAAACGACGGTGCAGTGGTAATAGATTCGGATATCGTTCTGAGCGATTTTGATGATGTTAATCTTGAATCCGTAACCGTTAAAATTACAGGAAATTATATAGAAGGTGAGGATGTTTTAAGCTTTACGGACACGGCAAATATAACCGGCAGTTTCGATTCATCGACCGGCATACTTACCCTTACAGGTACAGACAGTGTAGCCGCCTACCAGGCAGCCCTCAGATCCGTAACCTATGAAAACCTTCAGGAAGATCCGAGCGGAGAATCCAGAACGGTTTCATTTACAGTTAATGACGGAGAATTAAATAATTCAATCGTTAAAACGGTAAATGTAATTCCTGTAAATGATGTTCCGGTTGTTTCAGACGGTCTTACCAATATTACGGTAAGTGAGGATGCCGATAATACGGTTATTGATCTCAGCTCGCTGTTTACGGATATTGATGACGATAATAGTCTGATTGTCAAAACAGTAGCATCAAACAGCAATGAATCTCTTGTAGCCGCACAAATAAACGGAAACCTGCTGACCCTCGATTACCAGGAAAACCAGATCGGGACAAGTACTATTGTAGTAAGAGGAACCTCCAACGGTCAGTATGTTGAAAACAGCTTTACGATTACGGTGAACAGTGTAAATGATAATCCTCAGTCAAATGATTTCACAGTTGTTGTAGATGAAGATACATCTATTGTTCTGGATGGATGGCAGTTTACCGATTCTCTTGAACTGGTAAGCGACACACCTGATTATATTACCTTAAATGTCGATGATCTGGACGGTGTCCTTACACTTAACAATGAAGTAATTGAATCAGGTTCAACTGTAGCATGGGAAGATGTTAACGTGATATCCTTCCTTGGAGACTATGACTACTACGGCACAACTTCCTTCACTTATACGGTTACGGACAGAGCGGATATCAATCCCGGTGAGCCTGGAGTAAGTGAAGTATCAACAGTTACCATAAATGTAAGGCCGGTTGAAGATCCTGTTATGGGAGAAGAAACAGATGCCGAACCTCCTGCTGAAGATGACGGCGGCCTTGAAGGTACAACAGATTCAGGTGCTTCCGGTACGGATCTTATCACCCAGCCTGAAAATGATACTGGAGGAGAATCATCAACCAGCGGAACAGACCTGATTACAGGTTCGGAAGAGGGGGCTGACACAGGCTCAGACAGCGGGTTTGACGATTCTGATACAGGGTTTGACGGCACTGATACCGACTTTGGAGATACTGATTTCGGATTTGATGAGTCTGATTCGGGTTTTGGTGATACAGATACCGGTTATGATTCTTCCGATACAGGTGATGGCGCTGACACAGGTGATACAGATTCCGGTTACGATGTTTCCGGCACAGGAGATGATGCAGATACCGGTGATGCAGATACCGGTTATGATGTTTCCGATACAGATGATGGCGCGGATACCGGAGATACAGGTTCCGGTTATGAAGAATCGGATTCCGGAACTCAGGATAGCCAGAATGATCCTGCTTATGACAGCGGTTCGGAAAACAGCGATGTTGCTTTTGATTCCTCCGACGCTGCAGGAACAGATACACCAGGCGGAGAAGATGCCTCTGCTTCTGATGCAGGAGATGGCGGCAGTTCGGGCGATTCAGGTGATACAGGTACCGAAGGCACAGATACTTCTTCTGAGTCAATGGATACAGCCGGTGAAGGTGAAACAGATACCGGTGATTCACCGGCAGCCGAGCCTGACACACCTGCAGAAAGTGGAGACACTCCTGCTGAAACCATGGAGGCTTCAGATGAAGGAGAAACAGATACATCAGGGGACGAGGATTCTTCATCAGATGAAGCAGGCGGTAATTCAGATGAATCTGATAATGACAGCACCGCCGGTTCAAATGATTCCGGAATGACCCTTGATTCCTCTGATGGTGACAGCGCTTCGGAAAGTTCAATAGAGGTAGATTCCGGCGTTGCTGACGTATATATAACAAAGCAGGAAACCATAACCGTTGCGATACCGGAGAATGCATTTGCTGTTAAAGGCACCGATGCCGGTGAGGTTGTTTATCAGGCCTCATTGGTAGACGGAACAAACCTGCCCGAATGGATTGAGTTTGATCCGACTACCGGAAGCTTTTCAGTTAATTATTCCGGACAGGATGTGGATGTTATAAATATCAGTATAACTGCCGTTGATAAAAACGGAAACAAGGCAACGACAATTTTTAGAGTAATAGTCAATGAACAGGCAGGTGATGCCCAGGAAAGCGAAGGTCAGACCAATAGAAGCGGAGATTCTGCAGATATCAGCTCAGAACTTTCAGATCCCGAATATTCAGCCTTTGCCGAAAAGCTGGGCGCATCTACAATTGGTATGGCCCTTGCCGGAAGCCTTGCAATTAAAAACGGTAAAAAAGGCAGCAGTGCTGAATCAGATGAAGACATGAGCTTCACCGGACAGGTTGTCAGAGCTGCGGGCAGATTCGGAAATGAGTGCCTTGAGTTTATAAACCGCATTTAAATCATTCTTCATCCGGAGAGAATCAATTTTCGGATGTGGCATTGAATAACTTTTTAAAGCCCTTCTCCCTGCTGGGAGCAGGGCTTTTTTTGACTGATACTGTCAGGTATTTGACTTAAGCTCAAATTATAAGTTTGTAATATTTCTTCACACCTTTGTATCTGCCTGAAAATACACATATAAAAATATTCTAAAACCGGCATGAAACTTGCTATTTTTGAGAGTGTTAATTCTAAGACAATGTTGTCTGTCCTTTTTAATAAGATTTACCAGAATTACAGCTGAAGCCAGTAGGGCCAGATCGCCGTGGACTGGGCCGAAAGTTGTTGAGACTGGGCGATTTGAAGGGATTTCCAGTTAATCAACGGGAGGATAAGAAAGAATGAAATTTAAGAAAAATCTTTTTCGTGTTATTTTAGTTGCCGCTGTTTTAGTGTTGTTCGCCGGTTGTGCCGTTGTCCCGAAGCCGTTTACATCCCAGGAAGTGGATGAACGTGCTGATGAGGATATCCGGGAAATGTTTAAAAACCAGGAACCCATTGATAAACCGGTAACACTTTACGAAGCAATGGCAAGGGCCATCAAGTATAACCTGGATCACAGGTTAAAACTTATGGAAGAAGCACTGGCGACAAATCAGCTTGATGTGTCAAAGTTCGATCTTTTGCCAAGACTTTCCGGAAAAGCGGGATACAGCAAAAGAAACAATGAACAGGGTTCATCGAGTATAGCTCTTACCGGACCCAATGCCGGAACTGAATCGCTGGTAATGTCAACATCACGTGAAAGACGTTCAAGAAGTGCCAGTATAGATGTTGTCTGGAATGTTCTTGATTTTGGCGTCAGTTATATAAGGGCCAAACAGCAGGCAGACCAGATACTCATAATTGAAGAGAGACGACGCAAGGTAATACAGAATATTCTGCAGGAAGTGCGTTATGCATACTGGCGTGCAGCAAGTGCGGAATACCTGATTGATGATATGCTCAAGCTTCTTAACCGTTCAAGAGAAGCTCTCGAACGTTCAAGACAGATTGAAGGACAGAGACTTAAAACACCGAGGGGGGCACTTGAATATCAGAAGGCTCTTCTTGAAAATATAAGGCTGCTGTGGTCACTTATTCAAAAACTTAAACCTGCAAAAAGTGAGCTTGCATCTTTAATCAACATAAATCCGGGAACCTCTTTTAAAATAGCTCAGCCTGAATGGGGCAATGGAAATGATCTTCCCATGTTTAATATTCCTGTAGAAGAGCTTGAACGCATTGCAATGGTCAACAGGCCGGAGATTCTGGAGAACGACTACAAGCATCGCATAAGCACCCTTGAGATAAAAAAATCTTTTTTAAACATGCTGCCCGGACTGGAGCTAGAAGCTGGATACAGTCATGACAGCAATAAATACCTTTACAACAATGACTGGCTTGAAGCCGGAACAAATGTTGCCTGGAACATATTTGACGGACTGCTTACCGGTCCTGCAAATATAAAGGCTGCAAAGAGTAAGGTGGAAGTTGATGTCATGGGAAGACGCGCCCTGAGCATGGCCATACTGGCGCAGGTGCATCTTGCTTACCAGAGATATCATCTTATTAAAGAAGAGTATTCGGTATCAAAACAGCTTAATGAAATAAACGAACAGCTGCAGTCTCACAGCAGCAGAGAAAAAGAAGCCGGAAGCGTTCATGAGATGACGCTTATACATGATGCAACAAATGCGCTCCTTGCAAGAATGCGTGACCATATGGGTTATGCTGATCTGCAGAATGCTGCAGGGAAAATTTATACAACTCTCGGCGTTGATATAATGCCGGGTGAAGTAGATTCTCTGGATATTGGTGCACTTTCTGCGGAAATTAAAAATGCATTTATTAAGCAGAAATCCAATTTTGAACGTATAACGGAGGAATACGGGAAGAATGAATCCCCGGATGCCATGACAGCCAGGGCCGCGCTTTTAACTCCTGAGGAGATGGACGAAGAGGCTGATACGGAAGTTGAACAGGAAGTTGTTTCAGCAGAGGTAGAAGCTGAATATGCAGATGAAGCTGAAGTCATGGAAACCGAATCCGAAGCAGCGGCTGAAGACATTGAGATTGCTTCAACTGTTGAGGCAGAAGTAGAAGAGACAGTCGTGGAAGCCGATGTGGAAGAGCAGGCTGCAGAAGCTGAAGAGGTTCAGGATTATGAACCCCAGCCCGAATATAAAACTGCGCTTGTAACTGGCAGTAATGTAAATGTACGGAAAGGTCCTTCAGCGAAAGAGAGTGTCGTAAGCCGTATCGCTAAAAAAGGAACTGTTGTTGCTCTTACAGGCGAAGAGGAAAACGGCTGGGTTAAGGTAAATTATGGGGATCGCGAAGGCTGGATTGTCAGCAGGTATGTTGAAGCTGCCGGAGAGATCGAAGCTGAAGAAACAGTAAATACAGAAGAGGTCAAAGCCATTGAGCCTGATCCTGAAGTACAGGCTGTTACTGACTTACCTGAATCCGAAACAGGATATAAAAAAGCCGTTATAACCGGCGAAAATATAAATATGCGTAAGGGTCCTTCAAAACGGTACGGTGTTTTATGCCGTATTGCCAAAAAGGGAACCATTGTTTCTCTTCTTGGTGAAAAGGACCGGAACTGGGTGAAGATTAAATTTGCAGACAGTGACGGCTGGATTTATTCCAGGTATCTGGAAGAGATATAAGCTGTCATGTTTAAAAACGCTTTAACTTATTTTGTTTTTCTGACCCTGTTTGTATCAGGCCTGATTACGGCGCCTTTACAGGCAGGGGCAGCAGAAGAAGCAGCCGATGATATTTTTTCCGGCAGCAGCCAGGGAGACAGTGTCCGTGTGCTGCTTCTGCCCAGAAAGGAAACAGTCCTGTCGGGCGAGATAGCCGCAAGGATCGAAAAGATTACCGTTGATTTTGGTGATTCCTTTAAAGAAGGTCAGGAACTTATCTGTTTTGACTGCAGGGCGGCAAAGGCTCAGCTTGATAAGGCAAAGGCCGAACTTGATGAAGCCCTGCAGATAGACAAAATCAACAGCCGCCTGGAAGAATTTGACTCAATCAGTGAAATCGATGTAGCCGCATCAAGGGGTAAAAAGAACCGCGCCCTTGCCGAGGTGTCCCTTCGCAGTACCATGGTTGATCACTGCATAATAAAAGCGCCGTTTTCCGGCAAGGTTGTTGATCTCAAGGTTCATGAGTTTGAGTATGTTTCACCCGGGCAGCCTCTGCTTGAAATAATTGACAGTAAAAATGTCATACTTCAGATGTTTGTGAAGTCTTCATGGCTTCAATGGCTTAAAAAGGGACAGAAATTCAGCGTGAGTGTTGATGAAACAAAAAGCAGGTATAATGCAACTGTGACATCAATCGGCGCAAAGGTGGACCCGGTTAGCCAGACCCTTGAAATAAGGGGCGAGCTCGAAAAAAACAATTCCGAATTACTGGCCGGTATGAGCGGCACAGCATATTTTCAGAGATAAATTATGGATGTTTCCGAACAGAAACTGCTTTTGCTCAGTGCTCTTATTCAGCTCGAGCACAGGGCCAGGCATGCGGAAAGTATTAACGAACTTCATTTTATCATAACAAATGAAAGCCTCAATCTTATAAACTACAAACAGGCCATCCTCTGGAGTATCGGCCCCGGCGGCGGTATTAAAATAAATGCCGTATCAGGGGTAGACAGGCCGGACGGCAATTCTCCCTTTGTAATTGCAGTAAAGGGGATTTTAAAACATTTCCTTAAAACCCTGCCCGACAGTCACAGCTTTAAAACAGTAGACAGTACAATGGTGCCTGACAGGCTCAGAGAGGAGTGGGACGATCTTTCTTTAGAGGAAGGATTGTGGTGTCCACTGCTGTCCCCGAAAAAAGAACTGCTCGGAGGATTGCTTCTTGTGCGTAAAAACACATTTGAAGAAGGTGAAATTACACTTCTTGAAAGACTCACAGAGGCATACGGGCATTCATGGTGGGCTCTCAAACCAAAGGCCGATTCAATGGTTTCATCCATTATGGATAAAGGACATAAAAAGAAATATACACTTGCAGCAGTTGCTGTTGTTTTGCTGCTCCTTGCCTTTTTTCCTGTCAGGCTTTCGGTGCTGGCGCCCGCAGAGATAGTGCCCGCTGACCCGTTTGTGGTAAGTGTGCCGATGGACGGTGTGGTAAAAAAATTTGAAGTTGAGCCCAATCAGAAGGTCGAGGTCGATCAGCCGCTTTTCAGTCTCGATGATACAAGTCTCAGAAATGAGTATGAGCTTTCCAGAAAAACACTTGATATTGCAAAGGAAGAATACAAGCGTGCAATACAGAAGGGTTTTAGTGATGAAAAGAGCAGGGCTGAAATTCTGATGCTCGAAGCTCAGATATCCCAGAAAAGCGCCTATGTAAGCTATATGGCCGAAAACTTGAAACGCAGCAGTGTAAAGGCCGAAAAGGCCGGCATTATTGTCTTCAATGATATCAATGACTGGATAGGCAAGCCCGTTGTTGTAGGCGAAAAAATAGCGGATATAGCAGATACAGACCATGTTGAAGCCGAGATTATGCTTCCTGTGGTGGATGCTATTAATTTGAGTGAAGGCGCTGAAATAAAGGTGTTTTTAAATGTAGAGCCTGACAAGCCTCTTTCTGCAGCTCTCAGAAAAGCCGCCTATGAAGCAATGCTTACGCCGGATAATATACTGGCTTTCAGGATAAAAGCCTCTTTAAACAGCGGTGAATATATTCCCCGAATAGGCTTGAGGGGTACGGCAAAAATATACGGAGAAAGGGTTTCCCTGGGATATTTTATATTCCGCAGACCTCTTTCATCCATGCGCCAGTTTTTCGGGATATAATTAAATGGTTGCAGGTGCAGGCACATTAAATTTACATGGAGGGCAGGCCGCTGGTTCTGGTGGATCTGAAAAGCCCGTGCCCCTTCCGAGGATAAGAGATGACCTGTCACTGCTGCCGGGACCGCCGCTCGAAGACGGATCACCTACGTGGACACTCCACGAACCTGTTAAAAACCAGTTTTTCAGGATTGGTCAGCTTGAATTTGAAATACTCGCAAGATGGCATTTGAGGGATGTTGATCAGATTCTGGAAGGCATCAATTCAGAGACCACCTTTACTGTAACAGAAGAAGATGTTCAGGACTTAAAGCAGTTTTTGCTGATGCATTTTCTGCTGGACCCTGCAACCCCGGAGAATATGAAACGGCTCTGGGCAGCATCCAGGAGAAAAAGACAAAGCTATATAAAATGGCTCATTAACCATTATCTTTTTATAAGGGTGCCTCTTCTGCATCCTGATAATTTTTTAACCCGGACTCTTCCGGTTTTCCGGTTTCTTACCAGCCGGCCTGTTCTGTATCTTTTTGGTGTGATTTTTATTATCGGGACTTTCCTGGCCATGCGCCAGTGGGATTCATTTATAAATACCTTTCAGTACTTTTTTTCATTCAAGGGCATTCTGTTTTATACCTTTGCCATTTTTTTTGCCAAGTTTATACATGAACTCGGTCACGCATATACTTCCAAGTATTACGGGCTTAGGATCCCCAGCATGGGTATTGCCTTTCTTGTGCTCTGGCCGGTGCTCTATACGGACTGTTCCGAGTCATGGAAGCTTAAAAGCAGAACATCAAGGATGAAAATAGTAGTCGCCGGAACAGGCTCTGAGCTTGCCCTTGCGGTACTGGCAACATTTCTGTGGAGCTTTCTTCCGGACGGACCGGCCAGGAGCGCCTGTTTTATTGTTGCGACTACAACCTGGATCAGTTCTCTTTTTCTTAACCTCAGCCCCTTCATGAGGTTTGACGGGTATTATTTTCTTTCTGACCTTCTTGATGTGCCGAACCTGCAGGAAAGGTCATTTGCCCTTGGTAAATATTACCTGCGGAAAATATTAATGGGATATGAAACTCCGGGAAAGGAATCCTTTTCTCCGGATAAAGAAAGGAAGATGGTGCTTTATGCCTACTCAACCTGGATATACAGATTCATTCTTTTTACAACGATCGCTCTGCTTGTATATCATATGTTTTTCAAGGCGCTCGGGATGGTTCTGTTCGGGGTTGAGATTGTAACCTTTGTGTGCAGGCCGATATATATGGAATTAAAAAAATGGAAAGAGTTTAAAGGCGTGACAGGATTAAATAAAAATATTCTTTGCACCCTGGCGGCCTTTATTGTGCTTGCAGGGATTGTAATTGTTCCATGGAGCTCAAAGGTGGAACTTCCGGCAGTATTCAAGTCGGATGTATACATAAAAATATTTCCTCCCTTTTCAGCACGCATGAACGAAATTCTTGTAAAGGAAGAACAGCCTGTAAAAAAGGGTGATCTGCTTTTCAGGCTCGATTCTCCCCGGCTTGATCACGAAGAAAAAATAACACGGGCAAAAATAAATGTGCTCGAAGCGCAGGTTAAAAGACAGGGTACCATGAGTGTTCTGCTTGAGCAGAGCCAGATAATGCAGAGGCAGCTTGCAAGTGCAATTACAGAGCTTGAAGGCTTAAAACAGCAGAAAACCAGGCTGGATATAACCGCCAAAGAGGACGGTGTTATTGTTGATTTTATGGAGGAACTCAAGCCCGGTATGTGGGTCAACGGCAAGCAGTTTTTGGCCGGATTAAAAAATACCGGAGAGGCTGTTCTTGAGGCCTATGTGGATGAGGAAATGCTTTCAAGAATAAGACCGGGCGACAGCGGCAGATTTTACATGAACAACCGAAAAAACGCACCGGTTGGATTTACAGTCGCTGAGATAGACAGCACAAGCATAAATGTACTTAAGGAGCCGGGCCTGGCATCCATATACGGCGGAGATATTGCAGTAAGAAAAGACGAGACAGGAGAGCTTGTAAGCCATAAAACCCATTACCGTATCCTGTTAGAGCCTGACGGAGAAATAGAAATGCCGGCTCAGAAAATATACGGCCATGTTCAGATAAAAGGTAAAAGGCAGAGCCTTATTAAAAAAATATGGATCCGAATATACGGATTATTTATAAGAGAAAGCGGTTTTTAAGCAGAATATAAAACAAAAAAGCCGGAACTCCAATACGGAGTCCCGGCTTTTTTGTTTTACTGTTCTTTAGTTAATTTTTTCTTTTTCTGAATGCAAAGAGGCTTATTACACCGGACCCGAGAAGAAGGATACTTCCTGGTACAGGTACACGTGACATTGTTACGTTATCAAGATATGTTGTTTCTTCCGGGAAAAACATTGTATCTGCCAAAATATAAACCGCTGTCAGGTTTTCAAGTACACTGTCAATTTCACCTAGTGTGGCATTGCCAAGGCTGTTGTAATACCAGGATGCCTCATCATAAACAGTAATGCTGATACTCTGCCATGTGCCCATCTGAGTTCCGATGATTGAGCCTGCCAAATAATTTTGTCCTGAATCAACAAATATAACCCTTGTAAAAGATGGAACGTAACTGTTTATCTCAAAGGAGAAAGTGCTGATTTCCGACTTGTCGCCGAGGAACTCAGCAGGTGCAGAAAAAGCAAGCAGACCTGATGGAATATTCGGTCCGTCTGTAGCAAAAATATATCCGTCCGAATCATATCCTGCCATACCAGCGCTTGTGCTGTCTGTAGGATCATCATAATCCAGTGTAACAAGAGCCCAGCCTTCGTTGTCTAAATTAAAAGTGCTAACGGCACCAAAAGCATTTGCTGCTGAAAAAAATAAAAATAAAATTGTAATAATAAATAACCGTTTCATTATATTCCTCCTTTTCGATTGAGGCTTTTACCGGTAGTCTGTTGTTTTTTTGTAATCAGAAATGATTGCTTCAGCCAAATTACCTGACATAAAACCGTAAATAATATGCGCTGAATCATGTAATTATATTTCACAGTATTTTATAAAAGCAAGTTAATTAATGGTTAATATAATGTTTGTGAAATATTAATAGGTTTGGCACTAATTTAACTGACTTTTCAGTTTTTCTATATTTTTCTGATATGACTGAATTCTGTTTGAATAGCTTTTTCCCCTGGTGCTGTCTTCATCCACTTTTTCCAGGTTTTTTTTCAGTGTTTCTATTCGGCGCTCGTATGACCTTATCCTGGTCTCGATTCTTGAATTGTTACTGCTGCTACTGCTGCTTGTGCGCGCACGGGCAGATGATCTGTTTTTATTCTGGTCAACAACATAAACGTCTGAGATGACGGGATTTTTTGAGGTGCCTGTGTATATGATTGAATAATTAACGCCTTTTAAGATCCTGTCCAGGGCATTATCCAGGGTGGATTCGTTTATTTGAAGGGTAACCTCTTTATCAAGTGATGCAGGATATCTAATTGAGATGTCTGCACGTTTTGCCAGGTCAATCAGTATGCTTTTTAAATCAGCTTTTTCTGCTGACAGGCTCAGCAATTTTTCTTTATAGGTCATCTGGTAAGTCCCGGATGAATATGCACTGTCAACGAATGCAAAGAACAACATTATGAAAAACATTGCCGATACAGTAATGTATGATGAAATATGCCGTGATTTAAATATGTTGTGTCTGATTATTTTCATGATAAAAAAGAGGTTTTAATTAGTTAAGTGAAACGGAAAGCACTGTAGCACAAATAAAACAGGATATAAAGGGTGAATATGAAAAAGCCCTGACTCATAATCTGTGAGGCAGGGCTTTGGATATTAAAAAATGAAACTTTTTATTTCCGTTTTTTCTTAAACCTGTCTTTAATTTTTTTCAGCTGTTCTCTGTCTTTTATCTTATATATCTTATCAATATAGTAATACTGTGTACTTGCAGAGTCATTAACCTCAACTCTGTCATGTCCTGCAGTTATACTTGGGCCTGTACCGGAAATTCCGATGGTAAGAGGTGCAATATCTATGGGACGATTCAGTATGAGCAGATAATGTTCATCCCAGTTTGCATAAAGAAGAACAGACTGTTTATCAAGCTGCTCCCATGATGTATCCTTATAACTGGTTATTCTGTCAACTGGTTCAAGTTCACTGTCCAGGTTATATTTTTCAGGAAGGCTTTTGGGAGCAGTAGCGCATGACACGGCTATAATAAAAGCAGCAAAAATAGAGAACAGCTTTATATATGATTTCATTTTTTATCTCCTTTTTATATGTGTCTATTCTCTATTATAATGGAATTTACAGGGATTACACAGGAAAAAATCTAAAAGTGTATTCTATTGTCTTAGCTTCTCCAGGGCATCGCCAATGGCTGGAGCCATGGATATAAAACCGGTCAGTGTTTCGCACCGGTATTTACTGCATTCTGCACAGTGGGGAGTTCCTTTTTCAATATTGCATTTTCTTAAAGGGCAGCCTTCCTCTGCAAAATAAAATTTGATTCCATCTGATTTGCAGCCTGTGCAGTTTATCTGTTCAGGTTTAATGTCGGATTTATAATGTTTACTCCATTTTTCAGCTATTTCTGCCCTCAAGGCATCATCATTTATTTTGGTTGCCTGGTAACATTCACATTTTTTACAGTTCATTCCGCAGTAAGCAGTCATATTTTCCTCCATAAAAATGTCTAAAATTTAAATTGGCTTAAAGGTAACGGTTTTTGGTTTTTATGTATTGTAAAAAAGGCTTTAACAGGAGAGAAGGGATATATTCCTGGTAAGTGTTTTTCATATGTCTATAATATCCATAATCCTGTCGATATCCTGGTAATCATTGATACTGGTTTTATGCTCAATACGGTTTCCGACAAGTACAAAACGGCAGCCAAGTTTTTGAGACGCCTCCAGGTCCCAGGCGGCATCCCCGAAATATGTCTTTGATTCAAAGGTTTTTCTATATCCTGTTTTTGACTCGGCAAGCTTCATGATCTCGGTCCTTATATAGTGATCTGATGAAGAGGCTACGGCAAGCCCCGTTATATCAATTCCTGCCGCGTCCAGCTTAAGCCTTGCTGTTTCTTCCCAGCATCCGGTTGCAAGGCATATTTTTACATTTTTAAATGTCTGAAGGTGTCTGATAAATCCGGATGCGCCTGCTATTTCATGCACCCGGCCGGCATTATTGTCAATATAATCCGAAATACGCCTATTAAACTCTGCTCTAAACCCTTTTATAATATCTTTTCTGTCTCCCTGTATTTTAAACCGGCTGATGATTTCATCAAGGATGCCTGCGTCGGTTGCATGGGGGTATTCATTAATATCAGTAGGTATATCTACACCTAACAGATCCTTTGCGGTCTGTATATAGGTTTCTTCATCAAATTTGGATGAGTTGACAAGTGTACCGTCTATATCAAACATTATAAGATGCATAAAATTCTCCGGAACCGGAAATAACCCGGCAGATGATCATAACTCTCATAGAAAATAAATTTCATATCTGTTAAAAATATTGTAAGAAAAAATTAATGGGCGTTAAAACACAGGTTTGCCCATTTGTCAAAATATTGCAGACGGGGCAAATACAGGCAATGAAATTAAATTTAAAGATAAAGCTCATACTCTCCTTTACCGTTCTTATTATCATGACAGGTACCATTACTTCGATTGTGGGTACTCTTATGATAAACCGGGGCATATTAAATGAAGTACAGGGGAAGGTTTATGCCGATCTCTATTCTGCAAGAGAGATTCTTGACAGAAAACTGAAGGATATCCGTACCGTTATTGAGTTTACATCTATCAGGGATGCCATAAAAAAATCAATAATAGATGACGACCGTCAGGCATTGATGAAGTATCTTCTTGAAACAATGGATATCAGTGATCTTGAAATATTAGCGGTTACCGACAGTAAAGGGCGTGTTATTTTAAGATGCAGAAACCCTGAAGTGTTCGGAGATGACCAGTCCCATGACCTGCTTGTTAAGAAAGTTCTTGATGATAATAAAATTATTTCCTCTCCTGTGATAATCAGCGGTAATGATCTTGAAAAAGAAGGTAAAGAATTTGCAGACAGGGCGAGAATAGAAATAATCCGCGCCTCAAGCGCAAAAAACAGTGATGATGCCGTAGAAACATCGGGAATGATGCTCAGGGCCGCAGCGCCGGTGTTTGACGAAAACGGAAGCCTTATCGGGACTGTTTACGGAGGGAACCTTATAAACAGGAATTACAGCATTGTTGATAAGATAAAGGACACTGTATACAAAGGCGAAGTCTATAAAAACAAAGATATGGGGTCAGCCACAATATTTCAGAATGATCTGCGTATTTCAACAAATGTTTTAACGGAAAACGGTCAGCGTGCCATCGGCACAAGGGTTTCCAAAGCTGTTCATGACAGGGTTCTTAAAGAGGGCAAGCAGTGGATAGACAGGGCGGTAGTTGTTGATTCATGGTATATAACCGCCTATGAACCCCTGATGGATATTGATGATAAAATAATAGGTATGCTTTATGTGGGGATGCTGGAAGACAAGTATGTTGATTTCAAGCATCAGTCATTAATAATATTTTTTGCTGTTACATTTATCGGTATGCTGCTTGCGATTATTCTGGCCAATTTTTTTGCCAACTCAATAATAAAGCCCATAAAGCATCTTGCCGATATTTCAAGGCATATATCAAATGGTGATTTTTCGGTAAAGGCTGATATAAAGGCGGGAGATGAGATAGGGGAACTTGTTAATGCATTTAATAAGATGGCCAGGGGCCTGATGGAGCGGGATGAGAAATTAAGGGATGAAACAAGCCGTCAGCTTATGCGGTCCGAGAAGCTTGCAGCCCTTGGCAGGATGGCGGCAGGGATTGCCCATGAGATTAATAATCCTCTTACGGGCACCCTTATGTACGGCCATTTCCTGCTTAAAAGACTTCCGGAAGGCAGTCAGGACCGGGAAGATGCAAAGATTATAGTTGATGAAACAACACGGTGCAGGGAGCTTATCAGGAATCTTCTTGATTTTTCAAGAGAGATACCTCCCCGGAAAGGTCTGACGCATATTGATATTATCCTCGAGAAGACTGTTAATATCGTTAAAAATCAGATTTACTTCAAGGAAGTGGATATTATCCGGAAAAAATCAGATGATCTGCCTGAACTTATGGTTGATCAGGACCAGATACAGCAGGTGCTTATAAATCTTCTTCTCAATGCCGCAGAAGCAATGCCCGGTGGAGGAGATCTTGTAATTGAAACTGCACATGATAAAATAAAGAGAAAAGTTATTATTAGTGTTACGGATACAGGGGCAGGAATAAGTCCGGAAAATCTGGACAGAATTTTTGATCCATTTTTTACAACAAAGGAAACAGGCAAGGGGACCGGGCTGGGCCTTGCAGTAAGCTACGGAATAATAAAAAGGCACGGCGGTCGGATAATTGTCAAAAGTGCAGCCGGCACAGGAACAACCTTTACGGTTATCCTTCCTGTAAACAGCGGTGAAGATGAAATAAAAGGAAATTCCGAAACAGAGGAAAGCTGATATTTATAATGAAAATACTTGTAATAGATGATGAGCAGGTAATAGCAAAAAGCTGTGAACGTTCACTCACAGAAGAGGGATATGATGTGCGTATTGCCCTGAACGGCAATGATGCAATGAAAATGATCGATTCAGAACCGTTTGACCTGATCATTACAGATATGAAAATGCCCGGCATTAACGGCATGGATATACTTGAGTATACAAAGGAAAATTATCCTGAAACTCTCGTGATCCTGATAACCGGGTACTCAACTGTTGAGGATGCTGTACGCAGTATTAAAAAAGGCGCATTCGATTATATTCCCAAGCCATTTAATCCAGATGAACTGGTTTCAGTTGTCCGGGAAGCATCCATAAAAAAAATGCAGAGCCTGGAAAAAATTTACAGGCTCGACAATGAGCCCCACAAATTCGGATTTGATAATATAATCGGCAGCAGCGAACCCATGCTGAATCTTTACTCAATGATTCAGAAAGTCGCTGATACTGATTCAACAGTGCTTATAACCGGCGAAAGCGGAACAGGAAAGGAGCTGATCGCCCGGGCAATATACAACCACAGCCTCAGAAAGGACAACCAGTTTATAACGGTCGACTGCAACACCCTTTCAAGCAGTATCCTTGAAAGCGAGCTTTTCGGTCATAAAAAGGGATCATTTACAGGCGCTGCCTCGGACAAAAGGGGCCTGTTTGAGATTGCGGATAAAGGCACTCTTTTTTTGGATGAGGTATCAAATATTCCCTCAGAAACCCAGAGCAAACTGCTTCGCATACTTGAACAGCATGAATTCCGGCAGGTGGGAAGTGAGAGGCTTAAAAAAGTGGATATAAGGCTGATAGCGGCAACCAACAGAAACCTGAAACTGATGTTTGAAAACGGCAGTTTCAGAGAAGATCTTTATTTCAGGCTCAATGTTTTTTCCATTACTGTCCCTTCTCTCCGGGAACGCCCGGAGGATATCCCGATCCTTGCATATCATTTTCTGTCCCGGGTGTGTCAGTCTCTTAATAAGAGGATAAAGGGGTTTTCAAAGGAGGCCATGGCTATTTTTCTGGAATATGACTGGCCCGGTAATGTGCGTGAATTAAAAAATACGGTGGAAAGAATCGTCCTTATGCACGACAACGAAAAACTGTCCTCACGCATTGTTTCGCAGCTTATTGAAAACGACAGTGCAAAAAATCAGATTAATATCCCTCGAACAAATGAAGAGCTTAAAGAAGCCAAAAAAGAAGCCAGGGAAAATGCAGTTATTGAGCTTGAAAAGAAGTTTATCCTGGAGGCGCTTGCAAGGAATGAATGGAATGTTACAAAGGCCGCAGAGCAGACAGGTATTCAGAGACCCAATTTTCAGGGCATGATGAAAAAATATAACATTACTGCACGGGATTTCTCTTTAAAAGAAGTGCTTTTAAATGATGTATAAAAAAAATATACATCTGGTTTTAAGGGCCTGCCTGGCGCTACCGTGCAGATATTTAGCTTGTTTGACTTTTTTTAAGCATATTTATAGTAATTATGCTGTTTTGAAATCCTTAGATCCTCAATAACTTCCTTATATAAAACAAATTTAAATCTTAAGCTTTCAGGGTGTATAAAAACTATATACACCCTGGTTTAAAATCAGCTCTCGGTTTTAAAACCTCCGGGGATTACATTTTTTGACCTCATATTTTATTATTTGTATTGTGAGGATAACTTATTGATATGTTGTTATAAATCTAATGTGTGATTGTTAATCACTTCGCTTGGGCCTAAAAATTATCCTTCTTAAATATCATGGCACAGGCTATGCAAACCTGATTTTCAAGCGTCGGAAAAGGAGGATACGAAAAATGCTGCAAAATAACGATCTACAGTTAAATAATATATTAATAGTTGATGATGAGATAAACGTCTGCATGGGCTGCCAGCGGATTTTCGGCGAAGAAGGTTTTAAAAGTAACTATGCATTATCAGGAACAGAAGGGCTGAAAAAGGCTGAAAGTGAAGACTATAGCCTTGTCATCACAGACATGAAGATGCCGGATATCAGCGGGATAGATATGATTAAGCGGTTAAAGCAGATAAAACCGGATGTTCCGGTTATAATGATTACCGGTTATGCCTCGGTTCAGTCTGCAGTTGAGGCAATGAAATACGGTGCTGTAGACTATATTCCAAAACCGTTCAAACCTGATGAAATACTTACTGTTGTTAATGATGCAATAAAAAACAGCAGCAGGGCAGGTCTGAACCGGCGGGAATTAAAAAAGATTAACGAAGCACATGGTGACAGGCAGATTATAGAAAAAAAGCATGTGCTTGCTGTCCTCAGCAGAATGAAAATGGATATGAAATTCTGGAGGGCATTATGGGAAAAAGGTTCCAGCGTTCTTAACGGCTATTCGCTTACCGGTGAAGCCAAAGCCGCAATTGTATCCGGCGATATAAACTGGATAAAAAGCAATTACGACTGGAAAGAAGGAGAACTAACAGAAGATAAACTATCGCCTGTCAGCCATTTTCTTGAAATAGAAAGATGGTAGCAGGCAGGGCAGATAATAAGCAGTAAAGAAAGGTAACACAATGAATATGTACAATTGGATTGAACAGATTATATATACAGAAAGAAAAAAAGCATTACCCATTTTATCGTTTCCCGCATCTCAGTATCTTTATGTAACAGTAAGGGAACTGGTTGCAAACAGCAATCACATGGCAATTGGAATGAGGTCTATTGCGGACAATTTTGATATGCCGGCAGCGCTCAGTTACATGGATCTGTCGGTTGAAGCCGAGGCATTCGGTGCTCATACAGTATACGGCGCTGATGATGTCCCTACAATAATAGGTAAACTTGTAGCGACCAGAGAAGATGCAGAGGCCCTTGAAGTTCCTGAAGTTGGAGCAGGCAGAACCGGTATAAACATAGAAACAATACGCAAGGCACAGATGCTTATAAACGACAGGCCGGTTATTGCACAGTGTATCGGTCCTTTTTCACTTGCAGGCCGTCTCATGAATGTAAATGAGATTATGGTGCACTGTTTTGAAGACCCTGAAATGGTTCATGTGATTTTAAGAAAGGCCACGGATTTTATAAAGGAATATGCAAAGGCCCTTAAGAATATCGGTGCAGACGGAATTATCATTTCGGAACCGCTTGCAGGTCTCCTTTCTCCTCCTCTTATCAGGGAGTTTTCTTCTGAATATGTCCGTGAGATTGTTTCAACTCTTCAGGAAAAGCGCTTTATAGTCATCTACCATAACTGCGGAAATTCCGTGCCTCATCTGCTTGATGAGATAATAGACACAGGATGTTTTGCATTTCATTTTGGTGATTCCGTAGATATGCTTCCCATACTTGAAAAAATGCCGAGAAATTACCTGGTAATGGGTAATGTAAGTCCTTCAAGGGTCTTTAACTCCAACTCTACCGAACTGGTAAGGATAGAAACGTTAAAGCTGTTATCCAGATGCGGTTCTTATAATAATTTTGTTATTTCCTCAGGCTGTGACCTTGCACCCAATGTTGATCTTGATAATGTGGAGACATTTTTCAAGGCTGCAGAGGGGTATTATTACAGGCACAGTCTTATGAATGCCATATCCTAAAGCTGTATAAAATCAGGTTAATGCAGCCGTTTACGAAAAACTGTATTATCATTTTTAGAGACGCCCGACCCGGGCGTCTTTTTTTGTCTGATCCCTGCATTAAAAAATTTACAGCAGCATCTCATTAAAAGGCTATAAAAAAAGGCCGAGGAGGGAACCCCGGCCTTTTGAGTTTAGACTGATTTATTTGGGTCAATCTAAGCTTTGGCATAGCCACTTTAGCTTACACGTGTAATTTCGTCAATAGCAACGGCCAACTTTATTGTTAAAAGATTGTAAAAGATATTTTCTATAAGTTAGGGTGTAAACAAGCCATTTGAAGAGTGGGTATAATTCTTTTCATACCATCTGCCCGAAGCAACAATAGAGATAGGATTATCTATCATAATACAAAAAACAGGAGCTCATTTTTTACACAATACCGCAAAGATTATAGCGTTTATTTTATTCTTTTTCTCTTTGAGGCTTTGTGCCTTTGTGTGAGAAGAGAAAAAATTTTTTAGATATTTGTTTTTTTGTATGGAACAAAGAAAAAGGGTTTCAGTCTGAAAGACTGAAACCCTTTGATATAAGTGGCGGGAGCGACGAGGATCGAACTCGCGACCTCCGGCGTGACAGGCCGGCGTTCTAACCAAGCTGAACTACGCCCCCGCAGTATGCTGATTTAATGTGAAAGACTTGATACCCTTTTTGATTTGCTTAATCAAGCATTTTTTTTAAAAAAGTGGTGGGCAGAACAGGGTTCGAACCTGCGACATTCGGCTTGTAAGGCCGACGCTCTCCCAGCTGAGCTATCCGCCCACTTTTTGTTTCTTTCACTTTAACCTCTGATAAAACCTGAGGCTAATTTAATTTTTAAAGAGCTATTTTCCGGCGTCACCCGGAACTCTGTTGTGAGTTATTTGCTCACAAGAAACAGCTTTTTCTCATATGCGAGAAATATTGTCAAGCACTAATGTGCAGTTACTTCATTATTTTTTTGCGGTTTTATATCCATGCATGCTTCGATGCTGAAAGGCTCGCAATTTTCAGTAGAGGCAAAGAGTTCTTCGCCTTTTTTAAGTACAAGCGCTTCCTTTAAAACCTGATCCATATGCTCTACCGGTATTACTTCTACCTTCTTAAGAATCCTTTCCGGGATGTCTGCAAGGTCCTTTTTGTTTTCCATTGGAATAAGTACCTTGGTTATGTTTCCCCTGTGCGCAGCAAGGATCTTTTCTTTAAGACCGCCTATGGGCAGCACCCTGCCTCTTAATGTTATCTCTCCTGTCATGGCTATCTTATGATTGACAGGTCTGCCTGTAAGGGCAGAAATAATGGTAGTTGCCAGAGCTATACCTGCAGAAGGTCCGTCTTTCGGGATGGCTCCCTCGGGTACATGAATATGTATATCCACCTTTTCATAGAACAGATCCGGAAGTTTTAGCTGCCTTGCTCTTGTTCGTACGTAGCTCATGGCGGCCTGGGCAGATTCCTGCATTACATCTCCAAGCTTACCTGTGAGCTTAAGGGCGCCCTTTCCTGGCATAATGGCTGCTTCTGTCTGTAAAAGCTCTCCGCCGAATTCAGTCCATGCAAGCCCTGTTGTAACGCCGACAGCTTCTTTTTCTTCTGAACTGCCAAAACGGAATTTAATAACTCCAAGGTATTTGTTTAATGATGTTGCAGATACGCTGATCTTTGTGTCTTTTCCTTTTTTTACGACTTCCTTTGCAACCTTGCGGCATACAGAGGAAATTTCTCTTTCAAGGTTACGTACACCGGCCTCTTTGGTGTAGTTCCTTATAATACCCAGCAGAGCCTGATCCGAAATATTGATATTGTCTTCGGTAAGGCCGTTCATTTCTATCTGTTTTTTTACGAGGAACTGCTTTGCGATATTAAGCTTTTCAAGCTCGGTATAACCGGCAAGCCTGATTATTTCCATCCTGTCCTGAAGCGGAACCGGAATGTTGTACAGGGTGTTGGCCGTTGTTATGAAGAGAATATTAGAAAGATCATAGTCAAGATCAAGGTAATGATCGTTAAATGCATAGTTCTGTTCCGGGTCAAGCACCTCAAGGAGCGCTGCTGACGGGTCTCCCCTGAAATCGGTGCTCATTTTGTCAACTTCATCAAGGCAGAAAACAGGATTGCTGGATTTTGCCTTTTTAAGGTACTGAATGATTTTGCCCGGAAGCGCGCCTATATATGTTCTTCTGTGACCTCTTATTTCCGCTTCGTCTCTTACTCCGCCAAGAGAAAGCCTTACAAAGTTTCTTCCCATTGATCTTGCGACCGATTTTGCAAGTGATGTTTTACCGACACCGGGAGGACCTACAAGACAGAGAATAGGTCCTTTTATCTTTTTAGTAAGGGTCTGGACTGCAAGGTACTCAAGTATTCTTTCCTTGGGTTTTTTTAGGCCGTAGTGATCCTGGTCAAGGATATCTTTTGCTTCGTCGAGGTCAAGTTTATCCTTTGTTTTGTCATTCCAGGGCAGCGCGATGATCCAGTCTATATAGTTCCTTACAACGGTTGCTTCGGCTGACATGGGAGACATCATCTTGAGTTTGTTGAACTCCTGCCAGACCTTTTCCTTTGCTTCCTGTGTAAGCTTTTTCTTTTTAATCTTTCTTTCAAGCTGTTCAAGTTCTGCCTTGAAATCGTCCTTTGTACCCATTTCCTTCTGGATTGCTCTCATCTGCTCGTTGAGGTAGTAATCCTTCTGGGTTTTTTCCATCTGTTTCTTTACGCGTTTTTTTAAACGGCCCTCGATGGAGAGAATCTTGATTTCACTTACAAGTTTTTTAAACAGCGTTTCCAGGCGGTCTTCAACGTTTATTTTTGAAAGAAGCTCCTGTTTGTCCGCAACGTTGAGTCCGAGATGGGATGTAATTGTATCTGCAAGCCTTGAAGGGTCAGTAATGGTTGAGATTGTATTTGCTAGATCTTTCCCCACTTTTTTATTCAGTTTTGAATATTCCTCAAAACTTTCAACAATAGATCTCATCAGTGCCTGGATCTTCGGAGAGTCCTCAAACTTTTCGGTGACAAGGTTGACTTCGACCATGTAGAAATCCGGGTTGTCCAGGAATGTTTCTACTCTGGCGCGCTTTTTACCTTCAATAAGTACCTTTACTGTTCCATCCGGCAGTGTAAGTTTCTGCAGGACAGTTCCAAGGGTTCCAAAGGCATAGATGTCATTTTCTACCGGGTTGTCGATGGAGGCATCCTTCTGTGCTGAAAGAAAGATCTCTTTGTCATTCGACATGGCATAATCTATAGCCTTAATGGATTTTTCCCTGGCCACAAATAAGTGTACAACCCTGTTCGGGAAAACTACCATATCCTTAAGCGGTAGAAGCGGATACCTGTTGTTATCGTCTGTAAAAAAATCCACCGGGTCCTTCTTGTTTAAATTAAACATAATTTATGCGTAACCTGCCTTATTTTCATATGTTAATAGAGGTTCGGTTCCTTTTGTTATTACGCTCTCTTCAATAATACATTCTCTTACTCCGGGCATGCTTGGAATGTCGTACATAATGTCCAGCATTACGGATTCAAGTATTGCGCGAAGACCTCGAGCGCCTGACTTGCGTTTTAAGGCATCCTTTGCAATAGCGCGGTAGGCCTTTTCCTCAAACTTGAGTTCAACACCTTCAACCTCAAACAGCTTTTTATACTGTTTTACCAGGGCGTTTTTAGGCTCTGTAAGTATTCTTACAAGGGCATCTTCGCTAAGATTGCTGAGAGTTGCAATTATCGGGATTCTTCCTATAAACTCGGGGATAAGTCCGAATTTTACAAGATCTTCCGGCTGTGCCATGGCAATGATATCGTCTACATTCTCATTGTTGTCAGCATGAATTTCAGCCTCAAAACCCATAGATTTGCTGCCTATCCTGTCTCTTATGATCTTTTCAAGACCTGCAAATGTTCCTCCGCATATAAAAAGAATATTGCTGGTATCAACCTTTACAAAGTCCTGCTGAGGGTGCTTTCTGCCTCCCTTTGGCGGGACGCTTGCCATGGTTCCTTCAATGATCTTTAGCAGTGCCTGCTGAACACCTTCACCTGACACATCCCTTGTTATGGACGGGCTGTCTGATTTTCTGGCTATTTTATCGATTTCGTCTATGTAGACAATACCTTTACAGGCAGATTCGACTTCATAGTCAGCGATCTGAACCAGGTTAAGAATAATGTTTTCAACATCTTCTCCGACATAACCGGCCTCGGTAAGAGTTGTTGCATCAGCAATGGTAAAGGGCACCTTAAGGATTCTTGCCAGTGTCTGGGCAAGAAGTGTTTTGCCGGAACCCGTTGGGCCGATCAGGAGAATATTACTCTTCTGGATTTCAACATCATCCATTTTGATGTTGGTGTTTATTCTTTTGTAATGGTTATGAACCGCTACAGATAATATCTTTTTGGGTCTGTCCTGTTCGATAACATAGTCATCCAGGGCTTCCTTTATCTGGTAGGGCTTCGGTAACTCAACATCCTCTTCCTTTTCGTTTCCATACTCTTCCGCAATTATTTCGGTACAGAGCTGAACACATTCATCACATATGTATACAGATGATGAAGCGGTGATAAGTTTTTTTACCTCATCCTCACTTTTTCCGCAAAAGGAGCACTGTAGATCGCTACCGGAATCATCTTTTTTTTGCATCAGATAACCTCTATTTATCCTTAATTTCTTCTTTTATTTCTCTTGCTTTAATTACTCTGTCTATAAGTCCATATTCCAGAGCCTCTTCTGCGCTCATAAAAAAGTCACGCTCGGTATCTTCACGGATCTTTTCAACGGGCTGTCCTGTATGCTCAACAAGGATATTATGGATTTTGTCTTTTATTTTTATAATTTCTCTTGCCTGTATCTCTATATCAGTGGCCTGTCCCTGAGCGCCTCCAAGGGGCTGATGAATCATTATCCTTGAGTTGGGCAGAGCCATTCTTTTTCCCTTTGCGCCTGCTGTAAGGAGAAGGGCGCCCATGCTGGAGGCCTGTCCCATGCACAGTGTTGCTACATCGGGTTTTATGTACTGCATAGTGTCATATATGGCTAATCCGGCGGTTACTGATCCGCCGGGTGAATTAATGTATACTGTAATCGGTTTTTCCGTGTCTTCCGATTCAAGGAACAAAAGCTGAGCAATTATTGTATTGGCCATACTGTCCTGAACCTGCTCGCCAATGAAAATAATTCTCTCCTTCAGGAGCCGTGAATATATATCGTAAGAACGTTCTCCACGATTCGTTTGTTCTACTACAATTGGTATCAGCATAACCTGTTCTCTCTCATAAAATTTTTATATAATTTAGTATCAAATTTTACAGTGTCAACAATTTAAAAAATAACTGTAAGTTGTTATTCTTTTTCACCTTTTTTTTCCGGTTCAACCTCGGTAACGCTAGCATTTTCAACCAGATAATTCAAGGTCTTTTCCTTTATCAGGGTCTGCCTGAAGGACTCAACCAGGTCGTTTGCCTCGTAGTATTTACGAACTGTTTCGGCCGGATGTCCTGACTGTCCGGCAAGATCCTCAAAACTCTTTGAAAGCTCATCTTCGTCAACATCAAATTCATTTTCCTGGGCAATTTTTCCAAGAATAAGAGATGCCTTTACATTTTTTTCTGCTGTCGGTCTAAGGTCTGTTTTCATCTTTTCCATATCAAGGCCGAGCTGCTCAAATGATGCCCCTGACCTGTAAAGCTGCTGCCTCATATTGTCCAGTGATGCATCGATCTCCCCATCGACAAGACTTTCGGGAAGTTCAAAATCAACGGTATCTGCTATTTTTTCAAGGATATTATTTTTAAGGTCAGTGTCTATCCTTTTTTCTTCACGTGAAACAAGATCTTCCTTTATTTTTTCCTTCAGTATATCAACTGTTTCAAAATCAGCTCCCAGACCCTTTACAAATTCATCATTCAGTTCGGGAACTTCCATCACTTTTATATCGGTCACTTCCACATCAAACTTGATACTTTTCCCTGCAAGTTTTGAGTTGGCATAATCTTCTTTAAAATCAACAGTGATTTCTTTTTTTTCGCCTTTTTTGGTGCCGATAAGAGCATCTTCAAAACCCGGGTAAAAATAACCGTTTCCAACTGCCAGAGAGAAATTTTCAGATTTCATTCCTTCCATTTCTTCACCGTTTTCGAAACCCTGGTAATTAATTACAGCTGTGTCGCCATTTTCTATTCCCCTGTCTTCGGAAAGAGGAACAAGGTTGCCCTGTGATTTTAAGATAGACTGAATCTGAGCATCTACTTCTTCATCACCGACTACGCATTTTTCCTTTTCCACTTCAACGCCCTTATAATCCGCAAGCTCAAATTCGGGCCTTACTTCCATTACGGCGGCATATTTAAAATCCTGACCTTTTGCGGCAAGGTCACCCTTTTCGAGCTCAGGCATATTCAGCGGCCAGATTTCTGTCTCCTGCATAGCAAGAGGTAACGTTTCCTGAACAATTGAGTTTGTTACTTCATACAGCACCTGGTCTCCGTAGTATCTTTCCAGGACTTTCATAGGCACTTTGCCGGGTCTGAAACCTTTTATCTTTGCGTTTTTTCCATATGTTTTAAATGCTTTGTCGATTTTTTTATCAACTTCCTGTGAATCGATTTCGACCAGAATTTTCTTTTTTACAGAACTGATGTCTTCAACTGTAGTTTTCATAAAAATACCTTTGTTTTTTTTAGTTGTTTGTTATTAATACGGGAACCCATTTAATCAATAATCAACTTCAAGACTATCCTGCTGTTCCTCCTGAAAACAAACAGGCTTAAAATTAATTATATTTTTATACTTTTCAAGTCGGAATAGGTAAATAATAAAAGGCTTCAATACTGTCAACATTAAATATCAATAATAAAAGCATAAATCATGCCAGATTTTCAGGCTGCGATTTCGGTAAATCAGGTAAAAATCCTTTATTTGTGAAAACCGTTTTGTCGGGAGTGTTTTTATATCACAGGGACTTAATTGGGGGTAATCCCTGCCGGTTTCGGCTTTTCCCGTTATCTGCCTGATGCTACATAAAGTGTGCTATCTCTGTATTATCCGGGATTAAAGGGTTTTTAGGGAGAGATACAGTAAAGATTCTTTCTTTTCCTTCCTGTGAGTAGGATAAAAGACCGCCTATATCCTTCAGAAGCCGGTATGAAAAAGGAAGCCCCACTTCTTTTTCATTGCTGTTGAACGGAAGAAAAAACATGTCGGGATCTTCTGACTTTGCATTTGTCATTTTATTTTTAAATTCAATATGGCATTTGTTATCACTTTCATATGTTTTTATAGACATTTCATTGCCGTTGTATATCTCTTTTTCGGATGCTTTTATAAGTTCGGAAAAAATCCCTGTTATTATTTCTCTGTCGGTTTTTACAGGCGACAGTGATTCATCAAGATTAAGCCTGATATTGTTTCTGTTATCCGCTGAACCGGAAATGTATTTATCTGCGCATTCTGTAACAAGACGGTTTATGGAACATTCTTCATAGCTGACATCAACCGGTTTCAGATAATCGGCTATCCGTTTAAGGATGTTTTCAAGACGTTTGGATTCACTGAGGATTATGTCTCCCTCTGGCAGATCGGCGAATCTTTTCCTGAGTCTCCTTGCAAAACCGCCTATTGACATAAGCGGGTTGCGGATTCCGTGAGCAACTTCCGCGGAAATGGAACTCAGCAGTTTAAGTTTTTCCTTCTGGATGATTTCCTTTTCCAGAAAAACCCGATCCGTGATATCCACAATCATACCCTTTATGGTGTTAAGGTTTCCGGACCCAAGAATTTTAGGTCCGGCTATGGAGCCGATCATGACATGGATAGTGAGTCCGTTTTTACTGATCATGCGGCATTCTTCGCTGAATCTGAAATTCGGGGACTGGAAGGCCCTGTTAAATGTCTCCCTGATGATGGAGCGGTCATCCGGGTGTATTCTGTTAAGAAGCCATCCCTTTTCGCCGGAGGCTTCTTCCATTGTATAGCCCAGCATGGGTTCGCAGGCCCTGTTTATAAAATCAAGTTCAAAACTCTGGCCCGCAACAAATACCAGGCAGGGGATGTTCTGGACAAGGTTGTAGTATCTCTGTTCAGCTCGCTTTACCCGTTCCCTGAGTTCCATCCGTTCCATAAATCTTTTAACACACAGGTTCAGCTCACTTATGCCGAAGGGTTTTCTGAGGTAGTCGTATGCTCCCACCTTAATGGCCTGGATTGCGTTATCGAATGTTCCGAAACCGGTTATGAAAACCACCTCAAGCTGGGAGCATTCTTTTTTAAGACTTTCCGTGAGGTCGATACCGTTCATCTCCGGCATGTTGATGTCGATAAATGCAAGATTGAACGCTTCCTTTTTTATAAATTCAAGGGCCTGCTGAGGGCGGGTACATATTACAGGTGTGTGCCCCTCTTTTTCAAGAAACGCTGCAATCAGGTCTCCTATAGAGGGGTCATCGTCTACGATCATAATTTTTACTACAGGGAAGTCTTCTTTAGGCATATGCTATTCTCCTATGAATTATGACCCTGTATCAGGTTAAAATACGGTATTAACTATACCATATTTTTAATCTGTATTATCAACTTTTATTTTAACTGCGTTTATGTAAATCTCCGTTAATTTGAAGTTCCGGTATTATGCACCTATCAGAATAAACCTGGAATACCTTGGCTCAAGGTCGTCTGTGCTGATCATCTCATACTCATCTGTAAAAGCATCCCATATAATAGACAGGGTTTCTTCAGTAATCGATCTGTCTATTTCCTCTGACTCAAGGATCAGAAATGAAAGACCTTTTATAAATTCATCTTTATTTTCAGCCATTTTATAGGGCGGTGCTGTTTCGCCTTTCCTCAATTTTTCAAGTGCGGATTTTGCCTCGTCTACATTAAGTACCCTGAGGCCGTCACTTAAGCCGCAGACCCGTCCGATCCAGAAGGTAAACAGAATCTGATAAAAGGTGAAATCATCGGTTTCATCAAGGCTTTCAATGTCAGAATCGGCAATGACTGTTTCAAGCAGTTTATCTATAACTGCTATCCTGTCTAAAACGGTATCAATCTCCCGGACATCTTCAAGGGAAACAAAGTCTCTGTAGGTTGTCTTGTCCTCTTTTTCGCTGAATAAAAGAGGTTTGGTAAAGAGGATGCCGTCCAGTATGCCGCCCCATTCATCTCCCCAGAAGTCATTGGAAAAATCCATTCGGTCAAACCATGATTTTTTAATCCAGCGTTCCGCTTTCCATCTGAGTTCAAGCGCCTGGCTGAAGCCTGCCCTGAATATGGTAATAAGCGGATGATGTCTTAAAAAATCAATTGCAGTTGCGATATCTCCGCCTGAGAGCTTTTCCAGTCCGGTATTAATATAGCCGCCTGCCTTTTTACAGATTTTTACAAGGTCATCAACGCTCTCAAAAACTGCTCCGTCAGCAGAGAATATCTGGTTGCATAAGCCTGCAAGCTCAAGCCTTAACCTGTCCAGGATAAGGCTATCGTCAATGCCTGTGACTGCCATGGCAAAAAGATTATCTTCCTGTGCTGTTAAAAAAGGAGTGACAGGGATAATTGAACCAGAGTCTTCATTATCAGGCACGTTAAGAATATAGTCCGAAGAGTCTTTCTTAAGCTGATCAGTATTCTGATAGGCATAAACCGATACAGCCTCTTCAAAGGGCAGATAGCCTTCTTCCGCCAGCCTTATGCTTTTGAGCCTGTAGCATTCTTCTTCTATTTCTGCAGGGATGGTTCCCTGAAGCCCTAAAAGGAGCGCCTGGAATCTGTTATGGTCATAAAGAGCAAGGTTCCTTAAGAGCTGTTCAATCTCTTCTGTATTTTCTTTGTCGCCTATACCTATATAAAACAGGTTGTCAAAGGTAATAAAACCTTCGGGTAAAACAAAGTCGTCGTCTTCCTTTGCCCTGATATCAAGAATGCCGGAAAAAAAGAGGTGTGTAAGAAGGTTACCGTCTTCACTGTACATGTGCTCGACAAGTCTGTCCGGATCGGATTTTAAGAGCAGGTTGTACCATTTAAATGTAACAGCCTTATTGATACGGTCCCTGTCCCAGGTTTCCATATCCATGATGTACTGCCACTGTTCCGTTGATGCAAGGGCAAGAAGAGGCTGCGCATCATCTTCTCCCACTTTTTTTATGAGCCAGAACAGGTCTATTTTGGTCATGTTCTGAACGAGTGCCAGAGGGTTGTCATGGTCCAGCACCATATTTAATGCGTTGCTTCCTGAAAGCTGTGCGAGTTTGCCTGCTATCTCGCGGCTTTCTGCTGCAATATTTTTTTCCTGATTTATATAAACTACTTTACTGTTGTTTTTATCCAATTTAATACCTGCTGTTATTCGTTTTGCTTACTTGACTTAAAGTAGAAATTAACTATCATGGTATGTTACATTATATCAATTATTTATAATAGACAAGTCTGCATAAATTTAGTTCCAACCGCACCATTGTTTGACGGAGAAGAAATTGATTGATCTGATAATTAAAGGCGGTATCATAATATACCCCATAATACTTTGCTCGATTATTGCACTTGCAATTTTTATAGAAAGACTGCTGGTCTTAAGAAAGAATATTGTAATTCCGGACGGCCTTGTCAATGAGGTGGAGGACAGGCTTAAAAAGAAAGATATACCGGGAGCCCTAAAAATATGTGAGCAGAGTGATTCTTCCATTGCCAAGATTTTTTATGCCGGATTAAAAAACAGCAGCAAGGGAATGTGGCTTGTAAAGGAAGCTATTGAAGAAAGGGGAGGTCGGGAGAGTGTAATCCTTGAAAAATATGTTGGTATACTTTCCACCATTGCAACCCTTTCGCCCCTGCTTGGCCTTTTAGGAACAGTTTCGGGCATGATTAAAACATTTAAGGTTATGTCCGAAGGTGCCGGGAATCCTTCGCTTCTTGCCGGCGGTATTGCCGAGGCGCTAATCACAACAGCCGCTGGTTTGTGTGTGGCAATCCCCGTGCTTGTTGGGTATAGAATATTAAAGGACAAGGCAGAGTCTCTGATATTTGAAATGGAAGAAAGTTCCATAAAAATTATCGAGATTATGGAAGAAAATTCGAGCACACAGGAATAAACGGGTTATCCAATGAGATTCAGAAAAAAGAAAGATGATGAGCCGAATATTGGAATAGCTCCCCTGATCGATATAGTATTTCTGCTTCTTATCTTTTTTATGGTTACTTCCCACTATGATATTGCAGCAGGGGTTCAGATCAAACTGCCCAGAGTAACTAAAAAGGTTGCCAGTCCGGATGCTGAAAATCGTATAATTGTTGTTGTAGACAAAGAGGAAAACGCCTATATTGAAGGCACAAAGATTGATATGAAAGCGTTAAAGGCCCGGCTGAGCGGGGAAGTAAAAAAAAGGGGAATGCTTCATCTTATTCTGCAGGCGGATTCAAAGGTTTCACACGGAAAAGTAGTAGAGATAATGGATATTGCCAAAACTGCCGGTATTAATTCCATTGTTATTGCTGCCAGATGGCGGTCATAATAAAGACAGTCTGTTGAGGAAAAAACGATTTGGAGATGCTGAAAAATAAATACTTTAAAGGAACATTATTCGGGGTTTTTATTGTTGCCCTGATAGTGTCCTGGCTTGCCTTTGGAGACAGGGGGTTTGTATACCTGCGTAAAATGGAGAAGGAACGCCGGGATTCCCTTGCAAGGATAGAAAAGCTCAACATTGCCAATCAGAAACTGAAGGATGAAATTGACAAACTGCGCCGGAATGATCCGGAGATTATTGAAAAAACCGCCAGAAAAGAGTTTGGCCTTTTAAAAGAGAATGAAGTGGTTTATAAATTTTCCAATGATTAAAACCGCCAGGGCTTAACTGTACAGCCTGAGAGGACACCATGGATATCCCGGAAAAAAGCATAAGCGAAATACTTGAAAGTAATCCTTCACAGGGGACACTCTACGTATTGCTCAAGGTAATGAGGGAAAACGGAAGAATCAACCTTGTTATAAAGGAATGTATGAGGGCTGTTTCACGTTTTCCAGAAGATCTTATTCTTAAAAAAATACTGGCTGAGGCCTATATGGATGACGGCCGTTTTACTGAGGCCGAAGCCGAGTTTGATAAAGTTATTAAAGGCATGGAGTCGCTTGCCGGGGCATTAAAATCTCAGGCAGATATCTACATTCACCAGAAAAGAGAAGAAGAGGCTGTAGCAAGCCTTAAAAAATATCTGGCTGTTTTTCCGGAAAATGAAGATGCATCAGACCTGCTTGATAAACTGGTTCCGGCTGTTGATGCTCCCGAAGAAGTCATTCCGGAAGAGCTGCCCGAGGCTGTTTTCGAACCAGTTGAAGTAGCGGAAGAGCTTTTTGAACCGGCTGTAACCGAAACTCTGGCTGAAGATGAATATCCCGAAATAATAACGGCCTCTCTTGCAGAAGCGTATTTCAGGCAGGGTGAGTATGACGAAGCCAGGGATATATATGAAAGGCTTGTAGAAAAAGATCCGGAAGATATTTCATCAATATCAAAGCTTGAAGAAATTTCTGCATTGACAGAAATAAAAGCAGAGCCTGAAACAACAGCAGCAGAGGAAGAACCTTTAAGTGCAGAAAGCACAGAGGATGTTGTCAGGGGTAAAAAGGAAAAGGTTATCTCCATACTTGATAACTGGCGAAGTAATATAAGGGCTCTTTCCGGAGAAGGTGCTGCCACCTGATTCTTTATTCCATATTTAATGTCATGGCAAACATAGATAATTTAACCACAGAGTACACAGAGAGCACGGAGAAAAACAAAAGATAAAAACGATTTTATGCTTAAAAATAATAAAAAGCTTTTCTTCGCCTTCCCTGCCATAGCTTTACGCGACGGCGGTGTCCCCCGTTCTCTCTGTGGTAAAAAAATAATTTTGCGTTTTCCTCTGGAGGCAGAATGAAAAACAAACCTGACTTTTATTTCAAACCAACCGGTATAGGAAGTGTGCCGTGGGTGGATATTGACGGTACATGCAGCAAAATCATTAACAATTTTCCCCAGATTCCCTTCTGGCCTCAAATGGTAAAACGAAGCCCCTGTGAGGACATGATTATTCAGTACACAGAAGGGCTGCCGCTTTTAAATATCAATACAGAAACAAAGTCAATTACAGTATCGTCCAAAGATTCCGAAGAGGCACTTGTTGAGTTTTACAGCCACTATCTTGCAGATGATCTGGAGTATTTCTCAATAAGTAAAAATTGCGCCCCGGGTTTATACAGGCTTATTGAGATAGTAACAGAAAGTCCGGATAAGTACGGCGATTATATAAAAGGTCACACAACAGGGCCTGTAACATTTGCAGCCAGCATAAAGGATGAAGAAGGTAAATCCATTATAGGGAACGGTGAAATCCTTGAGGCCTATACAAAAGGACTGGCAATCAAGGCCCTGTGGCAGGTAAGGGAGCTGGAAAAAACAGGGAAAAAGACTGTTATATTTCTTGATGAGCCCTATCTCTCAGGCTTCGGGTCAGCATTTTCACCTGTTGAGCGCCATGAAGTGATTGATCTTTTAAAAGAGGTTATAGATTATCTGAAGGAAAAGAGCGACACGCTCACAGGAATCCACTGCTGCGGAAATACGGACTGGTCCATGATCGTGGATGCAGGACCTGATATCATAAATTTTGATGCCTTCAGTTTTATGGACTATTTTTTACTCTACCCGGATGATATTAAGCGATTTATCGAAAGGGGTGGAGTTATTGCCTGGGGGATTGTGCCTACCGGCAATGCTGCGGGGCAGGGCGACTCTGATGAACTTTATAACCGGCTCAGTAAAGGCCTTGAAACACTTTACAGCATAGGGCTTGATCAGGATGCTGTTCATGCTGCATCCATTCTTACGCCTGCATGCGGAATGGGTACCATGAAAGGGGAAGATTCCGACCTGGTGCTTGAGCTTCTTTCGGGGCTTTATAAACGGATGCTGTAAAAATTGTTTAATAACGTGATCTTGTTTTCGTCATTCGCTTGAACATGGTAATCCTTTGGCTTTAAAGCAAAGGCCGGTGGACACCCGCTCCCCGACTTCTCGGGGACAGGCTTCGCGGGTAATGACGTCCGCTGGTTTTATTTTTACAACGTTTTATTGAAAAACAGTTAACCCTCATTATCCTTATGTTTTGAATGACTTATCTTTGTTCCTGCATAAATAATTATCTGGATTACTCCAAAAGCAACAGCCTGGATATACGGGCTGCGTAAATCATGCATTCCGAATATAGAAGAAATTGCAGCCGATACTAAAGGTGCAGAAAACTGCCCAAGGTTCAGAGCTGCTGACATTATTCCCAGTACCGCTGCAATTTCGGTTCTGTCCGAACGCCTTGATACTTCAGAGTTCAGCATCGGGACTGCAACCCCAAGGCCGACTCCGACCAGGATTATGGCAACAAGATTAAGGAAAAAACCGCTGCAGAAATAGAGCAGTGAAAATCCCCCTATAAAACCGGCAACAGACAGATACTTAACTGATCCGCCAAAGACGGATTTTATCCGGCTGTACATCATGCCCATAACAAATCCCGAGCCTGTCTGAAATGCCATTAAAATGCCGATTACTGCAGGGCTGAAACTTTTTTCGGCAGTCGCGATAACTGCAAAATTTGTCGGAAGCATATAAAAGGTGATCATCATAAATCCAATCGCCAGATAATAGTTCCAGAATCTCAAAATGCTGCTGCCAGACAGCTTATCCTTATTGAGTTTTGATGACGGGGCCGATCCCTCTTTCGGAATCATTTTCTCGTCAGGCATGTAGAAGAGCGTAAGTACAAATGAAATCACACCTATAAAATAAACAAGAAAACTGAGTCTCCAGCTTATACTTACTAAAATACCTGAGAGAACAATAACGATTACTCCTCCGAGCTGATTCATGGCGGCCGAATAGCCCATGAGTTTTTCCTGCTCATGTCTTTCAAAATAATAGCTTATCAGGCTTGTGGACATGGGCATCAGAATTCCGACACTTACACCCAGAACCGCCCGGAAAAAAAGAAGCAGATAGATATTGTTTACAAAGCCACCCATGCAGCCACCTGCCATATAAAGCAGCAGGGCAAGAATTGCCAGTGTTCTGTTTGTAAAAATTCTGGTAAGAGGAGCAAAAACCAGATTTGTAAATAGAATAAACAGTGCAGGCACTGTCAGGATCATCTTTATAAACAGAGGGTTTACATCTTTAAAATATGCACTGATTCCTCCCAGTGCAGGAGATACTGCAGCCCCTGCCATTACTGTCAATAGAGACAGCGACAGGATAGCCGCCTTTAGTGAATCTTTTTTCTTTATCATTATACTTTCCTGATTATGGTGTGTTAATTTTGTGCTTTAAAGGAAAATTTATCCAGATTTGAATGAATATTGTCCAGCCAGGAAAGGAACAGCTTAAGGTCATCCGTGGTCATACCGGCTGTCAGTGAATCGTGAAAGCGGGTTATTTCGCGGTTCATATCTTTTCCCGCCTTTTTCCCTTTTGGGGTAAGTTTTATAACTTTAAGACGGGCGTCATTTTCAACCTTGTTTCTTGTAACATAGCCCTTTTTTTCGAGCAGATTTAAAGAGTTCGAAATAGTGGAACGTCTTACATTGAATTTCTTTTCAATATCCTTCTGAAAAATTTCCTTACTGTTATTATTGTACAGCAACCTTATTATACTGCTGTTTTGTCCGGTTAATTCCCTGTATCCGCTTTTGGTAGTAACCTCGTCAAGTTTCCTGTTAATACTGTTTGATACCTGTACTATTTCGTATGCCGGATATCTTGACTTCATACAAATCCTCCCTGATGAAAACACCTCTAAACTGATGTTTAAGGCGTTATTGCAAACAATTAAATAGTTAGCTTGCTAACATTTTAAGCATTTTTAACAGGAAGTCAAATTTAATTTTTTTTAGCAAAAAATAATTGAAGATTTATATAAATAATCAGGTCCAGTTTTTGATGAGAATTGTTTTTTGATTCTATTCTTTGTTCTATTAAATGGGGTGTTTAAGAAGTGAAGTGTTAAAGGGGGGGCTGAAAATAATTCACCCCCTGTACCAGAAATGGTACAGGGGGTGAATTGTATTTATTTCATATCGCCGTATATCTTGTTTTTATCACCGCAATTAAAAATAATTGAAAGTTCAATATGCGGATGTCTGAAATTTTTCCATTTCATGGGGCCCATTTTTACTCCTTTGGGCAGCCAAACTGAAGAAGTGGAATTGACGGTATACTGTTTTCCGCCTAGTTCAAATTCTATATCTGCGCCCAGATCATAGGGATTGTAGGGGTTTCCTCCGAGATGAATCAGAAGTTCGTCATAATCATGTGCATGCTCCCTTGGGTCTGTTTCGGGGATCCCTGTTATCCAGCTCAGGTTTATATATGAATATGTTTCAGGAACAAGCTCGCTGTTCATAATTGTCATGCTTTTGCGGTTTTTTAACTCCTGTCCTACTTCAAACACATTCTGTTTGGGTGCAAGCAGGGAATAATCCCTGTCGTCTCCCTCATCCCTTACGGGCATTCCTTCCTTTGCCTCGGTAACTCCGCTGCCGCCCCATGCCTTCATAAGATCGCCTACTCCTATCATTATACCACTCATAAGGTGCGGTTTATTGTTCGGATATTTTTCTAGAAATTTTCTGTAGTGCATCGGGCCGTGGCGCAGACCTTTTGGTATAAACATTGCGCATGTCTTATCAAGTCTAATACACTGGCCTCCGACATAAAAATCAACTTCTGCACCCAGGTACTCAGGATTTTCAGGATCACTTCCGATCAGCATTACCAGTTCGTCATATTTATCATGAACCATTTCATTAACGCCGGGATTCGGTTCAGGCATATCGTATATCCATCCGCCTTCCATGTAATTATTTGATCCGGGGACAAGCTTGTCGCTGATCACTGTCATACTCGGAATCTGGCGGTTCATAATTGCGGGGACTACTTCGCCGTCGGGAAATCTCGTTATAAGTCTCTCAAAATCAATACTTGTCATTTAAATCTCCTTGCTAGATTCATTTTTCAAAGAACAATCAAATGATGTTCCAAAACAGGAACACTGTAATTTGAGTCAATTATCAAGTCAATATATATCCGGGAAAGATTTTTTTGGGGATTACTACCAGACAGGTCCGGGTTTAAAGGTCTCAGGGCCTTTTACAATGGGGCACCCTATTTTTTTTGCAATTGCCCTGAGCATGCCTCCGAACAGAAGATCATGGGCGGGAAGGAGCGAATACCAGTAAATAATGCCGTAAAGCCCCCTGGGACGGAACCTTGTTCCGAATCTCAGCTCCGATCTTCCACCATGCTGAATGATGTTAATATCAAGGATTGCCTCTCCGGGAAGCTTCATTTCTGCCGCCAGAATCAGTCTTTCGGGCGGTGTTACATCCAGTACACGCCAGAAATCAAGGGCATCTCCGACCTGAAGGTACTCGGGGTGTCTGCGGCCTCTTCTTAAGCCCACTCCTCCTGCCATGGTGTCCATCCAGCCCCTTATCTTCCACAGAATATCACCATAGTAGTACCCGTTGTTTCCTCCCATTCTTCTTATTACAGGCCACACTTTTTCGGGCAGTGCTTCCAGCCATACCCTGAAGCCGCTCTGTAAAAGGGTTCCTCCGGCATATGGCGCGTCACCCTTTTGCGCCCACTCCGGAGGTTTCACCTCTCCTGCATCGGTCCAGCGTGTTTCAACTATCTGTAAAGAATCCTTTTGTATGGCCCTGCTTATAACTTCACTGCATGTCATAAGATCCTGGGGGATAAGATCCCGTATGCTGTTTTCTCCGGCAACAACTTCATTTTTGGCGCCTTCAAGGAGAGGAGCTGAAATACTCGGAGAGACAGGTAAAACGCGTCTTGCAAAATAAAATCCGATAGTTTTTCCAATGGATGAATTTGTAAAAGGGCCGGGAGAAAAGATTAACGGTTTTCTTATGCCCTTTGCATCAGCGTATATCTCAAGCAGCTTTCTGTAGGTAATGATTTCCGGTCCCCCGATATCAAATGATCTTCCGATTGTTTCTTTTATTTTAAGACATTCGACAAGGTAGGTGAGGACATTTCTTATGCTGATCGGCTGTATGCGGATGTCTATTATATCTGAAGGGATTACCATTACCGGAAGGCGCTCTACAAGATAGCGAAGAATTTCAAATGATGCGCTTCCCGACCCCAGGATATGCGCTGCAAAAAATGAAGTGACAGGGATTTTTCCTGTGGCAAGAATGTCTGCAACTTCCCGCCTGCTTTTTAAATGTGTGCTTGCATCCGGAAGATCGCCTCCCAGGCCGCCGAGATAGATAATCCGTTTTAAACCTGCTTCGGATGAAGTCTGTACAAAGTTAGCTGCGGCCTGTCGGTCAGCCGCAGCAAAATCCATCTGCTGGGGATTCATTGAGTGAACCAGGTAGTAGGCCGTGTCACAGCCCTTTAATGCTTTTCTGAGAGATTCCGGTTCCAGCAGATTTGCCTGAAAAAGTTCTGTTTGAGAATCGTCAGACCATGAACGTCCCTTAAGTTTGTCAATGGATCTTGCAAGTGCCCTTACTCTGTAACCCGCAGAGAGAAGACGCTCCACAAGTCTGCCGCCGATATACCCTGTGGCTCCGGTTACGAGTATGGTTTTGGGGCTGGCTCCGTTTATTTTTTTTCTCCCTTAATCCCTCCCGACAGGGCATAGTATTGAAAAACGAATATCGAATATTGAACAAGAAATGTCGAATTTCAAAGTTTTCTTTTTATTCCGGTTACCTGCGTTTTAAGGTTAAAAAGATCAGGGCAAAAAAACCGGTTCCCTCAGCATAAGATCAATTGCTTCTCTTGCAGTCTTTGCCAGTTCAGGGTGTGTATCCCTCAGGTTCAGTACCTGTCTCAAATGATCTGCTGTCCTTACAATCAGGGAGGCCATATCTCCTTCTCCTACAGGTATGCACTTAAGCAGGGTTTCCCATGAAATACCTCTTGTCCATTGAAACAGTGCCGCCCCCGGCCAGAAATTGATCCGGGGATAATAAAACCCTTTTTTATCCATAAGAAGCATTATGTCTTCCATGCTTTCCATAAGCCCCTCAAATGCATCAAGCATTATTTCAAGATCTTCAAAAGCTCCCAGCCTGGTTTCCACTTCCTGGGTCCTGTCCCATACAAAAAGGGCTATGAGGCCCGCAAGAACTTCAGGTGCTGTATCGCTGAATCCGTCATTCCTGATTGCCTCGGCAATTAAAAGAGGCTGGTCCAGCCTGAGCTTGGATGCCCATATGCCGTCCTGGGTAAGCCTGCCGGATTCATCCACAAAGCCTGTCTCCTTTAAAAACCTCAGGTGTCTTTTAAAACTTATCCAGAGGGTTTCTCCCATGCTGTCTATCATGTGAGACATGGACTTAAAATTATTCAGCGCTTTTTTAAGCGGTTTGTTTCTGCCGGGATTGCAGGCAAAAAGGGACATACAGCCGTTACAGGGCAGCAGATTTACCCGTATATCAATTTCATTCAGGGCCTCTTTTCCGTTTTTATCTGCAATGTTTTTAAGGTCAAGGATTTGAAGCTCTTCATTGTCAAAATTATCAATAAGTTCCTGTATGGCAGCTATGTCTCTGCTGTCCGGAAGGTCTACGACTTTATCGTACAGGTATTCTATTTTTTCTACAGCCACTCTTCTTAAGCGGGCTTTTCCCTTTTTAATACGCACGGTTTTTCCCAGCTCAAGGGCAAAACAGAGAATTCTACCCTTGTCTATTACCTTGTGAAAAAGGATAAGATCTATATCGCTCTTGTTCCTGAATACTCTTCCCTTTTCCAGCAGGGGCTTTACTGCATTGATGAAGATATCCTTCTGTGGCGCCTTTCTGATCCTCTTTTTCAGCCTTTTCAATTCGGATCTTTCGTTGATAAGCTCGGTAACTTCAAAGGGATCACTGCTGTCACAGTTACTGTCAGGCAAAAGGGCCGTCATAGTGTTTACAATATCATCCAGATAATTCTGCATCCATGTGCCGTTTCCCTTGCGGCGGTACCTGGCGAATGAAAGTTCAAGGAGGGTACTTACATCTTCAGGGATGTGCGACAGCAGCAGGTTAAGCACCATGGAAAAATTTATTCTTATCTGGCTTACAAGAGGTTCAGGGGCTGAGTCGCTTAATTCATGTATAAGCTGAGGATCCTGGTGAGCCCCGGGAACAACCAACACAAAACCAATGTTGTCCATTCCCCTCCTTCCTGCGCGGCCTGTCATCTGGTGCAGTTCCGTTGAGGTAAGATTTGCAAAGGTCTGACCGTTGAACTTATCGCTCTGAACGAGCACTACTGTGCGGGCAGGAAAGTTAACCCCTGCGGCTACAGTGGAGGTTGAGAAAATTGCATCGAGAAATCCTTTGTTCATAAGCCTTTCTATAAGGACCTTCCAATAGGGGAGATGACCTGCATGGTGTGAGGCTGTGAGAGTGTTCATGATGGGGTACAGATGCCTGTGTCCCTCAAGATGAGGGTACTCCTTTAAAAAGTCGTCTATCTCTTTTTTGATCTCAGATTTTCTATCGTCCCTGAAATGAAGACGGCCGCACATCATAAGTGCATTGTCACAGTCCATCCTTGATTTTAAAAAGAAAATAGCAGGAAGCAGGTTCTGTTTTCTTAAGCATGAAATAATGCTGTCATACTGGGGCGTATCCATTCTTCTGCCCCGGCCCTTTCCCTGGTTTGACAGTACGAATTTTTTAACCTTTGGTGAAAGTCCTCTTTTCCCCGAAAGGGGAGAAATATAGCCGTCCGGGAATAAAAACAGATTCTCAAGCGGAACAGGCCTTTCTTCCGCCTTTACAACAACGGCTTCCGTTTTCCTGTTCTTCATGAGCCATCCGCATACTTCCTCTGCATTGGATACTGTAGCGGATAAAAGCAGAAGTCTTACCCTTGGGGGCAGATATATAAGCACCTCTTCCCACACAACACCCCTGTCAGGATCGCTAAGGTAATGTGCTTCATCCAGTATAACAAGGTCACTGTTAAGGCTGGTGCCTTCGTGCATGTTGTCGTAGAGCTGGTTTCTTAAAATTTCGGTTGTCCCTACAATAACCGGAGCATCGGTATTTTCCTTTCGCTCGCCTGTTAAAATACCGCAGATATCCGGGCCGAATTCGGATGTGAACTGCTGGTACAGTGAGTTTGAAAGAGCCTTTAGAGGTGAGGCATACCATGTCCTGAGGTTATTTTTAAGGTTGCGTTCAATAGCCTGTATTGCTATCCAGGTTTTTCCTGCGCCGGTGGGCGCACTTACCAGAACATCTGAGTCTTTAATTTTTTCAAGCGCTTCAAGCTGAAAGGGGTCAGGCTCAAAGGGTGCTGGTTCAGGTTTTCCTATTTGTGAAAAGCTTGCTTTTAAAACAGGGTCTATTCTGCAGTTATCAAGCTGTATAGCCGGTTTCGAGGAGTTTTTATCATAGCTGTTTCTCCTTCGTGAACGAAAATGTCCGGGTCTTCTTTCCTTCATTAATTAAATTCCAGTATTGTAAATGTGTTGAGATGACTAATCCCAGTATTTATCAGTTGTTTCCTGTTTTGCTGTCTCGAAAATATAAACTGATTATTTATCATCATGTTATAAAAAAGAGGCTTGTACCTTTTTTTTCGCTTCTGTACAATGAATGAATATTATTTCATTGAGTGTGTGAATTATCAAGCTAAAGAAATCCGTGGTGCCCGGCTTTCTTATCTCTGCTCTATATAATATCCGAAGCTGTTAATCCTGATAACCCTGCTGATTATGATCCCTGACCGGAATTTACATATGATTAATGTGTCAGCTATCTGATCTGTTCAACCTGCATATGATTATCATTCAATGATTTCCTTATACATACTGCCGGAAATAAATACTGTAAGTGCTTATGGGGGCCTATGCTATTCGGACGAGAGACAAGCAATATAACCCGCGGAATACTCTACGGCTTTACTGCCATGATACTTCTGTTTGCTGCCTATGGTATTTTTACTTACCGATCCAGCCTGACATTGCTCAGTCTTACCAGTAATATCTACAATCACCCTCTTGCCGTTTCAAATGCATCTCTCAGGGCAAATGCAAATCTTGTCAAGATGCAGATAACCATGCGTGATATTTTATCCTATAAAGATTATCAGGTTACCGAATCCTCCATTGATAAACTGGATCTCCTCGAAAAAAATACTTTAAAAGAGCTGCAGGTCATCAGGCAGAATATATTCGGTGCCGAAGGAGAAAGGCTGACCGAAGAAACTATCGAGGCTTTAAAGGGATGGCGGCCGATAAGGGAAAGGGTAATATCATTTGTAAAAAAGGGTGATTATGAAAGTGCCATAAAGTTTATTAGAAAAAGCGGAGTAGAACATGTCAAGGTGCTTGAGAGCAGAATGTTTGATCTCACCGGTTACGCAGGGAAGGAGGCCGCCGGTTTTTTCAGGGAATACCAGGGGGTGCAGGACAGAGTTGAGCAATGGTCTCTTGTTATTTTTTGTGTATGGGTCATTATCTCGGGTCTTATCATATACATAACTATCAGGAGCGCTGGAGCAACAGAACGGCAGCTGTCCCACGAAAAGGAAAAGCTTAATGTTACGCTTATGTCCATAGGTGACGGATTTATTGCAACCGATGAAAAGGGACGGATTACATTGATCAACGATATTGCCGAGCTGTTAACCGGATGGGAAAAACAGGATGCACTGGGGCAGGACATAAGAAAGTGCTTTAACATAATAGATGAAGAAAAAAGAACTCCCTGCGAAAATCCTGTTTTAAGGGTTCTTTCAACAAAAAAGATCGTTGAGCCAGGCAGCCATGCCCGTCTTATCTCCCGGGACGGGACAGAGAGAATAATTGCCAGCAGCGCCGGTCCTATAAGAGACCGGGATGCAGAAATACTGGGTGTTGTTCTGGTATTCAGAGACAGAACAGAGCAGTACAGGATACGACAGGAGATCATGGAAAGTGAAAAAATGTTTCGTCTTCTTTCGGAAAACACACTGGATGTTATCTGGGCAATGGACATGAACCTTGAATTTACCTATGTCAATCCTGCAATTTATGATGTCACCGGGTACAGTGTTGAAGAGTGGATAGGGTCCAGGCTTCCTGATCATTGTGATGAAGAGAATTTTTCCATGATGAGCGGTTTTATTTCAGGTGACCTTAAAAAAGGCTATGGCGGCGAAGGTGTATTTTTTGAAGCAGAATTACTGAATAAAAACCGTGAGCCGATCCCACTGGAGATAAGGGGAAAAATTTTATATGGCCCGGATAATAAACCTGTCGGGATTCAGGGTGTAAGCAGGGATATAAGCGAAAGAAAGAAGGTTGAAAAAGATCGTGACAAACTTCAGAAACAGCTAAATCAGGCCCAGAAAATGGAATCTGTAGGACGCCTTGCAGGTGGTGTGGCTCATGATTTTAATAATATGCTCGGGGTTATAATTGGATATACCGAGCTTCTGCTTGATAACCAGGAGGAAGGCGGCGCCCAGTATGAAGATCTTCAGGAAATACTGCAGGCTGCAAAAAGGTCTTCTGAGATTACAAAGCAGCTTCTTGCATTTGCAAGAAAACAGACTATAAAGCCGAGGGTGATTGATCTTAACCGGACAGTGGAAAGCATGCTTAAAATGATCCGCAGGCTTATCGGTGAAGATATCGACCTTATCTGGTTTCCCTGTGAAGGGCTGCTTGAGGTAAATATTGACCCCATGCAGGTTGACCAGATAATGGCAAACCTTTGTGTTAACGCCAGGGACGCAATAGAAGGTGTCGGCAAGGTCACAATTGAGACGGACCATGTTTTTGTTGACAGTGAATACTGCAGGGATCATCCGGAATTTATTCCCGGCGAATATGTTGTTCTTCTGATAAGTGATAACGGAACAGGTATGGAGCCGGAAACCCTTGAAATGGTTTTTGATCCTTTCTTTACGACAAAGGGCATCGGGCAGGGGACAGGGCTCGGGCTTTCTACTGTGTATGGTATCGTAAAACAGAATGAAGGCATGATTAATATCTACAGTGAAAAAGGCAGGGGGACTACATTCAGGATATATCTTCCCCGCCATAAAGGAGATGTTCTTGATGCCGGGGAAGTTGAAATAACCGAAACTCCCCGGAGCCATGGGGAGACTGTCCTTATTGTTGAAGATGATCCAGGCATCCTCAAAATAGGCAGAAGAATTCTTGAGCAGCTTGATTATAAAATACTGTTTGCTTCAACACCAGGAGAGGCCCTTAATCTTGTAAGAGAATTCAGGGGGAATATAGATCTTATTATAACGGATGTTATCATGCCGGAGATGAACGGACGGGACCTGTCAAACAGGGTAAAGCTGTTTTATCCCGATTTAAAGGTACTGTTTATGTCCGGCTATACAGCAAACGTGATTGCGCACAGCGGGGTGCTTGACAAGGGTGTCCATTTTATTCAGAAACCTTTTTCAAAAAAACAGTTTGCCGTGAAGATAAGAGAAGCGCTGGAAGGTTGAAGCGATCATTTGTCTCCGGCTGGTCTGTATCGATGTTTTCCGTCTTGTCCGGCCGTAAAGGTTCGGTCTTTAATTTTTTGAATACAATACCGCATTTCGGGCATTCTTCGATCATTTGCTGCAGCGCTTCAGTCTGTAAATCATATCCGCATTTTGGGGCATTTCTCATAGGGTGTTATAGAGGACATTGATATTATTTCTCTTTTTTTATTCGATTTAAAGAATCTTCAGTATCATGGTCCGGCCGAAATCATATATCCTGTTTCAGGACGGAATGTAAAAGATATGCCATTGAAAATTACAGATAACTTTTTTATAGACCGACCTGATTGAAAAACACTTAAATAGTTTCCAAACCAAAACTGACGTTTTTGTTTGGATGCGGTCAGCTTTCAGTAAAAGGCTCTTAAAATAAAGCCCTGGCTGATAGCTGACCGCTGAATGATCTATACAGAATTTGACTCTTTACGGATGGGTACTAAATAAAATCAGAGTGTAACTTATATACGCCCTATTACTGCTCATTTATAAGGTCACAGCAGAAAACCTTTTCTCCGTCCGAAGAATTAAACAGGATGGACATTGTCAGGCACATGTGCCCGCCTGTGATAGATAGATACGGTCTTGTTACCTGTATCTGCTCGGGGTGCATTATAGCCCGTCTCAGGTAATGCCTCCTGAACCAGTCAGCACTTTTTGCATCTTCAAGAGGTTTAAACCGGGCATCTACATTATCCATTCCCCTGTCTGAAAGCTGGGTGCTGCCAACCTGTCTTCCGTCAGGCAGAAGAAGGTAGCTTCTTATTACGGATTCCTCCTCTTTTAACGGGCTGCTTGCTTCTTCAAGAGATTCTCCGTTTTTAAGCCTGTCAATCACCTGCATGATCAGATTTTTCTGGAAGGTTATGCTGTTCTGGCCCTGTTTTTCTCTTTCCATGGTCATTTCTTTATATGTATCAAACAGGGTATCAAAGGGAAATTGACAGTCTTTTATAATCTTGAGGTTTTCCATTGGCTTTGCAAAGTAGAATCCCTGAACAAAATCAACATCACTGTCCATTGCAATAATGGCCTGTTCTTCTGTTTCAATTCCCTCTATAAGGACAAGTGATCCTGCCTGATGAAGAAGTGAAACCATCCCCGGAAAAAGGTCTTTTACTTTTTTATCCCTGGAGGCCTGTTCTATCATTGATCTGTCAAGTTTTACTATATGCGGAGAGAGTTTCCATACCCTCTCAAAGTTGGAGTATCCTGCTCCGAAATCATCTATGGCTATCAGGCAGCCGAGGGATTTAAAGTAATCGGATACATCCATGAGAAGCTGTTCATCATTGATGGGATGCTCTACTATCTCAATTACTACTCTTGATGGATCAAAATTATACTCTTCCAGCAGGTCTTCAAAATAAAGGCCGTACTTGTGTCTGTTGCAGATAGAAGTCGGGGAAATATTCAGGTAGAGCCAGTTTATATCATCTCCGACAAACTTGAAGTTTCCGAGGTGCAGGTAACGGCAGAGGCGGTCAAGAAAAACAACTGCCCTCTCGCTTTTGTCTGCAGAAAATATATCATATGGGGAAATTCTGTTTCCCTTGCTGTTCTGACCGCGTATCAGGGCTTCGTATCCCACTACCCTTTTATGGGCAATACTGTAAATAGGCTGAAATGCTGATCTAAGGAAATTGGTTTTGTAAAAACCTACGACTTCATCATAATTGTGAGAGGCATACTGCTTTATAGTCTGAACATCAAAACTTGTTTCTTCTACTAACCTTAATGAAAACGCCATGCTTAATCCTGGTAAAACTGTTTAAATATAGTTGAAATTCTCTCAATTTTGCACAATTGGTGCAGGAATTATTTTTATAAAAAAATTACTTGTAATCTAATCGGCAGGGTTGTGTTATTTAATAAGTGTAAGTGTGAAATATTTTTAAATAATTAATCCTTAGACTTCCTGTAAACTGCAATTATTCCTTCCAGCGGGGTATCAGGAGTAAGAAGCTCAAGCCCTTCATATCTGGGTATGATTTTTTCAAGTCCGTACACCATAAAAACAGCACCGTTTTTTCCCCTGTCAACAACCAGTTCCGATATCTCTTCGTGCAGGGTCAGGTATGTATAAAAAAGATCTGTATTTTCTATGCTGACGCCTGTTTCCTGAAAAATCCGCGCGTGGAGTTCTATATCCAGAGAATCCCCTTCAAAAAGATGAATGTTATCCTCCGGCAGAGGAAGATTGTGTGAATTAAGCTCCTTATCCAGTTCTTCTCTTAAGGGGGCATAGTCGTCAAGAGTCCAGTCGTCCAGTTCAATGCCTATGGATTTACTGGAAATGTAACTTAAAAGAATGTTAACTCTTCCGTCCCCGCATCCCATATCCATAAAATTCAGGCCCGATGAAGGCAGAATGTTGTTTTTCTGCAGTGATTCGATTGCCGGGATAAGTCTCATAAGATCCGATGAGCGCCTGAACCCCAGGGGGCCTATGTTTCCTACCTTGCGGTTATCAAAAAAATCAGCAGTTTTGAGCATAGATTCTTTTAATATATTTGAAATCATTTTAAATTTCTTAAAATTGTTTTTATTCTTTCATTTAAAATAAAAAGAATTTCAATTTCAAGCCCTTCTTTATTTCTTAAATGATTAATGTTTTTTTCGGGGATATTGTCGGTGATTTTTTTGCAGATGTAGTTGATGCATATAACATGTCTGGCCCTGAGCGTGCAGCCTTTTGGGCCTAAGAAAAAGCAGCTTTTGCTGTCCGGCCGGTCTGACGGCAGTTTTACTCCCATCAGGCGGTTTATTAAAAGAAGAGTTCCGCTGTACCTGTTTTCAATTCCGGCGCCGCAGCATCCTCCGCCTTCCTCCTCTTCGCATTGCCGGCACTGGTTTACAAGACCGATCTCATGCATTTCTTTAAAACTTTCGGATGATGCCTTTTCAAAATCGTCCAGAAGCTGACTGCTCTTTTTATCTTCCAGGAGTATTTTTTTATATTTATTAAAGCAGGTATCTGCCCATTCAATTTTTTCCTGAATGCGGCTTCCTGCAGAAATTTCCATGTAAGCCATTAAAAACCGTATGTTAGATCTGTTTTTTTTGAATAATTTTGCTTCTTCTATAGATTAAAAAACAAAAAAGAACCAGTTCTCTCCCCGGAATCAAAATCAAGGTATTGTGCCTTAATTTTTAGAAACTTACAACATACTGCACACACAGGAAAAACATACTTTTTCCCTTGACAATGCAGTGCGTATGGATAAAATTGTCATAAAGTGGTTCAAAGTGTAATAAAGTGGAAATTTAGCACCTTATATATATGTTCAGAGGACGATCAAAACATACCCTTGATGACAAGGGACGGTTAGCCATACCGGCACGGTTTAAAGAGAGCTTAAAACTGAAGGAACAGCCCTGCCTTGTGGTAACCAATTATATTAACTGCCTCTGGGCTTTCCCCAAGGACGCATGGCGCGCCATTGAGGACAAGATAATAGAATTACCTTTGATGGATAATGATGTCAACAGGTTCCTCAGGTATTTCATAAGCGGGGCACAGGAATGTCCCTTAAAACAGGGAAGAATTACACTGCCTCCCGATCTTAGAGAGATAGGCAAGCTTGATAAAGAAGTTATGCTGGTTGGCGGTCTTAAATATTTTGAGATCTGGGACAAGGGGCTCTGGGATGAGGAGTTCGGATTTGCAAAAGACGATTTCCAGAAGTCAACCCAGGTTCTGGCGGGCTTAGGCATTTAATGGAGAATGAATATCCTCATAAGCCGGTTATGGTGGATGAGGTTATAGAAAATCTCATAACAAAGCCTGACGGACTGTATGTTGACGGAACAACGGGCTCAGGGGGGCACAGCGAGGCGATCTTAAAAAGCCTCGGACAGGAAGGCAGACTGATATGCCTGGACAGAGATCCTGATGCCATTGAGATAACCCGGAAAAGGCTGGATTCCGGCGGATTTAAAGATAAGTACAGCATGATTAAGTCGAATTTTGCTGATATGGACGAAGCTCTTGAAAAAGCGGATGTCATGAAAGTTGACGGAATACTTTTAGACCTTGGCATGTCTTCGTATCAGCTTGATCTTTCCGGCAGAGGGTTCAGTTTTAACAGGGATGAACCCCTTGATATGCGGATGGATAATGAAAGCGGAAAGAATGCAATGGAGTTTTTAAATGAGCTTTCCGCACGTGAAATTGAGTCAGTATTAAAAAAGTTCGGGGAAGAAAAATTTGCAAGATCCATAGCGCGGAGCGTTGTAAGGGAGCGCGAAAAAGCTCCCATAAGTTCTTCCGGAAAATTTGCCGAGATCGTTCGTTCTCATTACCCTGCGAAAGAGCGGTATAAAAAGAAAGATCCGGCAACAAGGGCCTTTCAGGCTTTAAGGATACTGACCAATAACGAGATGGACAACCTGGGAATCATACTCGAAAAGATCCCGGAGTTGTTGAACAAGGGTGGAAGAATCATTTTTTTAACATACCACTCGCTTGAAGACAGGCTTGTTAAAAGGGCCATGGTTGACTGGGAAAACTCATGCACCTGCCCTCCTGATCTTCCGATTTGTGTGTGTAACAAAAAACAGAGGTTTAAAAGACTCAACAAAAAGGGGCTTGAGCCTACTCAGGAAGAAATAGAGGCCAATCCCCGGGCCAGAAGCGCCAGGCTAAGAGGCGCAGAAAGGATTTAAAATGGTACGCCCTTCAAAAGCATCGGAAATAGATTATAAAAGAAACACCCGTACAGGGATTAGAATAAATAACTCCAGAGTTAAAAAAAGCAGGTTTTATCTTACCAGTCGGCAAATCATTTTAATAGCATTCCTGCTGCTTCTCTTTATGGGCAGCAGCATAGGATATGTCTGGTCCAGTTATGAAGGCACACAAATCGGAATTGATCTGAGTCGTTTGCAGAAGGATGAAAGAGCGCTTCTGGAGTTGAATAAAAAACTGAGGGTTCAGCTGGCTACTTTAAAATCGCGCCAGAACCTGGAACCTGCAGCGCGTTCTTTAGGGCTGAAAGATGCCTCACCTGAGCAGATAATTGTTTTGCAATGAAGGTAAACGAAAAAAAATGGATCAGAGTCCGCATCTATTTAGTTGCTGTCTTCTTTCTGTTTTGTTTATCGGCAGTACTTTCCAGAGCTGTGCAGCTTCAGGTTTTTCAAAAAGAAAAGCTGCAGAAGATAGCTGAACGCGGATACAGGAAGATAGATAAGCTGACGCCCGAAAGGGGCAGCATCCTGGATCGTAAAGGGCGTGCGCTGGCTGTAAGCCTTGAGGTGGGGTCAGTATATGCAAACCCGAGGGGCATTGAAGATAAAATCGGGACAGCCAGGCAGCTTGCACTGCATCTGGATGTTCCCGTAAAAGATATTTTAACGAAACTGAAAAAAGACCGTAGCTTTGTATATATAAAACGGAAAATACCCTCTGAGAAGATAGCTCAGTTAAAGGAAATTAATCTTAAGGGTATTGGTTTTACAAAAGAGACAAAGAGGTTTTACCCGGGGAAGGAAATTGCCGGTCATCTCTTAGGGATAGTCGGTAACGAAAACAAAGGGCTTGAAGGGATAGAAAGGAAGTATGACGACCTTTTAAGAGGTGACGCTCAGATTCTTATACAGATGAAAGATGCCACCGGCACTTCTTTTCATGTAAGTACACCGCCTGAGGAGAAAAGAGATTACCATAACCTTGTTCTTACTATTGACAAGGATATGCAGTATAAGGCCCAGCAGGCTCTTGAGAAGTATGTAAAAAAGTATAAAGGGAATTACGGGGAATGCGTGATTATGGACCCCAGGACTGGAGAAATCCTGGCCATGGCAGTGGCTCCCGGGTTCAACCCGAATACTTTTCAGGATTATAAACCTGAGGATTGGCGTAACAGGCCTGTCACGGATCCCTATGAACCGGGTTCGGCCATGAAGGCTTTTCTTCTGGCAGCAGCCCTTGAGATGAGCACTGTAACGCCAAATACAAAGTTTTACTGTGAAGACGGCCTGTTCAGGGTTGCTGATCAGACAATACGTGATGATGTTCATAAGTACGGGGACCTTACCGTATCGGATATTGTGGTTTTATCCAGTAATATCGGCGCTGTAAAGATAGGCAACGAACTTGGATATGAAAAGTTTTATGACTATCTGAAAAAATTCGGGTTTGGTCAGATAACAGGTGCAGGTTTATTAGGCGAACGGAGCGGAACAGTGAGAGCTCCTGAAAATGCCAATGAGGTGGAGCGTGCTACTGTCTATTACGGGCAGGGTATCTCTGTGACATCGCTGCAGCTTGTAACTGCAATGTCAGCAATAGCAAACGGCGGAACACTTATGAAACCGTATATTGTAAAGGCAATCACTGATAAATCGGGAAAGACGGTCGAAGAATTTTACCCGCAGCCTGTACAGAGGGTTATTTCAGCTGATACGGCAAAAACTGTTGCACATATACTTGAGGGAGTGGTCAATGAAGGAGGGACCGCGCCCCTTGCTGCTATTGAAGGATACCGTGTTGCAGGTAAAACCGGGACTGCGGAAAAACCCGATTTTAAAAGAGGCGGATATAAGAGGAACGCCCATGTCGCAGATTTTATAGGTTTTGTGCCGGCCAACAGGCCCAAACTGGTAATACTTGCCATGGTTGATGAGCCCAGGGGCAGTCATTATGGAGGTGTTGTGGCAGCTCCAGTATTTAAAGAAATCGGGCAGTGGGCAGTCAGCAATATGGGTGTGCAGCCCGAGCTGAAGCTTGCCGGTTCCGACACTGTTACGGAGATTAAAAAAACAGTGCCGGTCCATATACCCGATCAGCGCAGCAGGAATAATGCCGGAGAAAACCGGCTGCCTGACTTCAGAGGGCTGACCATGAGAGAAGTTTTAAAGAATATCAGCTCGCTGGGTCTGGATATTACATTTGAGGGAAGCGGAAGGGCCTTTGACCAGGAGCCCGGCCCGGGAGCGTCTATAGAAAACATAACCTCGGTAAAGGTTAGTTTCAGGCCTCCTGCATAAAAAAGGTTAAACAATGTTGTGAACATGAATTTTAATCAGAATAAAGGTAAGCATTTAAGGGGTAATATAAATTAGAAAAATGAAACTTTCAGTATTACTTGAAGCCCTGGAAGATTACAGCCTGTCGGGAAATTCCGATATGGACATTACCGGTCTGAATTATGATTCAAGAAAAATAAAAAGCGGAAACCTGTTTGTTGCCGTTAAGGGAAACGCCCTTGACGGTCACAGGTTTATTCCTGCTGCAGTTGAAAATGGAGCAAAGGCAGTCATAACAGAGGAAGATATAAATATTTCCCCTGATATAGCTGTTGTTAAAGTGAAAAACTCCAGGAGAGATTTATCAAAACTTGCAGACAGGTTTTACGGCTATCCGTTTAAAAATATGGATGTTGCAGGAGTTACAGGTACAAACGGAAAGACAACTATTACCTATATTTTAGAATCCATCCTGTCGGCAGCAGGTAAAAATACCGGAGTAATAGGCACTATAAACAGCCGGTTTTCCGATAAGGTTAAGCCTTCGTCAGTGACTACTCCGGAATCTCTTGACCTGATGCATACTGCCCGGGAAATGGCTGATGAAGGTGTCACCAATCTTGTTATGGAGGTCTCCTCACACGCAATTCATCAGAAAAGGACCGTCGATCTCCCCTTCAGGGTTGCCATGTTTACCAACCTGTCCAGAGACCATCTGGATTACCACAACAGTATGGACAGCTATTTTGAGGCGAAGAGTGAGCTTTTCCGAAACCTGCCGGACAGTGTTAACGGCAGAAAAAGCTGGGCCGTGATCAATACCGATGATCCGAGAGGCGAAGAGCTCTGTAAACTGACAAAGGCAGGGGTTTTGACATACGGCCTGAATGGAAATCCGGACCTTAAAGCTGCCGATATAAAGGCTGACCTTGAAGGTCTGCGCGCTGTACTGAATACCCCGGAAGGGGATATAGAAATAAAGTCTCCATTAATAGGCAGGGTAAACATATATAACATCCTGGCTGCAGCAGGCGCTGCCATTGCTTCAGGTGTGAGCTTAAATACAGTTGCCGAAGGAGTTTATAATTTAAAGAACGTTCCCGGCAGGCTTGAAAGTGTGCCGAACAGGGCCGGGCTTTCTATTGTTGTTGATTACTCCCATACTCCTGATGCGCTTTTAAAGGCACAGGAGAACCTGCGCCCCTTTGTAAAGGGAAGGCTGATTACCGTGTTCGGATGCGGCGGTGACAGGGATAAGGGGAAAAGATACGACATGGGTCTTTGTGCCGGCGAAAACAGCGATATTGTTCTGGTAACATCCGATAACCCGAGAACGGAAGATCCTGACTTTATTATCGGTCAGATAGAAAAGGGTGTAATTGAATCAGGTATGAAAAAATCAAAATGGCCTGAAGTAATAAACGGGACATACCTGATTGAATCTGACCGCAGCGAAGCAATAAAAAAGGCTGTTTCCATTGCCGGTAAGGATGACACAATACTTATAGCCGGAAAGGGTCATGAGGATTACCAGATCATGGGGACAACTAAAAGGTATTTTGATGACCGGGAAGAAGCCCGGAAGGCGGTGGATGCCCTGTGACCGGAGAACACACATATATTTATAATTTAGAGGCAGTCCTGGTTGATACAGGTGTTCTGCCTGAATCTGTTAACAGTTTATCGGAGGATAGATTAAAAAATACTGCTGAAGAGTTTTTCAAATTCAAAGGTACAGAGACTATGCCTGTTACTGATGTTTTTCCATATGGCTTTTTATTACAGGACGATAACTGCAGCTCAAATTCATCTTCACCCGGAAACGCTGAGAAAGCGGGTTTTTCATACGGCAGTGTTGTGAAGATTTTTTCGGGACATGACTATCATAATGAAGTCAGTCATGTCATGGAGAAGAATGAACTTGTTCTTCCCGGCAGATGCCAGAGACCGGTATCTGTGAGGAAAGCAAAGGAGTCAGGAGAAATCATTCAGGAGAAGGAGCGCTGTTATGGAAAAGTTAAAGGAAATAATGGTTGTTGATGATGAGGCCGGTATAAGGGCATTGTTGTCTGACGCTTTGATAGAGGAGGGTTACAGTGTAACCCTTGCAAAAAACGGTAAAGACTCCCTGAAACAGCTGAGTAAACACAAATTTGATCTCCTTATTACAGATGTGAATATGCCCCAGTTGAGCGGACTTGAGCTGATAAAAATGATGAAAAAAAGCGGGCGTAAAGAAAAGGTTATATTAATCAGCGGAGACCCGGTTGATGATTCTATGTTGAGTAAAGAGTCCATGCCGGTATTTGCACACTTGAAAAAACCGTTCAGGATGAATCAGTTCATCAATACGGTTGTATCGGCTCTTGAAACAAAGGGCCCCCGGAATAAAAGAAAAAGAAATGCTGCATAAGATAATTTATTTTTTTCATATGGACTACTCCTGGCTGAATGTATTCAGATACTATTCATTCAGGACAGTCCTTGCTACGCTTACATCGATTATGTTTTTTATACTGTTTGGCAAATGGGCAATCAGAAAACTGGGAGCGCTGCAGCTTAAACAGTATATAAGGGAAGACGGGCCGAAAAATCATTTAGGCAAGGCCGGTACTCCCACGATGGGAGGCTGCATTATTATTTCCGTAATTATTGCATCCGCTCTGCTGTGGGGTGAACTCAATAACCTGTACCTGTGGCTTACACTATACTCCGCACTGTTTTTCGGGTGGATAGGTTTCAGGGATGATTCGCTCAAGATAGCAAGAAAAAACAGTGACGGTCTGAGTGTCAGAGGAAAGCTTTTGCTGCAGGTACTTCTTGCGCTTCCCGTGGGAGTGGCTTTATACCTTTATCCGGAGTTTGATACTCACCTTAATGTTCCCTTTTTCAAGGATTTTACACCGGATTTAGGCGTCTGGTACATAGCCTTTGCAGTGTTTATTATTGTTGGATTTTCCAATGCCGTAAACCTGACCGACGGTCTGGACGGCCTTGCAATAGGCCCGATCGTTATCGCCTTTATGACATATATTGTTTTTTCCTATCTTTCGGGAAATGTGAAATTCGCCTCCTACCTGCTTATTCCCTATGTGCCGGGAAGCGGGGAGCTCAGCGTGCTGTGCGGGGCGGTAGTCGGCGCAGGGCTCGGGTTTTTGTGGTTTAATTCTTACCCGGCCGAAGTGTTTATGGGTGATGTCGGCTCGCTTCCCCTAGGTGCAATTCTCGGGACAGTGGCTGTAATCACAAAGCAGGAACTTACACTCCTTCTGGTTGGAGGACTTTTTGTTTTTGAGGCCCTGTCTGTAATTTTTCAGGTCGGGTTTTTCAAGATAAGCGGCGGGCGCAGAATATTTCGGATGGCTCCGGTCCATCATCATTTTGAATTAAAGGGATGGCCCGAAAACAAGGTCACAGTGAGGTTCTGGATAATTGCTATTATCCTTACCCTGATTTCACTGGGCACCCTGAAGCTCAGGTAATATGGAACTAAAAGGGAAAAATATACTTGTAGTCGGGTTTGGAGTTTCCGGTTTTTCCACAGCCAGATGTCTGAGACAGTTTGGTGCGGAAGTAACAATAGGAGATATAAAGCCGGAATCAGAGCTTGATAAGGATATTTTAACCGAGGTTAAAAACGCAGGGATAAACCTGGAGATCGGCGGACATGAAATAGAAACATTTTTAAAGGCGGATATGATTATTGTAAGCCCGGGTGTCCCTCTTGAAATTAAGCCTCTGGCGGCAGCAAAAGATGCAGGCGTACCGATTTTTGGAGAGATTGAAATTGCCTCAAGATTATCAGGTACTCCCATCCTGGCTGTTACAGGTACGAACGGTAAAACAACAACAGTAACTCTTCTGGATGAGATACTGAAAAGAGCAGGATTAAAAATATTTACGGGCGGAAATATTGGAACGCCTCTTATGGACTATGTATCAGAGGGCATTAAAAGCGAATATGTACTGCTTGAAGTAAGCAGTTTTCAGCTTGATACAACAGAAGAATTCAGTCCCTTTGTGTCTCTGATATTAAACATTACGCCCGATCACCTGGACCGGTACGATGGTTTTGATGCCTATAAAGAATCAAAATACAGCATCACGAAAAATCAGAAAGAGGGACAGTATGCAGTATTAAATGATGATGATCCTCTGCTTAAGGGATTTAAACCGGAAGGTAATGTAACTGTGCTGCGATACGGTTTTGAGAAATCGGAAAACCGTAACGCATTTATAGATGATAATAAGCTCATTGCAGGTATTCCGGGCAGGCAGGAAGAATGTTTTGATATCAGCGGTTTTATGCTTCCGGGAGCTCATAACAGGAGCAACCTTATGGGGGCTGTACTTGCTGCTCTGTGTGCTGGTGCTGATGCAGAGTTTATACAGGAAACCATAGAGGAATTTAAAGGGCTGCCCCACAGGGTGCAGCATGCGGTAACAGTAGAAGGTATCGATTTTTATGATGATTCAAAGGCCACAAATGTTGATGCGGCTGTAAAGGCGCTTGAAGTATTTGACAGGCCCGTGATTCTGATAGCCGGAGGGATTCACAAGGGCGGAGAGTATGACCCGCTTGTAGGTGCATCGAAATCCCGTGTGAAAAAGGGAATTTTTATCGGGGAGGCGCGTTTCAGGCTGGGTGAAGCATTTAACGGAACGATTCCCTACGAGTTTGCAGAAGACATGGAAGATGCAGTTAAAAAGGCTTTTAATGCTGCAGAAAAAGGAGATGCTGTTCTGCTTGCTCCTGCATGTTCCAGTTTTGATATGTTCAGTGACTATGGTCACAGGGGCAGAGTATTTAAAGAAAAGGCAGAAGGTCTGATAAATGGCTGAAAAGAAAACGGCAACCGGAGGATATGATCTGTTTGTCCTGATTCCCACGATAATACTTCTGGGGATCGGGCTTGTGGGTATATACAGCTCCAGTTCGTTTCTTGCTGATCATAAATATCATGACAGTTATTTCTATCTTCAAAGGCAGGCCTTTTTTGTAGTGGCAGGCGTTTTCCTTCTGCTGACTGCAAAGCATATCCCGGTAGAGCTTTACAGAAAGCTTACCTACCCGGTGCTCTTTATCAGTTTTATTCTGCTGCTTGTGCTTTTTGTGCCGGGTATCGGTAAAAAGGTGGGAGGCGCCAACAGGTGGATAAACATGGGACCCTTTGCCCTGCAGCCGTCCGAGGTTGTAAAGCTGGCCCTGGCTATATACATGGCCTATTCCATGTCAAAAAAGGGCACAAACATGGCAAGTTTTACCAAGGGACTGCTGCCGCATCTCCTGGTGGTCGGCACCTTCATGTTTGTGATTGTTATTCAGCCTGATCTTGGAACGACTGTAATACTGGGTTCATGGCTTGTTATACTGCTGTTTGTTGCAGGGCTTAACTACCTGCATCTTTTAGGGATGGTTATTATTGCCTGCCCTATTGTGCTGTGGCTGGTTACACACGCGGAATACAGGCTTAACAGAATATTTGCTTACCTTAACCCATGGGATTATCCCCAGGGGCTTGGGTTTCAGATAATACACTCCTTTCTGGCCTTCGGGTCAGGAGGGTTATGGGGCGTAGGACTCGGGAACAGTAAACAGAAGCTGCTCTATCTTCCGGAACCCCATACGGATTTTATACTTTCGATACTGGCAGAAGAGCTGGGGCTTATAGGCGTAGCAGCAATTATAGTTTTGTTCGGCATTTTAATAGTCAGGGGGATAAAAATTTCTCTGGATGCCTCGGACCTTTTCAGCAGCTACCTGGCCCTTGGAATTACCGTACTTATGGGGCTGCAGATTGTGATTAACATGGGGGTTGTTATGGGGCTTCTGCCCACTAAAGGTCTTACTCTCCCGTTATTGAGTTACGGAGGCTCGTCCCTTCTGGTCAACATGGTGGGGATCGGCATTTTAATGAGTATTTCCGCAAGGAAATAGGGCGCTGCGGGGCAAAGGGGAAAAGCCCGCAGAAGAGATTAACATCACAGGGATCAGTAAAAGAATCCATGGAAAATGTTAAGGAAAAAACTGGGGAGAAAAAGCTTAACATAATAATAGCCGGAGGAGGTACCGGCGGACATCTTTTTCCGGGGATAGCAGTTGGAAACGAATTTAAAAAAAGGTACCCGGGTTCAGACATTCTTTTTGTTACAGCAGGAAGAGAGATTGAATCGCAGATTCTTAAGAGTGCAGGTTTTGACCAGGAATGCCTTGAGGTCGAGGGTATAAAGGGACGCGGAATTATAAAATCTCTGGTTTCCATGCTCAAACTGCCGAAAAGCCTTTTCAGGTCCATGGAAATAATCAGGAGAGTATCACCTGATATTATCCTTGGGGTCGGCGGATACTCGTCAGGCCCGTTGTGCCTGGCCGGAAAATTAATGAGAGTCCCGGTTACGATACATGAGCAGAACTCATATCCGGGGCTTACAAACAGGATTTTAAGCCGGATTGTAGACAGAATTTTTATCTCGTTTGAGGAGAGCAGGGTAAACTTCCCGGCAGGGACATTGTCCCTGACCGGGAATCCCGTCCGGAGTATTTTTACAGACGAAAGGCCTTTAACAGTAGGTGATGCAGCTTTTACCATATTTGTTACAGGCGGCAGCCAGGGTGCTGTTGCGGTTAACACTTTTGTTATCGAGGCCCTCAGTATTATGAAAGAAAAGGGAATAATCCCGCGGGTTATTCATCATGCAGGGAAGCTGGATTATGAAAGAGTTCAAAGAGAGTACAGTGAACGGGGTCTTAAGGGGGAGATAAGCTCATTTATAGAGAATATGGCTTTAGCCTATGAAAATGCGGACATTTTTATAGGCAGGGCCGGGGCAGGTACAATATTTGAACTGGCGGCAATGGGAAGGCCTTCAATACTAATCCCGCTTCCCAATTCCGCAAACAACCATCAGGAGTATAATGCCATGGCCCTTGTAAGGTCAGGCGGAGCGGTAATGATGAAGCAGAATGAACTTGATGGAAAAAAGCTTGCCGACAGGCTTATTGAATTTATGAATAACAGGGAGCTTCTGGAAGTGATGGGGAAAAACTGCCGGAAGAGTGCCCGGATTGACGCAGCAGAAGTAATTGTTGATGAGATGTGTGAACTTGCAGGTATAAATTAAATTATGAAGACTTTTGAAAAGACAAAACATATTCATTTTGTAGGTATAGGCGGCATAAGCATGAGCGGTATTGCCGAGCTTTTACTTAACCTGGGCTATGAGGTGAGCGGAAGCGATATAAAGGATTCCGCTGCATCAGGCCGTGTTACAAGGCTCGGTGGAAAGGTGTTTATCGGCCACAGTGCAGAAAATATAGAGGGAGCGGATGTAGTGGTATATTCATCTGCCGTAACCTCTGATAATCCAGAAATAGCTGCAGCAAATGAAAATTCCGTACCTGTTATCCCGAGAGCCGAGATGCTGGCAGAGCTTATGCGTCTTAAGTACGGTATTTCTATTGCCGGCGCCCATGGAAAAACAACAACGACGTCAATGGTTGCTTCTATAGTTACTGCTGCAGAGCTGGACCCGACAATACTTATAGGCGGAAGGCTTGATATCTGGGACGGATCAAACGCCAAGCTCGGGCAGGGCGATATCCTTGTTGCGGAATCGGATGAAAGCGACGGTTCTTTTATGGCCCTTTCTCCGACAATCGCGGTTGTAACCAATATCGACCGTGAGCATATGGATCACTACGGGGACATGGACAGCATAAGGGATACTTTTGTAAACTTTATAAACAAGATTCCCTTTTACGGAACCGCCATCCTTTGCCTTGATAATGAAGAGATACAGAACATAATCCCGAGGCTTAAAAAACGGTACATAACCTATGGCCTTACGAGCCAGGCCGATTTAAGGGCGAAGGATATTATAAAGAAACCAAACTGTTCTGACTTTGAGATTTTATACAAGGGCGAAAGCCTTGGCAGGGTAACGGTTGGAATGCCGGGCAACCACAGTGTACTTAATGCTCTGGCTGCTGTCGGAGTAGGGCTGGAACTCAATATTGATATGAAGGACATCAATAAAGGGCTGTCAGACCTCGGCGGTCTTGCAAGAAGATTCCAGAAAAAGGGCGAAAAAAACGGTGTGCTTGTAATAGATGATTACGGGCATCATCCTACAGAAATCATGGCAACCCTTGAGGCGGCAAGAGAAGCATGGCCTGAGAACAGGCTGATAGTTGTTTTTCAGCCCCACAGATACACCAGGACAAAGGAACTCTATGACAGGTTTGTTATAAGTTTCAATCATTCGGATGTGCTTATTATGTCCCCGATTTATCCCGCAGGTGAAAAGCCTATTGAGGGAGTGGATTCTCAGTGGCTATACAGAGGTATAAAGGATCATGGTCACAGGGAGGTTCACCTTGCGGAAAATCATGATGAAATAGTTGCTTTGCTGGAAGATATTGTACAGCCCGGAGACAGGGTAATTACCCTGGGCGCCGGTGATATATACAAAGTGGGAGAAAGCCTGCTTGAAAAACTGAAATAGATTTTAACCCTGGAAATAACATGGACAGCAGACAAAAGGCCGGACTTGTAAAAATACTGAATGATTCGGTGATTTTTGATGCTGCCATGAATGCATACTGCAGTTACAGGGCTGGGGGAAAAGCTGAGTCAATATGTTTTGTCCGGGATCTTGATGAGCTTGTCCGGACGGTTTTCTTCCTTGATTCCGAAGATATTCCGAGAATCACGGTGGGAAAGGGCAGTAACCTGCTGGTAACGGATAAAGGTTTAGAGGGTGCAGTCATTGTTCTGGGAGGGAGGCTTGCTGAAGTTAATAATAACGAAGGCGGCTTTGTGACTGCGGGGGGAGGAATTTCCAATGCTGAACTTTTAAGTTACTGCACCAGTGAAGAGCTCTCAGGCCTTGAGTTTATGGCTGGAATACCTGGGTCCCTTGGAGGATCGGTATTCATGAATGCAGGGGCCTGCGGGGAAGAGCTCGGCAGCCGGGTAGAAAAGGCAGGCGTCGTGAATGCCGGGGGAAAGAAAGCGGAGATTGATGGTTCCGGGATTGATTTTGATTACAGGAAAACATCGATCCCCGCTGATTCAGTGCTTTACAGTGTTACTCTTAAACTTGATAAGGGGAAAAGAGAAACAATAAAAGAGAGGATAAAGCGTAATTTAAAAAAACGTAAAGAGAGTCAGCCCCTTGATATGCCCAGCTGCGGATCGGTATTTAAAAATCCGCCGGGAAACTCAGCAGGAAAGCTTATTGAAGATAGCGGTTTTAAGGGGATGCGGAAAGGTGGCGCCATGGTATCGCCGAAACATGCCAATTTTATAGTAAATACAGGCAATGCAACGGCATCGGATATTACGGCACTGATAGAACTGATACGGGAAAAGGTTGAAAAAGATACCGGGATTGTACTTGAAACAGAGATAAAGGTGATCGGACTATGAAAAAGAAATCTTATTTGTCCGGACAGCAGACTGTAAGAAGAAAGAAAAAACAGCAGAAAAGTTTCTCCGGTTTTTTCAGGGCTGTCAAAACTGCGTCTCTGGTATCTGTGAAGGTACTGGGGCTTTGCGTGATTGTTGCCTCCATAAGTTTCTTTTTCCTTTATCTGTACCAGTACCTTGTATCTTCTCCCTATGTAAAACTGGATGAGGTCCGCATCTCCGGTGTGGATGAACGTATAAAACAGGAGCTTATTGAGATTTCCGGGCTGGATAACGAGTTGAGTCTTCTTACAATAAATTTAAGGAAGATAAAGCGGAAAATGGAATCTCATCCCTGGGTAAGAGAAGTGGAACTGGAAAAAAGCTTTCCTAACCTGCTGCTTGTTCGTGCAGAAAAGGAATCGCCTTTTGCAATAGTGGCTCTTGATAAGCTTTATTATATCAACCGGTGGGGCGTTCCCTTTAAGGAACTGGAATACAGTGATAATAAGGATTTTCCGGTAATAACCGGTATATCGCCTCTGGATACTGAAAAAGAATACCGTCTTGAAATGGCCGCATCAATACTGTCGGTCTTTGACGCCGAAAAAGGTGCATGGTCCATGGAAGAGTTAAGTGAACTGCATTTTGAAAAGAACGATAAAATAGCCCTGTATTCCACCTCCATGCCCATGGTGCTGAAGATGGGATACAGTGAAGTTGCTGCCAAAAAGAAGGAACTGAGAAGGATAATCGGACATCTGAAAGAGACAGGTAAGATAAACATGGTAAATGCAATCGACCTGGATTATACCGATCGTGCCGTCGTTTCCTTTAAAGATGCGGGTTAACAATTTTATGAGGTCAGGATTATGCCTGGAAAAATAATAGTAGGTCTGGATATAGGCACGACAAAGATTTGTGCTGTTGTTGGTGAAATTGTTCATGATACCGTCGAGATTATCGGGGTCGGCACTCATCCTTCCGAAGGATTGAGAAAAGGCGTTGTCATAAATATTGAAAAGACAGTTAACTCCATCAAAGAAGCAATCGAAGAAGCTGAAACCATGGCAGGGTGCGAGATCAGCTCGGTATATGCCGGTATCGCAGGCGGGCATATAAAGGGGTTTAACAGCCACGGTGTTATTGCCTTAAAGGAACGTGAGGTTACGCGCAAGGATATTGACCGGGTAATAGAAGCCGCAAGTGCTGTTGCAATTCCTATGGACCGGGAAGTTATTCATGTCCTTGAGCAGGAATTTATTGTTGATGAGCAGGACGGAATCATGGATCCGCTGGGAATGTCCGGCGTCAGGATGGAGGCAAAGATCCATATTGTAACAGGCGCAGTAACATCCGCCCAGAATATCATCAAGTGTGCCAACAGGGCAGGGCTTGATGTTCATGATATTGTGCTTGAATCAATCGCCTCAAGCGAATCGGTCCTGACCAACGAAGAGCGTAATCTTGGTGTTGCTCTTATAGATTTCGGCGGCGGAACAACCGATATGGCTGTTTTTTCAAGGGGAGCAATAAAACATACATCCGTGCTGGCGCTCGGAGGCGACAACCTGACCTATGATATTTCGATAGGTATCAGGACTGCCACTGTTGAAGCGGAAAAAATAAAAATGAAATACGGATGTGCGCTTACATCCATGATAGGCGGAGATGAAACCATTGAAGTGCCGGGTGTGGGAGGAAGAGGTCCAAGGACTCTCCCGAGGCAGTTTTTAGGTGAAATACTTGAACCCAGGCTTGAAGAGATTTTCACACTCATACAGAGTGAGCTCATAAGATCAGGGTATGAGGATTCGGTAAATTCAGGTGTTGTAATAACCGGCGGTTCATCGGAACTGTCGGGTATGACGGAGATAGCGGAACAGATATTTAATGTACCGTGCAGGATCGGTTATCCTGACAAAATCGGGGGACTTGTTGAAGTTGTCAACAAACCCATGTATGCCACTGCAGTAGGGCTTGTGCTTTACGGGGCAAAGCAGAACAGTAACAATAAAAAATTCAGAATCAGGGACACCAATATTTTCGCAAAGGTAGTGGAGCGGATGAAAAAATGGTTCAAGGATGTAATCTGATTAGGTTTTTAAAAGAATAAAAAAGTTTTTTTAGTCTTTTTTAGTAACGGTCTTTTAGACCATCATTCAGGAGGGACACTATGAGATTTGAATTTGTGGACAGAAAGGATAGTTATGATGCCAAAATAAAGGTTATAGGCATCGGCGGCGGTGGCGGAAACGCTATCAATAACATGATTTCCGCTCAGCTAAAGGGTGTTGAGTTTGTTGCGGCAAACACCGACAGCCAGGATCTGGACAGATCGGTCTGCCCCAACAGGCTTCAGCTTGGAGCTGATCTGACAAGAGGGCTGGGTGCGGGTGCTGATCCGGAAGTCGGCAAACTTGCAGCAGAAGAAAGCCTCAATGATATCCGTGAGTGGGTCAACGGTGCGGATATGATCTTTATTACAGCAGGCATGGGCGGCGGTACAGGTACCGGTGCAGCTCCTGTAATTGCAAGAGAGTGCAAGGAAAGCGGAGCTCTTACTGTTGCTGTAGTTACAAAACCTTTCAAGTTTGAAGGCGAAAAAAGAATGTCCAGAGCCCTTGCCGGAATAGAACGGCTCAAAAAGGATGTTGATACTCTTATAATTATCCCGAACGAAAGACTTAAGGCTATCGGTGATAAAAGCGCCATGTTCAGAGACCTTATTTCCAAGGCAGACGAGGTTCTTTTAAATGCCGTGAGAGGTATTTCAGATCTTATAATGAGCAACGGTTTTATTAACCTTGATTTTGCTGATGTTAAAAAGGTTATGTCCGAAATGGGAACCGCTATAATGGGTACAGGCCGGGCGAGCGGAGAGAACCGTGCATCCGAAGCAGCGCAGGAAGCAATCAACAGCCCGCTGCTTGAGGATATATCCGTAAGCGGAGCAAAGGGGCTGCTCATGAATATCACTGCACCGCCTGATATCACTATGGATGAAATTGATGTCGCCAGCAACTATATAAAGGGAGAAGTATCAGAGGATGCAGAGATCGTCTGGGGTATTGTATTTAACGACGATATGGGCGATGAAGTCCAGATTACTGTAATAGCAACAGGTATTGACAAGGACAGTTACAACAAGGTTGTAAGACTGAGAGATCTTACTCCTGAAGAAGCAAAGGATAAATGGACAGTAAAGCTGAACGGCGAGGAGCTTGATCCTTACGATACTCCTGCCTACCAGAGAAAACCTATTGCCGAAGAAAAACATACTGAAAAACATGTGGAAAAGTATGTAGAAGAGCTCGAAGAAGAACCGGTAGTTGCCCAGAAAAAAGGCTTTTTCAAAAAGGCATTTTTTAAAGACGACCTGGACTATCCGGCCTTCTTAAGGGTAAAGGCTGATTAGTCTTAAAGATGTCCGGCAATTCATCTGTTGTCAGCGGCAGACCTGCGCTTGAAGCAGGTGCTGTAAAAAAGGACTGGGGCGGCAAAATATCAATCGCCCTGGTGTATCCCAACCGGTACCATGTTGGCATGTCCAACCTTGGTTTTCAGGTTGTGTACGAGCTGTTAAACAGAAGAGACGATATAGTGGCAGAAAGGGTCTTCCTGCCTGAAGAATCGGAACTGTCCCTCCATCGGAGGGCAGGAAAGGCCCCTGTTTCTATTGAGTCCGGATCACCCTTATCCCGTTTTGATATAATAGCCTTTTCGCTTTCCTTTGAAAATGACTACCCAAATATCCTGAATATTCTTGATCTTGCCCGTATCCCGATTTTGAGTGAAGACAGGGATGAATCTTTTCCTTTTGTTATGGCGGGAGGTGTTACCACCTTTTTAAACCCTGAACCTGTAGCAGATTTTTTTGACTTTTTTCTGCTTGGAGAAGCGGAAGAAAATCTGAACAGTTTTGTTGATCTCCTTAAAAGTGCGGTACATCGCGATTTTTCTAAAAAAGAAGTTCTTGAAAACCTCGCAGGCGGGTTAAACAGTGTATATGTTCCTTCTTTATACAGGGTTGAATATAAAGATGACGGGACCATTGCCTCAAGACATTCCTTAATTGATAACCTTAATACCGAAATTAAATCAGCAGTTGTAAAACCTGAGGACCTTTCGGTAAACAGATCTAGTATTCTTTCTTCCGAAACCGAATTTGCAGACAGGCTTTTAGTGGAGCTAGGAAGGGGCTGCGGAAGATCATGCCGTTTTTGTGCTGCAGGTTTTATCTACAGACCGCCAAGGTATCAGTGTGAAGAGGATGTTTTAAATGCAATAGATGCCTCATTTGACGGATGCAGCCGGATAGGGCTTTTAAGCGCCTCTGTGCTTGATACTCCGGGTATAAAAAAGATCACTGAAAAGATACTTGCAGATGATAAAAATTTTTCGGTTTCATCCCTCCGTGCAGATCTTTTAAATGAAGAGATGCTGGAAATGCTGAAAGAATCCGGTCAGAAGCAGATTGCCATTGCACCGGAGGCCGGCTCCGAAAGATTAAGAAGAGTTATAAACAAGCACCTGACCCAGGAGCAGATTTTAGAAGCGGTCCGCATGACAGCAAAGGTAGGGAAATTCAGTTTAAGACTGTATTTTCTGATAGGACTCCCAACCGAAACAAATGATGACCTTACTGCTATTCATGAGCTGGTAAAAAAAATAAAGCATGTAATGGTAAAGGAATCAAAATCAAGAGGAGAGATCGGGCAGGTCCGCCTGAGTGTAAACTGTTTTATCCCCAAGCCCTTTACTCCTTTTCAGTGGTTTCCTATGGAAAGTGTTAAAAGCCTGAAGCAGAAGCAGAAGTGGCTGAAAAAAACATTTGCAAAAGAAGGCGGAGTAACTGTTACCTTTGATGTGCCCAAGTGGGCATACCTCCAGACACTTCTATCCATGGGCGACAGAAGAGTAGGTGCAATCCTTAAAAAAGCACACGAATATGAAGATGATTTTACAAGAGCCTTTCGAGATTCAGAACTGAATACGGATTTTTTTGTTCACAGGCCTAAAAGTACAGATGAAATTCTCCCGTGGGACTTTATTGATCATTCTCTCCATAAAGAGTTTCTTATTAAAGAAAAAAAACTTGCCTTAAAGGAAAAAGAGTCGGACATCTGTGACCCGGGTAACTGCAACAGATGCGGTATCTGCGGAAGTCTTCTTTCCTGATAAAAACATTTTTCACACAAAGCCGCAAAGGCACAAAGTTAATAAAATAGGGTTTTCTCCAAATTATTTTCAGGTTGAAAAATGTTAGAATTACGACATAAATGCTATTGGAAAAAACTTAAACAGCTATACCGGGTAAGGGGATATATACGGTGATGGCAACGGTAAAGACATCATTTTTCAGGATACGATCAAACTGACTATGTCCAATGTGTTTATTTTAAGAGGTAAATAAATATCAGGGGAAGCATATTATAAGTACTATTACCTCTTAAAAATAAACACAGCGAATGCTTCTCCAGGTTATCAAATGATCGCACCCTGAAAAACAATGCCTTTACCTGCTTTGGGAGGAAGAACCGGAAGATGTGCGGTGCCGTAATTTTAGTATAAGAGGGCAATTAATCAGGAGATGATCCATAAAATATTAAAATTAAAGCTCTTTGCAGATCATTATTAACCAATGTTCTTTTCCATAAAAATACTGTGAGGATTGTCTGTGTATTCTCCGTATACTCCGCATTCGATAAATCCGCACTTTTTAAACATACCCAGAGCTTCGGGCTGATAGATGCCTGTCTCAAGGCGCAGGTGTCTGAGCTCCATTTTCCCTGCTTCTTCTTCCAGCTTTCTGATTATTTTTTCGGCGATATTATTGCCCCGGAATTCCGGTAAAACAAATATCCTCTTTATTTCTCCGTATCCGTCCATAAATTTTACCGCACCTGTCGCGATAATCCTGCCTTTAATTCTGCAGCCGTACATCCTTACATTGTCTTTACTCAATGTTTCTATCGAATCAAAATAGTTGTCTTCGGGCGGGTAGAGCCCGGAACAATATTCATCGAGTTTATTAATCAGTTCATCAGCTTCTTTCGGGTCTATCAGTTCTATTATGTATCCAGTCATTTTCCGGTTCAGTTAAAATATATTTGTGTGAATACGGTCATATTTAAGGCTTTCTTTTTTATGGGGCGTTTTTTCTTCTGCCGGATATCCCATTGCCATTATGGAAAGTATTTCCATATTTTCAGGCAGGTTTAAAACCGATGCAGCATATTCTGAGGCTGTTTTATCATCGGAGTAATTTCTTTTTCTAAGCTGTATCCAGCAGCAGCCGAGACCAAGAGACTCTGCTGCAAGGTAGATATGGGTGGATGCAATGGATGTATCCTCGATCCATACATCGCTTTTGTTTTTGTCCGCACAAACTGCAATTCCTAAAGCTGCTCCCTTTAAAAAGGCAGCGCCGTGGGGCTTTGCCTGTGAGAGTTTTTCTAGCGTGGTTTTATCATCAATAACAACAAACTCCCACGGATCTCTTCCCATTGAAGAAGGAGCCCTTAAGGCCGCCTCTATTATTATATCCAGTTTTTCCTTTTCAACAGGCTGGTCTGTGAATTTTCTGATACTTCTTCTTTTCTGTATTTCCGGCATTACCATTTTTATGTTCCTCCCTGTTTAAGTGTATTTATAATTATATATAAATTTTCCGCTTACAAGATAAAAAGCAGGGAAAGAGATTATATGTCAGTACGTCGTGCATCTGTAGGGGCGAATAATTATTCGCCTGTTTTTACAGTCCGAAGTGACTAAAGTTTAAAAAGCAGGAAAAGAGTAAAAATTTAAATCGACGCGGAGCGTCTGAAAGCGTGAAAACTAAAACTGTATCTCACACAAAGGCGCAAAGCCACAAAGAAAACCAAAAAAGCTTTTTAATATAAAAATCTTTTCAACTTTTACCTTTGTGACTTTGTGGCTTTGTGTGAGGCCTGATTTTTATTTTTTTTTATAGTTTTATGTTTTTCTCTGTGATCTCTGTGCCTCGAGTGAACGGGTGTGAGATATGCTTTTGTTTTTTGCCTTTCTTTAAAGTCAAAATATATAACTCCTTACCGATACCGGTTTATTATGAACAGGTAATATGGTAATTTATCCGGAAATAAATTTAAAACAGGAAATCATGGAAATCCCAATTCTCAAAGATGTAATCATCATTTTCGGGCTTGCTATTGTTGTAATTTTTATATGCTCCAGGGCATATATTCCTGCTACAGTCGGTCTTTTAATTACAGGTATTATCGGCAGCCCTCACGGGCTGGGTCTGATAGGCTCTGTTCACGAAGTTGAAATACTTGCAGAAATTGGCGTGGTTCTGCTGCTGTTTACTATCGGTATCGAGTTTTCCATGGAAAATCTTCTGCGTGTAAAGAGGTCGGTGCTTATCGGCGGAACTGTCCAGGTTTTTCTGGCAATAACTGCTGCCTTTTTAATATCTTTTAAGGCAGGCCTTTCCGTACCCCAGAGCGTTTTTGCCGGGTTTCTTGTTTCTCTAAGCAGTACTGCCATTGTACTGAAAATATATCAGGACAGGGCGGAGATAGAAACTCCCCATGGGCAGACCTCCCTGGCCATACTTATTTTTCAGGATATTATTGTTGTCCCCATGATGATCATACTGCCCCTCATGGCGGGTGACGCATCCGAAAGCTTATCAGTAGCATTGTTTGGTCTATTAAAGGGTGTCGGCATAATAGCGCTTGTTATATTCAGTGCCAGATGGATAGTTCCCAAGGCCCTGCATCTTGTTGCAAGGGTAAAAAGCAAAGAGCTTTTTCTGTTAAGCATAATGTTTATATGTTTTGCAGTTGCCTTTTTAACTCACCATGTGGGGCTGTCCCTTGCTCTCGGGGCATTTCTTGCCGGGCTTATTATTTCTGAAACCGAATTCAGCCATGAAACACTCGGGAGCATTATTCCCTTTAAAGATATATTTACCAGTATATTTTTTGTTTCCATGGGCATGCTGCTTGATGTGGGGTTTCTGGTCAACCATCCTTTGCAGGTGCTGCTGATGACCATGGCTGTTCTGCTGTTAAAAACCTTAATAGGTACAGCTGCGGTGCTGTTTGTGGGAATGCCTCTTCGTATTGCGCTTTTAACGGGTTTTTCTCTATGCCAGGTGGGTGAGTTCAGCTTTATCCTTTTTATGAAGGGTGTAGAGCTTGAGCTTTTAACAGGAGAATACTATCAGCTATTTTTAAACGTTGCGGTTATTTCAATGGGAATAACCCCGGTCATGTTTTATTTATCAAACAGGCTTGCGCCTGCGGCAGATAAGATCCCCTTTAATCTCTCTCTTATAACAGGCTGGCGAAAGGAGCTTATGGGTGTTTCTTTGCCTGAAAAGCCTTCAGACCATATCATTATTGTTGGTTTCGGGCTAAACGGAAGAAACCTTGCCAGAACATTAAAGGGTTCGGGCATCAGGTATATAATTATCGAAATGAATCCGGATACAGTTGCTAAAGAGAGAAAGAATGGAGAACCAATTTTTTACGGTGATGCAACAAGTGACGAGGTCCTTAAAAACGCCAACATAAAGGGTGCAAGGGTTATGACCGTGGTTATAGCCGATCCGGCTGCAACCAGAAGGGTAGTTAATGCCGCAAGAAGCATGAATCCCAAGATTTATATAATAGCACGCACAAGGTTTATGTCCGAAATAGAAGATCTGACAAAACTGGGGGCAAACGAGGTTATTCCTGAAGAGTTTGAAACCTCCATAGAAATATTCAGCAGGGCACTTACAAAATACCTGATACCCAGGGTAGAAATCGACAGGCACATAAGCGAGATACGTACAGACGGCTACCAGATGTTAAGATCGATTGAGGCTTCTGATAACCGTTTTGCCGAGCTTAAATACCAGCTTCCGGAAGTGGAGATAGGCACCTTTCGGATAGAGCCTGAATCATCGGTTGCAGGCCTGTCCCTTAAGGATCTTAAAATTAGAACCAGGTTTGGAATTACGCTTCTGGCTGTACGCAGAGGAGAGAGAACCATGGCCAATCCGGATGTTGATATCGTGTTTGAGCCGGGAGATGTTTTGATTTTAATGGGAAAACCTGAAGGATTAACCGGGGCATGTGAGCTGTTTAATGAAAAATGTGATGAGGAGTTTTAATCTCTTTGTTGACAAATAATGCTTTGCGGGTAAATTGAATAAAATTTATTTTATAAATAAAGGAGTGGAATATGAGACTGGAAACTATAGAGGCACGTGATCTTCCGGATGCATGGTTTCAGTGTGTTTACAGGATTCTTGAAGCAGGGACCGAGTATGTGATTGACCGGGGCAGCTTTGAAGGTCAGAAAAGACTGGAATATGACTATATTACGGTTCATATAAAACATCCCGGGGTAAGGCCTCTTATACCTGATATTCCGCCCGGACTGGGTATACCGAATCCGGTTGCCGAAGGATATATAGAAGAATACCTGCCCTATCTTATGACCTCCGCCAAAAAGGAGGGGGAGGACTATACCTACGGCCAGTACCTTGAAAAACAGATAGATGAAGTTATCCGCATGTACAGGGATGACGGTCACGGAACCAACCAGGCATATATGACTGTCGGTGAGCCTGATGCCATATTTTTAAATGATCCGCCCTGCCTGAGGGGTATTGATACACGTGTAAGGGACAATAAACTCCATTTTATGGTTTATTTCAGGTCATGGGATTTATGGAACGGTTTTCCTGCAAACCTCGGCGGCATCCAGCTTTTAAAGGAATATATGGCATCATGCATTGGTGTTGATGACGGCGAGATAATTGCTTCCAGTAAAGGACTTCATCTCTACGATTATGTGTGGGAACTGGCAAAATTAAGGACAATGAAGGAAGGCGCATAACAGAAAATGAAAACAGATTTAAAGTCATTATCTGCCGAAGAAACTGCCAAATGGGTAAAAGAGCAGGGGCTTGAGCAGTACAGGACCGGGCAGATAAGGCAGTGGCTCTTTAATAAAATGGTTGCCTCCTTTGATGAGATGAGCAATATCTCTATTGCAGTAAGGGAACGGTTAAAGGAAACAGCCTTTATCAGTACTATAGAAAAGGTTAAGACCCAGGTTTCAGAGGATACAACCGAAAAATATCTTTTTAAGCTCCATGACGGCCATTTGATAGAGGCAGTCCTTATACCCGAAAAAGACCATTTTACACTCTGCATTTCATCCCAGGCAGGATGCGCAATGGGATGCGCCTTTTGCCATACAGCAAAGCAGGGCTTTAAAAGAAATTTAACGCCTGCCGAAATTACGGAACAGGTTATTGAAGCAAAGCGGGGCATGGATAACCCGGAAAAACTCACAAACATAGTACTTATGGGTATGGGCGAGCCCCTTGCCAATTATGAAAACGTTGTAACAGCGGTTAATAATATAATAGATGACAATGCGCTTAACTTTTCCCGCAGAAAGGTGACTCTTTCTACATCGGGCCTTGTACCGTTTATAAATAAGCTGGGTGAGGATACCCCGGTAAACCTTGCCGTATCCCTTAATGCCGGTGATGATGAAACCAGAAACCGGCTTATGCCTGTCAATAAAACATATAATTTAAAAAGTCTTATGGAGGCTTGCAGAGATTTTCCCCTTCCAAACCGGAAGAGAATTACCTTTGAGTATATTCTTATTAAAGGTGTAAACGACCGGAAACAGGATGCTCTTAATGTTGCAAAACTATTGAGGGGTATAAAGGCCAAGGTAAACCTGATTCCTCTTAATCCAGGCCCGGACCCCGAAATGCAGGCTCCCTCATGGGATGATATGACAAGATTTCAGGATCTGCTTGCGGAAAAGGGTTATACGGTTATTATCAGGAAGAGCAAAGGGCAGGATATCCTGGCTGCATGCGGTCAGCTTAGCGGGAAAGAAACAGGGAAAATCTGAACCGCAAAGACGCAAAGAACGCTAAGAAAAACAAAAATAATTAGTTGTTAAAAAAAATAAAAGCAAAAACTGATTTGTGTTTTAGGAAAATAAAAATGCTTTTCTCTGCGTCTCCAGTGAGCAAAGCGAACGGGCGAGAGATATATGCTTTTGGGTTTTATTGCATTCTGATTGTTATTCTCCTTAGCTTGAAGCTAATGCACCAAGTGTTTTTTTTCCTTTTTTATAATTCAAAATATAGTAACAGCATTGTAGGGGCACAGCGTGCTGTGCCTTTTTTAATACTCCATGGTGATGTGGGCACGGCGCGCCGTGCCGCTACAGGGTTATATCAGTATAATATTGTAGGGCAGGTGAAAAACAAAACGTTTTAAAAATAATTTAAAAGTTTTTTTCGTGTATTTCGTGTGTTTCGTGGTTAAAAATTGTTTTTGTTTTTCTCCGTGCCCTCCGTGTTCTCTGTGGTGAAATATTATGCCGTTATTATCAGTTTTTATCCGCGTTCTTTCTGTACTCAATAATATCTTCAATTGTCACCATGGGAATTCCGTGTTTTTCGGAAAATTCCTGCAGCTCCGGAAATCTTGCCATTGTGCCGTCCGGGTTTGTTATTTCACACAGCACTCCGCATGGTTTTAATCCTGCCATTGCCATAAGATCCACCGTTGCCTCGGTGTGACCTTCTCTTTCGAGTACTCCGCCCTTTCGCGCCTTTAACGGGAATACATGACCCGGGCTGCATATGTCTTCCGGCATAACATCATCTGCAATTGCTTTTTTAATTGTGGTTACCCTGTCTGCTGCAGATACTCCTGTTGTAACACCTTCTGCCGCTTCAATGGAAACTGTAAAGGCGGTCTGAAATGCGCTTTTATTATCTTCAACCATCATGGGCAGGTTGAGTTTATCAACCATGTCTTCCTTAAGGCATAAACATACAATACCGCTGCATTCACGTATCAGCATTGCCATCTGCTCATTGGTCAAAGTCTCTGCTGCAAAGATAAGGTCTCCTTCGTTTTCGCGGTCTTCGTTATCCGTTACTATCACGCCTTTTCCGCTTTTAAGGGCGTTAAGACATCGCTCCATCTTTGCCTGATAATCTGTTTCTGATGCTACTGTGTTCTGATTCATTATCTTCTCCTTCTTTTAAATTAAGTTAATGGATCAGGGTATGGAATAAAACGACTAAGCGTAAGACATGCAGAGCAGAATAGTATTCCGTTATAATTCGCTCTGTGTATATCGGCTCATCCTCTTCCATCCGGACTCTAACCGTCGGCCCTGGCATCTCACCAGATCTGCTGACCTTCTTTTATGTGTAAAAGAAGCGCTCGCGGGCTTCCCGTGGTTTTACGGGATACCGCCGGTAGGGAATTTCACCCCGCCCTGAGAATAGGGGAGTTTTATAATGATACCAGGGGAATGTCAACAAAGATAGAAAAAGGGCGCATGGCGCAGGTAAAACAGGTTTTCGCCTTTTGCTTTTAACCCTGAGCCCTGCGCCTTGAACCTTGTTTTTGTGCACCTCATATGTTAAATTCTGCAACATACATTAACATTTCAGCAATACATCATATGTCCGATGAAAATGTAAAAGAAAGCATCACAGGCCGTATTATTGTGGTTGATGATGAACCGCTTGTTCTCAAAAATCTTCGAAGGATTCTTGAAAACTCGGGGTATTCCGTTTCAACATGTATTAACCCTGTAAAGGCGCTGGAATATATTCAGAAGGAATCATATGATCTTGTAATAAGCGACATAAAAATGCCCTATTTGGACGGCCTGGATTTTTTAAGCCGGGTTAAATCCATTGCTCCTGAAGTTGAAGTTATCCTTATTACAGGTTATGCATCTTTTGACGGGGCCATCGAGGCCGCAAAGCACGGGGCATATCATTATCTTCCAAAGCCCTTTACTCCTGATCAGATCAGGCAGAAGGTTGAGGGCGCCTTAAAAGGTAAACTGCAGAGGGATGAAGGCCGGATAAATAAAAAAGGCCCTGCCCATTCCGGTGAACCTGTTATCATCGGCAAAAGCCCCGCTGTTCTCAGAATAAAAGAGACTGTTCTCCAGATAGCTCCCACTGACTGCAATGTTCTTATATCCGGAGAATCCGGGACAGGAAAAGAGCTTGCTGCCAGGCTTATTCATACGGTAAGCGGCAGGGGTGCGTTTCCCTTTGTGGCTTTTAACTGTGCGGCATTTAATGAAGAGCTGATTGACAACGAACTTTTCGGACACGAAAAAGGTGCCTACACAGGCGCTACATCAAAAAAGACCGGGCTTCTTGAGTCGGCTAATGGCGGAACTGTATTTCTGGATGAAATAGGCGATATGCCCCTTTCCATGCAGGTAAAGCTTCTGCGGGTAATTCAGGAAAGAGAGATATTAAGGGTAGGCGGCATAACACCTGTACCTGTTGATATAAGGATTATAGCTGCCACGGCAAAGGACCTTAAGGCAGCTGCCGATGCCGGAAATTTCAGGTCTGATCTTTTTTTCAGGCTCAATGTGGTAAATATTGTACTGCCCAGGCTTACCGAACGCAGGGAGGATATTCCTCTTCTGGCCTATCACATTCTTGATAAATGCAGGCAGAAGACCAAAAAGAAAATTAACGCAATTTCCGAAGACGCCATGGAGCTGATAAACAGGTATACCTTCCCGGGCAATATCAGGGAACTTGAAAATATCCTTGAACACGCAGTGGCCATGTGCAGGAGCGATGTTGTTCATGTCCATGACCTGCCCTCCGACCTGTCGGAAATTAAACTGTATTCCTACCGGAAATCTCCCGGTAATCTGCTAAAGCTTGAAGAGCTGGAGCAGGATTATATATCCCATGTTCTCCAGATAACAGGCGGAGCAAAAAAGATGACAGCAGAAATACTTGGTATAGACAGGGCCTCTCTCTGGCGTAAGATGAAGAAGTATGGGCTTGAGTAAAACCGTGATTATGGTCCGAAATTTGTTTAGTGGGGCAGCCTGTATTTTAGTTGTTAACCACGGAGAACACGGGGAGCACGGAGAAAAATCTAAAAACTGAACCGCAAAGACCCAACCGTCTTCGCCAGAGGCTGCGCCGCGTCAAGAAGGACGCCAGGAAAAATATAAAGCAAAGACAATTTATTGTTTTAAAATAATAAACGGCTTTTCTCCGTGCCCTCTGTGTCCTCTGTGGTGAAAAAAGTTTTTGTTTTTCCTGTTGCGCCGGGGCGGGAGAATAATCGGTGGTTTTATGCAACATGCCTGTTCGTTTCTGCAACAATTAAGTCCCTTCCTTAAATAACTCCCGTTAACGTCTCTTCTGACCGCATACTGTTTCAAATTGCAACATATTAATCCTTTTTAATGCGTTTGTTGTCTCGGAAAATTCTAATAATATCAAGGTGTAATCGATGGAGGTCTGATGGCATAAAAGATGCTCTGTATTTAATGTAATCAGGATTTCAATTTTACTAAACATTATTTTTGATCCGCGTGACCAGGGGGAAATCCCATAATGTTCAAAAATATACTTGTAATATTTGAAAATGAAAAAGTCTGTGATCATGCAGTTAAATACTCATGTGAGCTGGCCCATCGCATGGATTCTGACGTTACTTTTCTTATGCTGATGGAAATGTCATTTCCAAACCGCCTGTCCATTGATTCAAAAAGAAAAACAATCAAAAAGATAGAAACACGAATCAGTAAAACTCTCGGTAACATGTCATCAGAGTTTTTAAAGCATGGAATACCGGTAAGTGTAGCAATTAGAGTGGGTGATGCTTCTCAGGAGTTTTTAAAATTTCTTGCTGAGAGGGAGTCCTTTCAAACCGTTATATGGGGAAGTGATGAGAAACTTCCATATGTAAACCATGGACGTAAAACACACTGGCTGGCAAAGGTTGCAGATGTACTTGAGTGCCCGTTAATTGCTGCCGGAAGTCAGAAAACCGATAGTGAAAAGGAAAGAGATTAATGGATAATCTAACACCTGAAATGATTCTTGTAATTTCGATGATAGCTGTTGCTGTGTTCCTGTTTATTACGGAATGGATAAGGCTCGATGTTGTTGCAATCCTAATGATGGTTACTCTGCCGCTTCTGCATCTTGTAACCCCTGCTGAGGCTATCAGCGGATTAAGCAGCAATGCTGTGGTATCTATTATTGCGGTTATCATAATAGGAGCAGGACTGGACAAGACCGGTCTTATAAACAAGCTTGTAAAGCCTATTTTAAAAATCGCAGGCAAAAGCCAGTCAAATATAATAATTGCTATTTCTCTGGCCATAGCCGTTATCTCAAGCTTTATGCAGAACATTGGTGCGGCTGCGCTCTTTCTTCCTGCTATCCAGCGCATCAGCAAATCATTTAAAATCCCCATAAGCAGGCTTTTAATGCCCATTGGTTTCAGTGCTATCCTGGGAGGTACTATAACCCTTGTGGGGTCCAGCCCTCTTATTCTGCTCAATGATTTAATCCCTTCTAATCTTGAGCCATTTTCTCTTTTTGATGTTACACCCATCGGCCTTTCTCTTGTGGTGTGCGGAATCATATACTTTATTGTTTTCGGAAGATTTGTTCTTCCCCAGGGATCAAAAAATATTCAGGATGATTTAGAGATCGTATCTCCTTCAAATGATAATCCTGTTGATGAGATAGGCACTCCATACGAACTGAGAACCCCTGATAATTTTACTGACTACCGCGAGCCTGTAAGAGTGGATGATTTAAGAAAAAATTATCTCGTAAATGTTGTGGCTCTTACAGAACCTCCTGATACCAAGATTAAGTCGCCTTCGGGAGATACTGTTATCAGGGCAAAGGTTGACCTGGTTGTTTTCGGTAAAAAAAAGGATGTTGAAAGAATGGCGCAGATGGAGGACATGGTTTTAAAGGATAAGCTTGAGACCTTTGTTAACGATATTGATTCACAAACCTCCGGAACCGTAGAAGCGGTTGTTGCTCCACGGTCATCCTTTGCCGGTAAAAATATCAACAGTGTCAATCTTCAGGAAAAATATTCTGTAACCCCAATGGCAATATACAGGCATGGAGAAATATACAGGTCTCATATAGATGAACTTCCTCTCCAGGTAGGTGATGCAATACTGATGCACGGTACCTGGAGAAGACTGAAAATGCTCAATACCGAGGGAGACCTTCTTTTTACAACTCCTGTGGATGTTGAACTGATGCGCCCTGAAAAAGCCGCCCTCGCAGGGATATGGCTTGCAGTATCACTTACCATGATACTTGTTTTTAAAATTCAGCTTTCCATATGTCTTTTAACCGGTGCTGTAGGCATGGTTATTACCAGGGTGCTCAACATTGATGAGGCATATGAGTCGGTTGACTGGAGGACGGTTTTTCTGCTTGCAGGTCTTATTCCGCTGGGTGCTGCAACTGAAAAGACCGGCACTGCAGCATGGATAGCAAAAACAGTGTTATCTGCTACCGGGCAGGTTGAGCCAATAGTACTTATGAGTATTATAGCTGTACTTTCTACAGTTTTTACCCTTGTTATATCAAACGTTGGCGCAACAGTGCTTCTTGTGCCGCTTGTGGTTAACATGGCATCGGAAGTCGGTGCAGACCCGCGCATGGCAGCGCTTATAGTCGGTATTGCCACCAGCAACTCTTTTCTTCTTCCTACCCATCAGGTTAACGCCCTTTACATGGGGCCCGGCAGATACAGGAGTGTGGATTTTATGAAAGCAGGCGGCATCATGAGCATCCTTTTTATTTTTGTAATGATAGGGTCCATTTATGTTTTTTACGGTTTTTAAAATCTAAAATACAGGGAGAAAAAATGTCTATAATTACAATATCTCGCGGTTCCTACAGTATGGGAAAGGAAGTAGCTGAAAAGGTTGCAGAAAAACTCGGGTATAAATGCCTGAGCAGAGAAGTAATTCTTGATGCCAGCGACCTTTACCAGATTCCCGAAATAAAACTGATCAAGGCAATACATGATTCACCCACTATACTGGACCGCATAGGCGGAAGTAAAAAAGCCTATGTTGCATACTATCAGAGTGCTCTTGCAGACAGGGTAAAGGAAGACAATGTTGTGTATCACGGTCTGGCCGGTCATTTACTGTTAAAGGGTATCCCTCATGTGCTCAAGGTAAGAATAATAGCTGATCTTGAAGACCGTGTTTCTATAAAGATGAAAAGAGAAAATGAAAACAGGCAGGAGGCTCTTGATATAATAAAAAAGGATGACGAAGAACGAAGGAAGTGGACCCATAACCTGTTTGGGGTGGACCCATGGAGCAGTCTTCTTTACGATCTTGTTATTCACATAAATAAATTTACAGTTGATGATGCTGTGAATTTTATTTGTCAGGCAGCAAATCTGGAACAGTTTAAAGCCACTAACGAGAGCCGGAAAAAAATGAATGATCTGGCCCTTGCGAGCAGGGTTAAAGCCTATTTGATAGAAAAACGTTTTGATGTATCGGTTTTGAGTGAATCAGGAAATCTCATTATTTATGCAAAGGGAGATGACCGCCTTGATGAGGCCCTAAAAAATCTGCCCGGTGATATTGATGGGGTTAACAATATCGAAATACACCAGAATATTTCGCCCCATGAAAGAGCAATTTAATTTATTGCGAAAGGATAACCCATGTCCATAATAATTATTTCATCCGATTCACAGGAAATCGAAAGCCGGACGGCCGGATTGATATCGGAATCTCTTGGCTACGGTATGGCGGCAAGGAAAGAAATTCTTCCAAAGGTTGCCGAAAAGTACGGCCTGTCCGCTGATGAGCTTGTCAATGTTCTTGAAAAACGGCCTTCCATATTCAGGTCATCGGTCAGGCAGTGGAAGCTGTATCTTTCTTACATACAGGAAGGTGTTGTGGAGGAACTTCGCAGGGATAATCTTGTTTGTTACGGGCTTGCAGCACATCTATATGTGCTGGGAGTGTCTCATGTGCTGCGGGTAAGGATTCTGGCAAAGGAGGAAGAAAAACTGCGTGAGCTTACTGCTCATACCGGTATTGATATGCAGGCAGCCCGAAAACTGATCGATAAAGAAAAAAAGTACCGCTCAAGGTGGGCATATGAAATGTACGGTATGGATGAGGCTGATTCATCCAGGTATGATCTTTCCATAAATCTCAATAGTCTAGATCTTGAAGACGCCATAAAATTAATTGAAGAAACTGTATCCTACAGGCGATTTAAGGCCATGACATACTCAATAAGATGTCTTGAGGACCTTGCAATTGTTTCCAGGGCGCGCGCTGTTTTAAAAAAACGGTTTCCGGATGTCCGGGTTCAGGCCAGCGGAGGACGTCTTATAATTTCCCTGCTTTCCCTTAAAAGAGAAAAGGTAAAAAAGACAAAGATGATAAAGGAGATGACCAGTGATATACAGGGTGTTGATTATGTTGAGGTACATGTGTTTAATGATTATCTGAAGCAGGCGGCAGAGAGTTTCAGGTGATATATACTTAATAACCGAAAAAAAGAGAACAGGAGGATAAAATGAGTGAAAATCTCGAGGTCCTGCTTTTAGATGATGAACCCATTGTAGGTAAAAGACTGAAACCCGCTATTGAAAAGATCGGCTGCAGTGTAGAGGTTTTTGAAAATCCGCATGCGGCCCTTGAAAGAATTGATGAAAAGGTGTTTGATATAGTGGTAAGCGACATACGCATGGATGACATCGACGGAATACAGGTGCTTGACCATGTAATGAAAAGATCAGATCATACAAAGGTCATTCTTATTACGGGTTATGCCATGATGTCCCTGGCAAGGGAGGCAATGGAAAAAGGGGCCTTTGATTTTATTGCCAAACCCTTCCAGCCTGATGATCTTCGTATGGTTATAGCAAAGGCAGCCGAGGCTCTTGGCTCATCAGTCAATTTTGATAAAAAATAAAAATTCCGGCTAATATGAAAAACTTCGAGAGCAAAAGAGAGATCCCTCTCCCATACGGTAATGATCCGACCGGTGCTGAATCCGTTCACAGGGCGCTGCTGGGAAGACGCTATATCAGTGTCAGGCTGCAGCTGTTTGTCGGCTTTCTTATTGTTTTTCTTTTTTCAACATGTGTCGCCGGGCTTATCTATGTAACCACAAGTAAGGTTGAAGAAAAGCTGAAGATACTGGAGATTGTCGATGATTATGTGATTGAGATCCAGGAAGCCCGCCGTTCAGAAAAAAATTATTTCCTTTACGGAACGAACCTGAGTGATGCTCTTGAAAATATATACAGGGCAAAGGATATTTTTGAGCGGAATTCCAGAGCGTTAATGGAGCTGCAGATAGATGCGGATAAAAAAAACATATCTTCGGATATAAATATCTATGAAGAACTCCTTAAAGGCCTGGTTGAACTTGATGAAAGAGATCTTGATGAGCACGAATATCACAGGAAAAAGAAACAGATTGAGCTTGAACTGAGAAAGCACGGTCAAAAAATGGTATCCTTTGCCGAAACCCTTATGACCCATGAAAAAACAGCCCTGGAAAAAGCCCTTGCCAGCTCAAAGGAGATCCATTTATATTCCCTCGCTGTGCTGCTTATTATTGTTATTTTAAACACCTATGTTCTTGCAGGGCGAATTTTAAGTTCCATCAAGCGGTTTACTTCCTATGCTTCGAGGATTGCCAAGGGGGACTTTACTCCCATCACACCTGAAAGGCCTTTCCGTGATGAGTTTACGGATCTTGCCATAAGCATAAACCAGATGATGGAGGAGATTGAAAAACACGGGACAGTTCTTATCCAGTCCCATAAGATGAGGGCGATAGGCACCCTTACTGCAGGGGTGGCGCATGAGCTAAACAATCCTCTAAACAACATAACCCTTACCGCGCATATGCTGCTTGAGGATTACAGTGACCTGTCGGACGATGAGCGCAGGGATATGGTTAAGGACATAGTTTCAGAGTCAAAAAGATCAACAAATATTGTAAGCAATCTCCTTGATTTTGCCAGGGAAAGCAGCTCTCAGCTTGAGCCCCTGGACCTGAAGGAGCTGCTGAGAGATACTGTAAGCCTTGCGGTCAACCAGATTAAACTTTCCGGAATTCATATTGATTTTCAGGCAACGGACAATCTTCCCCGGGTCCACGGAGACAGCCAGCAGTTAAGGCAGGTTTTTCTTAACCTCATATTAAATGCCATAGACGCATCGTCAAAGGGCGGTGATATTAAAATAATAGTTTTGCCTGCTGATGAACCAAATTTTGTTTCGGTAAAGGTAATTGATAACGGCGACGGTATTCCAGAACATATCTTAAGTTCCATATTTGATCCCTTTTTTACAACAAAGGAAAAGGGAAAGGGGACAGGTCTGGGACTGAGTGTTTCCCAGGGAATAGTTGCAAAACACGGTGGGAAAATCAGGGTGAGCAGTGTAGTTGATCAGGGAACAACCTTTACGGTTACGCTTCCGGTAACAACCATACCGGCCAGGATATCATCGGAGAAGAAGGGGGAGTAAAAGCCGGGCGCATGGCTCAGGGCGCATGGCGCAGGGTTAAAAACAAAAGATAAAAAGGCGGGCGGACGCAAGGCCCGATGCTGCTGATTTGAGCACCAGACCAAACTCCTCTCCCTTGACGGGAGAGGCTGGGTGAGGGTGGCAAAATAGAAACTCAATATTTTATTGTTGTTTTTCCCCCTCCCTTAATCCCTCCCGCCAGGGGAGGGAAATTTTTATAAACATATTTTTTAAGTCAACAACCTTGGATATAAGGCGCGTCTGTTTTTGCTTTACCCCTGCTTCAAAGCCGAAGTCAGAGAGTTTATTTTCTGCCTGGCATCATTAAAAATACCCGAAAGGTTCAGTGAATGATTGGCAAAGATGCTGTCCGGGTCGCCGTTAAATACTATTAATGGTTCAAAGTTGCATCTTCCCAGGTTATCAATAATTTTATCAACCATATCCAGGGCATTCTTATCCTGAAGCACAGAATAAAAATCCTTTCTTATGGCTATAAATGAGAGATGAAGCGAGTAGGCTACTCCCTGGGCATAGTAAAAATTATCATCAATCTCATGCCATGGGATTTTAATCTGTTTTTCATCTGTCAGTGCAGTACCAGGGCTGCCTTTAGATGCAGAAGAAGGTGTCTTTTGCCCGGCCGCTGCGATAAGCCTTGTGTTGACTCCTCCCATAAGCGACAGGTACTGGTCCAGCAGCTGAATCAGGTTGTCTGCTCTTGGGTAGAATGTGGATTCTCCTGCAACAAGGTTGTTAAAATATTCCTTAAGAGCCTGATTGCCTTCTTTCCACTTGCTTTCTGCCGAAGGAAACCAGAATTTGTTCGGATCATTTGAAAATGATGTAAAGGCCTTTTCCGCATATGGATCCAGCTTGTCCGTTGTTCTCATGCGTGTAAGATTATCCCTTAACACCCTTGTATTGTATCTTATCACTTCCAGTTCTCCGAGCTGAAAGTTGGGCATGTTGTCAAGAAACACTGTAGGCCATAAGATATCATTTGGAAGCCAGTTATTCATCATCTGCTCTGCTATGGCCTCGTTTGCCTTTACAAAGTGTATTCCTTTCTGATTTTCCGTAACGCCGGAAAGATCAATAGGGTCGGGTTTGATAGAATTTTTAATCATCACAATAAGAGAGAAGATTATGATAACAGTTATTACTGCGCCGGTAATATAGATTTTTATTAATGGGCTGCTCTCAACAGATTCTGTGTCTTTTTTTTTCTCAGCCATTAGTTCCTCCATGACCAAAGTTTTTTATAAAATAATATTTGCGTTAATTATTGATTATAACCTGAATTCAGTGTGCAGATAAAGTCATTTACTGCTGAAGCTGTTTAACCGTCTTTTTTTTAGTCCTTTTCTTTCTTTTTTTTGAAGGGAGCAGATCCTTTAAAGCAATGCGCTTGCCAAAACACAGCAAAATATCCCCCGGAAGAATTTCACGATCTCCCTGGGGGTTGGGTATGGAAATACTCCCCCTTATAATGTTCAGCACCAGTATGTCTCTTTCTCTCAAGTTTGATTCTCTCAGAGTTTTATTTGCCAGACTTGAACTTTTTACTACCTGTATTTCGGCAATGGAGTAGCCTGCCTTAAGTGTAAGTCTCTGCCTTATATCCACCTCCGGGAAACCCGCTGCTTCTTCAAGAAACTCGATAACTGCATCAGCAATATCCACACCTGTTGCTTTTTCAATACCTTCAAGACCGGGCGATGAGTTTACTTCCATTACCTGGGGGCCATCGTTGCTTTCAAGAAGGTCCACCCCTGCCACATTCAGTCCGAAAATCTGTGCCGCATGAATAGCAGTGTTTTCATACTGCGGGTCCAGTTTTACGGCCTCAACTCTGCCGCCTCTGTGAACATTGCTTCGGAACTCATCTCCTGCAGCAATTCTGCGCATGGCGGCAACAACTTTGCCTCCGACAACAAAACACCTGATGTCTCTTCCCTTGCTTTCAGATATAAACTTCTGTATCAGCACGTTATGCTTGGTGCTTTGAAGTGTTTCCACGATAGCCTGTGCGGCCTTTTCCGTATCTGCAAGAATTACCCCCACTCCCTGGGTGCCTTCAAGAAGTTTTATAATAACCGGGGCCCCGCCCACTTTTTTTATTGCAGGAAGAATAGAGTCTCTCCTGTTTACAAATGCAGTAGTAGGGGTGCCGATACTGTGGCGGCTTAAGATCTGGCTGGCCCTCAGTTTGTCACGTGATATCCTTATGGCCTGTGATGAATTAAGCGTGGTAATGCCCATCTGTTCCAGGTGGCGGACAACGGCAGTGCCGTAAAAGGATATGGATGCGCCTATTCTCGGAATGGCTGCATCGTATGATCCGAATGGTTTGTTATTGTAATAAAGGTCCGGTCCTTCCTGGTCTACCAGAAGTGAGAACTTTAAGGTGTCTAAAATGCGGACATCATGTCCTCTTAATTTTGCGGCTTCTTTTAGCCGTTTTGTACTGTAAGCGCGGGGGCTTCTCGAAAGAATAGCTATTTTCATGCTTGATACCTTTGATTATTTTTTAATTGAACTGGGGATAAACTTCATCAGGAACAGAACCTTCCATGAATGAAAAATCATCCTGATCCGGTTCGGTTCCTTTGTAGCGGGCGATATGAAAAAGTGCATCGCCTTTATTAACAAGAGGAAGACGTATATTTGAAATAATAATGCCGCTTACGGGAGATTTAACCGTCTTTTCATCCTCTCCCATCGGGCCCGAAATTCTGGCCAGCCGGTCACCTTTTTCAACATGTCCGCCTATCTGACAGTCTGCCTTGAGTATACCGCTCCTTGGAGCTCTCACCCATGTGCTGGAATCGGCGATAACCGTGTTGAATCTGGCTTTATAGGGTCTGCCTTTCAACATGCCCATTGTTCTCATAACCGATATTATCCCGGCAACACCGAGCCTGATGGAAAACTCATCAAACCGGAGAGCTTCCCCTGCTTCATATAACAGAAAGGGTTTTCCGCTTTCAACAGCGGACTGTCTCAGTGATCCGTCCCGTACATTGGAGTTAAGGATAACCGGCGCACCAAAGGCCCCTGCAAGTTTTGCTGTCTCGTCGTTGTTGAGGCATGCCCTGATCTGGGGGAGGTTGAACCTGTGTCCCGATGCTGTGTGCAGGTCTATGCCGTGGGTGCATTTTTCTACTATTTCATCCGAAAAAAGCCTTGCAAGCCGTGATGCAAGGGATCCGTGCTCATTTCCGGGAAATGACCTGTTAAGGTCTCTGCGGTCAGGCAGGTAGCGGTTATGGGAAATAAAACCGTGAATATTTACTACCGGTACTGCAACCAGGGTTCCCCGAAGTTTCAGGAGTGATTTATGAGCCAGAAGACGCCGTATTATCTCTACACCGTTTATCTCGTCACCATGAATAACTCCGGACACAAAAAGCCTGGGGCCTCTGGTTTTACCGGAGATCACCCGCACAGGAATTGTTATGGGTGTATGGGTGTAAAGTTCGCCTGCCTGAAGTTCAAATAACTTTGATTCTCCCGGTTTTACAACATTTCCGGCTATCTCGAAATTATCATTTTTATTGCCTGTTTTCATTTTTCATACTGTGTTTAATTCTTTTTTTTAAAAGGCCGTCCAAGGGTAAAGCTGAGTTGCGGGTCTATTATCAGTTCTTCGGATATTGCTGACCGCCCTATCAGGAGCCTGAACCTCATCTGCTCACGGTTTGTCAGGCTTAAATCAATGGGCCATCTCCTGCCGCCGACAAGGATGTCAGTTCCTATTATATACCTGAGTTCAGGATGCCCCCCGGAGTCCACAATGTGCCGCTGGTCAATAATTCCGGCAGTACATATAACGCCGTTTTTATCACTCTTCTGTTTTGGGTGGATACCAAACCTTACCATATGCCTGTCGTTATCCATAAAGGGTTCTATAAAATAGGTGTGCAGGGCTGATGTCCTGGCACCCGTGTCCATCTTGGCTTTTATTGATTTAATGCCAAGATCCGGAAGAGAAATCCATTCTCTCCACCCTACAATCAATTTATTGTTCTCACCTGAATCTGACATGAAATACGTTTTAGACCTTTCCTTATATAACATCTACAGAGAAAATAAATTTATCTTCTGTTCTTAAGCTGCAGGAAATGAGTATACATTCTTTTTCAGGTTTATTGCAATGTCACGCCGCAGATATTAAAAAATTAAAACACTTTCCTTGCACGCAATGGATTTACACAGGTTTTCAGATTGACTTAAAATCTTCATTTTATATAATTTGTCCTTAAAAAATATTCCTCAAACAGGGGATTCTCATCAATTGGTAAGCGGCTTAGGGGTATTATTGTATGGGACACATCGGAGTATCCTCACAGAAGATTATAACAGGCGATTATCATAAAAAACGTGTTATAAAGTCATTTCTGGTATTTTTATATTTATTTTCATTAGTATATACATATTACCTGTTTGATAAGACATCCGGAAACAATCAGAATTATATCCCCATCATCGAAGAGGAAAACGGAAAGTTTTTTCCAAGTTTAGGATTTCATACTTTTCAAAATGGTGAAGTTACACGTACTGTAATTGAAGATCAGGGACTAAAATCAATCAATATTGTAATAGACCCCAAAAAAACGGTCGAATATAACGGCTTTGGTTTTCATATAGATATGAATGTTCCTTTCAATTCCACTCTTGTTTTCAGGCTCAGGAATAATTCCCGCGGTAAGCAGATCCTGCTGAACATCACGGATAATTATCAGGGAGGCGAGCAGTTTTTTAAAGCCGTTTCTTTAAAATCGGATTCTGTAAATGAATTTCGAATTCCCTTAAAAGAGTTTCAACGAAATGAATGGCAGCCGCCAGGTGCCTCCAGTGACGGACACTTGAACGCCGATGGTATAGCGATCGTCGCCGTTTCGGTATCTCCTGGAAATTTTTTAGATGTTAATCTCTTATCTGTCGGGTTTGAATGGGGCATCAGTCCGGTTTATTTTTATACTTACTTTGCACTTTTTCTTTTTTGCGGTTTACTTCTTCTCCATAAAAAAATCCCGGAAGATAGTTTAAAAACCTTTATAAATGCTCATTACATAATTTATTTCATCTATTTTATGTGTGGAGCTATTGGTATTTATTTTATAAGCAGCCCGGTGTTCCAGACAGATCAGCATTGCTATATAGTTCTTTTATCGATTCTTGCTGTTACTATACTGGATCGGCTGCTGTTTCTGAAAGGCTGGTTTGATCAGATATGGTTGTTTCGTTATATTATTGCTATAAGTCCTGTATACTATCTGAAGTCAGACTATCCGGTCTGGGCAATCCCCTTATTTTTTCTGACAATTGTCTGTCACATCCCTTTTCTTGTTACCCGTCGATTTGCCCTGATGTTTTTATCTGTTCTGGGACCACTTGTCCTCATTTTCATTAAAGGGATTGGAGATTTTCATGGTGTATTGCATGGAGTTACCGCACTGATAAGCGGAGGTGTTTTCTCCTATCTTTTCATTTTTTTTCATCATAACAGAATGGGTCGAATAGAGGCTGAGCACAAGGACCAGTTAATCAGAGGAATTTTAGAGAAAAGTTCCGACGGCATCCTTCTTCTTGATACCAGCGGAAACATACTTTCTTCCAACAGGGGTTTTCAAAAAATGGTGATGGAGAGAGAGGATAATATTGCAGGTCTTAATATTTTAGATTTTATCCCCAAAGAAACACAGAATGCTTTTGTACTTAATAATACAGAATTCGATCTCCTGCTGAAAACCAAGGATGACAGGATTCTCGACGTTTATGTACGGATAAAAAACCTCTATAAAAGCGGTAAGCTCAGCGGTTATATTGCAACAATCAGTGATATTACCGAACACAAAAATGCCGAAAAAGAAAAAGACCGTTTAATAACCGAATTGCAGCAGGCGTTAAAAGAGATTAAAACCCTCAGGGGAATACTGCCTATCTGCTCTTTTTGTAAAAAGATTCGTGATGATAAGGGGTACTGGAATCAGATTGAATCATACATACATAAACATTCGGATGCAGATTTCAGCCACAGCATCTGTCCTGATTGCGTAAAAAAATATTATCCTGATATTGAACTGGAAGATGATATACAAAGTATAATGGATATTTAAAAAAGGGATCATGCTTTAAAAGCAGGCCTGATCCCCTGAAAAATTATCCAACTCAGCGGTTACGCAAATCTGAGATTAAAAGTTAAAAGTAAGTGTGAGCCCATAGGTTCTGGGAGTAATGTAAGTTCCCGAAGCATACCCTGAGCAAAAGACGGTAAAAGGTAATCCGTTAACGAGGCTCATAAAAAAGCTCATGCAGCAATGAAAACAGTATTTTCGAAAACTTTTTCCTCCCATAAGGATCCTCCTTTTTTTAATATTAATTGAATCAGGGTTAAAATGCTTTTCTTTGAAATGTCCACTTTAAAAGACCTACCAGTTGGTAGGATTTGTTTTTTATCCCACCGGCCGGTAGGATATCTTGGTCCGAAATAACCTCTCCATATACAATGGCACTCCGTTAAAGGTAAACAATAACAGTGTGTTATAACTTTTATTTGTTCTAGTCCGATGTTTGGCATCTTCCTTGTAATATAGGTGTTCATAAATTTCATAATGATAATTCAGGAGATAGAACAATGAGAAAAATAGCAATTTACGGAAAGGGCGGCATTGGTAAATCAACTACAACACAAAATACAGTAGCCGGCCTCGTTGAGATGGGGAATAACATAATGGTCGTTGGTTGTGACCCCAAAGCAGATTCAACAAGACTTTTACTGGGTGGACTTGCTCAGAGAACAGTACTTGATACATTAAGAGAAGAAGGTGAAGACGTTGAACTTGAAGATGTAAGAAAGAGCGGTTTCGGCGGAACTCTCTGTGTTGAATCAGGCGGTCCCGAGCCGGGTGTTGGATGTGCCGGCCGCGGTATCATAACTTCAATCAACCTTCTTGAACAGCTCGGTGCATACTCCGGTGAAAACGAACTCGACTATGCTTTTTACGATGTTCTTGGTGATGTTGTATGCGGTGGTTTCGCAATGCCTATCAGAGAAGGAAAGGCTCAGGAAATCTACATAGTTGTTTCCGGCGAGATGATGGCTATGTACGCTGCAAATAATATCTGCAAGGGTATTGTTAAGTTTGCAGAGGCAGGCGGTGTAAGACTTGGCGGTCTTATCTGCAACAGCAGAAAGGTTGATAACGAAAAAGAGATGATCGAAGCGCTTGCTGCAAAACTCGGAACCCAGATGATTCACTTTGTTCCAAGGGACAACATGGTTCAGAAGGCAGAGATTAACAGGAAGACAGTTATCGAATATGCTCCGGATCATCCTCAGGCTGATGAATACAGGGCCCTGGCTAAAAAGATTGATGAGAACACCATGCATGTAATACCTACTCCGCTTGAGATAGAAGAGCTTGAATCTCTGCTTATTGAATACGGTATAGGGGCATAATTTCAGACTTTAAGTTGCCGTTGAGAGGCACAATTTTAACCGCATCCTGGATATGGATGTTCAGAAAAAAATCATAATTTGGAGAATAAAAATATGTTGATGATTAGATCCATTATCAGACCTGAAAAAGTAGATGATACACTCGCAGCCCTTATGGAAGCAGGGTTCCCTGCAGTAACCAAAATGTCAGTTGTAGGCCGTGGAAAGCAGCGTGGTATCAAGATCGGGGAAATAACCTATGATGAAATTCCAAAGGAACTTCTCATAACAGTTATACCGTCAAAGGATAAAGACTTTGTAGTAAGAACAATAATAAAGGCCGCCAAGACCGGAGAAAAGGGCGCCTTTGGAGACGGTAAAATATTTATAACTCCGGTTGAAGAAGTTTACACAATCAGCTCCGGTGTGAAGGAAACTCCTGACGGAGATATCGAAGAGGTGAAAATATGAGAGAGGTAATGGCCATTGTGCGTATGAACGCAATAAACAAGACTAAGCGGGCCCTTGCCGATGCGGGAATTACTTCATTGACGGCCAGGGACGCTCTCGGAAGAGGTAAAGGTCTGGTTGATATACAGCTCCTTGAAGGAGCGGAAAAAGGATATGAAGAGGCTATATCACAGCTTGGAACCAGCCAGAGGCTTATACCAAAGCGTATCCTGTTTATAGTTGTACCTGAAAGTCTTGTGGAAAAGACTGTGAAGATAATCATTAAAGTTAACCAGACGGGCAAGGCCGGAGACGGTAAAATATTTGTAAGCCCGGTTATGGATTCAATAAGTGTCCGAACAGGCGTGAGTGGTGATCCTACTCTTGACGAAGCTGAATAGGAAAACACTTTAAACCTGATGAAAGGAGAATAAATAATGCCAGATCCAGTTAAAGAAGAATATATAGAAGGTGTGGATCCGGAGGCCATAAAAAAGGAGATATTGAGTAAATATCCCACAAAAGTGGCAAGGAAACGAGCAAAACAGATAACCGTTAATAAAGTTGCAGAAGATGAAACAGTACCGGAAACAGCAGCAAACGTAAGGACGGTACCAGGTATTATCACACAGAGAGGATGCTGTTATGCAGGGTGTAAGGGCGTTGTGCTCGGACCCACAAGAGATATTGTAAACATTACTCACGGCCCCATAGGATGCGGTTTTTACAGCTGGCTTACAAGAAGAAACCAGACCGATCCTTCAACAACCGAAGACGGGCATCAGTTTATCACATACTGTTTTTCCACTGATATGCAGGATGAGGAAATTATATTCGGTGGAGAAAAAAAGCTGAAACAGGCGATTCAGGAAGCATATGATATTTTTAAACCCAAGGCTATATCAGTATTCTCAACATGTCCTGTAGGTCTTATTGGTGATGATGTTCATGCTGTTACCAGGGAAATGAAGAAAAAACTGGGTATCAATATATTCGGTTTCAGCTGCGAAGGATACAAGGGTGTAAGTCAGTCTGCGGGCCATCATATTGCTAATAACGGTCTCTTTACCCATATAATCGGTAATGACGACACAATAAAAGAAGGAAAATACAAGGTTAACCTGCTTGGTGAGTACAACATCGGCGGTGATGCCTTTGAAATAGACAGAATTTTTGAGAAATGCGGTATCAAGGTTATTTCAACCTTCAGCGGTAATTCAAGCATTGATTTTTTTGAAAACTCTCATACCGCGGACCTCAATATGATCATGTGTCACAGGTCAATCAACTATGTGGCCGAAATGATGGAAACGAAGTTCGGAATTCCATGGATCAAGGTTAACTTTATCGGCGCAAAGGCAACAGCCAAGTCACTCAGAAAGATAGCCCAGTACTATGAAGATCAGGAGCTTATCGACAGAGTGGAAGAGGTTATAGCCGAAGAAATGCCGGAAGTTGAAAAAGTGGCTGAAGATGTAAAATCAAGGACCGAAGGAAAGCTTGCAATGATTTTTGTCGGCGGTTCAAGGGCTCACCATTACCAGGAGCTCTTTAAAGAGATGGGTATGAAGACCATGGCAGCCGGTTATGAGTTTGCACACAGGGATGACTATGAAGGCCGAGTTGTACTTCCCAGTGTAAAAATTGATGCGGACAGCAGAAACATCGAAGAGCTTGACGTAGAAGCGGATCCTGAAAGGTACAACCCCAGGAAGACTCCTGAAGAACTTGAAAAGCTTGAAAAAGATGGACTCAAGTTCAAGGACTACAAAGGGATGATGCAGGAAATGGATAACAACACGCTGGTTATTGATGATATCAGCCAGTATGAAACTGAAATGCTCATTGAAAAGTATAAACCTGCAGTCTTCTGTGCCGGTATTAAAGAGAAATATGCCATTCAGAAAAAAGGTATTCCGATGAAACAGCTTCACAGCTATGACTCAGGCGGACCATATGCAGGATTTAAAGGCGCTGTAAACTTCTACCATGAAATAGACAGAATGGTAAACAGCAAGGTCTGGGCATACGTTAAACCGCCCTGGAAAAAGAATCCTGAACTGTCGGCAAGATACGCATTTATGCCATAGATATTAACCTTTTGATAATTAGAAATGGAATAATGACCAATGGAAGCAATAGATAAAACCAAACTGTTGAGACATACGCCTGTAGAAATAAAAGAGCGAAGCGCACTTACGGTAAACCCGGCAAAAACTTGCCAGCCTATAGGTGCCATGTACGCAGCTCTTGGTATCAAAGGCTGCCTGCCGCACAGTCACGGTTCTCAGGGATGCTGTGCTTATCACAGAAGTGCTCTGACCCGGCATTACAAAGAACCGGTTATGGCTGCTACCAGTTCCTTTACAGAAGGTGCTTCGGTATTCGGCGGACAGGCAAACCTTTTACAGGCGATTAATAATATTTTTACTGTTTATAATCCTGATATAATTGCAGTTCATACGACATGTCTTTCTGAGACTATCGGTGATGACCTGCCGCAGATCATAAACAAGGCTCAGTCTGACGGAAAAATTCCTGAAGGTAAAATGGTGATCCATACAAATACTCCAAGTTATGTCGGATCTCATGTTACAGGTTTTTCAAACATGGTTAAGTCCATGGTGGATTACTTTTCAACCAGTACCGGTAAGCAGAAAAACCAGGTAAACATAATTCCCGGCTGGGTTGAACCTTCGGATATGGAAGAACTCAAAAGACTGGCAGGAATGATGGGTATAAACACCGTATTGTTCCCGGATACATCCAATATCCTTAACGGTCCTCTGACCGGCAAGTATTCAATGTATCCTGACGGCGGTGTAACGGTTGATGAACTTAAGAGCACGGGCGACAGCATCGGTACAGTCGCTCTTGGTAAATGGGGATCAGAAGCTGCAGCAAAGGCTCTAGATACAAAGTGCAAGGTTCCATTTGAACTGCTGGACCTTCCCATAGGCCTTCATGCAACAGACCGTTTCATTGAAGCCTTAAGGACAATGACCGGAGCAAACGTGCCTGAGTCCATTGACAGGGAAAGAGGCCAGATGATGGATATCATAACCGATATGCATCAGTACTTTTACAACAAAAGAGTCGGTCTTGTAGGCGATCCTGATCAGGTTCTTTCTCTGGCTGAATTCCTGGTATCAATAGATATGTGGCCGGTATATGCGGTTACAGGTACACCCGGAAAGGCTTTTGAGAAAAAATACAGGGAAATAACCAAAGACTGTCCCTTTGAAGTTAAGGTTAAGGGCGGAGCCAATGCAGATATGTTCCTGTTCCACCAGTGGATTAAAAACGAACCGGTGGATCTGATTATGGGTAACAGTTACCTGAAATATATCGCAAGGGATGAAGATATTCCTCTGATCCGCCATGGATTTCCAATCCTTGACCGTGTCGGTCACAGTTACTTCCCGACAGTAGGTTATAAGGGCGGAATGAGACTCCTTGAGAAGATACTTGATGCAGTCCTTGACAGAAAAGACAGGGATGCTGATATGAAAACCTTCGAACTGGTGCTTTAAACATAAAAACCAGGCGCAAGACTCAAGGCGCAGGGTAGATAATAAAACGCGGTGTGCAGTGTACAGCTAAAGTACACTGTGCACCCGGAAAAACGGAATTTAAAATGGAAGCTATAAGCATACTGGAACAACGGAAAAAACACATATATGAAAAAGGTGACGAGAAGTTTGAAATGAGCTGCGACAAGGTCAGCCTGGCCGGTTCTGTGAGCCAGAGGGCCTGTGTGTTCTGCGGATCAAGGGTTGTACTTTACCCGATCGCCGATGCACTTCACCTGATTCATGGTCCGATAGGCTGCGCTGCTTATACATGGGATATCAGGGGATCTCTTTCCTCGGGGCCCGAGCTTCACCGCCTCAGTTTTTCAACGGATTTATCCGAAACGGATGTAATCTACGGAGGCGAAAAGAAACTGGAAAGAGCTCTTAACGAGCTTATTGATACCTATAAACCAAAAGCGGCGTTCATTTATTCAACCTGTATTGTCGGTATTATAGGAGATGATGTTGAAGCTGTCTGTAAAAAGGTTGGTAAAGAAAAGGGAATTCCCGTTCTCCCGGTGCATTCAGAAGGTTTTAAGGGTACTAAAAAAGACGGTTACAAGGCAGCCTGCCATGCACTTTTTAAACTGACAAACCGTGAATCTGCCGAAGGGATCAGCAAATACAGCATCAATATCCTGGGCGAATTCAATATAGGCGGAGAGGCATGGACAATTAAAGAATATTACAAACGAATGGGTGTAGAGGTTGTGTCCGTTATGACGGGCGACGGCCGGGTTGAAGAGATCGGAAGATCTCACGGTGCATCTCTTAATGTAGTACAGTGTTCAGGGTCAATGACCAACCTGGCAAAGATGATGGAAGAGGAATACGGTATACCTTATATAAGGGTCTCCTATTTCGGCATCGAAGATATGTCGGCAGCGCTTTATGATGTTGCATCGTTTTTTAACGACAACCCTGATATAATGAAAAGAACACGTGAGCTTGTACGTGAAGAAGTTGCAGCAATATACCCCGAGCTGCAGAGAATGAGAAAAGATCTTGAAGGTAAAAAAGCAGCCCTTTACGTGGGCGGAACATTCAAGGCATTTTCACTTATAAAGGCACTCAGACATCTTGGTATGAATGTTGTGCTGGCAGGATCCCAGACCGGCGGTCCTGAAGATTATGAAATGTTGAGAGAAATGTGTGATGAAGGAACTGTCATACTTGATGATGCAAATCCCCTTGAACTGTCGAAATACATAATTGAAAAAGATGCGGACTTCTTCATAGGCGGAGTAAAGGAACGTCCGATAGCCTTTAAGCTGGGCCTGGGATTCTGTGATCATAATCATGAAAGAAAAATATCTCTTGCCGGATACAGCGGAATGCTAAATTTCGCAAAGGAAGTGTATGGATCGGTTACAAGCCCGGTCTGGAAATTCACTCCCAGGAAGGAAATGAAAAATGGGAAATAAGAGAACAAATTTTACCGCAACACGCAATGCATGTAAATTATGCACCCCTCTGGGGGCCGCACTGGCCTTTGAAGGCATAGAAAACAGTGTTCCTCTCCTGCATGGCTCTCAAGGGTGCTCCACATATATAAGAAGGTATATGATCAGCCATTTCAAGGAGCCGATCGATATTGCCTCAACAAACTTTTCCGAAGAGACTGCCGTATTCGGCGGAGGGCAGAACCTCAAGATTGCACTGGATAATATAATAGCCCAGTACAACCCGGAAATGATAGGCATAGCAACAACATGCCTTAGTGAAACAATCGGTGATGATGTGCCCATGTTTTTAAACGAGTACAAAAAGAATAATAAAGACAAAAAGCTGCCGGGGATAGTCCATGTTTCAACCCCGAGCTACAAGGGTACTCATGCAGACGGCTTTCACAACGCCATAAAGTCAACCGTTGATATGCTTCTGCCGGAATCGGAAAAACTCCAGTGTGTTGACAGCAGTGAAATTCATTCGGAAAAACTGGTTAATATTTTTCCGGGTATGGTTTCACCCGAAGACTTAAGACACATGAAGGACATGGTCTCCGCCTTCGGCCTTACGCCCATTATGCTTTCCGATTATTCCGAAAGGCTTGACGGGGCATTATGGTCGGAGTTTGAAAAAATTCCTTCAGGCGGTACTAAACTTAGTGATATCAGAAAAATGCACTATTCTGCAGGCTCCATAGAATTCGGACAGGTACTGAGCCGTCAGGAAAGTGCAGGAAAACTGTTAAAGGAAAGATTCGGCGTATCTCTTCACAGTTCAGGACTTCCAATAGGTGTTGATGAGAGTGATAAATTCTTCTCAGCCCTTGAAGAGATAAGCGGTAAAGAAACTCCGGATTTTATCAAGAAAGAAAGAGGCAGACTTTTAGACTCCTATGTTGACGGTCATAAATATGTAGCAAGAGCAAAGGCTGTTGTATACGGGGAAGAGGATCTTGTTGCGGGTATTGTTTCTCTCCTCTCTGAAATAGGCGTTATACCGGTGATATGCGCTTCAGGTGGAAAAAGCGGACTGCTGGAATCAGTACTTAAGGAAGTTAACCCTGATCTTGATCCTGAAGAAACAATAATAATGTCAGGGGCTGATTTTATAGAAATAGAAGAAATGGCCCATAAAGTATCACCTGATATAATTATCGGTCACAGCAAAGGATACAGTGTAGCTAGAAAACTGGGTGTTCCTATTGTGAGAATAGGTTTCCCCATACACGACAGGTTCGGAGGTGCCAGAATCCAGCATCTCGGTTACAGAGGTACACAGCAGCTGTTTGACAGGATAGTAAACAGCATTATGGAAAAAAGGCAGGAAGAATCCGGAATCGGATATTCGTATATATAGATTGGAGAGGAACCATGAATATAGAAAATCATCCATGCTTTAACGAAGGAGCATGTAAATCATTCGGCAGAATACATTTACCGGTTGCACCAAGGTGTAACATTCAATGTAATTTTTGTAACAGGAAATTTGACTGCGTAAACGAAAGCAGGCCGGGCGTTACAAGCGGCGTACTTACTCCTGACCAGGCTATAAGATATCTCGATGATGTTATGAGTACCAGAAATGATCTCAGTGTTGTCGGAATCGCAGGACCCGGAGATCCTTTTGCAAATCCATTTGAAACAATAAGAACCCTTGAGCTGGTAAGGGAAAAATATCCTGACATGATCCTTTGTCTTGCTTCAAACGGACTTAACGTACTTCCTTATGTAAAGGACATTGTCAGGCTGAATGTAAGCCATGTAAGTATTACAGTTAACGCTGTTGATCCTGAAGTAGGCGAAAAGATCTACGCCTGGGTAAGAAACGGAAAGCGGAGTGTCGGCCCGAGAGAAGGCGCTGAAGTGCTTCTTGAAAAACAGCTGGCAGCAATTAAAGCCCTTAAGGAAAACAACGTTATTGTAAAGATCAACTGCGTTGTTGTTCCTGGCATCAACTCTGACCATGCTGTAGAAGTGGCCAAAAAAATGGGTGAACTGGGTGTGGATATCTTTAACTGTATGCCCTATTACCCGAATCCAGGTTCAAATTTTGAGAGTATTAAAGAGCCTGAAAAGGATGAGATCAATAAGATCCACAATGAATGTCAAAAGTATGTAAAACAGATGCGCCACTGCAAACGCTGCAGGTCGGATGCTGTCGGTCTCCTGGGTGAGATAGAAACACCGGAAACCCTTGAAAAACTCAGGAGCTACGAAAAACAGTTGAATGTGCTTCCTGAAATGCAGAAGCCTGTATCAGAAAGACCTTATGTAGCGGTAGCAAGTATGGAAGGAATGCTGGTCAATCTTCACCTGGGTGAAGCAAATCAGCTGTATATATATAAACGACGCGGTACGGATGTAGTGCTTGAAGATGTACGTGATGTTCCGGAACCGGGCGGAGGAGCAAAGAGATGGGAAGAGCTTTCCGAAACAATTAAAGACTGCGGAAGTATTCTTGTCGCCAGCGCCGGAAAAACCCCGAAAGATATTCTGAACAAAAACGGAATAACTGTTTACGAAGTTGAAGGTGTGATTGAAGAGGCTGTATACAGGGTGTTTGAAGGTAAAAGCCTGAGTCATATGATTAAGAGAAAACCCAAGAAATGCGGCTCCGAATGTGAAGGAACCGGTATGGGGTGTATGTGATAAAAACCGGGCGCAAGGTTCATGGTTCAAGGCGCAGGGTTAAATTCAAAAACAGAAACTGTAGGGGTACGAGGCAGCGTGCCCTTTGGATAGCATAAAGTTATATTATAGAAGAATAAAATCGGCTGAAAGCTGATAGCTTAAAAACTAAAGGAGAAATATAAATGGAAAAACCTAGATATCATATTTTTTTGTGTGCAAGTTTCAGGGCCGGCGGTGACGCTCAGGGTGTGTGTAATAAAAAGGGTGCTCTGGAATTTCTTCCTTATATAGAAAATGAAATACTGGACAGAGACCTTAATGCCCAGATTACTTCAACAGGATGTCTCAAGGCATGTGACCACGGTCCGGTTATGATAATTTATCCTGATAATTTCTGGTATGGCGAAGTGGACAGTGAAGACAAAATAGATGAAATACTTGATGCTCTTGAAGATGGTGAGTCTGTAGAGGAATACCTGATAGCATAGAGGTCACTCATGGAATCAAAAAAAAGCATAAGTTGTTTATGAAGGTGCAATAAGCGGTATTGTATCTTCTGTTCAGTGAACTTATGTGTTTCGATTTAATCATCCTCTCTCCTGATCTCTCCCTCCCTGCCAGCAAAAAAACAGCCGGCAGGCGGGGGAGGGGAAATCAGCTGCCTGACAGGGGCAGAACGATAAAGAGCTGATGTTATCAGCATAAGATGGTCCCTGTTTTTAAAGGTGATATCCAGTGTGAGTGATATGAGTTTTTTGTTTTGTCTTAAAGGTTAGACCTCCAGTATTTAGTTGGATTGATTTAGTGTATATGAGTAATTGACTATTATAGCCTTGAGCTTTAACAATATATGGATATCACCTTTAAAAACAGGGGAATTAAAATGAAAGCTGTCAGCAGTTAATAATCGGTTTTCAGATAGAGACAGCCAGACAGATTTTTGAAGCATGAAAGAAACAGTTGTTATGGAAAATTTACAGCTTAACAATATATGGATAATTGATACGACCCTGCGTGACGGGGAACAGGCTCCCGGGGTAAACCTTAAGCCGGAAGAAAGAATGCTCATTGCCAAAATGCTTGCAGGAGCAGGTGTCAACGAGCTCGAGGCAGGCATCCCTGCCATGGGCGCAGATGCCAGAAAAGAGCTTGCGGACATCAACAGGCTCGGGCTTTCAAGCAGAATCACCGGGTGGTGCAGGGCAGTTAAAAGCGATATAGAGCATGCAGCGGAGTGCGGTTTAAGCAGTATCCATATAAGTTTTCCTGTTTCAGCAAGACAGCTTAATGCATTTGGTAAAGATGAATTATGGGCAATGAACAGTCTTGCAGAAATCATGACAATGGCTTCGGACATGTTTCCCTTTGTATCGGCCGGTGCACAGGATGCAACCAGGTGTGATGAAACCTTTCTTTTAGAATTTATAGAAAGGGCATCCGAATACGGCGCATACCGAATACGCATTGCCGATACGGTAGGTATATCAACTCCTTTTGATATCTTTAACCTTATCAGAAAAATTAAATCACACAGCAGTGTAGAGCTTGAATTTCACGGGCATAATGATCTTGGCATGGCGTCTGCAAACGCCCTGGCAGCGGTTGAAGCAGGAGCTTCATCCGTAAGTGTTACAGTAAACGGCCTGGGTGAAAGAACAGGCAATGCACCCCTTGAGCAGGTTGCAGTGGCTATGAATCTTTCTGAAAGATTCAGCACAACGGTAGATACAAGTCATCTGATGAACCTGTGCAGTTATGTTGCAGATGTTTCGGAACGGCCAATACCTTCCGATAAGCCCATAACAGGCAAAGGTGCTTTTCTTCATGAATCAGGCATACATTGCGCCGGTCTTTTAAAAGACCCTCTCTCCTATCAGCCCTTTCATCCTGAGTCTGTGGGTCGTGAAGGCTTTGATTTTGTGCTTGGAAAACAGTCCGGGTCCCATTCCATTATGCATGTGCTGGGAAAGGCCGGGATAGATATTTCCCGTGAAGAAGCGATGAAGCTCAAGGAAGTTTTATTTTCCGGAACTGCAGGACACATGGCGCAAGGTACAAGATTAAAAAAAACTTAGGCGCTCTGCATCAATATTAAAACCTAAAAAAGCTTTTATCCTTAACACTTGAATAAATAATCCAGTCGGACTTTGCAACTAAATTTAGTTGCAAAGTCCGACTGGATTATTTATATTATCTCAAATCAAAGGAGGTCTGATAGGGAAAAATGAAAAATTGCTGGCCCGGTTAAAAGAGCGGCCAAAAGACTTTACCTGGGGCGAACTTACGACGGTGCTAAAAAATCTTGGATATATCCAAAAGAAAGCCGGAAAAACCGGCGGTTCCAGATGGCGCTTTATTCACCCAACCTTTCCGGCGATTTCTCTGCATAAACCTCATCCAGATAAAATATTAAAAAGATATGTAATAAATTATGTCGTTGATCTCTTAAATAGAGAGGGTTTAATATGAAAGATATGATGAAATATAAAAATTATTACGGTTCGGTACATTATAGTGATGATGATCAGGTATTTCATGGAAAGGTTGAGTTTATTCGCAGCCTGATAACCTATGAAGGTACAGATGTTAAAGAGTTAAGATGTGCTTTTGAAGAAGCTGTTGATGATTACCTTGAGCTTTGCAATGAAGAAGGGATAGACCCGGAAACTTCTTTTAAAGGAAGCTTTAATGTTCGAACTGGTTCGGACTTGCATCGTAAGGCCACGCTTTATGCAAAATCAAAAGGTGTCAATCTAAACACGGTTATCGCTGACGCGCTTGAAAAATATTTGACAAACAGCGAAATCAATTAGCAATACTGTATTGAGCCATCTTTTGTTTTACCCTGAGCCTTGAACCCATCCGCATTTAATTAAATCTCAAGGTAAAAGTACTGCCCTTATCCACCTCTGACTTTACTTTTATGGTTCCTTTATGAAGCCTCACAATACGCTTTGAAAGGCTTAACCCGATTCCTGAGCCTTTCTCCTTTGTTGTAAAAAACGGAATAAATATCTTGTCCAGCGCTTCCTTTACAATACCTAAGCCGTTATCTTCAACTGTAATTATAATTGCACCTTCCGATTCCAAGGAGGCCTTTACTTTTATAGCTGGCGTTTCCTTCCCTGCCACAGCCTGTATGGCATTAAGAATCAGATTTATCATAACCTGCTCCATAAGGTCCGGGTCAGCGGTCAGTTCAAGGCTTTGGGGTTCAACAGACCATTCAAAGGCTATACCGTTTTCATGCAGCTTGTCGCTCATAAGCCTTTCCAGACTTTGAAAAAACACGAAAAGAGAAATGATCTGGATTTTGGGTTCCGGAATAAGGGTCATGTTGCGGTAGTTACCTACAAAGTGCATGAGCCCCTGGCTTCGCTGGTGGATTGTCTGCAGGGCTCCTGTTGCGTCTTCCATTTCCTCCTGAGAAATATCATCTCCTGAAAAGATATCGAGCAGAGATGAAGACATTGAAGATATTGGTGTTATCGAGTTCATGATTTCGTGAGTCAATACACGTATCAGGTTCTGCCATGCCTCCATCTCCTTTGCTTCCAGCTCTTCCTGGATATTCTGGATAGATATCAGGATGCTTTTATCTTCCTTTAATACAAAGGGGTGGCTGTAGATTGAAAGGTAACCTGTTTCATCATCCATCTGAAAATTAACAAGCTTTTTTGCATTGTGTTTAAGGCCGAGCAGTGTTTCAGCAAGTTTCGGGTATTTATGCTTAAGGTCGTTAATGTCCTTCAGCCGGTTGATCCTCAGTATTTTTTTTGCCGCGTTATTGATAAGGCTTACTGTGCCGTCCTGTTTGTATACTATAAGGCCGGTTCCTATATGCTGGATTATTGTCTTAAGATACCGTGAATGGATTTCACTCTCAGAGCGAGTTTCCTGGAGCTTGCGCATTACTTCACCGAATGCCTTTTTAAGCTCGTTGAAAGAAGTGCCAAGCCCCTCACTGGTAAAAGCCTGTGAGGTGTCATCATACTTAATGGATAAAAGAAACCTGCTCAAATCCCTGTTTGTCTTTTCTGCAAAATAAATAAGGGATACAACCTGGCCGATCACAAGAATAGACATCATCAGGTTTACAAAAATAAAATTCATTTCAAAAATAAGATAGGAAAGCAGGATAATAGTAGCGGTAAGAAAAATTACCCTCAGTATGATTTTTGATTTAAATGTTTTAATCATTACTCCCCCGAAAAGAATTTATGACCACCAGTTCGTTTTACTCACTAGAGACACCGAGTACATCCGCCTTCTTAAAAACCAGTCAAACTACGGCGGGACAGGCAGAGAAAAGCCTTTTGAATAAATAAAAAATGTTTTGATTTTCGTTTTTCTTAGCGTCCTTTGCGTCTTTGCGGTTCAGCCTTATCTGTGGTGAACCTAAATACCGTATTTCTCCATACGCCTGTAAAGCGAAGACCTGGTAAGCCCGAGTTCTTTGGCCGCCTGGCTGACATTTCCCGTATATTTTTCAAGCGCTTTTCTGATTACTATTTTTTCCACCACTTCAAGATTGTAGTTGTCAAAATTAATAGCATCGCCATTTGCCTGTGAAGCGGATAAAAAAAAGTCTCCAGGCTGAAGCACATCTTTTTCACTTAAGATTACAGCCCTTTCAAGGCAGTGCTGCAGTTCTCTTACATTGCCTGGCCACTGGTAAGTCATAAGCTTATTGATAGCCGGCTGGCAAAGAGTCATTTCAGGCTTGTTGTATTTTTTGCAGTATATCTTAAGAAAAAATTCGGACAGCTGCAGCAGGTCATCTCCCCTTTCCCTTAATGGCGGAAGATGAATTTCAACGGTGTTGATCCTGTATAAGAGGTCCTGCCTGAAGGTATTGTTATTTACCATTTCGGCAATGTTGCCGTTTGTAGCGCATATCAGCCTTATATCAATGGATATATTTTTGTTTGAGCCAAGCCTTACAACTTGTTTTGTTTCGATAGCCCTTAAAATTTTTGACTGCATGGCAAGTGGAAGATTGGCTATTTCATCTAAAAAAAGTGTGCCTCCTGAAGCCACTTCAAAGCGTCCCACCCGGTCTGACCCTGCATCTGTAAATGCACCTTTTACATGACCGAACAGCTCGCTTTCAAATAATGACTCACTTATTGCACCCATATCAACACTTATGAATACTTCGCTCTTTCTGGTAGAATGATGATGCAGTGATCTTGCAACAAGCTCCTTGCCTGTACCGTTTTCTCCAAGGATTAAAACATTTGCATCGGTTTTTGCCACCTTCAGGATACTGTCATAAACCTTCTGCATGGCAGGAGACGAACCTATAAACTCACTAAAAGGCTGGTTCATGTCGGCGCTCAGCTGTTCCTGGCGGGATCTCAGGCTGGCTACTTCGAGCCTGGTTTTATGAAGGTTGCCGGCAGAGCAGACGGTTGCCAGAAGTTTTTCATTCTGCCACGGTTTAAGCACAAAATCCGTTGCGCCCTGCTTAACTGCAGTAACTGCAAGGTTAACATCTCCAAAGGCCGTAATCATTATCACAACAGCAGAAGGGTCAATTTCAATAATCCTTGAAAGCCAGTGAAGGCCTTCCTGACCGCTAGTAACATCACGGGAGTAATTCATATCCAGCAGGATCACGTCATAGTCATTGTTTTTTAAAAGAGCAGGAATGTTCTCCGGATTCTGCTCGGTATGGATTGAAGCAACATGTTTTTTTAAAAATAGTCTGGCAGCCTTAAGAACATCTTCGTCATCATCAACTATAAGTATTTTTCCAATTTTCTCAGACATCAATTGCCTCGTTTACTGCTGTTTTTTTGAAAAGGTAATTCGGGATGTTCAGCCTGTGTTATGAAATATGCCTAATTGAGACACAAATAATAAATTAACGATCATGATTAATCAGATTGATATACATTTATGACCAATACATATCAATAGAAATTATTTTCATATGTATGACATTTTTTAAAAACCACAAAGGACACGAAGAAAAACAAAGACCAAAAATCATGTCTCACACAGAGCCACGAAAGCATCCGCCGTCGCGTGAAGCTATGGCGGGGCAGGCAAAGAAAATCAAATGCTTTTTAATATAAAATCTTTTAAGTTTTTACCTTTGTGGCCTTGTGGTTTTGTGGCTTTGTGTCCGACCGCGCTGAACCATGATATTTCAATATCACCTGTAGAGATAGACCGGCGACTCTACCCTGGTTCTCCATGACGCTTCTTAATCTCCTGTCACGTAAATATTGCAACATTGATACCGAAGTTCCTTTTTAATAAAGATATAACCCTTCACAATGTCACACAACTGCTGTCCATAATTGCTTAATCATTTAAACAGTTCAATCCTGTGAGTTTTTTTCTGAAACGTTCATTAACGGACACAGGGTGATCGAAAAGGGACATTCCAATAAAATCTATAAATTATTCCTTATTGTCGTTTAAACGCTGCAAACCCAATACAGCCAAGGCTTTGGTTGTTAATCATACTGTATGGCACATTAATAGCAATTACTTAAAAGCAAATTCAAACAAGGAGAAAAATTATGGCAGCAGCAAAAAAGGCTTTTACTGATATCGGTTCAAAAATGTTTAATATGATGGATGATGCACCCGGTCTGATTTCTTTACTTATTATGTTTTTTATTGCTATTCCCGTTTTAGGTTAATGAAAAAGTTAAATAATCCTCCCTCCCCGGTTGTTCATCAACGGACACTTTATGTCCGCTGATGAACACATTTCATAGATATTAATCTGATTTAAATGTTACCTGAAAATCAGGAATGCAGTAAATACGGGCTTAACGTATTTCTTGGAAATATGGCACAGGCCTTGCTTTGTATCAGAGCCAGCAAGAGTCAGGTTTCTTAAATTTACATCACTCTCTAAATATTAAACTCAAAGAATTCGACATTAATGAAAAGGCATTCAAATTGGACAGAGCAATAAAAAAAAGCAAATGGCCTAAAATTCTCATATCTGCATTCGCTGGGTTATTCATCATTGCTGTGGCTTTATATATGTTTATGCGGTCATCGGATACCAGGCTGAATGTTGACCCTGAGCACATCACAATATCAGCAGTTAAAAAAGGTCTGTTCCAGGAATACATTGCCATAACAGGAAAGGTGCTTCCCCAGAATACTATCTACCTTGATGCCATGGAAGGCGGGCGTGTTGAGGAAATATTTCTTGAGGCCGGCAGTATTGTAAAAAAAGGTGATCCTATATTAAGGCTGTCAAACACAAACCTGCTTCTTGATATTATGAACAGAGATGCCGAGCTTTCACAGCAGAGTAATAATTTAAGAAACACCAGGCTTTCCCTTGAGCAGAATAAACTCAGCCTTAATAAAGAGCTTAACGAAGTGGATTACAGGCTTCAGCAGGCCAAACGGTGTTTTAACCGCAATAAGGTATTATATGAAGAGAAATTTCTCTCAAAGGAAGATTTTGAAGCGAGCCGTGATGAATATGAGTACATGGCCAAAAAAAGAAAGCTTACTGTTGAGTCTATGGCTACAGAGCTTGATTTCAGAAAAGAGCAGATAAAACAGCTTGAGGAATCATTACAGAGGATGAAGGATAATCTTAAGCTGGTTAAACAGAAACAGGATAATCTTACCCTTAAAGCACCTGTAGGCGGACATCTAACTTCTCTTAATGCGGAGATCGGAGAATCAAAGCGAATAGGAGAAAGGCTTGGACAGATTGATGAAGTTACAGGATTTAAAGTAAGGGCAACTGTTGATGAGCATTTTAACCCGAGAATAGAAACCGGGCGGTCCGGAAAGTTTGAGCTGGCAGGCCATGAATATCAGCTCACAGTAACCAAGATTTATCCTGAAATAAAGGACGGGAGATTTGAGATTGACCTGGAATTTAAAGGTGATACCCCTGAAGATATAAGAAGAGGCCGCACAGTTCATATAAAACTTGAACTGGGAGATATGTCCGAAGAACTGCTTCTTGCAAGGGGCGGGTTTTACCAGAGCACCGGAGGCAACTGGGTATATGTTCTGGATGAGTCAGAAACCTTTGCCGTTAAGAGGGGCATAAGGCTGGGAATGCAGAACCCTGATTATTTTACAGTGCTGGAAGGACTGGAGGAAGGGGAAAAGGTTGTTACTTCCGGCTATGAGACCTTTGGTGATAAGGACAGATTAATTTTTAAATGATGACATTTAAAAAAAGGTACATCCGTCTTCGCTTTCAACTACGCCGTGACAGGAGGTATAAGGTGCAGGGTCCAAGGTGCAGGGTGCAAGGTTAAAACCAGCGGTCAGAAGTCAGTGCATCGTGAGAGCCGTCTTTCCCGTGAAGGCGGTTCAGTGATCTCGAGTTATCGGGGATACCATTTTGTCTTTTGTTTTCTATTGGAAGTTGGATGTTGAGCGTTGGATGTTGGACGTTCATATTTTAAACAGGTAGGCTGGGTTGTAACCCAGCAATCATTATGACGCAGAGCATACAAAACAAATGTTACCACGGGGACCGTAGTAACGAGGGGGTTTTATGTCATGGGCTTTGGAAATCTTACTCTTGCTCGTGCTCGTACTCTTACTCTGTTTTTAAAGCGTGATTAAGAGTAAGAGCAAGATCATGAGCAAGATAAATAAAAACAACCAACAACTAACAAAAGGCAACAAACAATTATGTTCCTAAACTACTTAAAAATATCTGTCAGAAACATACGCAGGCACCCGTTACATTCAATTATAAACATTCTGGGTCTGGCTATTGGTATGACATGCACTATCATGATTATGCTGTGGGTGCAGGATGAATTGAGTTATGATAAATTCCATGAGAATGCTGATAATCTCTACCGGGTAGTGGAGGATCAGAAATACTCCAGTCAGCGGATGCAGGTAGCTGTAACTCCCCATCCCCTGGCAGCTTCATTAAAAAAGGATTATCCTGAAATCATAAATGCTACCAGGTATTTCTGGAGCGGGCTGAGAAATGTTGTTTATGAAGACAAGAAAATCGATGCGTTTATTGGTAAAACTGTTGATCCCTCCTTTTTAACGATGTTCACCTCACCTTTTGTAAAAGGTGATCCTGATACAGCTTTAGCCGATCCTTTCTCAATAATTCTCACAAAGAGTATGGCAGAGAGATACTTTAAAACTGAAGAAATACTTGGGAAAATTCTCAGAGTGGATGATAGGCACGATCTAAAAATAACAGGCCTGATAGAAGATATTCCTGATAATTCACATTTACAGTTTGACTATATTATTTCATTTGAAACCCTGTCTCAAATGACCGGACAGCCCTTTCCTGAATGGGGTACAAATGAAGTATTTACCTATATTCAGCTTCAAAAAAATTCTGATTACAGGGTGCTGGATAAAAAAATAACGGGATATATAAAAAGCAAATTACAGGGTTCCGTTGTGGACCTGTATCTTCAGCCAATAACAGAAATTCATCTCACTACAGGATTTGTGGCTGATATCGGCGGGCACGGCAGTATCTATAATGTTTACCTGTTTTTAATAATAGCAATATTTATACTTGTTATCTCATGTATAAATTACATCTCTCTCACAACAGCGCGGTATTCTATAAGGGCAAAAGAGGTGGGCATCAGAAAGGTGTCGGGTGCAAACAGATCACAGCTTATTGTGCAGTTCCTTTGTGAATCTCTAATACTTTCGTTTATTTCCCTGGGTATTTCCATCTGTATGATTGAACTGCTTCTGCCTTCCTTTAACACTCTTGCCAATAAAGAGTTATCCATGGAGTTTTTCAGCAATTATTCAATTTTGGCATTATTGCTGGCTATGGGGGTTTTTACAGGTGTTTTTTCCGGCATATACCCTGCTTTTTTACTTTCATTTTTCAAGCCGGTAAGTGTTCTTAAAGGTAATTTAAACAAAGGCAGCAAAGGCTCTGTTTTTAGAAAAAGTATGGTTCTGATTCAATGGACCATGGCAATTATTCTAATCATCGGGACATGGGTTGTATATGACCAGTTCAGATATCTAAAAAATAAGGACCTGGGTTTTAATCGTGACCAGCTCATATATGTTGGAATGGATGAATATCTTAAACCCAAATATGATTCTGTTAAAAATGAGTTCCTTAAAAACCCTGATGTTCTATATGTTACCTCCTGCATGAATCTACCGATAAATATTGTGACTTCCTCAAGTGGAATGACATGGGAAGGCAAGAAAGACGATGAGACTTTTATCTTTCATTACAATTCAATTCATTTTGATTTTATAGAAGCCTTTGAAATGGAGATGGCTGAGGGCAGGCCCTTTTCAAGCGAGTTTTCAACAGACGCCTTAAATGGCTCAAATGCTAGTTTTATCTTTAATGAAACCGCAATTAAAAAAATGGAATTAAAGGATCCGATCGGCAAACAGGTAAATTTTCATGGTACGGAAGGACCTATTGTAGGAATCCTAAAAGATTTTAATTTTAAACCCTTAACCACTGAAATAGAACCGATTGTACTCGGTATAGTACCGGATTATAATAATATTCTTATTGCAAAAATAAGCCCTGAAAATATGCAGGGCACAATTGAGAGTTTAAAAAATAAATTAAGAGAAATCATACCTGATCAAAAATATGAATTCAGCTTCCTGAATGAGAATTTTAACAACCTTTATCCAGCAGAAGAGATGATATCAAAAATTTTCCAGTATTTTACAGTGCTGGCAATTTTTATTGCCTCCCTTGGACTGTTTGCACTGGTCGGGTTTATGGCTGAAGAGAGGACCAAGGAAATAGGTATCAGAAAATCTCTCGGCGCATCAGCGCCGGGTATTGTGCTGTTAATGACCAAAAATTATCTGAAACTGGTTATAGTTGCCAATATCATTGCCTGGCCTGTTGCATATTATTTCCTGAGTGGCTGGCTTAATAATTATGCATATCGTATCAATATTAATTGGATTCCTTTCATATTAACCGGAGTACTTGTGCTGGTTATTTCTCAGTTAACAGTTAGTTTTCATACAATAAAAGCAGCAATGGAAAATCCTGTTAAGGCGCTTAGGTATGAGTGATAAAAGAAAGGTGCAGGGTTCAAGGCGCAAGGGAATAAAAACAGAGATCAGAAATCAGATGTCAGGTATCAGCAAAAACTGTATGGACATGAAAGGCCGTCTTTCCCGCGAAGGCGGGAAACCATTTTGCCTTTTGTTTTTCATTGGAAGTTGGATGTTGAACGTTCATATTTTAAAAAGGTAGGCTGGGTTGTAACCCTGCAATCATAATGGCGCAGAGCGTCTAAAAAGAACATTACCGCGGGGACCATAGTAACGATAAGAATTAAGGCGTGATTAAGAGTAAGATCATGAGCAAGGTAAAAGCTGGAGGTTTCAATACCAGACATAATTTACAATGCGTTTCAGTAAAAAAATAAGGAGAACCGCTTATGGATTTGTGGACATTCATAATAATTATCGTCCTTATAAATATGGTTAAAGATATCATTATAAAAAAGAATCAGAATAAAAAGTTTAATAATACTGAAAACCACCTGGTTCAGGAAATAGATGACCTTAAACAGCGGATAGAAGAACTGGAGAAATTGTCAACTACTGCCGGGATGGAAAAAAGAATCCAGGCACTTGAAACTATTGTAACCGATGGCGACTACTGCCTGGAGAAAAAATTCCGGAAGGCATTCGGCGGAGATAGGACAAATGCTTCTTAACTATATAAAAATTGCATTCAGAAACATAACAAAAAACAAGCTTCATTCCATTATCAACATTTTGGGATTATCAATAGGTATTGCCTGTTCAATACTTGCGTTTATTTTTGTTGAAGACCTGATCTCTTTTGACCGGCATCACACAAAGCTTGATCGTATATATATGATTCAGTCTCAGTTAAGGGTTGGGGATAATGAAAACTTTGCATACGGTACTCCATTTCCCATTGGTCCTGCACTTAAGGATGAATTTCCTGCAATAGAGGAAAGTGTGAGGATATTTAGAGCTGACCTGATGTATTTTTATGATTCTAAAAGAGAGATTATCTCTGAATTTAATTTCTATTATGCAGATCCAGAAATCTTTAATGTGTTTGACCACAGGTTTATTTACGGGACAGAAAAAGGAGCGCTTGATAGCCCTGATGCAATTGTATTGAGCGAGACTTTTTCTAAAAAATATTTTGGTGATAAAAATCCCGTCGGAGAAATCCTTTCAGCCACAAGCGGAAAAGATTACGTTGTAACAGGAGTGTTTGAGGATCTTCCATACACAACCTACAGGCGGTATGACGCACTATTCTCCATGACCGGCCTTAAAAGAATCATGAATAACTGGGATATAGATACAAGAGCTCCGGGAAGTTTTTTTATCAGCACAGGAAACAACTGGACATACTTACTGTTAAAACCTGGTGCAGCCATCAGCAGTATTATAGATAACTATAAAAGCTTTAAACAGAAATATTACACAGAGCATGCTAAACAAAAAAACAGTGATTACACACCAATATTTCAGCCCCTTAAAGATGTATATCTTTACCTTAAAAAAGATCCCAATTCCACTCCCGAAGCAATTACAGCAATCTATATACTGTCCGCCCTGGCAGGACTTATTCTGGTGATTGCTTGTATAAATTATATGAACCTTGCAACAGGAAAGGCCGCCGGAAGAGCCAAAGAGGTTGGAGTAAGAAAAGTGATCGGAGCGGGTCAGGCATCTCTTATGCGGCAGTTTTTATGCGAATCAGTGCTGTTAACATTTGTTGCGCTGCTGCTGGGTTTTGTTTTTGTAGAGATTCTCCTTCCTCCCTTTAATGATTTTCTGGCAAAAAAGATGACCTTCAACATTATAGAAAATCCAGGCATCTTTATCAGTATACTTATTGTTACCTTTATTGTGGGAATATTATCAGGCAGTTATCCTGCCTTTGTTCTGTCATCTTTTATGCCTTCGAGAGTTTTAAAGGGCGAAGTGAATTATGGAAAAGGCAAGGGGCGCCTGAGAAAAACCCTTGTTGTTATTCAGTTTACTATCTCAATAATCATAATCATATTTACCCTTACCATAAAAGGACAGATAGATTTTTATCAGGCTATGGACCTCGGGTTTGAAAAAGAAAACATACTTATAACATTAATGGCTGAACATAAATCAACAGAAGCCTTTAAAAGAGAAATATTGAAACACAATGAAATAGTTTCAGTTGCAACCTCAAACGCAACAGCAGTTGCTGGCGGATGGCAGACCTATTGTGACGTGGAAACAGAAGATAGCTCAAGAGTTCAGAAACTTTATAATTTTATTGTAGTAGATTTTGATTTTCTGGACCTGATGGAAATAAAGCTGCTAAAAGGCAGATCTTTTAACAGTGAATTTAAAACTGATATCACGGACTCTGTACTTGTAAATGAAACACTGGCAAAGGAAATGGGCTGGAAGGAGTCTGTGGGAAAAACGATAAAGGCATGGGGCAAGGATAAAAAGGTAATTGGAGTCTTAAAGGATTTTTATTTTCAGACTCTTAAAACAAAGCTTGCGCCAATGATAGTTGTGCCAGGCAACGACGTAATAAATTCCAGCCGTCCAATAGTAAGTATAAAGATCCGGCCTGAAAACAGGCAAAAGGCACTGGAACTGCTAAAAGAAAACTGGCTTAAATTTAATCCTGCACGTCCCTTTGAGTATAATTTTCTTGAAGAGGTACTTGACTATCTTTATCAGCCGAACAGAAAACTTATAAAAATACTCTATTGTTCTGCAGGATTAAGTCTCCTTATTTCCTGCCTTGGGATGTTTGGTCTGTCATCTTTTATTGCAGAAAGAAAAACAAAAGAAATAGGTGTACGCAAGGTGCATGGCGCAAGTGTACTCAATATTTTTTATCACCTCTTCAGTGAATTTATTAAGCTGATAATTATTTCAGGCATAATTGCATGGGTTATTACTGTACCTGTTATGATCATGATATCAGAAAATGCCCCCTACAGGCCGAAAGGGTTTCAGTGGGGATTTTTAATAGCAATAGTCGTCGCAGCGATCTTTGCCTTTGTCACGGTAAGTTATCATGCTATCAAAGCATCGCTTAATGATCCGGTTGAGGCACTGAGGTATGAGTAAAAGACAGGTTCGAGGTGCAGGGTACAAGAGAAAAGGCAGAGGAAAGAAATCAGAGATCAAAAGAATGCTTTTTAATACGAGTGGACACGCAGGTCCACCCCTACGAAGATATGATGCTTGAATAAGAAAAGAGATAGGGATTCGGGAAATATGTGAAAAAAATTGTAGGGGTAGACCTATGTGTCTACCCGCATACTGGTACAATGATTGTTTGATAGCATAATGGACAAACAGGCATTGAGGAGAATCAGAACAGGCAGGCACAGGGGCCTGCCCTAATATGACTTTTTATTTATTGTTTTCCCATGAGCCCTGCACCTTGTACCTTGTACTCTTAATTAAGGATTTATCATGCTAAACAACTATATAAAAACAGCACTGAGAAATATCCGGGGAAATAAATTCTATTCCATTATAAACATCCTTGGTTTATCCATCGGTATGGCCTGTGCTCTTTTACTGCTGCTTTATGTCCGGGATGAGCTAACCTACGATAAATACCATAAAAATTATAAAAATATTTACAGGCTTGAATCAGTTTATAAATTCGAAAGCGGAACTGTGAAAATGGCCAATACTGCAGTTCCGCTTGGCCCTGTCCTCAAGGATGAATTTACTGAAGTTAAAGATTATGTACGATTTTTATACACGGATAGAGAGTTTTTTAAATATGAAGGAACTGAATTTATTGAAAATAAAATATATTATTCTGATCCTTCAGTGTTTGATGTGTTTTCTCACAGGCTTATAAGAGGCTCAACTGGTGCACTCAAAACACCATATAGCATGGTCATGACAGAAAGCCTGGCAAAAAAATATTTTAAAGATAAAAATCCAATAGGGAAAATTATTGTTAACAGCAAAGGGAAGAGCTTTAAAATTACCGGTGTAATGGAAGATGTTCCCAGCAACTCTCACTTAAAATTTGATGCCTTAATTTCAATGTCAACCAGAGCGGAGATTGAAGGCCGTGCTGATTTGGAGTCAAGGTCGCCGGATAATTTATATGGCGGGCATATGAATACATATGTGCTTTTAAATAAGGGTGCATCAATCAGCAGGGTCATTGAAAATTCCCAATGGTTTAGAAAAAAGTATTTCTTTGGGTCCGGAAACAATTTGGGTGATGTTTTATACCTGGATGCCACGCCTCTGGCTGAGACACATTTTACATCGGGAATTCATGGTGATCAGCCTAATGGAAATATTGGTTATGTTTATATTTTAGCTGTTCTTGCTGTGCTTCTGATTTTAATTTCTTCCATAAATTACCTTAACATGGCAACCGCATGTGCCTCTAAAAGAGAAAAGGAAGTTGGGTTAAGGAAGGTGATGGGCGCTTTTAACAGCCAGATCATAAAGCAGTTTCTTGTTGAATCAATTATATTTTCAATACTGGCCTTTCTTATTTCTCTGGTGCTGGTTGAAATCCTGTTCCCGTTATTCAGGCAGATCTCCGGAAAAGATCTTTCTCTATTAAGTTACAGTAACTTTATATTGATTGTGCCGGCATTTCTTCTGTCCATAGCGGTAGGCCTGCTTTCTGGCAGTTATCCTGCATTTTTTATTTCCAGGTATGTGCCTTCCAGAATTTTGGGGCACAGGCCTGCATTGCAGAAAAACGGCCTGTTAAGAAATCTGCTTGTTGTTGCTCAATTTTCTATTTCCATTATTGTGATAATTGCAACATCAATTGTTTTCCAGCAATCACACTTTATGAAAAGCAAAGATTTAGGATATATAAAAAGAGATGTCATTGTTCAAAAGGTTGGAATTCGCGGCAAGTCAATTCAGACATCAATAGAAGTGCTGAAGCAGGAACTGAAAAAAAGTCCTTTTATAATAGATACAGCCGCTTCAACCGGATCATTGGACGGACATGTTTCCATGGTGTTATTTCATGCCGGATCTGATGAAAATAAAAAAGAGATTCAGATGTGCATACTTGCCGCAGATTATAATTATCTCGATCTAATGGGTATTGAGCTAAAGGATGGAAGAAAATTTAATAGAGAAATAAAGTCCGATCAAAAACATGCGTGTATTATTAATGAAACTGCTGCAGGGCTGAAAGGCTGGGAACAGCATGCGATAGGAAAACGTATCAGGTTTGATCCGGGACAGAACGGACAGTTTGATGACCCCGGAGATGTAGATGCAAAGGTGATTGGAGTTGTAAAAGATTTTCATTTTCAGGGGCTCCAAAAGGAAATCCTGCCATGTGTCATACTGGTATTAAACGACGGTATGCCGGCTGATTCTATTTCTATAAAGATTCAGCATGGTAAAGCAGCAGAAGTGTTAAAGTTTATCGATCAGAAGGCCAGGGAACTTAACAGGGGCACAGTTCCTGATTATTATTTTCTGGAAGAAAAGCTGCCGGAATTTTATAGAAATGAAGAAAGACTTTTAAAGATTCTGGGTACCTTTTCAATAGTCAGTATTCTCATATCATGTATGGGACTGCTGGGTCTTTCCTCATACATGACAGAACAGCGGACAAAAGAGATAGGCGTAAGAAAGGTGCTTGGGGCGAGAGTCTCGGGCATACTGTTTATGATATCCAGAGAGTTTCTGTTTCTTGTGCTTATTGCCAATATAATAGCATGGCCTGTGTCGGGCTATATAATGCACAGGTGGCTGGAGAATTTTGCCTACAGGATAAGTCCCGGTCTTTCTGTTTTTTTACAGGCAGCGGCTGCAGGTTTTTTGATAGCGTTAATTACTGTCAGTTATCAGGCCGTAAAAGCGGCTTCTAAAGATCCGATTAAGGCGTTGAGGTATGAGTAAAAGAAAGGCACTTCTGTCTTTGCTTTCAGCTTCGCCGCGACAGGAGGCGCATGGCTCAAGGAGCAAGGCGAAAAACAGATGTCGGAGATCAGATATCAAAAGTCAGCAAGGTCTGCATTTTGAGTTAACACAGGGTGGACACGCAGGTCCACCCCTACGAAGTTATGATACTTGGATATGTAAAGAGTTAGATATTCGGTAAAGATATGAAAAACTGTTATAGGGATAGATCATCGTGTCAATGCTGTTGCCTTTAAAAAAGTATGGTTTTAAAGTTTCCCTTTCCTGGCGCATTGGCGCCAAGCTAATGGAAATATCGTCCTGGCTACTGAGAGAATAAAACAAAAATCCTGATAAAAATACCTATTCAATTTAAAAAATAAAAAATTATGTCTCACACAAAGCCGCAAAGCCACAAAGTTAAAAACTAAAAAGAATTTTGTATTAAAAAACATTTGATTTTCTTTGTGTCTTCGTGCCTTTGTGTGAGGTATAGCTTTAGTTTTATTGTTTTAACTCATCACCTTGAACCCTGTACCCTGTACCTTTTTTATAATAGAGATAGACTGAAAAGAATGATATCCTTATTCATGTGCTCTTTGTAAAACCATAAATGGAGACAAAACACATGAGGGTAATAATTGCAGTACTGTTATTAATTGTGTTTTTTGTTGATACATCCGGTGCAAAATCAACATCCCTTCACGAACTTGGTATCAAAGGCATCAACCTTGCTCATGATATGCAGTTTGAAGAGGCGGATAAAATATTTGATGAAATGATCCGGATGGAACCGGACAATGCCTTTGGTTATTTACTTAAAATAGCCAGCTTTCGGTTAATGGGCGAAATAAAAGGTATTGAGAATGAACAGAGCGGTGTTTTTAAAGATCTTACCTTAAAGACTATCCATGCAGCAGAAACCATGCTGGAAAAAAATGAAGATGATGTTGATGCCATATTCTTTTTAGGCTGTGCATACGGAAATCTTGGTGTTTATTACACCGGTACCGGAAGCTGGTTAAGAGCATACTGGAATGGTCGTAAAGGGAAAAATTACCTGCTTGAAACAGTTGAAAAAAATCCGGATTATTACGATGCCTATCTTGGCCTTGGCATGTATCACTATTATGCGGATGTTTTACCTGAGATTATAAAAGTCCTGTCATTTTTATTAGGGATTGAAGGAGACAGGGAAAAAGGTATTAAAGAAGTTTCCATTGCTTCTTTAAAAGGGACATATTCAAAAGGGAGCGCAAAATATTTTCTGGCAAAATCAGTTTATTTTAGAGAAGAAAATTATGAAGCCGCTTTCCCGTTATACAAAGAACTGCTGTCCGACTATCCCAACAACCATTTTATTCGATTGCACTATGCAATATGCTGCCGTAATTTAAAAAAATATGATCAGGCCGTTAAAGTAATAGAAAAATCATTACAGTCAAAAACACTTGATGAATATGAATATCTGCAAAGCCTTTTTTATTATCATCTGGGGAAAACATGGCTTGATATAAAAAAATATGAATCCGCAATCCATGCATACAAAAAAGCCTGTGAAATCTCCAGGTTTAATAAAGATAAAAAAATCAACGTATATACCGCCTCTCTTTTTTCTTTAGGTGAAATCAGTGAAATGATGGGGGATACAGATAAAGCCCGGAAATATTATTTGCAGATAAAAAAGAGTGATGATAAAGCCCTGTATGAAGCTGCCCGGAGTAAAGTTAATTAGGTGTATGGAGTCAGAAAAAGCATATGTAGGGGCGAATAATATTCGCCTGTTTTTAAAACGGGATTAAGATCGGGAACAAGATTTAAAAGCTTAAGACCATTACAGTTGGGAGCATTGAACTAACGGTAAAGCACAGGCAAATATTTATTAACTGCCCAGGAACCAACTCACAGGAAGAGCCGTAATATTACTATCTATTTTTTTTATCGATGGATCATTTGAAATTATAAATGAATGCAGTATCGGACGGTCGAGGATTTCTTCCAGATCACGTAAATGCCTTGCATCGGTTTCAATAATTTTATTGGTTAATTTTATCTCTATGGGAACGAACCCGTCTTCTGATTCAAGAAGAAGGTCTACTTCGCGACCGTCAACAGTTCTTAAATGATAGCACTCTACAGGCAGCCTGCTGTTTTTTATTTGCTTGAAAATTTCGGCAACTATGGCGCTTTCAAATTCAGCCCCGGTTACTTGTCCGCGCCTGCCAAGGATTATTCTTTGAATCCCCGGATCGAGAAAATGTGTTTTGGGTGATTTAACCAGTCTTTTGTTCAGATTTCTGAACCATGGTTTAAGAAGAATAACCTGATAACTAATTTCAAGATATGTTAAAAATCGTTTTGCTGTTTTTGCTGTGATGCCTGCCTGTCTTGCAAGATTACTCATATTAATACATTGTCCGGTAAGCCCTGCAAGTGCCTTTTGTGCCCGGACAAAAGGTTCAAGGTCCCGCAAATTAGCCAAATCACGAATATCTCGCTGCAGGTAGGTTTGAATATAGTCATAAAGCCAGTCAAACTTATCGTTTTCAGTCAGCTCATCATCGATAATAATGGGCATGGCACCGAATTGCAGATATTTTTCCATTAACCTGCTGGCTTTTGCGTATTGCTCATCCCTGATCGGAATACCATTAAGAAAATTTTGGTCTCCGGGATTTCTGAGCCATTGTATCATTCGTGAATCATTAATATTGTCTTCCCATGAAGTTGTCATCATTTCCGGCAGGGTAAGCGGGTATAATTCAAACAGTGCGACCCTGCCGGCAAGGCTTTCGCGAATTTTCTCCATAAGAAGTATCTGGCTGGAACCAGTCAGGATATATTTTGATTCAGGGTAAGCATCATACACAGCCTTTATGGATTCAATAATGGCCGGCACTTTCTGAACTTCATCCAGTATGGCTTTGGGAAAATTCTCGTGCCATTGCGGCGCAGAAAGCGCTGAGTATTCAGGTCTGACAACAGGATCTTCAAGGGATATATAGGTGTAGCCGGGGAATCCAGTCTGTACAAGTGTGGTCTTTCCGGTTTGTCTGGCTCCTGTTAATGCAATAACGCGGCCCAATTTAGATTTTGATTTTTGCTTCAGATAATTTAAAAGAGACCTGTTTTTCATATTTAAATAACCCTATAATTGCGTAATATTGTGACATAATGACTGTATATTACGCCAAAAAAGAGCCTTTGTCAAAGTTAAAGATATTTTCAAGTTAAAAACGAGATCAAAATTAAGAGTAGGGTCAAGATTTTAAATTGGAGACGAGATGTATTCGGCCGTCATTCCCGTGCATACGGGAATCCATTTTGTCTTTTGTTTTTACCCTGCACCCTGAACCTTGGGCCTTGAACCCTGCTTTTATCACTGTCCACCAGCGGACAGTTGGTGTCCGCCAGAGAACAGTTTATTAATATTGTAAAATAGTCATAAAGCCTGAACCCCTTTCCATTAAATGGTTTAACGGTTTTTATTCTTTCTGGCACGGCCATTGCTTAAGTTTGTAGAAGAAGGGTTCTAGTGGCCAGGGATTCAAGGGATCGAGGGTTTTAACAACAAACCACTAACAACAGACAACTAACAATTATGCTACAAAACTACATCAAGATCGCTATCAGAAACATCCTCAGGAATAAACTTCACTCTTTCATCAACATCATCGGCTTATCAATCGGTCTGACATGTACTATATTGATTCTTCTCTATGTACGTTATGAGTTTTCATATGACCGACATAACTCCAGACATGATCGCATATTTATTGCAGAGACAATTTATGATGACGGCATAGCCACGCCATGGTCAGCCGTTCCCTTGGGGAATGCCCTTGAAAATGACTATCCTGCTGTTGAAGAAACTGCCAGAATCTATTCTCCTGGTAGGGTGTCTTTTATTGATCAGAAAAACGAGTTGATTAGAGAAAACTATATTTATTGTGCTGATAACGAGATATTCAGCATTTTTGATTATCAGTTCATATACGGTTCCCCGGAGAATGCTCTTGACTCACCTCATACAATTATTCTTAGTGAGAAACTTTCAAAAAAATATTTTGGCAACCAGAATCCTGTCGGCAGAATACTTACCCGCTACGGCGGAATTGATTATTTAGTCCAGGGTGTATTTAAAGATTTACCCCGAAATATATCTTTTCCTCATGATGGACTGATCTCAATGCTTGATTATAAAGAAATGGTTGGGCCAGAAAAATTCAGGCGCTATTCATCCAGTTATTCTCTTTCTGAAGTTACTACGTTTATTCTTTTAAAAAATAAAAAGGATGTAAGAATATTAGAGGAAGATTATAAGCGTTTTAAAGTTCGGTATACGCCCGACCTTGTCCAAAGAACAGATTTTGATATGAATCTCAATTATAAACTTCTTACTGATTATCATCTTGATGATATAGTTTCCTACGATTTGAATATAACAGAGCTTGATCGAGTCTATTTTATTACAGCTCTCGGATTTCTCATCCTTGCCATTGCATGTATTAACTATATGAATCTTGCTACAGCAAGATCATTGAGGAGGGCAAGGGAAGTGGGGGTAAGAAAAGTCCTTGGTGCAGACAGAGTCTCTTTAATAAGGCAGTTTTTATGCGAGTCTGTAATTTTTGCATTGTCAGCCATGTTAATAGCGATTGCGTTTGTTGAGATATTGCTCCCTTCTTTTAATGAACTTGTGTCTATTAAATTAAGTTTGGGAGTGTCGGGCGGTTTGACTATGTTTGTAACCGTTTCCATAATAATGTTAATTACAGGAGTCGCTGCCGGAAGCTACCCTGCAGTATTCTTATCAAAATACTCTCCTGCAATAGTGCTGGGGAAAAAATCAGGGGGTGGTACCGGGAAAGGTATCATCAGAAAAGTACTCGTAATTATCCAGTACTCCATATCAATAATAATGATCATCTGCATAATGCTATCTATAAAACAGATGAATTATGTTGCAAACGTTGACCCTGGGTTTGATATGAAAAATATTTTCTATGTACTCTACGGTGACGGAAAAGGCAGAGAATTGATACCTGTTTTGGAGAGGGAAATATCCAGAATGACTGGAACCGCAGGCGTGTCGAGATCTTCATCTATGATTCAATCCTATAACAACGGGGAGCGCGGCTCACTCTTTGAATGCAGTATGGAAGATGAAAATGGTGAACCGATAGAAAAACAGGTTAAAATTGTTAAGATGCATCCTGACCATATTGATCTTCTGGGAATAAAGTTATTGGAAGGAAGTAAATTTGAAATGACAGCAGGGACAGATCAAAGAACTTCAGTTTTAATAAATGAGACATTTGCTGAGAGTATGGGGTGGAAACATTCTGCTGTTGGTAAAACCATAGAAATTAAAAACAGTCAAAGGCGTAAAGGCGCCCCTAATGGCGATGTATATATAACTCGCGGATATGACGGGAGCCATAATGTGATAGGGGTTATCAGTGATATTCGTTTTGATGCTCTTCATAACAAAGTACAGCCTTTGATAATTGTACCGGCCTCTCCAGTTGATAATGATGATGTCGATATCCTGACTGTTAAAGTCAACCCGGCAAAATCACGTGAAACCATCAAAAATATAAATAGAAAAATGTTTGAACTTTATCCTTCCGATCGTTTTGCTTTACAGCTGTTTTCTCTGGAGGAAGACTTTAATGAAAAATATCAAACGGAAAAAACGGTTAACCGTTTCCTTATCTGGGCCGCCTTTTTATGTTTGTCCATTTCATGTCTTGGGCTTTTCGGTCTTTCTTCGTTTATAGCAGAGAGTAAAACAAAGGAGATCGGTATACGTAAGGTGAACGGTGCATCGGTAAAAAGTATAGTTTTTGCTCTGACAGGTCAGTTTATAAAACTTGTGCTTGTATCAAGTATAATAGCCTGTCCTTTTGCTTTTTATATCATGAGCAGGTGGTTTGAGCGATTTGCTTTAAGAGTTGGAATGGGAGTATTGGATTTTATTTTTGCTATCGCAATTGCACTAATTATAGCATGGCTGACTGTAAGTTTTCATTCAATAAAAGCCGCTGCTGCAGATCCGGTTAAGACTTTGAGGTATGAATAAACCAGGCTCAAGGCGCAAGGTGCAAGGTGCAAGGTAAAGGCTTTTTAAAGCGGGAGCTGTTTCGACCTCTTGCTCCTGATCCTACTCATACTCTTTCTCTGTCTTTAAGACGGGATTAAGAGTAAGAGCAGGAGCAAGAGCAAGATTAAAATTGTGGAGATATGGAAAAGTCGTCATTCCCGTTCATACGGGAATCCATTTTGTCTTTTGTTTTTACCTTGAACCCTGCACCTTGAGCCTCTTGTCGCGGCGAAGCTGAAAGCGAAGACGGATGAACCTTGCTTTTACCCCTGTCCACCTGCGGACAGTAAGTGTCCGCCAGAGAACATATTTTAAAATTAAATATATTAATAAGACGCTGTAAATTATCTAAAAACCTTGTCTGTAAAGAAAGTTCAAGCTTCTGCCTGGTATGGCACAGCCATTGCTAAAGTTTGTAGAAGAAGGGTTCCAGTGGCCAAGGGTTCAAGGGGTCGAGGGAATTGGCAACCAACAACATACAATGAACAAACAAATCTAGGAGACTAAAAATGATTGAAACCAGTAATTTAAAGAAGATCTACAGAACAGAGGAAGTTGAAACCACGGCACTGGATAATGTGAACCTGATCGTTAACGAGGGTGAGTTTGTTGCTATCATGGGGCCTTCCGGCTGCGGAAAATCAACACTGCTTAATATTCTTGGTCTTCTGGATAATCCGTCTGAAGGGTCATACAAATTTTTAGGCCACGAAGTTGCGGGCAGGTCGGAAAGACAGCGGGCAGATTTAAGAAAAGGAAACATAGGGTTTGTGTTCCAGAGTTTTAATCTTATTGATGAACTTACTGTCTATGAAAATATTGAACTTCCGCTCCTCTATCTCAAGACTCCTTCAAAGGAGAGAAAAGAGAAGGTCGAAGAGGCAATGGAGCAGATGAAGATGACCCACAGAAAAGGCCATTTCCCTCAGCAGCTTTCCGGCGGTCAGCAGCAGAGAGTAGCGGTTGCAAGGGCAATAGTGGGGAAACCAAAACTGATACTTGCTGATGAGCCTACCGGTAATCTTGATTCAAGCAACGGCCAGGAAGTAATGGGGCTTCTTTCCTCTCTGCATGAAAACGGAACAAGTATTATCATGGTTACCCACTCCCAGGAGTATGCAGAGTTCAGCCAGAGGATAATCAATCTTTTTGACGGGCATGTTGTAGGGGAGAACATGGCCGCATGATAAAAGAAAGGTGCAGGGCTCAGGGCTCAAGGCACAAGGTCGAAAGCAAAAACAAAAATGAACCGCGAAGACGCAAAGAACGCTAAGAAAAACATTATTGGTTTTTAAATACTTAAAAACTTTGCGGCCTTGGCGTCTTGAGTGAGCGCAGCGAACGGGCGGTTCATTCTTTTATCAAGACTTAACCGGGAGCTTTAAATTGGATCGAAAAATAGAAAAAAAAGGAATAGCTCTTAAAAAACTTATCCCTGTTATCCTGGGTTGTATTTTTATTTTCACTCTTGTCTTCCTGATAATATCCCGCTCGGGAACAAACCGCTACAAGGTTGATAATCCATCCAGGATGACAATAGCGCCTGTAAAGTATGGCGAGTTCCAGGAGTACGATCCTGTTGACGGTACTGTAATCCCTGTTACCTCTGTGTACCTGGATGCGGAGCAGGGCGGAAGAGTGGAAGAAATATACGTTGAAGGCGGAAGGCCCATTAAAAAGGGCGATCTTATTCTGCGCTTTTCCAACACGGCATGGCAGACAAGTCTTATCCAGACAGAAAACGGTCTTTTTGAAAACATGGACCGTCAGCAGAATACCAGGCTCAGCCTGGCCCAGGGAAAACTTAATAGAAAAGAAACCCTTATGCGGATGGAATTTGAACTGCTTCAGTATGAGCGAAAGCGTAAACGTTATGATGTTTTGAACAAAGAAAAGATTGTTATTTCGGATGAAGAATATGAAACCCTGATGGACCAGATCAAATATAAAAAGGATCAGATAGCGCTTCAGAAAGAACGCATCAAACAGGAAGATCACATGAGTGAAGTGCAGCTCGCCCAGGCGGATAAAACCATAGAACGTCTTCAGATAGGGCTTGAGCTCATATCAAAACAGATCGACAGCCTTGTGCTCCGGGCTCCAATATCAGGACATCTCTCCAGCATAAGCGCAGAAATAGGTCAGAAGATAAATCCAGGTCAGCGTATCGGCCAGATTGATATTCTGGATAAACTGAAGATCAGGGCGGGAGTTGATCAGTTTTATAACTCAAAAGTAAGCGTGGGAGTAAAAGGCAAGTTTACACTTGATGGTGAGAAGTACGAAGTTGAAGTTATAAAAATATACCCGGAGGTAATTAATGACCGGTTCACGGTAGATCTCGCCTTTATCGGCGACCCGCCCGAAGACGTTAAGCGCGGACAGACACTCACCGTGATGCTGAGTTTCAGTGAAGCAGCCAGGAGTCTTATGGTTAAAAAGGGAGGCTTTTATCAGCAGACAGGCGGACGCTGGGTATACCTTATATCCAAAGACGGAAAGACCGCGCGAAAGGCTCCTATAACACTGGGCCGCGATAATCCGCGTCATGTTGAAGTGCTTAAAGGACTCGAAGAAGGTGACTGGATAATTACATCCGGGTACGACACCTTTAATGAGGCGGATGAGCTGATATTTGGTGAGGCTTTGGAATTGAAAGAATAAAGAATGAACCGCAAAGACGCGAAGAACGCTAAGAAAACTTTTTGTTTCTAAAAACTTAAAAAAAAAACATGTTTCACATAAAGCCACTAAGGCACAAAGAAATACTTAAAAATCCATTTAAGCATACAAGACGTGAAAAAAGAAAAGGAATGTTGTTGTTTTAAAACCAAAGAACTTTGCGTCCTTTGCGTCTTGGCGGTTCAATTTTCTAATGTTTTTCCCGGAGGCAATTAATTCATGTTTATCAGAATAAAATATAAACCTATCCTGTTTTTTATCACAGCTCTGTTATGCCTGGTATTGTTTTCCGGCTGTGCAGGCCGTATGAGCGAAGAGCAGTTATACTCCGTTGAGGTGACTCCTGAAAAACTGCATCAGGTTGAACCTATGGTATTAAAAGAGGCAGAGTCACAGGATGATGAGCTTGAGATCATAAAAGATAAAACTGAGCCTTCTCCTTTGGAGATTAAACTTTCTCTTGAAGAATGCAGGGCGTTAACAATAGAAAATAATCTTGATCTTAAGGTTCAGCTGATTAATCCAACCGTTGCTGCTGAGCGTATCACTGAGGCGGAAGCAGGCTTTGAAGCGGTTTTTAATGCAAGGTCTGTCTATTCCAAGTCCGACTCTCCAACTGCGACCTCACTTGAAGGAAGCAAGGAAGATACCGCTTATACCACCATGGGTGTAAGCATGCCTCTTAAAACAGGCGGGAATATTTCTTTGGATTTTCTTGACTATAAATATAAATCCAATAATCCGTATCAGTTTCTAAATCCGTCCAATACTTCACAGGTGTCTGCTTCCATAAGCCAGCCTCTGCTTCGTAATGCCGGAAAGCGCGTAAGTACATATTCTATAGGGCTGGCCGAGTACAACAGCCAGATAGTAAGCTCCCAGACCAAGCTTGAAGCAATAAGGATTATAGCCAATGCTGACAGGGCCTACTGGAATCTGTACGCAGCCCGTAAACTGCTGGATGTCCGCAAGCAGCAGTATGATCTTGCAAAAAATCTTTTTGAGCAGACAGAACGGCTTGTGGAGGTGGGTATAAAACCTGAGATTGAACTTTTAAGGACAAAGTCGGCTCTTTCCTCAAGGGTAGAAGGCGTAATAACCGCTGAAAACAGTGTGAAAAAATCGGAACGCGTTCTTAAGCAGACTCTCAATAAGGCAGGTATGGATACAGATTCCATAACTGCTGTTATCCCATCAACTGAGCCTGATCCTGTAAAATACGATATTGACAGACATAAGATGATTGCAGCCGCAATAGAAAACAGGATGGATATGCTTGAGCTTGAACTGAGGCTTGCGCAGGAATCCAGCACTGTAGATTACAGGAGAAACAAGACGCTTCCTCTTGTAACAATGGAGTATCATTACAACATAAACGGCCTTGGTTCGGACAGAGGTGATTCATACGATATGCTTTCAAAGTATGATTATAATGACCACTATTTTGAGCTGAACATGTCTATACCCATTGGAAATAAAGCCGCGAAAAGCAGGCTGAGCCAGGCTGTGTATGAAAGAAACAGAAGACTCGCCAGTAAAGAAAGTAAAAGAGCCCAGATTAAAATGGAAGTGCTTAACCAGATAGATCAGCTTGAAGCAACCTGGCAGAACATAATGGCAAGCCGGCAGACAACAATACTGCGCGATCAGCAGTATAAAGCCGAAAAGCGCCAGTATGAACTGGGAATGCTGACATCAACCGATGTTCTGGAAGCACAGACCGATCTTGCTGATGCCCAGAGAATGGAGATTGTTGCTCTTACCCAATACCAGATAGCGCTGGTTGATCTTGCATATGCGACAGGAACGCTGCTGGGTGCTGCTAAGGTGGAGCTGGGTAAAAACCAGGCTCAAGGCGCATGGCGCAAGGCGCAAGGAGAAAGACCTTAAAAGCTATGGACCTCTTGCTCTTGATCTTACTCATACTCTTACTCTGCTTTTTAAAAGACGAGATTAAGAGCAAGAGCATGAGCAAGAGAAAAAAGTCCTCACAGTCCTCAAGAGTATAAAGGTTTTTAGCAACCAACAACAAACAACGGACAACAAACGATGATTTTGAATTTCATTAAAGTTACACTTCGTACTCTATATCATGAGAAAGTATACGCATCATTAAATATCGTAGGGCTTTCTATTGCTATTGCCTGCTGCATTATTCTCGGGCTTTACATCCACAGTGAGCTTACATACGACCGGAGCTATATAAAACACAGACAGATATACCGTGTCATAAAATATAATGTGTTTGAGGATGAAGGAAGCAATAATCCTTTTGTCTCTCAACAGCTGGGGTCTCTGCTTAAAAATGATTTTCACGAGGTATTAGACTCTGCCAGTTTTGTTATAGCCCGTCCGAAACATTTATTTCGTTACGAAGGCGAGGCCTTTTACTGGGATAATACGTTATATGCAGATAACAGTGTATTTAATGTGTTTACCCATAAAATAATTTATGGTGATCCTGCCAGCGCCCTGATAGATGCTTCGTCAATAGCTGTAAGTGAGTCTTTTTCCAGAAAGTATTTTGGTGATGAAAATCCGGTAGGCAAGCTGATTGAAGATGATGTTTCTACATACAAGATCAGTCTTGTTTTTGAGGATTTACCTGAAAATACTTCCCGTAAATATGATGTGCTTTTATCCCAAAGGGAGAATGAACTGAAAAATAAGGATGATTTCAGGAAAGCTCTGGACATTCTCTATGGATACCAGGCGGAAACATATCTCCTGATGCCTGAAGGATATAACCCTGATGATTTTGATAAGGTATCTCAAATGGTTTATGACAGGTATGTAACTGGTGATTATCTTAAAAGCCGCTCCCAGGATTGGAAAATATGGATACAGCCCCTTTCGGAAATCCATCTTGATAAACAACTGTATGGGCTCAGAACTGTACATTATTATCTTTATGGCTTTTTGGCTGTAACGGTTTTTATACTCATTGTGGCATGTATTAATTATATTAATCTGGCTGTTGCACGTGCAGCAAAACGGGCAAAGGAAGTAGGCCTGAGAAAGGTGCTGGGGTCAGGCAGGAAAAGCCTGATTATGCAGTTTACTGGGGAATCGGTTTTTTTCTCGCTGGTTGCTCTTTTCCTGGGGCTGGTTCTGGCCGAAGCGTGTCTGCGTCTAACAAATCTAAACGATCTGATCGGTAAAACATTATCTCTCAATTTTATAGCGGAACCGGCAATATTCTTTTGGATGCTTGTTATAAGCATTGTTTTCGGATTTATATCAGGTCTGTATCCTGCCTTCTACCTGTCATCAATTAAATCTGTATCATCCGTAACGACAGGCTTTAAAGCCGGAAAATACAGCGCCAGGCTTAGAGAAGGACTGGTGCTGATACAGTTTATTATATCTGTCTGTATTATTGCCTGTACATTACTTATGTTTCTGCAGATGCATTATATTACTACTAAACCTCTGGGATTTGAAAAAGAGAACAGGCTGATGATAACACTGCAGGGAGCTGATCTGATAGATAAAGTACCGGTTTTAAAAAATGAGCTTGCAAAGAGCAAAAATATCTTTGGCGCAGCCTTCTGTTCATCGATAATCGGGCGTTCCAGCGGCGGTTTTATGTTCAACGAAGGGGAAATGGTAGCCCGGTATAACACCATGGATGTTGATAATGACTTTATTAAAGTCATGGGAATAGACGTTATATCCGGCAAGGATTTTTCCCATGATAATCAGGAAGGTTTTATTGTAAATGAGACCCTGGTGAAAAAACTGGGATGGGGCACTATCGGCGACAGCTATTATCCCAATGCTAATCTTGGCAAACTTTTAGGCGTAGTAAAAGACTTCCATCATTATCCTCTTCACAATGCTATTGATTCTTTTGTGTTCAAACGCTTTAAAGGCACGGAAGAAACCCTTTCCCGCATAAGAGAAGGTACATCAGAGGAAAAACGTACCAGCATGATCGGTTATCTGATTTTGAATATTAATTCAGCGAATACACCCGGCACAATAAAATATATTGAAGAAACTTATGAAAAGTTTGATCCGGTACACCCGATTGAGTTTGAATTTTTAGATGATGTTCTCAATAAAATGTATCTGTCAGAAAAGAACCTTATGGAACTGATCGGTGTTTTCGCCTCTGTCTGTATTTTTATATCCTGTCTTGGATTATTCGGCCTTACAGCATTTTCCACTGAACAGCGCACAAAGGAGATTGGTACAAGGAAAGTACTCGGCGCAACGACATGGCAGATAATAAGCATGTTTTCGACGAGGATACTGCTGCTGGTTTTAGGCAGTTCTGTATTTGCTTCACTGGGAGCATATTATGTTATGGATGAATGGCTGAGCAGATTTGCTTTTAAAATTGATATTGAAATATGGGTGTTTCTTGCTTCTGCTGCAGTGGTTGCCTTGCTTGCCTTTGTTGCGATTACATCGCAGGCGGCCAGGGCTGCGCGGTCTAATCCGGTGGAGGCGCTGCGATATGAATAAAAGGATGAACGTCCAACATTCAACATCCAACGTCCAATGAAAGGCGAATGAAAAAAATATTATAGATTGTGTTTTAGTTTTTTATTGGAAGTTGGGAGTTGGAAGTTCGGCGTTGGACGTTCATCACTTTAAAAAAGGGATCTTCATGCTTACTTACTTTATTAAAGTTACACTTCGAAAAATGTACCGCGAAAAATTATATACAATAATTAATGTCGCCGGTTTATCACTGGGAATAGCATGCTGCCTTATTCTGGGGCTTTTTCTACACAATGAACTTACATATGACCAGCATCATAAGAAATATAAAAATATTTACAGGATTGCTGCCAGTGATTTGTCGCCCAACGGCGGAGAAAGAAAACTGGCTCTTACATCACATGCATTGGCGCCTGTTTTAAAGAAAGAGAATGCGGAGATTATTGATTATGTTCGGATCTATCCTATCTCCTTATCAGATGATCCCGGAATACCCGTTTACTCAGGGGATGATGTTTTTTTCTGGAATGATGTCTGTATAGCAGATGATAATGTGTTTGAAGTATTTACCTATGACATCATTTATGGCAACCCGAAAACCGCCCTGGTCGATCCGAATTCCGTTGCAGTAAGTGAGTCCTTTGCCAGGAAATACTTTGGTGATGAGAATCCCATAGGCAAAACAGTCAGAACAGATATTGCCACCATGAAGATAAGCCTGGTCTTTGCAGATTTGCCTGAAAATACACATCTTAAAACAGATATGCTTTTATCGTACAATGGCCCTGCCAGTGAAATGAATCCCTCCAATCTTCACAGGGACTTGTGGCAGCCTGCTGATTATACCTATCTCGTTCTGCCGGAGAATTATTCACAGGCGTCTTTTAAGAAGATGATGGACGATTTTTATTTGAAATATATGAAAGAAATCGGTGATGCAGACAATATGAGCATGGCTTTCTGGCTGCAGCCTCTGAAAGATATTCACTATGGTCCTGATGATCTGCTGATTGATAGGCCCACCGGTAATGCGTTATATCTTTATGGTTCGGCTATGATCGGATTATTGATTCTGCTGGTGGCCTGTATCAATTATATGAATCTGGCGACTGCAAGATCTCTAAAACGCGGCAGGGAAGTCGGTATCCATAAGGTACTTGGATCAAAAAAAATGCAGTTGATTCTGCAGTTTATGGGTGAATCAATATTTATTTCGCTTCTGGCACTTTTTGTAGGAATGATCATTGTTGAACTTCTTCTTATATTTACTCCGGTAAATGGCCTGATAGGCGGCGGGCAGCTTGCTGATTATATAACTGAGCCGATACTGTTCTGGTGTCTACTTGGCGTGACAATACTCACGGGAGTATTATCAGGCGCCTATCCGGCATTTTATCTTTCATCCATCTCTCCCATTGCAGCCATAACATCAATAAAAAAGGCTGCGACTTCACAGCTAAAAATGCGGCAGGTCCTGGTACTGGCTCAATTAATTATTTCTATTGGTGTTATTGCCGGTACATTCCTGATGATATTTCAGATGCGCTATATTACTGATAAGCCCCTGGGTTATGACATAAAAAATAGAGTCGTTGTCAACCTGCAGGGCGCAGACCTTATTGAAAAACACAGATTAATAAAAAGCAAATTGTTAAAGAGTCCAAATGTGCGGGGAATGACCGTCTGTCATGTAATACCTGGTATGACTGTTGGTACTATAATGCAGGAAATAGAAAATAATGAGGGGCTTAAGACGCCGCAGTATTTTTATTTTATCCTTGTTCATAATGATGATTACCTCAACGTTTTAGGGTTGAAACTTCTGGAAGGCAGGGATTTTTCGAGCGAAATAACATCTGATGCCCATGAAGCTGTAATAGTGAATGAAGCCATGGTAAAAAAGATGGGCTGGGAGAACCCGTTAGGGAAAGCTTATGGGGATGAAAGAAAGGTAGTCGGTGTAGTGAGAGATTTTCATTTTCAGTCTATGCATTCTACTGTTAAACCGCTGGCACTTGTGCGACATGATAATGACTACTTCGCAGAGATTAGTGATGAAGAACGTGCGCAGGCGAGGCGTAAGATTGTGGTTCATATTTCAGAGCAGAATATACCGGAAGCACTTGACCATATCAGAACAGTTATAGGTCAGGTCGACCCGGGACACACCGTGAAGCTGGAATTTCTTGATGATATTATTGACCGGCTATATGTCTTTGAAAAACGGGTAATTGGTTTGGCCGGAGTTTTTGCCGGTATATGTGTGTTTATCAGCTGCCTTGGGTTATTTGGCCTTTCTGCTTTTGTGACAGAACAAAGGAGCAAGGAGATTGGAGTACGCAAGGTTCTTGGAGCGTCGATCATGCAGATTATATTTATGCTGTTTAAACCAACACTGATCCTTGTATTGATAGCATCGGTTGTTGCATCAGCGGTAACGTACATTGCAATAGATGGATGGTTATCCGGTTTCGCCTACCGTGCGGGGATAAATCCTGTAGCGTTTTTACTTGGTGCCGCAATAGTCGTGGCAGTCGCTTTTAGTACAATTGTATTGCAGTCATTAAAAACAGCTCGGGCTAACCCGGTTAAGGCACTTAGGTATGAGTGATGAAAGAAAGGCGCAGGGCGTAAGGCTCAAGGCGCAAGGGGAAAAACCTTAAAGACCATGAATCTCTTGCTCTTGATCTTTATCTTACTCATACTCAGTTTTTAAAAAAGCAGGATTAAGAGCATGAGCAAGAGCAAGAGTAAAAACAGTAGAAGGGGGTATTCATCCTGGTGAACAGCCTGTGTCATAATGTCATCTAGATGTGGCAGCAGGTTTTTATTTTCGTAGAGACAGGTTTTAAACCCAATGTTGTTGATTTTAGTAATTTGTTTTTTTAAATTTCCCTCCCCTGGCGGGAGGGATTAAGGGAGGGGGATAAAACAGCAATGCAGTATTGAGTTTCTATTTTGCCACCCTCACCCAGCCTCTCCCGTCAATGGAGAGGAGTTTGGTTTGGTGTTTAAGTCAACAGTATCGGGTTTTAAACCCGTCTTTAATGGAGCAAATCCATGATGCATGGTTGTTTAAACAGATATTGAAATATTGTTTACAGGCTAATAAGACAGGTCAAAGAGCTGTCTCTACGAATGCTGATTTCTGTATGATCGGTTTTAATGTACAACGGGAGTAAAATTACATAGGTCTCAGGAGTTTTAAATGAACAGTTCGGATATTAAAAAGAAAACCTTCAACGCGCAATTATCTAAGGCTTTTACTGGTATATATAAACAATATGCTGTATTTGCATCACACTGTTTAATCAGGCTGGGTTTTGAACCAACAATTAATCTAATGGGAAAAACGCTTTTACAAAAAACGGATTATTACACCTCTGAAATACTCAATTATGGATGGATGCCTTCAGAGGCGGCGGCTGATATTGAAAAAGAAAAAAAGGATATAATATCAGCAAACCTCCCTGACAGTATTCTGAGAATTGAAACTCCCGGTTGTCAAAACCTTGTAGATCAATTTTCTGAAATGTATCCGCTTAATCAGATGATTGTAAAATTCAGGGATGAGCTGCAGCTTGAGTGTAAGTTAACTGCATATGAGTATCTTCATCTTGTGTTTGACGGCTATGCAAAACTGATTGAAGCATTGATAAAAGAGTACAATAAAGAAGGTGAATTAATTGCCTATGATATTGAAAGGAAGATACGCCTCTCCAACCCTCCCAAAAGCTGTGACAATGACATTAAACAATTCATGAAAGACTTTGCATTTTTAGAAAACAGTAATGACCTGCTTTCTATCGGCCTTTCATGCACACTTAAAAAAGTAACCGAAAATGAAGTTGTTAAAGATGTAAATGAATGTGCGTGGGCAAGGTACTTTAGAGATCATCATCCTGATGTCGGATACCTGATTGCCTGCAGCACGGATGAAACCGAATATCTTAATTACAATAAGAGTTTGCGCATGAGAAGAACCAAAACATTAATGGAGGGCGGCGACTGCTGTGATTTTCATGTGTTTGTAGGATAAAACCAGGGCTCAGGGCGCATGGCTCAAGGCACAAGGTGAAAGCTTATGACTTTTTGCCTTTGTCTTGAACCTCTTGCTCTTGATCATACTCCTACTCTTACTCTGCTTTAAAAAGCGGGATTAAGATTAAGATTAAGAGCAGGAGCAAGAGGTTTAACAACAAACCACAAACAACAGGCAACAAACTATGATTTTGAATTATCTGAAAATCACTATACGAAATCTCTACAAAGAAAAGTTGTACGCAGTAATAAACATAACCGGTTTGTCAATCGGTATTGCCTGCTGTATTATTCTGGGACTTTTTTTACGCAGTGAACTAACATATGACCGGCATAACCTGAAACATGAGCGAATTTTCAGGCTTATGGTCGATGTCTATTTCAATGGCAAACTTGAATATGATACTATCAATGATCCCATTACTAATTGGGAATGGGCGCCTCAGTTGGCCAAAGAATATCCGGAGATAGAGGCCTATGTCAGGTTCCATAATATGGGGCGTATACCTTTCCGGCATGAAGAGAAAAACTTAAACTGGGATAATGTATATACTGCAGATGAAAAAGTATTTGAAGTCTTTACGCACAACATTGTCTATGGCGATCCAAAGACTGCATTGTCCGAACCATATTGCATGGCGGTTAGTGAGGGTTTTGCGATAAAATATTTTGGTAACTCCAATCCTGTTGGAAATATCATTACCTCCAATAATACTCACTACAAGATAACCCTTGTTTTTGCTGATTTACCTGAAAACAGCCATACGAAATATGATGGGCTAATTTCATACAATCGGTCTCAGAGTGGTGAAGCTCAGCCTTATAATGAGCGGCTAAAGGGCATGAATTACCATACTTATTTATTGATGTCGGAAGGTTATCAGGCAGATTCTTTTAAGAATATCGGAAAGTCATTTTATGCCCGCCACTTTAAAAAAGAATGGGAAAAAGACGGCTTTTCTGCAGCGCTCTGGTTGAAACCACTGGCAGATATCCATCTGAAGTCAGACCCTAAAATCCGGTTCTACATATACGGATTATCAGCAGTTGCCATATTTATACTGCTAATTGCCTGTTTTAATTATATGAACCTGGCCACTGCCCGGTCCATGAAAAGGGGGCTGGAAGTGGGGATACGTAAAGTACTAGGCGAAACCAGACTACAATTAATTGTTCAGTTTCTTGGTGAATCAATCTTCTTTTCACTTGTTTCTCTGCTGATCGGGCTTGTTCTTGTGGAAGTCGTTACTAGAGTAACTCCCATCAACAGTTTATTGGGCAAACAGGTGCTAATGGACCTTAGTGATAAGCCTGACCTGCTGTTGTGGATGTTGGGTCTCAGTCTTGTTGTTGGGTTTTTCTCAGGGATATATCCTGCGATTTATCTTTCTTCAGCGATACCTGTATCTACTATTGCCGGGACTACCCGATCAGGTAAAAAGGGATTTCGTGTTCGGCAGATACTTGTACTGGTACAGTTTATTATTTCCATCTCCGTCATTTCCTCCGCGATCCTCATGGCTCTTCAGATACGCTATGTGGCCGGCAAATCTCTGGGTTTTAACAAAGATAACAGGCTTGTAATTACTGTACGCGATACGAATAAAAGTAAAAAGGTTTCTGCCCTGAAGCAGGAGTTGTTAAAAAACAGTCGTGTTCTGGCGATATCTGAAACGCATGAAATGGTGACTGGATCTGCTTTTAATAACTTTTATAATGCAGAGAATAATGATGGTGTTATAGAAGAACAAAGAATGTCGATAAGTCAGATGACCATAGGGGAGGACTTTATAGATGTAATGGGAATAGATCTGGTCGAGGGAAAAAATATATCCCATAAACTGTGGAGCAGAGCCAAACGTCATATACTCGTTAATGAAACCATGGTAGAAAAAATGGGGTGGAAAGAGCCTGTTGGTAAACGTGTACAGCTTGGAGAAGTTCAGTTTGCAGTTATTGGAGTCGTAAAAGATTTTCATTTTTTCTCCCTTCATAAAAAAATCGGCCCTCTTATAATTTGGACCTGGCCCGATGGCGTTAAGTTCTCAAGGCTTCTTATTGTCAAAGTCACGGGGGATGAGATACCCGAGACTCTAAAATTTATCCAGGAGACGTTCGAAGAGTTTGATTCTGAACATCCATTTGAATATCGATTTCTCGATGATGCGCTTAATGATTTTTATAAAGCTGAGCAGCGTCTTATGAAGCTGATAGGTATCTTCTCAGTGGTCTGCATTCTTATTTCCTGTCTTGGCTTATTCGGCCTGGCCGCCTTTACCACAGAACAGCGAACAAAAGAGATTGGCGTCCGCAAGGTTCTTGGAGCATCAACGTTTCGGATTATTGCAATGTTGTCCCGCGGGATTTTACTTATTGTTATGGCAGCATCGGTAATCTCATCACTTGTTACATGGTATGCCATTGATGAATGGCTGACCGGTTTTGCCTATCATGCAGGGATAAATCCTATGGTATTTGTATTGTCTGCAGCAATTGCTTTGGCAGTGGCTTTAGGAACAGTTGCTTTGCAGTCATTTAAAACAGCTAATGAAAATCCGGTTAAGGCGCTTAGGTATGAATAAAAAAACAGGCTCAAGGCGCACGGCACAAGGTGCAAGGGATAAAAGCAGAAATCAGAAATCCGATATCAGAGGTCAGTTATAAATGCATATTAGACTGACCGTCATTCCACGGTTTAACCGCGGAATTCAGAGTCTTTTTTTTTGCCTTGAGTTCCTTCAAAGAAAATAGTTGACAATCGGACCTGGTCTGGTCAGACTATAGCAGTAAGGGAGGTGTTGATAATGTTAATAACTAATATTTCGGAAGCAAAAGCTCAATTGTCATCACTGATTGAAAAAGTAAAAGCCGGCGAAGATGTAATAATTGGCAAGGCAGGAAAGCCTGTTGCCAGGCTTACTAAGTTTGAAGTAAAAGAAATCCCGCGAAAACCTGGGGCACTCAAAGGGAAAATAAAAATAGAAGACGATTTTGATGAATTGCCGCCTGATATTGCCAGAGCCTTTGGTATGGAAGACTGATGAACCTTATACTGGATACACATTCACTTTTATGGTGGCTCGACGATAATCCGACTCTATCAAAAGAAGCTAGAAATGCTATTAAGGAGCCAGCTAATATTGTTTTTATAAGTGCCTCTGTTATTTGGGAAATACGGATTAAGCAAGCTCTTGGTAAGCTTAAAATTCCCAAAAACTTTAAGAAAGTGCTTGAAGCTCAGCCGTTTGAAATGTTGGATATTACTTCTGAGCATGCCCACAAAATCATATCCCTGGAAAACCATCACAGAGATCCATTTGATAGAATGCTCATTGCTCAAGCCCTGGTGGAGCGTTTTACTCTAATAACAAGAGATCAGGACATTATGAAATACAATGTCCCGGTTATTAAAGCTTAAATTTCCGGTTACCTCTTTTTAAAAAATCACCAAATAGCAATAAAAACCATTTTGAGGTTTATTTAGCCAAATTAATAAGCTCTCAGATTCTGTAACTCTTTGAATATATGGAGTATATTCAGGTTCGGTATTTGGTACAGTTTATGCTCTATGAAAATTCAAATAAAAATAACAATTACAGGCAACCATAAACCAAATAGAAAAGTCTTAATAAAAGAAGGAGGAGCAATTATGGGAGATTTCTTTTCTCAATACAGCGGAGTGGAGACATTCTTTTTTATATGTGCTGTTTTAGGCGGTTTTTTTGTGCTGATGAAATTTGCAATGATGTTTATGGGGATGGATCACGATGTCGGTCATGATTTTGACAGCAGCGGACATACTGATTCGGATGCTGGTTTTCATGCGCTTTCACTCCAGGGGATTTCATCCTTTTTAATGATGTTCGGTCTTGTAGGGCTTGCAATGCACAGGCAGAGTCATTTTGGTGTTTTTATGTCCATGGCCGGTGCTGTTGCGGCCGGGGTTTTTTCCGTATGGGTAATAGGTAAACTGTTTTTCATGTTCAGCCGGTTAAAATCAAACGGCACCATCACAATAGACAGCACAGTAGGAGCTCAGGGGAAGGTGTACACAAAGATACCGGAAAAGGGAATCGGACGGGTTCTAATAAATGCAAGGAACAGCCTGAGAGAATACGATGCCTCCACCAATGACGGCATGGGAATAGATACAGGTGCACCAGTCAGAGTTATATGGGTTGACGGTAATGTACTGGTGGTTGAAAGAATCTGAGAAACAAAAAGCATTTAATAAAACAAAAATTAAGAGGGTAATTACATTATGCAAAATTCAGCAAGGATGATCACAAAAATTGTTTTATTGTTTTTTATGGTTTCATTTTTACCTGCAGCAGGTGCAATGGCAGAAAGCTGGGAAAAGATAGATGACAGCTCATGGTGTGATGAGAAATCATCTTTTTTTAGCGACAGTGTCTGTGAAGTCAGGGAATTAACCGTTAATGAAAACTGGAAGGATATCAGTGTTAAGGCTGCGCCAAACGGTGGTATCAGGGTTGAAGGCTGGGACAAAGACAGCATCCTCATTAAAGCAAGAATTCAGGCAAAAGCCGGCTCAAGGAAAAAAGCCGAAGAGCTGATGTCTGAGATAGATCTGTACGCCGGTAACGGAAGGATAGAAGCTGATGGTCCGAAATGGAATTTTTCCAATAAATCATGGTCTGTAAGTTTTAGAGTTATGGTTCCTGTGAAATCAAATCTTGAGTTGTCATCTGTAAATGGCGGAATAAAGGTAAAGAATGCTCTGGGAGAAATAGAAGCAAGAACCGTTAATGGCGGAATTGATGTTGAAGACCTTGCAGATGATGCTGAAGTAAGCACTGTTAACGGCAGCATAAACGCCGAGTTTGACAATGACAGGTGGGATAAAAACGAGTTTGAAGCAAAAACAACCAACGGCAGTATAAAAGTAAAACTGCCTGAAGACTGTTCAGCCGAACTTAAAGCCGGTACTGTCAATGGCAGTATCAACGTTGATTTTCCGATAACTGTCCAGGGACGAATAAAGAAAAGTATAGATACCACCCTTGGTGGCGGCGGCGGAGATATTGAATTAAGGACAATTAACGGCGGAATAAAAATATCAAAAAAATAGGGGTAAAAGCTAAAGGCTCCGGATTCCCGGGATCTGTTTTATCCATGACTTCCTTTCTCGAAAAAGCTGCGCCATGCAAGGCTTAAGCTTTTATCCCCCTTCCCTGACCCCTCCAGCGAGGGGAGGGGGAGTTTTCGGTCTCCTGAGCGACATGCATTCTTGTTCTGATTTTATTTTTATTCCCGCGTTAAAACAGAGTAAGAGTATGAGCAGGAGGTTCAAAACCCTGTCTTAACCCTGCACCCTGAACCTCCTGTCAAGGCGTAGCTTAAAGCGAAGACGGATGAACCCTGCTTTTACTTGTACCGCTCAAGAGGGATTCCGTATTTTTTAACCCTCAGGGCAATAACCCTTTCTGTGCTGTCTAAAATTCTCGCTGCTTCAGCTATATTTCCTCCGGACGTTTTAAGGGCTTCGACAATCATATCTCTTTCAAAAGCCTCTATTGCAGATGTCAGTGACCCTGTGTTTTCGGTGTCCGAGATCTCAGGCGTCTGTAATGTAAACGGCAGGTGATTTCCTCTTATTACCGTGTCCCTGCACAGAATAACTGCCCGTTCTATGCAGTTTTCAAGCTCACGGACATTTCCGGGCCAGTGATATCTCATGAGGGCATCTATTGCAGGGGTTGATATTCTTCTGATATCCTTTTTATATTTTTTAGAATAGGACTCCATAAAATAATCTGCCAGCAGAAGAACATCCGTTTTTCTTTCTCTTAAAGGGGGCATATAGATTGGGAAGATGTTTAACCTGTAGTATAGATCTTCTCTGAATGATCCATCCTTGATTGAATTTTCAAGGTCTTTATTTGTTGCTGCAATTATGCGTACATCAACCCTGATGGTTTTTGATCCGCCTACTCGCTCCAGCTCCATTTCCTGAAGCACCCTTAAAAGTTTTGCCTGTGCTTCCGGGTTAAGGGTGCCGATCTCATCCAAAAATATCGTCCCTTTATTTGCCCGTTCAAACTTGCCTATTCTTTTTTCTGTTGCACCGGTAAAAGAGCCTTTTTCGTGTCCGAAAAGTTCGCTTTCAATAAGCGTTTCCGGGATTGCCGCACAGTTTATCTTGATAAACGGACCTTCAGCCCTTGGGCTGTTGTAGTGTATGGCGTTTGCTGCAAGTTCTTTTCCTGTCCCGCTTTCTCCGCGGATAATTACAGTTGCTTCGCTGTCGCTGACCTGCTCGATCATGCTGAAGACTTCGCGCATCTTGTTGCTGCGGCCTACAATATTGTACTGGCTGTATCTTTCTTTTAGCTGTTCCTTGAGAGTTGTGTTTTCTTCCATCAGACGTTTCTGTTCATCTGCAACCATTCTGCTGATTTTTACTGCCTGTGCAATATTTGAAGCGAGTATGGAAAGAAAGCGTACATCCTCTTCCAGTGAAATTTCTCCATGAAATACCTTGTCTACGCTCAGCGCTCCATAGGTGATTTCCCCAATTTTTATAGGTACGCATATGAAGGAAATATCATTTTTAGGTATTTCGTGTCTGGCGCCTGTTCTATCTAAAAAGAGCGGATTTTCGCCGACTCTTGGAATAAAAATAGGTTCGCCCCTTTCTACAACGGTTCCGGTAACTCCTTCACCAAGTTTATAATGCCCCTTTTTCATTTCCTCTTTGGTGAGGCCGTGGGCTACCTCTATCATCAATTCATGGGATTCTGCATCGATAAGGGTAAGAGTTCCTCTTTCCATTCCCATTTTAGAATGGAGGATATCAAGTACAGAGCCAACGACTTCCTTTGGCTCCGAATGTGATATAAGCAGCTGACTGATTTCATAAAGTACGGTCAGCTCCTGGATTTTTCTTTCAAGGCTGTTGCTGTCTTTTGTGTTCATTTTTACTAAACCTGTATATTATTGTTCCGGGCAAGCCGGAATTTTGTCAAAATATTTTTAAAGCGTTAAAACGCACTGGTTTAAAATCTTCTCTGTAATTTGAAAAGCAATAAACGGGCCAGAATTTAAAAGTGCGGTAATCACCTGTTATAAGGCCCGAGCAAATAATCGATCGTTAGAATTAAAACAAAAATGTAGCAAGATAAGTGAATAATAACAAAAATGTCAAGGGGTAATGCAGGCTTTTTAAGTCAAAGCCTTGTCTGAAGGAGTAGAGGTAATGTCATTTTTGTATTTTTATCTAATATTATAAATTTAATGGTAAAATTAGCATAAATCACAGGGATAGCAAATTAAAAATCATTAATCCTGAAAAAGGTGAATTTCATATGTAGTAATAGATATTCTGCTGTCACTCTTTGTCCTGAACTTTAATTTATAATCCCCTGCAGTCTTTTACAGAACCTTTCAGATAAAAAACTTTCAAAATTAAGATAATGATTTTTTTAACAGTTTTACGCTGCAGCTTTTGTTGACATAGCCCTGTTGTATTGCTAAAAATTCGATTTTAATTAACTGGCCGAAAACACAGCCTTTGTGTTATGCAATAATACTTTATAAGGAAAAATTAATAATGACAATAGCTTATCTTGACTGCTTTTCCGGTATCAGCGGTGATATGTTTATCGGGGCCCTTCTTGATATGGGGCTGCCTTTTGACGAACTCAAAAAGGCAATTGAATCCCTTCCATTGCATGATTATTCCATTGACTGCAGACATGAGATGAAAAACGGTCTCAGCGCTACAAAGTTTGATGTTTCTGTTGATGAGCATCACCATGTTCACCGGAATCTGACGGATATTGAAAAAATTATTAAAGCCGGCCAGTTGAGCGACAGTGTTAAACAGAACAGTTTAGCAATATTCAGGGATATAGCAGAAGCAGAAGGGCATATTCATAATCATCCTCCGGAAAAGGTTCACTTTCACGAGGTGGGCGCAGTTGACTCTATAATAGATATAGTGGGCGCAGCCTTTGGTGTTGAATACCTTGGGATAACCTCATTCTGCTCTTCCCATATACCGCTGGGATCAGGTTTTATAAAAAGCGGGCATGGAATTATCCCTGTGCCTGCCCCTGCTGCTATTGCTATTTTAAAGGATGTGCCTGTTTATAATTCAGGGCTGGAGTTTGAACTTGTAACTCCTACAGGAGCTGCTATTGTTAAGCAGTTTGTAGATTCCTTTGAAGGAATGCCTCCCATGGTTGTGAAAAACATCGGTTACGGTGCAGGCACAAGGGATCTTCCTGACCGGCCCAACCTTTTAAGGCTGATTACCGGAACAGACACACGTGAAAACAATACGGATACCGTTGCAGTACTTGAAGCCAATATAGATGATGCAAACCCGGAATGGCTTGGGTTTGTTATGGAAAAGCTTTTTGAAGAGGGTGCGCTTGATGTTGTCTTTACGCCTGTTCATATGAAAAAGAACCGGCCCGGAGTACAGGTTGAGGTTATAGGACGTCCTGATAATAAAGATCATCTTATGGACATTCTTTTTAAAGAAAGCACCACAATCGGAATAAGATACCGGTACAGTCAGAGGAAGATATTAAAAAGAGAAGAGATAACGGTTGATAGTCCATGGGGAACAATAAATGCTAAAAAAATAATGCGTCCGGACGGAGGATGTTTTATTCAGCCGGAATTTGAGAGCTGTAAAAAGACTGCCGAAGAGCAGGGTATTTCGCTAAAGGAGGTTTATGCCTCTGTTATATCAGCTCATAATTAATAGATTTATGTAAAGAAGCTGTTAAATGAATGAAAAGATGTCACCAGTCAAAATGTTTAAAGAGGCGGGCATAAGGGATAAATTTATCCTATTCTTCGCCACATGGTTTTGTTCGGGCCTTGTTCCCTTTGCCCCCGGAACATGGGGAAGCCTGGCGGCGCTGCCGTTTGCTGCAGCCGTATACAGCGGAGGCACTGCTGTTTCCGCTATCCTGCTTGCAGCGGTTTTTATATTATCAATACCAATTGCAGGGGCAGCTTCTAAAATATTAAAAACACATGATGCCTCATCCATTGTTATTGATGAAGTAGCGGGGATATTTGTAACCCTGTTTATGATCCCGGTATCATGGACAGGCGTGATTGCGGGTTTTGTGCTTTTCCGGTTTTTTGATATTCTTAAACCCTTTCCGGTTGGGCTGATTGATAAAAAGGTGAAGGGCGGAGCAGGTATTGTGCTTGATGATATAATGGCCGGTGTGTATGCGAATATAGGTCTTAGAATTATTTTAATTTTTTTAAATTAAAATAATTCTAAGACCGGCGCATCCGTCTACGCTTTCAGCTACGCCGCGACAGGGGGGCAGAGTCCATGGCGCAAGGCACTAAGAATGCAATTTCTTTACCTGTCAGAACGTTTTTTTGTAGAGACAGGTTTTTAACCTGTCTTTTAGGGGACAATAGATGCAAGGAAAAAAATAACTATTATCTGTTTTTCACTTGAATCCTCGACCCCTTCTTTTAAGGACATTAATATGAAAAACACTTTAAGCAGCCTGCTAATAAATAAATCACTCACAATTTCAACCGCAGAGTCCTGCACAGGCGGGCTTATCGGTCATATGCTTACAAGCATACCCGGAAGTTCATCATATTTTATGGGCGGAATAATAAGCTACAGCAATGAAGCAAAGATGGATCTTTTAAATGTTTCCCCTGAGACTCTGAAACAGCACGGTGCCGTGAGCGCGCAGACTGCAGAAGAAATGGCTCTTGGTGTAAAATCACAGTTTAAAACCGATATCGGGGTATCAGTTACCGGAATAGCCGGGCCTGACGGCGGAAGTGATGAAAAGCCAGTCGGTACAGTGTTTATGGGATATTTTATTTTCGGAGGGCTTTATTCCGTAAGATATCTCTTTAAAGGTGACAGGGCGGAAATAAAACAGCAGACTGCCGAAACAGCGCTTGAAAATGTAAGAAGGTATTTAAATGGCGATACGTTCATTTCTGGCATTTGAGCTTCCTCATGAGATAAAGCAGGAAGTAGCAAAAATTTCCGTAGATGTGAAAAAAAGCGGGCTTGAGGCAGGCTGGGTAAAACCGGGAAATATTCATCTCACTGTTATCTTTCTTGGAGATGTAGAAGAAAAGAATTTGTCGGGAATTATATCCTGCGTTGACAAAGTTGCCGAAAATTATAAACCTTTTGATATTTCTCTAAAAGGCATGGGAATGTTCGGTGATATGAGAAGACCCAGGGTGCTGTGGCTGGGTCTTGACGGAGAGATAAAAAGACTTGGAGAAATGAGAGATAACCTGCAAAAGCCCCTTGAGGTATTCGGTATAAAACAGGAAGACAGACCCTTCAGGCCTCATCTTACCCTTGGAAGGTTCCGCAGACCTGTAAAGGATAAATCACTTTTAAAGAGAGTAATTGAACAATATAAAAATATTTCAGGGCCAGCCGGTAAACTGGATGAACTGATTCTTTTTAAAAGCCAGCTCAAACCGGGCGGTTCTGTTTATACAAAACTTCATACCTGGGCGCTTGGATAGTATGAAGGAACAGACTGAAAATAGTCTTCTGTTAACAGCTTTTAATATTCCGTGGAGTGAAATTGTGCAAGCACCTCTTGTACAATTAGGATTTTCGTAGAGCGGTGTTTTAAATACCACCTTGTAGAGACTCCTATGACCTGTCTAAAAAATGGTCGGGAGTAAATCCCGATGTTGTTGATTTAAGCACCGATCTAAACTCTTCACCCTTAATCCCTCCCACCAGGGGAGGGAGAATTTTATGTCCAATTAATACATTATACAGTTTCTATAGTGGATTATTAAAAAACATTTAATGAAGTTTTCCTTTATCCCATTAAAAAAGGAAACGTACAAATGAAAATCAAAGACATTCCTCAATCCGAACGCCCGCGGGAAAAACTCCTCAAGCAGGGAGCCTCCTTCCTTTCTGACCGGGAACTTCTGGCTGTAATTCTTGGCAAAGGTACTCAAAAGGACGATGTGCTTTCTCTCTCAAAAAGACTCATAAAGGTTATTGATGAAAAGGGTCTTGCCTTCAGCGCCGATGATATCATGGGTATTGACGGAATAGGTTCTGCAAAGGCCGCGTCCATTGCCGCTGCCTTTGAGTTTGTAAGACGGCGCATAAGGCCTGAAGGTTTAAGAATAAAGTTCCCCTCAGATGTACTTCCACTGATACGCCATTATGCAGACAGAAAGCAGGAACATTTTTTAAGCATATCCGTTAACGGCGCCAATGAGGTGATGAATGTAAGGGTGGTAAGTATTGGGCTTGTAAATAAAACCCATGTTCACCCGAGAGAAGTGTATGCAGATGTTATTTCCGAAAGGGCATCAGCGGTTATTGTGGCTCATAACCACCCGAGCGGAGATCTTAAACCCAGCAATGAAGATATACAGGTAACAAAACAGCTTAAGGATGCAGCCAAAATACTTGGATTGTCTTTGCTGGATCACATAATTTTTTCTGAAAAAGGTTACTATTCATTTGTCGAAAAGGGTGAAATATAAATCTGACAATTGATTTTATTGTTTTGTTTGTAGTATAAGATTGACCTCACTTAAACATATTCCATAAATATAGTTAAGTATATTAAATTAAAAGAAATTTAGATTAATTTTCATATAAACAGGTAAGCTTAAAGGGGGTAATTCCATGGTAGAATCCGGAGACAGAAATAAGGCGGTTGAACAGGCCATTTCTCAGATAGAAAAGCAGTTTGGCAGAGGGTCAATCATGAAGATGAGTGACGATAATGTCCTCAATGTTCCCGCTATTCCAACGGGTTCGCTGTGCCTTGACCTTGCGCTTGGCGTGGGCGGTGTTCCAAGGGGAAGAGTTGTTGAGATATACGGACCGGAATCATCAGGTAAAACCACTCTTGCTCTTCACATTACTGCTGAAGCTCAAAAAAAAGACGGTGTCGTTGCATTCATTGATGCCGAGCATGCCCTTGATATGACATATGCCAGAAAGCTTGGTGTTGATGTTGACAGCCTGCTTGTTTCTCAGCCTGATACAGGAGAGCAGGCCCTTGATATAGCAGAGATACTGGTAAGAAGCGGTGCTATTGATGTTCTGGTAATAGACTCAGTTGCTGCTCTTGTACCTCGCGCTGAAATAGAAGGCGATATGGGTGATTCTCATATGGGGCTTCAGGCAAGGCTTATGTCCCAGGCGCTCAGGAAACTTACCGGTACTATAAGCAAATCAAAAACATGCGTTATTTTTATCAATCAGATCAGAATGAAAATTGGCGTAATGTTTGGCAACCCTGAAACAACAACAGGCGGAAACGCTCTCAAGTTTTATGCAAGTCAGCGCCTTGACATCCGCAGGACCGGGGCAATTAAGGATGGGACCGATGTGATCGGAAACAGGACCAAGGTAAAGGTAGTTAAAAACAAGATAGCGCCTCCATTTAAAGAAGCTGAGTTTGATATTATATACGGTCAGGGAATTTCAAAAGAAGGTGATATCCTTGACCTGGGTGTTGAAATGGATCTGGTTGAGAAAAGCGGTGCATGGTACTCCTTTGAAGGGGAGAGAATCGGGCAGGGAAGAGAGAATGTAAAGAAATTTCTCGCAGAGAACACTGATATATTAGATAAGATAGCCGACCTGGTAAGAGAAAAGGCCGGGTTTGGAGTAAAAGTAAACTCTGAAGTAAGTGAAGATCAGGAATAAAAAGGAATAATTAATAAATGAATCACAAGGAAATCAGACAAAAATACCTGGATTTTTTCAAAAACAAAGGTCATGAGGTTGTAGGCAGTTCATCTCTTATCCCGAGGGATGATCCGACTCTTCTTTTTACTAATGCCGGGATGGTTCAGTTTAAAGGGCTTTTTTTAGGTGAAGAAAAAAGAGGCTATACACGGGCCGTTACTTCACAGAAATGCGTAAGGGCAGGCGGAAAGCATAATGACCTTGAAAATGTAGGTTATACCGCCAGGCATCATACCTTTTTTGAAATGCTCGGAAATTTTTCATTCGGAGATTATTTTAAGGAAGAAGCCATTGCATGGGCATGGGAGCTGATCCTTGATGAATACAAGCTTGATAAAGATAAACTCTACATCACAATCTATAACGATGATGATGAAGCCCATGATATCTGGGAAAATAAAATGGGTGTTCCTGCCTCCAGGATAATAAGGCTTGGAGAAAAGGATAATTTCTGGGCAATGGGTGATACAGGCCCATGCGGGCCATGCTCCGAAATACATTATGATCAGGGAGTGGAAGCAGGATGCGGGATGGACACCTGCGGGCCTGACTGCGACTGCGACAGGTATCTTGAAATCTGGAACCTTGTATTTACCCAGTTTGACAGGGATGCGTCCGGTACCCTTACACCCCTTCCAAACCCCAATATTGATACGGGAATGGGACTTGAAAGAATAACAGCCGTTATTCAGGGTAAAACAAACAACTATGATACTGATATTTTCAGTGTACCTATAAAACGCATAGAGGATCTTTCTTCCATCAAGTACGGTCACAGAGAAAGATATGATCTTTCATTCAGGGTTGTTTCCGATCATGCAAGGGCAGCGGCCTTTTTAATCGGTGACGGAATTATGCCTTCCAATGAAGGCCGGGGATATGTTTTAAGAAGAATTATACGCCGTGCCATCCGCTACGGTCAGGTGCTGGGGCTCAAGGATTCATTTTTTTACAAGGTTGCTGACAGCGTTATAGATGCAATGGGGGATCACTACACCGAGCTTGAAAGCTCAAGATCCTTTATAAAAGGGGTTCTGGAGAATGAAGAAAAGAGATTTTCCGATACCCTGTTCTACAGTATGAAGATCCTTGGCGATGAGATAGAAAAGATAAAGTCGGATAATGGCACCGTGATTTCCGGTGACCTTGCATTTAAACTCTATGATACATACGGCCTTTCCCTGGATATTGTTCAGGATGTTGCAAGAGATGAAGGTCTTACCATAGATATGGAGTCCTACGAAAAATCAATGTCTTCTCAGCGCAGCCAGTCCAGAGAAAACTGGAAGGGCAGCGGTGAGGAAAAAATTCCTGATGCCTATAAAAAGCTTGCAGCCGACGGTGTTAAGAGTGTGTTTATCAGGGAAAAGTCCGATGAATTTAAATCAAAGGTTACGGCAATACTCATCGACGGAAAAGATGCAAAAGAAGCAAAGGAAAAGGATGCTGTAGAAATAATCCTTGAATCAACGCCCTTTTACGGTGAAAGCGGCGGCCAGGTTGGTGACAAGGGAGTACTTTTAAATGACAAGGTTAAGATAAATGTCACCGGTACTTCCAAGATAGGCCAGGATCTGATAATCCATAAGGGTACTGTTGAAAGCGGAAGCCTTGGTACCGGTGATGAAGTTTGCGCGCTGGTGGATTTTGAAAGAAGAAAGTCCATTCAGGCAAATCATACTGCAACCCATCTTCTTCACAGTGTATTAAGAGAAGTGCTTGGGGACCATGTAAAGCAGGCAGGTTCTCTTGTAACCCCCGAAAGGCTTCGTTTTGACTTCAGCCATTTCACGCAGGTGGAAAAGGAAAAGCTCATGGAGGTTGAAGCGATTGTAAACAGGCACATCAGGGAGAACTATCCTGTAAGTACACAGGAGATGTCAATGGATGAGGCCTCTAAAACAGGGGCCATGGCAATCTTTGAAGAAAGGTACGGGTCAACCGTAAGAGTTGTAAGTGTCGGTGACGGTGTGAGCATGGAGCTTTGCGGCGGAACTCACACACAGAGCACAGGCGATATCGGCCTGTTCAAGATTGTTTCCGAAGGTTCGGTTGCCGCAAATGTAAGACGAATCGAGGCCATGACAGGAAAGACCGCGGTTGAATACTGCCAGAACCTTGAAAGCGAATTAAAAGAGGCTGCATCCACACTTAAAACCACTCCCGATAAAATGAAGGATCGTATCAGCCAGGTTCTTGCTGATCTTCGTCAGAAAGATTCAGAGCTCGAGGCGCTAAAGGCAAAGCTTCTTTCAAAGGAGTCAGGTGATATCCTGTCCGGCATGCAGGAGATTGACGGCGTAAAGGTCCTTGCAAAAGAGCTTGATTCTCTATCCCCAAAGGAGCTTCGTGACTATGTGGACAGGATAAAGGACAAGCTTGAGTCAGGTATTATTGTTCTTGGATCAAAGAATGAAGACAAGGTAATGCTTATATGTGCGGTCACTGAGGATCTTACAAAACAGTATAATGCCGGTAAGATTATAAAACAGATGTCAGAAATTGTCGGCGGCAAGGGAGGAGGCAGGCCCGATATGGCTCAGGGCGGCGGAAGCGACCCTGAAAAACTGGCACAGGCCCTTGATTCGGTAAAGGATATTATAAAAGCATAAAAAAATACTCCGCAATATGCGGAGTATTTTTCTGTATCATAATGGCCTCTCTGTTTTGCAGGGAGGTTTTTTTTATTGTTCGATTTCTTCTGTTTCTTCTCCGGATTCCGCCAGCTTTGCCTTACAGTAGGCAATTTTCTCCAGTGCTTCATGGTACTGGCCTATATCCGGGAAATTATTAACAGCATAGGTGTATCTTAAAAGAGCGGCTTTATATTGTTCCTGATTAAAGTAGAAATTTGCAGTGCTTATTTCAAACTGTGTCAGGTATGTAAGGCATTTCCTTAAATTTCTTCTTGCCATTACAGTATATTCATCGTCCGGGTACAGTCTGACGAGTTTTTCAAACTCAAGCCTTGCTTTCAGAACATGTATCTGCTGACGGTCAAAGGCTTTTATCTGTTTAAAAAAGCACATTGCCTTCTGATATTTTACATATGGTATGTTAACATCCTTGGGGTGGTATTTCTCGAATTCATCATACAGTCCATAGGCTGTTTCATATTCATCCATTGCAAAATATGTATCCCCAAGCTTGAGACTTGCTATGATTGCGGATTCTGTATAGGGATACCTGTCCTTTACTGCCTGTAGAACTTTTAATGCGTATGACGGGTCTCCTTTTTTCATCAGTTCAAGACCTCTGTTAAGGAGTTCCGCATGACCCATTTCGTCCGGTTTGGCTTTTTTTGAAGCACACCCTCCTGCAATTAAAACAAGGCAGGATATAATCAGTACAAATTTAAAACGCGAAAGGTTTTTTAGCATGGTATTATTACTCTGTTAATAGGTTGTGTGGCATCCTTTTACCTTTAGACAGCATACTTCACTAAAGGTTCCGGAAAACCAGGGAAACCACACTTTTTTTAATAAATAATAAAACTATAAAAGTTTTTTAAGCTCTTCCTCTATTGAAGTCTTGGGCTGTGCGCCCACTATTGTGTTTACGACTTCACCGCCCTTAAAAAGAATAAGGGTGGGGATATTACGAATTCCGAATTTTGCAGGCGTCTGCCTGTTGCTGTCCACGTCCATCTTGGCAATCTTAATTTTACCTGCATACTCTGCTGCCAGTTCTTCTACAACAGGTCCTACCTTTTTACACGGGCCGCACCATTCCGCCCAAAAATCAACCATTGAAGGTATTTCCGAATTTACTATTTCTGCCTCAAAATTATCATCGGATACTTCAAGTATATCTCCCATCTCTTTCTCCTTTCCTTCTTTTATTAAATTTGGATTAACACGCGTCCTGTATTTTGTCAACATAAAGAACCATTCACTTAAAGGTGATTATGCTGGTAACGCATTGAAATAATTAGTGATAAGTTACACCTTTATATGCTCTATAAAACGTTCTGCTTCTATGGCTGCCTTGCATCCTGTACCTGCCGCAGCTATTGCCTGACGGAACATGGGATCTCTTACATCTCCTGCTGCAAATACACCCTTAACACTTGTTTTAGCTCCGTCATGACAGATTATATATCCGCCTTCATCAAGGTCAAGCTGGCCTTTGAACAGTTCTGTTGCCGGTGCATGACCGATACCCATAAAGACTCCGTCTGCATTATGCTCTGTGACTTCGCCTGTTTTAATGTTTTTAAGCACTATGCTTTTTACACCCGCATTCTCCTCCCCTTTTATCTCTTCAACAACCGAATCCCAGATTACATTGATTTTGGGGTTTTTAAACAGTTGGTCCTGCACGATTTTTTCTGCACGAAGTTTGTCCCTTCTGTGAACAATATGAACTTCTTTTGCAAACTTGCTTAAAAACTGTGCTTCTTCGGCAGCTGTGTCTCCTCCGCCTATTACATACACGATGCAGTCTCTAAAGAAAAAACCGTCACATGTTGCGCATGCGGAAATACCTTTTCCTTTAAAAGCTTCGACAGAAGGGTGTTCCAGATATTTTGCCTTTGCCCCGGTGGCAATGATAAGGCTTTTTGCCGCATATTCTTTATCCTCAGCTGTTATTTTAAAGGGGTGGACTGAAAGATCAACATTGGTTACATCTTTCATAACAAACTCGGTTCCGAATTTTTCAGCCTGTGTTCTCATGTTTTCAATAAGTTCCGGACCTGTAATCCCGTCAGGAAACCCCGGAAAATTTTCAACATCAGTTGTAATCAGCAGCTGTCCGCCTGAGGGAACACCTTCAATAAGCAGCGGCACAAAACCTGATCTGGAAGCGTAAATTGCTGCTGTCAGGCCTGCAGGACCCGATCCAATGATAACGATATCTCTTTCTTCCAATGTTTTCTCCTTACGTAATAAAGTTATATGGTTTTGCAGGGTATGTTAAAACCTCTGGATTTCAAAAATTCATTATGCTATTTGAGAATTGTTGTAAATCAAATATAATATCTCAATTGACTTTAGGCAAGGGTATCTTTTGATATGATAGAAGGAATTACCGGAATAATTTTAGCAGGCGGGAAGAGCAGCCGGTTTGGAAGCAACAAGGCTCTTGCGGAGTTTAACGGTACACCTCTTATTGAGCGGGTTACAGGCGTTCTTGGAAAAGTGTTTAAAAAGCTGATAATTATCACGAACAGCCCTGTTGAATATTCATATCTTAACATTCCTTTACATCAGGATCTGGTAAAAGGGCTTGGGCCCGTGGGCGGAATTTATACAGGACTTGATGCACTGGATGACGAATGGGCATTTTTCTGCGCCTGTGATATGCCTTTTGTAAACGAGGGCCTTGTAAGATATATTGCAGGATTAAAAGACGGGTATGATGCAGTTGTTCCCAAAATAGACTGGAAGATAGAACCGCTTCATGCCCTTTACAGTAAAAGATGTCTGAGTGCCATGAAGGAACTTATTCATAAAAAAGAATATCAGACAGTTAAAGCATTTAATGATATGAACGTGAGATTTGTAGGTGAGGAAGAAATTAAAAAATTTGATCCTAAAGTAAAAACCTTCCTGAATATTAACAGGCAGGATGAACTGAAAGAAATTTTAAAAATGGAAATATGACAGTTCATGACCATATCCCTTTAAGGCCTTTTTTTTACACTCCGGTGATTAACATACTGAAAATAATTTTTATAAGGTGGATAAAATGACCGCATTGATCCTTGCTGTAGGATTTGTTGTGATAATATCTGCCGGGTGCTCAATGTTTGAAGCGGTGCTTTACTCCGTTCCGTTGAGACACCTGGAAACAATGGCCCGTTCAAAAAAAAGAAGCGGCATTGTACTAAAAAAGCTGAGAAAAAATGTAGATAAACCCATTACCGCCATTCTTACCTTAAATACAGTTTCCAATACGGCCGGGGCATCTATTGCAGGCGCCATGGCTGCCACGGTATTCGGGCATGAAAGGCTCGGGTATTTTTCTGTGTTTTTTACACTTGTCATCCTGATATTTTCCGAGGTTATTCCAAAAACGGCAGGTGTTGTCTATTGCCGGCAGCTTGCCCCGTTTGTTGCCTATCCTTTAGGCTGGCTTGTTACTGTAATGAGGCCTTTTGTCTGGATGATAAGCCTTCTGACCGGGATAATCTCCAGAAACAGGCAGGAAGATACTGTTTCATCTGATGAAATTAAGATAATGGCGCAGGCAAGCCTCAGAACCGGTGCAATAGAACGCTACCAGGAGATGGTGATAGGAAATGTCCTTTCTCTTGGCAAAAGACATGTTAAGGATGTAATGACACCCAGGACGGTTATTTTTTCATTAAATCAGGACCTGAAACTTGAAGATGCCTATAACGAAACAATACAGTGGGAGCACAGCCGTGTCCCGGTTTATAATAACGGCCCTGAAGATATTGTAGGTATTGTGCTTACCAAAGAAATTTTCAGGGCACTTGTTGACGGGAAGAAAAATCTGACAGTTAAAGACTTAATGAGGCCTGCCCGTTTTGTTGTTGAAGCTGCTCACCTTAACAATGTGCTGATGGATTTTATCAATACAAGAGAAAAACTGTTTGCCGTAATCGATGAGTACGGCGGTCTTTCAGGTGTTATATCTCTTGAGGATGTTCTAGAAGAAATCCTCGGCCGTGAAATACTGGATGAGTATGACCAGGTTGATGATAAAAGAAAGCTTGCCAGGTTAAAGAGAGAGATGCTTCTTGCAGATATGGAAATGGACAGTAAGTAATGCTTTCATCCCTCTGCTTTCCGGACAGCAGCAAAAGCTGTTTTGCCTGCTGTCCGCCTATACGCTCTGCCGGCTATGATCACCTTGATTTTAAAAATATTATAAAAAGAGTGCTGCTTGAAAATAGTTCAGGATATGACCCGGATGAAAGGTGCGTCAGGCCCATTACGGGATTCAGCTGCTGGGCCCTCGGGTATATAGATGATGATTTTAAGCAGCCCGGCTGCCTGCTGCACCCTTTTCAGAATAATGGTGAGGATCTCAGGTACAGAATAGACTACGGTACAAAATGCATTCGGGAAGCCTGCTTTGAAGCCTGCGTATTCGAAAGGCTGACAGAAAAAAACAGGCAATTCTGGCTGAGACTTGCTGACGGTATGGACAGTTTTGAATACTCAAGCAGAAAAATTAATATTCTTTTTAAGCTGCTTGGATGGGGTGATAAAATACTTTCTGCAATTGCAGATAGTGAGTCTGATCATTTTCAAAATAAATCGGAATTTATTAGAAAATATCCTTTTTTTAAAAGCAGCATTTCTCAAAAGGGTTCAGCGTATCTGCTTTCATTTATCATCAGCAGTACTGGTTCCGATATATTAAAACACAAAGATTTTGAAGAGAAATTCAGAAATCTATCCATGCAGATAACCGCAGGAATTAAGGAGCTTTTTGACACCGGAACAGGGGCTTTTCATGTTCACCGGATGGATTTTGACAGTATGTTTACAGACTTTTTAAGGCTTGAAGCAGATATTAAAAAATCCGAGTATTCTACAGTGGAAAAAATAAAGCAGTACACGGATGAACAGCTCAAATTGTTTTTAAGAGGCATGTAAGATGAAAGATATGGAAAATAAAATTGCAGAAATAATAAAAGAAAACGGTCCGCTTACAGGGGCAGATCTGACTCCGTATTTTGATATTGATCCGCTGCTTCTTTTAAGGACGATAAGGCTGTCCCCAAAGCTGGCAGTAAAGATAATCGGCACAAGGTATTTAAGGCTGGATAGAAGGATAGAAGGGTTTGCCCGGTTATCTCCTTCCATATTAAGAGAGTTTCTTACATACTCGGTGGTAGGTTTTTCTGATGATCCTGCATCATTGAGCCACAAGGCGGATGAACTGGTGAGCAAAATTGAAGGCATAAGCAAGAGCAAACATGATCTTGCCTACAGTATTGTTTCATCCCTTATGAACCGTCTTGAATATGGAGCAAAGGATAATATCTGCTGCTTAATTGCAGGGGATATTGTGTTTAACATGGCTCACGATGTGCCCAGACCTGAAAGAAGCACCAAAAAGCTTGTGCAGGGGTCTGATATGGATATTGTTGTAATTGTTAAGGATGAGTTTTCCGGACACCTTATAAACCGGCTTGATGAAGAGATATACAAAGAAAAATACAGCCTGCTTTTAAGCCCCTATAAAAGAGAAGAAATAGACTATATTGTAAAAAGTGTTTCAAAAGTTAAAGAACAGTTAAAATTTGATACTTTCAAACATCAGGTTGCATGTAAAATTTTAAATGAAGGTAATTTTCTTTTTGGAAATGAAGAGCTTTTTAAAACCATAAAACAGATGCTTGAAGAAGAGAAGATAAACGAAAAAATTAATGCCATGCAGGAAAAGGCGCTCAGGTTCAGAGACGAAGCCGAAAGTCATCTTCTGGGGGCTGACCCGGAAAAGGCCATGCAGGATGATAACTGCCTTTTTTATCCTGTGGAGGAATCCGAGGAGTTTGAGTGATTAATCTGGGTAAGCCTTCCGCTTTACGGGAAGTCTATGACTTTTGAGTAAAACCGGGAAAGAAAGTTACCATATACAGTTTATTTCATAACCTGAAAATTGACTGTCACGGGTGAGGATTGAAAGGTCTTCAGACATTGCCTGCGCGATTAGCATTCTATCAAATGGATCTCTGTGATGAAATGGAAGTTCACCTGCTTTTATACAATGATCGATTTCAACAGGAAGCCATTGGATTGAATTAATTTTCATTTCATCCCGGATTGACTCAAGCCATCCTTCTTTAAGGGTTAGCTTATCAAGACTTATTTTTATGCAGATTTCCCATAGGCTGATAATGCTGAAATACAGGTTGTTTTTAGTATCAAGAAAAGTGTCTCGGCAGGTATTGCTGAGTCTGTCATCATCCATAAGTATCCAGAGTAGAACATGGGTGTCCAGCAGTATTTTCATTCCATGTATTCCTTGAAATCATCAAGAGGTTCATCAAAGTTATCAGACATATATACTACCAGATCTTTTACATTGCCTATTTTTCTTTCACCCTTTGCCTCAGCCAGAACTTCAAGCCTTACAACAGGTTTATTTCCTTTTGCTATAACAACCTCTTTGCCATTGATGGCAGCCTGTATTAATTTTGAAAGCTGCGTTTTTGCTTCGTGAATATTTACCTGCAAAATATCCATGGCTTACCTCCTTTAAATATTTAACTATTAGCTAGTATAGTTAGCTAATTAAGGTGTGTCAATTGTATAAAGAGTGGTCTATATGCAATAAAGTATGGGTTTGTTTTTAAAATTCCATTTATTATAATTAAGCCTTGATGATGGAGGGGAAAAGATGTCGGCCGTATCAAAAACGGACCGAAAAATAGAAATGAAAGTGTTTCCGAAAGGGCAGGTTGTTATACCTGTGTTATTTAAAAAAATACAACATTGAAATTGGTGATAATATAGAAACATTACCCTTACTTGATACCAGTATAATTTTAAAGCTTCTTACAGGCGATAAATATAAAGAGTTATAGAGACACCCAAAGTGGGTGTCTCTACTGTTTTTTCTGCATGGCCCTTGCTTCTGCCAATAGCTCTATCAATAATGCCTTTAAGGTCCAGGTTTCACTTGTGGGTGTCAGGGTGGCCCATAACTGCTTTTCAAAACCATGTTCCCTATATGCACCCATCAGGCCGTGCAGTTCATTCTGACTTAAGCCCGACATTATCACCGATCTTGGAAGTTCCGAGGGCCCTTTAATTCCGGCCCTGTGTTCATGGGTGAATAATTCTCCCAGCTTTGTTTCCACATCTTCGTTAATCCCGAATATAACCGGGATCTCTCCCATTTCTGTTTTACTGATAAACTCCTGGAATGTTTCTCTTTCTTCTTCCGGGTAACCGCATACCAGAAGGCCTCTCGGGCCGTACATTTTTTTATCCGACTTATCTACCTTTTTAAACTCAGCTTTTTGTTCCATTTATATTTCTCCCGGTTTTATTATTCGCTGCTGCCAGAACTTTCTGCCAGTGAAGTTAAAATTTCCTTTATGGATGCATCAGGGTTTTTTGAAAGATATCCGGCCACAAGATTAGCTGCATAAGCTGTTGATATTGAGGTGCCGGCATATGTACCTGCATCCCCTTTGTAACCGACCGGGAGTGATGCAAATCCCGGGGCATAAACATTTACAGAATCGCCATAGTTGGATTTATCCCATGTTTTACCTTCCGGATCAAGTGCTCCGACTCCTATCACAGAATCATATGATGCCGGGTACATACTGCTTCCGGTTGGTTCATTGCCGGCAGCAGCAAGTATAATCATGCCCTTTGATGCTGCATAATCAAATGCCTGCTCTAAAAATGCGCTTTCCGTTTCAGAACCCCAGCTAAGGCTCATTACCCTTGCGCCATTATCCAGGGCAAATTCAATCCCGTCCATAAGATCATAGTTGGATATATATCCGTCATCTCCAAATCCCTTTATCGCGATAACAGGGGTAACTGTCCCTGTACTTACTCCCATGGGTGTCACTGCTCCTCCAGCAACCATGACCATCTGTGTACCGTGTCCAAGAGAGTCTGAAATTGCACTTTCCGGATCAATACTGTTGTATGATGCATAAACGTAGGGCTCGGACAGGTAATCAGCCGAAAGTCCGCTGTCGATTACTGCCACAGGAACCGGATTGCTTGAAAGAACACCCGTTTTAGCATCAGCGGTTTTTACCGGTGAGCCAGGGGCATAATAGGGCCTGTTAACAGGGTAGGCATAATTGGGTTCAGCCTTTTCCAGGCCCGGATAATTTTTTATAAGATCTAATATGGCAAAGTAGTCGGAACCTTCTGGCAGAAGTATTTTTATTATCCCGGTCATCCTGCTGTACCCCAGAACCCCCAGGCCGTTATCAAGCAGAAACTTTCTGAAATCCTTCAGATTCACAGCTTTTGTGAGCCTGATCAGAATTTGGTTTTTTATATAGATAGAACCGTCATCCGGGTTTTTTGCCAGCCTGCCGGTTTCCGGAGCAATGGTTTTAATATAATGTTTTCTGCCGGGTGTATACAGCCGGATTTCCTCAAGTTTGGCAAAGTCACCCAGCGGCGTGCTGATGTTTTTCCAGATAAGTATATAGTTGAGGTTTCTGAAGATAATCTTAAGAGCGTTTTCAATTTTTTTATCTTTAAAGGAAGCGGATATATCGGGGGTAAGGTTCGGATCAGCGCTTATTTTTATTCCCTGTTCGGCAAAGGCATGCAGTATGCTGCTGAGCGGTTCATTCTCCGCTTTTATTGACATCCTGCTGCCCTTGACATTCAGTTCAAGCGGGTATGCCGGAGACATCTGCAGTAAAAAAATAAATAATGAAAATATGAAGGCTGTTTTTTTCATTCCGGAATATCCATGGATATAGTAACAATTTTACTGTACACGAAATATATTAAACACAAATAAAGATAATATTTAAATTAGTTTAATTGGTTGAAATTATTATCATATGCCATTATAAATTAAGACTCAAGGCAAGTTGTAATAAAAAAGAGAGTAAAAATAGATAATATTATGTTTAAATATATGCTGCTGGACTGGGACGGATGCCTGGCCGATACACTCCCTGTATGGTATCAGGGAATGAAAAGAGGCCTTTCACACTTTGGTGTGACGGCCTCTGACAGAGAAATAAAAACCGGATTTCAATCCTGGGATTTTTTTGTTGAAATGGGTGTTTATGATTTAATGCTGTTCAAGGATTATGTGTACGGATATTTTCTGGAGCATGCTGACACCGTCCGCTTTAACGACGGTGTGATTGATCTGCTTGAACACGCAAAGACCAGGAATGTGAAAACTGCCATTGTTACATCCAGCGAAAGAGAAAGTTTATTACCTGTATTATCGCGCCTCAATGAAATGGAATATTTTGAATGTATAATATGCAGGGAAGATGTGGAAAATCTTAAACCTCATCCTGATCCTGTTTTTCTCGCCATAGAAAAAATGGGAGGAAGCAGAGAGGATGCTGTTATGATTGGAGACTCACCCTGTGATATAGAAGCAGGAAAAAGTGCCGGAGTCAGGACTGCATGGTATACACCTGAAAACAATCATGAATACCACCCGGATTTAGGCGACGGATCGGATATGGCCCCGGATATGATAATTTCACATATGAATGAGTTGAAATGCCTAATATAACGCAGGAAGGTTTTTCAATGGACTCAAATATAACCGGTTTGCCGGGGTTCTGGCAGGGTGACCCTTTCGGTATTATCAGACCAAACGAATACAGCCTCCTGGGGATTGACCCCGCGGATATTCCCCCCGGAACAGTTGCAGCTCACAGGCACCCGCCTCTTTTATCAAGCCGGTTTGGCGGAAATGCCTACGGCTTTGGATTCGTTGAGATATACAGCCGTTTAAGCAAAGCTGATCAGAATATTATTAATACAATAGATTTCAGCCAGGTTGATGATCTGAAATTACACTACAGGGATATTAACACTGTATATAAAAGGATCGGCCTTCTTATAAGATTTTCCAGCCTGGGAAAACCATACTACCTGATACCAAGTCATACACTGGCAACCTCTCTTACCAATATAAAAAGCAAGGCAGATGAGATAAGCAAGATCATAAGAGGGCACCGTAAAAAATTTCTGCAGGAAAGTCACAGCATAGGAATTCTTACACATATCGGAGATCCTATTGTTGATGACCTTGCTCTCAGGTTCAAGGATCATGAATTTATTGTTATAGATTCACTTGAAAAGCTGCGTGATATCAGAAAAACACTTGATATTGTAGTGATTACCCGTGACCTTTACAGAACCGTAAAGCTTGAAATATCCGCCAGCCAGTCAGTGGCATCGCCGACCAAGGCTCAGCAGGATAACTACATAATCTATACGCTTGATAAAATATATAAGATACTCAAACCTGACGGTGAGCTTTTTGTAGTGTCTCACAGGCACAAACAGAAGACAAACCAGAATACGCAGCTTACATTCAAGTCTGTAGAAGAACAGAAAAGTTTCCTCGTATTTACCCATGTTTACAAGACAGAAAAAAAATACAGCAGCGATATTTCCATTGATGTTAATATTTTTGATTTTCAGAAGTACCTTGAACAGATCTACATCGACCATGAACTAAGGGACAGGCTTTTAAAGGGCAAGAAGATAAATGATCTTACAATCGAAGAGATCAATGCTCTTCCCTATCTGAATATTCCACTTGCAAACAAGTATTCTGCTGGGCAGGAAAAAACCTGGCAGAAGCTTATGTCCACATATTTTGAGGAAATATTTTTCAAGACTGTTCTTCCTGATTCGGTAAAGGCCGAGTGGGATAAAAGATTTGAAATCAAGGGATATTCCCCGGATTATTTTCTTGTATGTCTTGCACAGAAAAGAGAAATTCATAAAAAAATAGAAAACCTGAAAATAGAAGCATCACTGTCCGAACTGGCAGGCTGTCCGCTGCCTCTTATTGCCGAATACCGTGATTCTTTTGATTACCTTATCAGAACGCTTAATGTGCTCAAGAAAATTAAAGGTAAAACATATGAGGGCCTGCCGGAAAGTTATCTTGAAAGACTCAGGGAGCCCTTTGAAAGCAAAAAGATGAGGTATTCAGGTATCCCTCCTCTGATCAAACTTATAGGGAAATTAAAAAAACTTGAAAAAATCAAAATCCAGCTTAATCCTGATCAGATAGAAGGCCAAAGAACAAAGGTATTGAAAAACCTTGAGATCATGAATTTTTTCGGGTTCAGTTATGAAGAACTGAAGGAAATATGCCTTATAATAATCGGTCATACAACCGGAGGTAGAATTCTTGCCGGCAAGATGAGCGAGAAAACCCTTAAGCCGGTAACCGACCTGGCAAGAAGCCTGGATCAGGCAGATGCAATAAACCTTTTAAGGTACTGCCGCCTTATGTGTATGGCAGAGATAGTTGCATCCAGAAGAACCGATATGGACCCGGTGCAGGTGACAGAGCTTTTTGAGCTTTTTGAAGCCTCTCTCAGGATAATAACAACCCGGGAGACTGACTGGGAACGGCTCCTTGATGAAAAGATTTCCTCCATGGGAGGTATTCATTACAAGCTTATCAAAAAGCTTCTCATGATGATGAAGCACTTCAGATTTATTGATAACTGGCAGGAGCTCGCCCAGAAGGGGGAGATGGAGAAAGAGTCTCTTGCTGACTACGATGATGACAAACTTGCCAGGATAGAAAATGTAATTGCTCTTGTTAAAAATGTAGAACATTTTGATGAAAAATTTTTAAGTGATGATCCCCTGCTTAAGCCGATTATATTCAGAAAATTTCTTAATATGGAATTTCACGGTACAGGGCATCTTTTTGAAAGACTCGGCAGTCAGCCCGGGTTTATCCTTTTATGGTTTTCAGTAAATGTAACAAGGGGCAATATAATCAACTTCAACCCCATCCTGGGCGATCTGGTATATGCAGATCTGGCAGGCCGTATAAAAAAAGTTGAGGAAGAGGCCTGTGTAATTAATACGGAGTACCTTTCCCCTGTTCTCCTTAATCAGTTTACGGAGCAGCTGTATGAGAACAAACTGGTTTTCATTATAAATACAGGTTTTAAGTTTTTTCTCAGTCAGAATGATCAGAGTCTTGATATCACATACATTGACATAGACAGCACCATTGCAGGGCTGGATATCCTGAATAAGAAATACAGGGATTACAGCGTTTCTGATATTCCCCTTGAAAAGCTCGAAGAAATGGAAAACCTGGTTTCTGAACTTGAGGATTTTTACCAGAGCCATAAAAGGCTCCTCAAAAGAGATTCCGGGAAAATTAACATTCCTAAAAGGCAGGCCGGCTGGATTGAAAAAATAAAGGGCTTAAGGCAGTTTATCCGTTCCAACTTTAAAAGGGTATTATTCAAGCCGGACAGCCTGTTCAGCGACCTTGAAAGACTTTTCAATTATTCACCTTCTATACTTAATCTTGTTTTCCCCGAATTAAGTGATCTGCGGGAGCTTGGTCGTGAGGGAAACCTGTACAGAAAATCCGCTGTTATCGGGCACCTGCTTATCTGCACTAAAAAATTCCAGTCTCTTATAAACGGAAACCTCAAGGATTTTCAGGATGTTGATGCGCTCCATAAACTTGCACGAAGGGAGTTCGGCCCCAATGCGGCAGGTATTGTTGGACTTAATGAGGCTCAGATTGAACTACTTGCAGATATTTTGAAGGAGCTAAGGAAAAACGGTCCTCTGTTTGATGCGGTTATTAAAACTTTTATCCTGCAGGATATAGGGATGAGCCCTGCCCTGAGGGAAAAATATAAAGATGAGATAAACCTGGCAGATCAGGCACAGGCCGGAACTCTGTTTCTGGAAAGGGAAAATATCCCTGAAAAATACGGCATGGATAAAGATGCCGAAAAAATGCTGCTGTTCCTTATAACCCATCATGACAGGCTGCATCATATTGTAAGGGGGGAGTATATGCTTCTTGCCCTTAAAGAAGTTCTCGATACAAAAGATGCCGACCTTTTTAATGCATTTTTCCTCTGTTCCGTAATAATGATTTCCGCTCTTGGCGAGGACCAGATACTGGAGGATCTTGCAATCAGGCTGTTTTCCCTGAGAGATCTGTGTCTTCGTATTATTAAGGGCGAGGCCACCCTGGAAGATTATCTTGAAAAAATGTACAGGGAAAAGGGCCGGCTTTTTTTGCAGCGGAGGAATATCATAATAAAGGACTTCCTGAAAAAGAAACGCCGGTTAATTATCTTGCCACCTGGGGAACCCGGTTTGTCGACTCGGAAAGATTCTGCGAGGCTGGCAAACTTATTTTTGCACTTGAAAGATTTTTAAAACTGCGAGGGCTCAGGTATGTGGATTTTCAGGATCTTTCCAGGATGATTACTCATGTTCCGCTCAAGTATATTTATCAGGATAAAAAATATTCCAGTGTCGGATATGCCACATTTGAAAAAGATCTTTTTGAAGCGCTCAGAACCTATAACTATATACGGAAGCTGCCCGAGGCTGTCAGACATTTTATTCTAAGATACCTGAGTGATGATAATATAAGGCTCTACGGATTTGAGAATGTGAGTGTTTACCTGAGTTATGACAACCTAATGAAACTGCTTCTGATATCCCTTCTTGGGGCTAAAAAGTTCAGGGGAAAAGACCGCGGGCCAGTATGCCTGAGTTATCTCGGTATAATTAAGGAAATAGGGAAGAGATATGAAGCTGTAAACGATGCCCTGAGTAAAATATCCCTTGAGGAAGTGTGGTATGACAGGAAAAAGCTGGATCATTTTTTTAAGGTCAAGACCGGGATTGTAATAGAAAAAGATGATGATAAAAGGGTGATGTCCATTCTATTTAAAGATGAGATTAATATTCCCAGAAGGGTTTCCCGTATGGAGAATATTGATGATGTGGATCAGCTTAAGAGCTACTTTCATTACAGCCTGCAGTACCTGAGAAAAAATAACTACTATACCGATGATTATGAGGCTCTTCTTGAGGATGCATATGAAAAACGGTTTAATGAAATAATAGATAAAATGCTGGACCAGATTAAAAAACGTATGATGCATGTTAATGATTTCAGGGAAGTGCATGCCATTTATACTGATCTTATAAACAGGTCTCTTGAAATAGGCTTTAAAGAAGATCATATGCATCGCCTGAATGACCTTTATGAACTGCGTAACGACAGTTTAAGGAGAGAAAAACTCCAGGAAATAAACGGTCTGATTCAGAAAATAAATGATCCCGGAGAACTGAGGGAATACTGGAACAGTACAAAATGGTACCTGTTTAACAACCGCCAGTTTCTGGGCAAGGAATTTGAAAATATGGTCGCGAAAAAGTTTGATCAGGCTGCTGAATATTTCATAAAACAAAAGGCCGACAGGCAGTCCTGATTTATGCGTTACAGCGATGGAACAAAAATCTTTTCCCTGTAATAACGCAGTTCTTCAATTGATTCTATGATATCGCTCAGTGCAAGGTGATCCTTTTTCTTTTCATAGGGAGGAAGATCGGGATACCATCTTTTGACAAGCTCCTTGATGCTGCTCACATCTATAAGCCTGTAGTGAAAGTAGCCTTCTAAAACCGGCATGTATCTCACTAAAAAACGCCTGTCCTGCCATATGGTATTTCCGCAGAGAGGAGATTCTCCCTGTGCACAGTGTTTTTTTACAAATTCAAGGGTCTCCTGCTCTGCCTGTTCGCAGCTGATTTTTGATGCCCTTACCCTGTCAAGGAGGCCGGAAGCCTGGTGATGTGTTCGGCTCCATTCTTCCATATTGTCAAGCACCTCTTCCGGGTAATTGATAACTGTATGCGGGCCTTCGGCTATGATATTCAGATCTGCATCCGTTGCTATTGATGCTATTTCAAGTATCACCATTTTTTCAGGATCTAGCCCGGTCATCTCAAGATCTATCCAGATCAGGTTGCTGTCCATTTTATGGTCTCCTTTCAGGTTATGGTTTAAGTGTTTCTGGTTTATAGGCCAAATGCCAGGTCCTGTCAAAAAAATAAGGACAGTGTATGATTGTGAGAAGCGTGCGGACCTGCTTTACATTATAGGTCGGGGCTATTTTTTGTTGATTTTTCCTCTTCTATCTGGTTAGTTAGCCTAAATTTATAAACCGTGATTTAACTAAATATATATCAAAAAGAATGCCCATGTTATTTACCTTTGGAACACAAAAAAAAACAGGATTTACACTCGTCTTTTTAATCATTTTATTTTTAACTGCCGGCTCATCATATGCCAATAAAGTAAAGCAGTCTATTGCCGCTAAAAAACTTGTACCGGAATGCCTGTTATACTGGAACAGCGGTCCTGAATATGCGGTGCTTGTCGATAAATCAAGACAGAAGGTTATGATCTATAAAAGGGGAGAGCTTTACAGCCCCTATAAAGTTTATGACTGTTCAACCGGTGAGAATTTCGGACCTAAACAGATACGGAATGACAGAAAAACACCCGAGGGAATTTACTTTTTTGTGAAATATTTTGAGGATGAAAGCCTTGCCCCTATTTACGGCACCAGGGCACTGCCTCTTGATTATCCCAATATTGTTGATAAAAAAAACGGTAAGGGCGGTTACGGGATCTGGTTTCACGGTACCAACAAGGTGTTAAAACCTCATGACACTAACGGGTGTGTTGCTCTTGTCAACAGTGATGTGGAAGATCTTGCGAAGATTGTAACTCTCTTTGAGACTCCGGTTATTATAAGTTCCGAAATAAAAATGGTTCCTGAAGGTGTTAATGAGGATCAGCGAAAAAATATTCTGGAAATCATTGAGTCATGGAAAAAATCATGGGAAGAAAAAGACATTGATAAATACATGTCTTTTTACAGCAGTCAGTTTAAATCAGGCTGGAAAGACTGGTCCAAATGGAAGACCTATAAGGCTCAGCTTGCCAAAAACTATAAATATATTGATGTAGAAATTAACAACCTGAACCTGTTTTTTAATAAAGATATAATAATAGCATCTTTTGAACAGTCATACAGGACCCCAAGCTTTGACAGTTTTGGCGTGAAAAAACTGTATCTGACTCAAAACAGCCCTGACTGGAGGATTCTTTCCGAAACCTTCAAGGGGATTGACAGGGCAAAGGCTCAGGTACAGATGGTTTCCGAAGTTGATGAGCAGGAGATTGAAGATTTTATTCTTTTATGGAAAGATGCATGGGAAAATAAAGATATTTCCGCTTACATTTCATGTTATGATCAGGATTTCAAGTCTCGCGGCATGGGTATAGATGCCTGGAAAAAACACAGAAGCAGGCTGAATGAAAAATATGATAATATTTCTGTTGAAATAAGCAATATTAAGGTCAGCCCGCTTTCATCCGATGATAAACTTAAAGTGAGCTTTACACAGGTTTACAAAGCGGACAGTTACAGGGATAAAGGCCGAAAGGATATTCTTTTAGTGAGGAAGGGTGAATATTGGAAGATAATGGACGAGGACTGGAAGGCAATCCGGTAAAGACAGAGCCTGCCGTTAAAGGCGGGTACCCGAGTTCCAAAGAATTGACAGTGATGCTGATCGGGAGTGTCGGCAGAATTCGATCTTTTAAGATTTCCCGTAAGTTTTTGCTATATTCATCTGTGTCTTTTGCAGTTTATATACTGATTTCTCTTGTTGCCTTTTACTTTTTCTTTCAGCTTTTCTTTTCATACAGAGCACAGTCATCGCATCTGGAGAAGCTGGAAGCTGAACTCCGCAATAAAAACAGGACACTGGAACAGAACGAACTTTATATAAGCAGCCTTAAGGATTATCTTAAAACTACAGGCAAAACAGCTGAAAGTACGGATGAGCAAAAGCCTGACGAAAAAGTTCAGGAAGGTACAAAACCTGCTGCTAAAGCGGCAGAAAAAACGGCTGAATCAAAGACCGATCCCGAAGAAATAACCGCAATGTCTGTAGAAGTGAAAGAAGAAAGGTTCCAGATAGACACTTCTGAGCTTGTACTGAATTTCAAACTGGCAAACAATCTTTCGGAGCAAAACCCGGCAGAGGGATATGTATTTATTTTAGGCCTGGATAAAAACAGGGAATGCCCGAGAGAGTGGGCTTATCCCCAGAGTGAGCTGTCAGACGGATTTCCTGTAAATTATGAGCATGGACAGCGTTTTCTGATACAGAACTTTAGAAATTACCGTCAGTTATTTCCTGTAAGCCCTGATTCTGAGCTGCCTTCTTTTATAAGGATTCTGGTTTATGACAGATCAGGTAATCTAATCCTTAAAAAGGAGCGTCCGGTCAAAGATGAGTCCTCCAGTTAAGCGGATCAGTCTTTTATATACTCAAACTTGAGGATTTCTTCCCATGCATCTGCTTTTACAAGTTTAACCCTTATATTATCACCCGGTATAAGCCTGATATCCTTTTCTCTCTTTATTTCTGCAGAAATATAAAAGTCAGAAAGAATAATTCTGAACCTGCTTTTAAGCACATCAAGCACAATGGCCGGAAAGGTTTCGCCTGTCTTTTTTTCAAGGTACCTGTTGAACCAGTAGCTGTACCGGTTTCTTCTTACCATGTTAAGGTCTTTAATGGATGCTGTGACCTGCATCCTCATCTGCTCCAGTTCATCTTTGTTGTAAAGAGGCAGACCTTTAAAGATGTAATTCAGCATCTGGCGCTGGCTTACCAGGTCAAAAAATCTTCTTATGGGCGATGTCACATTTATATAGCTGTCAAGACCAAGCCCTGCATGGGGGTGGGGTTCTACATCAATTATAAGCGGGAACAGTTTTCTTCTCTGTCTGAATACATAAAATGCGTATTCGTCATCATCCAGCGGAATTCTTTCGCTGGGCTCCTTCTGGCCCCGGTAGATTGTGGGTATACGGTTATCGCGGCAGAACCTTGCTGCAAGCCAGTTGTAGAGTATCATCATTTCAGCGACAATCATGCGGGATACAGTTTCCTGGCTTGAAAGGCCTATGCTGATGTCCGAATTTTCATCAACGGAAATATTAAGCTCAGGAAGAGAAAGTATCAGTGCACCCTGTTCAACACGTATCCTTTGTCGCTTTTGGGCAAGCCTGTTCAGGTAATGAAATATTGTGTCGCTTTTTTCTTCGTAAATAGCATTTACCTGGTCATAGGTCATCTGGTCCTTTACTTCGATTATGCTCGGGACAAACCTGAATTCAGACATCTCACCGTTCGTATCAAAGTTTATCAGCAAGGAAAGTGCCTGACGTTTGCAGCCCTTTTTAAGGCTCAGCCTGTCATGGGAAAGCTCCGGAGGAAACATGGGAACCTGCCTTCTGGGCAGGTAAAGAGATGATCCCCTTAAAAGGGCTTCATTTTCAAGGATGCTTCCCTGGTCCACAACAGCGGATACATCGGTGATATGTATGCCTACCTGTACATATTCACCCATATAGTCAACGCTGATGGCGTCATCAAAATCAAGGGTGTCAGCTCCGTCAATTGTAAAAATATTCAGGTGGCACAAATCTTCATAACCAATGGTTTTAATTTCTTTTAAATTGAGCTCGCCTGCCTGCTTAAGCTGCTCTTCGCTGAAACCCTGCCTGATGTTGTAGCGGATAAGATCAACCGGTTCATCCTTTTCCCATACTCCAAGCTTTACCAGTATTTGCCTTGCTTCCCCGGTATTTGTTATGCCGGCCCTTTCGAGCAGGTCTTTTCCGAATTTGAAGCTGTCGGCATCTTTACCCTGTATTGCAAGGGCAACAAGTGTGTCAATGATTTCCTGATCCGGTTCTCCTGCCTTATTCATCCCCTCTTTAAGGGCCTTCTGCAGCCATGCGCTTCCGTCAGCAAGTTTTGCTTCCTTTGCCGTCTCTTCCTCCTGCTGCCGCTGGATAAGCTCTACTTTTTCTTCGGGATTGGGTATAAATTGGCCGTCCTTCATTTTAAAGTACAGTCTTTCATCAAAAAGCGCCCTGATTAAGGCCGAGATATGGTCGTCAGTTACATCTTCACCAAAGCAAAGCTGTGCCAGGTATTTGTAATTAAAGCTTTCGCTTTCATCCTTTATAAGTTCCCAGAGTTCTCTGACCTGTATCTCCTCTTTTAAAGCTGTTCTGCGTGAATCAATGTCCCTGAGCTTTATCAATAGATCTTCTCTGGGGCTTTCTGTTGAGATATGAGAAGAAATAAAGGCAGCCCTCTTTGACGGCAGGTTGACCAGCCTGTTTGAGAGAGTAAGTAAATGCAGTCTTGTCCCTTTATCCTGGAGGCAAAGCGCGCAGATCATCTTTCCCTGCTCTATGTATTCTATGATTTTACCCTCGGACATCTAAAAAATCTTTCTATCAAACAGGTTGCCGGATGCCTGATTTTATTTACCGGTTAGTCTGCTGAAAACTAATGAGTGAAATAATGAAGTTAATATGCTAAAGACCGGAGAAATGATCAGGTTAATTAATTAAATCAAGACGCTATGTTTAGCAAGGGATATGATATATGTCAACAAACCTTGTATAAAACAGGCTGGATAATATATTATTTCGTTCAAACTAAAATTTGCCCGGAGGGAAAAATGAAGGCTTCTCCAATAAAAAATAGACTTAAAAAGCTCAGATGCATGCTTACTGAAAAAGGCCCTGATATGCTGTGGATTGTTCAGCCCGAAAACAGGCGCTATCTTTCCGGGTTCAGGGCGGTTGATACACAGATTAATGAATCATCCGGTTCACTTTTTATTACTAATCGAAAAGCTCTTTTAATAACCGATTCAAGATACACTGTTGAAGCGGAAAATGAAGCTCCCGATTATAGAGTTGTTACCCAAAAAGGATCTTTCCAGGATGAGCTTGTAAAGCAGGTGGAAAAGGCAAAGGGTAAATGCCTCGGATTTGAGGGCGGCCATGTTACATGGAGCCTTCACCATGATTTATCCTTAAAGCTTAAAAAACTGTCTTCGCCGGTCCGGATGAAACCTGTGGACAGCATGATTGAAAAAATGAGGGAAATAAAGGATGCCTCAGAAATTGCTCTTATGGAAAAGGCATCTGATTTGATGTCTGATGTGCTTAACAGGGTTCTTTCCGAACTTGAACCGGGTCAGACAGAAAAAGAGCTTGCCCGTAAAATTGAAGCATACGGTTATGAAGCCGGCGCAGACGGGCTGGCATTTGATTCCATTGTTGCATCAGGCCCTAACGGAGCTCTGCCCCATGCTGTGCCTGCAGACAGGAAAATAAATAAAAGAGACTGTATCACCTTTGATGTGGGGCTTGAAGTGGACGGATACCGGTGTGATATGACTCGAACCGTTTTTGTGGGTAAACCTGACCCTAAAATAAAAGAAATTTATAAAATAGTAAGAGAAGCCCAGCTTGCAGCCATAGAATATGTAAAGCCCGGGGAGGCGAGCACCAAACCTGATTCCATTGCAAGAAACATAATAAAAAAAGCTGGTTATGGTAAGTATTTCGGGCATTCCCTTGGTCACGGTGTCGGGCTTGCCACACATGAAGGTCCGTATCTCCGTCCGAAAAATCCGGTGACACTGGAGGAGGGCATGGTTGTTACTATAGAGCCGGGCATATATCTTCCGGGTAAAGGCGGTGTACGGCTTGAAGAAATGGCTGTTATTGAAAAAGATGGAGCCAGGATACTTACAAAAAATAACAGGTATTATGATTTTTAGCAGGGCTGTTAATAATGGACAAAAATGAAACCGGGGCAAATGAACTGCTGGATCAGTTTTTAAGCCATCTCAGGATTGAGCGGGGTCTTTCGGAAAATACTGTTTCATCCTACAGCAGTGACCTTATAAAATATTTAAATCATCTGAATAAAAAAAAGAAAAATCCCGTATCTGCTGCCAGGGATGATATCGCGGAATACCTTGTTTTTATGAAAAAAAACAAAGGCTATTCCGCGCGCACAATTGCAAGAAACCTATCGTCAGTTAAAATGTTTTACAGGTTTTTAATTACCGAAGGCAGGCTTACAGATAATCCTGCAAGGCTGCTTGATCCTATCAAGCTTCCGGGGAGACTGCCGGGCACCCTGAGCCGCGATGAAGTAGACAGTCTATTAGATGTGCCTGACAATACAACCAACCTTGGTATGCGAGACTGTGCAATGCTTGAGCTTTTATATGCCACAGGATTAAGGGTTTCGGAGCTTGTGGGGCTGCATCTGGTAAATGTCAATCTGGACCCTGGATTTATAAGGACAGTAGGAAAAGGGTCAAAGGAAAGACTCGTCCCCATGGGGGATAAGGCAAGAGAAGCAATAAAGCTTTATCTGTCATACGGGCGCCCCAATCTTATTAAAGAAAAGAATTCAACTTTTCTGTTTTTAAACTCAAGAGGATCATCAATTTCCCGTCAGGGATTCTGGAAAATAATAAAAAAGTATGGCATAATAGCCGGAATTAAAACGAAGATTACACCTCACAGCCTGAGACATTCCTTTGCGACTCATCTCCTTGAAGGCGGCGCAGATTTAAGATCAGTACAGATAATGCTGGGACACTCGGATATATCTACAACTCAGATTTACACTCATGTCAGCAGAGAAAGACTTAAGCAGATGCATGAAAAGTATCACCCGAGGCCATAACATTTCTATTAAATAATGCTCCTTTTCTTTTACCTGTCCCTGGTTGTATTTTCATAAACGGGCCTTGTTAAGATGTGCTGTAAGCAACTAATAACAGTCAGGGAGGTCAGAGGTTATGCGTGATCCGCAGGACACAGACGGGTATGAACCTGGTGATACCGGTCTTGATGAAAGTATTCGTGAAGTTCAGAATCTGAAGAATATCAATACATTTTTAAGTTCTCTTTATGACGGAGTCAGCGAAGAGATCATGGTCATTGATCAGGATTTTACTATTGATAATGTTAACCGTGCATTTCTGGACAAAACCGGGCTTTCAAAGAAGGATGTTGTAGGAAAAAAATGTTATGAAATAAAAGAGCGTACCTGGCTTCCATGCAGAACCGGAAAAGGCCCATGTCCTGCTGAAAGGGCTTCTGATACAAATGATTCTGTTGAGATGTCTATCCTGCATGCTGATGAAAATAATGATGCCCGTGAATATAAACTTATAATGTATGCCCTTAGGGCCGAAGATGCCGGGAAAAGATATTTTCTGGAAATCACCAGGGAAGTTACCGAATACCGGCACCTTATACTCAAACTTCAAAGGTCTGAAAAAAGATTCAAGGCCATACTCGATACCGCGACCGATGCAATTATCAGTATTGATGAGAGCCACAGGATTATACTCTTTAATAATTCAGCCCAAAGGATTTTCGGATACTCCGGGGATGAGGTGATCGGAAGGAATCTGGATATCCTGATTCCCCCCGGATATGCATCTCATCAGGCCTATCTTGACAGATTTTTTAAAGAAAAAAAATCGGAGATTATAGGCAAAACCATCTCTCTTAATGCCATAAGAAAAAATGGCGAAACATTTCCTGTGGAACTCAGCCTTTCCATGCTCAATATGGGAGGAGCCGCTACATTTACAGCTATAATAAGGGATGTGACAAAACAGCGGCAGATGGAAAGCAGGATTCTTCAGTCGGAAAGGCTTGCTGCCGTGGGCCAGGCGGTGGCTCATGTTGCACATGAAATTAAAAATCCGCTTATGATAATAGGAGGTTTTACCAGCCAGATAAGGTCAAAGCTAGATGAAGAAAAGGATATCAGGAAGATCGATATGGTTCTTGATGAGGTGACAAGGCTTGAAAGACTGGCTGCAAATCTGGGTGATTTTACAAAGGAGTATAAACTTGTATTAAGGTCATCTGAGATAAATTCGGTTGTAGGGGATGTGCTCAATATTATGGATGGCGTGCATAATGATAAAAAATACTTTTTTAAAAAATGTCTGCTGGAGAAGCCCTGTGAAATTAATTGTGACCCTGATAAACTGAAACAGGTTTTTATAAACATTATTTCAAACGGAATAGAGGCTATGCCCCGGGGCGGAAGCATTACAGTGAAAGTGGCAAAAATATCCGGCGGGGTGGAAATAAGTATTATTGATGAGGGGAGGGGGATTGCTGCTGAAGAAATAAAACACATATTTGAACCCTTTTATACAACAAGGGAAAAGGGAACAGGCCTTGGGCTGGCAATTTCATATAAAATTATTCAGGCTCATAACGGAGATATCTGGGCTGAAAGTGAACCGGGTAAAGGTACAACATTTATTGTGCAGGTCCCTGAATAATAAAAAATAAAAATAATTTATAAATATCATTGACTCGCCTAATTAGTGGTGCTATATAACGGAGCTTACTTTGTCGCGGGGTGGAGCAGTCAGGTAGCTCGTCGGGCTCATAACCCGAAGGTCGGTGGTTCGAATCCGCCCCCCGCTACCAAATAAAGATAATATAATTAAGTAGTTATGTGGACTTGCAACATTTTAGTTGTAGGTCTTTTTTGTTTATGGGCCACAAATGGGCCACATTTTTTAGATTTATTTAATTTGTTCTATCTTTTTCAACCAACTTTCAGCCAAATAGCTTGATTCCCTAATTTTACCTCTTCTGGCTTAGATCTAGCTGTACCGGAAATTTTGAACATTGGACCTTGAAATTTTTAGGGAAAAGGCTTAAACCTAATTATTATATCTATTTAGGTATAATAAAATACTACCATAAAGCGCCCAGTCGCATCTTATATAATCTTTATTAATATTGTTTTGTCGTTATTTTTTATCCGGCTCTGTAAAATTACCCAGAGGGAACCCTATTTAACTTGGCAGAATCGGAGAATCCACCGGGTATTAATTCAGCATTATTTGAAAATATCCAATGTAAAAATGGGACCCTCAAATATACGATTGAATTTTTATAAGGAGATAAAATGTCTGCCTTAGAAAGCATAATTACTTGGTCAATGACACTACCTGCTTGGGAAGCGGATGCTATACGCAGGATTCTCACACAAACTGAATTCAACGATAAAGATAAAGAGGAAATTACAAATTTTATCAAAAAAGAATATGGTTTAATAAAAGAGCAGTCCAATGATGTGTTACCTAAAAAGTTACAAAAAGGAGATATTTCAGGAGTTCCTGAACAAGGGATAAGTATAAAATTAAAATCAGTTAAATGTATTAGTGGTATAAATGCTATTCCGCCAGAATCCACTCTCACATTCTTAGCTGATGGGCTTAATGTAGTTTATGGTGATAATGGTAGTGGGAAATCAGGTTATGCACGTGTACTTAAAAAAGCATGCAGAGCAAGGGATATGGAAGAAGATATACTTTGTGATATTTATTGTACTAGTGCTGAAAATGCGCAGGCAGATATAGAAATTGATTATGATGGGATTAATAAAACAATAAATTGGGAAAATGGAAATGATGCGAGAGATGAGCTCTCAAATATATGCGTATTTGATTCTAAATGTGCAAGGATAATTATTGATTCAAAAAATAATGCCCAATACCTACCATACGGAACTCATGTTTTCGAAAAATTAGTATCTATTCTTCAAGATATAAAAGGCAAATTGGAACTAGAAAAACCAATTCCACAAATCCCTAAAATTGAAGGTATTGATTTATCCACTGAGGCAGGTAAGTTCTTCAGTAGTATTTCGATTAAAACTAAAAAAAATGAGCTCGAAAAGATTACTAAATGGGACAAAAATGATGAAGAAAAATTTAAAGAGCTAAATAAAAAAATAATAAATATTGAAAACAACGATCCACTTAAACAAGCCGAGAAAATAAAGAAAAGTCAGGATAGAATTAAAAATTTTGCACTGTATTTATTATCGATCAGAAACAAGTTGTTCCTTAAAAAGGAAACCGAAATTAAAAATCAGTTAGAATCTTTATTAATAGCAGAAAAGGCATTAGAGGAAGCCTCAAAACTTTCTTTATCCAATGAGCCTTTGAAAGGTGCAGGTTCTAATGTATGGCAAAAATTGTACATTGCAGCAAAACAATATTCTATGGAACAGGCGTATCCTAATAAAGACTTCCCTATGATTGAAGAAAATAGTCTGTGTGTTCTTTGTATGCAACCAATAGAAAATGTTGATGTAAAAGATAGATTTAAACGTTTTAAAAATTTCATGGAAGATACAACGAAACAAGATACTGAAAGAGAGAAAAAGAAACTTAAGGATATACGTCAAACAATAAACGACATAATATTTTATGATGATGATGCTTATAGTGCTGTTTTTGAAGAAATATATGAAAGAGATAAAGAATTACCGGATATACTTAAAGCCTATATTACTTTTTTAAAAAAAAGAAAAGAGGATCTATTACAACTAATCGATGAAAAGAAATATAAAACATTACCTTCTGTTATAAGTTGTCCCAAAAGAAGGCTTAAAGATGTTTACAATAGACTTGAAAATAAAGTGAAAAAACTTGAAAAGGATGCTGACCCTAAAAAATTAGCCGAATTAAAAGGAAAGTTAAAAGAACAAGAAGCCAAAAGGTTATTATCCCATAATAAGGCGAGTATAATAAAGTACTTTGACGAATTGGTGAAGGCCGCCCAATATGAAAAATGCATAAGGGCAATAAAAACTCGTGGTATTACAGTAAAAGGAAAAGAAATTATATCGGAAACGCTTTCACCTCAATTAGAATCTGCCTTGGAATCTGAACTGAGACAATTAGGAGGTTCAAGATTCCCTGTTTTTTTTAAAGTTACTGGTGATAAAGGGATTACCGAACACAAGCTACATTTAAAAGGGACGACATCAGGGAAAAAGGTTAGTCTAAGTGATGTTTTGAGTGAAGGAGAGCAAAGAGTTATTGCTATTGCAGGGTTTTTAGCCGAATTAGAGACAAGTGGTCAAAAAAGTCCGATAGTGTTTGATGATCCTGTATGTTCATTGGACCATAAATTTAAAAGGAACATAGCGAAAAGATTAGTATCAGTATCAAAAGAAAGACAGGTCATTGTCTATACGCATGATTTGCCATTTCTTATGATGCTTCAGGAAAATACTGAAAAAGAGGATTTAGATATTAATATAAAATCAATCCAAAGGACCTATTCAACTCCAGGTATATGTACTGATCATGTGCCATGGGATGCAATGAATGTAAAAGAAAGAGTTACTTCTCTAAAAGATAAATGCAATAAACTGAAGGCTAAACATAGTAGTATTCTTGAAAATGACTATAATTCCGAAGCAGGCCTTCTTTATGGCGGTATCAGAGAAACTTGGGAAAGGTTAGTAGAAGAATTATTGTTAAATGGAGTTGTATATAGATTTGGCAGAGACATTCAGACACAGAGGCTCAGAATAGTTGCTGGTGATATTACAGAAGATGATTACAAGAAAATTGATGAGGCAATGACAAAAGCCAGTAAATATTTAATTGGACATGATAGCTCATCAGGATTAAATGAACCTCCTCCGCATCCAGAAGAGATTATGGAAGATATTAACAATCTTGAAGATTATAGAAAAGAGCTATCTCGAAGGAAAAGGCAAGCGAGAAGATGAAAAAATATTAAATGACAATTGTATATAGCTTAATATATCTAAACTCTTAATAATTAATAGCACAGGTATTAGAATTAAATATCTGTAGGAGACAGAAATGAGTGACGATTGGCACGAAGAAACGAAACTAGGACTTAACAAAAGCTTATTATACAAGACATTAAAAAATAAGTGTGGTTCGGATCCTGCTGGGGACCATGTATTATCGTTAGTTGACCAAGCAACTTATTATGCATATCAGCGGACAAAGACTATTCTTCGACATATGGGCCAATTTACTTTACATGATGGAACACATTTATTTAGAGTTCTTAAAATAATGGAGAAGCTTATTCCCATAGAAGCTTTGGAACATTTTTCTGTGCCTGAAATAATGTTGTTAATTTTGAGTGCATTTTTCCATGATATAGGGTTGGCACCAGAAGAAAATATTGTTGTTAGTTGGAAAAAAATCTGGGATTTAAATCCTTCGTTTAATGATGGTACTAACCTATTAGAATATGAGAAATTTAAACGCTATTACTCCTCAAGGCCTGATCAAGTCGAGCAAATTGAGTCATTTATCAAGCAAGGTGATAATAGTAAGGCTGATCTATTAAAAAATTACTTGGTTTCTGAATACATTAGAGAAACTCACCCATATAGAGCAAAACAAATAATTCAAGCTGATTGGGATGAAAAAATAATTTATAGAGATACAGATCTTACTAGTGAATTTGCGCAAATATGCTTCAGCCACTACGAAGATGCATTATCTCTACTGGAATTGGACAAAAACTATTTATGTGGACCTGATACATATGTGTGCCTCCCGTTAATTGGTGTTATATTAAGATTGGCTGATATTCTAGATTTTGACGGAAAGAGAACTCCTTCCGTTTTGTTTTCACATTTATTTGTTAGGAATCCTATTTCAATAAGTGAATGGGAAAAACATAGGTCAATTGAAGCTTGGATTATTAATCAGGACTTAATCCAGTTTAATGCAAAATGTCAACACCCAGCGATTGAAGCCTCGGTACATTCCTTCTGCAACCTTATTGATATAGAACTCAGTGCATGCAATAATATCATATCAGCAATGAATGAGTTTAATCGAAGCATCAACAGAAATATCTACTTAAAACTTCCATATAAGGTTGACCGTTCTAAGATTGAAACAAAAAAAGACCTTTGGGGTAATCCGCGATATTTGTTTAGAGAAACTCAATTTAATTTAAGCAAAAATCAAGTAATAGATTTACTAATGGGTACTAAACTATATGGCAATCCCGAAGTTGCTCTGAGAGAGTTACTACAAAATTCAATTGATGCGTGTCTTTTACATGCAGCACTTGAAAAGAGTTGGAATAACCCATATACACCTGAAATATTAATTCATTATTATCAAGAAAATGGAGAAGATGTTTTAGAAGTAATTGATAATGGAATAGGAATGGATCAAAAAATAATTGATTCTTACTATTCAAAAATCGGTTCTTCATTTTATAAGTCTTCAGAGTTTTATGATCTAAAATCAAAATCTAATGCTGAGTTTATTCCAACTTCTAGGTTTGGGATTGGTATTTTATCATGTTTTATGGTCGCTGATACTTTAGAAGTTGAGACAAGAAGAGTATATGGGCCACATGATTCTAGTAAGCCTATAAACATTACTGTTGAAGGACAAGATAGTATTTTCTGGATAAAGTCCGGAAAAAGAAAAACACCTGGCACATCAACAAAGTTAATATTAAGAAAAAACGCAAATCCTTGGGACAGGATGGATGAACAACAATTTATCTCATCAGTTAATAATGTTATCCCAAACCCACCATTTAAAATATCAATAAAAAGTACCTCTCAAGAAAGCAGTATAGATGAAAATAGCTTTATGATGATAAAGGCGGACTCATTGAAAGATTATTCTTGGAGGGAACATGATAATATAAAGGAATTTAATATAGAGTTAAGCGATGAAACAACAGGATTCATAGGGTCAGCCATCATCGCAATCCTTGAAAGACGTAGCATACCAGTAAAGGAATTTAAAGTGTCATCAAACTTTGTTGAGATTAATGGTGATAGTTATGACCTAGAAAAATCGATAAATATGAATGGAAATACAATAGAGTTAACATCAACTTCTATCACGATTGATGATGAAGGTGATATTGATGACTCTACTTTGCAAAGCACATTAGCAAAATCAAAATCGAGAATATCCTTACATGGTATTGAAATTCCGACAACACTTTTTCCGGAATTTTGGCGTGTTCAAAAAAACTAGGTAAAAATTTCTTGGCCTTTTCCTCTATTGTTAGTAATCGATGTTTGTGGAAATAGGGATCTTGATTTAAATTCTTCTAGGACACAAATATTAATGAGTGAGAAATGGGTTCAATTTGAAGAAGAATTAGCTTACAGTATTTGCACAAGCATCGCTCAGCAAGTATCAGAGGAATATTGGGAGCAACTAAAAAGCCTCTTAATTACAAATACAAAAAATGATATTTTCATCGATGCAATTAATCGTGTGGTGTGGGAGCATTGAACTTTCTGAATGTTAAAGGTATTTCTTAATGAAGCGTAAAAGGCACATATTTGAAGTTAATAAACAGCTCCGTAAAAAGTTGGAAGTCGGTAGTATCGCAAACAATATTAGTGACAGACTTGCCAAAGCTTATGAAATAGCAAAGGAAACAATTCAGAATGAACATAAAGAAGCGGAATTGGCCCTTAAAGATATAGAAGAACAGATAAAAGGAATCAATATTACAGAAGATAATCGCCCGTCAACAAAAGAGTTGGCGTTATTTGATGATTTTGGTGCAAAAGCTTGGGACATACATTCTAGTGAGGACGACCTACTAGTTCTCGAAGAAGTTCGTGTGGTGTTTTTATTTAGGGAAATTGAGATTGCAATCAAGGAAATGATGCATATTGCTTTCCCGAATATAAACCTTAAGGGTTTGTATCGATGGGATATCGTTAATAGCCATTTAAAAACGAATGGCATTTCTCTAAAGAATATTCCTGGCTTTCAAGAAACTGATTCATTACGAATTGTCAATAACAATATTAAGCACTCATCCGAGTTAAGTGAGGATACAAAGCGTAGTCTCCCATACTGGAAAAATAAACATCAATTTACATATAAGAACCTGCGTAATTTTCGCGAAAATGTAGAACCAAAAATTCATAAGTTCATGGAAGGGTTAGGAGAGTCCATTATAGATGCGGCTTTCAACTTTGATGATGCAAAGCTGGAGAAAATAGCCTGTGAACTTTCGGAAAGACTAAGTCGAGAGCATGCAGAACAATTTATCGAGAAGCTAAGGAGTAAGTACTGAAAATTAAAAAATACACGCTTGCGAAGAGAGGATTAATTTAATCTTCTGATTTTTTCAACTTATTAGTATACATCAACCATATCTTGGTTTGCCGAATTATAAGCCTTCATAAATGCAGAACCATCATTCCTAGTCCCTTTAGGTATCCAGGCATAGTACTTCGTGAAGATCATCTGTAAAGATCCATGACCGAGCATATGTTGCACCCATCCTATATTTTCACCTTTTGACAGGGCGATAGTTGCAAACGTATGTCTTGTCTGCATAAGCGGACGATACTCTATCTCTGCCTTTTTCAATGCAGGTTTCCATATAACCTCTCTAACATGATCAGGTGTTAAAGGATTTCCGCTTATATCCAGGAATACATAGTCAGTCTTATTGTGTTTCCGTTTTCCTTCATCAGTGAGGGCCTCTATAACGGGAGGTAATAAATCTATCTCTCTGTTTGATTTCTTTGTTTTAGGCCGACCATTCTCACCATATACAAGGGTCTCACATATAGTTGCAGCTTTTCTTTCAAGATGTACACTTTTAAATCTCAACCCAGCCATTTCTCCGAACCTCAAACCTGTAAAGAAGAGGACTGTCAGGCAGTTCCTGTAGTGCGGATGGACGCAATCAAGAACTTTCAATACCTCTTCCATCGATAGTGGGTTTATTATCGGATCATCAGCTCTTAAATTATCGACCTTCAGCATTACATTGTCTGTAAGAATCCCTTCTTTATAGGCCATCGTAAATACAGACCGCATGGGAACAAGTATGTTGTTTATTCTTTTCGCCGAACAGTCTAACTCTGCTTTGAATTCTTCAACATCCAAGTATGAAATGTTCTTAATGAGTGTATTCCCGAATTTAGGCAGCACATAGAGGTTCATTGAACTCTTGTAATCCCTCATTGTCGATTGCCTGATCTGCGCTGTTTTGATGGCGGCCCACCTTTCTGCGATTTCTCCGAATAATGGGCCGTCATCAATAACTTCAGGTTTTTTTATGTCTCCTGAATAATCAAGTTCTTTTAACAGGTCATCACGTAAACGCCTCGCTTCTTCAACAGATGTAGATAAAGCTTTCTTAAACCATTTGTCATTAACCCTTTTACGAAAATACCATGTACCACTGCGCTGAAATAAATGATGATTTTTGTTTCTTGCCATAGATTAAATCCTCCATTCCTTTTGAATCCGGTTAGGAGACAACACCTTTCGTCCCCTAACGCTTGATTCTCCAGGTCTGTTGAACTCAATGACCTTGGCTTTTTTAGTATGTTTTTTTTCAAAGTTATTTATCGTCTCAGCAGGATATAGAACTCTGGATGAACCAGGCACCTGAAGGTAATCCAGATAACCTGATTCACGCCAGTTTCTGACAGTGCCGGGAGTTACACGAAATAAATCTGCTACTTCCTGTTGAGTAAAATACTTTTTATCTAAATCGCATATTTCCTCCTTGTTATTTGGCATTATGGCCTCCGCAAAACCTCAGAGGCATCTTTTGAGCAAAGATTACTATATACTTTTTGAAGCAGAATAAGAGCATTGCGAGGCATACCCTTTGATTCATTTACTGTTGCTTTTATTTCACTATCAGAAAGTTCGAATCCCTCATTAGCAGAGACGTCGAGTATCAGTTGCTTAATAACCTCGTCTTCCAGAGCTTTGAACTCAAATGACATACATCTATTTTTAAGGGTTGGTATTATGTTCTCTGGCTTAGTTGTGCAAAAAATGAAATATAGATTGGAATAAACATCTTCAATCGGTTTCAATAAAATGTTCTGAGCCTTTTCGGATAAATTATGACATTCATCGAAAAGTATAATTTTATTTTCATGGCCCATAGCCGGAATGCTAAAGTTTTGTCTCTCTTTACGCAAATCTTCTATTCCTGAAAATCTGACAGCATCATATTCCTGTAATGCAAAACTATTTAAACGCATTACCTGTTTACAATTTTCACATTCGCAGCAAGGTTGACTAGTAGGGCCATTTTTACAATTCAAGCCCATTGCGATTATACGAGCTGCCGTGGTTTTTCCGCTACCTGAAATCCCATGGAATAATAATGCCTGTGGAATAGTCCCACTGTTTAATTGATGAGCAATGAGTGTCTTTATATCATCCTGTCCGTAAAACTCTGAGAAGGTATAAGGTCTGTAAATCTTTGGAAAGTCGCCTTTTCCTCTTTTAACAATCATGGGAGCCACTATTTCATTGTTGCTAGTAACACCTGTTACATTTTTAACTTGATTCAGATTTTGAGGTTCATCGATAATACTCAACCTTTTTAAAGACTTCTCATGGTATGTTGGATTTAACTCAATGCCTAAAAATCTACGGCCAAGTAGTTTTGCAGCCGCACACGAAGAGCCTGAACCAGAAAAAGGATCTAGGATTGCGTCATTTTTATCCGTTAGAGCTTTTATGAACCATGATGGCAAATCTATGTGGAATGCAGCAGGGTGATTTTTACCTTTTACCGAAGCAGACGTTGTAAAGTTAAATACATTGGAAGGGATTTTTCCTTTTTTGTTTATCGGGACAAATCTTCTTATTCTCTTCATTGGTAGACCATCTGAATCCACGCCAGCCTGAAAACTACCTGCTAGATATTTACCTCTTTCAATACTGCTTTTACTGTAAGGTATACGAACTGCATCCATGTTCCATTTAACAAGCTTTTCATCTTTGCAAAAATGGAATAAGAACTCGGTAGTATTATGGAGTCTTTTACTATTTCCAGTTGGGCATGCACCTTTTTTTACCCAGAAATATACATCATAGAGCTTAAGATTAGTTTCCCTTGATGCTCTACTGATTAAATCATAAATAAATGTATGTCTTTTTCTATTAACGATATGATCATTTATATTAAGGATAAAGCTCCCGGACGGTTTCAAAACACGGTGAATTTTATTAAACAAAGGGAGTATCCAATCTACGTATTGATCGGGATGATAAATAGGTATATTTTCACCGTATTTTTTTTGGTCAGAGTAAGGAGGTGAAGTAATAACCAGGTCAGTAGTATTATCTTCTATATATTCAATGATTCTAAAACAATCTCCGAAAATTATATTGTCCGTTGTATATGAAATTTTTGAACTGTGTTCAGGAAGCTGTAATGGTCGCGAATATCCGCCCTGTGTTAAAAGTAGTTGATATTGATTGCTGGTATTGAATTTATCGCCTGTGGAACACGACATTCTTAAACGTTCAATCATACAATGCAGGATAAGCATTTTTTTATTATCTCTAATACGATTAAGAAGAGCAGAGGTCATTGCCCCTTTCGGGGCATCCCATTTAAGCTTTCCTCCTTCCTCATTAATTTTGATATTAGATACCTTTAATTCCTCAATTAATCCTATGGCTTCCATAGTCATTACACCTCCCCTTGCTCGCGAGCACGCATGATATTTTCCGAGCTAAAGAAAGATGTTTTTATTTTTCCCTGTTCAGGTTGGACGTCGTTTTCTTCAAGAGTAAGTATTGGAGTATTATCCGGAACCGGTTCCCGTGTGGTTAATTCTTCAATATTAAACCAAGGTTCATCGTCGATTGTTGCCCTGTGCTGACTTTGATTAGGAGTGGCAACCGTTTTCTGGCCAACTTCTTCTATCTTCTTGATTGTAATATTGCGCTGACCGGATTTGCTTCTGATGATTTCAATACCTTTTTTCCTCAAAGCTGGGGAAACCTGACGTAGCTTATTGGAAAAGGAATTCGCCCGTTTAGGCCAGCTAATATGCTGCCGTATCGATTTTGAAACTATTTTATTAAGTGCATTCAATAAATCTGTGGGTGTGCCGCTCCATTCACCTACCTTACCCATAAGATCTATGACCGCTGTTCCAACAGAATCTGCTTCAAGAGCAATATCTATAAGAGAGTCTCTGTTTTCATTATATTCTTTCAGGAAAATACCTTTATCCCATGGAAGAGAAGGTTCAGCTGCTGTGATCCATTCAGCAAAATCAGCCATTCTTGGACTTTTATCCAGCTTAACATCATCAATATTGCATAGTGCTGTTGACAAAACTTCACAAAGTTTACCAAATATTAGTGGTCGAATATTAACCCAATTTGCCATTATCTCTTTTTCAGATTTTCTTTTGTCTTCAGGTATAGTAGGCATTGGAGCAATAATTGACCTGTCTGCTAAATCATGCCTTGTAGCAATATCTGATATGCCATTAAGGATCATGGGCCTTTTAAAACTTAATATTTTTTCAATATCGTCTGTAAAAAGAGTTCGAGTAGAAAAGCCTCCTCCGGTGGCTATCCTGCAAAAAGCATCAGATATCCAATCTTTTATGCCTGAAAGGTTATCAAAGATAAGAACCCAACTTTTTGTCGCCGATATAGCCAAATCTCTTTCACTTCTTGGTAAACTTCTTAGACTAGCAGTTCTTGGGTCTATCAAATCTCCTAATATTCGTGCAGTAGTGCTTTTAGAAGTGCCTTGCTCCCCTTGAAGAATCAAAATAGGGAAGGGACCTTCTGGTCTCATGGCGCCTATTAACCAGGATATAATGAGGACGCGATCACCAGCATGTTCAATATTAAGTAAATCCCATAGGGGTTTAAAGGACCCACCCAAAACCGGAATAGGTAAAGGTAACATTCCAGGTGCTCTTACAAAACGAACCGGAGATTTTTTTTCCGGAATGATATCGATGCTATTGCCTGTTATTTTTACCTGCTGCCACTCATCATTTCCAAGATCAATGTATATTGCATTTCTATGTTTGGCATATCGAATGGAAATATCTTGAACAGGTGAATTAAGAAGGGCTTCTCCCTCAAACCGGTTTAATGTCTCCTTAACCAAATTTGCAGGAGGGATGCTATGCATGATTGAAAAATAAAACTTAATGAGCCAAAATTTAAACAGGTTGCTTTTTACATGGTAGTTTTCCGAATGGGCATTTACATCAAACTCTACATACGGCTCCAGTTCAGGTGTATGAAAAGTTGTTGCTTTTTCTGAGGCCTTCTCATAAAATTGTTTCGAATTCTCAATGATTTCCTCAGATGGTAAATCTTTTTTTATATCAGAATTCAATTTATGCTCTTTGTTAATCGCCTCATTACTTACTTCTACTTTTTCTTCTTTTACTTCTGACTTTTCTTTTTCCATAAAAAGTCCTCCTTAAAAATTAAGATTTTATTGAGGGCTATGCCTCTCTTAGTTTTTATGGCCGACAGGAGGCGTCGGAAGCCGACAGGAGGCGTCGGAAAAGAAAAAATATTTAAAACATTAAAAAAAAATTAAAAACCCCGCACAATCGGCGGGGCTTATTAAAAAATGTGTTCAAGATATTTTTAAAAAGCTATATATCCATACCTGGCTTTTCAGCTAATGGTATTCCTACAATCTTTTTAATATGGGATTTCCACTTAATTTTTGGATTGTCTTTATACCTGCCATATATTGCCTTGATATTGTTTTCTGACTGGTTCTCAAGAACTCGGTTCAGCTCAGCTTCTTCTATTTCTGTATAAACACTTATCCTTTTTGAATGATTCATAGTACCGATCCACAGTGCGTCTGTGACAAATGGAAGTAGACCATTAACCAAGTCATTAATATGATCAGCATCAAGCATTGGCTCAGCACTGACAGAGGTTTTAAAGCCAAGTGAATAAGCTATAATCAGAGAGTGCAATCTTTCATCATATGAAGGCGCTCCAGGTTCCCAGAATGACAATATGTCATCGTTGGTAGCACCGATTGTGAATCTGAAGAGGATTTGATCTTTATATTCTTTGAAAGACCGGCATATAGCCCTTATACACTCTAGGTGGGGTTTAGAGACGATAAGAACTTTATTTCCAGACTTGAGTAATTTACCTGAAACCGTAAGACAGGCATAAAGATTATGCGGGGTTATATCGTGTGATGATGGAAACATGACTGTACCATCTGTATAACCGTAATTTTTATTAACATCCTTCCAGCGGATTGTTTGATTTTTCCAATCTCCCGCTTCCACTTGTTTAAAACGCACTGCCATACCTTTGGCATAACAATAACGACAATCATGGCTGCAGCCAGTACAACAATTAACTGTTTTTACTGACCACTCCATTGTGCTATCACTTGAGCCTGGAGCAGCCTGCATGGCACATGAGTCTGTTTGAATTGTTTCTACTGAATTTATTGATTCCATAATAATGTCCTCCAAAATTAAATTGTCAGAGCTACTGCTCTTCTAATTTAATCTGGACGACAATTAGAGTCGGAAGGCGACAGGATGCATCGGATGAAAGTTATTTTGAATAAAATTAAAAATCTACGATTAAAGTTTCCAGTCAAAATCCTCTTCTGGGCGCGGATTATACATTATTGGATTGGATGATGGCTTAATAGAATCTTTAAAGTGGTTTGCAGCTTTTTCATTGGCATTTTTTAACTCATCTAAAGCCCTCCGAATATTTGCACCTATCCTATCCGTATAATTTTTTTTAAGGTTTTTAAATCTTTTCAATCCACCTGCTGGAGACGTTAACGTACTTCTAATTTCGTTATGGTCTTCGATTTCTTGTTTAATTCTATCTTGCTCAGTAAAATCACCTTCACGTTCCGCTTCTGAAAGTTCGATTTTCAATTTATTGATATCTTCTGTGAGTTCTCTAACATACCTTGTATCAGCGATTGTTTGTGAATCAGAATTATCTTTATGTATGCTATCGTTATTATCATAATCCTTATTTTTCGAACTCTTGGTTATTGTCTCTATTGGGATGCCAATGAGAGATTCAAGCTCAAAAACATTAAACTCCTTGTATTTGTGGCTTACTAAATAATAAAGGTGTTTAAAACCATTGTGGGAAAGACCCCTTATTGCTTTACCTTCAAATTTAATCGTCCAGGTAGGAGGTTCTTCATAAAAGGCATACTGAGCATCTGATTTGCGTTCGTCACTCATAGAATGATAAAGCTCATAAAAATAACGGTTTTTTATTTCATAAACATCATTAAATGTAGAATTTATTTTCATTGATATTTCGATATACTCTTTAATAAATAGCATATAATATTTTTCAAGGAAGTCTCGACCATACCCTTTTTCTTCCCCTGACAATATTTCTTTCTTAGCTTCTTCAATATCGAATGTTGGTTCAGTTATTTTAGTTGTGGACACTGGGTATTGATAATCAGTTAATAATATTTTAACAAAATCTGCTGATCTTCTGAGGAGGCCTTCCGTTGAACCAGCAATTAGCTCAAAATTGCACGGTAAATTATTTTCTGCAGCATTATTCTTATCTAAATAATGATCACAACAAAATTTATTAATCGCAGGATATAGCGGGGAGTATGGAATATATCGTGGAAAGATTTTATGGTCTGTCTCATTTTCCTGTTTTACTAAGCCGTCAATATTATCTTCATGGAACCAGTAAATACGGATATTAGGGCCAATAGCTTGATCTCCAAAAAAATAAGAACAATACAAATCATCAGACACTGGATTTGGAACAAGTGAGTCACCTATTTTTTTTGTAGGTGTAACTTCATCCTCTTCTATTGTTATGACATCATAATCAAGCCTAATATCGTATAAGTGAGCGATGTCTGTGGGCTCAATATCATGAAAATCAAAAGTATAGGGAAATGATTGATATTTAAAGTAAGCATCTGTTGTATACTCGTTTCGCTTCAATCCGAAAAATAAGTTTTGTTTTATTGATTCAAAAATATTTCTTTTGAATTTTACAATCCCAACTGTGTTGCAGTTTGGGCATGTAATCCCAATAATTACATTGTCCTTATTTGCAAGGCTAATAAATCCATATAATAATAAATTTCCCAGAAAATCATCAGGGGTCAAGGTTTCGTCACATTTTTCACATTTATAAGAAAAGATATTGGCATTCAAATTTTTAGTCATAGGTAACCTCTTAATATGAAATTGTAATTTTAGTGAATGTTATTGCATACAGGGAGTGATCGTCCAGACCGTCCTATCGTCTATAATTACAATCGTATTGGCAGGAGATTTTCTTTAAAAAATAAAAAAAATAAACTTTTTTCATTTTTTTGTCCGAAAAGTGAGTTCTAAAGGCTATTACTCTCTCTGGGGGATGATGATTATAGTATATTTGCTTAACAAATAGGATGCTGATAGTAAACATACTGAATACGTTATATTGGTAAAACTGTAAGTTATTAATAGTAATGTTATTAACAGTATAGATACTGCCAGCATCAAGCCATCAGCCTTTTAGTTTTTATCTATTATCTTTACGGCTTCCAGAAAATCGGTCTTTTTACGATCAACCCGTTTTCTGAAACTGTCATCACTGATACCCGATATTGATGCGGCTTCACCGATATCTAATTCACCCATGAGATACTCAACCTCTGTTTTATTAAAGTGATTATAGGCGAATTGCATTAGTTCTTTTCCAATAAGAATATCTTCAGGATTTGTCGGATCAATATTTATGTCGGGTTGATAATCATCGTCTTCCCGTTTATTATCCTTATCAAGGTATACAAGGTTTGCTTGATTTCTTGGATCCAATGGATCGATTCTTTGGTTGATAATATCCTTTGCACGGACAGCATGCTTGCGTAGAGTATGGTTTAAGTATAAATTAACATAGTGGGCTATCCAGTTATTGAGAGATCCTTTATTCTCATTATATTTATTGTAATGACCTTTTACCCAATAATTTGAAAACAAATCGTCTGTAACATCTTGCATGGATAAACCATACTGCGTATTTAATATTTTTATTTTACCTTGTATTGACTCATACAGTTTGTTTTTATTTTTCCACTTTTGTGATACTGCCCACTTAAAAGCGTGGTAATGTTCGTTAAAGTTTTTGTCTGTCATTGTTTTACCAGATTTCTGAAGGTCGGGTCCTCAATCCCGGCCTTCTTGTATTATGTTAATTCATTATTTGTTTGCTTCTTCCGCAGCGATTCTCAGCATAAATCCTTTTCCTTGCAGTTCATCTATTCTCTGGATTACCCGGATATCTTCCTCGGTAAATCTCCGATGTTGTCTGGTTCCGACTTCTATCCACTGCACACCAGGTAATAATAACTTTTCGTGCCACTCTCTGATTCGGTTCTGACTAACACCTGTCATGTCTGATACCTGTTTAATACTGAATGTTTTCTCTTCCATATTCCTTGACCTCCTATATTTTTATTGAGACGAATGTATTGGTCTCTACCCATAGTAAGGTTAGATAAATAAGGTCAGAGATAGAGTGTTCAGGTTAATGAAGAAAATATTTTGGGATATGTGATTAGGGAAGTTGATATGTTTTTTAAAATACCGTTTTGGCACCGCCACAGACATTTGGGCACTAGATCATAGGCAAGCCCATATCTATTATGTGGTTTTGTGAATGACTGCCAGATTTGATTATTTTCGCAATAAAAGGCTCTACATATATCATTTACTTATTACAGAATTTTGGAAGACATCAAAACTTTGGATCAATAGCAGATATCGCAGGTTTTCATTATTGTTCTTCCAAAAGAGGAAAACCCAAAAACATAATTAACCACAGACTCTCACAGACGAACGCAGACCTTAGTAGCCTAAAAGCTTTTTTGTTGTTAAAAGCAAAATACAAAAACCTGGAAGCGTGTCTCTCATTCTTAAATTGTTTATTTATGAATTTCAGAAAGTAGTTTTTCTCCATCATCAATTGTGATTTTCTTTTGTTGAATCATTTTAAGGATCTTTCTTTGATTGTCAGTAAAGTCGGGAGAGGAGGTTAGAGATGCTTCGCTAATATCATCGTCATTGTTAGTTTTCCGTATGCGGCGTATTATATATATGACTATTACCACAGGAACAGCAATTATCAATATATAACCAGCAATTATTGTTAAAAACTCCATATCACTAATACCAAACATAATGTCCTCCTTTTGATAATTGCTATAATTCCCTTAGCAATTTTATAGCTTCTTCTGCCTTGATTTCACCCTGCTCCAATTTATCAAGAATCTCTTTTCTGTATTTTTGATCATTCGATACTTCCTGATTCAGGAGTTCAATAATTTTATTCAGTCTGTTACGCATGGTAGGATATGAAATACCTAAATGCTTACTCATAGCCTTAAGGCTTCCGCTTAATCTTACAAAAAGCTCAATGAATTCTCTATCTTCTGCTGATAATCTGGCTAATCTCGGCAGAGGAATTTCTCCTTCAATAGCAATGTTGCATCCATTGCAACGGAGCCTTTCAATGTGGAGTTCATCTCCACAATATGAACATTTTGCTGTTAGTTTTTCCATATGGAATCAATAAAGTTAATTTAATAAGATAAAAACATGAACATTATTAAATACGATATTGATAATGTCAATAAAAATAGCTTATAAATCAAAGTAAAATAAAAATAGAAGATTTTTTAACTACAATTCTTGCTCTTAATCATAATCTCGTTTTTGAATTAAGATTAAGAGATATACAAAATAATAAAATATGGTTTCTTAGCGGCTTTCCCTGTCCCGCAATATAAAAAGCACTGGGCAAGCTCTTGACTTTGACACTTAAACCTGAGAGTTGAGATTTATAGATGTTGGGTTATGCAAAAAAAACAATAGAGATATCTTGCCAGTATCTCAATCAGATTTAAAATACAGATATATGAGCGGTATATGTATTCTATTGTACAAAAAAAGCCTATATTAATTAATGCAGATTAAAAACCAGGTCTTCAGGCTGGAACAAACTAATAATACCGCCCTCTGTCGTTATCTCTACCAACTTACAGTCATCAAGTATCTTAACGCCAGTGACCATATACACTTTTAGGACACCGGTCGGGTGCTGAGGTTTGGCAATATAAGAGTTAACCTCAAGTTCATCCGCCCTTTTTACCGTTATTTTTAATTCAGCAATTTTATTTTTGTCTGGCATATTATAACCCTCTCACAAATGTATCGATTTTATGTTTCATATTTTTTATTATTCCTTCATCCCCCATGCTGAAATACCTGTTACCAACAATAATATGATCCAATATATTTACCCCTATTGAATCAGCGGCTATTATTAGTCTCATTGTAACCTGCTTATCTTCTTTAGATGGTGTCGGATCCCCTGATGGATGATTGTGAGCCATTACTATATTGTTTGCCTTTAACCGTATTGTGTGTTTTACAACTTCCCGAGGATAAACCGCACTGCTAGCAATACTTCCCTTAAAAAGGTTTTCAATTGATAAGATATTGTTCTTCTGATCCATAAAGACAAAAAACATCTTTTCAACATCATCTTCATCAGCAAATAATGGTTTCAAAATATTAAAGGCCTCACGTGAACTACATAGAGACTTGCCTTTTGATGATTCATTTACCATTGATACAAATTTACCTGACTTCAGGTCTTCCCAAAATTTCTCTTTATTCATGATTTCCTCCAGAAATAGAAAAAGCCGCTTCCACTAAGTGGAAACGGCTTCTATGTTTGTTGTTAAAATCAGGCGTACTTATTTAGCAGTAAGTCCATCTATTGTTTCGTTAATAACATCTGCATTATCCGGAAATTTCTTATTCAATAATTTTCTCAAGTCATGCATCTTTGGGCTATTGAGTATCTTGTCAAATCGCTCTGCAGTCAGCTCCAGGCGCCGGCAGCATTTATCAAGAACTGTTGCCCGGGTAATACTTCTATCACTGGCAACTATCTGAATAGCATCAAGCCTGCTTTTGCCGTCTCGCCTTACAAGTTCCATTACTTCCAACACAATCTTTAATCCGTTGGAGATTTCTGTTTTATTCTTTTCAGTCATTTGTTTGCTCCTTTCAATTTTTGTTTATGCAGCCAAACTGGCATGGGTTTGAATATTCTGTTCATCATCTTTCAGAATAAGGTTTAGGACTCCCTCAACATCGTTCATTACTTTTATGCAGGCTGAATAAGCTGATATATTAAGCTTCTCGGCATACCTTGATATATATGTGTAGCTGTTCCCCAGGTATTTAACACCAGACTTGCCCACTACTCTGCATAATGCATGAGCAGATAATTCAGCGACGATCTCTTGCAGAGGATCTTGTCCGAGCTTTAATTTGCCTTTTACTTTTTCATGAGCGCAATGAGAGAGTTCATGGAAGAAAACCGATTCTTCTTTTGTGCATAGAGCAATTTCTTTTTGGTCGGGAGAATAGAATCCTTTGTAAGAATAATTCCCAGGGATAGCTCTAACAGATATACCCCATTCTTCTGCTCGCTCCATTAACGGTAATCGAGGAAGTTCTAGACCTTCATATTCAAGGTCTTTACCGTCAGTGTCTTCAACTGTAAAAACAGGTTTACAGCCAAACCCGTATAATGCATCCTGTTCTCCCTGATCTGTTTCAACCTTCTTTATGTAAGGGACAAGGATATAGAAAGCTTTACTTCCCTTTTTTACAAACCGATCAACCTGTTGCCATTGCCTGAATCCTCTTGCATCATACGTCCCTGACAGATACATCAGCGTTCTGTTAAGTATCGACCAATGACTGCTGGGAATATCAGGTATCGGAAACATAGACATTGCCACCGCTTCCGGTATATCGCCGCTTTTAAATCTTTCAAGAATACTATCCAATATAAGCTTGATGTTCTCTTTCATGATTACCTCCTTTAATTCTCTTTATTTCTTCATCAACTATTTTTTTACATTCCGGGCAGATACTGTGTGAGATTGGATATGCCGATGGGTCTGATCCTTCGGAATCTTTGTAATACATAAACTTCTTGCACCATGCGCATATGACGGTTATTTGCATTTACTCCTCCTTTAAAAAACAAAAAAGCCCAGCGCTCATAATTGAACGCCAGGCTCTCTTTGATTATGTTTTGATTGTTATTAGTTTAACCAGGCAAGCCCTTCCATCTGTATCAGTTCATCATTGATCAGATCTTCGGTCGTCCACTTGCTCGCGACCTTGATCTTATCAACATCAATTGCCTTACAGACTTTCCATGACCATTCAAGCTCACAATCTATCTCTACTCCACGAACATTAATTTCTTTTAATTCACTGAATGACATATATCCCCACTCAGCGTTAATGAGATCATTGTTCAGGATAGCGAATCCCCAGAAGGTATCTTCACCATCATACTCGGCTATGAACCAGTCACAGGACCCGATAAAAAAATGCAGATGGATCGGCTTATCCTTCAATGGTATATGCTCTGTTTCGTACAGTTTTGGTATTTTTTCCAGTCTCTCTTTTGATGGTACGTTCCACATAGTTACTTTCCTTTCCAATAAAAAAGCCGCCTGACCTTTAAGGCCAGAGCGGCTGTATACGTTTTTATTTGATTAACTCCTGTTATGGTATTAGTTTTTCGTAATCATCCTCCTCTATTTCTTCGTCTACCTCCTGTTCTTTTTCAATTTGTTTAAATTCTTCCGCCTCTTCTTCGAAGTATGCGCCTATTGAACCGAGCAATATTGCGTCTTCGACATCAAAATCGTTCCAAAAATCATCATCGAAACACATGTTATCACCCCCTTTCAGTCGTTTTTGCCTGTCTTCGACCGTAGTCAGACAAAATTTTAAAATTCTCGATTTAAAATCCCTGCAATTGTCGCTGGGTGCCATGACAGATTTCCCCTTTTAGTTGGAAATCCTGATTTTTCCAGCTCTCTACATATCTTTCTTAACGAATATCCTTGTTGATTGAGCCTGCGTATTACTCGGATTACCTTTTGTTCGGAATCATTTTTAATCAAAATTCCAGCAGGGGATAAATCATAACCATATGGAACATCCCCTCCTGTCTTCTCATTACGAGACCTTTTGTGAGATAATGCAGCCTTTGTCCTTTCTCCTATTATGCGCCTCTCCATCTCTGCAAGTGCAGCAGTAAGGGTAAAGAAGAACCTACCCATAGCAGACTGAGTATCCAGTGTTTCTTCAATACTGTGGAACGATACTCCCCACTTCTCGAACATCTTGGTGGTTTCCAAAGCATCCACTGTTGACCTGAAGATCCTGTCCAGTTTATAAACAACCACTGCATCGATCTGTTTCTTTTTCGAAAGTTTAAGTACCCGTTGAACTCCAGGTCGTTTTAAGTTCTTGGCACTGATACCGGCATCCTCAATAATTTCTGACAATTGCAAGTCTTTTAACTGACAGTATGCCTCTATCTTTGATTTTTGATTGTCCAGGCTGACACCTTCCTTTGCCTGATCCTCCGTGCTTACACGCACGTATCCAATTGCGACCATGAATGATCACCTCCTTAAATGAATTGTTTTTATATTTGGCCCTGACTGAAATGGGAAAAAACGAAGTTTGTTTTTTTGCATTGAAGGCAGGGGATAAGATAGGACTAGCGATTAATCACGCGAAAAGACCTGCGATAATAATAGTCGTGATTATTAGTTATTGGATTGTTTTTAAAGGCAGGGCCGCAGCCACACCATCACCGGTTGAGAGCTTAGTTCAATTACAGCAGGAACATTGGGGTAGGGTAAAAGTTCATTTGAAAGCCTATTACTCAAATGCATAACACCACCTCCTTTCTATAAGTTGAAAAGTTTCCGTATACGGAAATTTACGTTTGTTTAAGTGGAAATAATAAATTTTATTAGTGACAGGCAAAAATACCAAATACAAACAAATCACTATTCATCATTGTTTTTCAGTGCCTCAAGTTCAAGTAGGACTTCTACTCTTGATATGAAATGATCATCCAGTAATTCTGAAATACGTATAACGTCATTTGATATTTCCTTGCCTAGATAACCTACTGCATTTGGATTGAGATTTATTTCTCCCTGTTCGATAGAGGAGAATGCCCCCATCACATAAGAAATTGCATAAATTTTATCCACTATTTCGTTTATCTTATCTACTGTTTCAATATACCGCTGTGCGGTTTCTACATCCATTCCATGAATCATTATTTAAATCTCCTTTCAGATTTGTAATTATTGTTTGTGCATGCGGTTAGATGTTTTGGCTGACGTCGGCCGGGGATATATAAATCTCGAATACCTCCGAGATCCCAATGAAGGGGGGGGGGGCTATAATTGATGTATAATTATGATTGTTCCAGAAACATTATAAGGTCCCTGTCACAAAAATTCTGACCTGCCTACATGACAACTACGATAAAGGATTATCCCCGTCATTATTGGATTAAACGACCATGATAGGACATAACTGGTTAGGTTATTTTTGATGATTTTTTAGGGATATTTACCGATTTATTCGGTATTTTCTGGCATGTCACACACGCACGATATGACATCCATGTATACGTGTGAAAAACATTAAAACCATTGATAAATACATAAATCCGTTTATTACTGGGTGGTATAATCAATAAGGTCGCACTGCCCGGGACTTTAAACTGCTAGGCATTAATATGGGCAAAGGTTGGGCACTTTGAACTATAATATTATGGGATAATCTGGCATACGGGCGGGGACACTATGAGCCACACACACTAATCTGATGGACTTTGCGCACGAGCATGAAATAATTATTCTGCCCTTACACTTATTAATATACATAAATATTCCATCAAGAGAGAGAATATCACTCATATCTATTATGTCTTGATATCTTCTAAGAAACTCGCTATTTAATTATTCATATTCAGTATGTTCTTTTAAAATTACGGTTTATAATCTGTTTGATTATTTTATTTCTCAATCTTTCTACACATCCTTTTATCTTAGAATTAATATTGATCTTGAAAAACTTGTTGTTGCTGTGAATTAATTATGAAAATAAATAAAATAATGAGTAAAACTGTTGTCACTGTTGAAATGGATGACTCACTTAGGGTGATTAAAAAAATATTTGATAACACTCGATTCCACCATTTACTTGTAGTCGAATCTAGAAAACTGTATGGAGTGATCTCTGACAGAGACCTTTTAAAAGCCTTGAGTCCTAATATCGGAACTGTTTGTGAAACAGAGCAGGATAGAGCAAGTCTTAACAAAAGGGCACATCAAATTATGACAAGAAAACCTGTTGTGTTAGAACAAAACGCAGAGATCTTCGACGCAATAGAAATTTTTAACAAGAAAAATATTTCTTGCATACCTGTTGTCGATGACGAATATAAACCCATAGGTATATTAACTTGGCGAGATATTCTTAAAGCACTCGAAACAGGGCGAGAGAATCGCAAATCACACTAACTGACTTATTTAACGAGTCAGATCATATATAGCTCAAACACCTGTACCAAGGCGGCTAAATATTTTTATTCTGAGGGGTTCTTCGAACGTTTGTAAATTAATCAGGCATTTTTTCGTTTACCTTATCTTTCAACCGTTCTGAACAGGTGAAAGTAACAACCTTTCTGGCGTCCAACAACATCTCATCTCCTGTTGAAGGATTTCTTCCCCTGCGCTGTTTTTTATTTTTAATACAGAATTTACCGAATCCGGATATAAGGATGTCCTCTCCAGATGATAATGTTGATTTGATATTTTCAATCAGACTATCGATTGCTTTTCCGGCTTGTTTCTTTGTAGAACAAATATTGGTTAAGGATTCTATGAGATGGTTCTTTGTTATGGTCATAAGCACATTTCCCTATACCTTAATGAATAAACAAAAAAATAAACAATATGATGTTTTTGCATCATTGTCTTATTGTTTTTAATAAATTTATTAGATTCTCAGCTTCAATTATAATACATTTTATTTCTTTGTTTTCCAACAGTTGCTTATCTATTGTCAATTCCAACCAATAAGCTGATTGATCAGCGCATTCAATAACATCATCTATCTTAGATAAAAACTTTTTATTTGAATTCGTAATACATGAGGCTCTATAGTTTACTGCAACAGCACTTGATGATTTTATTAATTCTCCCGCCACATAACTTCCTAATAAATTTTCTGGTAAAAACATTGCCAACTCCATGCAATGATCGGCAAAAATTTTGGTACGCTGTATCAAATCATTATTTTTCATTTTTAAATCCTATATTAGTACTATTAAATAATAAAACGAAACCTTTTCTATATATCTGACAAATCGACCCTATTTGATGTTATTAACTTAACGCAAGCATACACCGCATCTTCATCATAAATTTTATTGCTACCATTAATAAGTTCTTCCAATGCTATATTCTCACCTAATGACGCTCTATACGGTCTATGAGTTGCCATAGCTTCAAAAGTGTCTGCAACAGCAAGTATTCTAGCCTCTATCATTATACCATCCTTCCTTTTCATCCCATATGGGTAACCGGAGCCGTCTAATCGCTCATGATGTTGAAGTATTATATTGCTTATCGACCATGGGAATTGAATTTCTTTTAAGATTTCATAACCTACTCTAGGATGAGTTTTTATTAGGTTAAATTCTATTTCTGTCAACTTGCCAGGCTTACTGAGAATTTCAGATGGAATAGCTATTTTGCCCAAATCATGGATTAATCCTGATAGACGGATAGCCTCAACCTGTTGATCTGGTAATCCAAGCTCAATAGCAATAGCATACGCAAGTTTCGAGACTCGTTTTTGATGAGCTGCAGTATATGCATCACGCATTTCTAATGTTAAAAATAGTGTCTTTATTATTTTATTATAAATATTTCCATCAACATTTTTGACTGGTATTATTTTAGAGGCCATTTGATTAGTCATTTCCTTTCATTGCAGTGATAGCCATATTCTACCTATTTTATTGAGGTTGATATCTTACTCAATTAAATGGATCATATTCTTTGAGGCAAAAGGTCTGATCGAAAAACATATGTGCAATGCTTATTCTGTTAAAGAAGGATATCAATTTCTTGCAGCTAAGAATTATCAAATGATATTTTGATATTGGAGAAAACTTGCATTTAGGATAAGTGGTCACTCTTATTGAGTTTAAAGTATTTGAATTTCCCAACTTATCAATATTCCTCGATGTTATTACTTCTGAATGATTGGGTGTTCATAGTTCTCAATGTTTATTTTTCCACCCTATTGCCTATGATGAAATATATGACTAGTTTTTTTAACTATGCCATTACAATGGATACCTAATGCTACTTATAGTCATCATGCAATATCCTGTCAAGTTATAAATGCTACTTATAGTGTGTAGATATATTGGCATCATATCTGATAATTTACATAATTATTTTATATTATTGATCTTATATAAATGTAGTTTTTCTAAAAAACTTTATTGGTATTTAGAAATAACAGTTTGATAAGTTTTGTTAATGTTCGCGATAATAGGGAGCGTAATCGGTTGTCATGGAAATGACTCAATCCCAAATAAAAACATTAAAGGCTTTTGGCGAGACGATCAAAAAGAAAAGGAAAGAACTTGGTTTTTCCCAAGAGTCTTTTGCTTATCAATGCAAGCTACATAGAACATATATGGGAGCCATTGAGAGGGGAGAAAGAAATATCTCAATGATAAATATAATGAGAATTTCGAAAGCTTTAAAAATTAAAATATCTGATTTATTTATATTATCTGATCTGTAGAGAGTGTCAGAAAATCTAAAACCCCACGTTAACTTTTTATTTTCTTTCTCACCTTTTTATCACATATATCATTGTAAATACGTCATAAATCATAAAGTTCAACCTGAAAATACTTTGTTAGTTGTATGCATGTTACAGAGCTTTATTTCTTCAGGTGTTCTATATTTTCTTAGATCTCTAACAGTGTCAGCACCGTTTTGAAAATGAGATTCAATCCCCGGTCTAAATATGTAATATTCTTCATTTAGATTTTCTTCCCCAAAATAAAGATATAAAAAATATTCTTCAGTATTCTTCCTGTATTTTCTTCAAAAAATACCTTTTCAAAAAATTCTACAGGGCTATTCACTTGGTTTCTGTCGCCACAATATATTGTGGTTAAGGTCGAGCCCTTAAATTCTTTTTAATTTGATCAAAAGTCGTTGGCTCAATTTTTACAGCATTTTCTAAAAGACGGTAAAATAATTTACCACGATGAGTCGAAGTCCGCCGATTGAACCTAAATGTGAATTCATCTAAGTAATAATCCAAATGTTCATGACTAACAGCACCTTGATGAGTTCCTAATAACCACCTTTTTAAAAGGGATGCTACACGATGACAGTTCGGCAGCAAATCTTCTTCCTTCTTAGAGCCTTGACGCATTACTTCATGTTGATACCCAACAGATTTCAAAAGATTATATCCGTTCCACCCATCTGTGCGAATACTACTGTTTGCTTTTATGCAAGACAAAGCTACTTCATTAAGGCTGGCAGAAGATGCATCTTTAATTCTTTTGAGCCTAATTCTCCCAATCCCGGCATCTTTAATTTCAACAAGAATCACAACAAGAGATTTACCCGCAGATCCTCTACCTCTTTTTCCTTGTTGTTCTCCGCCAATAAATGTTTCATCCATTTCAATAACCCCGGAAAGGTTGTCTCTCCCTGGTGTAACCATAGCCCTTCGGAGTTTGTGGAGCCACGACCAAGCAGTTTTATAACTGCCCAGCCCCATTATCTTTTGGATGCCCAGAGCACTTGCTCCGTTCTTTTGCCCTGTAAGCCACCATATCGCACGGAACCAAATAGTCAAAGGCTTATGCGTTCCATGAAATATTGTACCAGAAGTTACCGAAATTTTTTTGTCGCATTGACTGCATTGACAGGTTCCTTTTTTCAGTGGCCAAGCTTTATCGCCTCCACAATGAGGACATTTAAATCCATCAGGCCATCTCAGCTTAAACAGGTAGCTCTGGCAATCTTCTTCAGTTTGAAATCTTGCTTCAAAATCCATAATATTTTGAGGGTAATCTTCCATTACCCATTAATCTATATGTTGTATGTACCGAAAGCAAGTGAATAGCCCTGAAATTCTATTCGTAAAAGGTTGAACCCACTTTGGAGGTTCAATTCGGATGGGAAAAAGAAAAAGGAAAAAATGTTGTAATTGCAAAAGGTTATTTGAACCGGATAATAGAAATAGAGATAGGCAGAAGTACTGCAATAGCCCGGAATGCCGGAAGGCAAGCAAGGCATCCAGCCAAAAGAAATGGCTCCGAAAGCCGGAGAACAAAAACTACTTTAAGGGTCCAGTAAATACCGAAAGAGTAAGGGAGTGGAGGAAACGGAATCCGGGTTACTGGAAGCGAAGCAGTTCAAACAAGGAAGATGCGTTACAAGATCCCTTAAATAGCCAAGTTACTGATATTAAAAAGGATACCAGCGATTTTGCAGGTATTGCGTTACAAGATTTCTTAACTGTGCAACCTACTGTTTTAATTGGCTTAATCTCCAAGTTTATAGGGTCTTCGTTACAAGATGACATAGCAAGGACAATCCTTCTTATGCAACAATCCGGGCAGGATATTTTATTTTATCAACCCCAAGCAGAAGGAGGAGGTCATGATATCAAAAACCCCCATTTTACCCGAGCGGGTCCGCAGGGTTCCCAAAAGTTTCAGCTGGATTGATCATCGACTGGTCAGTGACAAACATATCGATGATATCAGTCATGCGTCCGGAATGCTGTATCTGTTTCTGGTCTGTGTCGGCGATGACAAGGGCTTAAGTTACTATGGAGATCAGAGCTTGATGAAAAAACTTACCATGGATCAGGATATGTTTGAAACAGCGAGAACCGATCTTATCAGCAAAGGGCTGATTGCATGGCAAAAACCAATCTACCAGGTGCTTTGCCTTGGTCCCGAGAAAAAAGACCGGCGTAAAGGAGAGCCAATGGGTCTGGGAGATTTACTAAAGCGTGCTATGGAGGCTTGTCATGATTGATTACGAGACCTATGTGCAAATTAGAAACTACTATAAGGACAGAGGCTTAAAATACAGTCAGATTGCAGACGTCCTGACTCTTGATGTCCGCACAGTAGCCAAATGGGCCAATGAAGAACGATATCGTCTCAGAAAGTCCGGAGAACGCAAGAGTAAACTTGATCCTTTTAAAACTGAAATTATCCGGATGCTTGAAACACATCCATATACTGCGGAGCAGATATATCAACGTATAAAGGAACATGGATTTGACGGAGGCTCTACCATAGTCCAGGATTATGTCCGGAAAGTAAGGCCGCCTAAGACCAAGGCCTATTTAAAGCTGGTGTTTGCACCAGGAGAATGTGCCCAGGTGGATTGGGGTTCTTATGGCTCGGTACAGGTTGGTTCAAGCACCCGCAGGTTAAGTTTTTTTGTAATGGTATTATGTAACAGCCGAATGATGTATGTTGAGTTTACAGTCATGCAGACCATGGAACATTTTTTAGGATGTCATCAGAATGCCTTTCAGTATTTTGGGGCTGTTCCTGAAAAAGTTATGGTAGACAATCTTAAGACAGCGGTTTTAAAACGTACACCGGGCCAGGCGCCGATACTTAATCCCGGTTATATTGATTTTGCCAGGCATTATAGCTTTTCCATCGTGCCGTGTAATGTTGGAAAGGGAAACGAAAAAGGGATCGTAGAAAACGCTGTAGGATACGTCAAAAAGAACCTTTTGAACGGCCTTTCCATATCGGATTTTAACATCATGAAGCCGGTAACCCAGAACTGGCTTGGAACAATAGCCAACGTCCGCACTCATGGCCAAACCGGTAGAAAACCGGTTGACATGTTCCGTGATGAAAAACCCCATTTACAACCTTTACCTGTTTTACCCTATGATATCGGCGTTATCAGTGAGATGCGCGCTTCACGCCAGTTCAGAGTCACTATAGATACAAATCATTACTCTGTTCCGGCCCAGTTGGCAGGTGTGAGATTGACTGTAAAAAGATATCCCGACAGGATTTGTATTTATCACGAGAACAACCTCGTAGCCAGGCATGTACGAAGTTATGACCGCAGACAGGATTTTGAGCACCCTGATCATCCCAAAGCTCTTTTACAGCAACGAAGAAAAGCAAAGGAACAGAAGATATTTATGAGATTCTTATCCTTATCGGACAAAGCTGAACAATATTACCGGCAACTGGAACAGCGCCGTATGAATCCTTTACATCATATCCGGCAGATAGTTGCCTTGAGTGAGATTTATGGAAAAGAGCAGGTTAAAATAGCCATCGATGATGCCTTTGCATTTGCGGCTTTTTCCTGTGAGTATATTGCCAATCTTCTGGAACAACGGGCACTCCCTAAAAATGAACCGGGGGTACTTCACTTAACTCGTAACATTGATCTTCTTGATCTGACCATGGATCACCCTGATCTTTCTATTTACCAAATAAAAGGAGACATCAAAGATGACTGATATAACAGATCTTCTATCCTATCTGAAACTTCCATATATCCGGGAACATTATGAACCAATAGCTCAAATAGCCGCACGAAAACAATGGACACATGTCCATTACTTATCAGAGTTGATCAAGGAAGAATCCAACCTTAAAAAGGATCGTACCATACAGCGGCGTATACGCATGGCAAGGTTCCCTGTGGTAAAAACTTTAGATCAGTTCAACTGGTCATGGCCTAAAAAAATCAATAAGCCTCAGATACAAAATCTGTTTCGCCTAAAATTTATTGAAAGCCAGACCAATGTAGTTTTTATCGGCGGTGTAGGGTTGGGTAAAACACACCTCGCTTCAGCCCTGGGGTATCAGGCATGTCTTAAAGGACACACAGTATTATTTACCTCTGCCATTGATTCTATCAATAACCTTATATCATCACAGAAAAAGGGACTGCTTAAACAGGAGTTAAAAAAATACCTTAAACCTGACTTGCTTATTATGGATGAACTGGGGTATCTGCCCATCGATAATAAAGGCGCTGATTTGCTCTTCCAGATCATCAGTCAGCGATACGAACAGGGATCAATTATTATCACTACTAACCGTGTCTTTAAGGAATGGCCTAAAATCTTCAACAACGACAGTACGCTCACATCAGCGCTTCTCGACAGACTTTTACACCATGTAGAAGCAACTCTTATAGAGGGTGATAGTTATAGGATGAAGGAGGTTGCTGATAATTAATCATTAAGGTTAACCGGGTGTCTTACTCTGCTCGGTTGGCCTTTTTTGCTCTTCTCATTTTAAAGCCGGAGTTTTTAATACACTTTTACACCGGAGCCAACAAACAGTGCTGTGTCTGGTGCCACCGTACAGGTCCACGCCGTCAATATTCAAATTTTCACAGAATTTTTTCCACCACTTATAAAGATATTTATTACCGAATCTTTCACAGGCTTGTATGCCGCTTAGGCCTTTATCATGCCTAAAAAAATACAAATCAGGGAAGCCACGAGGTAGTGATCTTATTATCTCGATATCTTCTTCCAGGAGGAAACCATTTTAGGCGTCTTCTCTTTGGGACTTGGAATTAGGATTGTTCCCTGCCTCATATCAATGTCATCCTCTTTTATATTCAGCAGTTCATTCTGGTTCAGATTGAAAATAAATTTAATACTTATTACTCTTCCATATATTCTATAACTACTTATTTTTAACTTAAGTCACCTTATTCCAATTCCGATATAACCAATAAGGTATTTTAAATTTATACTTGTTATTTTTTTTATTCGATGTACTTCTAAATAAAATGTCTAATGCTTTAAGGGTTTTTCATTATGTATAATTATTATAGGATAACTGAATCTTGCAAACAAATATTACTTAAATATGAAATTTTTATTGAGAAAGAAAAAGAATATAGTGAAATTGATGTATCTACATTGAGTGATGAAGAAAAATTGATTAAATATAATGAAACTATAAAATCAAAGCAAAAATTAGATAACGTCATAAATGAATTTTACTATTCATTTGATAGTTGGATGAAATTATAAAACTAATTTTGCAGATTATATTTATTATCTTTTAGTAAGTTATTGAAAATTAAATCATTGAAAGCACCTGAAGAACATGAGCTATTTCAATTTACAGGTAGATTTGCTGGACAATATATGGTCGATAAAGTGGGCTCCCTCTTGAGATCTTTTCTTTTAGATATTTTATTGAAACAATGATAAGGAAAATTGACAGATATACTAACCGGATTTTTGCATCTCCGGGCAGCAATACAGACAAGGGGGAGGTACTTTTACATTTGGTTGCATGGTCATACCGTATGAATCCCTGATACACATACCCACATAATTTAATTGAAATAGCTACGAACGGCTTATTTTTTTTAAATAATTACCTGTCCTGTTAGGAGGAGTAAAAAATAAAATCCGTAAAACTATCGATTGCATCCCAATTCAACCATTTCATTTTCTACCTCTGTCAATTTTCCTCTATATTTACTTACCTTAGAGTTGTAATGCAGCAACATAACGCCCGATGCCATAGCACCGGAAATGGAATCTTGAACATCCCCGTAACGATTTAGGTATTTATCACCTTCTTTTTCATATTTAGCCGCCAAACGAAGATTATCTTCAATAATTTCTTTATAATCAGCTGCTAAATCTTTTAATTTTATACATCGGTCTTTTTTTCTAGATCCTGACCAAATGTTAAAGGACGCAAATATTACAAGTAGAGTCAACACAACAATACTTGCTTGCCGAAAAGATATATTTTTAAAGTTTTTAATTTTTGATTTCCAATCAATCCTTTCAAAATATTTTGTAGAAGACTTGATAACTTGAGGCAGATATTTTTTGCCAAGAACTATAAAAATCAGGTAAATTCCGTAAAGAAAATTCCATATTGTGAAAGCGAAGAAAAAGTTCATACCGAAATATGCTGGAATAAAGAATAAAAGTCCCATAAGACAATAAAGCATAAATCCCAACACAAAATATTGTATGGTCATTTTTACGCCTTTGAAAAAATAATATAGTAATGCCCCAGCTGTTATCAACGGTAGAAAAAATGAAAAAAAGAAATAAGTGCCCCAGGCATCAAGCTTAAGCGTATAAAAGAGACCTACCACCTGACTCACTGATAAAAACTTAATAAATTTCTTTAAGAATTCTTTTTGATCCATTTAACTACTCCTTTCAATATTAATTCTGATATAATTATTTCAGGCAAATAGTCGACAATAGCCAGCCTATTTCACCCATATGCCATATATCGCCATCATGTCAAGCCTATTTACCTGCTATACTGGGTTTATAAAACTATTATGCTGGATATAGTGGGTTTTATGGAAAACAATAATGAAGATATGAATAAGCTGCTAGGCGGGAGAATAAGAACTCTTCGAACTGAACGGGGGTACACCCAACAGGAACTTGGCGAAAGAGCAGATATTAATTATAAGTTCTTGGGTGAGGTTGAGAGAGGACAACAAAATCCGTCTTTTCAGATATTAGTAAAAATAGCAGCAGGGTTGGATATTGAACTTCCTGAACTCTTTAGATTTGAGCAGGAAATAACAGACCGGAAAGAACTCATTAAGCGGATAAATTCAATAATCAAATCTTTGAATGACAATAATCTTCAACAAGCTTTAGCATCTCTTAAAATACTTTTTCCTATCCGATAATTATTCTTTTCAGTGCATTTGAATTCATTTCAGTCAATTTCAATTAAGGACTTTATACACCATACATTTACATTAAAATTTTATTTAAAAAGCTAATTTCCGGTCAGGGGCAGCGTAGATATGGGCACACAATATTTTTATGGCCCCAATGTCAAATAAATTAATAATTAATAGAAATTAAAAATGAAATGTATAACAGGTAATGATCTCTAGACCTTAGTATTGAATTATTTTCTCCTTGATTTATTATCACTAACCTCTATTATAAAAACCAAGCTTTTCTCAAATTAATTAAACATTTATTATTGCGTATTAAAAAAATAGAGTATCACCCACGATGGGTGCCTTAATCCTTATCAATTATTTTATCATTATCAAACAACAACAGATTGATAAATGTGTTAAGCATGATTAGGAGATGATAGAAAAATGCAAGATATTCTTGAGCTAAAAATCATTAATGAACTAAGTCCATATTTGTTTTATATCCCAGCATATCAAAGAGGTTATCGGTGGTCGCCAAAAGAGGTTGTTGATTTACTAGATGATATTAATGAATTCACTCCTAGGTTAATCGATGATAGTGATGAAAAAACATGGTACTGTTTACAGCCTATCGTAGTAAAAAAAAGAGATGAACAAACTTATGAAGTAATTGATGGACAACAAAGACTAACAACTATTTTTTTAATTTTGAACTATCTAAATCAAGATTTCGTTGAAGAAAGAAGAGATAAGTTATTCATTCTTGACTATGAGACTAGACCTAATACAAGTAAATTTCTTATGAAATTAGAGGAACCAGATACAGATCATGATAATATAGATTTTTACCATATAAAAGAGGCCTATAAATCAATATCAGGTTGGTTTGAGGATCAAGATTCATCAAGATTTGATAAAGGAGAATTCAGATCAAAATTTAAATTTAACTCAAAGATAATTTGGTATGAAAGTCAAGGAGAAGACCCAATATCAATATTCACTCGTATTAATATTGGTAAAATCCCATTAACAAATGCGGAGTTAATAAAAGCCCTTTTTTTAAACAGCTCGAATTTTGATAAAAACAAATTAGAAAAGTTAAAATTAAAACAATTAGAGATAGCTTCTGAATGGGATGCAATCGAACACTCTTTGCAGGATAATAAATTTTGGTATTTTTTAACAGGCAATAAAGTAGCAACAAATAGAATAGAATTTATTTTCAACTTAATTAATGAAGACGCAGATGTTAACGATACCTATTCAACTTTTAGGTATTTTAATAAAAAATTTAAAAACAAAACCCAAGATAATATCGAAAAAAATTGGAAGGAAGTAAAAGATTACTTTCAACGATTCACAGAATGGTTTAAGGAAAGAGACCTATATCATAAAATTGGATATTTAATATGTGTCGGTTCAACGTCTATCAAGGAATTATATGACAAATCAAGCAAAACAACAAAAACGGAATTCCGAGAATATTTAGACCATTTGATTAAAAATGATCTAAAAAATGTTTCGTTAGAAAATTTACAATACGGTGATAAAAGGGTTAAGGATATTCTACTACTTTATAACATTCTAACAATGTTAAAAAGTGGAAAGGATAATTCATATTTCCCATTTGATATTTATAAAAATGAGAATTGGGATATTGAACATATCACATCAGTGAAAGACACAATTCCTGATAAAAATAGAGAGGATTGGCTTAATGATGCAAAAGACTTCATTGATCAAACTCAAAGAGGAGGAAAAGAGCTTTTTACTAAAGCCCAATTATGTGATTGCAGTGATGATGTGGCCTTTAGAGCTTTGTTTGAAGAAATAGTTGCTCATTTCAATTCTGATATAAATGACGAAGATATAAATGATATATCTAACTTATCATTGCTCGATTCAGAGACAAATCGTGGATATAAAAATGCAGTATTTCCATTAAAAAGAAAAACAGTAATAAGTCGTGACAAGTCTGGAATATTTATTCCCATATGTACGAAAAATGTATTTCTTAAATATTTTAGTGACTATCCTCCAAAAATTTCTTTTTGGACACAAGATGATCGTCAAAAATATGAAAACGATCTGTACGGGGTTTTAAGCGAGTATGTAGAACAAGGAGAATAGCATGGTTGAATCAGTCTACGAAGGTGAAGTTTTAAGTTTTTTAAATCTACTAAAAAACAATAAAATCGAAATACCCATTATTCAAAGGGACTATGCTCAGGGAAGAAAAGATAAAAAAGAATTAAGGCAAAATTTTCTAAATACAATTAAGGATGCTTTACTATCTGATACACCCATAAAACTAGATTTCATATATGGAAGTAATAATGGCGACTCTTTTCAGCCACTTGATGGGCAACAACGACTAACCACACTATTTTTACTATATTGGTATGCGGCAAATAGGTGTGATGTAAATTATGATGAGATAGAACCAGAACTATGTAAATTTTCATATGAAACCAGAATTTCCTCTAGAGAATTCTGCCAGGATTTAGTCCAAAACCCTATTTCTATTTCAGAAGATATTCAAATTCTAAGTGAAAAGATAATTGATTCAAACTGGTTTTTTCTCTCATGGAAGAAAGACCCAACTATTGATTCGATGCTTAGAACAATTGATGATATTCATACGTTTTTCTTTGAAATTTCTAATTTATGGGAACTTTTAGCAGATAAAAGCTTAATATCTTTTTATTTTGTTGAGTTAGAAAATATAGGACTGACTGATGATCTATACATTAAAATGAACGCAAGGGGTAAGCTCTTAACATCTTTTGAAAGTTTTAAAGCAGGATTACAGAAACGCATAAATGATAATAACTGGCAAAAAGATGTACCACCATTAGATCTCTTTTCCCTAAAGATTGATACAGTATGGACTGATTACTTCTGGTCGAAATTTAGAAAAGATAACAGTATTGACGATGCATTGATGAGATTTGTCTCTGCAATAGCCATGATACGAATGTCTTTAGAAAGAAGTACTTCCAGAGCGGAGCAAAGAATTCCAATCATTACGAGATTACAAGAAAATGCAGATCATGTTAAACCATCTTTTTTTTCTAAAGAAAGCTTTGATTTTTTATATGACTATTTTGAAATATACAATAATGTAAAAGATGAGAATATTGGTATTTCCTTTCCCCTTTGGAGGCATCAACCAAAGGATTCAATTCTTTCTGAGATTGCTTACGAAGTTGGCTCATATACATCCTCTTCGGGCACCAATGCATCGTACAGCTTAAAAGTTTTGTTTTACGCCCAAACGGAATATTTACGCAGAGTTGACGAGTTTAACCATGCTAATTTTTCAGATTGGATGCGGGTTGTTCGTAATATTATTTCTAGAGGTGATATTGATAAGGAAGGTAATAGACCTGATATAATAAGAAGTCCATATACCTTTGATGGCGTAATAAATCTCATAACTGAATTAGCCAATGGTTGCGAAGATATCTACAGGTATTTATCATCAATTGACACTCTTAAATCTACTTTTGCAAAAGATCAAGTTGAAGAAGAGAAAATTAAGGCAGGGCTTATCATTAATAAACCTCACCTTAAACAATTAATATTTGATTGTGAAGATAATGAGCTATTACGAGGAAGGATTGAATTTATTTTTTACTGTATTGAATATGAATATGGAACTCTTGATATTGATGAAGAAATGCTAAAGAAAGTTAGAGATGTTTTTGAAAAATATTTTAATAAAGAGAAAGAAATTGATAATGATTTAAGACGGGCGATGTTAACAATTGAAGTTAATGGAGTATATGAATTTTATAGCTATTGGTGGTCCTTTTGGAATGTAATCAACGCAACAAAAAGAAGATTGTTTGATAAATATAGAGAATTGGAATATTTTATTTATAGTGAAAACAAAGAATATTTCAGGAAACTAGTGCATCAACTTTGTGAAAAAGATTTAAAATCTATAGCAATTGATTTTAAGCCTCCAGATAAAATGCCTAATTGGAAAATCAGACTTATTAAAGAACCAGACTTATTGGATAATAGTCGGATATCAAATTATATTGCAATACCAGATGACAATTCTCATTGTTATTTATTAAAAAGCAAAAGACCACGTGACCTTGAAGGCTGTGAAAAAGTAGAATAATATATAATAAAAGGGATTTGTGCAGAGCGTGTATAAAAATCACATATCAACTCTTCATATGTATTAAGGCGAAATCCACTTATAAAAAATATAGCTACACTGTTACCAAAACAAACGAAAACAACCGCAAATCAAAGTAATAACCCCTTGACTCTATTATGTAAAATCAAGGGGTTACGTGTATATTGGTAGTCCCAACGGGACTCATACCCACAATATAATATGAAATTAAATCTTAAGTCTTCTCTCTATATTTACATTTTAGACGGTATAGCTTTTTAAAAAAGTGCTTATTTGATAGTTCATTTAAACATTTCCTAAGAACCATTGAAGAATCTTGATTTACAACCACTCCATGTGCACAGTCATTTCTTATATTTCTAATAATATTTCCCCGGCTTTGTAATAATTCAAGATCATTTTTATTTAAGATTCTCTCGATATTGTTTGGAGCTTTTCTTTTCAGCGAGTATAATAAACTCCCTATCATAGGCGGTATCCATCTACCGTGTTCACCATCGTTAAAATCAACGTTCAAATAATAAGCCCCCTCCACACCCTCTTGATATCTATCAAAATATTCTGGCAAATCAATTTTCAGGATCTTTCGAAACCAATGTGTAATTGACAAACTAATTTCTTTTTCGAATAGTTTTGTTAAACAAATTGCCCATGGGGATTGATCTTCTGTTGAATATAACTCAGATGAAATATCATTCTTAAATAGTGAAAATACTTTATTCGCCTGATTCAACCAGTTTAATGAATCGAGTTCAAGATACTGTACATCTAGAGATACACAATTAATATAGTCAAGTTTCCTGATGTCATGAATTATGGCTAATAAATCTGCTATTTTTAAATAAAGCTGATCAATAAATTCAAAGTTCACAATTTTATCATTTGAGATCATTCTATGCTGATCTAATTCATGTTTCAATCCTGCCAGAATTTCAGATAGCCTTACTAATCCGTCCTCATCAAGATGCTCTGGTTTAACTAAATCAAGTATATCTGTTATCGATTTCCCAAGGTTTTTGACTAAGGTAATTATTTCATATCCATCGCATAAATTTAGATTCTGGCTTTCTTCCCTTAAAATAGCGTTGGCACGCTTCCAGTTATTTTTTAAATTATTATATCTTCTCGAAATATTTGTAAGATGCTCGAATTGGTCTTCTATTGAATTTTCACAAGTCTTAAAAACATGTATGTTATTCGCATTAAAATCTTGGGTCACAATGATACATGGAAGCAGATCTGCAGTAATACCTAAATCATGTGCAAAATGGAATGCATTAAAAATATTATTCTGGTTATTGTATAATAAGTTTTCATTGTTAATGTAGGTTTTTATAATGTCACTTTCCATTGATTTGAAAACCTTAAAATATGCTCGCTCTTTTGCAGTAGCATTCCACGCAGGCCCAGGATCAACCAAAGTAAAAAATAATAAATCACTACCTGTGGCTATATCCATTCTTTTAAAAACTTTTATTATTTTTTCATCTAAGGCTTTGTGAATATACGGGTCGTGTAAAATGATGGCAAAAAATGTGAATTGTTCTGCAACCCTTTTTACGATTTCAGACTGGATAGGATTAGTTTTATTATCAATTATATGTGAAAATACTCTATAGTCGACACTGAAACCCACTTGATAACATCCTCCCCCAAAGTAATTT
>CAXXPR010000002.1:5880000-6482100 GCA_963665715.2 Desulfatiglandales bacterium
TGCCGGACTTAACCGAACATCTCACGACACGAGCTGACGACAGCCATGCAGCACCTGTCACTCTGTCTATGCAAGCATAGAAAGCCATGTTTCCATGGAGGTCAGAGGATGTCAAATCCAGGTAAGGTTCTTCGCGTTGCGTCGAATTAAACCACATGCTCCACCGCTTGTGCGGGTCCCCGTCAATTCCTTTGAGTTTTAGCCTTGCGGCCGTACTCCCCAGGCGGAGAACTTAATGCGTTAACTTCGGCACAGCAGGGGTCAATACCCGCTACACCTAGTTCTCATCGTTTACGGCGTGGACTACCAGGGTATCTAATCCTGTTTGCTCCCCACGCTTTCGCGTCTCAGCGTCAGTATTGGTCCAGAGAGTCGCCTTCGCCACGGGTATTCCTCCCAATATCTACGAATTTCACCTCTACACTGGGAATTCTACTCTCCTCTCCCATACTCAAGAATGACAGTATCAAATGCACTTCCTGAGTTAAGCCCAGGGCTTTCACATCTGACTTATCATACCGCCTACACGCTCTTTACGCCCAGTAATTCCGAACAACGCTTGCACCCTCCGTATTACCGCGGCTGCTGGCACGGAGTTAGCCGGTGCTTCCTTTGATAGTACCATCAAATTCATAAGCTATTAACAAATGAACATTTTTCCTATCTGACAGAGCTTTACGACCCGAGAGCCTTCTTCACTCACGCGGCGTTGCTGCGTCAGGGTTTCCCCCATTGCGCAAAATTCCTCACTGCTGCCTCCCGTAGGAGTCTGGACCGTGTTTCAGTTCCAGTGTGGCTGATCATCCTCTCAGACCAGCTAACCATCGTAGCCTTGGTAGGCCATTACCCCACCAACTAGCTAATGGTACGCGAGCTCATCCTCAAACGGCAACTTTCAAGAAGAGGTCACCTTTCACTAATAAAACCGGAGTTAAATTAGCAATATCTGGTATTAGCAACGCTTTCGCGAAGTTATCCCGGATTTGAGGGCAGATTACCCACGTGTTACTCACCCGTGCGCCACTTTACTCTTCCGGCCGAAGCCAGAATTTCTCGTTCGACTTGCATGTGTTAGGCACGCCGCCAGCGTTCATTCTGAGCCAGGATCAAACTCTCCAATTAAATTGAATATATTTGTTTAAAGCCTAATAGGCTTTTAAATCGACTTGACCCAAGCGGAACACTATTTAGTTTTCAAAGAACAATTCGCCTGAAATAATTATTTCCTTAATAATCAGACGCTGTTCACTCCTCCAAAAAAGGAAACCGAACTTTACCTTTTTGTTTTTAAACTGTCAAGCAATTTATTTTATTTTTGTAAGATTTTTTTTAAAATCTTTTTACTAATAAAATCTGCTTTCTCGCTCAAAAGTATAGTGCTGTTTTCACTGCCAAATTTAATTAACAGGAAACGCTAATGAATATTTAATATGTTTTACAGAATCAGAAAAATCACCAGATTTACAACCGAGATATGAAAAACATTTTTCATGCAGCGAAACAGAACAACATAAATAACTGCTATGCAGAATTCCTTTTAAAGGACTTTTTATTACTGTTCTGAATTAATCACATATTTTTGATATGAGAGCTGTTTTTATTAACAGCAACAAGATACCGTTCAGATTCATTCTTCAAAGAGCGTTTTGTAACTGGCCGCGGAATATATTCTTTCGGCGGTCAGTTTGTCAAGATTTTTTTAATTTTTATTTATTAAAAAACTTGCCGATCGTATCAACAACATATTTCAGTTCATCCTCTGTAAGTTCAGGATAAACCGGAATGGCCAATGAGGTTTGAGATGCCTTTACTGAATTCGGTAAATCATCAGATTTATAACCGAGATATGAAAAACATTTCTGCTCATGAAGCGAAACAGGGTAATAGACTTCGCAGCCTATTTCATTTTCATTAAGATATTCTTTTAAAGAATCTCTATGCTGACCTGCATTAATAACATATTGATGATAAATATGCCGCTCTTCTTTCCTGTACGGTAACATGATATCGTTCAGATTTAATTCTTCAAAGAGCGTTTTATAACTGGCCGCGTTTTCTATTCTTTTATCGGACCAGTTGTCAAGATATTTCAATTTTATATCTAAAATAACAGCCTGCAGGGCATCAAGCCTGAAGTTACCGCCTACAAAATCATGGTAGTATCTTTTTACATCGCCATGATTGCGGTACTGCTTTAACAGACCGTATAAGGCTTCATCATTGCAGGTTACTAACCCGCCTTCACCGAAAGCCCCCAGATTTTTTGTAGGGTAAAATGAAAAACATCCGTAATCACCCATGGCTCCGGCTCTTTTTACAGTTCCGTCGCTAAATCTGTATTCAGCACCAATTGCCTGTGCTGCATCTTCTATAACAAGGAGACCATTCTGCTTTGCAGTATTTAATATCGGTTCCATGTCGGCACACTGCCCATATAAATGAACAGGTATAACAGCTTTCAATTTAGAAAGCTCATCCGAGGATAATCCGGAAATTGTTTCTTCAAGCTTTACAGGATCAAGATTATATGTCTGCTCATTAATATCACAAAAAACCGGTTTTGCTCCGACCCTGGCTATCGCGCCCGCGGTAGCAAAAAATGTATAGGGAGTAGTAATAACCAGATCACCCTGACCTATACCCGCAACCATTAATGATAATAAGAGAGCATCGCTACCCGATGAAACGCCAACCGCGTATTTGGATCCACAGTAATCAGCAATGTTCCTTTCAAAGTCTTCGACTTTGGGACCGCCGATAAAATACTGGGTTTCAAAAACTTCTAATGCAGCCGGTTCTACTTCTTTTCGGATAGAATCATACTGTCTTCTTAAATCCAGCAAGGAAACTTTCAAAATAAATTACCTCGTTTTAAATACCCGAACGAATGATAAATTCTGTTGCGTTCAGGAAGGGCGCAGTTCTAACAGGACCCATGTAATTAGTCAATAAAAAAAACAAGCAAAAAGCAATTAGTAAAGAGGATATAGAAAAACCTGAAGGGATATATTTATTCACCCTCTTTTCTTAACATTGTTTACTCTTTCCTCATTTCACTTTTCTATATTCACTCAACCAAGTTTGATACATAAACCACATTATAATTTTTACTTAACAGTTCCGAGTATTTCAACAAAATATTATATGTCTGGCGATGAGGATGCCCTATTCCTATTGCCTTACCTTTGGAACGCGCAATTCCCAGCAGACGGTCCATTTGATACTTGAGCATTTCCTCTGAAAGATCATTATCAATGAACAGACTTTTTTCTGCTGCAGGTATTCCAAGAGCTTTTGCAATCTTATAGGCGGCAGTTTTGTTGGAGGTACGGCTGTCAACATAGAACAGATCATATTTTTTAATTTCATCCATAACAAACTTCATACTTGTGGAGTCTTCCGATAAAAGCGACCCCATATGATGATTAATGCCCTTAATACCGGGAAGTAATGCTATCTCATCTCTTATCAGCTGCTGTATAGTCTCCCTGTCCATACCGCTCATCAGGGCGCCTTTACCCGGATCAACCTGAGGATAACCTTTAGGCTCCATGGGCAGGTGAAGAAGCATTTCTCCGTTATTCTTTAATATTAATCCGGCTATTGTTTTTGAATAGGGAGCATAGGGAAGTACACTGAGAGAGACAGGGATATCAAGCGTCAGAAAAGATTGAGCCAAAGACTTATCATAGCCTATATCATCTATTATAAACGCAACAGTGGGCAAACCGGGGGTCCCCTGCCCTTTTTTAAACACGGGGGCCAGAACGATTCTGTGGGTGTGCAGCCCGAGAATATTAATATTTATGATATGTCTTTTTTTTGAAACAGAAACCGACTCAGAGACGGCATCGGGTTTCAGGGAGTTTATCTTTTTTGATATGATTTCTGAAAGCCTGTTTATGTTTTCCGAACCGGTAACTCTGACCTTGAGCTCTGTATAATCCCAGTCCAGATTTTTTTCATGACGCGGAATTACTTCGGAAAATGATATATCTTTTTCGCTTATGCCTTCCTCATAAAGGATGTCATAAACCAGGTGATCCACCTCACCCATTATCTTTGTAAATTTACTGGTAGAAACATATACCTCTTCATAGGCAGGCCGACCGTGGTTTGATACCCTGCTTAAATGCAGAAAATAAAAGCCTGCAGCACCGGCAATCATGATAAGCAGTAAAATGATTACAGGAAGTGAAGCAGGCTTTTTGTTCTTTTTTCCTTTCATGGTCACCAGGAAACAACCTTAATTATTTACCGGTTTATCTCCTGTATTGATCTGCTGTATAACGCTCCATGATTTTAATACCTGAACAGCCATCCTGATCTGGTTGTCTCTTGAAAGACGTTCCATATAGAGGGTATCAATCTCGTTTTCTTCTGGAGCCTCAGGAGTTTCGGGCTTTCCGGAATCAGTACCATCCGTTTCTGTTTCCAGATCAGGGAGTACCTTTTTGAGCTCATCAGCGTTATGGATATTAAGTTTTTCCTTGTCATCAGGCTTTACAACGCCGATATCCATGGGGACCTTCTTAAGCTCCGGATTATCATTAATCATATGGTTATCAAGGTCTTCTTCTCTAAGAAGATGGGAAACTTCATCTTTAACCTTTTCCGGAAGAGGTGCATATTCGAGCTCGATATCCGGGTCTATTCCGCTGGCCTGAATTGACCTTCCGCTGGGAGTGTAATACCTGGCAGTGGTAAGACGTAACCCTGATCCGTCTGATAAAGGAAGAATTGTCTGAACAGAACCCTTTCCAAATGTTCTGGTTCCGAGAATGAGCGCTCTTTTATTATCCTGCAGGGCTCCTGCAACAATTTCAGAAGCGCTGGCGCTGCCGCCGCTTACAACAACTACCATAGGATAGTTTCTGTCTGAGGAGCTTGAGGTTGCTGATTCGACAATATCCTGCTCTGTGATTCTTCCCTTTGTGCTCACAATTACTCCGGATCCAAGAAAAGCATCCGAAACACTTATGGCCTGGGTAAGAAGCCCGCCGGGGTTGTCTCTAAGATCCAGAACAAGACCTTTTAAAGCTCCTTCCTTTTCCAGTTCATCAAGGGCATCCATAAGCTCTTCAGTTGTATTTCCCTGGAAATTGGTAATTCTTACATATCCTATATCATGTTCCAGCCTGTAGTTTCTTACGCTCTGCAGAGGAATAACATCTCTTATTATGTTAAAAATAAGGGGTTTATCCTCCCCATCACGGCTTATTGTAAGCTTGATGGATGTTCCCTTTTCTCCCCTGATCAATTTAACAGCATCGGTGGAAGTCATATCAAGGGTTGTTTTTTCATCTATCTTTAATATTTTATCTCCGGCTTTTATTCCGGCCTTGTATGCAGGTGTATCCTCAATAGGAGCAATTACAGTAAGAATGTCGTCTCTTACGGAAATCTGCATGCCGACCCCGCTGAAACTTCCCTGGGTTTCTACCTTGAGGTCGTCATATTCTTCTTTTGTCATAAATGAAGAGTGAGGGTCCAGGCTTTCCATCATACCCTTTATTGCACCCTCTATCAGGTGTTTGGTTTCCTGTGGCTCAACATAATTTTCTTCTACCTGCCGCAGCACCTCCGTAAACACTTCGATATTTCTGTAAACATCATCGGTATCGGCACTGACATCCCGACTGTTCCCATTGAATATAAGAAGTCCAATAATTAAAATGGAAACTGTCAGCGCGCTTGAAATGAGCCCTCTTTGTGGAAACCGCATAATCTGCTCCTGTGTTGTTCAAATTATAAAATATTGCATTTTACTCTAGTAAAATTAGAAAGGTCAATTAACTTTTATTAATCAATAGCCACCTTAAGGGACTGATATTGGCCTCACCTTTTCTTATTTCAAAATACAATGCCGGGCCTGATATCAATCCTGCTTCCCCGACATATCCGATTACATCCCCCGGCATGACCATATCACCTTCTGATTTTTTTCTCTCACTTAAATAGGCGGAGACAGTAAAGTATCTTTCACCATGGTTTATTACGATAACCTGTCCATATCCCTTTAATATCCCGGAGTACTCAACCCTGCCTCTGTAAACTGCTTTTACTTCTGCCCCGAGTTCTCCCCCGATATAAATACCCTTAAGTCTAGCCAGGGATGATTTAATCTTTCTTTTCGGCTTTTTAATAACCCTGCCCTTAAGAGGAGGGGGCAGCCGGCCTTTTGTTTTGCTGAAATCATCCGGCAGCGGCACACTGTTTTTTTCTGCATTGTTTTCAAAATTTGAAATAGTGTTTTTTAAATAATCAGCAGCAGACTGGAGCTCCTTTACCGCAACCTCATGAAAACCTTTTTCCTTATGTATTTTAGCGAGCAGAAGCACTTCATTTTCGAGACTCTGCTTCAGACCGCTCAAATTCTCACTTTCGGATTTTTCAAGATGCGAAACTGCATTTACCTGGTCTTCAATGGCTGAGACTTCTTTATTATAGTCTGTTTTTTTACCTGCCAGATCCTTCATAATCTTCCTGTCCTCATCCATAACTTCCCGGAGGTACTTCATATTATGATTTAAAAGATCAAGATCTTCTGTGGCCAGCAGAACCTTTATGTACCCTCTTTTTGCATTTTTATAAAAGGCGGCAAGTCTTTTTGCCAGCAGTTCTTCAATACTATCAAGAGACTTTTCCAGAGCATCAAGTCTTTCTCTATGTTCCTGAAGCTCATCTTTTTTTACTGACAGGCTTTCTTCAATCAGGGATAAGGCTTTTCTTTTTTCGGTTATTTCCTGTTCAATCTGATTAAGCTGCTCAAGAATATCCTGTTCCTTTACACCAAACTGGATTAATTTTTCTTTTTCACGGTTAAGATCATTTTCTATCAGCTCAATCTGTTTTTTCTGCAGTTCTGCGTCCGATTCACTGTCGGACAGAGCAACTGAGGGGAAAAGAAAAAGCATGGCGCACAGGGCATAGGGCATAGCGTATTTAAAACGACAGGCAATACACCATGTTATATGCCCCATGCGCCATGCCCTATGCCCTTTGCTTCCTTGCATTTCAAACCTTAAAAAACCGGCCGATCGCGATTAATCCGCCGAAAAAACCAAGAGCAATACTGAGCAGAACAATTAATATGGAGTGCTCAAATGACAGGAAAGTAAAATCAATAACAGGAAGTCCGAATACCTGAACTGTCTTTACGGAAAAAACCGAATATATAACGAGCATGGTTATAAATGACACCAGCCCGCCCAAAAGCCCCTGTATGGCGCCCTCAATAAGATAGGGCAGTTTTACAAACCAGTCGGTTGCCCCAACAAGCTTATAAATTTCTATCTCATCACGCCGGGAGTAAATTGTGAGCTTAATTGTGTTTGTTGTAATAAAAAGCACCGCAGTACAGAGGAATCCGCCTATCACAAGCCCTACTATTCTAAAGACATTCATAATGCCTCTAAACCGTTCAATCCACTGCTCGCTGTACTGAACTTCATCAATCCCTGCTATTTTTTCAAGATCGGTTTTCACCTTTACCGGATTGATTTTGTTTCCTTCTGTTTCATGAAAAATAATTTCATAGGAGGCCGGCAGAGGATTATCCTTAAGGCCTTCAAGAAGCCCGGAGTGATCGCCAAGACTGCTTTTAAGGCTGACAAGGGCCTGTTCCTTTGAAATAAATCTTTTTATTTCAGCTCCGTCGAGTGAGGTAATGGCAATTTTAACATTTTCCTTAACATCATCAGTAATACTGTCTTCAAGGTACACGGACATCGAAAGGGATTCACCCCAGTCACTGAGCCATTTATTTATATTTACAGAGAGCAGCAGAAAAGAACCAAGAAGAAGCATTGAGACAGTAATAGTACCTATGCTGATCATATGAACAAGACGATTATTTTTAATATTAGATACAGCTGTTTTAAAAAAATAGATACAGAGTCTTAATTTCATTTATTTTATCTCTTCAACTACCTGTCCGTTTTTTAATACGATTACCCGCTGCCCGGTTTTTTCAAGCAGTTCCCTGCTGTGAGTTGCAATAACCACTGTTGTGCCTTTCATGTTGATTGTCCGGAAGAGCAGCATAATATCTTTTGTAATTTCAGGGTCAAGGTTTCCTGTGGGTTCATCTGCCACAAGAATAAGAGGATCATTGATAATAGCTCTTGCAATTGCAACCCTCTGCTGCTCTCCGCCCGACAGCTCAAGAGGAAAGGCCTTTTCTTTATGTGCCAGACCAACGGACCTTAAAGCCTGGTGTGTTTTTTTTCTGATTATTGCAGTCCGTTCGCCTGTTACTTCCAGGGCCAGGGCTACATTCTGAAAAACAGTTCTGTTATTAAGAAGTTTAAAATCCTGAAAAACAAAGCCTATTTTTCTTCTTAACAGATCAAGATTTTTTCTTTTTATACGGGTAAGGTTAATATTGTTTATGAGTATCTGTCCGCTCGTAGGAGTATCTGACCCGAAGATGAGTCTTAAAAGAGTTGTTTTACCGGCACCGCTCGGGCCTGTGACAAAAACAAACTCACCTTTTCGCATACGAAGATTTACATCCTCCAGGGCTTTATTTGTTCCAAAACTTTTTGATACTCTGAAAATTTGAATCATACGGTCACTTTAGCAAAATAATAAAAATGATTAACCTTTTTAGTATTATCATAATTAGCCATATATGCAAACCGGCACAAGGCGCATCCGACGTCGCATAAAGCTATGGCGGGACAGGTGGCGCAAGGCTAAAGGTAAAAAGCTTTTTGTTTTAAGCTTTTCCCTGCGCCCTGAGCCTTGTGCCATGCGCCCGGCCATTTAACTTCTAAATTACCCAACACCTCATCAGATCAAATAACCAACTATCTTGATAGAATCCCCTAGTACTCCCCAACTGCCCTTAACAGCGCCGCCTTTGCAAGATGGTGATCGTACAGGGCCTCATAATAGTTTACTTTTGCCTGGGTTAAAAGAGTCTGGGCATCAAGCACTTCGGTTGATGTTGTAACCTGTGCCTTGTACCTTTCGTTGCTCACCCTCAAATTTTCATCACCCTGTTCAACAGCTTTTTTTGCAACAGGGATTCTTTTTTCCGTTTCTTCCAGGTTAAGGACAGCGTTTTTAATCTCAAGCTTAATACCGTCCTCAATGGATTTTTTTGTATTAACAAGCTGACGTTTATTCAACTCCTTCTGGCGGACACTATAATGATCTCCCCCCCAGTTAAAAAATTTCCAGGAAAGTGTTGCCAGCGCCTGCCAGCTGTTTGTGTCCATAAAAGATGCTGATCCGCTAAGAGACGGGGAGTCTCCCGTCTTTGTGTAATTATAGGTTACAGCCACCTCTGGATAGTATTTACTTTTAGCCAGCCTTATCTGCTGATCGATCTGCAGATCATTTATCTCAATAGATTTGATTTCAGGTCTTTTTATAAGCGCCTGCTCATAGAACCTGTCAAAATCTACTGGTTCAGGAGTATAGTTTTCAATATCCTCAACAGCTACCGGGGAATTTATCGGATTGGAAAGCACTATATTAAATGACGCTCTTGCCAGTTTGGCCCCGTTTCGGGCTTTGATCAAATTCTGTTCTGCATTTGCAAGCTCAACCTCTGCCTTTAAGAGATCATTAACAGGGATCATACCTACATCATAAAAATTCTTTGCCACTTTAAGGTGCGACTGCAAAGATTCAACAGCTGTCTGAGCAACCAGAACAGCTTTATCAGCTTTTAATATATTGAAGTAAGCCTGTTTTGCCTGCAATGCAATATCAAGCTTTTCAAGTGCAAGCTCTACTTCACTTAAATCAATACCAAGCTTTGAAAGCTCATAGGCGCTGCTCAGGGCAAAACCTGTAAAAACAGGCTGAGTTATTGTACCCTGCCACTGATAATTATCCTTTGAGCCGAGAGGAACAGAGATTGTGGTATTCGGATCATCCGGAGACTGCATGTCCCATACAGTTACCTCGCCTTCCCGTCTGTATGTATAGGTTGTACTGAACTGGGGCAGCATATCCGCCCTTGCTATTTTTTTCCCGTACAGGGCCTCTTCTATCTGCTGTTCTTTGTTTTTTACACCCCAGTTTTTATCGATAGCCTCTTTAACACTTTTTTCCAGCGTGTAAATATCTGTAGTTGCATCATCAGCAAGGCCCGCAGCAGGATAATAAAAAGACCACCCAAGCACTGTGACAACAAAGAATATAATTTTCTTTAACGCTCCTGACATCCCTTTCCCCCATTTTCCCTGGAGTTTATTAATAAAAGATCAAGTTAAAGATCCAGAGATTTCAAATTATTATGAATAAATAAATTATTGAACATGCATAAAATATAATAATGGCTATATTGCAGTATTAATGATGCTAATTCCATAGAACAGCGCGTAGAATATGTCAATGGCAATTGATGATCCAGAGGTCAGAAGCCAGAAATCAGAAGTCAGCAAAACCATAAAAAGTGCACTGACCACTGATTTCTGATCTCCGGCCTCTGGACTCTAATCTCTTGACAGTCAAAAGCATAAAAAATAAGTTCAAAAGTCAAATTGTTCTTAAAAGGGTAGAAACTCATGGATAGAAGAATATTTAAACAGATTGTTCTGGTTGTTATTTTGCTGGGCATATTTGTGTGGGTTAAAAAAGACAGCCTTTTTCTTTTTTCAGATCCCAGACCTGCAGAAATACTGAGCGTTAATGCCCCCAAAGAATCGGTAAAACCGGTTAAGGTCAATAATGCCGATTATAAACCGGCAGCAGAAACACTGGATTTTAACAGGAACATAAATAACCCCGACAGGCCGGTAATCCTGTCCACTGATGAAGATATTAACATAAGAGTATTTGAAGAAGCCCATCCTGCGGTTGTTAACATATCTACTACAACACTCAGCTTCAGTCTCAGGAGAGGGGTAGTTCCAAGCGGCGGACAGGGGTCAGGCTTTATTATTGATAAAAGAGGCTACATACTTACCAATAACCATGTTGTTGCAAAGGCCGACGAAATAAGGGTTACACTTGCTGACGGAGAAATCCTGCCCGCAAAACTGGTCGGAAGAGATCCCTACTCTGACATTGCAGTCATAAAAGTTGCATCAGACAAAATTAATATTTCTGCCGTTCTGGGAGACTCGGATCAGATAAAAGTAGGACAGAAAGCAATAGCAATCGGAAACCCCTTTGGACTGTCTCATACTCTTACCACCGGAATAGTAAGCGCACTCGGAAGGTCCATAGAAAACTCAGACGGAGTTGAGATCGATGAAATCATTCAGACCGATGCAGCAATCAACCCGGGTAATTCGGGCGGACCATTACTCAACTCAAACGGTGAGGTAATAGGTATAAACACGGCCATATTCAGTTTATCAGGCGGATACCAGGGTATTGGTTTCGCCATACCCATAAACAGAGCAAAGGAAGTAGCAAGCCAGCTTATTGAGACAGGAAAAGTACCGCGCCCGTCGCTCGGTATTGACGCAATACCTGTCGATAACCAGCTGGCATATGCAATCGGTCTTCCGGTTAATTACGGTTTGATGCTTCAAAGAATTTTTAAGGGAGGACCAGCAGATAAAGCAGGCCTCAGGGGAGGTACAAGAAGGGTAACTAATATACTGATGGAGTTTCTGATAGGCGGAGATATTATTGTTGCCATAGACAACGAAAAAATTACTGATTCAAAAAAATACATGTCAGTAATAAACAAGAAAAAAGTCGGCCAGAAAATCAAGATAGAGTTCTACAGGGGAAAAAGACTCATGGAAGTTGAGACTGTACTGACCGAACGGAAATAAATAAAAGCAAGGCGCAGAGCTCAGGGCGCAAGGTGCAGGGTTTAAAGAGAAAAACAAAGCGGTTTAAATAATAGAGGTCAGACGTAAGAGATCGGAAAGTGCATCAATAAAAAGATACGGGTTACTTGATTCTATATGCTGGTAAAGGCATTAATTACAACCTTATAACCTCTGACCTCCTGCCGGTTAATCAGGATCAATATGCCCAAGGGCGACCATTCTCTCTCTTGCGGCATCATCTCTTTTTTGTGCCCATTTAGCCCACTCTTTTTTAAGGCTGAGAAGTTCGGCATCTGCCTTAAAACGCTGTTCCTGATATGAACTGTCTCTCCCCATAAAAGACATCTCTTTTTTAACTTCCCTTACACGTTCTTTAATTTCCCTGAGCTTATCAAGAGCCTTAACCTCATCATCTGTTGGTATTTCCATGGGCTTGCAGCCGCTTTTATTACAGCTTACAGATGTTAATATATTATTTTCCATGTCATTACCTCCCTTGAAGGCAGTTTAACTTTATATGTACAAGTTAAAGGTTATGAACAACTTGTCAACAACAGGGGAAAAACAGATACTGGATACATGCCTCTGGATACTTGTAAAAGTCTCAGGGGATTTATCTTTTTGTTTTTAGCCAGCATCGAGCATCCAGAGACCAGTATCAGGCTTTAAAACTCCGTTATCAAATATCCAGCAACTGTCACCTAATTTAAAAAATCACTCTTGTAATACAGTAAAATTTCAAGTAAATTCAGCATTATTAAATTTTCCGATTACTTCTATCTGATTTACAAATATTTAAGGAAAGATCACAATGAGCAAGATAGATTTTGACCTGCGGCAGCTTGAGATATTCTGCAAAGTAGTTGACCTTAAAAGCTTTTCAAAGGCGGCAAATGCTGTATTCCTTGCACAGGCTTCGGTAAGCGAAAGAATTGCAAACCTTGAAAAATCGGTAGGAACAATACTTTTAGACCGGATGGGAAGACAGATTGTACCGACAAAAGCCGGAGAACTGCTGTATAAACACGCAATTCTTATGCTGGACATGAAAAAAACAGCCAGGCTTGAAATGGAAAATTTTCTGGGTTTAAGGCAGGGAGAAATACTGCTTGGCGGAAGCACAATACCGGGAGAATATATAATTCCCCAGTTAATGGGAAAATTTTACCAGAAATACCCGTTTATTTCTGTGGTGCTCACAGTTGCAGGAAGCCGGGAAATTGAAGAAATGGTACTTAACGGCGACCTTGAACTTGGTGTTGTCGGGTCAAAAAACCTTAATAAAGATCTGGCAAGCTATGATATCTGGCAGGATGAACTGGTCCTGGCTGTTAACAGAAAACATAAATGGGCAAATAAAAAGAAGATCGATATTGAAGATCTTTTTGAGGCACCTTTTATAATCCGGGAATCCGGTTCAGGGACTTTAAGGATAATGGAAGAATACCTTAAAGGGCTTGATAAAAAAAGCGTTGATGACCTGAACATTATAGCAAGGCTGGGAACATCAACAGCCATAAAAGAAGGAATAAAGGCAAACCTTGGTGTGTCTATATTGTCATCAAAAGCGATTGAAACGGAAATAAAGGCAGGCATTCTTAAAACAGTAGAAATAAACGGCATGCCCAGGATGTTGCGGTCTTTTTTTCTTATAAGGGATAAAAGAAGAATATTGTCACCTTTAAGCAAGACCATGTTTGATTTTTTAAGAAAAACGTAAATACCGGAAGTCAGGGGACAGAAATCAGGTGTCAGAAAATCGGTGTTTGCTGACATCTGATCTCTGACTTCTACAGGAAAAAGTTTACCATGGAAAATCTCGATAAAATAAACCAGGCTATTATTCAAAGTGCTGTCACCCTCCCTAACCAGGCAGGACGGGATATCACTGTTATTAAAGAACAGCAGGCAATGCTGATTGCAGAGGAAAACAGTGTAAGCCTTCATAACATATATCTTGCGTCTCTTAAAAAAGATATCCTGCCTTACCGATATATACGAAACCTGGAATCAATAAGCATAACCGACCAGCTTAAACTAATGCAGGCAAAGGCGTGTATTGTGGGCTCAGGCGGTCTTGGCGGGCAGGTAATTGTGCTGCTTGCAAGACTGGGGATCGGCAACCTGACTGTAATTGACCATGATGTATTTGATGAAACAAACCTTAACCGACAGGCTCTTTGCACTACTGACGTTATAGGAAAGTCAAAGGCTGAAACAGCAAAAGAAGTTGCTGAACGCATTAACCCTGCAGTAAATGTGACCGCGTTTCATTCAAAACTGGATGATTCAAATGCGTCACAGGTTCTGGATGGATCAACGGTAATTGTTGATGCACTTGATAATATTGCAGACAGGTTTGTTCTTGAAAGCTATGCAAAAAAATTGAATACCCCCCTGGTGCATGGCGCCATCGCCGGATTTGAAGGGCAGATTATGACCATATATCCAGGTGATACCGGCATGGAAAGCATATATGGAAAAATCAATAAAAATGCTTCGCCGGCAAAAAGCCCTGTATCAATACTGGGTGTCCCAACATTGACTCCTGCAATAATTGCATCATACCAGGCATTTGAAGCCATGAAGGTAATCCTTGAAAAAGAGGATGTTTTTAGAAATATGCTGGTCTATCTTGATCTGGCAAAGGGCGAACTGAAAAAGCTGAAGTTTGGCTAACAGGATAGAGAAAACAGGAATCAGGAAAGAGTGCATTCACGGACACATCCGCCTTCGCAAAAACACTAGAGCTATGGCGGGACAGGCACAGACATACACAGATATTTTTCCAGATTTCTCTGTCTTCTTGTACGTCAATGCAGGTCTATGTGTGTCTGTGACAAGTAATTCACTTTACCCACACTATCGGAATTAACTATTAGACGCCTCTCACCCATCGCCATTTCCGACTTGACTTAAACCGGGTTCTCATCGAAATTGTTAACCACAAAATAAACTTTTAGAAAGACAGGTACACATTATGACAGCAATAGACTGCAGAGGATTGGCATGCCCGGCTCCGGTTCTTAAAGCAAAAAACGCAATTGAGAATGACGGACTAACTGAAATAGCAATAATGGTTGATAATGAAGCTGCAAAACAGAATGTAGCAAGATTTATGGAATCAAAAAATTATAATGTCTCAGTCAGGGAAGAGGAAGATTTTTTCATTGTTTTTGGAGAATCCAAAGATGCACCTGTTAAAGAAGATAATCCGCCTGATGACAATATAGACGAAGAAACAGACAGCCAGAAAATCGTGGTAATGGTTACTGCCAACGTAATCGGTCATGGTGATGACGAACTCGGTTCAAAACTAATGGCAAGCTTTATTAAAACACTCAAGGAAATGGGGAGTGATCTCTGGAGACTCATTTTTATTAACGGCGGTGTAAAACTGACTATTGACGGAGCAGATACACTAGAAGACCTTAAAGACCTTGAAAAGGAAGGCATACATATATTAGTATGCGGAACATGCCTCACACATTTTGATTTACTTGATAAAAAAATGGTTGGTGAAACAACCAATATGCTGGATATAGTAACTGCCCTTCAGCTGGCTGATAAAGTAATCAATTTATAAGCTCAAAGGTCAATGCTCAAAGCTGAAAGTAAAAGCACTAACCACTAAAATCGCAAAGGGTGGATATTTATAGATTCCTACATCTTGTTTTTATTTTCCTTTGAGCTTTCAGCCTTCACCTTTCAGCTAAAGCAACCTCCTTGCCATAATCCCCCATTTAAGATACTGTTTTAACCCTGTCTAACCTTAAAACTCTTAACTAGAGGGAGAGATAGATATGACAGGGTATGACGAAGGTATAAAACAGCTGTTTCTGGACAAACCGGAATTAGTAACCAATTTTCCGGAATGGATGCTTTCACAGGATCAGATTAAAAGCTTTAAAAAAATGGACGGTCTGGCCATAGTGGAAACGGCTGGGCGTGACAGCGTTGCTGCCGCTGTAAAAGGCGTTGAAGAAAATGGATTTACAGACCTGCTTCCAACATATGTTTACACAGGCACCGAATATGGAAAATGGGAAAGCGTATTAACTGCAGTAGAAAGGTTAAAACAAAGACTGGCAGGAAAAGCAAATATCCACAATTTACTGGTCTTTGGATCCCCGGTATCATGGAAAACATTGAACGGAAGATATATAACTCAATTAATAAAAAAATACGTTTTTTTTACGCCATGTATAGGATGCCATCTTTACCTTCACAGTATGCGGATACCTCTGGCTGCTTTACTGGGTAAAAAACCAATTATAAGCGGTGAGCGTGAAAGCCATGACGGGCATATAAAAATAAACCAGGTAGAAGAAACACTTGATGCATACATAGACCTCACAGAAAGGTTCGACATTCCATTACTCATGCCCCTAAGAAAAATAAAAAACGGCAGAGAGATTGAAGAAATTATTGAGGTTGAATGGGAGCAGGACCAGGAACAGCTGGAGTGTGTTTTATCCGGAAATTACAGGGATACAGAAGGAAAAAACACAATAAAAAGGGAAGATGCAAAAATATTACTGGATAATTTTTTGCTGCCGTGTTCTCAAAAGATTATAGAGGGCTATCTTGATGGATTAGTACCTGATCATGGAAATATAGGGAAAGAAGTACTGGAGATAAAAACTATTTTTTAAGCCACAAAGGCACGAAGTCACAAAGGAAAACAGTTAATTTATGTTTTTTTTAATTTTTATAAGCTTTTCTTCGTGCCCTGGTGCCTTTGTGGCTCAATATATAAGGTGATATATGTATCCCAAACTTGCCATGTGCAATTTATTTGATGACATTAAACAGCTTAAGGAGTTTGCCCTTCTGCACAATTTTGACGGCATTGACTGGTCCTTTGAATTGGATACCATCCCGTCAACACCATCTGAAGAATCAAAATGGATAAAACTCATGGATACACTGGCCCCTCTTGAGGTCAGGTACCACTGTCCTTTTCACAAAATAGATATAGGACACAATGATACAGAAAAAGCTGCGTCTGCCGTTGCTGTTTTCAAAAAACTTATAAGGCTGATTTCAAGAAGAGGCCTCGGTTACCTGTCAATACATGTAGGCTTGGGGCGTGATTCAACAATCCCCTTATCATGGGATACAACAATTGAAAATTTAAAGGACCTTGTCCGGTACGGGGCTGAACGTAACGTAAAAGTTTGCCTTGAAAACCTCGCATGGGGCTGGACAAGCAAGCCCAACCTTTTTGAAAAACTCATAAGAAAAAGCGGTGCATGGGTTACTATTGATATTGGCCATGCGGTTGTATGTGAAGCTGTCGCAAGCCAGCAGTACACAGTAGAAGATTTTATTATCCCTCATTCACGAAATGTTATCCAGGCTCATCTTTATGATGAGGAAATAGCCGGAGTTGGACATATCCCGCCTGAAGATTTATCCGATATAGAAAGCAGACTGGACACACTATGTGAAACCGACTGCGACTGGTGGGTGATAGAGATAAAAGAACTTGAAGGGCTGCTTAAAACAAAGGGAATGATTGATGAGTACCTTGAAAAGATAGAAGTCAGAGATCAGAAAAGGCTAGAGGTCGGATATCAGAGGTCAGAAGTCGGTGCAAAGTTCCGTCTTTAAATTTCTGACCTCCGACTTCTGCTCTCTGACCTCTTGGAGCTCAACACTCTTCATTTAAAAAAAAGACAAAGGTTATAGTGAAGATAATACAGATATTACTGGACGGCCTTGGCGACAGGGCATACAAAGAGCTTGGATACAAAACACCTTTGCAGGCAGCTCACACTCCAAACCTTGACTACCTCTCAGGCATTGGAAGCAATGGGCTTTTTCATGCATCCATACCAGGGGAGTGCCTGCCAAGCGAAATAGCACATTACCTTATGTTTGGTTATGAAAGAGAAAGCTTTCCAGGGCGGGGACTCCTTGAGGCTGTTGGTGATGGTGTATCATTTAATGAGAAAGACATTTTATGCCTTTCTCACCTGTCAGGAGTCAGCTATGAGAATGGAGTTCCTGAACTTGTAAGAGGGAGAGATGAAATAACAGGAAACAGAGAAGAACTTGCAGAACTTTTTAAAAGCATCTCAGAGTATGAAACAGACGGAATAAAATTCAAGCTTGTCCAGACAAGAAGAAATGATGCTACCCTTATAATAAGCGGAGATGTGTCGCCATATATATCTGACTCGGACCCCATCGTTAAAGGCAACCCGATAGCCAGTGTAGAACCGGTTGAAAACAATCCTGAACCTGAGCTTTCACAAAATACCGCCCGTGCACTTAATAAATATCTTTCATGGTGCAATAAAATATTAACACCCAAAAAACACTCAGCAAATTTTCTGGTAACCCAGAGATGCGGAAAAAGAATACCTCAAAAACCCTTTGAAGATTTATGGGGGATGAAAGGCCTTCTTATGGCATCAGCGTCTATCTATACCGGGCTTGCAAGTGAAATAGGGCTTGATTACCTGACAGTAAAAGACACGAATGATCCCGGAAAAGATTTGTCGGACAGGATAAATACCACCCTTGAAGATGATAAGCATGATTTTTTTCACGTACACACCAAGGCACCGGATGAAGCAGCGCATAAGGGAACACCTGAACATAAAAAAGAAATAATCACAAAACTTGATAAGGCTTTTAAGGGATTAATAAAAGAGATAGAAAAAAGAGATGATCTTTTAATTGCAGTGACAGCAGACCATTCAACACCATCCGACTCCATACTTATACACTCCGGAGAACCTGTCCCCGCAATTATAATCGGCCCTAATGTGAGGCGTGACAATGTAAAACATTTTAATGAAATAGATGCTGCAGCCGGCTGCTTGGGCTTTTTAAGAGGTAAAGAACTGATGATGATGCTTCTTAATTATGCGGAAAGGTCCGTTCTTACAAGTCATCAGCTTGGGGGAGAAAAAAGGGTGTATTATCCGAAACAATATCCGGAATTTAAAATGCAGGCCACAAAGACACAAAGCCATCAAGAAAAATAAAAATATTCAGACAGGATTTACATGATTTTCAGGATTGTTTTGATTAATAAAATAATCATGTTTATCCTGTTAATCCTGTCTTACTTTTTGAGTGCTTTTCTTCGTGCCTTAGTGCCTTTGTGGCATCCTCCATTGACACAACACCCCATTTCCCCTATAATCCCGCAAATTTAGCATCTTACAAAACTTTCCGGAGGAAATATGGCAGACAAAACAGATTACAAAGAAGATATAGAAAAAGCAGTCGCAGTATTTGATACAAGCAAAGGCACATTTGAAATAGAACTTTTTATAAAACAGTGTCCTGAGACTGTATGGAATTTCATCAATCTTGCAGAAGGCAGGCAGGCAACATCAAGAGAAGGCAACTTTTACGACAAACTGACCTTCCACAGAGTAATAGACGGATTCATGATCCAGGGCGGATGTCCTATAGGAAACGGAACAGGCGGACCGGGTTACACCTTTAAGGATGAATTTGATCCTTCACTGAGACACGACAGCGAAGGAATCCTTTCTATGGCAAACGCCGGACCTGGCACCAACGGAAGCCAGTTTTTTATTACACTTGACGCAACACCCCACCTTGATGACCGTCATTCAGTTTTCGGAAAAGTAATTAAGGGAATGGATGTAGTACAGGCGATAGGAAAAGTAGAAACAGGCCAGAACGACAGACCAAGAAAAGCTGTTGTTATTAACAGCCTTACAATTGCAAGAGATTAGAAAAGCCAGCCGTCGTCGCTAAAGCTATGCCGGCCAGGGAAGTCAGATATTGGTGACAGTAGGGGCGAATAATTATTCGCCCTTTTTTAGTTATATCCGATCTCCGACCTCCGACCTTCCCACTCCTAACACGCTTTTTATAAAATACTATTTATTATTTAACTTGGTATTGCCGACAGATTTTATTATAAAAGTTCCAAAAGAAATTCACTTCCAAAAAAATTAACAGGGTTTTAAATCCCAATAATACCGGCACCTGCCATTAAAGCTCTTATTGGAATAAAATCCAAAACATCGAAAAAAAAAGGACGCAATAAAAATGGAAATGAAAGCAAGCAATATTACCTGGCATGAAGGCCATGTAAATAGAAAAATAAGGGAAAATTTACTGAAACAAAGAGGCTGTACAATATGGCTGACCGGCTTAAGCGCGTCAGGAAAAAGCACACTGGCTTTTACTCTTGAGCATGCTCTTGCACAGAGAAATACCCTGGCCTATGTTTTAGACGGCGACAACATAAGGTATGGTCTGAATAAAAACCTTGGTTTTACAGCAGAAGACAGAGAAGAAAATATCCGCAGGATTGGAGAGGTAGCCAAACTGTTTGCTGATGCAGGCTTTATTACAATGACCAGTTTTATTTCGCCATACAGAAAAGACAGAAGAATCGCAAGAGATATTCATGATGAGGTGGGTTTATTTTTTGCAGAAGTGTTTGTTGATGCGCCTATAGAAGTCTGTGAAGAAAGAGATCCTAAAGGCCTGTACAAAAGAGCAAGAAAAGGTGAGATAAAACATTTTACCGGAATTGACGATCCATATGAACCTCCTGAAAATCCGGATATAATAATTAAATCAGGTGAATTAACCCCGCAGGAAGGCGCAATGAAAATTCTGGGGTACCTCGTGGAGAAAGGCTTTCTGATGCTGCCTAATGGAGATTAAAAGGAGAGAGGTCAGGAATCAGGTATTACTGGTCATAAAAACAGATATGCCCGCATGACCTTAGTCCATAGGCTGCCTATATTTACTAATAAAAAACCCCGTCTAAAAGACGGGGTTTTGTTGTTATCACATGTTTTTGTAAAAGTATCATGACTGACGGCTAAAAATATTATTATAAGAATTAATCATCATTACACCATCAGCAATATCAAGATTGAGTCAGGCAACCGAATTCGGGCATTATCCTGTTTCCGGGAGATAAGACTCGAATTTAATTTTCTTTTTAAAGAACCTCCAACGAACCTTTTTAGCAAAGCAATACTTCCATCCAAAGGATTCTGATACTTTTATGGATGTTTTGTTTTTTCCTGATACATAACAATATGCCTTTTTGCTGCCGGCCTGCATTGCTTTTAATAACAGCATTTTAGTCAGGTACCCATGAAAACCTTTTCCTCTCCATGCGGGACGAGTAAAAATGAACTCCATTAACACTTCGTTATGCTTTAACGGCAGCAGCCCACCCTTAAAATAAGACTTAATATTTTCATTACTATCCGCAGTAATTGCCCAGCAAATTACAACAGGCTCACCATTTTTCAATACTCCGGTATAACAGGTTGGAATACCGGAATTTAAAAAAAGCAGCCGTTCTACTCGAGCCTTTAATTCAATCGGGGATAAAACATCCACATTCGCCTTAAAAAAATTGCACACATCGCTATTTCTAAATTCACGCACGTCCAGTGGAGTATATACAAGAGACTGCTCCAAACTCTCATCAAGATCATACGACATTCCATAATGAGTTTCATTCGAATAAAGGCGCCTTAACAATTCCTTGAAAACAAATGAAAAAACAACATTCCATTTTGAAAAGACGATTTGTTTAATAATAAGAGCGGAAATACGCATGAGACAAAACTTTGATGATAATTCAGGGAGCCTCTAAAAATATATTTTTCTTAAAAAATAAATTTATCCACCGTAAACAAAAGAGAATTAGACCTCGCCCTTTTCAACAAAAGAAGAATAAAGCTTCATAAGCCTATTAAAATGCAGTCCAGGGTTATATTCTTTTTCTACCCACAGCCTTGCATGTCTGCCCATGTCAGATGCCAGCTCTGGATCAGAATATAGCTTTTCCATTTTATCCCGCAACTCAATATGGTTATTATAATCAAAAAGCAAGCCCGTTTTATTTTCTAATATTATTTCAGGTATACCGCCAATACGACAACCGATAACAGGTTTACCACATGCAAATGCTTCAACGGTTACAAGCCCTACAACCTCATACCAGGCGCTTGGGACAACTATAAAACGAGCTTTAGAAATAACGCTTACAAGTTCATCACCATATTTAGGTCCAAGGAACTCAACATTATCCAGGCCCAAATCATCTGCCATTTTCATATATACGTTTTTTGATTCCCCGTCACCAACAATTTTAAATGGAATTTCAGTATTTTTTAAGGCGTCAAGCAAAACATCCAGACCTTTTTCAAGACTTAATCTGCCGAAAAAAAGACCGTAGTCCTGACTGTTATATACAGGCACAACCTTACTGGAATCTGTAAAATAGCTAATCTGATGAAGCTTATCTGAAGGAAATCCAAATTCTATAAATTTATTTTTAACGAACTGGCTGGGACATATAAAAGCGTCAACGTGATTATATAATTTAAAAGCATGATTAAAATACTGAAATAAACAGCCCATAAAACTTTGTAAAAAGCTGTTCTTTTTACATTTCTTTAACGCCGCCTGATAATATCTATCAGGTTTACAGGATTCACAGATACTTCCATCAGCATCCAGAAAATTACTGTTTATACAAATTGGATAATATTTATGAAGAGTCCAGATTATAGGAATATTATGCTTTTTTATTTCACCTAATATCGACAATGAGACATGAAGATCCAAGTGCTGAATATGTACTATATCTGGCTTATAGGAGCCTAACAGTGATTTGATTTTTCTTTTTGCTTCAAAAGAGTATAGAGATTTTATAGCTACATTTAGGTAATCAGTGATCCTCTTCTTTTTATAGGCATGATGATAATCAAAAGCGCTTACAAAATATTTTGAAAAAGGTGATGACTCATTGGATGGATGAATGATAGAGAAAAACCCAACTTCATGCCCGTTACTTTTTAATATATCAACAAGATTAAATGTATATGTATTATCGCCAGCTCCCTGGGCGAAATCTCTTACGACAAATAAAACTTTCAACCCCATTAGGCTTTTACCTCCTTATAAAGCCTAATACGCCCCTTTTTTTCCAAGGACGGTGTACACTGTTTCATATATAATACTCAGATCCATTAACAGACTTCTGTTATAGATGTAATAAAGATCAAGAATAATCATATCTTCAAATGTAACAGCGCTTCTTCCTGCTACCTGCCATAAACCCGAAATACCAGGCCTTACAGAAAGTCTTTTTTTATGCCAGTCTTCATAGGCCTCAAACTCATAAGGGAGGCATGGCCTTGGACCAACCAGGCTCATATCACCTTTTAACACATTAATTATCTGGGGCAGTTCATCAATGCTGAATTTTCTGATAAATTTACCTACAGAGGTTATTCTGGGATCATCGACCATTTTAAAGACTTTGTCTTTTTTGCCCTCCACCTCCATCTCGCCTTTTATCAGCTTGGTGACAAATTCTTTATGTTTATCATTTGCAGCATCGGTTCTCATTGACCTGAATTTAAACATCGTAAAATCCACACCGTTTTTACCAATAGCATGAGCCCTGTAAAAAACAGGTCCCTTGGAATTTATTTTTATTATGATGCCTAAAATAATAAAAAACGGTAAAAGAACCAGAAAAATGGGAAGCCCGATAAGGGCATCAATAGAATGTTTCAGCTTGTTAAATATCCATGTATTCTTCTGGGAACAGAGCCTGATCATAGGAAAACCGCAGAAATTATCAATATACAGTTTCATATCAATGATAGGCAGCAGTCTTGGCGGAAACCATATTGTCAGGCCTTCTGATGTGCAGTAATCAAGCAGAGCAATAAGAACTCTCTGATTTATTTTTTCATCAGTAACAATTATCTCATTGATTTCTGTTTTTTCTACAATTTTAGGCAGGTCCTGCAGGTCACCTAGACGACCCTTTGGCACAGAACATTTAAGCCCCTCTTCTCCCTGGCCGCATATTACCCCCTGAACATAAAAAGGAGCATTAAGCTTAATGATATGAGAGGCTATTTCCTCAGCCTCTGCTCCGGAACCGACAATCGCCACCTGTCTTCTGAAATGACGCCGTAATGCCTTATTAAAAACCAGCTGAACCATCATGTTACGGCAGATTATATTTATAACGGCGGCGAGACCAAGCCCGATCGGAATCACGGCCCTGTCATATATAATAAGCGGAGTATCCTCGGGACTGATGATAGCAATAATCCCGATAGCAATAAAACTGATGCCAAATGCCTTGGTAATATCCAGGATATGGCTCCAGAAAAACCTGCTGATAATCAGAATAAAAACAGCTGCAGCACCGACAATTATAAATGCAGACTTACCCTCAAGGCTAAGCTGATAAGTGTAAACAAGAACAATAAGCCCTAAAGAAATGATACTCAGGGCAAAAGCCTTAAGAAGTATAGTTATATGCCTTTTTTGTGAAAAAATATGATGATAGCTGTAAAGTTTAAATGTAGGAAAAAAACCAATAATCACAAGTGAAAATATTGTCAGCAGCAATACATCGGTTACATTACCGAGATAAACAACAACCCCTGATATCTCTGCTGCAAGATAAAATCCAAGTGCTACTGTTATAAAATCCTGTATGAAAAGCAGAAACTTATACAAAACAAAACGAGACCCCTTAACGTTAAGAATAGCATCGCTTCCTTTAAGTATAGGTACAAATTTGAGCGTTTTATCACTTACATCCGAAGCAGACATGTCGTCTCTTCCCCCTTGCTGCATATTTTAGCTCCCGTTGGAAATCTACGAGTTTATAATATTCAATTATTATGCCAATTAAAGTGCATTATTATTTAGACAGGATTTACATGATTTTCAGGATTTTTTTATTTTTAAAAAGCAGCATATCTTTCATGCCCATCTTGTTAATCCTGTCCTATACTTTTTTATATATTATGTTTTGCACTGGTCTCTGGTTTCTGACCTCTGACCTCTAGCCTTTACTGCTGCCAAAGCACCTAAAAACCCGCCCACTGTATTCAATATTAAATCAAGAGACTGGGAGCTCCTGCTAGGTATCCATGCCTGGGTTACCTCGATAAATAAACTGGTAAAAAAACAGAATAATACCGAAATCAGCACCACCTGCTTTAGAGACATAGTGCAGTATTCTTTTATAACTGAAACAAGAATAAATCCCAGAGGAATAAATCCAAATAAATTAATTAATATGTCAATAATACTGTTTTTTTCAAAAGAGACACCTGCCAATGGCGGTGATAAAATTTTCTTCTTTAAAACAGGAAAATATTCGGGGATAACCAATCCTGATAATCCGTTTAATGAGTCACCTTTTTTATTTTTTCCTGCATCGGTTACATCAATAAATAAAAAAGAATCTCTCCCTTCAGGCAATTGGAATACGCCTTTATCCTGCCAGACTTCAAATATACTGTCATTTTCAGAGCTTTCTTTCAATAACGCCAGGCCATATAATTCCCCGGCCCAGGACTGATTACCATATACCGAATTGCCCAGTGTCAGTAAAAGGTTCGGTTCTTTTGGAATTTTCAGGAATAATTCAGGATCTTCTCTAACCAGCTCTCCGTCTAAAAAAAGGAATGCCCCGTTCTTGCCAGAGGTAATTTTAAAAAATATTTTTTCATTGGGCCTGGATGCCAGATTAACAGATAGACGCTTTACCCCTCTTTTATGCGCATAATCGTTTCCATTCATTACAATAATATTGGATTTCCACTGCCCTATAATCAATTGTTCTTCATCTACACCATTATGAATGGAAAAAAGGATACTGAATATCTGTTTATTAAGACTGGAAGGTTTAAAAGCGGCCTCAACAGTAAAAGAGTAAATGCCAGCTCCGCCACCAATTGTCAAATTATTGACACCTATATAAGCAACCCCATACTTATCAAATCTGAGACCATTTCCCTCTTCAATTAAGGATACATTATTAATGAGCGTGTATCCTTTGAGCCTCACTCCAAAATACAGGGTGACCAGCAGAATAATAAGCGCAGAAATGCTCAGCATCACAAGCTTATTGATAGACTTATGCATATAGTTGTTAAAAAAAAACTTGCGAACAATGAGAATATACTTGGTAACTGCAGCTGTACGTTATCAGCATTGAACAATATCAGGGCAGATCATCATCAATAAGAATCTCAGCCAGTTCTTTTTCACTGCTGGCAGAGGGCAACAAGGGCTTAAGTTGTTTCTGATATTCACTGGTCACATCTTTTACAGAATTGTCATCAAGGTTAACCTCAAAAAAATATCCTTTTTCACCGGTGCCCTGATCAAAGCTGTAGAGAGTGTACTTATACGAAACAATATATCTACTGTCCATTATTTTTTTACAAAACCAACCGACTGGACGGATATCATCACCATTTTCTTTTAATAGAGTTTTTAAATACTGATCCACAGACGTTTCTTTAATAATAGAATGGGATCGCTTCACGATTTCTATTGCTTTTTCCACAGGTGCAATATCCCGGGAACATCCGGATAATACGGTAAAAAAGAAAATAAAAATAAATATGAATATGATTTTATGTATAGTAAAAATCGACAAAGACATGATAGTTTTCCCTGACAAAATCTACAGGATTTTAGGAATTCTTAGTAAGAAAACAGCAATCAACTATATCCACTTAATCCTGTCAAACTTTATTTTTTCCATTTTTTTCGATGGACACTGACTTCTTCTCTACACTTTTTCTTATAACCTTTCAATTTTAAGAAAACTAGATTAGGAGCATTTGAAGTATCAATACCCAGTTTATCAAATATAATCGCAAGCCCTTTTATGCTGACAAAATCAAGATATCTGTTTGTATTTTCTATAGCATTAATAACTTCACTTACACCCCTGTATACACCGGGTTCAGAAATGATAAGGAAGTATGTAAAGCATCAAAACTCCCAAGAGCGTAAAGAAGAACAACAGATCAAATTATTCTAAGTATTAATAGGGGTTCGATATCATTTCCCCATTAATTGGGAGCAAGGTATACTTATCCCTTTTTAGGGGTAAATACAATATCACCCCCTCTGGGGTGAATTCTTTATTAGTAACAGCAGTGTAAATTCATGAGATGGATACAATAAAAATAATATTTCTTACGACTCAGACATTCTTAATACAAGGTTCATTCCATCGCCATATTAAATGAGATTAATAATCTTTTCTAGAACCGCCTATATTCATGTTACGGCCTATTATAAAATAGACATTTATCACTTTCTCGAATATTGAAAAAACAGGAAATAAGACTTTCTCCCATTAGCTAAATAAGTATTTGTATGTCAATTTAACAAACTTACGGAGCACGTTTAAACTTGAATAATCTAATTTCTTTCTAATAAAATCTATTGAGCCTACCGAGGGATTAACAGGGTATTTTTGTAGTTCAGGCCACATATGCTGTATGAGTGAATTATGTATATAATATGCTCCAGATTTTCTATATTTTTTAGGTGCATATAGAATATTTTGTATAATTTTCCTGCAATTAAATGGAGATAAGGAATCAAATGCAATATCATACTCACAGGTTGTCATGGCAGACCAACTGGCCATTCTTCCTTCAATATATAACAAATCAAGAATATGGATACCATATTCCTCCGCGATTCTAGCAGATTCTAACCAGTGCTCAAAACTCTCTTCAATATTCTTACTGCCCTGCATGAGTGTTAAAATGGATAAAACCTTTCCGTTTAATGGCAAAAAGTAGGGCATTCTATAAAATCTTTTAGCAATTCCTCCTATTTCACCATTACAAACCAGCATTTCATTATTAATATGAGTAAAATATTTATAGATCGTGTATGCATTAATACCTTTAAATAATCTAGGCATCTGGGTATTTCTATAAAAAGGAACTTTAAAACTATCATCCATCTTATCATCATATTTGACAACATGATGTTTTAATCCAATATCGCCAAGAATTCTTTTAGGTATTAAGATATCTAACCCATTTTCATCAAGCTTTGGATGTGTATGTGTGAAAAAATGCATTTTTTCAACAATATTCCGACTAGCAGCTAAAATAACCCTTGTATCAGCCCCAGCTGTCAGACTGCAGGCAATATCAAAACGATTAGCTGCGCTTTCTAAAATGCCTTGCATTAAATTAGAAGAATCTTTTGCTATCTCACTTATTGAAATTGGATTATATTTTGTACGGGGCCAAAATCTGTACACCTTTTTTTTATTAAAATCAAAGTAATGATTTGGCAATAAATGGAATATATCTTTATAAGTAGTTAACCTTCCAGGAAGCCAATACTCACTTGTATTTTTAAATAAATCTATTTTATTCAACTCATTACTGATCTCATTATTTTCTGTTTTTCCAATTGCATCACCAATTCTCCCCGGTTGAGAGGCACACCATATTTTCCCTTTATCATCAGTGTGGTAATATACCTGCCTATACCCAACTGAATCGTTAAAGATGATAGACTCACCATTTATATTAGCAATAACAACATATCGCCCACCCATTACTGCAACACTTTCAAATAGATCATTAATATCAGAAGATGTTTTAAGCAGAGAATTAACTATCTCCTGGTCACCTAGATCTGTATGGTAAGGGTCTAGAATATACCCCAATAATACAAGAGTATTATTTTTATCTTCAGCTTTATAAAAATTTAAGTCCGGATGAATAGTAACAAATTGATTATTTGTGACTTCAACAGTCTTCCAATTTTTAGAGACCTGTACATCTTTTGGAGACAATAGAAATTGTCGTCTATATTGTAGATCTTTAACCATCATATTAATAACTCCTAATATAACTATTTGTCATTATTGGTTAAAATTGAATAAAAAACAGATTATACGGGATTTTCATTACCAGTTTGCAACTAAATATTAACTAATCCCGCTCTCGTAAAAACGATATTCCAAAGGATGAGAGGACTCCACCACAAAAATAAGATATTTTTAAAACCGCCTTAAACCATACATGTTTCCCTAATGGGAGGCAAAAAAAGAATTTAGCGAGCCAATATATTACGCCAAGCATACTTTTAAAAAAATTTCTTACGGTGACTAAATAATTTTGCTTAGCTATTCGTTCACCATTAATAGTACCTGCTCTAAAATATCTTTTAATATAATAAACACATTTCCATCTGTCTTGTGGTATTGTTTCATAAGCTAATGCTTCATCACACCACACAAACTCTCTACCTGTTTTTAGATGTCTCTTAAAAAAGTCAACATCTTCTCCACCTGTTTTTCCAAACGCTGGATCAAACCAGACTTTGTCTTCAGGAAAAAGAGAATGGACCAAGAGAACATTTCCTGTACGGGTATCACGGGATGACTTAATTAATGTCCCGGTCTTGAAGCGTTTCCTTTCAATTATATTACACTTTTTAATCCATTCAGGAGCTTCATCAGAATAGTATGGCAAAACCGGCCCTAAAACACCATCAGCATCATTTCTTTTTAAAGTATTATATAATTCACATAACCAATTCTTAATTGGCACTTCATCATCATCAATAAACGCAATCAAATTTCCATTAGCATTTGTTACTGCCCTATTTCGTGCAAGCGCAATGTTTTGCTCTGGCTCGCAGTCATATTTAATTTCTAAACTAGTACAGTTCTTAAATTCATTAACAGTGTTTTCAGATGAGCGCATAAAATCATTATCAACGATAATTATCTCAAAAAAATATGATTCACTTTTTTTTTGAGATATTAATGCATTAAGTGCACTTGTAAGCATTTCAGGTCTTTTATAAGTGCAAACACATACAGAAATCAGGTCTACTTGTTGAGTGTTTTTATTTATCATTTTCTTAAAATTAATCTCGATAAAACAAAATTAAAATTTACTTATATTTAGAGCTATTTAATACGGCCATTTAATCATGTAAATTATCTATTTCTTTACTTTGATAAGGATTCATTTTTTCACATTAAGTAAGTTTTCCTTGTAGCTTTTTCAGGGGCCAGAAATCTAAAAACACTATCCCCAGTTCATCTGCCAATTGTTTTGTTTTATTGGAAGTCCACACATCCCAATCAATTTGTCTTACAGAACTATAATGATTCCCCATCATTTGCCTAGCTTCTTGGGTATCATAACCAGTGTGGATCTTAATGTTATGAACACCAGGCCCCAGAGACCTAAGATGATCGTGATATCTTGACATACGAAATTCTAAAGACTGGTCCTGTCCCTCCATAGTATAAATGCCCATTTGGGTATCAGGAAATACAAAGCCTCGTCTTTTTAGGGACATTAAATTATTTTTTACAAAAGGATACTTATATCTTTTCCTTCTTGGAAAACGCATTAGGAGATTATATTCGCGAGACAGATCGATGATAATAGCCATCAAATCCGGATTGTGGTGAAAGTTCATATGATAATCCAAGTGACTTGGAGACAAACCTGTATCAATTACCATCTCTATTTGAGCTTTAAGTTCCCTTTTAACCTCGCCCTTATCCGCGTGTTCTAACAGTAAATTAACTGTAGGCCACATACACCCTTCAGGATTAACAAGGCTTGGGACATCCGCCTCTGAAAGAACAGGAGCCCAAGGATATTTTTCGCCCCACTCACAGGTTAATGTCAAATGTATACCCAAGTCTAATTTGGGATTTTTATGCCACAATTCAATTGCACGATTAAAGTTCGGGCATACAACCATGAGGCTCCCACTCTTCACCATACCGCAATTTAAGGCATTAAAACTGGCATCAGTTTCATCTTTATGTAATCCGACATCATCTATATTGACAATGACGATTATATCTTCAGCGGTATAGCCAAGCCTCTCAGCAAGCGTTGGGAAAAATGTTCGTTTTACTTTATTTATTAAAGACATGTTAACGTCCTATAGATCAACTAATTAGTTAGTGATTTATCATCCTATTTTGAAGATTCTGTAATTGCCGATAGTCAATAAAAGTTATCCCAAGTTCATCTGCAACGTTTTTTGTAGATTCGGATGTCCAAATTTCATAATCCATTTGCCTGATAGAAGAATCATGCTGACTCGAAATACTCACAAAATCCTCTGTTTTTGATGCAATGTGCACTTTAATAACGTGTAATCCAGGTTTTAATGATCTAAGATAATCATGATATTGGGCTTCCCACGATTTTAGAGATAACCTTTCACCTTCTGTGCTATACGCACCCATTAGACTATCAGAAAATATAAAACCTTTTTTTCGTAACGTCCAAAGATTGTTTTTAGTAAATGGTAGCTTATATCTCTTCCGGACCGGGATATGCGCAAAAAGTGAATATTTGTGAGATAACTCCAGTATTATTGAAAGGAAAGCAGGATGTCTATACACATTCATATGATGATCCAAATGACTTGGTTTTAGACCTGTATCAAGTATTTTATTAATTTGTGCTTCGAGTTCTTTTTTGATGTCATTCATTTTTGCATGTGCAAAAAACTCCTCATTGGTTGCCCACATTAAACCATTCGAATTATACAAACTGGGGACTTCTCTATCGGACAAAACTGGAGACCAGGGATATTTTTCCTGCCATTCACATGTCAATGTGAGATGAACTCCCAGACCAGTGTTCGGAACCTTTTTCCAATGTTCAATTGAATATTCAAAGTCAGGGCATGGAGTCATAATACTTCCGCTTTTAACCATACCAAACTCAAAAGCTTTGAAACTGGCATCTGTTACATCTCTATGCATTCCTACATCATCTATATTTACAATCACAAGAATGTCTTCACCCGAAAATCCCAATTGCTTAGGAACCGATGGCAAATATATGTTCTTTAAATAGCTGATAAAAGACATAATAGTCATTTCCTTTTATTATTTTAGTATTATACAGTGAAACATTAAAGCTAATGTTAATTAACTATTTCCCATTATTATTCTTTTTTTTGAAGACAGATATAGGATATGAAATAAACTCCATGATATTTTTATACCCGTTTGGGAAAATTACCCAAACAGCCAAGTACGTTGTTGCCCCAATAAAAAATGATATTAAAATCTGAATTGAAATATGAAAATGGATTAAATAGTCAAATGTAACTAGAAGGACAATGCCCATTACAGCGCTCGCAATTGCCGGTTTATATATATTGCTCAGCATTGTACCAGTCGTTACAGGAGTACCTTTGAAGACAAAAAATATCGAAAAGATCAAATTTACCGCTGTCGCTATTGGCCATGAAGTAGCAATTCCTATCGCACCCCAGCGAATACCTATAATGAAAGCAATCATTATAGAAGATGATGTGAAAAGCCCCCATATTAAATACCTCTTTGAGTTTCCAAAAGACAACATCATCATTCCAAGCAGAACAATAATTGGAGTAATAAACATTGAGGTTGAAAGCAGGCGAAAAATTGGGACAACATCCATCCACTTCGAGCCCAAGGCGATATACACAATCGGATTTGCATAAACACAAATATAAACAATGATGGGCATATATAAAAAAGAAAGAATGCCTAACATTTTTATGAAATAATTCCGGTATTTAGCAGGATCATTTTGTAAAGCGCTAAGAGTTGGCAATGAAACATATCGAATAGGTTCCAACATCTGGCTAATTGGGACAGTAGTTAACTGTTTACCTCGGGTATATAACCCTACAGGAACAGCCCCAAAAAACTTTCCTAAAAGAATCGAGTCAAGATTATTTGATAAGTAATAAAAGATATTAAACCCTGTTACATTTCCCCCGAATTTTAACATGGACATTACCCCTGCATTTCGAACGGGCAATCCTGGACGCCACGGGCATAACAACCAGGCAAATATACAAATAAACAAACTTCTTGCAAGTTCCTTCCATACTAATGCCCAATAGCCATATCCCATCCATGCTAACACTATTCCAGTTACTAAACCTATGGCAGCTGATAAGACTTTTATTAATGCAAAATGATCAAATCGCATACGACGCCTTATAAGAGCCATTTGTTGTATGGATAATCCTGAAAAAATAAAATTTGAAGCAAGGGCGACAGTTATCCAAACTAAACGCGAGTCATCATAGAACCAAGCTACCGCCTTTGAAGAAAGGGCAATTAAGCTTGCGATTAAAAGACATATACCGCTATTTATCCAGAAAAGCGTACTCACCTGTTCATGAGTAATCTCTTTTTTCTGGACTATCGCATCACCAAGACCAATATCCTGAAAACGTTCTATTAATACAGTTATTGCCATTACCATGCCTATTAAACCAAAATGTTCCGGCATAAGCATACGGGCTAAAACTACAGTTGAAGTCATCCCCAAGAGAAAAAGTATGCCCTGACTTAAGGACGTAATAATACCTCCTTTAATTGCCCTCTGTTTCATATCTCCTTTGAATTTCTCTGTGTCAAAAAAGGAGTTTTTTTTATTTTCCACTTTTATATACTTTGCCCTTCGATTTAATATGGTTAATAATAGTCAACATTCATAATTCTTTAATATGGATTTTTCCCATTTTTTTTATTTATCAGTTTTTTTTCGGCTAAAAAAATATAATTAATAGAGAGTATCAACGATTATAAATGGGTATCGTTCATTCGATGTGCAGCAATATTGGGTACTATTTTTTTTATTCTATAGTCAAAAATTAGACTATCAGATAGAAAATTTCAGGAAAGAATAATTGAAGGGCTTATTATTCGAATAATTTATTTGTACAAAATTATTCATAATTATAAGCCCTGTGTATATATCAGTAAATTAGAACAACATTATTAAGAAGGCCTAATCACCTTCATTAATGCTATTTTTCCGACTAATTGTTGGGGGAAGCCATGTTTCATTGGCACCCATATCAGGGGCATCGCTGAAGAGAACTGCTTTTCCGTCAGAATTTTTTTTCAACCAGATCGGATCATTCTCATTCCATGAGATTGGTGATTCCAGTGTTATTATATTTTTATCGTAATCAATAGCCTGTATAGTTACAATATTTGTAACTGTTCCTATAGAAATCACATCAGGATGTAAATTTGCCAAGTCACTACCCCAAGACCCATCTTGAAAGTAACGACTATCTTCAACAGTTAAAATTGTGGAATCTGCCCCTGCTCCAACAGCCCTAGTGAGAAAAGTGCCTTTATTTATTGCTGGAGAGTTTTTCTTTAGAGAGAGGTTAGGAACAACGTTAGGCCATGCTTCAACTACTTCCATTGCTTCGATATAATCAGCATCTTCTGCAGGCAGGCGGTCATCCTCAAAAAGGGGATTACTTAATTCAAGAATTTTTGTAGGTGAACTTATATAACCGGATGTAGAGTTTAGATAGTTATTTTCAATCGTATTATTATCCAAATCCGCTTCACTGGAAAGTCGTATTGCCGGGGTATATGTTGAATTATTGGGCTTATTTGTCTGAGCATAGTGATCATAGAAAAGATTATTTTTTATAATATTACCTTCTGTCCCTGACCTGTAAAAAATAAGTCCCGTTTTAAATTCATCATTTGTTGCCCTGGGATCGTCATCAGCGCCATATCCATTTTTATAAAATGTATTATTATATACTCGATTATTGTTACTTGCAGATGAAACAGAAGAACCTAACCGTAATCCATACAAGGCATTATGGACATGTTCATTATACCGGTATATATTATTAGGAGTACCTAATGAGACCCCACCTCCGCTTGCAGAACTGTCATTGATTAGATGTGGCCCTCCATAGGCAGCTCCATGAGCAATTCTATTACCTTCCCACAGGCCATAACCGCCATATGCAGGTTCATCCACGCCACTTGATACAACTCGATAGCCACATAAGCCTTGTTCGGTGCAGCCACCGCCCCAAGCCGAATCATCAAACCATGAATGATTTGTAAAATAGTTATGCTTTATTACATTATACAAACCTTTATTAATTCCAGCAGTATGATGTCCACCTCTAAAAATATGATTATACTCCACAGTATTATTATTATTATACTCTGCACCACCTAAATCCGACCCTATCTGAAAAACAGGAACTCCATCCTGCCCGTTTTGAAACCCTCCTGGACCCTGCATAGTATTATGGTGAATCCAATTATTGGTAGATGCTCCACCAATATCACAGGGAGCTGGGTCATATGAATTATTCCATGTAATCTGGTATTTGTCTCCATAGGACCAATAGTTATTTGTACCACCTAATAATTCTCTGCTTGTTCCCTCTTTTGCTGAGGCGGTCGTGGTAGTAACAGTATCTATTGAATACATAACCGATTTATCCGTTAAATTTATAATTCTTCGATTAGCATATTTTGACAAGTCATTTTCGGGGTCATAAAGGACCGATGAGGAATGGTAATAGTTATCAATATTGTTTTTTGCAGTACCGGTGATAATAACATCATTCCAAGCATTTCTATGTTCAAAATTACAGTAAGAAATTTCATTATATCCACCACCATGTATAGTAAAACCATACTTCACATTTATAAAATCAATTTTTGTGATCTTAATATAACTATTCCCCCTTAATTTTATCCCAGCTGATGCATATCCCGAAATATCTCTGACTCCATAAAAGGTAACATTTTCATCTTGATAGCTGCTAAATATGATCATGGATTCTTTTGATGTCCCTGAATTTGTGGGATTTATTCCACTTTCAGTTATATTATATGTGCCTTCACGAAAATATACAGTATCACCTGCTTTAACAGTAGCCCCATCATAACTTACAGATTTATAATAACAGGCATTACTTCCATTTAGGGGAATTTCTCCTTTGCAGGAAGTCAATTCAGACTTTCCTCCAGAGTCATTGTCTATCCAATATGTTTCTGCAAATAAAGGTACAGACAAAAAGAAGGCTAAGCTAATTGTAAATATAATTTTTTTCATTTTTACCTCCAAAAAAATAATGCTCCACCTTAACGCGTGAGACATTATAACAACTATTTTTTTGCCAAGTCTTCCCATTTATAAGGGAAACGCTTTTAGCCTTACAAAGGTGCAATTAATATACCAATCACATTTTATCTATTATTTCCGTTCAGTTATAAAATTTCACATAAAAGGCTTTAGAATAAAATTATCAAAAAAAAGACAGTATGTGTATTATTTTGCAGGCAATATTTAGGGAATTGGTTTTCTAATAATTTAGGAAAGTTTTTTTTTCGTTTTGTCAATTTGAGTCATTATGTTAGTAGAAGATATCATCATAAAAAGCAATATACCAGGCATATAGCCTGATAGCTCCATAATTACAGATTCAGTTATATTTCGTGTTACGGCAACTAGAACAAGGCAAAACCATAGCACTCCCCATTCAAAATCTATGTTCATCGCTCTACATGCCTTTCGGCAGTTATCAATTAGGAACATTGATAAAAATAATAATCCAACAAATCCCATACTTAAAACTGTTTCTAAGTAACCATTATGAGCTGGAAAATGTCCTGTACTTCGCAGTGCTCCTGTCCAAAAACCGCCAAAACCATGGCCCAATAACGGTTTTTTCAAAGCATAAGGAAGAAGGAAAGACCATATAGCATCTCTTCCGGTTAATGATTCATCTCGATTTAGAACTCCGGATAAATTTAATAATGGTAATCGACCAAGAAAAAATGTGATTGTGCCAAACAGTATTACAAGTATAATTAAAAGCGTTAATAAATTATTATTTATAATTATATTTTGTTTCTTAAACCATAGAAATAAAATCAGAGCTATAAGAGCAACAATTAATGCAGCGAATGCTGTAGCAGAATATGTCAATGAATGTTCAGGTCCCATAAAAAGATATAAAGCTATAATGAGAATAATAAAATCCAACCATATCTGGAGCTTTGAATCTCTTAAAGAGCCTTTTCTCCATTTGCAAACATATGACCAAATAAAAAATAAAACTGTAAACAGGCATATAAAACCTAGCCCATTTTTTTGATCAGTAGAGCCAACCCACATTACTTCACCACCCCAACGTCCATACTTTCTACCCAAATGGGGGAAGTACTTTATTAAAAAAAGAGAGAAAGGGATATGAATATAACAAATTCTTTTAAAAACTCTTTCAAGAGCATTTCGTGGGTATGTTTCAGAACAAATAATCAGAGCCATCACGATGGGAACTAAGTTTCTAGCCCATCTTTTAAAAGAGATGAAAGGCATTTCACTCCATAGCACGCTAATCAACATAAAAAACAGGAACAAAATTACTGAATTATTTTTTCTCATTATGCCCTTAATATCAGTATTTCTTTTTTTAATAACAAAAAAACCAATAGCAAGGAGAGACAATAACAAATTACGATCTAAAGGACTCCCTTCCTCCATACCTGAACCAGCATAACCAAACCATGTAGCCATAGCTTTACCAGTTACGAGTAGTAGCCAAACTGTAGGAAGCCACAAAGCGAAAGAAGGCTCAGGATGTTGTTTATGATCAACTCGAAGTAAAAAAAATACAAATGCTGAGAAAAGGAATAATGCTATTATTGAAGACATATAATAAAATAAATGACTATAATATTTACGTTGCAATTATGTGAATAGATAATAAACCGGATGTTGAAATGAGACCATACATGAAGTTAGAATTACAATAAAAACATAACTTAATCATACACTAAAAATATAAGAATACACCCATACAATTATTTTGAATAATACCAATATCTAAAAAATCTGAATTTTTCTAATAAACAATTATTTATCAATAAGGGCAAACAAATACCAACTATAAAAGCTACAACTGAAACAAAATATTTTGCATGAGGGAAAATTGATGTCCCGAGGTAAAATATTTTACTTTGTATTGTTGGATGGAATAAAAAAATTACCAGAGAGTATTTACCTATTATTGTAAATATTTTTGTAATTATATTGTCCCACTTAGCAATAATGTGTGAAAAATAGACACAAACATATATAGCTGCAAACACACTTATAACGGAAATAAGCAAATGATCATAACGCCTATCAGAAAAATTCATTGTATAATTAAAAAAATATTGGAAAATAAAGAAAACAGATATCATTATTAAAGCCAATAAAGAATTATTAAAAACATTATCCATTTTTTTTATTTTTACAGAATACCCAGTTAGAAAAAAAGCTGCCGATAAAAAAATACTGTCAGATGTCCAAGGTAAACCTTTCATCAAAAATTGGTTATTACTTACTAACTGTGACAACTCAGTTTCTGAATAATATGGATTCTGAAATAATGATTTAATAAAGAATAAATTAATATCATCTCTGAAACTCAAATTTATTTTTATATCCCAAAAGCTATGTATAACAACATATCCACAAATAAATAAAAAACATATAAGTAGACATTGAATTATAAAAGAATTTTTTAATAGCCTTATATACTTAAATAACAACCATACAAACACTGTTGATAAAAACAAATTAGGCAAAAACCATAAATGAATGGCAGCTTTAGGCAAATTTGGCCCATTTCCATAAATAACCCAAAAAAAATACCAAAAAAAAGAAGGCCCATCCTTAAAGAGGATATAGGATAAGCTTATAAAAATAACAGTAAACAGATATGGTTTTATAAGAGAATTAAATCTTTTCTGTAAAAGTATTTTCAACGATGTGTTTTGATTAAAAAAGTACCCTGATATAAAAAAGAATAGAGGTATATCAAAAAAAGTAAAATAAAAATTTTTCTGATTAAGAAACGGATGATGAGCGATGACAACAAAGGTTAGTGCTATCCCTTTTAAAACATCGGCCCATACCTTTCGTTGCGCCCCATTAATCATATTAAATAACCTCTCTCTTGAGTAGCTCAACTAACAATATTCGAGTAAATTTATCTTTATCTCTAAAATCAATATGCGAAGTATCAGGGCACTCCAACTTACTCATTTCATCAATATCTTTGAAGTGTATGGCGTCTACACCTATTTTTTTCAAAAAAGAATTCCAATAGAAATCTCGAGGGAAATATTTCTGATCAACCAGCCAATGTTCACCAGACACAGGAAAGCGCACAAAAACAATATCCCCACCTCTATGTTTAATTTTCCCTACAGCTTCCGAAATGCGTGTTATATTCTGAGCTATTAATTCAGAAGTAATTCGGGTTGAAAGTTGCTTATAACGCTCCTCTGCATGTGCAACCCTTTCCACCTTCTGATTACTCGTATCTGTCTTTGTATAATCAACTGAACGTGTCCGATTTTCATACGTTGTTACATAGTTGGGAATACGCTTTTCTTTCTGTACAATTATTTTCCCTATTACTTTTATGAGGTTTAAGTATGGATCGATTATTGTCAGTTTCTTCTGCATACATGTGGCGATATGCCGATTTATTGCTTCATTTAAATTATATGACTTAGCAAAGTAATCGACATAAAATTGTTGGCTTATGTCTGGATCACATCCGAACAGCAAACATTCTGGCGTACTTTCTATGATGATCTTACCATTAAAACTCTCATCTTCCGCAATGTCGTACAATACTGCATTACCACAAGTACCATCTGCTGATAAATTTACAATTGAATAATCGGGCAAATCTTTTTTTAATAATTTGATTGAAGTATCTGTCTGCATCCGTGATGAACCAAGCAATACAATTTCATTACTAGATTTGCCGACTTTATTTCTTTCAACCGCCCATAACCGCTGATCATCTACAATATTGGGCTGATGCCCGTTAGCCCGCCAAAATATTTCCAGTGAACATAACGCAAACAAAGAAATAACCAGAGCAAGCAGCCAACTTTTTCCCCAGCCCATCAATTTAAAATTGGAAATAAATAAACGCACGGTCTTCTCCGGAACAGGTTATTATAACAAATAACATAACACTTATTATCACAGATCTTAGCCACCAGGGCATTTCGTGGATTACCTGATAAAGCGACCTCTCTCTCATCATCCAGTGAGAGACAAGAATAAGCAGTGTGATACTAAAAGTAAGCATGGTAAAATAATTCTCTATTGAGAAGGTTCCATTACCTGGCACAACCATAGCCCTGATGATAGTAAAAGCCTGATGAAACGATTCAGAACGGAAAAAAACCCAGGCCATGGAAACAGCAGTAAATGTGATAAGCCCAAGAAATATTTGAACAAAGTTATTTTTCCATATTTTTGATTCTGGAATAACCGTTCTTAAATATTTTTCAATGATCTGATACAGACCGTGAAGCCCGCCCCAAGCAACAAATGTCCATGAAGCACCATGCCATAAACCACACAACAACATAGTTGCCACGATATTAATGTATGTCCTTACTGCTCCCTTTCTGTTTCCCCCAATTGAAATGTATAAATAATCACGAAGCCATTCAGACAAACTAATATGCCAACGCCGCCAGAAATCCGAAAAGCCTACCGCGGCATATGGATATTTAAAGTTCTGAGGGAGATTAAATCCAAGGCAAAGAGCCACACCAATAGCACTTGTAGAATACCCTGCAAAATCAAAAAATATTTGACCGGTAAAAGCTAATGTCCCGGTCCAGGCACTTAGCATATCAGGCGCGCCGGATTCATTAAAAAGTGCATCAGCTGCAGGGGCAAGCAAACCATCTGCCAACACCGTTTTTTCCAGTATTCCTAAAAATAAAAGAAAGAAGCCAAATGCTATTTGTTTTTTTTGGGCATTGGCTGACTCCTTGCATTGCGGTAAAAAATCTGCAGCTCGGGTAATAGGTCCATTGATCAGTTTTGGAAAAAAACTTACGAACAAAGCAAAGTCAAGAAAAGACGGCCACGGTTCGTTTTTCTTCCTGTAAATATCAAAAGTATACGTAAGAGACTGAAAGGTAAAAAATGAAATCCCCAGAGGTAGAAGTAAATCAAGCTTTGGTGGATTATAATGTATGTTCATCAAACCTAATAGGTATATAAAATTTTCTAATAAGAAATTAGCATATTTAAAATAAGTCAACATCCCAATATTTACAAAAAGCGTTATTAATAGAAAAGTGAGTCTTTTACTTTTTGTATTAGAAGATACAACTCCTTTTCCAGCATACCAGTCCGTTAATGTACATAATACAAGTAAGGCAACAAAAGGTGGATTCCAGGCAGCATAAAAAAGGTAGCTCGCAAACAAAAGGTTAAGCTTTTTGGTTTTCCAGGAAAAAGGAGAATAGTGAAAAGCCAAAACAATCGCAAAAAAAATGAAGAATGTATAGGAATTGAAATTCATATTATATAATTTTATTAATTGGATTTATTCAATGTAACAACAATATTTTAGGGTTGCATTATTTTTTAATCCCTAGCCTACCCTGGCCCGTACCATATCAGCCCCCCGGCTAACCAGCGCTGACAAAACAAATGCTAGGGACATAAAAACAAAAATATTTAACGGAAAAGATATTTTCATGTTTTGAAGAATGCCAAGAATAGTTTCTTGTATTATATAAAGTTCAAGCGTGTGACTGGAAATAAAGGAAACGGTTACAGAAAACCAATTGGACTTTTCAAGCTTGGATAATAAAAAAGGCGATCTGCTTATTTTAAGCAGATAATATATCATGGGATACATTGCGGCCTGCTGAACAAATTGAATTTCAGTAAGTATCCCCTTGGTCATTAAAAATTTATGTCCATAAGTCAAAACAAGGAATAATAAAACAAAAAAATAATTATGTATTCCAGTATATGCTATGGTTTTGCTTTTGGAAGCCAGATAAATGCCAAACAGGAAAACCATGAAGTAATGTATCAATTTAATAGAATGATCTTCAATAACCCACATGGAAAAGTCTATAAAGCTAAAATAGATTAGAAAATATAATACAGCTAACCCTGCAATTAGTTTTTTCAATTTGTTTATTTCATTTTTATTAAAAAAGAAAAATGAAATAATGTAATAAACTAAAAGGACACGGATAAACCAGTGCGTAGGATTAAAAAAATGTCCTATAAAGGTAAGAATATAATCGTCACCCATCGTCCCTGAATTAATAAGAATAGGCAGCCTAATAAAAATAAGTACAAGCCAAATTGATGGGTAAATGCGGCTAACTCTTGCAGCAAACCATTCGCTGAATGGTTTCTTATTTTTTTGCTGGCTGAAGTAGATACCAAATGCTGAAAGACAAAAAAATATGGAGTTACCAATAGCCCCGCCGGTCGCCAAATCTGAAATCGGATAAAAGCCATAAAGATGAGAGTTAGTAATCAGGAGTATGCCTATGGCACGAAGAAGTTGTGTATCAGGATACTTCATTAGTAATTATCCATTAAATTATGAAGGTATATAATCCAGTTTATTAATTAAGATAGTCAAAGCTTTATAGGTTGTTGCCTGTGACCAATGAAGCATTGGAGTTCTTGCTGTAATTCTTCCCGGATACTTACGATAGTAGAAAAACCCTCTGCTATCATACATTTTATCTAATGTCCAATTCGCCACTTTTTGAGCTAAACTTAAAGAGTCAATATCTACATCACTAAATTTAGATAATGTATCTATTGATTGAGACGCACACTGGCTATCAATCGGATAAAGCCTATCATGGTAATATTTGGGACAGCCATCCTCTTCAAAAAAATAATTTTTATAGAAGTTTAAACCATTTTTTAGATTCGGTTTATAGTTATTATCTCCTGAATACTCCATATAACATTTTAAAGCATCAAGGTTATAACCCGTATGGAAATTATCTATCCAGTGTGAATCATCGCTCTCACCATACCACCAGGACCCATCTGGACGTTGCTTTGTACAACTATATATCATTGCACTGTTAGCAATATCGAAATATTCGTCGTTGTCAGTATATCTTGCAATGCGCGCTAAGACAGCAGCACCGGCCATATTTGAGTTATGTATCTCAGCCTTTAGATCATGATAATGATACCCCATACAAAAACCTGAAGAGGTTTGATTTCTAGGAAGCCCCTTAATCCATCGGCCAACACTATCTGCAACCTCTAGATATTTACTAATCCCAAACAGCTCGTATGCTTCAAGAAAGGCCTGACAAATCAGGGCGGTCCATATTGTAATAGGTTCAAACGCTTTATAAACACCTCCACGGCTTGCAAAATCAAAATGTTTCCCCCAGCTGTACTCTTGATATAGAGACGATTTATTTTCCATCAGCCAATCAAGACAAGATTCAATTTTTCGCTGATATTCAACGTTGCCTGTCAAGCGGAACATATGACAATATCCCCAGGCCATATAACCGCGACCGATTGTAGAATCTAATGGTTTGACGCCAAATAATGGTCTTAAATTAACAGGAGACTGCCTTACAAGCTGTAGCAAAATTCGCTGGAGTAGCAGTTTATTAAAGGTAAGAGGTCTAAACCATGAAGAAAGACCGTCAAATGGTTCATAGCCTTTATAGTTATTATCCTCAATCCATTTCTCAACTTTTTCAATACTCTCTAGCACCTTACTTCTATCAATTTTTCTCACAATCGTTAAAGCTCCTGATATTTTAATATTTTTGTAGAATATATTTTATTTTTTTGTTCAAAAATTGAGGAAAATGAATCCAGTTATAACCGCCTTCAAGTTTGGCCCTAAAAAACGACTCATCATCTCCAGAATTTACTGGGATTCTACGAATAAAATAATTATCTGATTTCTTGTTAAGCGTCCCTAAAATCGTAGAGACACTATTATGATAGCCTGACTCCAATAACACATTTCGTAAAAAAACAACGAATTTTTTATCTTCTTCAGGAAATGCATATGGATAAGAGAACGAAGTGCATGGTTTTCCAAGCTTGTTTTCGATTATCTCTTTTGACTTTTGTATTTCAGTTTCTACTTCTTTATGTGTAAGCGTACTTAGCTGTGGATGAGATACAGTATGAGAACCAATTTCTATATTGTTATCCTGAAGCTCAATAACCTCTTTCCAATTCAGACATTTATGATCTTTGAATTGTTTACTTTGTTCATTTATATAATTTGTTGCAAGGTATACAGTAGCTGTAAAATCAAATTCTTTGAGGACAGGTAATGCATTTGTAAGGTTATCCTGATACCCATCATCAAAAGTTATTACGGCATACCTTTCTTTAACGTATCCAGAGTTTCTTATAATCTTTAAAGCTTTATCAATGTCTATTATCTGGTAATTGTTCCGTTTAAGAAAAGTCATTTGCCTTATAAATATATCAGGTCTAGTATTGGTATCGTAATAAGGATGGCTCCATTTTTTTTCTTTATTCGAAACATTATGATACATCAAGACAGGTATTTGCCTGTTTCGCCTAAATAGCCTGGCAATGTGATTAAAAATATAAATAGTTAACGTGCGGTCTATACGTTTCAATGTCATTTTATAAAAAAGGAATCCCTGGATTAATATTACTGATCATTATTTTGTTTAATTTATAGCTATTTACAGTCTGAATTATAAACATTCATATTAAACTTAAGTGTCTGTCCAAACTAAAAACTCAATACTGAAAGACAGGTATATGCTATGTAGTTTTTTTAAAGACACACAGCTTTGAGTACCATATCTCTCGAAGTTTTACTAAAAACAGCTTTAGCCGTTTTGGCAGCAATTGAACTATCCCCTTATGAAGACCTAATTTGAGTACAATTCTACCTTTAAGTGTCAAGGGAACATAATACTTGGGAAGATCTATTTTTTTAAACCCGTTACGTCGTGCAAAATCGCCAAGACTCCTTTCATGCCATACTCCATAGACTACGTTTGGTATTCCCTTATTAATACATTCTTCTATAATTTTAGCCATCAAGCCATTTGCCGTTGCTTTATTGCGATCAGCTATTTTGCACAGGAAGTGATTAGTCACGGCAAATGTGCCTGCATTATACAAGATACTAAAACCAATCAATCTTTTTTCATGATATGCGCCGACAAAAATCTTTTTTTCCAAATCTTTAGACAACTCGCTTTTTATGGCATCAAAGGTCTTTCCATAATGAGCAAAATTATAGCCCTGCCTTACAGGTGTTTCATTAAATATTTCTGTGACACCCATGATGAAATCATCATCAAAATCAACCAATTGTGCTGTAACCTTATTTTTTTCAGCCTTTCTTACCATATTTCTGGTTTTAGAATTAATTTGGTTATTCCACCAATGATCATAGTCTTCAACTACAAGGGTTGCGAGGCTGAACAGTTCATGAAAGTAATTAAACTTAGGCGCTGTTTCAGGAAGTTTTTGCCAGAACATAAAAATATCTGCCTTCATCCGTGATTTTTTTATTTTTTTTATTAATGATTCCGGGTCTTCAATATCCTCAAACCATTGATCTTTTGGCATAGCAGTCTTATAAAACCTGCCGACTTTGACAATTCGTTTTTCTTCTATATTTATTGCAGGTACTTTTACCCATTTACTATTAATACTTATTTCATCTTCGCTCAGTGAGTAATTATGTTTTTCATTTTTGCTACCAGAAATAATCATAAATTCTATTTCTCCGATTATTGAATTGTATTATGCCTGTAAAATATTCAATCAGATATTTATTATTTAATTTTGAAAAGTCTTTTTAGTCTCTGCATCTGTTCTTTACGGACAAAAGCTATCAATTCATTTGAAATTGGCCTTTCAATCCGTTTTAGACTAGCCCATAGGAACCCAAGAAACATTAGAAATCCACCCAAGACATATGGTTTATTAGTCATTTGGTAAAGAGAGCGGAATACCTCCCATAATGGATGATTCCCTAAAAAATAATCTTTACCTCCATGCCTGAAAGATGTCAGTATAGCGCTTGTACTCCCAGACCCCATTTTGCGATGATGAAAACAAACTTTATCTGTATATGTTCTGGTTTTCCACCCTCTCATCCTCGCAGTAGTTACGGCAACCCAGTCAATACCACCGCCTTTGATGGGAATATACCCCCCTATTTCTTCAAAACACTCGCGTCTAAATAACTGGCAGGCCCCTGAAACATGTTCTATGTTAGTAAATCTGTAATCATAGTGTTTTCCGTTCTCTTCAAATGGGGTGCCGGCTACGCCCAGTTTCTGATCGGTCTGAAATTTAGGAATCAAATATTCAAAATAATCTGGAGCAAAAGATAGATCTGCATCAAGATTCCCGACTATCTCATATGGAACTCCTTCAAGCCTAGAGTATCCAGCATTAAAACTATTTACCTTTGCTGCGAATTGATAACCATCATGCTCCGGCATCCTGATCAATTCCATCCATGGATTATCCGGGAGATATTTTTTAACAACGTTGTCTGTATTATCTGTTGAACCATCACTAACTATTACCCACTTCAAAGGTAAAAGCGTCTGTGAGAGCATGGATTTGATTAAACGTTCAATATTTATCTCTTCATTCCTAGCAGGAGTAATAAGCGCATATGAAGCAGTTGGATTTACCATGTTATTTCCTTAGATCTAATTTTTTTCTATAATAGATTAAATTATCCGGTCGTTGTATTTAAAGTCAGAATGCGTTTCATTTGAGTTATTTTTTTTTCTTCCAGGAAGGTAATTACGAACAAAAATGGGAGGAGTATTATCGTGTTTATCAAGGCTTTTAATGCTGTTTATCTCCCCATTAAGCTTAAACCGGGCTGATCGTCTTTTTTTAAACCAGCTTATAACATCATTACCAGTTGCAAACCAGGCATTCTTCTCTGCAATCTTTTTAATTAGATCAGAATAAAAATCTCCCCACAATCTTTCAGGAGCAAGGCTGCGCTGATGCCACAGAACAGTAAGTACACCCTTGTATTTATTAACACACTCAAGAATCTGATCACACAGTTTTATTGCATCATAATCAGATACATTCATTCTTCCCCGATTAAAAAGAGCCGAATCCTGAATATGCATTGGCAGTTCCATAAGATTATTGACTCCCAGCGGTTTGAATGCCTGAGCCGTTCCAGCTTTAAAACCAACAGCATCATTATATCCGAAAGTTGAATCATATGAATAGCCCGCTTTATCAAGTACCTGATAAGTGGATCCGTCCTGACATAACCAATGCATCCTGATTCCAATATTTTGTTTACCGGACAAATTGCTTATCCGGTTAAGTTCCTTTTTTCCATAATCGTCACTATGCCATGAATCAATGCCATGAACCCCGGCTTCACAACCATGCTTTTCAAGTTCCTCGTATATAGCCGCTATATCATCGACATCGTATTTTGCAGCTCTATACCTGGCATTTTTTTCAGACACCTTTTCACCGCATCTGTTTTTATATGGGATAAAATAAAAGGTGGAAGGCCGACCATTTTCTATTCTAAAATAATTTTCAAACTGGTTCCATGGATCCCGGCAAATACCGAGATAAATAAAAGGAAGAGTGAATGATGCTTTCAAATTATTATAAAAGTTCGAAAAAGACAGTTTTCCTTTTGCATAATCGATTGTACTGCGCACAGTAGCACGATAGAGAAATCCTAAAACACTATGATCAAGAAAATGTTTCCTCAATCCTATAAAATCAACATCATGAGTCAGACACGCTATAGAGGTATATCCGGCAGGTATTGGCGGTATTTCAAACAGATTAAGGCCCGACTCAATTATCCAATTCCGAAGCATTGAGATATGAATATCCAATGAAGGAATCAACGAGTTTTGAGGAGGCTGCCCAATAGTCAATAGATGAAAGACTTCCTTAAAAAGATTATACCCTACTCTTATAATTCTCTGTTTACTATTATTGTTTTCGTATCCAACAATTTTATTTAAATTATTAAAATGCAGCATGGGGCTTGTTACATTTTTAAATATTAATAAATCGCCATATACGGGAAAAATAGTATCTTCCCATTTTAAAAAATTATCATTCCCCCTGTTTTTATACTCTGCTTCGGGAATATCTTCATTATCCAATTTTTTTGAACTATATATTATGACGAGGGAAGCTGAGTTTTCAGGTGTTTTATTATCAGCTACAATAAGGACATCATATTTATTATCAGGATTATAAAATTCCCATTGAGTCTTGAACAATTCAAAAAACTCACAAACGATGTCCTGGTCATCCTTATTTGCAATTACACCGATCATTCTATAAATTAGATCTTTTCAAATTGTTAATAATCTTAAAATATTTGTTTCTCAATAAATTCCAGTTATTAGCTTTTATATATTCTAAACCGTTTTCACTTAATTTTTGTCTAGTTTCAGGATATAAAAAAAGTTCTTTAATACATCGTGCAATATCCTCGGAATTATTGGGCTCAGAAAATAAAACAATATCTTCATTCAAATAAAACTCTGTGCTTTTCGTTCTTGTTGCTATGGCTGGCAATCCCATAGCTAAGAACTCGAAAAGTTTAACATTCAATGCCTGCTGAGAATATGTGTCCAATCCTGAGAGTAAGGCTATGCCAATATCTGCCTGCGACATTAATTGAGGAACCTCATCTATTGGCACAATACCCTTCAAAAACACATATTGGCTTATATCTAAATCATTAATCATTTGACAAAGGTTGTCGTATTCACTTCCTTTTCCATAAATTAGAAACTGAAAATCACCCAAGTCCTTTTTTATCATAGATACAGCTTTCAACATTAAATCAACACCGCAATGTTTATTGAGTGTCCCTGGATAAATAATTGTAAAACAATTACTGGACCTTCCTATTTTTTTTATCTTCTCAATATTAAATAAATCCGTATCAGGTAAATTAATTATTACTGATATTTTTTCATGAGGTATACCTGATCTTGCAGCAATAACGTCTCTCCAATAGTGAGTAACTGTAATAACATGGTCAGAAAACTTAGCAGATATCCATTCAACAAAACATAGCAGGCTGAAAAATATACTGCCTTTATCAGGATTGAACTTTGCGCAAAAAAAATCAGGAACAGGATCATGAATATCCAGAATAATTTTCGCTCCAAAAATCTTTGGTATTAGTGCAGCAAAAACTTCAAAGTCAGGGACAGAATGAACATGCACTATGTCATAAGGACTTCTTATATGCCTGAAAGAGATAGATATAAATGATTTTATAAAAAATAGAATAAGTCTGAAAAGGTAGGAAAATTTTCCTTTTTCATTTCCTTCTCTTGTCTGTACTCTAAAAACATTAACCCCGTTAAGCGCATTATATGTACTCTCATCTTTTGATTTTTTTAAAGATATTATATCTACAATATCACCATTTGATGCAAGAGCTTCAGCATATCTTCGAACCCTGTTATCATTCTCATAAAAACTATAGGCGAGCATACATATTTTTAGACCCATTTACTTCTCTCCGAACTAATGATGAATACAGTAAGAGTATTAGTCTTTCAGATGATCATATGATTTATTACAAATTAGACAATGCATATCATTGTCTAATCTTTCACCACATTCACACATCCAGCCAATTCGTTTTGCAGGATTTCCTACCATAAGAGCATAATCAGGAACATCCTTCGTAACCACAGCACCTGCACCGATAAATGCGTAAGCCCCGACAGTATGTCCGCATACGATAGTACAATTTGCACCAAGACTTGCACCCTTTTTTATAAGTGTACCCCTCAACTGATCCATCTTTTTAATTTCAGCGCGAGGATTATATACGTTAGTAAAGACCATGGATGGACCACAAAAAACACCATCCTCTAAAGTCACTCCTTTATATACGCTTACATTATTCTGTATTTTACAATTATTCCCAATAATAGCATCAGGACCGATTACAACATTCTGACCGATATTACATTTTTGGCCAATTTGGGAACCAGTAAGAATATGGGAAAAATGCCAGATTTTTGTTCCTGCTTCAACTCGGCAGTTATCGTCTACAATCGCTGTTTCATGTTTAAAATAATCCTTTTTATCAGGATTTCTGTTTTCCTTGTTTACTGATATTGGAATCTCTTGTTTCACATTATCAAGGGATCTTTGGGCAGCATTAAGCACTTCAAGAACTCTGAGCCCTTCCTTGCCATCAGTGATAGGCTGTTTCCCTTTTGATATACAATCCAGGAAGTGCTCACACTCATTATGCAAAGGTTCAGATTGTGGGATATCCTGTTTTTCCGCTTCCCCTTTTATTGGAACAGGCATATTATCCTGCCAGTCAATCTGATGGGGGTAAAGAAGTAATTTTTCTTCCCAATGCTGGGTATCATCAAAAACAGCCATTTTTTTATCGCCAACAACAACCAGTTTCTGTTCTTTAAATGGATGCAACCATGACACAAAAATATGCGCACGCAAACCAGAAGGGAAAGTAAGGTGTGTCGTTGTCACATCAGCTATTTTTCGGTGCAAATAGTTACCGCCAGTGGCATATATATTTTCAGGTTTTTCACCTGCAAGGGAAAGAATCATTGAAATATCATGGGGAGCAAAAGACCAGAGAATATTTTCCTCTCTTCTTATTTTACCAAGATTAAGGCGATTACTGTATATATAATTAATTCTTCCAAGCTCACCGGAGTTTGCAAGTTCTCTTAACCTTACAAAAACAGGATGGTATTGAAGCAAATGTCCGACCATAAGTATTAATTTTTTTTCATTTGCTATAGAAATTAATTCTTCACCCTCTTCCTCATTAAGGACCAATGGCTTTTCAACATATACATTTTTACCGGCAAGAAGGGCTTCCCTCGCTATAGTATAATGTGTTTCGGCAGGAGTAGCTATTGCTATTCCCTGAATATCCTCTCTTGTTAAAACATCAATTAATGCATGGCATGTCTCAATATTTTCATATTCCTCTTTAAAATGATTCAACAAAACATCATTTTTATCACAAATCAGTTTTAGAGCTCCCAACTGATTAAAATTACGCACAAGATTCTTACCCCAGTAACCACTGCCAATAACAGCGACCTTAGGGAGGTTCTCATTCTTTGAGTAACTCATAGTCTCTCCTTCTCTCATTAGAAGTATCTTTAGTTTTTAAATTGAAATTTACACAGTCAATACGTTGGCTACTTTTTCCTGATCCTCTATCGTCATATACGGATGCATAGGAATGCTAAATATCCTATTTGAACTTTCCTCACTGACCGGAAAATCACCATTATTGTAGGCTAATGATTTGAAGGCAGTCTGAAGATGCAACGGTTTTGGATAATATATTGCTGTTGGTATTCCTGCGTCTTTAAGCTTACCTTGAAGCTCTGCGCGATGTAGTTCATCTTTTGCCAAAATAGAATATTGTGCCCACGCGCTAATATATCCATCCATTATGCAGGGTGGCTGAAGAATTGATTGCGAAGCCAGCAAATCATTATAGCGTTTGGCTACCTTATTCCTGAGATCAATCTCCTCCGGAAAAATGTCAAACTTTGCATGGAGAATAGCGGCCTGGATTGTATCAAGCCTTCCGTTTATACCTATCCTGACATTATCATATTTATCAGAGCCTTTGCCATGCACTAAAATTGAGCGCATTATTTCTGCTTTTTCATCGTTATCAGTAAAACACATTCCTCCATCACCATAACATCCTAAAGGTTTTGCAGGAAAAAAGGATGTACAGCCTATATCGGTGAGAGAACATGTTTTATTACCATTGAACTCACCACCAAATGATTGGGCAGCATCTTCAATAACAAACAAATTATGTTTCTCGGCTATCTTATTGATACTGTCATAATCAGCGGCCAACCCAAACAGGTCCACCGCTATAATTCCTCGCGAGTTTAGATTTGAACATCCGTTAGGTAGTGGATAAATATTTTTATCTTTTCCGCAAAAAGCATCAATAGCTTGTTCAAGCTTTTTGGGATCAATATTATATGTCACAGGGTCAACATCGACAAAAATAGGTGTAGCACCGAGAAGGCTTATTACTTCTGCAGTAGCAATAAAAGTAAATGGAGTAGTAAATATTGCATCACCATTACCAACGCCATATGCCATGAGTGCAAGAAGAAGCGAATCTGTCCCTGATGAACAGGCAACAGCATGCTTAGCACCGACATAACTGGCAAGTCGGGATTCAAGCTCTTTAACCTCAGGCCCCATAATATACTTTCCATGCTTTAATACTTGCTGTATATTACTATTTAGTTTTTCACCAATACGATTTTGCTGTGCGGCTAGGTCAATAAATTCCATTTTTATCTCCTTCATTGGAATAGTCATTTTAAAATTAATTCACTTATTATAGTTGGTAATATTTTTTTATTAATTCTCTAAATTTGATAATTTTCATGCCAATAATTTAAAATATTTTTAGGTAAGGCTTGCCAAAATTGTCCGTTATATTTTGTCTGGATATATTGAATAAACTCAATATACAGATTTGCAGGGTATCTCTCAGTTTTGAAAACATGATTATGAAAATCCATATAATCAGGATGGGAATTTAAAAGCGCCATACCGCCATTCGCAACAATCCAGTCAAGTTTATTTTTCCATGTGTCGATGCCTCTTTCTTTTAAGATAATAAATAGAAGATGGTCCTGTGGGAGAGTATAAGGCAACTCTAAATAAATCCTATGATTGTTTTTTCTTTTCACAAAATAGGGGAATACAGTGTTTACTCCTTCAGGTTGCGGCTCAAAGGGATCAGTATCAAAGGTGGATGTGCAGTAATCGATATCAAGCATATGCATCCATTCCTCGTTATGAAGCATAGAAGGGGCAGTAAAGCCCCGTGAATTCCACTCTTTTAGATACTTATTTATTTTAACTGCCCGCTCTTTAAATATTGCCTCAGAAAAAAAAAGTTTCCCATCATGTTTTAATCCATGTACAGAAACCTCAAAACCTTCTTTCTGGATATTCGCCAATAAAGATTTAGACACATTGTATTTTTCAGGAACAAAGCTAAATAGAGACCTTATTCCAAGTTCTTTTTCAACCTCCATCAATTTATAACAGTTATCATGCCCCCGCTGGGTATCTACATCGTGCTGAATAACAAGTGCGAATTTTTTGTTATCCGGCCATCCTTTAAAGCCTTCAGGTTTTTTACCTGCTGCAGGATTTATTGGCCAAACATTTCTGTAGATACGGCGTTTTCTTTTAGCGATGATACGCCTTATAGCTATTTGTAGGGAGCGCGGAATAAGGGGCTTTATGTTGTAATAGAAGGAATTTAAAGTCATTTGATTAAGAATTCAGACAGGATTTACATGATATTCATGATTTTGTTATTTTCTTTTTTTAAAAAGAGCATTGCCAGAATTTTTCAGATTTGTTTTTCTTCTTTTTTTATAAAACATCATGAAAATCCTGTTGAGCCTGTCTGACATGTATTATCCAAAGTGCCTATACACCAATCTTCCTGTCAAATTTAACAATGGCTGCGGCATTTTTTGAAAAAAAGAATATGATGTTTTTTCTCTGAATGCATCTTTGATGAAAGCACGTTCTTTAAAATCATATTTATAATAATTGATTTTTTTTCCCTGTACTCCCCATCCCCTTTTAAACTGCAGTAAGCCTTCATTAGATGTTTCAGTTATTCCAAAATCGAATGTTGAAAAATTATTCTTAATGTGCCATTTGATGGCTTCCCACATTACAAGATTATTCGGTCTCAGATGTGAGCAGGCCATATCAGAGGCGCCGTATTTATAAAGAGCGGATTTCCCAAAGTGAAAAAAAACAGCACCTGCTATTATTTGGCCTTTATATTCAGCTATGACTATAGTACCTTTTTTTATTATAATTATATTTTCATATATTTTTTTAAAAAATCGCCATGGCTGAGGAGGAAGGCCATGTCTTTTTCTGGTCATGCAGTTAAGTTTGAAAAAAGCTTTTATAGATTCGGGTGAATTACTGATCCGAATGCTCACACCTTCTTTAATTGCTTTTTTTATATTACGTTTTGTACTACTTTTAAAAGTACTATATGTCTCATCTATATCGTCTTTAAGAGGCAACATATGAGAGTAATGTGTAAGAGAAGGAGTAATATCACCCAGAAATTTTTTACCGCCTCTCATATCCAGATATCTCCACCCCTGTTTTTTTCCAAATGCCTTAACCTGCTCTAATGAGCCCATATAGATTTGTTCATCAGCAGTAACTGGTTCACAATAGTCGCTGAATGGAAGTGAGACTCCACGTTTTCCTGTTAAAGAACTTCTTACTTCCATCACAGGAAACAAAGTTGAAATATAGCCTTCCGATATATCCGTAAAATAAAAAGGCCTGTATTTGTAAGACTCAACCAGTACTTTTGCCCAAGCCGCGGTATGGAAAAAGGATGTCTTCTCACTAGTCAGGAGCAGCTCATCCCAGCCAGAATATTCGAGAGGATTGATTATTTGCAAAGACATTATTGACTGACAGGGTTTATAGATTTTTTTATTTGTTTTTTCTTTTTTTTACAAAAACATGATTATCAGTTTAATCCTGTCTAACTTTTTCAATTTTTTTCTGAAAATGCTGATCAATACCGACTGCCATAAAAAGCACAATAAAAAATATACACCAGCTTATTATTATGTGAGGTTTATGCTCAGCCATTTTAGGGCTTATATAATTGGCTAAAATAAAAATTGCAGATAGCCGACCAATACTTGCCACAAGAGAAATAAAGATTGAAGATATTACAACAGCTACTCTACTCCACAAAGCGGTCTTAAAAAGATACGCATAGGCAAAGCTAAAGACAAAATATGAGACAAGATACCTTATACCGCTGCAACTTATAGCTACCAGAAGGGTGGTATTATGTAGAGATATATAATTACCATCTCGGAAAAATGGCACCCCTAAAACACTTAATATAAACCTTGATCCCCCAAAGGATACTACTCTTATCGTTTCCGCAAGATGCAGATAAAGGTCGTCAGGTAAAGGTATAAGGGTAATAAGAAAATATATGGGAAAAGCTATATCTTTGAAAAAATTTTTTCCCAGTATTAGTAAAACCGCACCTGATAAAAAGATGATGAATCCTATGGCTTGAAGCTGAAAAGTATGCCATTTCAACAAATATGGAATAAAACCCGCTATCATTATTGGAAATCCAAGCAGAGAGGTCTTTAGCTCCGTTTTAACAAGAGTATCTCTTTTTATCCACAGAAAAAATGCGGAGAGGAAAGGAACAAATACTCCATGAGAGCTGTCATCGCGGTTTAAAACCGCCTGAGCAACAGAGATTAAAGCTTCCCGGTAAAACAATGTACCAATAGCTATAGTTAGGCCAGCCAGAAGCATTAAGCGAAAGTATATTTGGCCTGATGAGTGAGAAGTTGAGAAATTTGGACTTGGAGAAGTGTTGTTTATTTTTTGTGTATTCATTGATTAATTTGCTTATTGCCTGGTGTATGGAACATAGTGTTGAAGTTAAAAACGAAAAGGCATTTGAACCGCCCGCTGCACTCAAGACGCAAAAAGCGCGAAGTTTTGTACGAATCAGGCTACCGTAATCTTTCCGGATACTATTCGCACAAAGGTCATACTCTGAGGTACTATGATATATCTACCCAAATGCGTAGACATGAAAATTTAGTATTTCTTTTGATTTCCTTAGTAAAAAACAATAAATAAATGAGTCTTTTTTTACGGCCTTTGCGTTTTCATGGTTCAGCTTTGTTTTATACCTTACCCTAAACGCCTTATTTCCTTCGCCGGATTACCGGCCACGATAGTTCTTTCTGCAACATCCTTTATTACCACACTTCCTGCCCCTACAATCGCTTTTTCACCTATAGTAACACCGCACAGGATTGTTGCATTGGTGCCTATGGATGCGCCTTTTTTAATTACAGTGGAGACCACTTCCCAGTCTTCTTCTGTCTGCAGTCCACCAGCTTCGCTCGTTGACCTTGGATACTTATCATTAATAAACATTACACCATGGCCCACAAAGACATCATCCTCAATCTGTACACCTTCGCATATAAATGAATGGCTCTGTATTTTACAATTTTTACCGATGCTGGCTTTTTTCTGTATTTCTACAAAGGTACCTATCTTTGTATTGTCTCCGATCTCACAACCATAGAGATTAATGAATGCATTAAGTACTACATCTTTGCCCAGGATTACATCGGGAGCAATTCGTTTTGTTTCCATTTTAAAATTCCTTATAATTAGCCACTAAGGCTCTAAGTCACTAAGAAAAGCAAAGGCTGTTTGACAGAATTTACAAGATCTTCAGGATTTTATAAACAACAAAATCATGTTAATCCTGTCGAATATTGTTTTTGCTGACTTCCGACTTCAGATATCTGCCCTCCCTGGCACGGCATAGCTTTGGCGACGACGGCTGTCTTTACAGTTCCACAGGTGCACCGTTAGCTGCCAGGGATTTTTTTGATGCTGCAAGTATTTTTACAACCTCAAGACCGGCTTTACCATCTGTCATGGGCGTTTTGTTATTTTTGATACATTCGGCAAAGTGTTCCGTTTCAATCGCCAGAGCTTCAAGGTTCTCCAACTTGGGTGCATACATATCACCTACCCTGTACTGCACCTGCAAATTATAGAGAGCCTCTTTTGTGTTGTAAACCTCAACTCCTTTATCATAAACCTTAACCTTCTCACTTGGATGATTGTCATCATAAAGAATCATTTTATTACTGCCGCCGATAAGTGTCTGACGAATCTTTACCGGAGATACCCAGCTAACATTAATATGGGCAATTATGTTGTAATCCATATAAATGGTAAGAAGGGCTTTTGGGATAACCTCTTTACCGTAATAATGTGAACCGGTAGCAGAAACCATAAGTTTTTTATATGGCATTAAATAATCCATTATTGATATATCATGCGGAGCCAGGTCCCAGATAACATCCACATCTTTCTGAAATAGCCCGAGGTTAACACGGGTGGAATCATAATAAATCATATCCCCCAGTTCTCCTCTATCAACTATCTTTTTAATTTTTCTTACAGCACCGGTATATATAAAGGTGTGATCAACAATGATAATCTTACCTTTTTTTTCTGCCAGTTCAATAAGCTCCTCACCCTGCTCAACCGTTTCTGTCATAGGCTTTTCAAGCCAAACATGTTTACCTGATTCAATTGCTTTTTTTGCAAGATCAAAATGCGTTGATACAGGTGTAGCAATGGCTACAGCATCTACAGCATTATCATTAAAAAGACTTTCTGTTTCATTAAGCAGCTTGGTATTAGGATACTGATTACCCGCAGACTTTAATCTATCCGGTGAAAAATCACAAATTGCCGCAAGTTCAAGATCCGGATTACTGCTGAAATTTCTGGCCAGGTTGGGGCCCCAGTAGCCGTATCCAATAAGTCCTATTCGTATCATTTTATTTCTCCTGGAGATAGTTCATGCCACTAATTCACCAAGACACTAAACAAAAAAACAAAACATATCTGACAGGATTTACATGATCTCCAGGATTATTGTTCTTAAAGAACATACTAATCATGTTTATCCTGTTAATCCTGTCTTGCTTTGCTTTTCTTAGCGGCTTAGTGTCTTTGTGGCTATTTAGCTTCCAAATACTCTTTTATCGATTCACAGACATACTCTATCTGTTCTTTTGTCAGTTCAGCAAACATGGGCAACGACAGAAGTTTTTTAGAAACGCTTTCGGAAACAGGGAAATCTCCCTCTTTATAACCCATATGAGCATATGCTTTTTGCAGATGAAGAGGAACAGGATAATGCAGGCCTGTACCTATCCCTTTTTCGCCCAGGTATTTCTGAAGCCCATCTCTGTCATCCACAAGAATAACGTAAAGATGATAAACTGACTCGGCACCCTCAGTTTCTACTGGAATTGTTACGCCATCTAAACCCGAAAGAAGTTCATTGTAATATGCAGCATTTTTTCTGCGTGCATCATTCCATCCTTTAAGCTTCTTCAGTTTAATACGAAGCACACCTGCCTGGATAGCATCCAGCCTTCCGTTAAAACCTTCGACAGCATGGTAGTATTTCTTTTCCTGTCCGTGATCCCTGAGCATAGACATCTCTTTTGCCAGATTTTCATCACTTGTGACAACAGCGCCTCCTTCACCAAAGGCACCTAAATTTTTACCGGGATAAAAGCTGAAACATCCTGCGAGCCCCATTGAACCGGCTTTTTTACCTTTATACAATGCACCGTGGGCCTGACAGGCATCTTCAATCACTATAAGATTATGTTTCTTAGCTATTTGAAGTAATGGCGTCATATCAGCAGGCTGCCCATAAAGATGTACAGGAAGAATAGCTTTTGTATTTTGGTTTATTTTTTCTTCTATCAATCCGGGATCAATATTGTATGTACCCGGAAGCACATCAACAAAAACCGGAGTTGCTCCAGCCTGTGATATTGCCTCTGTAGTAGCGATGAATGTATTAGGTACAGTTATTACTTCATCACCTCTACCAATTCCTGCAGCTATCAGTGCAAACCTGAGGGCATCCGTACCGGAATTAACACCGACACAGTATTTGCTTTCACAGAACTCTGCAAATTCATTTTCAAGGCCCGAAACCTGGGGCCCACCAATAAATGCTGCATTTGACATTGCTTCGGTCACCATAGGAATCACTTCCTGCTCTATCTGCCTGTATTGAGTTTTTAAATCCAAGAAAGGAACTTCCATAATTTATCTCCATTTTTTAATTTGCCACAAAGTCACTAAGACTCTAAGCTTAAAACAACAACTATAAATCAGACAGGATTTACATGATCTTCAGGATTTTTTTGTTTTAAAAGCATAATAATCTTGTTTATCCTGTCTTGCTTTGTTTTTCTTCGCGTTCTTTGTATCTTCGCGGTTCATTCTTCTGCTTTTCCTGGTGACTTCGTAACTTTGTGGCTAATTTATTGGTAATAGTTTTTATAGTAATATGCCTGCTTTTTCTGAAGCTGTGTATGCCCATTGACAACAACCCCCAAAAGCTTCTCTTTGCCAAAAGCTGCAACTGCCTTCTGTACCATATCTCTTGGAGTTACATTTTCGCGTACAACAAAAATGATACCGTCAACAAAGTTTGAAATGATATTGGATTCAGCCAGCACCTGGCTTGGAGGAGTATCCAGTATAATAAAACGATCATCATACCGGTCTTTTACTTCTTCCAGAAAGATTTTCATATCACTTGATGCAAGAAGCTCCGAAGGATTATGGGGTAATTTACCCGCCGGCAGAAAGGACAGTTTATTGATACTGGTTTTTATTAAAAGATCTGACAGATCTTCTTCTTTTTTTAAATATTCATTCAGACCTTTCCTGTTAGAAAGTCCAAACATTTGATGCAGATTTGCTCTACGCAGATCACAATCTACAAGAAGGACATATTCATCAATTCCCAGTGCAATACTGGCTGCCAGATTAGCTGAAACAAATGTTTTCCCGTCTCCCGGCATAGCACTTGTAACCATAATAATCCTTGGTCTTTCACGGTCTCTTGCAAATAGTATCTGTGCACGCAGAAGCTTAAAGCTTTCAGCCTCATATGATTCAGGAGCAGAAATAACTATCAGCTTATTGCTGATATTATTAGCGCTGACAGTCTCCATTGGGGAACTGACAGGTGTTTCCGAAATCTCAGGTTCAATCCTGTTGCTTGGAATCACCTCGGATTTAATGGCATTTTCTTTTTTTGCTCTTTCCAGTGCGTCGAATATTTTTCCCATAAAATTTCCTGTTTGCCACTAAGGCGCTAAGACACGAAGTTTATTAAATTAAAAACAATTTAACAGCCTGTTTCGCTCAAGCCGCTAAAATCAATAAGCTTTTATAATTTTAAAACAGATAATTGATTTTGCTTTTCTTGGTGACTTCGTGCCTTTGTGGCCATTAATCATCATTTGATAAAAAATCATATATTGAAGCCTTTACAACTTCTGCTATCTGATTCGCAAGCAGGTCAATCCTGTTTTCTTTTCCATTTTCTTTTTCCAGGCTATCTTTTTCAGCCATCCTCTCCCGTATTTCATTAAGAGAAAGCCCGTCTTTTTTAAATTGCTTAATCTGCGAAACAATCTTTAAATGATGTTTTGTATAACGCCGCTGTCTCCCCTTTGTACGAAGCGGAACAATAACACCACTCAGCGTTTTTTCCCAGAAACGCAGTGTATGTTTTGACACCCCCGCCATTCGGCTGACTTCCTGTATTGAATATGTATCAATCATGATTTGTTTTGCCACTAAGTCACCAAGGCACTAAGTTTTTTGTTCAATAATTAAAAGATTTTGTCTTTCTTTGTGACTTCGTGCCTTCGTGGCCCACTATAAAAGGCAGGCTCCGCCCCTTTGGGTTACAGCCTGTTACCCATTTGATTGAGAAGATATGTATTTTTTTATTCAAAATGTTTTATAAAAAAATCTATTGATATGGAGCGTCAAATACTACAACAATTATTAGAGCTAAGTCTAACTTTAACTTTTTTCATGCAAAAAAAAGGCCAACAGTGGGCTGCTTCAAAATTAATAAACTTAAGTGCATGAAACAGCTACGTTATCGGCTTTTAGGGTGTAAAACTTTAACTTTTTAATGAGAATTTACCTGTGTATTTTTAACCGTTTTTTAGGCATTATTTTACACATATTTATGCAATTTATTACATAGATCTGTGCAGAACAAGCATTTTTTTATTCTGCCACTAAGGCACGAAGTCACTAAGAAATACAAAAAAACAAAATCTGTTTTCATTTTTAATAAAACTTAGCAGATGCCTTGGCAGTTAAGATATTTTTAAGGAATAGTATTTTTTTCTTGGTGACTTTGTGCCTTAGTGGCACCACATCACAGTATTATTCGTTTAATGCCCTTTTTAATAGGCACATTGAAATTTATGAGGAAGCCCAAGCGTCTGCCGGTTAGTTTTAAATGACTGAGAAGTTGCGCTTCCCACACCGGATTCATTTCATCGACTGCTTTTAATTCACATATTATTTTATCCTCAACGAGAACATCCAACCTTAATCCCTCATCAAATATTCTCCCCTTGTAACTGATTGGAATATCCACCTGTCGCAAACACTCCAAACCCCGTTCAGATAACTCATGACAAAAGCACACTTCATATACTTTTTCAAGCAGGCCAGGGACCAGTGTTTTATGAACTTCAAAGGCAGAATCAACTATTTTCTCAGCAAGAATTTCTTCCTCTTTTGAGACAGGCGCATACTTCATAAAACCCTCCTATTTTTTGCCACTAAGTCACTATGACTCCAGGTTTTTACAAACAATAAAAGTTTTTATGCTTTTCTTAGTGACTTCTTGCCTTGGTGGCAAACATTAACGGGTTTCAAGCTTTATCACATCAGCAAAGCCCGTCACACCTTTATCGAGGAGGTCTGTTGCAAAAGCATCAGCTTTTTGCTTGTTATTGAAACTGCCAACAGTGATACGAAAAACCTTTTCTTTATCCAGATCGTAGACAGGCATAATGTAAACTTCATAGTTTTCACCTATAAGATCATTAAACAGTCTTTTCGCTTTTTCAAAAGGAGCAAAGGAAGCAATATGAATTGTATATATCTGGCTGGATTCTGAGTCACCCAGAGGCGGCAACTTAATAATCTGACCAACTTCTATTAAGTTAATATCCTCAATGTCAGGATTTTGTTTTTTAAGAAAATCAAGCAGATCATTATTAACATATCCGTACACAGTGAGAGCAAGTTCTGCAAGAGTCTCACCAGGCTTTATTATTACAGCCCTCTCAGACGGTGCATGTATCAGTATTGATTTATCTTCGGTTGACACACTTGAAGGATCATCAATTTTTGGTTTTACTATTTTTTCATCATAGATCTCATTCCGGCTCTCATAGCCTCCTGACTCTGCAATACCAGCACCTTTTTCTACCACAACTGTTTCCCTGACGTCGTTGTTGTGTTCAAGGATTTGAGTATCAGCAACCGCTTTATTTGTATCTTGGCTTTTTTTCTCAGTTACATTGCTTCCATATTTAATTTCTTCAGAAGGATAAAAAGCTTTTTTAAATGAATTTAAAATATCCCTACCATAGGCTCCAGCGAACAAGGCGATTAATACTAATAAAATAATAAACAGCATTCTGCCGCCTGCTCTTTTCTTTTTGCCGGTTACCGATAATTTAATCTCATTTTTTTCTTCTGCAGATTGCCTGTCAAAAAATGAATTTGCAAGGTTAAGATCGTTATAACATTCTTTAACCATTGCAGGCGTCAGCTTTTTCTCCTCTCTTGAATAACCAAGAAGCAGTAGATTATCTGCCAGTATATTTATCATCCGTGGATATCCGCCGGAATATTTAAATATTTCTTTAATTGTATTTTTAGGGAATATCTTTAAAGTGTCTTTGGCACCTGCCATATCAAGCCTTGATTTCAGATAATCTCTTGTTCCTTCAAGCTCCAGGGGCTTAATATGATAACGAACACTAATTCTCTGAAGCAGAGGTCTGCATTCCATTTGACTGAGAGTATCATTAAGTTCCGGCTGACCTATTAAAAAAATGTTAATAAGCTTTTCATCGGCAGTTTCCATATTGGATAGGAGACGGATTTCTTCGAGCAAATCTATTGAGAGCTTCTGTGCTTCATCAATTATTAAAATAAAATTTTTCTGACTCTGAAGACGCTCTTTAAGAAAAGCTTCAAACTGGATCAGAAAATCTGCCTTTGACTGAAAATGCACCTTCCTTTTAAAAGCGGAAAACGCAAGATAATCCATAAAATCATTAACAGAAAGCAGCGGATTTGAAAGATAAACACACTGGACATCATCACCAAGGCTGTTTAAGAGGGCATGAACCATTGTTGTTTTACCGGTACCGACTTCTCCGGTAAGCAATATAAACCCCATACGCTCGACCACACCATACGTAAGCAGCGCAAGGGCCTCTTTATGTATATCACCAAGATAAAGATATTTTGATGAAGGAGAGAGGTTGAAAGGTTTATCCTTAAGATTATAAAATTCTGTGTACATGATTTAAATGAAGACCCATCCGTCGTCGCTTACAGCTATGCCGTGACAAGAGGCTCGTGGCTCAAGGCACAGGGTAAAAGATTAATAAAAACCCATTAACATTACAAATTGAAAGAGTTCTAGTAAAAAAAATATTTTTCACCGCCCATTCATTTTGCTCATTCGAGGCGCAGAGGACGCTGAGAAACACTTTTTAATCAAATCGCGAGAAGGCCGATTCGAATAAAAGGATACCATTCCATCCCTTCGGGAACTAAAAACTTCCAGCCATGGGCAGGATGAGTTCTGTTAATGTATTGGTATCTCGCTGAGTCTCTAGCGTAGCGGGCGGTGAATATATCTTTTCTTTATACTCGATGCGCTTGCTATCCAAAAACTCCTTTAACATACTCCAGGGTTGTGTCAACCCCCTTAACAGATGCCAGGATGCTGAACAAAGCAATACAAAAACCTAATGAAACACAAACAGTTATTAATATATCTTTCCGCTTTTTCAGTCTTATTTCCATTTCATTTGTAAGGAGCGGTATGCTTGCAAGAACAGGTATATCCAAGTCTCCCCCAGCTTCATCGGGAGTTTTGTAGGATGTATCCATCATCTCGAGCAGATAGGCAATTCCACAGCCAAGCCCAAAACCAAGGGCGAATGTCATAAGTATTATTTTTTTCACGTCAGGCTTTACAGGATGCTCCGGGACTTTTGCATAATCAATGATTTTAAACTGTTCGCCCTTTTGCACCTTTTCCATCTTGACTGCAATTCCGGCATCAATCTGCTTATTTTTATAGGAATCATATTTTGCTTGTAAAATATCATAATCGCGATTTATCTCGATCAACTCCTGATCTCTTTTTGGTGTATCTGCAACCATCTTTTTATAGTAGTCAATCTGAGACTGGGTTTCTTTAATACCTGCATTAAGGGTTGAGATCCTCAGATTTACTTCTTCAAGCTGCCTTTTTAACGTTTGATTAACAGACTCAATAGCTATTGAGTCTTCATCTGAAGATTCATCTGACTCAAGCTTCGCTTTTTTTCTCTCATCTTCCAGCCTTGATATTGTTTCCTTCAGCCTGATAACATCGGGATGGTTAGAAGTATACCTTGATTGAAGAACATCGAGTTCTCTTTTTAATGACGCCAGATTATTAACTTCGCCAGCAAATTGTCCTTGAGACGAACCCGAAATCGGAGCTCCTGCCTCTCTGGCTAAAGCAATATTATTTATAATTGTAGTTTTTCTGTTCTCTGCATCCCTCAAATTGTTGTTAAGCTGATCCATCTGAGAATGCAAACCTTCAAGTATACTCAGATTTGTGTCTAACTGTTCTGGAAGGCCTCCCATATATTTCTCACGATACTGCCTTCTCTCCTCTTCCTTTTGCTTGAGATCTTTTTCAATATTGTCAAGTTCTTCTATTAAAAAATTGGCAGTACCCAATGCCTCTTCAGCTCTCATATTGAGATGTTCATCAATATAGTTAGAAGCAAGAGCGTTAGTAACATCCTTGACCTTTTTGGGATTTTCATCCTGAAAAGTAATTGTAAAGGCGCTTGTCTCTGCATTTCTGCGGTTCCTGTCTTTACTAGTATCAATTTCTATTCGAGCTATAAACAGTGCCACTTTCTCATCAATCGACATACCCGACCTTGATGAATAAAGTCCGTAATCATTAATTATTTTTTCGGAATTAGTCCGGCTTGTTACCTGTTGAGAAATCGTGTTAAGCCTGTCATCAACAGAGGAATTAACAACAGGCCTTACATAATCCTCAGGCACTGTCTGTCCCTGAATAAGGATTAGAGTCTTTGCCTCATACACCTTCGGGGTAATCAACAGATAAGTAAGTCCACCAAGTATGGAAAAAAGAAAAGTAATGATGATCCACCATTTTCTTTTAACTGCCATATTTAAATATTTAGAAATATCGAAATTGTCCATAATTCTCTTTGTTAGGGGTTTAGGCCATCTAAAAGACTGTTTGACAGGATTTACAGAATTTCTAAGATCGCTCTAAATTAAATCAGGTTTATCTTTTTAATCCTGTCGGATATTGCTTTAAACTTTCACCTTTCAGCTTTGTGCCAAGAGCTATTTATACGGCTGCCTCCATTCTATTCCAATTTTTACTCTATTCACATTATAATCATCATCAATGTCATAATCGTCTCTGGTTGCACATGAGTATTCAAGTATTGCAGAGTAGTACTTTGAAAATAACCACCGCCAACCATAAGTAACTCGTACCGTTTTTGACTTGTGACTTATAGAATCCTTATCCTGTCTGTAACTCATACGGGAATAAGTATTAATATTTTTTGTTACCTGATAATTGAAATTTGCCATTAATTGCTGATATTTTGTAAAGCCTTTTCTTTCGGCTTCCAGGGTTATTTCATCCCAACCGCCGTTGGCTGAAATCTCCAAACTTCCCCTGTTTATCTCCTTATGCAGAGAGAAATCAAAAATGGCCCCCTTTCCATCGTCAGAATAATCCCTGTTCTGAATAAAGTAACCGCCAGAAAAACTATAAGACAGATCTTTTGAAATTTGTTTATCAAATCCTAAAGACGATTCATGAACCATGTAATCTTCTTCATTTTTTAGTCCTGTAAAATTTCTACAGGTATAATCATATTTAACAGTAAAAGTAGAGTGAGAATCTATCCTGTATAAATATTTAATACCGGAAGTTCCACCTGAATAATTATCATCAGGTATTCCGCTGTCATCCCTTGAAAATTCAGCATCAGTGTATCCAAAGTTTATTTCCATACCATGCTTCTGGCTGAACCAGTATTCAATACTGGTATAAGGATCAAATATCTTTCCGTCATCAAGAGTCACATCATCGTTTTCAAGCCATGAATGACTGTATCCTAAAATAAATGAATTGGATGGACCAAAAGTATAGCTAATGCTTGATGCCCAGTTATTCCTCTGATAGGTATTCCTGGTGTCCCTCACTCCAATTATACCCTGAGTATCCTCAAGAGGGTCTTCAGATTTAATATAACTGTCACTCAGTTTAAACAAAAGATTTTTAGAAAGCGCCTCGTTAAAAGAAATACTTCCTGAATGCCTTACCGTGTTATTATCATCTTCGTCTTTATATCGGACGATTGACGGGGAATACTTTAACATTAAATTGTTATTCTGAGAATAGACATCCAGAGAAAAGCCCGGAGAGATTGATGTTATCCAGTCACTCTTTTCATTTGTATTTTCCAGGTCTACATTATCATCGTAGGTTTCACTAACTGATATGGATGGAGTAAACCTGGTTTTGTAATTCGCAGATACATGCAGAGGTTGAAACAGGATAATTCCAATCAGTAGAATTTTTATTATTTTATTCATGGTACCCTATTTAAAGTTTAGTTATTTATTCCGGAGCAATTAGTTAAAAATATGGCGCTTTATTATATACTTTGTCGCAATTTACGATAAATATGTATATTTTGGCACTTCCTTTTAACAATTAATATAAATACAGCAATTTATATGCCAACTGCCACTAAGGCACTAAGACACAAAGAATACTGAAGCAAACAAAATCATTTTAAATATAATAAAACTTTGTGTCTTCGAGACTTAGTGGCAATTTTTCAGTTTTCTGACGTCTGATCTCCGATCACTGATCTCTATATTTTACACTTATGGAACCACAATCGTATCTCCTGGTTCGAGCATAATATTCTGGCCCAGATTTTTCCCCTCTATAAAGTCCTGATAATTAAACAGATACATAGTCTCTTTATTTTTAACTCTGCGGACCACTTTAACATACTTGGTTTCGGCCCATTCTGTGAAACCGCCTGCAGTTGACAGTGCCTGCAGAACAGTCATATCAGGAGCAAGGGAGTATGGCCCAGGCCTGAGTAACTTGCCAATAGTATATATTGTACGGCTGTTACTCTGACGAACCATAACTGTAACTTCAGGATTACTGACATAGGTTTTAAGCTTTTCCGTAATAATATCTTTCAACTCAACTACAGATTTGCCCTTTGCCATAACTTCACCAATCATTGGAAAAATAATCCTTCCATCGGGCATAACGGTAATATCCTGTGTAAGATCGGGCTCTTTCCACACAAAAATATTCAAGGCATCATTTGGCCCTATCTGGTAATAGCTTTCTTTTGCTTGTGGAGATTCTTCGGAACCCTGTTGAGCTGATACTGTATTACAAAATACAAACAGGGATAAAAGGCTTAGTAAAATTATATTTTTAATTGACATTATCACTCCCCCAAATAATAGAAATGTTGTTATGATCAATAACATGAAAAACATATATAAAAAAACCGCAAAGTCGCAAGTAGCGCAAAGAATAAAACATAAAAATAAAAACTTTGCGACCTTTGCGCCTTAGCGGTTCAAGGCTTCAACTGATTTCTGACTCCTGATTTCTGACATCTGCGCTTATATCTTAATTCATCCCCAGCTCATTCATTTTATTAAAAAGTGTTTTATAGCTTATCTTCAGAATCCTTGCAGTTTCGCTTTTATTACCGCCTGTCATATCCAAGACATGGGATATTGCCTTTTTCTCAATAAACATAGAGGCTTCTGACTTTACAAGTTTCAGGGATTTTATTATCTCAGGTCTGTCACCGGCCAAGTCAGGCATCCCTACATCTATAGATGCTGTCTTATGCTCGTCCATTTTACATTGAAACTCATACTTAATTCTTTCAGGAGTCTCGCCCACCATCAGCCTTAAAACAGTGCTGGCCAATTCTCTTACGTTACCAGGCCAGTTATAATCCTGAAAAAGAGCTTTCATATCTGAATCGAGCGTAAAGCCTTCACTCATCCCTCGTTCTACCTGATTTTTCCTGATGAAATAGTCGGACAATGCCGGAATATCCTCTTTACGTTTTCTTAAAGGAGGCAACTCTATCTTTATGATATTCAGCCTGTAAAAAAGATCTTCCCTGAATAACCCTTCTTTTATATCCTTACTAAGGTCGTGGTTTGTTGCGGTAATAACCCAGGAATCTGCCATCAGACTTTTTGTTCCGCCTAATCGGCTGTATTCGCCACTCTGTAAAACATTTAATAATTTGGCCTGAAGAGATGACGGCATATCACCGATCTCATCAAGAAACATTACACCTCCTGAGGCCAGTTCAAACTTGCCGGGCTTAAGTTTATCCGCACCCGTAAATGCCCCTTTTTCATAACCGAAAAGCTCACTTTCAAGAAGGTTTAGAGGAAGCGCAGCACAATTGACTTTTATAAATCTTTTTTTGCTTCTGGTAGATGAGCTGTGAAGAAGTCTGGCAACAACATCTTTACCTGTTCCGGTTTCTCCCAGAAGAAGTACATTGAGAGCCATATCGGAAACCATGGAAACAAGTTCCCTGATTTTTATTATAGAAGGATGATTGCCAATTAAAAGATTGTCCATAATGTAGTAAAAATTTACACACTATCGTTTTTTTGTCAATATTTATTAACAGTTAAGAAGAGAAAAAACTTAATTTGCCACAAAGACACCAAGAAAATATGGTTGTAAGCTTTGAGGCTAGGAGGCTGGGATGCTGGGATGCTCAAAACGAATTCGATTTACGACAGGATTTACATGATCTTCAGGATTTTTTTTGTTTTAAAGGCATAATAATCTTGTTTATCCTGTTAATCCTGTCAAAATATTTTCAAGTTCTTGTTTTTCTTGGCGTTCTTTGCGTCTTGGCGGTTCAGTATTGTTTCCTTAGTGCCTTTGCCTGTCCCGCCGTAGATTTATCGCTTTTGTGAAGGCGGAGCCCTAGTGGCCAATAAAAAAAGCGGACCATAACAACTATATGGCCCGCTTTTGAAACTACAAGTTAAAATGATTATTTACTTCCAGGCTTTCCTGCGATCTGAATGCAACCTTCTTTCATCTAAACTAGCCATAACATTATCGTTTCGCCTATCCATACCAGAGCGTCTGTCAGAGCTTATCCTACGATCTTTGCATTCTCTTCTCTCTGGAATATGATCTGAATAAGAGTAATATCTCCGGTCTATTCCTGAACGTCTTCCACCATTATCATCAAAGGAAGCTGTATATGCCATAATCATTTGTCAATAAACTTTCTGTATGAGTTATTATTTAAACCGTCTTCTTCCAAAGACTCCAAGCCCAACAAGGCCACAACCTAAAAGAAGAATAGTAGCAGGCTCTGGAATAGATATTAAGCCTACATCGTTTGCGCATGATATAGTTGCATAGCCAATATTACTTCCAGAATTCAGAATAATATCACCGCTATTAAAGGTGTAAATAACCTGAGTACCAGTATTAGATATAGAGACTGTATACCCGGAATCACTTAAACCCGTCTCTATAGATGAAGCATGGCCATATCTACCATAAATGTTTTCAGCATACCCATATGCATAATCAGAGCTCACAGATTGAATTTCAAGGGATGTATCTCCTGCATATGACTCAAAATAATAATCCCAAGAATCCCAAGAGCCTCCAGTATTTATAAAAATAGCATCAGGATATACAACATTTGTAATATCCAATATTACCTGATAGAGCGAATTATCAACCTCATCAATCAGCACGGTCATTCCATTAAGCTGAGGATTACCAATCTGTTCCCTTGGATCTCCAACCTGACCAGGCCAATTAATAATAGCATCTACAGAATCAAAACTGTCATCGTAAGAGTAAACTAAATATGCCTGAGCACTTGAAACGCAAAATAAAAAAGTTACTCCGATCAATAAAAAACCTAATAAAATCTTTTTCATAATTAATCCTCCTTTAAATTAAATTAAAACCAATAAAATTATAAAATTTCTTAAAATCAATTACATTAAATTGTTAATGATTAATCCTTATCAATATTATTACCCAAGATTAAGAGCAATGGTCATGCCAATTATCAGCAACAACACACAAAAAATATATTTTTTTATTTCACTGCAATATCAACATATTACACACAACACTCCTATCCAGACCTATTAACTGTACACCCGCACAACAACACTATGTAAAATCATTCCAGAGACATATGTAAATATTTCCCTGTTTTACGAAAAGGAATACACAGACATTAAAATAAAAGCTCAAAGGTCAAAGTTGGAAGATAAGAAGGCAAGAACATTAAAAAGCCGAAAGACTCTAAATGTGCTCATTTCACGTTTTCAACCATCAAACATAAAACAGCTACGATGAAGTCAGGACACTCGAAATGCAAAATGAATGGAAAATAAAATAGGTTTTAGAATTTTGCTCCAAGCTTACAAGTTTCTCAACATCACAGCAATCTTTTCAAGGTTTCAACCTAAGTGAATCTATCCTGTTGGTAAGAGTTTTATAACTCACTCCCAACAGTTTAGCAGCTTTTGTTCTGTTCCACTGTGTACTGTTAAGGGTTTCTAAAATAGCTTCGGATTCCGCATCTGCAACATAGCTTTTACTGATTTTTTTAAGAGAATAGTCATTATCTTTAAACAACCGCATTAATGTTTCTCTATTTTCAGAGGCACTGTAATCATCAATATCGTTTGCCTGATCTGAAAAATTATCTCTATCCTTCATTGCCTGATTCATCTCTTCATATATCAGGTTCCAGTCAGATATCGCTATTGCTCTTCTTATTATATTTTCAAGCTCCCTTATATTCCCCGGCCAAGGGTAGGCAATAAAAAACTCCTGCACTTTTTCAGGGATCTCTATTATTTTTCTTTTAAACTCGTAACTGTATTTATTATGAAAATAATCGATCAGCAGGGGAACATCTTCCTTTCTTTCTCTTAATGGCGGGATTTCTATCTGCATTACATTTATGCGGTAATACAAATCCTCCCTGAAGGAGCCATTCTTAACCTTTCCCCATAAATCCGCATTGGTTGCCAGTATAACCCTTACATCAACCGATTTATCCGTTGTTCCGCCGAGCCTTGAAAACTCTCTGTCTTCAAATATCTGTAAAAATTTTACCTGAAGAGGAAATGAGATATCACCTATTTCATCAATAAACAGAGTTCCTCCATTTGCCAGCTCGAGCCGTCCCGGTTTATCTCTGTAGGCATCGGTAAATGCACCCTTCTGAAAACCAAACACTTCACTTTCAAGAAGTTCATCCGGGAGAGATGTACAGTCAACTTTTATCAGCGGCTCTTTGTTCCTTTGTGAATACTGATGTATAGAACGGGCAACAAGTTCTTTACCTGTGCCTGTTTCCCCTGTCACAAGGACTGTAACATCTTTATCTGCTATTTTCCTGATTTTAGCTCTTACCGAAGTAACATTAGGGCTTTTACCTATAATCAAAGGATGATTTGGCAGTTTTTCAAATTCTTTTTTTTCTTCAAAGGCTTTTTCAATAGAATTTACAATAGTATTTACATCAGCCTTTGGATTTAAGCAGTAGACACCTTCAAATGGTGCATAGTAAGGCTCAACAGGCAGGCATTCTTTTACCGATGTAAATACAGGCATCGCAAGATCAAGAACCTTTGCTTTTTGAATAGACCTGATAGCTGTATCGTAATCAAGTGCCGGGTCAAGAATAACCAGGTCCGGTTTCAGGTTATTCAAACCGTCAATAGTTTCCCGACAACTTACCGATATACAGGGCCGCGCCAATACATTGTTCAACTTTTCTGCAATATTCCCTGCAAGTTCCGGTGTTTCGGATTCCAGTATTATAACATTAAGATCTGAAACCATAGCATCCCTCTATCATCTGTTAAGATCCAATTGCCTGTATTATCATATTACTTAAAGCCGTTGCACTGCAGGGCTTTGTCAGGTAACCTTTTATAGATTGCCTTACACTCTCATCTATACCGTTCGGACCGTCACTTTCATAGCCCGATATAATAATTATTTTCGCCTCAGGATCGTCCTGCAAAAGCCCCTTGATACACTTAACACCATCCATCTCCGGCATACTTCTGTCAATAAGGACGAGATCCGGCTGCCAGTTTTTGTAGACCATGGCTGCTTCTGTGGGGCGGTTTATTGCGTAGGCCTGATACCCCAACTGTGTAACCAGGTTGGACATTGAATCAAGAACTGAATCTTCATCATCAATAATAAGGATTTTCTGGCCGTCACCTTTTACCGGTTTATCCCTTAGTTCCTGCTTTTTATTTACCCGCCCCTTTGAGACAGGCAGAGTTATTTTAAAGGTGGTACCTTTTTCAACCTTTGAAGTAACGGTAATTGTTCCTTTATGCTGTTCGACAATTCCATGTGTAGTTGAAAGCCCCAGGCCTGTCCCGGACCCAACTTCTTTCAGTGTGAAAAAGGGATCAAATATTTTATCAATCACCTCTTCTTCAATGCCGTGCCCGGTATCCGTCACATATGCAACAACCTTGTTTTTTACCCTTTTTGCCTTAACTGTAAGACTTCCGCCGTCAGGCATTGCATCTCTTGCATTTGTAAACAGATTCATAAATGCCTGACTTAAAAGAGAAGAATTACCTCTTACCTTAAGATCATCTTCGAGGATCATCTTAATTTTTATATTTTTATTGAAAACTTTTTCCACAATATCATGGATTTTCAATACAACTTCGGCAAGGTCAAGGTCTTCCATTTCAAGCTTCCAGCCCTGTTTGGCAAAGTGCAGCAGATTATTTATTAAACCTACCCCTCTGTCAATTGAGCTGTATATATTTTTGGCAAGCTCCTTTACTTCAGGCTGCTCACCATAGACAACTTCAAGGTATTCGATGTTCCCTGAAATAGCCTGAAGAATATTTCTGAAATTATGTGCGGTCCCACCGGCAAAAGCGCCTATTGATTCCATTTTCTGAGCCGCAAAGAGCTGTTCCTGAAGGGCTTTCTGTTCAAACTCAGCTTCCTTTTTTTCTGTTACATCATCAAAGATAGCAACCAGCTCATCATCAGGCAGGGTATATATATAATATTCTCTCCAGCTTTTCTTTTCCTCGCCCTTATCTATTGTTATAGAGCATCTTTCCGATTTGCCTGTTTCCCACACCTTTGTAAGTTTTTCCACAAACCCTGTTTGCGCCATTTCAGGAAAAACATCCAGAAACCTATTCCCTACAGCATTTTTTTTACTTATCTTGTCTATTTTGGAATCAGCTCTGTTAATATCAAGAATTATGAAATTTTTTCCGTCATTTATAACCTTTAATATAATAACACCGCTGCTCAGGTTATTGAACATTGCCCTGAAACGCTTTTCACTTTCAGTCAGCATTCTCTCTGTATCAATAAGCTCATCCGTTCTTTTTTTAATCAAAGATTCCAGATTGCGGTACAGGCTGGCATTTTCTATGGCTATGGCTGCCGTGCTGCAGAGAGCAGTAACCAGAGCAAGGTCTTCTTCTCTGAACCCGTAGGGAATCTTGACAGAATCCACATATAATGCGCCCAGAACTTTTTCTTTACAGATCAGCGGGACACACATGACAGACTTTACATTCATTAACTCCATGCTGTCTGAAATATCAGCATCATCCTGACCGAATGTATCCAGAATAGTAACAGGTTTACTGCTTCTTACTACTGCATCTACTATTGTTTTACTGTAACTGTATGATACAGGATGACCGTCCTCTGATTTGGCAACACGGGATATAACAGTAGAAAACCCGCCTGATTCAGGGTCAACCAGGATTACAAACCCCCTGTCAATCCGGTTTAAAAGCTCAAACAGGTAATCCAGCACCTGCTGCAGTATTTCGTTTATATCAAGAGACTGATTTATAATGTTTGATATCTTAAAAAGAAAGTCCATGTTTTTAGGGGTTGTCATGGGCCTGTCTTTAAAGGCTGTAAACATTGCGGTAGAAGAAAACTGAGACGACAGCTCTTCAATTTCGTAGGAATTAAAAATGGACTCTGTTGATTTTATGCCCAGAGACATGGCTACATTTCCAACTGCAAAGGGAATCCCTTCTTCCACCTCATATTCCATGTCAGGGATAAGCTGTTTCCCATTTAAGAAAGTGCCGTTTTTACTCCCAAGATCTCGCAGGATAAATTTATCACCGTCTCTTGAAACGCGCAGATGTTTGCGGGAAATTGTCTTGTCTGTTATCTGCACATCATTATCAGGCAGGCGGCCTACGTAGATACAGCTCGAAGGAATATCAAGACTTTTTCCTTTTTTATCTCCGTTTAAGAAAAATAACTTCATCATAATTTATATTATTTAAGAAGTTCTTCGACGTGTTCTTTCAGCACGGCCATTTTTACTGGTTTAGGCAAAACAATGTCAGCCTTTTTTTCCATGGCCGCGGCTTCCGGCTCTTTCCCATATCCTGTAATGGCAATCACTGGAATTTCAGGCCTTTTTTCCTTCAGCGTAGTTACCACTCCCACACCGCTGACAAAGGGCATAACTATATCGGTTATGACCAGATCATATCCTCCGATATCTATCTTCTTTAATCCGTCCATACCGTCAGTAGCAATTATCACTTCATATCCAAGATATTTAAAATGTTTAACAAAGGCAGCCAGGACATCAAGATCATCCTCAATTATTAAAATAGTCTTTCCTTCTGTCTCCATTCTATCATTCCTTTTTGTTCGTTTTCGGCAGAGACAGGCTTAAAACCTTTCTCTACGAATATTCTCTTTCAAGGTAAGCAAGATCCTGCGATTGAGTCTTCTTTGTACCTATAGCAACAATTATACTTTTTGTATTGTCTTTCTGGTAATAGATCCTGCCGGAATAAGCAAAATCAATTTCCAGAACATTTATTTTACCGCCCTTGCTGAACACCTTCCGCTTTACACTAACATTGGAATTGTCTTCATTGATTCGGTGAATAATCTCTTCAGCCTTAAGCTGAAATTCTTCGGAAAGGGGTATAAAACCCTCAATAGCCTTTTCTGTAAAAATAAGGTTTTTATATAACACTCTGAATCTTTTTTCTAATGATTCCTGCTTTTTATTCTTTTTTTTCGGTTTCTCACTTTTTAATTTAATATTTTCAATTTCTTCCCTGAGACTGTTTATCTCGTTTTCCCGTTTTTCTCTTAACTCTTTTTGTTCAGTCAGTCCATCTTCGAGCTTTTCCATTTCATCAAGAAGTTCATCTATGTCAGATGAAAGATTTTCTTTTTCTTTATTAAGCTCACTGATACTTTCGGAGTATTTTTTCTCTTTTTCTTTGATACTGGACAGTTCACTTTCATAGGTTTCAAGTTTTTCAGATAACTCACCTATGATTTTTTTCTGTTCTTCCTCCTGCTCCTCGCTGCTCTTTAAACTCTTTTTAATAGAAAAACGCAGAATCAGTAAAGCGATCAGAATGTAAAAGATAAGGATGCTGTTTGCAAGCCAGCTGTTCTGCCTTATTCTTACTTCAATCAGTTTGATAAGCCTGTCATTAAGAATCTTAAAATTATCAGCCGCAACATCCATATAATTGGGAGATTCAGCTGAAACACTTTTATGATAATCATCACTTACTTCACTGAGCTGGGAAGGATACAAAATTTTATTGCTGCTTGTTTTAACAATAATACTGGAGCTGATACCTGCCTTGTACCAGAAAGACCTTGCAGCAAGGTACTCGCTCATATTACGGTTTATCTCTTCTTTTACAGTATGTCTTCCTTCAAGTAATTCCGTTTCTTTCTGAATTATAATACTGTCAATTTTGCCTTCAATCTGCCGCTGTAAAAAAAACTCAAGTCCGTTCAAAGAAAAAACATATAATACAGGCGGCAGAAAAATGCATAAAAATAGTATTTTATATGGAAAACTTTTCATTTCAAGTAACTGTCTAAATATTCTCCAGCAGCTTCTTTATTTCACCGGCTTCTTTAATATCCGGATCAAGCTCCAGCGCTTTCTTCAAGTATTCACCGGCAGCCTCCGGTTTATTATTTTTATATAAGGCCATTCCCAGATGATAATTAATAGTTGCATTATCAGGGACAAGTTCAATGCTGTCCTGCAGTTCAGATACTGCATTCAGATAACTACCTTTAAGGTAATAGATCCAACCGATCGTATCCATTACCGATGGATTTTTAGGCATCTGTTCTTTGGCAATTCTTGCATATTCAAGGGCCTCATCTATATTGCCGCCCTTTTCTGCAATCTTCCATGCGAGATTATTAGCAGCCGCGCCAAAATCCTTATTAACCTCAAGGGCTTTCCGATAATACTCTTCAGCTTTAGAATTATTCCCCTGCTGGTCATAGATTGTACCTACAGCCATGTATCCTGCCAGATAATTTGGATTTTTCTCCAGTATTTCTTCATAGCGTGAAATAGCTTTTTTATAGTCTTTATCGCGCAGGGATAACTTTGCCAGAGTCTCATAGGGAGCCAGCAGGTTAGGCTCAATTTCAACAGCCTTTTCGAAATATTTACGAGCTTCTTCTATATTTTCCTGTTCCAGAAATATGTTACCATTCAGGTATTCAATTCTTGCAAGCGCAGATTTATTATCTCCAACCTCTTTCCTGTATTTGTCACACAGATTAATGGCAGTTTTATATTCTTCTTTCTTTGCGTGAATGGCAACCAGTATTCCAAGTGCGTCCACTCTTTTCGGATCAAGCTCAAGTGTCTTTGAAAGATATTTTATTGCATCATCAGGTTTTCGAGTCATATTGTATAGAACACCAAGCCTCATGTACCCCGACGCATTACCGGGATCCAGCTCAACAACTTTTTTATATGCCTCTTCTGCACCTTTGATGTCCCGCTCAAGCATCTTCAGGTTTCCATAGAGGGTTAACGCCTGAGGGTTTTCCGGCAGCAGTTCAAGAACAGTGTTAATCTGATTTCCGGCAAGCTCAGTATCTCTTTCTCTCAGATAGAAATCTGCCAGAATCAACCGGGCTTCAACAAGCCTGGGATTTAACTCTACAGCCTTTAAAAGGCTTCCCTTTGCAAGGTTAAGATCTCTTTTACCAATAAGACTCAGCCCTTTTAAATAATTTGCCATACTGTTATCGGGCTGATCACGAAGAACAACATCGAAACGTTCAAGAGCATTACTGAAATCTCTTTTTACAAGGTAAAGTCTGCCCTTAAGAAAATTCGCACCGATATGCCCTTTTTCCTCTTCAAGTACCTGATCAACAACGCCTTCAGCTGCTTCAAATTTTTTAAAATCAAAATGAAGCATGGCTATATTCATAAGAATATTCAGATCGTCTTTCTTTACTTTGCTGGCTTTATTCAATGCTTCAAGAGCTTTATCATAGTTTTTTTGTCTGGCATAGAAAGCGCCCAGGTTCATGAGTGGAACGATATCTTCAGCAGGTGCCTGTTCGACAGCGCTTAAATACTGTCTTTCCGCATCATCAATCTTTTTTCTACTCTCATAAAACCCCGCAAGGACATGCAGGCTCTGGTATTTGGGCTCGGCGGATTCAACCATTTCAATCAGCTGCTGTTCGGCTTTATCCCATTCACCTTTTATTCCATAGATTCGGGAAAGCTCCACATAAGGCACCCTTTCCTTTGAATCAAGCTTTTTGGCTGTCTGAAATGCCTTTTCGGCATTGTCCAGATCCTTTTTTAAAAGGTACACCCTGCCAAGTGATATCTGGGTATTAAAGTGTGTGGGATCAATCTCTGCAGCTTTTACCAGGGTTGATAAGGCAGAGTCAGGATCTCTTTCCTGAATATAAATACCGGCCATAAGACTTAACGCCTCTATATTGTCAGGCTTTTTGGCAAGCACCAGTTCCGCTTTTTCCTTTGCCTCTTTCTGCTGTTTGCCAAGAAGCAAAAGTTGACCGACCTTAAGCTGGGCATCAAAATTATCAGGATTAATTGTTGCAGCCTTTGAGAAGCTTTGAAATGCCTCGCGTATCTGCTTTAGTTTAAGATAAGTTTCACCCAGTTCATAATAGGCAGAATCATTTTCAGGATCGAGCTGGATGACATTTTTAAGTTCAATCTCCGCCTTTTTAAATTCCTCTCCAGCAATGTATTCTCTTGCATTTGCGAGATGCTTTTTTTTCTTTTCTTCCTTACTTCCGCAACCTGATATCAATACCGCAAGCATAAGAACTGTAAACAATGTTAAGTATTGTCTTTTTATGGTTGAACTTTTTATTCTCATTTTTAGCCGTCTCCCAAAATAATAATTTTATAACACAGCTGACGATTATTTCATAACTGCTATATTTGAGTAAGTTTTTAATATAACAGGCAAAATAATAAAATGTCAAACCGATTCACTTTTACCTTATATAACCAAAACCCTCTTCATAATCATATTATGAAGCCTGGGTCTGAATTTTCTTATCATGATATTTTCTCTATCCGGGTGCACCCGGTTTGAGAGAAATATTACCATCACATCCTTTTCAAGGTCCATCCATGCTGATGTTCCGGTATAGCCAAGGTGGCCGACACTGTTTTGCGAAAAGAATTCCCCCGCACTTGATCCGGTAATTGAGGGAGTATCCCATCCCAGTGCCCATGTACTTTCTTTTGCAATATTTTGACGTTTAAAAAATGCCTGTACTGTTTCAGGCTTAAAAAAATCATGCCGTTTAGAGTAATAATGCTCCCTCAGCATATTTAAAATAATATACAGCTCTTCAGCGCATCCAAACAGCCCTGCATGGCCTGAATACTCACCCAGCGCCCAGGAGTTATCATCATGGATTTCTCCATGAATCAGTTTTTTTCTCCATGGGCACGCCTCTGTTGCGGCCACTTCATCCAGATTAAAAACAGCGCCATTTTTCATAAGAAAAGTCCGAGTCAGCTTTAAGGGCTCATAAAAATGCTGAATAAGAAATTCATCCATTTTTTTTCCGGATGCTTCTTCTATAATCCATTCAAGCAGCATGAACCCCAGATCACTGTATTTAAAGTCCTTACCCGGTTTATATGCCAGGGGCTCATTTAATATATGCTGTCTTAAAACATCTTTTCTTTTTTCCTGATCATATTTAATCAGGTCCTGATAATATGGTTTCCAGTCGAAAAGACCTGAAGAATGACATAATAACAGGCGCAGGGTAATATCCCGTTTATCAACCGGGATACTATCATCAATCAGCTCATTCAATGTTGAATCAAGGTGTATTACGCCTCTATCGACCAGCCTCATAACGGAAAGCGTTGCGGCAAAAGGCTTTGTTAAGGAGGCAAGATCATATATGCTGTTTTTCTTTGTGCTTATCTGAGGAGAAGCTGATGATAATACCCCTGCTTCTTTTATAAACAGGACCTCTCCCTCCACTGCAACAAGGAGCACCGCTCCGGGAAATACTCCTGTTTCTACCCCTTCATTGAGCAGATCAACAATCTGGCTTTCTTCTTTTCTATCCAATACTGTCATCAAGAAAAATCGATGTAAAAACTTTTGTATCGTCTATAAGGTCGGTTATTCTGCAATACTCATTCGGCTGATGGGCAATATCCAGACACGAACTCCACACAGCAGCATTAAACCCGGCCCGCCTGAAGAAAGCTGCAACCGTCCCGCCGCCTATTCCCATGGTCGAGGCATCAATGCCCTTAACCTTTTTTATAGCCCGCTGTAAGGCCTTTACGACCGGGGCTTCGGGGGATGTCGGGGTTGCGGCATCTTCTCTGTTTACTGTTTCAACTGTAACTTCAAGATTCAGATCCTTTTTTATTCCATCGGTTATCTCATTAATGGACTTGAGTATATTATCCAGCTTATAACCAGGCAGAACCCTGCAGTCCATATAGAAAACATCCTTCCCGGGTATGGTATTTACATTCGGGACATTTGCCTCTATTTTTGTACACTCAAAGGTAGATACAGGCGGAGAAAAAAGATCATCCTTTAAATCATACTCTTTTTTTAACTTCTCCAGCTCAACAATAAGTTTTGCCGCACCTAAAAGGCTGTTATTTCCTCTTTCCGGTGTACTGGCATGACACTGTTCCCCTTTGACCGTGAACTTTATCCACAGCATGGATTTCTCGGATATTTCTATCATGGAGCCGTCATCAAGCCCCCAGTCAGGAACCACAATAAGATCTTTTTCTTTAAATAATTCTTTATGATTTTTAACAATATATCCAAGCCCGTATTTACTGCCGGTTTCTTCATCCGCTACCATAATAAGACCAATGTTATTATGATTGAGCCCGGACTCCAGTACCGCCTTTAATGCAAAAAAAGACGCAACCATTCCATGCTGATTATCTTCAACACCCCGCCCGATTATCTTATCGCCTTCAACCTTTACTTTATAGGGGTCACTGTCCCATAAAGACAAATCCCCGGGAGGAACAACATCCATATGGCTTAACACCCATACAACCGGCTTTTTTTCATCTTTACACCATTTTGCTATTATGTTCGGTCTGTATCCATCCTTTGCCCTGTCATCCGGGGCATGGATCTCAGTCAGGCTGTCGGGCTTTAACTCTTCAAGCCGTTTTTTAATATATGCCGCTTTTTCATGCTCTCCTGTGCCTCCATTTTCGGGGCATAAAGCAACTCTTGCAGTCAGTTCAGACTGCAGATCAATCATTTCATCCCTGTAATTACCTATTATTTCAAATATTTTTTGATCATCTATCATCATTAACTCCTGACTGATTATAAACAGCATCCCCTGCCAGCCCGCTCAGGCCGGCAATTTCTTTCATTGTATAGACGAATAATTCTTCAGAGTTTTTAAAATAATCACTTTTAACAGGATTACCAAATATTATACTCACTGTTTTTCTTACCCGACCTTCAGTATATTTTATGCCTGCAGGAATAAAGAGCGTATCAGTATTTGAGTAAAACATCTTTATTAACCCTGCATGACCAGGGCCGACCTTATTATTATAGTATGTCCCTTCAGGAAAAACGACTACTCCGTCTCCCTCTTTCAATTTTTGAAGGACACTGACAAGAGTGTCACGGCTCCTTACAGGCCTGCTTCTGTCAAGTGGGAGTCCTCCCAGCATTGCAATACATTTTCTGGAAATAAAACTGTTAAACAGTTCCTGCTTTGCCACGAAAAAAAGTGACCTTTTTACAGATATGGAAATCAGGGGAATGTCCTCCCAGCGGCTATGCTTTGGAAGCAAAACAAATGAACCTTTTTCAGGAATATTTTCAATTCCCCTGATATTTAATTTAAAGAAAGGGGAAAGGACGGCTTTTGATATCACCTTAACAAGGCTTACAGCCAGCCGGTTCCTTTCCGGTAAAACAGATGCAGTCATAGGGACTGTTTTTACTTACTCAACAGTAACACTCTTGGCGAGGTTTCTTGGTTTATCTATATCCCGCTTCAGAAACAGTGCACAGTAATAGGCCAAAAGCTGACAGGGGACAACAGAAAGAATGGGATAAAGGAAATCCAGCGTTTCAGGTATCTCTATAAACTCATCGACCATCTCTTTTAACACTGTATCGCCTTCCGTTCCAATTGCTATGATCGGCCCGCGTCTGCTTTTAATCTCCTGGATATTGCTTATCATTTTTTCATACATGGCATCTTTAGGAGCTATTGCAACCGTGGGCATCTCAGGATTAATAAGCGCAATAGGCCCGTGCTTCATTTCTCCTGCGGCATATCCTTCCGCATGAATGTATGAAATTTCCTTAAGCTTTAAGGCTCCTTCCATGGCAATGGGGTACTCATATTTTCTTCCAAGAAAAAGCCAGTTGCTGAATTTATGATATTTTTCGGCAATAGCTTCAATCTGATTAGCTTTTGAAAGAATCCACTGGACCTGCTCGGGAAGAGTCTCCATGGCTCTTATAGCTTCCACACCATCCGTTAAAGAAAGATTCTGGTGGCGGCCAAGCAGAATAGCCAGAAGTGTGAGTATAGTAAGCTGGGATATAAATATTTTTGTAGACGCAACCCCTATTTCGGGGCCTGCATGATTATAAACACCGGCATCAGTTTCACGGGCTATGGAGCTGTCAACTACATTGACGATTCCAAGGAGGCTGGCCCCCTTTCTTCTTGCTTCTCTCATTGCAGCAAGGGTATCGGCGGTTTCACCAGACTGACTCATTGAAATTATAAATGTATTGGGAGGGAAATTAAGTTTGCGGTAGCGGAATTCAGACGCAAGCTCCACTTCCACATCTACCTCTGTCAGCTTTTCAAATACATATCTTCCCACACATCCCGAGTAGTATGAGGTTCCACAGGCAACGATGACTATGTGCCTGGACTCTTTAAGCTTTTCCCACACAGGCATTATTCCGCCAAGCTTGGGAACTCCCTCGCCTTTATCAATACGGCCTCTCATTGCGTTTTTTATTGTTTCCGGCTGTTCAAAAATCTCTTTAAGCATAAAATGCGGAAATCCGTCCAGCTCAACATCTTCGGCAGACCATTCAACAGTCTCTGTTTCTCTTCTTACAGCTGTTGCCTGGGCAGTAGAAATAGAGACATTATCCTGGGTTATTGTTGCAAGCTCATTATCATTAAGATGAATAACGTTATTGGTGTACCTGACCATTGCAGACACATCGGATGCTGCAAAGTTACCGTCCTCACCAACACCAATAATTAACGGGCTGCCTCTTCGCGCAACAACAATCTGCCCCGGAATGTCCTTATGCAGTACAGCAATTCCAAAGGTACCCTCAACCTGGGCCATGGTTTTTCTTACGGCTTCATTAAGATCGCCGGAAAAATTATCGGAGATCAAGTGAGCTAGAACCTCTGTATCTGTATCGCTTTTAAAAACAACACCTTTTTTACCGAGTTTTTTCTTAATTACCTGGTAATTTTCAATAATCCCGTTATGGATAACAAAAATATCCCCGGCCATGTTGCTGTGGGGATGGGCGTTTGCTTCGGAAGGCTCACCATGGGTAGCCCACCTGGTATGAGCGATACCTGTTGTACCGTTAATCTCCAGACCGTTAATCTTTTTTTCAAGTTCGGCTATTTTACCGAGAGCACGGTAATAATCCATTTTACCGGAATCCTGAACAGCAACTCCTGAAGAATCATAACCCCTGTATTCGAGTCTTTTAAGCCCTTCAATAAGAAGCGGCTTTGCTTTGCTTTTACCTACGTAACAGACTATTCCGCACATGACATGTCTCCTCTTCTACTTTATAACTTCCATTCCGCCCATATAAGGTCTGAGGGCATCCGGTATCACTACACTTCCGTCTTTCTGCTGATAATTTTCAAGTATTGCAACAAAGGTTCTACCTACGGCCAGACCCGATCCGTTTAATGTATGGACCAACTCCGTGCCTTTGGCGCCTTTTCTTTTATATCTTATACCTGCACGTCTTGCCTGAAAATCTTCAAAATTACTGCATGAAGATATCTCTCTGTATAACTGCTGACCTGGCAGCCACACTTCAAGGTCATAGGTTTTTGCAGAAGAAAAACCCATATCTCCGGTACACAAGGTTATAACCCTGTACGGCAGTTCAAGACGTTTTAATATTTCCTCGGCATTTGAGGTAAGTTTTTCAAGCTCATTGTAAGAATCTTCAGGCTTGCAGAACTTTACCAGCTCCACCTTATTAAACTGGTGATTTCTTATAAGCCCTCTTGTGTCTTTTCCATAAGAACCTGCCTCTGACCTGAAACAGGGTGTATAGGCAGTATAAAATATGGGAAGATCTTCTTCCTGTAATATTTCATCCCTGTGTATGTTTGTAACAGGAACTTCGGCAGTAGGAATAAGATAGTGATCCGAGCCTTCTATTTTAAAGAGATCTTCTTCAAACTTGGGAAGCTGACCTGTACCGGTCATACTTGCACTGTTAACCATAAACGGCGGCAGTATCTCTGTATAGCCATGCTCTGTTGTATGTATGTCCAGCATGAAGTTGATCAGGGCTCTTTCAAGCCTTGACCCTGCGCCCTTGTAAAGAGCAAACCTGGCGCCTGCAAGTTTTGCAGCCCTCTCAAAATCAAGTATCCCCAGTTTTTCACCAATATCCCAGTGAGATAAGGGTTCAAAATCAAATTCCGTTTTATCTCCCCAGGTCCGGACAACAGGATTATCACTCTCATCTTTTCCTACCGGCACTTCCTCGTTAGGCATATTGGGGATTACCATAATGAGCTGATCAAGCTTTTCCTGAATATCATTCATTCCGGCTTCAAGCTCTTTTATCTTTGCGGAAACCTCTTTCATATCACTGATAAGCGCAGAAGCATCTTCACCGTTTTTTTTCATGGAGGCGATATCTTCGCTTACAGTGTTTCTTTTTGACCGAAGCCCTTCAAGCTCAGAAAGCCTGTCTCTTCTTTCGGCATCTATGGATTCAAAAACAGAAATATCAAGATTGTTATTCCTGTTTTCAAGCATTGTCTTTATTTTATCAATATTGTTGCGTATATATTTCAGATCCAGCATTTTTTTACCCTCTTAGCTTTTTGTCAATTTTTAACATGAATCATCTCATATGGTCAAATGCCTTTTTTTAGGGCATTTATCCCGGTAAATTAAGGTTAATAATTTTAGTTTGCTGTTTGCGGAGCATTAAAAACAATGATATAAACGGTCCGCTTAAAAATTGACAATAATATTTATCGGCCCGGACCGGATAAAACTTAAAAAAATGTCGTGTAGATGCCTAAAATAAATTATTTAAAATGACAGAAGGTCTGACATACATAACAACAGGATTCATCCTGGGATTAAGCGGATTGATTCCAGGGCCATTATTAACCCTGGTCATATCCGAAACACTAAAGCATGGCCCTAAGGAAGGAATCAAAATTGCTGCATCCCCTCTTATTACGGACTTTCCAATAATACTTGTCATTACTCTTATAATGTCAAAGCTGCCGGAAACAGATACTATTCTTGGGCTTATTGCCTTTTCAGGAAGCATATATCTGATTTATCTTGCCTGCGAAAGTCTTTCCTTTAAGGGCGTTGATCCGGAAGTATCAGGCTCCCCCATGCATTCCATTAAAAAAGGAATTATTGCCAATTTCCTTAATCCAAGCCCTTATGTATTCTGGTTTACCATAGGAGCTCCGACAATAATAAAGGCATATGATGAAAGCCTGTCATACGCTTTACTGTTTATAATTGTATTCTATTCTGTCCTGACCGGATCAAAAGTTGTTGTTGCGGTTATTACAGGAAAAGCTAAAAATTTCCTCAACAGTAAATCCTATGTAGTAATAATCAAATCACTCGGAGCATTAATGCTGCTGTTCGCAATATACTTTATTAAAAACGGGCTTGAATATCTGGGTGTAAGCTAAATGCGAAAAAAAGGAAAGAGTAATTGGAAAAGAGTAAAGAGTAAAAACAGAAAATATACTCATGAGAGGGCATATAAATACCAATTTCGCCACTGAAATCCCCACTCTATCCTATCTTCTATTTACTAATTCCTAATTTCTCTACACCTCCTGTCCCGCCATAGCCTATGGCGACGGCGGATGCGCCAATGTCTTTATGTATATATCCCGCTTGGGAAATGGTATCTCAATACCTTCCTGCTGAAAATCTTCTTTCACACGGTCGGTGATGTAGGAAATAGTATCCATTCGTTTTCTGGGGTCTGCGATCCAGACTCTTGCCTCCAGATTTACAGCAGAATCACCAAATGTTTTTACTACAACCTTGGGTGCAGGATCAGCCATAACCCACCCAAGTTCAAGGCTGATGCTGCAGATTATCTCCTTTGCTTTTTTAACATCAGCATCGTAGGCAATACCTATCGGTATTCTTACCCTGATTTCATCAGTTATTGCTGTATAGTTGATAATATCCCTCATCATTATTTCGTTATTGGGGATGACTATTATAATGTTGTCAGTTGTCTTTATCCTAGTTGCTCTTAACCCGATATCAATTACATCACCCCAGGTTGCTGAGTTTGCAGGGGCCGACCACACTTCTATCCTGTCTCCCACTTCAAAGGGCCGGTCAATAAGCAGGAGCACACCTGCTATCAGGTTTGAAAGTGTATCCTTTGCAGCAAAACCGATTGCAATACCTGCAACACCGGCACCTGCAACAAAAGGCATAATGTTAATACCAAGCACATCAAGGGCAAGGATTATAGCCGTTACATAAATTATTACAGTTGAAAACCTTTTAAGGAGATCAAATATAACATCGTCAATCTTTGTTGTCGTCTTTGCGGCAAGTTTATTTTCAAGATAGGGAAGAAGATCTTTCATCAGGCTGTCTGCAAAAGATGCGAGCAGAATTATCATCAAGGCAAAAAACAGAGGTTCCCAGAATTCCGCTTCTAATAAGCTCAGCAGCCTGATACCAACCAGAATATAAATAACAGACCGCCCGGCCTTCTTTATGAGAATAAATACTTTTTTATTCCCCAAAAAAAGCAAGCGGCTTCCAAACCGTTTTTCCAGATGGTTTATTACAGTGTGAAATACCCATAGAGCCAGCAGCCCTACCAGAAGAATAATAAGAATATTTGCGGCTGCACTGTCTAAAAAATCACCGTTCAAAATGTACTTTGAATAAAAGTCTTTTATTTTATCAAGCATGGGTGCTGCCCTTTAATAAGTTAAGAGTATAGAGAATAGAGTAATTAGAGCGTACTTTATTCATGAATTAGCGTTTTTCTATTTACTCTTTCCTCTTTTCTATTTCCTGATTTCTATTACTGGATATTTTCCCATAACTCCCAGAATGTAGGGAATGATTTATTAACACAGTTTTCATCACTGATAACAATACCGGGCACTTTAAGACCGGCCATGGCAAAACTCATTGCAAGACGATGATCGTCATGGGGATCAATCTCTGCACCTTTTAACTTATCTCCGCCGTATATAACAAGACCATCGTCAAGTTCATCTACCCTTGCACCAATCTTTCTTAGCTCCTTTGCTGTATCGGCAATTCTGTCGCTTTCTTTATGTTTAAGGTGAGACACATTATAAACAGTTGTTTTGCCCTCGGCAAAAAGAGCAGCAGCAGCAAGTGTGGGAACCATATCCGGCATACTGCCCATATCCACATCAACGCCTTTGAGCCTGCCGCCTGTCACTGTCACAGAATCATTTTCACGTTTTATTGAGCATCCCATCTTTTCAAAAATATCCAGCAGTCCCATGTCGCCCTGCCTGGTATTATCAGGGAAAATATTTTCTGTTTTAACGGTTCCGCCGGTTACAGCAGCAGCTCCCCAGAAATAGGACGCAGACGATGCATCGCCTTCAACAACAAACTCCCTAGCCTTATAGACCTGGCCGGAAGGTATTGTAAAATGCTGATAATTATCATGCTCCACTCTAACACCAAAGGCATTCATGACATCAAGGGTTAGATCAATATATGGTTTGGATACCAGTTCCCCGGAAATCTCTATGGATATATTATTCTTTGCCAATGGCCCTGAAAGCAGGATGGATGAAATATACTGACTGCTTATGTCACCGGGGATTATTACCTTTCCGCCCTCTATGCCGGAGGCATTAAGAAGAACAGGCGGAAAACCTTCATTCTCCATATAATTAACATCCACGCCAAGGGCTTTAAGGGCGTCTACAAGGTAGGCAACCGGTCTCTGCTTCATCCTTTCGGTCCCTGCAAAAATATACTTACCGCTGGCAAGCGCTGCAACCGAAAGAAGCAGCCTGTAGGATGTTCCGGAGTTCCCAAGATTTATTTCATGTTCTTCCTTTGAAGGAGCAAACACTCCGCCGTTTCCATATACATCAGCATCCTGCTGATTAAATTCTATTCTTATTCCAAGGCTTCTTAATGCTGAAGCGGTATAAAGAGTATCTTCACAGGAAAGGACTGATTTAAGCCTGCTTTTTCCACCTGCAAGACCTGCTGCAATAAGCGCCCGGTGTGTAAGGCTTTTTGATCCCGGAATTTTTACTGTGCAGTTGACCTTATCTTTAGAAATGATTTTTTTCATAGTTTATCCATATAGCGCTTCTTCTACTTTTTCTCTCATAACATCAACAGGAGCATCTTTTCCTGTCCATAGCCTGAACTGCTCAGCACCCTGATATATGAACATACCAAGACCGTCAACAGTGCTGCAGCCTTTTTCCTGAGCTGTCTTAAGAAGCTTTGTAGTCCTGGGATTATATATAATATCCATAACAGTCATTCCCGGTTTTAATACTTCTTCCGGCACAGGGCAACTATCAACATTGGGGGACATGCCCACCGGCGTAGTGTTTATTATTATGTCAGCATCTCTGTTTTTAAGCTGTTCCAGTTTTATAAATTCAGAATCAAGAGAACGGCTTAATTCTTCACCGCGTTCAGCAGAACGGTTGGAGATAAAAACATTAGCTCTGTTTCTTTTAAGTATATAACCTATTGCTCTTGCAGCCCCGCCAGCGCCTACAATGATGCAGTCCTTTTCTTTAACCTGCACGACCTCGGTAAGAGCCCTGAATGCGCCTGCTGCATCTGTGTTATATCCGACAAGTTTGCCGTTTTCATTTACAACAGTATTAACAGCACCAATATCTTTTGCCAGTGGATCTACTTCATCAAGCAGAGAAATGACCGACGACTTGTGAGGGATAGTAACACTTAGCCCTTTTATACCCAATCCCCTCATACCCTTGATAGAGCTTTCAATATCGCCTGACTCAAAGGCGAGATAAACAGCATTAATACCTGCTTCATAAAATGCTGCATTCTGCATTAAAGGGCTTAATGAGTGTTTTACAGGATTTCCTATGACGCCGTATAACTCTGTAAATTGATTTATTTTATCTGGCATTATTAGTAGAACTTTCATTTTCCTTGTCCAAGAGATTGCTCTCGGGAATACTGTATTTATACCTTTGATCTTAAATGGGCCTGGATCCCCTCATGCCTGTTTCATAAAAAATGAATCTGCAGGGGCGGGCCTTGCGTCCAATGCTATATTTAAGCACCAAACCAAACTCCTCTCCCTTGCCTGCCGGGGCGTAGCTGAAAGCGAAGACCGGACGGGAGAGGCTGGGTGAGGGCGGTAAAATAGAAACTCAATGCAGTATTGATGTTTTCTCCCCCTCCCTTAATCCCTCCCGCCAGGGGAGGGAGATTTAAAAAATATATTTCTAAAGCCAACAGCATTGGGTCTTGCGTCCGCTTCGTATTAACACAGAACATAATTAAAAAAAGCAATTAACTCAAAGCACTAGTATCCAAATTAAAGTGGACTAATAAAAATTGCTTTGAATTAAATAAACCTCGCGTACCGTCATACCCGCGAAGGCTGGTATCCATTGGTTTTTGCTTTAAAAACAAAAATGGATTCCCATATTCATGGGAATGACGAAAACAAGTTCACGATATTAATAAATTATGAATGCTCTATCATTATTGAATTTTAAAATTCAAAAATATTGTTTTTGGACAAGAGAGAACCCAAATAACTATTAATTAACTTTTTTTAAACAGACGCCCGATCGGGCGTCTCTACGTTTCTATTTTTTTATTTCTGCTGGATTGATTAAACCCAGCAGTATTGACCATCTTCAAAAAGGCGGACGCAAGGCCCGCCCCTACATTTATATTTTTCTATCAAAAAGATACCTGCAAATAACATTCTCCTTTTAATAGTAACAAATAGAAAAGACTTCGTCTGGATACTCTTTCCTCTCTTCTAAATTCTCTTTCCTAATTCCTTTTTTCTCACCCCTCATCCGGAAAAATAACTGATAAGCTTTTTCATTTCCTTTACAGGAATCTGACCGGGCGCTGATTCTTCACCTGACTCTAAAGATGTAAAGGTCAGATATCCGCCCATAAGCAGGCTGAATATTCTGCTCATACGCCCCATGGCTCCCATGCAGAATGCAATTATCTTTATTCCTTTTCCATGGGCTAAAGATACAAGCTCAAGCATTTTCAGATTATCATCCATAGCATTGGCCATGGTTACTATCTTCACTATGTCTGCGCCTGCATCTATGCTTTTATCTAAAAGCTCAAACAGTTCTTTTTGATCGGGAGTACAGCCAAAGTTATGGGTTGAAACTATTACACTGCTGCTGCCTTTACCGGCTATAACCTTATTGCGCGATTCATCTGGCATGCTTAATTCTACATCTATATACTCAGCATTATGCTCAGCCGCAGAAATAAGATACTCTGAAACAAGGGATGGCTCTGCCATCCCATTTCCGCCCTCATTCTTTGAGCGGTAGGTAACAATAACCGGTTTCTGACACGCTCCGATTATCTTCTCAAGCTCAAAGGAATCCATAAGATCAAGGCGGATTTCCAGTATGTCAGCATGACCCTGGGCCTCTGATATTTTTTCAACAGCACCAGAAGTATCCGGTGCAATAACAGGAATGCAAAGCAATGTATTTATTCCTTTCGACTGCCTGTAGAGACAGGTTTTAAACCTGTCTCTTTTATTAATGCATAATAAGTAATAGTTACTGAACCTTTATCTCTTTATAACAGCCCATAAACCTCAGGTTGCTGGCTACCTTTTTTATCTCTGCCAGTGCTGCTGTTACTTTTTCATCCTTGTTTGAACCGATAAAATCAAGGAAGAATGTATAATTACCTGCCCCGCTCTGGATAGAGCCTATGCGGGTCAGATTAATTTTTGCCTTGGCAAATATTTCCAGCACATTAAAAAGTGTTCCGGCCTTGTGGGCAGTTGAAAAAAGTATGGAGCACTTATCGCCCTCTTCCTTGTTCTCCTTTGAAGAGAGAATAAGGAACCTTGTCATGTTTCTTTCAAAATCATCAATGTCTTCCTTGATAACTTCAAGGTCATATATTTCAGCGGCAAGCTTGCTTGCAATAACAGCAGAAGACTTTGGCGTATCTTCAGCAAGCATCTTTGCAGCTCCTGCAGAATCATAGTACTGAACAGGTTCAAGGTGATTCCGTGCAAGAAAGTTCCTGCACTGTCCAAGGGCCTGTGACTGAGAATAGACTGAACGTATATCGCGATGATCCGTCCCGGGAAGAGCAAGCAGGCACAGGTAAATAGGAAGCTCAACAGCGCCTACAACATAGAGGTCGGTATTTACAAGCAGTTCGTTTACTTCACCTACAACACCGCCAAGTGTGTTTTCAACAGCAACAATACCATAGTCAAACAGACCGTCCTTAACGCCTTCAAACACTTTGGAGTATCCCTTGCACGGCACAGAAACCCAGTCTGTATTCCATGCTCTTAACGCTACTTCACCATAGGCGCCGTGGTCACCCTGAAAACCTATCAGGTTGTGATCCTTTTTCTGCAGGGCTTTACTCTCCTTAAGTATCTCCGTATATACCTTTTCAACAAACTCCGAATTAATAAGACCTGTTGAATTCAGTCTTATCCTGTCAATGATCTCCTTTTCCCGATCCTTATCCTCGATACTTGTCTTAAGTTTTTTAGCCATAAGGGCCAGTTCCATACGATAGTTAAGTATTCTTAAGATCCTTGAATCAAGGAGGTCTATCCCTTTTCTTATATCGTTAAGCTCCATTGTATTACCTCTTTCTATGGTTCTTTTGTTCAATTAATTTTTGTAAGTTCACAGTCTAATACGTAGAAATGAGAAAGAAAAGAGGAAAGAGTTTTCTGACTTCTGACTACTGATTTCTGACATCTCATTCCTGATTTCTATTTTCTCTTTCCTGATCTATTTTATAGCATTAACCTGCACCATGCACTCCTGCAGGTGTCTCAGCTTTCTCATCATTTTAGCAAACATGGGAGGAGAAAGACTCTGGTCGCCGTCGCAGAGCGCTTCTGAAGGATTACGATGCACTTCAGCCATTATTCCGTCTGCCCCTGATGCAACAGATGCAAGACACATCTGCTCAACAAGACTTAAACGTCCGGTACCATGTGAAGGATCAACTACTACAGGAAGATGAGACACTTCTTTTATAGAAGGCACAATAGCAAGATCAAGCGTGTTTCTTGTGTATGACTCAAAGGTTCTTATGCCCCTTTCGCATAAAATAACATTGGGGTTTCCCTCAGCCAGGATGTACTCAGCACAGCTGAGCCATTCACTCAAGGTAGAAAACATTCCGCGTTTGAGCATAACAGGTTTTCCTGATTTTCCGACTTCTTTAAGTAGTGAATAATTCTGCATGTTCCTTGTCCCCACCTGGAGTATATCAACATACTCACATACCCATGAGACATCACGCGGATCAAGCACTTCGGTAATTACCGGAAGACCTGTCTCTTTACCGGCTTTTTCAAGAATCTGAAGCCCCTTTATTCCCATGCCCTGAAATGAATATGGAGAGGTCCTCGGCTTGAAAGCCCCGCCCCTTAAAATATCAGCGCCGGCTTCCTTTACCTTTACAGCAGTTTCTACTGTCTGCTCTTCACTCTCAATACTGCAGGGCCCCGCAATTACAGTAACTCCTTCACCTATGGTAACGTCCTTAACCTTTATTTTTGTACGTTCCTGGTTTTTAACTTTTATGGTAGTTAACTTTAGATTTTTCATTTTCTAGCCATTTAACCTTATTTTAATTATTCGTTTTTTCCGCCAGCTGAACACTGACAGCTCCCCGCTATTTTTTGCGGGTTATCAAATATCACCTCTGGGATATGAACCCAGTATTTTTAAAAACACACAATACTCTTCCATTTTTTTAAAAGCCTCACTTACAGCAGAGTCTTTCTCATGTCCTTCAACATCTACAAAAAACAGGTACTCCCATTTTTTTGTTTTTGCCGGCCTTGACTCGATTCTTGTCAGGTTGATATTTCTATCAGCAAGAACTGACAGGCATTTGGAAAGGGAGCCCGGTTCATGTTTAAGAAAAAACAATATTGATGTTTTATCTTTTCCGGTAGGCTGAGGTTTGTGATCACCAATAACAAAAAACCTGGTGGAATTTCCCTGATCATCTTCGATATTTTCCATCAGGATATTCAAGCCATATGTTGAAGCGGCAAAGCTGCTTCCGATAGCCGCAGTGCCTGGTTCTTTGGAAGCGGTTTTTGCAGCCAGTGAGGTACTGGACAGTTCGGCAATAGAAACATCCGGCAGGTTATCCTTAAGCCATGATCTGCACTGGGCAATTGGCTGGGGATGAGAATAAACGCGTTTTATTTTTTTTATATCTTTTTCACGGCTTAAAAGATTAAGCCTTACTCTTAAATATACTTCCGCACAGATGTTTGTATCATATTTACTAAGAAGGTCCTGGGTTATATTTATTGACCCTTCATAAGAGTTTTCAATAGGCACGATACCTTCTTCGCAGTGGCCGTTTTTTACCATAATAAAAACATCTTCTATTGTTTCAGCACCCCTGAGCTCTGTATGTTCGCTGTACAGCATTGTTGCCGCCTGATGGCTGAATGTCGCTTCAGGCCCCAGGTACCCGACATATGTCACAAACTGCAGTCTGTTGCTTCCAAAATTATTGCTTATAATATCACTTTCCATTCTTTTTTCCTGTCTACCTGAATATGTTCATCATGCTGTTTCTTAAATAATGATCTGCAAGAACTATCTTTACCATTGCCTCCATCACAGGAATCACCCTCGGAATAGCTGTAACATCAAATCTGCCTGCAGATTTTATACTTGTAGGGTTTCCCTGTTTATCAACAGTGGCCTGCTCAACACCTATGGATGGAATCGGCTTTATTGCAGCACGCAGTACAATGTCATCCCCGTTTGAAATGCCGGCAAGTATTCCGCCTGCATTGTTGGTACTGAAACCTTCACCGGTTACAGGATCGTTATTTTCCGATCCCTTTAACCTTGCAGCTTCAAAACCTGCGCCTATTTCAAAACCCTTTACAGCACCTATGGACATTATTGCCTTTGCAAGGTCTGCGCTCAGCTTATCAAAAACTGGCTCGCCAAGCCCTGGAGGACATCCCCTGGCAATAAGTTCTACAACACCGCCTAGTGAATCATCCTGGGCCTTTACTTCGGAAAGAAGAGCTGCCATCTCTTCATACTTTTTCATATCAGGGCAGCAGAGAGGATTGTTATCAATAACCGAAAGGTCAATTGATTCAGCCTTTATACCCCCTATTTCGATAGTATAAGCCTTTACATCTATCCCGGCTGCAGAAGTTATCTTACCTGCAATAACTCCGGCTGCGACCCTTGCGGCAGTCTCACGGGCAGAGTACCTGCCGGCACCCCGATAATCATAATGACCGTATTTTTTATAATAGGTGTAATCACCATGCCCGGGCCTGAAAAGGTTTTTTATATGATCATAGGATTTACTTCTGGCATCTTTATTTTTTATAAAAAGAGCAATGGGAGCGCCTGTTGTCATGTCATCAAAAACACCGGACATAATTTCAACGCTGTCATCTTCTCTTCTCGGTGTATCAAACTCGCTTCCGCCCGGCCTTCTTCTTGCCATTTCATGTTCAAAGTCTTCAAGCTTAAGACTGATCTGCGGAGGGCATCCGTCTACAACAACACCGATTCCCTTCCCGTGGGATTCACCGAATGTTGTTATCCTGAATACTTCTCCAAATGAATTTCCTGCCATAAGTTCTCCTGTGTGTTTTTATTAGGAAAGAGTAAAGAGAATAGAGAAAAGAGTATTTAGGACAAAATAGCATACACTTTGTTCCCCAATGTCTGCTTTCCTCTTTTCTAATTTCTATTTTCTCTTTCCTATTCTTTCAATTATCTCATCCACTGCGTCATCAATATTCAGCGTTCCTGTATCAACAGCGAAATCTCCCCCATCTGCATACAATGGTTTTCTTTCCTCTAAAACTCTTGATATTTCATCTGCCGGATCTGTTCCTGTTAAGGACGGCCTGTTTTCGGCTGACGAAGCATCGCCCAGAAGGCGCTGTTTAATAATATCAATATCTGCATACAGCCATATTACAATGCCGTTAGATTTTAATTTATGCGTATTCTCATTATCGGTTACAACACCCCCGCCGGTAGCAATCACAAGGTTATCCCTTAGAGAGATCTCCTTTACGGCTTCTTTTTCAACAGTCCTGAAATACTCCCAGCCGTGTTTTGAAACCATCGCATCAATACTGCTTCCTGCTTTTTTTATTATAAATTCATCTGTATCAATGAACTTCCGGCCAAGCCTTTTTGCAAGAGCTTTACCCACAGATGTTTTTCCACAGCACCGGTAGCCAATGAGAATGATGTTCATAAATTTTACTTAACCCCCTAAAAACAAAAAAAGCCGTGAGTTTTTATACTCACGGCTTTGAAATCAGAAAAAAACAAAAGGATCAAACCATGAGCAGACCTCTGGTGCTAAAAAAGTAAAAAAATATCTGCCATGACTGATTTGATTTTTGTTTCATAATTGCATTATTCCATTTGTTTAAAAAATTGTGAGAAATTATATGTAATTACGTTTTTCAATGTCAAGCTAAATAATTAGCTTGACAATTATTTTGTCGACTAATAAGTTAACTGGCTATGTGTAAAGAATATAAAAATATAATCAACAACAATTGGTGGTGGTGCATTACCTGGATGGAGGAGTGCCTGCCAGTTTAGATATTTATAATACCGGGGGCATTACCTTAAAAAGGCCCGCGGTAAATTATTTTTTAAGGCCGTGGGTTTTACAACTCACGGCCTTTTTTATTGCGTAACACAATGCCTGATATCTCAATGATAGGGGCGATTAAGTATAGTTAATCATTAATTGACACTCCGTTACTTGAAACGGAAAGTTCATTTGGGAGCAGAAACGTGAAAAAGAAACCTTCATTTTCCGATTTTGAAAAAATGGCAGAAAAAGGCAACCTGATTCCTGTGTACCAGGAATTTCTTGCAGACATCGAAACCCCGGTTTCAGCTTATCTAAAGGTTCGGGATTCATCATTTTCCTACCTGCTTGAAAGCGCTGACGGAGGAAGCAGATGGGGCAGATACAGCTTTATAGGTTATAAGCCCTTTATAAATATTCTTTCGAGAGGCAATGATGTTGAGATTCAGAGAGGAGATCAAAAGGAAGTAATAAAGGATGTCAAAAATCCCTTTGATGTGCTCAAGGATATCAGTAAAAAATATACGCCGGTAATAGATGATAACCTTCCCCCTTTTCAGGGCGGCCTTGTGGGTTATGTAAATTATGACCTTATCAGAAAATGGGAAAAGCTTCCTGATATTGAGCCGGCAGAAAAGAAACTGCCTGAATCTCTTTTTACTGCAAGCAGAAACCTGATCATCTTTGATCACCTCACACATATGATGAAACTTGTATCATTTGCATATTTAGAAGAAGGGTGCGACCTAAAGGAAAGCTACACACGGGCCTGTCACGAAGTAGACAAAATTGCCGCAGACCTTTCAAAACCAATACGTGACATTGATACTGATACAGGCGTCAGCCTAACTGAGCTTAAATCAAATTTTAAAAAGGAAGACTTTGAAGAAGCAGTACGAAAAGCAAAGGAATACATAGTTGCAGGAGATGTGATTCAGGTTGTTATATCCCAGCAGTTTACAAGCGAAGTACATGGCGAAGATTTCCAGCTTTACAGGCAGCTAAGAAGCGTTAACCCCTCACCCTACATGTTTTACCTTAACTTCGGCGAAATAAAATTTATCGGAGCATCCCCTGAAATACTTGTAAGACTTACAGACGGCAAGATTGAACTCAGGCCCATAGCAGGAACAAGACCTAGAGGTGCAACGGATGAAGAAGACCTGGCCCTTGAAAAAGATCTTATGGCGGATCCAAAGGAAAGAGCCGAGCACATAATGCTTGTGGACCTTGGAAGGAATGATGCGGGCAAGGTGGCTGCACCCGGTTCGGTTAAAGTGCCCAGGCTCATGGAGATAGAAAGGTATTCACATGTAATGCATATAGTATCAAGGGTAGAGGGAACCTTAAAAGATGACTGCGACTCATTTGATCTGTTCATGTCATCCTTTCCGGCAGGTACTGTAAGCGGTGCCCCTAAAATCAGGGCAATGGAAATAATAAGCGAGCTTGAACCCGACCAGCGCGGTCCATATGCCGGGGCAGTCGGATACTTTGGTTTTAATGGAAACATGGATTTCTGCATTACCATAAGAACAATCACTGTATCAAACAACAGGCTCACCATACAGGCAGGAGCAGGCATTGTTGCCGACTCTGACCCTGAAGAGGAATACAAAGAAACAATAAGAAAAGCCAGCGCAACATTCAAGGCGATAGAAAGGGTGAAGGAATAATGTTACTGCTTATAGACAACTACGACAGCTTTACCTACAACCTTGTCCAGATGATTGAACCCATGGGCCAAGAGGTTAAGGTATACAGGAATGATGAGATTGATATCCCGTCAATAAAAAAACTTTCACCCGACCGCTTAATGATATCACCGGGTCCATGCTCTCCTGACAAGGCCGGAATATCAATAAGTGCAATTAAGGAATTCGGGAGTAAAATGCCCACACTGGGTGTATGCCTGGGGCATCAGGCAATAGGTGAGGCATATGGAGGAAAGGTGGTGCGTGCAGACAGGATCATGCACGGAAAAACATCAAGGATATTCCACGATGACAGAGGTATATTTAAAGGTCTCCCCAATCCTTTTGAAGCAGTAAGATATCATTCACTTATTGTAGAAAAAAAATCCCTGCCCGACTGTTTTGAAATAAGCGCATGGACAGAACAAGGAGAAATAATGGGTCTGCGCCACAAGACTGACCCGGTAAGCGGCGTACAGTTTCATCCGGAATCTATAATTACAGAAGCAGGAGAGATGCTGCTGAATAATTTCTTTACCTTAATGGAGAGCTGATAATGATTAAAGAACTTATAACAAAGCTTGTAGATGGAACTGACCTAACTGAAACCGAGATGGTATCTGCAATGGATGAGATAATGTCAGGTGAAGCGACGCCTGCCCAGATAGGCGCTTTTATCACTGCACTGAGACTGAAAGGTGAAACAGTAGATGAAATTACAGGCGCAGCAAAGGTAATGAGAAACAAGGCAACAAAGGTTGCAATTGACCCGAATAAAATTGCAGATGATATCATACTTGATGTTGTTGGAACCGGCGGTGACGGAACAAATACATTTAATGTATCCACAGCAACAGCATTTGTTGCCGCAGGTGCAGGCATAACAGTTGCCAAGCACGGGAACAGGGCAGTATCGAGCAAATGCGGTGCAGCCGACGTGCTTGAAACACTTGGAGTAAACCTGAGTCTTGAGGCACCGGACATAGAAGCCTGCATTAACAATACAGGCATAGGCTTTCTTTTTGCACCCATGTTTCATGGTGCCATGAAATATGCAGCAGGCCCAAGAAAAGAAATAGGCATAAGAAGCGTATTTAACGTGCTTGGCCCTCTTACCAATCCTGCAGGAGCATCAGTGTTACTGCTTGGTGTGTATGACATGAGCCTCACAGAAAAAATTGCGATGGTCCTTGGTAAGCTCGGAACAAAGGAAGCCTTTGTTGTATGCGGAGAAGGCAACATGGATGAAATCAGCATATGCGGTTTCACTAAAATATCCCATGTAAAAGACGGCCAAGTAACAACAACACAGATAACACCCGAAGATTTAGGCCTTAAGAAAGCTGTCCCGGAGGATATTGAAGGCGGCAATGCGGAAGAAAACGCGCAGATACTCAGGGATATCCTGGATGGCCAAAAAGGACCTAAAAGGGATATGGTACTTATTAATGCTTCTGCAGCACTGGTTGCAGCAGGAAAAGCGGGTGATTTTAAAGAAGGTGTGAAGCTGGCAGAAGAAGTTATAGACTCAGGAAAAGCAAAGGCAAAGCTTGAAGAACTGGTGAAGTTTACGAGTGGTATAAAAAACTAAAACTGAACCGCTAAGACGCAAAGAACGCTAAGAAAATCGTTTTTTATTCAAAAAAAAGAATTGAAACTTTGCGGTCTTTGCGTCTTGGCGGTTAAAGCTTTAATAAGGATTCCCCATGCATGAAAAACTGAAAGAAATAATTGCACAAAAACAAAAAGAAGTTGCTGATCTAAAAAGAGACGGCATTCCGGAAGTTAACACCGAAGTTCCTCCTTTACGGGATTTTAAAGCAGCAATATCAAAGCCCGGCAGAATTAACCTTATTTCTGAAATAAAATTTGCGTCACCTTCTGCCGGAAGAATAAAAGAAGAGTGCGATCCTGTAGAAATAGGAATCACATATGAAAAGGCCGGAGCATCTGCAATTTCTTTTTTAACTGACAGGCTCTTTTTTCAGGGAGACATCAATAATTTACCCATTGTCAAAAATGCAGTTACCCTGCCGATGCTCAGAAAAGATTTTATAATTGATGAAATTCAGGTTCGGGAAGCCATTGCATTTGGAGCTGATGCTGTTTTACTTATCGCAAGGATATTACAGGCTGATCATTTAAAGGATCTGCTTCAGCAGTGTAAGGAGCTTGGACTCAGTGCCCTTACGGAAGTACACGACATGAGCGATCTTTACATGAGCCTTGAATGCGGCGCTGACATTATAGGTATCAACAACCGTGATCTTGACACCTTTAAGGTTGATCTTGCTGTTACTGACAGACTTGCCGGTTCAGTTCCTGAATCATGTGTACTTGTGAGTGAAAGCGGAATTTTTAATGCAGCAGATATAAATCATTTTAAAGGTAAAGGCATAAACACGGTACTTGTAGGATCTGCACTTATGGCAAGCGGCGAACCAGGGAAAAAGGTTAAGGAGCTTGTCGAGGCAGGAAAAGAACAGTGAGAAGTCAGAGAACAGAAATCAGAAGTCAGTTAAATTTTATAAGAATTCAAAAACTGAAATAAGTATAGAGCTATGATCAAAATAAAAATCTGCGGAATCACAAATTATGATGATGCAAAGGCTGCGGTTGATGCAGGAACCGATGCTCTTGGATTCATATTTGCCAAAAGCCCCAGGCAGGTGCAGCCTGACCAGGTAAGGGATATTATAATGAAGCTTCCGTCTCTGGTTAAAACCGTCGGCGTTTTTGTTAACGAAGATAACAATAGAATAAGTGAACTTATTAACTATTGCGGCATTGATAATGTTCAGCTTCACGGAAATGAAGATACTGAAACCTGTAAAAAGTTTATGCCGAGAAGTATCAAGGCATTTAAAATAAAAGATGAATCATCTATTGCTCAATGCAGGAAATATACAGCTTCGGTTAAATCCTTCCTGCTTGATACATATTCGGATAAAACTGCAGGCGGAACAGGAAAAACATTCAACTGGGATCTGGCTCTTAAGGTAAAAGAATTTGGAGTACCAGTAATACTTGCAGGAGGTATATCCCCTGCAAACATAATTGAAGCTATTGATAAAGTAAAACCATATGCAATTGATTTAAGCAGCGGCGTGGAAGAATGTCCGGGGAAAAAGGACCATGCGCTGATAAAGGAGTTATTTAAAATTTTGGGAGAAAATATATGATAACAACAAAATATTACGGAGAATTCGGAGGGGCCTATATCCCTGAAGTTCTTGTCTCAACCTTTGAGCAGCTTGTTAAGGCCTATGAAGAAGCAAAGGCTGACCCGGCATTCTGGAAAGAATATACAGACCTGATGTCCAGTTATTCATGCAGGCCCACACCGCTCACATATGCAGAAAACCTGACAAATCATTTTGGCGGGGCAAAGATATATATTAAGCGTGAAGACCTCAACCATACAGGAGCGCATAAGGCAAACAATGTTATGGGACAGGGGCTGCTTGTAAAGAGAATGGGAAAGACCAGGGTTATTGCCGAGACAGGCGCAGGGCAGCACGGTGTTGCAACTGCAACAATGGCTGCCAAGTTCGGATTTGAATGTACCGTCTACATGGGAGAAAAGGATGTGGAAAGGCAGAGGCCGAATGTGTTCTGGATGGAACGCCTCGGTGCAACTGTTATCCCAGTGACGGATGGGTCAAGGACTCTTAAGGATGCCATGAATGAGGCATTCAGGGACTGGTCATCAAACATGGACAACACCCACTATGTTATCGGCACTGCCTGCGGAGCACACCCTTTCCCTGAAATGGTTACATACTTCCAGTCTATAATAGGAAAGGAAGCAAGAAAGCAGATCATGGAAACAGAAGGCAGACTGCCCACCCGCGTGTATGCCTGTGTGGGAGGCGGCTCAAATGCAATGGGAATATTCAGCGGTTTTCTTGAAGATGATGTTGAACTGGTTGGAGTTGAGGCTGGAGGAAAGGGGCTTGATTCAGGACTTCATGCATCAAGGCTTGCAGCAAAGGACAGCTCTGTAGGTATTGCCCAGGGATACAAAACTTATTTTATACAGAACAAAGACGGCCAGATGCAGGAGACACACAGTGTTGCAGCAGGACTTGATTACGTTGGTGTATCACCGATACTCTCATCTTTAAAGGAAGAAGGACGTGTAAGATTTGAGGCAGCAACAGATACAGAGGTACTGGATGCGCTGTCACTCACCTTAAGAAAGGAAGGCCTTATACCGGCGCTTGAATCTTCACATGCATTTGTCCAGGCCTTTAAAGAGGCACCCGCAATGGCAAAGGATGAGATAATAATAATCAATCAGTCCGGCAGGGGCGACAAGGATATCTTTACAGTTGCAGATGCATACCAGGACCCTGAATGGTTAAAATTTATAATAAAAAAGGCGGAACAATATGGAGCTTGAAAAATACATAAAGGAAAAGCTGGCAGATAAAGACATACTGCTGATGACACACATAGTACTTGGTTATCCGTCGCTTGATGACAGTTATAAAATAATTAAGACCATGGTTAAAGCCGGTGTAGACATAATGGAACTCCAGATACCTTTTTCCGAACCTACTGCCGACGGCCCTGTTATTGTAAGAGCCAATCAGCATGCACTTGATAACGGGACAACCGTTGAGGCGTGCCTGGAACTGGCATCAAAAGCGGCTGAAGATTTTGATATTCCGTTTCTGCTAATGACCTACTACAATGTGCCATACACCTATGGAATAGGTAATTTTACAGATAAAATGTGTAACAGTAATATTAAGGGAACAATTATCCCTGATCTTCCGCCGGAGGAAGGAGCAGATTTTTTAAAAAACATGAAAGAAAAGAAGCTTGATCCGGTCCTTATCTTTTCACCCACAACAACAGATGAACGTATGGAATACCTCGGTTCACATGCCAGCGGTTTTATATACTGTGTTGCACGAAAGGGAGTAACAGGCAAGGATACAAACTTTTCTGATGACCTGACTGCATACCTTGAAAGATGCAGAATGGCTACAACACTGCCGCTCGCACTCGGCTTCGGCATAAAACAGAAATCTGATGTGGATTTTTTAAAAGGCAAGGTAGATATTGCCGTGGTTGGAACTCAGTCCATAAAGGTAATGGATGAGTCAGGAATTGATGCGGTTGGTGATTTTATCAAGGGACTTCAGGGGAAGTAAAGTATATAGAAAATAGAAATTAGTAAATATAAAACCTGAAGCCGGTTGACTTCAGGTTTTTACATTAATCTTTTTCTATTTTCTCTTTACTCATTTCTAAGCCATATTTTTTTCTTGAATATTTTCTCTACCCTCTTTTCTTCTTTCTTTATTTGACTCCAGTTAACATAGATTATATACTTTTATACACATTATATACAAAGAGGCAAATATGGCTTTAAGCATAAGAAATCCAAAGGCAGAAAAACTGGCAAGAGAAATAGCCGCAATAACAGGCGGAAAAATAACACAGGAAATCATTGCGGCACTTGAGGACCGTCTTGAGCGCCTGCGCGGTAGAAGTTCATCTGCAGATACGGCTGATGAAATACTGAAAATATCGGCAAGATGCAGTTCACTTCCCGACCTGGACAGGAGAACCGCGGATGAAATCCTTGGCTATGATGAAAACGGAGTCAACAGATAATGGTAATTGACACCTCAGCCCTTATAGCAATCCTGCTGGGAGAACCTGAAGCTGAAAAATTTGCAAAACTTATAACAGGTGATACAAAAAGACTGCTGAGTGCATTTTCTTTTCTTGAGACCAGCATCGTTATTGAAGCGAAAAAAGGAGAAGCAGGAGGCAGGGAGCTTGATCTGTTAATTCATCGCGCAGGAATTAACATCATTTCAATGGACCCTGAACAATCGGAACTGGCCAGGTATGCATGGAGAAATTTCGGAAAAGGAAGACATCCCGCTGGACTTAACATAGGAGACTGCTGCTCATATGCCCTCTCTAAATACTCGGGAGAGCCTCTTCTTTTTAAGGGCGATGATTTTTCAAAAACTGATTTAGAGTTTGCAGAAAAACACAGGAAAGAGTAGAGAGAAAATAGAATACAGATATCGGTATTGACTTCCAAACCTCTGTCTTTAATCTTTTCCCTTTTTCAAACTTCTATTTTCTCTATCCTCTTTCCTGTTTTCTAAAGCGGCTTAACAATCTCAAGCCATCCGGGCATCTTCTCTTCTACTCCCTTGATACCTGCATCGGACCCAACCACTTTTACAAGGCCTTTATCTTTTACAGCCTCAAGATATTTAGCAAAATCTTTAAAATCATCTACAGTTGTGCCCAGAATTTCATCTCTTATTTTCTGCCTTTCTTCATCCGTCTCGTCCGAAAGATGACGGATCATAGAAATGTAACCCTTGGCGTCCGGCAGGAGATAGCTGTCCATGGTTCCTATTGTGCCGATTATTGCCTTGGCAAGCTCTTCATCTGAAATATCAACACTGTTTAAAAACTGCGCTGTTCCGTCAAAGGCGTCTATAGTTTTCAGAACATTCGGGTCACGGTAAGAGAGAAAAACCAGCATTCCTGAAATTCTGTCAAATGTGCAAAACACACCATAGGCTCCGCCCTTTACTCTTACCTGGTCCCAGAGTCTTGATGATCTTATAAAACGGCTGATCACATGAACGGAGCCATGAGAGACATAACCGCCGGAAGCAATGTCCGTCCCCTTTGCCACATAATTAACCTGCGAAGGAACAATAATACCTTCAAAATCCGGAAGACTGCTGAACTGCCACTCTGCAGTATCGGCTTCAGCTGATGGAAGACCATTAATAAAATTATTTACCTGAGGAAATATTTTATTCCATTCATCTCTGCCGCAGGTAACGTTTACAATCATATGATTTCTGTTAACAAGAATATCACGTATTTTTTTAAGATCAGCACACACACCGGGCCAGTTGTTTTCAATCCGTTCAACCAGTTCGCGCAAAAAGAAAAGGTAGCTCATCCCGTTAATCTGCTCTGCTGTTCTGTCCGCCTCGTTAAAGCACGCCTTTAAGCGGAGATTAGCTATCTGATGACCGGATGAAAGCAGTTTCTGCTCTTCCCTTGCTTTGGATTCAAGAACAATCTGTTTAAACCTGTCCGCATTATCCAGCTTAACATCCATCATAATATCTTTCAGGATATTGAGCAGTTCATCGGTATTTGTGCACATTGCCTTACCGCGCAGAAACATATTAGCACGGCACTCATCACTGTATTTTCTGCTTGCAGTATGAAAAACAGCCCTTATCCCTCCGGTCTTTCTGCTGATACGCTGGGTCAGCGCGATATAGTTTTCAGACTCTGTTCCCATCTCCAGCAAAGCCCTTGCAAATAACCGGGAATAGGAGACATATTCGGCAGGCAACAAATGAAGATTTAAGCCTATATCTATATAGCTTATGCCGTTTGTGAAAAGATCATGATAGAATACCCTGCTTCCGCTTTCTTCTGTTTCTTCACATGGAAATATTCTGTTCTTTTTTTCCATATCCGAAAGTTTTAATACCGGTATTTTAGCAAGGTCTTCAGGTGAATCAGCCTTTTCCTGATTCCTCTTCAGGGTTTCCGAATCTTTTATGATACCCTGGACATCATCTTCATTAAGCCCGGCTATATAATCTTTAAGTTTTTGCTTTCCGGCAGTGCTGTCTTTTTCGAGAAGGCCTTTTTCAGGCCGAAGTATAACAGTTGTTCTATGATTATTTTTGATGAAATATTCTTCAATCAGCTCTTCAAAATATCTGTCATTACCGGCTATCTTCTTTTTTACCATAGCAAGCGGCTCTTCGAATGCAACCAGAGACATCGGGTCTCCGTCATAAAGCCATGAGTTAAGAGACCTGAGCATGATCATAAGGCCTCTAGGATAACTTCCGGTGTTGTTCTCCCTGAACAGAAACTCCATACTGTTAACAGCCGCTTCTATATCCTTTTTATCAATTCTTCTTATTGTAAGATTTCTGAGAGTCTGAATTATCAGGTTCTGTCCCTGATCAATATCATCGGAAGCTATGCCTTTAAGGCCGGTAGAAAAATAAAGCTGGAGAAGGTCGGTCTCAAGACCGACACCTGCCATATCTTCTCCGAGGCCGGACTCTATAAGGGCTTTTCTTAAGGGTGAACCTGGCATGCCAAGAAGTATGTATTCAAGAAGGTACATAGAGAAAATAAACACAGGATCACTGTTCTGCGGAAAAAGCCAGCTCAGGGTGAATCTGCATTTCGGATTTTGAGCCTCATCACCCGGGTCATATGACCTGATCAGCCTTACTGGCTTTTCAAACAGCTTCTGAGGCTGAACAGAGGAATCAACTTCAAGCTTTTCAAAATTCTTTAGATAATCATCAATTATTTCAAGCCGTTTTTCAGGATCATCATCGCCGTAAAAAAAGATCCTCGCATTGGACGGGTGATAATATTTTTCATGGAATTCTTTAAACTGATCAAATGTAAGACCCGGTATTTTTTTAGGGTCACCTCCGGAGTCATATGCATAGGTATTATCCGGAAACAGGGAGCGCATGGTGTAGTCATACAAAAGACTGTCAGGAGAAGAGTAGGAGCCTTTCATTTCACTGTATACAACCCCTTTTATATCAGGAGCATCATCAGAAGAAGACAGTTCATAATGCCATCCCTCCTGCATCAGTGTATAGGGAGTAAGGTTTGGATAAAATACCGCATCAAGATAAACATCAACCAGGTTATAAAAATCCTGGAGGTTCTGGCTGGCAACCGGGTAGCAGGTTTTATCCGGAAAGGTCATGGCATTTAAAAAGGTCTGAAGAGAGCTTTTCATAAGCTCAACAAAGGGCTCCTTAACAGGATACTTTCGGGAACCGCAAAGCACGGAATGCTCAAGTATATGAGGAAGACCGGTAGAATCGGAAGGAGGGGTACGAAACGTAATACCAAACACCTTGTTTTCATCATCATTAACCATGGAAAGAATCTCGGCGCCTGTTTTATTATGTCTGTAATGAAAAACCTTCGTTTTAATATCCTGAACACTCTGCTCATTGATAAGTGTGTATTCCGTTAACGCGCCCATACATTGCTCCTTTTAAAACCTTATTTTTTAAGGCATTATAAAAATAAAAAACCGATGATGCAAAAAATATATTATGCATCACCGGTTTTAAATTTATAATATTGAAATTTAATTCTTTTTTGAACTTTCAGCTTCGGATTTTCTCTCTGTATTCATAAAATCACCAAGGTACATCCCAACCAGAACCTGTTTGGAATATACCAGCTTGATCCTTTCCAGCAGATCATAATCCGGAATATCTTTAAGCACTGGATATTTATCCTTCAGTATTTTTAGCGCCGGCTCTGAATCGACCTGGGCTTCGGGAATATTAATATGTATTGCTTTTGCCAGGGTCTTATCTATCTGCTCCCAGTTTTCATCTATGTTGATCATCTTTTTCCAGTTACTATCAACAAGTCTCCAGGACTCCCCTGTCCACTTGTCAATCTTTACCGTATAAAGCGCTGTTTTATCTATTTCATACCTTGGTGCAAAAAATTTAAAGTATAAAAAAGAAAAGATGATTCCTATGATAATCCCAAAGATTAAACTTTTTTTGCTGCCTGCCATTAAGTATCTCCGATTTGTAAAACATTAACCGCAAAGACGCAAAGAACGCGAAGAAAACAGTTTTTTACTTTAAAAACTAAAAAACTTTTCGGCCTTTGCGTCTTAGCGGTTCAGTATTGTTTTAATCTTTCTGACCTCTGACTTCCGGTCTCTGACCTCTGTTTTTCTCCGCCAGCTCAGCCTGCTCAGCATATTCAGGAAGCACTTCCTTTAGAGCTGTTCTAATACCATCACCATCCTGCTCCTCCATAAGTCGTCTCATACGCTCAAGCCTGCCGTTAAGAATATTCAGCTCACATACCGATCCCTTGAGGACCATAATCTTTTCATGCTCTGTATTAACAATCCCCTCGCCCTCGGTGATTAACTCCTCATAAAGTTTTTCACCAGGCCGCAACCCGACAAACTTGATATCTATGTCATCATAGGGTTCAAAACCGGAAAGACGAATAAGGTCTTCTGCCATATCAGCGATTTTTATAGGGACCCCCATATCCAGGATATAAATTTCACCGCCATTTCCCATGGACCCAGCCTGAAGTATAAGCTGAGAAGCCTCAGGGATAGTCATAAAAAACCTGGTAATATCAGGATGCGTTACTGTTACCGGGCCGCCCTTTTCAATCTGTTTTTTAAAAAGCGGGATTACACTGCCCACACTGCCTACAACATTTCCGAACCTGACAGTTATATACTTGGTATCAGAAATGCCACATGCATTCTGCGCCTGAACCATAAGCTCTGCCACACGCTTGGATGCACCCATAACATTTGCAGGCCTTACAGCCTTATCGGTTGAAACAAGAACAAATCTTTTTACATTATAATTATTTGCAGCAGTTATAACGTTTCTTGTCCCCAGTATATTGTTGCCTATTGCCTCCCATGGGTTATGCTCAAGCATGGGCACATGCTTGTAGGCTGCTGCGTGGAATACAACCTCCGGCTGAGTTTCTTCAAATATTTTTTCAAGTTTTCGTAAATCCGTAATATCCGCAAGTTTAGGGATTACTTTTATATTTTTAAAATTATCTTTTAATTCAAGATCAATATCATAAAGGGGACTTTCTGCTCTTTCATAAAGTATGAGACATTCTGGAGAAAACCTGCATACCTGCCTGCAAAGCTCCGAGCCTATTGATCCGCCGGCACCTGTAATAAGTACACGTTTTCCTTTGAGGTATGCACCAATCTGTTCTTCATCAAGCTTGACCGGAGCCCTGCCGAGCAGATCCTTATATGAGACATCCCTGATAGACTGTATTGTAACCTTTCCGTTAATAAGTTCACCCATGCTGGGAACAGTCTTAAAGGGTATTCCGGTCTTTTCGCATAGTTTAACTATCTCTCTCATATCCTTTGAGGATACAGAAGGCATAGCAATAATGAGTTCCTGAGCATCAAGCTGTTCAGCGTATATTTTTATTTCATTCCGGTTCCCAAGAACAGGAATACCGTGAATATTACGCTTTGACTTGATCGGGTCATCATCAATAAAGCCTACTATTCTATAACCGAGGCGCGGTGTATCGTGAATTTCCCGGCTGATCTTTTCACCGCAGTTGCCTGCACCTATAACAATTATGCGTTTACCCTTTTTATCACTCTTAACAACAGACCTTAAAAATTTGCCGTTCCAGAATCTGGTTGATTCATCACCTGCCCCAAACCAGAAAAAAAGACGTATAGTTACACGGGCGCCCCCTATAAGGAGTAAGGTCAATCCCCAGTCTATAATAAATACAGAACGGGAAAATCCGCCAAGACGATGTATAAAAAAAGTAAGTAATATGACTAAAAGAGAAGCTATACTGCCGGCTTTAAGGATGGATAACAAATCAGTAAGACTTGTATACCTCCACATGCCCTGATAAAGATCAAACAGGAAAAATACCATTATTTTGGTAATGATTATCAAAGGTAAAATGCGCTGGAATACCAGGCCCGCACTTTCAGGAATATCAAAATTAAACCTGAGCAGATGTGCAAAATACCAGGAAAATGCAACAAGCAGAATATCTGTGATAAAAACTACATAAAAATTCTTATAGAAAAACCTTGGCATTAATTATTCCGTTACATTTATTTAGATGAGTACTTTTTAACTCTTTGATAAAACAATAAGTGTTTAGCTTCGACTACTTAGGATCTTTGCAGTTCAATTTGAATATTTACCAAAACCTTATGCCCAAGTAAAGCTAAAGTATTGCGAAAAGAAGAGTCCAGATGTCAGGAGTCAGAAATCAGCCGGCAAAACTTGATATTGTTTTCTGATATCAGATTTCTTCCGGCCGTTCAGCTTTTTACGCTTTTAATAAATAATAATTGTTTTTCTTGGCGTTCATCGCGTCTTGGCGGTTCAATGTTTAATCCTTCAAACTTTCAGGTTCAGCCTTAAACCTGGAAGGCATCAGATCACTGACTATACTGTACAGATCTTTCCAGTGAGATACCGTCTGCCCAACATCTCTTGTCCACGGGGATATACCGTAGTTAAGCGTTCTGTTTGAATCATTTGTATAAAACATACGAATCGGTATTTTCAGATAGATTCCCTTGTGATTATAATCATCATTAAACCATGGCTGATCAATATCATCGGTATCTGTAAAGGTAACAAACATGCCGAGAGTAACACCGGTTTTATACCTTCGGTTTATATCAATTTTCCAACCCACATCACCGGCAAGGAATCTGCCGAATTGTGTTTTAAAGGTCATATCCAGACCTGAGTAATGATAATAGGCTGTCCCAAGAAGGGTATGGCGGTCCACATCCATCAGTTTAAACAGTGTTTCAGGCTCACGCTTTTTAACCCAATCACTTTCAACACCAAAAGCAAACTTTCCGCTACCACTAAAATAAAGGGTCTCCCCGCCTATACCTGCATACATGGATTCAAAATACCCAAGGCTGACCCGGCCGAACCATCTGTCAGAAAAGCGAAAAACCTGGTTTAACATTAATTTGTCAAAGGTGTAGTTGTCTTCTTTGTATTTGGCAATATCACTCCTGACAACATCCGCAGGAAGTTCTTCGGTTGACGGAGATGTAATGTTTGAATAAAAAGGCACACTGAACCGAACATAGGCTGAAGCACCTTTCCATAAATCCGCAGTAAAATAAGGGCTGATACCGGTAGAAAATTTTAAGAACCCGGATGGATCATTCCAGTATATATCAAGATCAGGCTTTATATCATAATTGAAATTATAGCCGTCATCATCAGCTACTCTTATATATCCGGAATCTATATTATCACCTGTTATTTCAACTTTTAAAAGTTTATTAACAAAGGTATCTTCCGAAATTTCTCCAAGTAAAAATTTATCAAGATGATCAGGATTAACAGAAACTTTAAGAACAGATATGTTATCGCTTTTTGCAATCACACTTAAAAGTTTAGTATCTTCAGGGGAATAAAAAAGAAGATCCCTTAGAACACGGCCCACAGCCTTCTGATTAGAAAAATATTTATTATTCTGAAATTCACAGATAATATTTCTGCCATCGGTAGAAACCGCAACCACATCAAGACCTGATTTTTTAACAGCATCATAAATTGACTGAACTATTTCTTTATTTTCTCTCTCGTCAAAGACTCTTCTGTCTACGGGTAAAAGAGGTGCTGGGTCAGGGGCCTGGGGAAGAATGTGTTCACCTAAAAGTGAGGTTGCATTTAGCGACACACCAAAAGTATCTCCACGCTGAAAAGAGACTCCCATTTCTATGCCTTTAATGATCTTTACCCTGAGACCAACATTTACAGGGTATTTTGCGCCTTCAGGAACACCTCTGAAAGCCACTGATTTTTCATTTTCATATTTTATAGGATTATATTCCGCCATAAAATGAAAACGCTCATTCAACTCCAGCTCAAATCCGCCAAAAAGACTGTAATCATCATTTATAAACTTTACAGCCCCTCCACTAAGCCTTTTGCTACCAATACCAAATGTAAAATCAAATGGATATATCTGACGACTTATTACCAAATATTCATTTGGAAATTGACCGGTCCCCCAAAAATCATCAAACCCTATAGCAAGCGCAGGTAACTCTTTTGTTTCGGGAAAAATTTGATATTTTAAATGCACTGATTTATCTTTTTCACCACCATAATCAGGCCCAAATCCTTCAGCTGGAATATTTGTCATTTCTGTTATCCTGCCGGTAAATTCGAAACCGGGCAAGACTCCCATGCCTCCATAATACCATCTAAACGGTAATGCTTGTGCGGCACCTAATCTTACAACTCCATCCTCAAGAATTCTTGCATTGGGAATTTCCATAAGACCGGTCCCACCCCAGTTAGAACCATTATTAAAGGGACGATCTGATGAAAACACAATTTTGGGGTTAAAAAAAATAATCAATAATACCATTAACACTAAAAGCTTAATCGTAAAAGGTTTGAATATCTTCATATTATAATCTGTCGCTGGCCTTTATTAGAAGTTTAGGTAATAGAATACACATAAAGAAGAAATATTTATAAAATAACTTCCTTAGCTGCTTTTACTATTTGCTCAACATCCATGTAATAATGAGGTTCAAGAGCTCTACTAGCTGGGGCTGGAGCATCAGGCAAAGCGAGACGTTTCACAGGTGATTTCAGCACTTTAAAGGTTGATTCGGCTATCACAGCACTTATTTCAGCAGATAAACCACAAGTCTGCCAACCAACGTCAACAACCAGTGCTTTTCCTGTTTTTGTCACAGATTCTATTATTATCTCTTTATCTAAAGGTTTTGCAGATCTAAGATCAATAATCTCAGCTTCAATTCCATCCTCTGCCAATCTATCTGCAGCTTGGTTGGCCAGATGACACCCGTAGGATATTGCTATTATGCTAATATCTTTTCCCTCACGAAGCACTGTACCTTTCCCAATAGGAACTTCATACATTTCTTCAGGAACATGCCCTTCATTTGCATATAACCACCTGTCATCAATATAAACAACTGGATTTGGATCATTTATAGCTGAAATCATTAAGCCTTTTGCATCATAGGGGGTTGAGGGCATAACCACTTTTAATCCAGGTATATGGGAAAATAAAGCATGTATAGCCTGGGAATGTTGAGCTCCTTGTTCGCCACCACGATTAATAATCCCCCAGAACACAACTGGTACACTCTGTCTTCCCCCATTCATATAATACCAGTTAGCTGCCTGATTAATAATTGGGTCAAAAGCAAACAACATGAAATCCATTCTTGGATGTACAACGACAGGTTTCATGCCAGCTATTGCAGCACCAACAGCAGCACCTGTGACTGCATTTTCAGATACAGGAGTATCAATAACCCGTTCTCCACCAAATCTATCAAGAAGGCCGGTAGCAGTATTACCAACATACCATGGACTTTTTACACCCTGCCCAATAAGAAAAACATCAGAGTCCTCTTCCATATATTGATGAAGTGCTTCATTTAATGCCAGACTGTATTGTAGCTTACGATTATTTGAACACATAATTTAACAACTCATCCTCTTTCGGATAAACAGGTTTATCAATCATACCGGATATTTCTCTAAGCGATTCATTTATTTCTTGTATGATATTTTCAATATCAACATTCGTAAAAATATCATTTTCAATAAGATGTTTAATATATCTCTGGATAGGGTCTTTTTCTTTCCACATGGCTATCTCTTCTGCAGGCCTAATATCTGTATGAGTCCCCTGGACATTATCATCAGGCCCAACATGGCCTCTTAACCTGTAAGTCAAACACTCCATGAAATATGGACCGTCTCCATCTCTACAGATTCTAACAGCTTCCTTTGCTTTTTCGTAAACCTCTACAACATCATTACCATCGATTCTTATAGATGGCATGCCAAAAGGCTGTGCGATTCTATAAATTTCATCATTTGGACGACAATCATTTATAGGCATATGAGTTGAATAAAAATTATTTTCACAGACAAAAATTATTGGGAGTTTATTTACTGAGGCAAAATTTAATGACTCATAAAGGACTCCTTCGTTTGTAGCTCCATCACCAAAAAATGATACGGCAATTTGGTTATTATTTCTAACTTTACTTGCAAGAGCAGCACCAACAGCAAGGGATATAGTTCCAGCCACAATCGGCGCTGAGCCAAGCATGCCAACAGAAGGGTCTATCAGGTGCATTGAACCTCCGCGCCCTCTAGAACAACCATTATCGCAGCAAAACACTTCCGCAATGAGTTCATCAACTTTCCCTCCTTTGGCCAGGAAGTGCCCATGAGATCTATGATTACCAAAGATGTAATCTTCTTTTTCTAGCGCAGAACAAACTCCAACAGCTACAGCTTCCTGACCGGAACATAAATGAACAGGGCACTTTATTTCACCTGCCATAATAGGATCAACGAAGCTCTCTTCACAGGATCGTATTAACTGCATTTTCTTTAATAGCTCAGTATAAAACTCTATTGAATATTCAGGCATTAGATATCTTCTTTTTGATGTTTTAATTTGTCTTTAATCTGTTTAAAAATTTTATCTGTTAGTTACAATGGAATCTGATCCAGGTGGTGGGTGAGGCACTAACTTATTTATGCGCTTAGAAACCTCGATTATATCATCAGGAGCTTTCAGTTTATTAAGAATTTTATTTACACCTTCCAAAGCTTTTTCTCTGGATAATATAGCAATAACTGTCAGCCATATAATTTTTAGATCAAGGAAGATGTTTCTTTTTTTAACATAAATAATTCCAAGTCTGCTTTTCCAGGGGCGTATCAATTGGTTATATGCAATATCAGGATCATCATAATCCTTCAAGATATCATTCTCATCCGAAAAAACTATTGAAGATAGATCTGTAATACCAGGTCTTACGCTTAACAATTGCTTTTCATCATCAGTGTATAAATCGGTTTCTCTTTTTACATTGGGTCTTGGACCGACCAGACTCATATCCCCAATAAAAACGTTCCATAATTGAGTAAATTCATCTAATTTTGTCTTCCTTACAAAATGCCCAATCGGAGTAATTCGCGAATCGTTTGCAGATGTTGAATCAACGCCTGATTTGTCTGCATTGACAATCATGGAACGAAGTTTGACCATATTAAAAAGAGTATCATCTTTTCCTACTCTTGGAGCTATATAAAAAGGTGAGTGTTTGTCCTGACGCCATATAAGATACATTACGACTAACAATAAGGGGCTGAGAAAAAGTAATCCCATGGCCGAGGCCACAATATCAATAAAACGTTTCATATTATTGTTCCAATAAAATCCTTGAAATTATTGATTATAAAAGTCTCTAATGCAATCACAGATATATTTCACATCATCGTCAGTTAACGCTGTATGCATAGGCAGCATAAGAAAATGATCTGTCATTCTTTCAACAACAGGCAGCTTTACCTTGTCAAAGCCAAGTCCCTGAAACTGGTGGACAGCCTTACCAGCCCATTGTATTATCGTTCCAACGCCCCTATCACCAAGGTATACCTTTAGTGCATCCCTTTTTTCTGCTTCCAGCTCATAGTTCTGGTATACATCAAAATGATCTCCATCGTCAGGCCCAGGAGGCAAGATTATTTCTTTAATATTTTCCAGGGCCACCTGATACATTGATGCAATTGCACGTCTTCGTGCAATATCTTCATTAAAAGTTTTCATTTTAAAATTAAGTATAGCGGCCTGTACATTATCCAGTCTACTATTTGTCCCCCAGGCGATTACCTCGCCATCTTCGTCTCGCCCATGATCTCTTAAAAGAGATATTTGTTCGGCGATTTTATCATCATTAGTTACAACAGCCCCACCATCGCCAAAACAACCAAGAACTTTTGCAGGATAAAAACTGAAAGTGCCTGCTACTCCAAACGTTCCAGCATTTTTACCTTTGTACTTTGATCCAAGAGCCTGTGCAGAATCTTCTATAATTATTAATTTATATTTATCAGCAATCGACTGTAATGCATCCATATCACTTGTACGTCCATTTAACTGTGTGGGCATGATTACTTTTGTCTTTTCCGTAACTGCTTCTTCTACTTTCACCGGATCAATCATGTGATCTGCACCGCATTCAACCAGCACGGGTGTTGCCCCAACAAAATGAGCAGAGGCTGCAGTTGCAATATATGTATGAGAACACATAATAACCTCATCACCTTGTCCTATTCCAGCTGCTCTTAAAGAAAGAATCAGGGCATTGGTACCATCTGCCACACCAAAGGCGTGCTTAACATTAAGAAATTTTTTTAAACTTTCCTCAAATTCAATTAAATCTTTTTGTAAGATATAAGCCCCTCTGCTTAGCACATCTTTGAATGTGTCCATTATCCCCTCCTCTTGTTTGTAAAAGAGGGCAGGGTAATTAAAGAAAGGAATTATTTTTTTTTCGCTCATAGTATCTTTTTACTCCTTGTCTAGTCTGATCATGTTTTTAAGTTACTACTAATAATATTAGAACATCTTTAGATGTTATTTCAGAAAAATTTATAAACGTTCACGAGCAACCAATACAAATTTAAAAGCCATCCTGCGAACATATGCAATTCGATCTATGGCATCAGATAATTTTGCAGCATTATTTTGCCCAATGATACGTGCTAAAAATGGGGTGAGATAGCTTATTGCTCCAAAAAATCGAATATCTGCATCTTGAAATCCACTTAAAATGGATTGGATCCGCGAAATAGTCGGCATACGGAGTAAAGTGCTTCGTGTACGTTCACCGCGTTTATAATGTACCCAGCGGTTCAGTCGATAAACCGGATTATGGTTAAGAGAATCAACACAAATAAAAATCCCTCCGGGACGCAATACACGACGTATTTCACTATCGACTAAGTCCGGCTCTCCATAACTCAGACTACCTGCGCTAGTAACAATATCAAAAGATTGCGACTCAAAAGGTAAACGCTCCATATCTGCAACGGATGTTTTGACTCCTTTGATTTTTTGTGAAAGGAGTTCTAACGATTGACTTGAAATATCAGTTGCCACAACACGTGCACCTGTTTCTTTTATAACAGAGGTATGTAACCCTGTACCAGCACCAATCTCAAGCACATCAGACTCGCTATTCACGTACTTATTAATACATTTTTCGTAAAATATATATGGCGAACGATAGACAGGAGGTATTGCATGAGCACCGAAATCAGAAACTGGTTTGAGATTATCAGATACGTCTGATAAAAGTGTATGTGCACGCTTTTCATAGCGTAAATATTCAGTTTTTTTATCGTTGTTCATAGTTATCAAAATTTACGATCGAGTATAAGTTCACGATGATTATTTATTTGCCATCTTTTCAAAATGTTCGACTAATCCTTGATACACTATTTCGAATGAAAATTGATCAATATAGAGCTCTTTAGCTTTTTGGGACATGGAATTATGAAATATTGGATCATTAATTAAAATATCAATACACTTATATAAATTTTGTCCTGAATCTGTACCATAACGTAATCCTACACCATATTTGTTAATTAACGAAGCCACTTCACCTTGCAAAGGGCTTAAGATGGGCAAACCAAGAGACAGAGAGTCAATTATTTTATTAGGAATATTTTTCTTAAAGTTATCAATATTAAGATATGGAGCAAGTGATGCAAAACAGCGTTCGGCTAACACTTCAATCTTAGGTCTATCAATCCATCCTGGAAAATAAACATTAGGCAATTCAGCCATCATTGTTCTCAGCTCATGGCTGGTTCCGCCATCACCACAAATCACAAACTCACAGGGTTTTTCATTTTTTAAAGCATTCTTCGCTGCATCGAGAACAGGCTTAAAATCAAAAGCAGGTGAATGACTACCCACAAAACAGACACGAGGGGTGCCATTCGCCAACACTCCTTTCCCATCCCACCAATTTCGAGCCTCTTCCAATTGCGCAAAAGTTGCTTGATTAGAAGGAGTAGTTAGAGGAAAAACACCGTCCATATTAGTTTGGCTACGCCCTGCAAATTCTCTTGCCCAATCAAGATAGCTATTTGACATACTGGACAAACACGTTGTTTCTCGCATTGCTCTACGTGCGAGATAAAAATAAGGCCATAGTACGATACGCCCTATAGGCCTTAAAATTTTTGGCACTGCTTCAAGAAAAAATGACGGCCATTGATCTTTTACATCCAGAATCGTTGGAACCCTATGACTTAACAGCCACCGTGCCATCACAGCCGCAGGCTCAATAGGCGGATATCCAATAAAAGCTACATCCGGCAAATCATTATCCTGTTTGAGCATTTTTTTTAAACTTAGTGCTAATTGTGCATGATCAATAAAGCGTGCTAAACCAATATTTCGTTTGTAACCACAACTGGGAATCAACCTGATTTCAAGATTTTCGGAGTACTTAATTCTTTCCTGAGGAGTCTTGCGATGTCGTTTTTCCTGATGATAAAATGCTGAACTCCATAGAACAACTTTATGCCCCGCTTCAACAAGAGCATTACTCAGATTCATGGCTCGCATAGGTCGAGTATTAGCCCCATCGATATGTAAAGGCTCACCAGTTTGTAGAATCCATATATTAAGTGGGTTTATATGTTTTTTTTTATCAGGCATAGCTCGTTGAATTATAAACAAAAATAAAATCAATGATGCTTATTTAAATAAATCGGACAAAATTTTTAATAAATCACTTGTTGTTTTTATATAGCAAGCGATAACAATATGCAGCTGCATCCCGATGGTATTTCAATAATTTTCTATTCGCAACTAACCTCGTTGTATTTCCGCCTTTATGCAACACCTTTAAATTTGGGTCATATATAACATTTAAATTAAGTTTTTGCGCATTTTCTGCTATACTAATCTCTTCACCATATAAGAAACATCCATGATTAAGTGTTCCTCCCGCATTAAAATAACTCTTATTTAAAATTATAAACGCTCCCATAGGGGCATAAATTCTTTCGCATTTAATTGATTTATTTGCTTCAGCAAAAGATTTTCTCTTTTTTAAAAAGTTTAAGCAGATAAAGCATTTAATTTCTGACAAAAAATAATATATCGTGCCTAGAAGAAAGAAACGAAAAACGCTTTTATAAAATAGCATTCGAAGTTTTGATGGACGTTTTTTAAGATGAGGATTCTGTTTTATTAAAGCTTGTCGACTATTCGACTGAAGAATTATTTCTGGGGCAATAATATCAGGGGGGGGATCATATAGCTCAATTTTTTTAAATATGTCCGAGTCAGAAAAATGTATATCAGTATTTGATAAAATAATCCATTTTGGCATTGGAAATTCTTTTAGATACTGTTTTAATCCCCAACATGCGCCTCCTAAGTATCCTAAATTTTTTTCTGCCTGATATAATTTTATACGCGACTGATTAATACATAAATTAGTTAGAGATGGATTTAATAAATTGCCATTATTTACTAATACAATTTTTCCTCGATCAAAATTATTTAACCTTAAGAGTGCAGTGATAAAGTTAAAAGTTTCTTCATCATTGTTGTAATTGACACAAATAACTAAAAACAATTACTAAAACCTCGCCCTTTCCTTTTTACCAAACAGACATTATGCATAGCTATTATTCCAGCGTTTACACGAATTTCAATAGATAATAGTAAAAATATGTCATTTTTTCTTTAATATTGAATTCTCTACCCCAAATATTACTAATAAACTTATATAAACACCTAACAATATTTTTATCATTAACACAAGTATATGTATCATTAAGGAAATTGATTATATTGGATATTTCTTTTTGAATATCATCATATGAATAGGTTGAATTTACCTTTTTATTGGTTTTAACAAATTGATGCAAGTGCTTGTAAAAAGAAATCTCTGAATTCAATTTTAACACTAAATCATTTTTCGATTTAAACCCATGTTTATCACCAATATAATTATTTCTATGTATTCTATAAAAATGTAAAGGCTTTTCAAGATAAACAACATTTCCATACAACATTCCTAAAAAATAAATCCATTTATCATATAAATCATGGATCGAGAAAGGAATTAATCTCTCAACAAATTTTTTTCTAAATAAAAGTGTTGCTCCTCTTGCATTATTATGTGTGAGCACAGCAAAGAGTTTTTCGAAATTTCTATATACCGGAAAAATAGATGTAGTCTTTGTTTTACCATTTAAAATAAGAGAAGGCGAGTGTACGATATCTGCATTATTTTTCTTTAAAAAATTAAGAGATGATTCCAATTTGTTTCTAAACCAAATATCATCCTGATCACAGATGGCTACATATCGCCCTTTACTTTTTAATATTCCTTTTTCAAAGGACTTTGTAACCCCAATATTAGACTCATTACTAACTATGAGATAATTTGAGAAGCCTTGTTCATAAAATATTTTTTGGATTATTTCAGTTGTTGAATCATTAGAACAATCATCTATAATTATTACTTCAAAATCATGATAGGTTTGTTCCAATATAGATAATAATTGCTCAGCTATAAATTCCGAACCATTATAAGTGGCGATTACAATCGAGACAAGGCTCATTTCAGACAATCATTCCTAATTTTTTAATTTTATTAATTTACACTGCAAGGTGAGAGGAGTAGCTAATAATTTTAATTCTTTTCTTATAAGCTTCTTGTTTTTTAAACTTTTTTAGAGTTAGCGCTGTAACATATACCATTATAAAAAAAACAAATATAAACATCAGAGCATCATCAAAAATGAAATGATAAAAACCACTGGTTATGGGCATTTTATATGAAAGATATGCAAGCACTCCTATTGAAAGGGGAGTTTTTTTAAATTTTAATAAATATAGGTAAACAATTTGAACAAACATCCCAACATATAAAGGAGCTATAATGACACCCAATATACCAAAATTGGCCCAGGCTTCCTGTATATACAAACTAGTTACAACACCCGCTGTCCCATCCGCAACAGCCCCCGGATTCATAATTTCCATTATAACCCTAAAAGCTCTTTCACTTGTATCCAAACCTAATGCTGGAGGTAGGAATCTTAAAAAAGATGAAAACCCTATGTAATCATGCATTGCCGGGAAATACTCAAATGATAAAAAAGTGCCCATCACTTGCCCTAATAAAATACGATGCCACATAATTTCAAATAATTTTTCAAAATTCGAGACGCCCATAAAAATAAAATAAGCCATGATAATCAATGCTGCTGAAAAGCTTATCAAATAAAAAAATGTCCTTTTTCTTATATACCCATTAGTCAAAACATTCAGGAATAGAAAACCCATAATATAAAATATGAAAGGTGCCTTGGCTATATTGTAAGTCAAAATAAAAAAAGACAAGACAAACATAGTTAAAAACCACAGGAGATGTATTCTCAATTTAGTCAAACGCCAGTACCCATAAGCAACATAAGAGAGAATAGGGGTGAGTGTAACCCCTAAAAGCTTTCTAGCTGTTTCGCTACCCTCAAATTTCATAAAGGTTTCCATTCTTAATAAGGCAAGAGTTTGTGTGTCTACGCCTTGAAAAGCACGATATATTGGAATCTCTTTCATTAGTGCAAAAGTATAAATAACAGTGGCAAGGGAAAGAAAACTACATAGATAAAGAGGAAATAGAATATAAGAATCTTTTTTAGATGTGATAGTTACTACAGGGGAATTAATATAAGTGTGAAAGAATCTAATATTGGATTTACGCCCGTGCAAATAATTTATAAATAACATAGATAGAGGCATAGCTATCATTGTATACTGTATTGCCAACCAGCCATAGAATCGGGCATCCTTACCAATGATTGGAGCCAAATAATAATCATCAACCCAGCCATTCACAACCAAAACAGAACCTATAAAACTAAAAACGACCAATTGGGCATAAAAGATCCAACTCACCATATTAAGCCGCGTTGGTTTCATTGACCCGGCTACTTTACGAAAAAGATACCATGATAAAATTATTACTATAACTGATACAGTTGTAAACATAATGTGTTAATAATTTTAATAATAAATAAGTTAGATAACCAGAGCTGTCCCGCGTGTTTCAATATTCAGGTTTAAGGCATTCCTCAATTACTCAGAAAATAACAGGAGACATCCGGGTAGCATAAATTCTCTTTATTAACATTTAGAATAGCAATATCCCTTTAATTCATTTTCGATATACCTTATAGCGTTCTGATCCTTATAATTTTTCCACAAACCTATGTTCTTTATTGATTTTGAAGGGTCAAAATATTCTTTAGGTGTGATGTGTTGTTTCTTGTCAAGCCCAATAAAATTCATTATTTGACTCGCCGTCTCATCATAATTAAATACAAAGTCCTCAAACTTTAAAATTAATCTATTTTTATGGGTAGGGGCTCTTAATATTTCGGTATGAATTAAAAACTGTTTTACAAAGTCTTCTGGTACATGGCTGTACCATTGTACATCTCTATCCATTATAGTTACATAAACATCTCTAGGATCTCTATACACACATATTTGTTTTAACTCACCTATATATTTTATTTTTTTATCCAAATCAGGGTCTCCATCAGTAATCCCCTGATCAAGAACTAAAAAGGATTTTGACTCCAAGGTATTTAAAATATTTATAATATATTCGTGAGCAATTTTTATATATTCATCTTTTGTCATTTTCTTAATTAGATATATACATTGTTCTTTTTTATGATTAATGACAAAAGGTGATATATAATTTTTAAAATCTTTATTTATTGTTTCTGAAAATCTGTAAGCAGGATTAAAGATTAAGCCTTCATTAGTCTTTATTCTTACATCGATTAATTTATTTATAAATTCATTAGTTAGTCGCATATATTCTTCAGTATATAAACCACCTAATGAATAGAGGTACTCGCTAAGAGTTATAAATTGTTTTACAGCAAAGTCTTGGACATGCACATTATTACTATTAATAATATGCTCAAGATTAAATACGCCCCCAGCATATCTGAGGAAATTTAATTCCAGACTGCCTTTTACTTTTATTTGTTTAGCACAGTCATAAGGGTCATGATCTCCTATTACGGTTGTATTGTTAAATTCTGCTAGAAAATCAACAATTGTTCCTGAACCGCTAAAACCAAAACCAGTCGGGAAAATAAGCTTTTCATATGTCCTCTCAGGCGGGATATAAGTAACAGTATAAATTGTAACTTTTTCTTTTTTCTTTTTAACATACCCTATAAGAGAGATTAACAATTTCCCTAATTGCCACAATACCGGCATTTTTTTGTGTTTTATATATCTAATAAATCTTTTGATCATATTAACTTTACTACTCTCCTAACGGTGCCCACACAAACCTGGTAAAAAACTTGAAATTCTATTGATAAATTGGATTATCTTCATTCCATAAATCATATTTAAATGACCAATATAAATTAACTGAAAAAGGAATATAAGCAACGATTACCATCGAAACAGCGAGCGTATATAAATTAACCAAATTAAAGATAAATAATGTTATAAGTATCAATAGATAAATGATAGTTGAAGCTACCTGTAGCAGGTTAATATGCTTAACATATCCTAGTGCACCTAAAAAAGGGTAGTTTATTAATGACGCTGGAGCTGTAATAATAAAGGCAAAAGAAAAAATCTGAAGTATTTTATATGACAACATCATTTCATTACCTAAAACGACTGTTGTTATTTGTTTAGCGAAAATAAAAATGGCTAAAAATAGAACAACCCCAAATACGAAAGAGGAGAAAAACAACTTTTTGAATAAACGTATATTTTTATACTTTGCCATATAAGGATATAAGGCAACACTTAACGGAGCACAAATTTGCCCAATCGAAACATTGATTTTGTCAGCAGCTGAATAATACCCCACACTAGTATTTGTAGATACAAGCCCAAGGGTAAACGTGTTAGTTGAACTTTTTATAACATAGCTTGCTGTGGAAAGAAAAAATACAGCACTATATTTTAATTGTTTCCATAGAATACTTATGTTTGGAAAAAAAAGTTTCACGTTAAACCTTCTAACAGAAACATACAAACCAATTAAACCTGAGATTACATATCCTAAAGAAATGAGAAGAGGGACATATATGTAATCAGATGATTTTTTAATTACTGTAAAAAGTAATATTGCGAATAATAATTTCGCTAATATATTTAAAAAAGTTACATATTTCATTCTTTCAATTCCCTGGAAGAACCATACAGGAAAAATCGCATTTCCTAAAACCATTAAAAAAGTAAAATTAAATAATAAAAAATTCTCTTGGACTTTAGGAACATACAAAGCCATCATATTTATAATAAAATAACTAACTATAATTAAGGCCAGTTTCAAAATAATGACTGAATTAAATATTTCTGATATAATTTTTTTATCATTTCTATTTATGGAAATTTCTCTTGCCGCAGATAATCCAAACCCAAAATCAACTAGAGCAATAAAATAAGAAATAAATGCATTTGCAAAGTTAACTAATCCAAAATTTGTAACACCTAAGACTCGAGTTAGATATGGCAACGTAATCAGTGGCAATAGATAATTTACTGCTTGAAGTGAACCATTTGCTATTATATTTTCTATTAATCTTTTTTTTGTTACATCAACATTTTTTATTCGAGCTATAAAATTCATAAAATTATGTTTTTTAAAATTTCACTTTAGCTTTTCAGCAAAGTAACAAAACAAATATTACTACTGCAGACAGGATCACAGACCTGAAGCAATACAAGACTATACATCAATAAGCTATGCCGATAGATAGAGTAAAATCTTGTGATAAAGTTTATTGGCTATGCAAGGAGTATAACAATCTAGCATCGTCCAGTTTCTGGACAAAAAACTCATTCATAATAGGTTGGAATAACTGAAAATATTATATTTAGTTAAATCTAATATTTTAATTCAAAATTGATCACCTGGAGTTAAATTGATAAAAAACACTCGCCCTCTGCACTTTTATTTGGGAAACATTGAAAACATTCTTCAAGATACGCTAAGCATTATATCTAAAAAAATATCCGTTGTCCTGCCCCTACTTTGACCAGCGTTCCTGCTCTCCAACATCGCTTGATCGTTCACTATCGTTTTTTTCAGTCCGTTATTTTTTCATTACAATCATTTTTGTAGACTGGTAAATTTTAATAAATATTTTTTTTAAGAGATGAATTAATAATATAATATTACTGACTCTTTTTATTTTCAGTATTTTAAGTTTTGACTTTAAATCGCTATAAAAAAAGGCCCTGACTGAAAAATCGTAAAATTTTTCAGTATTCTTTTTATCCGGCCAATACCTATCCAAATAATGGACAACGGTTAAAAACTGTCTATATAAATTCTTATGTATATTAGTGCCATGAATCCTATAATAGCAGGCATAATCATCTAAAATACTAAATTTTAACTTGGGGCGTTCTTTTATATATCGGAATATTTTTGTTCTCAGAATTATGTCATCTCCTGTTATATCTTCATCAAAACCACCCACACTATCAATAATTTTTTTTCTAAAAATAGCACCTTGAATAAAAAAAGAATGAAATTTTTTGTATTCCATATTTAGTAAATCATCCACGGTTAAATCATGAACATTTTTTATCTTTATATGATTATGATTATCGGCATATGTATCATTCAAGCAACTATTTTCGTCAATAAATTGAACATGGTGATTCGCAACAAAAGCAAGATTATCATCACTAAGCATTAATTTAATTTTTGTCGATATTGCATTTTCATATAGTTTATCATCCATTGATATGAATGAAATAAAATTACCATTTGCTTTCTTTATAGCCCTGTTCACATTTTTCCCGATATTCCCTGTATTTTCTTGAGTTATAACATCCATATGGCAGGGGCTTTTTTTTTCTAATTCTTTCAATATCTCCAAGCTATTATCTGTTGAACCATCATTAACAACTATTATCTCTATATTTTTATATTCTTGATTCCATAGACTTTCCACACATTCCCTGATAAATTTTGAATGATTATATGTTAAACAACATATTGAGCACAAATTATCTTTATTTGTATCCACCTATAACTCCTCCAACATATCAATCGTGAAATAATGAGTCACTCATTGTGACTATAACAGAATAGCAGTTTATTACCTGTATAGGTTCAACATCAAGACTCTATTCAATACCTCATCTGATATGCGAGACAATCCTCTCTATGTGAGACATTGTAAGTCTGCACGGATTATTTGTTAACCTTTCTTCATTCACTTCAGAAATTATATATTTATGTGCTTCCTTCACATTGTATCCATGTTCCGAAAGCCAACTATCAGAGAGTCCAATTTTTGCTATAATATCTTTTAGTTGCTTAGCTGCTTCCCGTGCAGAGGTAACATCAAAGAAGCAACAAAGCTCTCCCATTATTTTACGTAGGTGCTCTTTTCCTCGAGGATCAATCACCTCGTTATTTAATAAATCAGCGTTTGCTTCAAATAAAGCAGGTAAGGTTATTGCTACCGCATGACCATGTGGTAAACCGTAGTGAGATGTTAAAGCATAAGACATTGCATGGGCGGCAGTTGTCTTTGATATGTTTATTGCTTTACCAGCTAAATACGCTGCTTCTATCATACCTGAACGATGCTCTAACGTCGGATTCAATACAGCACTTTCAAGATGATTTAAGCATAATTGCAAAGCTTTTGAACTATATTTTCTTGATTCTATCGTCGAGCCAACTGCCCAGTAGGATTCCACTGCCTGAGCTAAAGCATCAAAACCTGTACATGCTGATAAATAGGGACTCATTGATGCTGTAAATGCCGGGTTGAGGCAGATATGGGATGGGGCCATCCTTTTATCAGCGATAGATATTTTTTTAAACCCGATATAAAGCGCAGAGAAATGTGTCGCTTCGCTTCCGGTTCCGGCAGTTGTGGGTACTGCTATGAGAGGTATAAAGTCATCACCAATGCCTCGTTCACCCTTAAGATAAGAGCATGGCTCAATACCAGTTGCTGAAAAATAATTGATAAGTTTAGCAAGATCAATAGCTGTCCCTCCGCCAACAGTTAAAATCAATCTGGCTCCCGAATGTTTAAAAGCTGCAAGAGCACGATCTAGATCCTCTTTTTTGGGATTAGCGGAAAAATCCGTGAAACGCACCACTTTTCTGCCGGCTAATACTGAGGAGAAAAAATCTTTAGCACCGGATGCTTCATAGGATTTACGGCCAGTAATTAAGAATATAGGTACGTTGGAAGATTCCAGATCAAGAAATTCCAGAACAAATTCCTTTGCGCCTTCTATTCCTACCTGAATATTACCGTTACTGGTAGCAGAAAAATCTGAAATCATAATTTTATATACTGCATAATATTTTTTTTATTTTCAGAGGGTGCTGATGTTGGACGCCCCAGTACCTTTCGCACTTTAGGAGAGACCTTAACCTCAAGAAATATTGGGCCTTTTACATTATTCACTAAATCCAATTCATTTTTTAGACTCTCCAGCGAATTGACAGACTTTGCGCGTTGATAACCACAAGCTAAAGCAATGCCTTTAAAGGAAACTGAAAAACCTACCGTTGGCTGTCCTCCCACAGAACCATGCGCCCCATTATTTAAAACAATATGTCGAAAATTATTGCAACTGGATTGCCCGATAAGCGACATCGCACCCATGTGCATAAGCAATGCACCATCTCCATCCAGACAATAAACAAGCCTATCAGGCTGTGCCATGGCTATGCCTAAAGCTATCTGCGAACAATGCCCCATGGAACCGACTGTGAGAAAATCCTGAGAGTGCCCACTTCCATGCTGTAAACGATATTCATATAACTCTCGAGAGATATGCCCAGTCGAAGCAACAAAAACAGACCCGAGAGGAGCAGAGTTTGCAATCTTACTAATTGCCTCTTCTCGTGACAACCCATTTATATTTTCAAACTTCTTTTTGAGAGTATATTTTTCGAAAGTTCCTTTTTTAACTATTAATGCAACAGGTTGATTTTTATGACAAGCCAATTCGAGCATCCGATTAACCTGCCCTTTAACATTGCAATTATCGTTATCAAGAATTTCATATGGAATTTTCATAGCATCAAAAACGGAATTTGTAACCTTGCCCTGTTTTATATGCTGTGGTTCATCATGTACACCGGGTTCACCTCGCCAACCTACTAGCAAAAGCATTGGGATACCGTAAACTTCAGGGTCAGCTAATGAGAGTAATGGGTTTACAGCATTTCCCTGACCAGAATTTTGCATGTAAACAAGACCCGTACGCCCGGTTGCCAAATAATGTCCAACTGCCAGTGCAACGGCTCCACCCTCGTTGGCCGCAATAATATGTTGTTTTTCAGTGGCATGATCGGTAATGTATGCACAAAAATCTTTAAGAAGAGAATCAGGTACACCTGTGAAAAAATCAATACCATTATCCATGCAGGTTGTATAAAATTCATGAGTTGATAACATATAAGAATCTCTTATAGCTTTTTAAATTAACTTTAAAATTTCTTTAATAGAAATGCAATTTTCATCTGCTTCCAAGGCACGTTCATGCTTTAAAATTGTCTCCGCAGTATTCCACATAGCGGGATATGCGCTGCGTAAAAGCTGATTAGCGTATATAACAATACGTATACCATGAGAAGCAAGCTCTTCCTCAGTCACAGAAGAATATGTGCTGGGCACTACAACAAGAGGAACATGTTTGTTAAGAGGCAAACGCTTATATGCATCACAAAAAAGAAATATTTCATCAGGCGTTTTTGCTTTGCTGTGAATAAGGATTGCATCCGCTCCAGCATCTATGTAGGCCTGAGTTCTTTCAAGAGCATCTTTTTGACCGGCTCCGGTAATAAGGCTTTCACAACGGGCAATAATCATAAATTCTTCGGTTGCTTGCGCATTCTTACCTGACTCAATCTTTTTACACATATTAGAGATAATTTCCTGAGGTTGCACGTTCCCTTCTTCAATGAGTGAGTTCTGCTTGAGTCCGGTCTTATCTTCAATAATTATAGCGGATATTCCAAGACGTTCTAAAGTACGCACAGTATAAACAAAATGCTCAGGAAGACCACCACTATCTCCATCGTATATTATTGGTTTAGTTGTGACCTCCAAAATATCATTCACTGTATGCAAGCGGGAAGTTAGATCTACACATTCTATATCTGGCTTCCCTTTACATGTTGAATCAGTAAGGCTGCTAAGCCACATAGCATCAAATTCTTTTTCACCCTTTGCGTTAAGAACTCTACAATTTTCAACAATAAGGCCACTCAAACCGCTGTGTGCTTCCATTACTCGTACAATACTCTTAGCATTAAGTAAGCGCCTAAGCCTCTCTCTTCTTATGTCCGGCGTTGTCCCAACCTCCAGTAAGGCTTTTTTTATCTGGGTTGATGAAATACCTTCAGTATATGACGGTTCGATTAACTTTCCACCCCACTCCGATAATATACCTATCACACGTTGCCTAGTCTCACGTTGCACACCTTCCTTCCAATCATCGCCATGCACTACATAATCCGGTTTTAACATTTTGAGGTTTGGAATATAATCCAAAGTCTCCTGTGACACTACTTGATCTACACCTTTAAGATTTTCGACAATCTGTTTTCGCTGCTCAAAATTCATATAGGGTAAACGTTTATAACTTGCAATTGCCCTGTCTGTTAAAACTCCTACTGTAACATGACCGTAACCTGCAGCAGTCTTAATAATATTCAGATGACCTGGGTGTATTAAATCTGCGCTCAATGCTACATAAACTCTTTTCATTTCAGTGCCTTTTAATTAAATATATGATTTTTTTAAAGAAAATTTACTCACTGGCATAATTTCTTTTTCACAATCGCCAAATCTTCTGGAGTATCGACTTCCATACAAAGTATATTTGAATAGTAACAAGGTTTTAACTCTATTTTATCAAAAACTTGGTTAAAAGCATTTTCTGCATAAACTGATAATTCCTTCTTTTTAACAAACTTTTCTATCTCATTGAGCCAGACAGTAAATTTAGGTTTTGATATTTTATAAACAGGCATTAACGTGTAACAATCTTTTCCAAAAACATTTACGCCAATCTCAATCACTATTTCATTTTTTATTTTTCCTTTAAAATCTTTTTCAGGGACATCAGAACTCTTATCCACTAAAACAAGGTTTTGTTCAGGATTATTAAGAATTTCTGATAAAACGTTCTCATCGAAAACCATATCCCCATGGAGAAGCAATATATCATCATATAACTTTTCTTTAGCCAAGAAAATGGAGTATATATAATTGGTTGAGTCAAAATTTGGATTAAAAACGAATTCTACCTTTAAATTAGGAAAATTTTCATCTATATAATTTATTAGTATATCCTGATATGGCCCTGTAGTTATTACAACATCTTGAATTTTGTATTTTTCAAGTATACGTAACTGACGAGACAAAATAGTCTCTTTATCATACAGATTGACCAAGCATTTTGGTTTATCTTTAGTGAGATATTCCATCCTTTTCCCAATACCCGAATTCAGGATCAGAGCTTTCATATAAAACCTTTTTTAATTATGCATTTTTAAAAGTAGACTTAGTTCTTCTTCAATTATTTCATAAACTACTTATGTAGCTATTATTTTCTATTCATACTTTAAGGAAGAAATAACGTGATTAGTTTCAGACCTAGACATAGTTGGTCCAATTGGCAGACTTAAAACCTCCTTATGTAATTGTGCTGAAATAGGCAGATTATAATGAGCCAAGTCAATATAAGCACGCTGTAAATGAGGAGGTATGGGGTAATGAATCAGGGTTTGAATTCCTTTTTCATTAAGATAACTTTGTATTTTTTCACGCTTTTCAGCACGAACAACAAATAAATGCCAAACAGGCTCAGTCCAAATGGGAACATATGGCAAGATTAACTCTCCAATATTTACTAACTCTTTAAAATACATGTATGCAATTTCTTTTCGCCGTTCATTCCATTTATCGAGTTTTCTCAACTTTACTCTCAAAAAGGCAGCCTGCAACTCATCAAGACGAGTATTAAAGCCCTTCATATCATGTTTATATTTTATAGAAGCCCCATAGTTACTTAAAACCCTGATTTTTTCAGCTAGCACTTTGTCATTAGTAGTAACCGCGCCACCATCTCCAAAAGCCCCAAGATTTTTTCCAGGATAGAAACTAAAGCCCGCAGCGTCTCCCAACCCACCGGTACGTTTCCCCTTATATCTGGCACCATGTGCCTGCGCTGCATCCTCTATCACTTTTAGATTATATCGTTTTGCAATTTCAATTATCGGATCAAGATCTGCAGACTGTCCATAAAGATGAACAGGAATTAAAGCCTTGGTTCGAGGCGTGATAGCCTCTTCAATTCGTGATGGATCAATATTATATGTACGCTCATCAGGCTCGACAGGCACAGGGGTTGCCCCGGCATAAGAAACGGCGAGCCATGTAGCAATGAAGGTATTAGCCGGAACAATAACTTCATCTCCTTCACCAATATCCAATGCTCTAAGAATTAAATGAAGCGCATCCAAACCGTTTCCTACACCAATACAATGTTTAACATTACAATATTCAGCGAATTCAGATTCAAATGACTCAACCTCTTTTCCCCAAATATACCAACCTGAATCCATTACACGTTGGTAGGCTGCATCTATTTCTTTCTTTAATTCGAGATAACATGCTCTCAAATCCAAAAAAGGTACTTTATTCATCAAATGTTCCTCGAAAGCGAAAACACTACGTTAATAAAACCACTCAATTTCAACCTACCAGCATTAATCTTCTGTTTGCCATGGATATCCTCTTTGTTCTTTTATGTAATCCTTCCAAGGATATATCGGCTTTCCATTCTCATCTTTAACATCTCTGACATTGCATCTGACTTCAGCAGGATTTCCCAAGACAAGCATTTCGTCATCTACATTTTTAGTTACTACTGAATGCGCTCCCACGACTGCGTTCTTCCCAATGACAACTCCAGGCAACAACACAGCAGATGTTGCAATAACTGCAAATTCTTTAATTTTTACACCATTTGGATGGTATACTGGAGGATGTTTGTCATTTGTTAATGCAACAAATGGATAGATCCACACATAATTCCCAACCTCTGAATATTGGCCCATAAAAACATTTGAATGCACTCTGACATAATCCCCTAATTTAACATGGTCTTGTATATCTGTACGAGTGCCTATACTACACCTATCTCCGATCCTGGTTTTTTCTCTCAGTGTTACGCTATGCCCTGATTGTAACTCATCACCAATTATAACATCCTCATAAATAACTGTATGGGATCTAATAACAGAACCAGAACCAATGAATGTCTTTTTAAATTTGTGTTGTTCAATGTTGGCAGAATCTTCATTATAAAAAGAGCCTGTTGGCTCTCCTATCGTGCAATAGGGTCCAATAACTGTATGATCGCCAATTTCCACATTCGGATAGATAATTGCGCCATAACCAATAACAACATTTTTTCCGATAATGACATTATCATACTTCAAATAATTATCTTTCATGAGTAACAACTCTATCAAATATATTTATCTATTTGTTTTTATATTTATAAAATTATCATAGTTTCGAATATAATCATCTTTATCATACTTTTGAGAAGCCAACACTAAACAAATAGCACCAGAAGAAAACTCGAATAATTCTCGCCAAATTCTCGGAACAACCATCAAACCGTAATCAGGTCTGTTTAACGTAACAATTTTTTTATTTCGACTGTCATCAAGTAATACATCAAATGATCCACTAGCTGCAACAATAAGCTGATAAAGCTCTTTATGAGCATGTCCACCTCTGCTCTCTCCGCCAGGGATATCATATAGATAATAAATACGGCGAACATCAAAAGGAATGTTTTTTTGGCCTTCAACGATCGTAATATTACCGGCGCGATTATGTATCTTGTTTAAAGGTAAAATGACACAATCATAAACACTATTATTCATATAGCTACCCTGTACTCCTTATAAGTTTGATAATCTCGAATATAATCGCTTTCGTCAAATTCTGTTGAGCTTAAAACTAAAGCAAGAGAGTTGGTCGAAAAGTTTTCCATTTGTCGCCACAAACCACAAGGAATATAAAGACCATAATATGAGCGATTCAAAGAATATAGTTTTTTACGAGTCCCATCATCAATCATGACATCAAAGCTACCGGAAAGCGCGATAATAAATTCACGCTGTTCTCTAAATGCATGCCCCCCCCTCACCTGCCCTCCTGGCACATCATAAATCCAATAGGAACGTTTTATCTTAAAAGGTATGTGATTGAGTTCTTCAAAAAAAGAAAGGTTGCCCCTTGGGTCCTCAAATTTAGGTAAATCAATAATTTTCGATTCCATAGTCAAATTATATTTTCCTAGCCTCGTAAAGGTTGATTTGCCATTGTTGTAGTAAACATTTTTCTCTTCATTTATTTATGTGTCCTATTAAATGGTATAAACTGTAGAAAATCCTTTTTTATCTCAAGCCACTTTTGCCCTGACTCGGCATTTTTTTCCATCTTTTGACTTACTTCACCAATAAAAATAATAAAGATTCCCAAGAATAGACTCGCAAAAAAACCGAGAATCACATTTAATATTTTTTTGGGTTTTACTGCATTTTGCGGTGGTTCAGCTATTTCCAGGGTATTTATAGTTGGCATATCTTTTGCTTCATCAAGCTTTGTCTGTTCAAGCTGAGTTGTCAGCATTGTTATAACACCTGTTTTTGCTTTTACCCTGAGAAGAAGTTTACTCTCATCATAATTAAGGGCTGGTATTCGAGTAAGAGGAATATAAAATTCGACATTACCGTTTTCAACCTCAATCGGCACACTCGCATTTTCAGAGTTTGTCAAACGATCAATATTTTTATTGATAGCTTCTATCTGAGCTTCCAATTGCTCAATCTCCCTGGCTGGCTCACCATAGGATTTTTCTTTAGCAGCTTTTTCAACCTCTAAAGCGACCTTCTGGCTTTCCATCTCAGCGAGCAACTCAAGTGTGGCTTCGGTCTGCTTGCTTATGGATACAGCCTTATTTTTTTCCTGGAATTCACGGAGCTCTTTATGTGCACTATCAAGTTCTTCCTCCGCAACACTTAATCGATTCTCTATATATTCTCTCAGGCGACTTGTTGATGTATAGGAATTTTCGAGATTATATTTATCAAGTGCTTTTACATAGGCATTAGCAATATCCGACACAATCATGGGATCATCATATTGAAGAGAAACTGAAATGGACGGATCTTTTTTTGACTCTGAAACATTCACTTTTTCTGCAAACGCTTTAGCCATATTGTTTTTCTGATTATAATTACTAACTCCCATAATATTGTAATAATCATAACGATTTAAAACATCCCACGCCAACTCATTGCTTTTAAGCACTGCTCCGAATACAGCAGAAGGGGTTGAGTTTGATCCTCCTAAACCTGCCACACCAAATTGCTCCAGAAAAGCTGCTTTTACCCCGATATCACCACCTTCATCACTTGTCTCAGGAAGAATAACCGCCCTGGCTTCATATATCTTTTCTGAAAAAACACTGATAATCCCCACAAAAAAAGTAATTACAAAACAAAATATGATTAGGAATTTTCGTCTTTTAAAAATCGGATAGATCAAGTCGATGAGGTTTATCTCGTCATCGTCGTAGCAATCTTCTGGTGGTAAATTGGGATTTTGTGTTTGGGACATGGGAAATCCTCTTAAAAATGAACCGCTAAGTCGCTAAGTTCGCTAAGGGGTTTTTATTTTTTCACTTATTCTTGAAGAAAGAAAAGAATAAGTAAAGATTCAAGCCCTTTGGGCTGTTGGATATATGACTTGTATTTCGAGCTTTAATAATAGTTGTTTTCTTCGCGTTCTTTGTTACTTCTCAGTTAAAGCTATTGAACCGCTAAGGCGCGAAGTGCGCTAAGAAGTTTTTTTATTGATTTTCCAAGAAAGACGAAAATCAATAAAGACTTAAGCCCTATGGGCAACTACATCTATGAAATTTAACTATCAAGTTGATTTCGGAAATATTTACGGTAACATTCTAATAATGTTTTTCTTCGCTTTCTTTGTTACTTCGGTGTTAAGACTATTGAACCGCTAAGACGCTAAGTTCGCTAATAAGTTTAATTTTATTAATTTTCCAAGAAAGACAAAAATCAATAAAGACTTAAGCCTACCCCGATAAATCGGGATGCAAACTCGGGCAGTTGCCGCCGCAGGCCGAATACCTTTTTACGAATCGATCGTTACGATTCATAAAAAATTGTTTTTTCTTCGCGTGCTTTGCGACTTCGCGGTTCAGCTTTTTTGCTTGTAGTTGTTCACCATCCGTTTTATCCCATTCTTCATCAAAGTCACATTCCAGTTTAATAGAAACCCTAACTGAATATTGGTAACTTTTAGATATGTCAGTAACTGCGCTTCATGTATTGGGTGGATCTCATCTACTGTTTTATTTTCGATAATAATTGAGTCATTCACAATCATGTCCGCTCGAAATCCTGTATCAACGCTTATATCAATATATTTAACAGGCACAGGAACTTCACATTTGACCGTTAAACCGTCGTTCTCTAGTTCATAGGCGAGACACTTTTGATATACAGATTCCAGAAGACCTGGGCCTAAAGCTTTGTGCACTTTTATTGATGAGTTGACGATTTTGGATGCTGTGGCTTCGATATCCATTTAATTTTTCTTAACCGCTAAGGCGCGAAGTTCGCTATGGGGTTTTTATTTTATTGATTTTCCAAGAAAGACGAAAATCAATAAAGACTCAAACCCTATGAGGGGCTACATCTATACAATTTTATTATAAAGTGGATTCTGGAAATATTTACGCTAATATTCTAATAATGTTTTTCTTCGCGTTCTTTGCGGCTTCGCGGTTCAAACTTTTACTCAAGCCCGCATTTCTTTAAAACAGTTACAACAAAATTTCTGAGATAATTTACATCATTTTGTATAATATCGTATACCTTTTTCAAATCAAGGTGGCCATATTCGTGCACTAAAAGGTTTCTAAGTCCCACAGCACCTATAATCTTTTCTGTGAGCTCGGCATTTATGTAATCATTTTCCTGGAGCAGATAGAAAATTTCACTTGTGCTTCCCGCAACCCCCATATTTTCATCACTTATTATGTGTGACGCCATGTCTATACAATTTTGTATAGCAACCTGAAGGTTGAAAAGCAGTATATCCTGCACATCTATATTGTTAATAAATTCATCAAGTGAAATGCTTCTTTTGTTTTCAATTCTTTTAAGATGACGCTCAATTCCGGAGGCTTTATCAAGAATTACATTTTTATCAATCATTGATTCCTCTCATGAATATTTTTTATAAAACTCTTCTGCATCATGTTTTTATAGTATGCAAAGTCAGCAATCATTGACTGACGTATCATTTTAAATCTGGTCAGCATTTCAGGATTATTATTTACAATACATTTTCCATATTTGAATATCTGTAACAGTATGCCTTCACCTGCGTTATTCATAAAAACAAGGTGGATATCTTTTCTTAAAAATCCTGCCAGCTCTACCAGAAATAATTTATGCAGTTTTTGTTCATGACATGCAGACTCAGGTTTCAGTAAAATACCTAAATCAACATCAGAATATTTTTTATTTTTTCCTTTTGCATAAGATCCAAAAAGATAAACAGCAGCTACTTCAGGATGTCCAGTGAAATAGGCGCTCAATTTATCTGTTATTTCTAGTTTCATACTTTTACTTTTTAGCTACAATTTATAAACAGTTTCTTTTGCATCCTTAACCATATTCCTCATATCAACAATCATCTTCGCATGTTTTTGAATAAAATCTACATCAAACGCAGAATGATTTGTTGTTAACACTACCACATCCGCATCCGATAAAGTTTCAGCAGACAACTCAACGGAATTCAGAGATAAACCTTCAGATATTCTTATGGTTGGAATATATGGATCATGATATTGAACATCTCCGCCTTTGTGTCTCGTTATGTCCATAATCTCCAGTGCCGGAGATTCCCTGGCATCGTTAATATCTGGTTTATAGGAAACTCCAAGAAATAAAATCTTGCTTCCGTTCACTGCTTTTTTATGCCTGTTCAGTGCCGTTGCAATTTTTATGTACATATAATGAGGCATACGCATATTAATGTGTCCGGCTGCGTGAATCATACTTAAATCAAAATTGTACTTTTTAGCTATATGCTCAAGGTAAAAGGGGTCGAGCGGAATACAGTGGCCGCCAATACCGGGGCCTGGATAAAACGCCTGAAATCCAAATGGTTTGGTTTTTGCTGCATCTATAACTTCCCAGATATTAATATCCATTTTTCCTGAAAGTAGAGCTAATTCATTCACAAGGCTGATATTTATAAGCCTGTAGGTATTTTCAAGTATCTTTACCATTTCTGCTATTCTAGGGGAACTGACTGTATGAATATTATCTATCGCCTTTGAATACACAGCCTGTCCAATCTCAAGACCATCCTGACTCATTGCACCCAGCACCTTAGGGGTATTCCTTGTATGGAAATTTTTATTTCCCGGATCAACACGTTCCGGAGAATAGGCCAGCCAGAAATCTTTACCTTCCTTAAGGCCGCTCTCTTTTTCTATGATCGGCAGCATAAGATCTTCGGTTGTTGTTGGGTAAGTGGTAGACTCAAGGCTTATAAATGTTCCGGCCTTTATATTTTTTCCAATATCCACACAGGCTGACTCAATATAGGACATATCGGGTTTTTTAAATCTGTCAAGAGGTGTAGGGACAGCAATAATAACGGCATCACATTCTTTAATGCGGGTAAAGTCTGTTGTTGCTTCCAGAGTAAGCTTATCCACAACAACTTCTCTGAGCACTGCATCCCTGATATCATCAATATAATTTGTACCTTTATTGACCATATCAGCTTTTTCACTGCTTTTATCAAAGCCGATTACATGAACTCCTACCTCTGCAAAACTTACCGCCAGCGGAAGTCCAACATAACCCAAGCCGACCACCCCTATGATTTCTTTGTTATTTTGGACTTTCTCCAGAATTTGTGTTTTAAATTCCATTACACCCCCTTATTTAAGTACGATTCCTGTTAGGTTTGTTTTAGGTAAACCATAATTTTTTGATACCCATACCTGTTTTTTTGTATCCACTGTCATAAAAACGCCTTTTGAACCTGCAATAAACACAGCATCATTATCATCAGGCATATGCTTTATTTTTATATCAAATACTCTAAAGTCATCCGGCAGCCCGTCATCTGTTTTAGACCAGTCATCCCCGCTGTCATCTGACATATAAACACCATCGGATGTTCCCAGATAGATTCTTTCGGACTTTGCACTATTAACAGCTATTGTATAAACAAGGGTTCCATCAGGCAGTCCGTCATCTGACTTTTCCCATGTTTTACCGTAATCTTTACTCATGTATAGACACGGTACAGATTCGAACATTCCTTTTTTATTATAGTAACCGCCTGCACCTGCAAGCAGGATATCTCCTTTGAGGGTAGAGGCCATTGAGATAATGTTTTTATTTTTTATGCCTTCTGAGGATGAAACCCATGACTTGTTTTTATTATCCCATTTAAAAATATCCTGAACTGTACCTGCAAAAATTTCTTTATCACTTGAAATTATGGCATTAACATCTCTGTAAACAAGCCCGTTATTCAAAAAACTGTTTTCATCTGAGCCTGATCTGGCTATACCTTCCTCAAACATTCCAACCAGAACGTCCTGTTTTCCTTCTTCCAGCAAGTCTGTTGCTGCGACAGTTCTTATATTCTGCCCTTTAAACTGATAAATCCCTTTAAGAATTTCCTTTTCAAGATCAATGGTAAAAAGCCCTGCGCCTGTTGTTGCCACATAAAGAGCATTTTTATCAGGGCTTAAAAACAGTCGCTTGAAATAAAGATGTATATCATCCTGATCCATCTTCATGGGATACCAGCTTTTACCGCCGTTTTCACTCTTATAGATACCTTCACCATAGGTAGCTGTATAGCAAGAGATATTGTAATCGGGGATTATATTATCGGAATTCTGGCAGGCAAAAATGAAAAGTGCCGGAAGTATCAGCATTAATTTTTTAATGGTTTTTAATTTTAGCATAGCAATTTGGAGTAATAGGTTTATCTGCATTAATAAAGCAAAAGATTGCACCGCCAAGGTGCTAAGTGATTTAAAAGTTTAATAGTTCAAAAATTTAAATATTTTCTGCTTTTTTAACGTTTACAATTTAAATTATTGCTTTTTCCTCAGCTGCTCACTTAAAAGTTCATAAACATCTCTGCGATGGCCAACATAATGTATCTGGATTAAATTTTCGTTACTTTTTATTTTGTAGACAATTCTAAAACGCTTTACGCGAAAAGAGTAATACCCGGAGAGTTCATTTTGAAGAGGTTTCCCGATAAATGGATTTTCTCTTATCTGTTCTATTTTGGACTTTATTGTTGGCTTTAACTGAGGATGCAGCTTTCGAATAAGTTTCCTGGATGTTTCAGAGTAAATCAGCCTGAACTTAGTGGATGTTACTCGTCCCATACATCCTTGTGGGAGCAGGTTCTTTTTTCTAAAAAATCTTTTTCAGAAGAATCAAGTGAACGGATAATATCATTATCAGAAAGTATTTCTATTGTCTCCAGCAAACCTAAATAACGATCGGGAGTTATCATTACCCCAACAGCCACACCATTTTTTGTTACAGTGACAGTTGAATCCTCCTCTGTCATTTCTTTAATAATGTTTAGAAAATTCCTTTTGACATCAGTCACAGGCATTATCTTTTGAAGATCATCCATTATTGGCCCTTAGATAAATTAATTATGACCATAATAATTTCAAAGTAGATAAAAGTCAATCTGGTTTTCCTAATGCTTACAGGCATGATTATATATTCATTTGGGAGATATTTTTATACTGGATACCTGATCCCGGACACACCTCCGGCCTTTGAGTTACAAAAAAACAAGTAAAGAGAAAAAAGAATAGAGAATATGGCAAACAGTAATTATTTAAAATAAAATGATTACGCCCTGATTTCTCTTTTCTATTTACTCATTTTCAGAGTCTGCCTACCACAGGCTTATCAGCCTGTTATCTGTTAAATCAAGATCCTGCTTTATGCTCTCATATACATTATGGCCTTCATCAAAAAGCAGGGCTATATCAAATGAATCTTTATTTACACTGCCGGCCAAGGTTGAATCCTCAAGATGATCAACTAAAACCAGGCTGATTTTGTTTTCTTTTATTATATTTACTATAAAATCTTTGACTGTATCAGGCCCTATGAAAATAAACCTTATAAAACCTTCTTTTTCTATATCTGTAAGTTTTTCGGTTAATCTATCCCTTAAAAACTCATATTCCTTTAATTTTCTTAATACAAACTTAACTGCCAGTTTTGATTTTTCTTCCAGTCCTTTGGGGGTTAAAAAATATGTGTAACCTATTTTATGTGGATTATTTTTAAAATTACTTATTTTAACCAGGCCTTTCTCTAAAAGGCTTTTCAATATATAGTTCACCTGACCCAGACTAATCCCGGAGTTATCCGCCAGTTGTCTCTGGGTGGATATCTCTTCCCGGTCCAGGGCATCAAGTATCTGAAATGTTTTTTCGGTGTGCTTCATGCCTGTTTTCTCCCCTCTTTTAAGAAAAATAATGGCATGTTCATTTTTGAACGGAATCCTATTTTGAACAGTATTATTTGTCAACAGGAAACTGTGTTTTTTTATATAATTATTAACAAAATATTGTAGAATAGATCGCATCAGCAAACTATATATTGAATTATCTAACATTTAATGACTTACCTCTAAAAACAGGAGGAATTCAATTGGATAAAGAAATAGAGCTCCGTAAAGAGCCGCGCATAGAAGTCAGCTGGCCTGTTGCAATATTCTGGGAAAATGAAAAGATGGAAGGTGAGTCCAGAAACATTTCGGCAGAAGGCCTTTTCATTCGATGTGCAAAGCCCCTTCCCTTAAACAGGGTGTTTGATATTTCCCTGAATCCTCCGGAACATCAGGCACTTGGATTAAAAGGCAAGGTAATATGGTCCGATATGTACGGTATTGAGGGAGGCGAAAAACCGGATGTATACGGACTGGGTGTATGCCTGGTAGAATTATCCGAGGCAGATAAAAAAAATATAAAAGAGATGATCAGCAGTTATCTTTAAGAATCAGGAAGGATTTTTATATAGACGGTCCTTGATCTGGGCCCGTCAAAATCACAGAAGAAAATCTTCTGCCATGTGCCGAGAACAAGCCTGCTGCTGTCAATTATTACAGACACCGAACTTCCCATTAAAGACGCCTTTATATGGCTGTCGGAATTTCCTTCCATATGCCTGTAGCCTTCATCTTTCGGGATAAGCCTGTCCAACTTGCCGATAATATCATCACATACCGACGGATCAGCGCCTTCATTTATGGTTACACCGGCAGTTGTATGAGGCACATAGACCATGCATAGGCCGCTCTTAACACCGGATTCGGAGAGCACCCTCTGAACAGGTGATGTTATATCGATCATCTCCGATCTTGACCGGCTCTTTACTCCAATCTCAAATATCATCAGGCAGCGCTTCCATTTGCTTCAATTGCTACATGATCCTCGCAGCCGCCCTCTTCAAGGTAGACATTGATAGTTTCATCAGGCGCAATCTTCCATACACCGCCAAGGTAGTTGGCCTGAATAGGCAGTTCTCTGTATTTGTTTCCCCTGTCAACAAGAGCTACAAGCTCTATCCTTTTAGGGCGCCCGAGATCCATAAGGGCATCCATAGCAGCTCTTATTGTTCTGCCGGTAAACAGAACATCATCGATAAGGATTATCTGCTTGTCATCAATAGAAAAATTTATTTCGGTTTTACCAATTCTTGGAGCCGGCCCTATCCTTGTCCAGTCATCCCTGTACAGAGAGATATCAAGAATGCCTGTTAAAAATTTATGCCCGGCCAGGTCCTCCAGCATGGTCTGCAGCCTTTTAGCCAGGTAGGCCCCGCCTGTACGAATACCTATGAGCACAACATTCCGGGCGTTATTAATATTGTTTTCGATAATCTCGGCAGCAATTCGTTTCAGGCTGAATTCAATTTCTTTTTTCTGAAGAATGACTTTTTTTCCGGTTACATTTGCGTTCATAATCATATCCGTTAGTAATTAATATTAACTAAAATGATTGCCTCATCGATTAAACAAAGAAAAAAATTTATCATGCCGAAAAACAAAAAGCAAAGTATTTCAGGCAATGCAGCATTTCAAAACTTGATATCCGTTATGCTATCAGTTAATATCCCGGCTATGAAAAATATAGAAGAACTCTGCAAAAAACTTAATTACCGTTTTACCAGGACCGAGGCCATTGAAGAGGCATTAAGGCACTCCTCCTATGTAAATGAAAACAGGGACCTTAAACTTTCTGACAATGAACGCCTTGAATTCCTTGGCGATGCTGTGCTTGACCTTGCTATAAGCCATATACTTATGGATAAATTTACTGACTTAAAAGAGGGTGACCTCTCCAAATACAGGGCATCCATAGTAAATGAAAACGGCCTGTGCAAGGTTGCCAGAGAACTGGAACTTGGCGAATATATTCTTCTCGGAAAAGGAGAAGAAATGACAAACGGCCGGGAAAAGCCATCGATCCTTGCAAACACAATGGAATCAGTTCTCGGCGCACTCTACCTTGATGCGGGATTTGAAAAGGCACTGGAAATTATAAGAGACTTGTTTTCAGTTCAGATAAACAATATTAAATCAAAGAAGAGCAATTACGATTATAAAAGCCTTCTTCAGGAACATACACAAAACCATCTTAAAATCCTGCCCGAATACCTTCTGATAGATGAAGACGGCCAGCCCCACAATAAGACATTTAAAGCAGCAGTAAAGGTCGGCGAAGAACTAATGGCGGAAGGAATCGGAAGAAGTAAAAAAGAGGCGGAACAGAAAGCCGCCAGGGAAGCATTTTATTGTCTGCAGAATCAAAAAGAAAACACCTGATAATCCCGGTATTCATACCCTACCTGGGCTGCCCCCATAAGTGCATATACTGTAAACAGGATAAAATTACCGGCCGCACAGAAAGCATGGTAAGGGCGGAGGATGTTGCTTTTTTAATAAACCAGGCGAAGGAATCCCCAAAGTACGAAACTGCACTATACAGAGAAGTGGCCTTTTTCGGGGGGACATTTACAAGCCTTGATACAGAGCACATGAAAGAGCTGCTTGGGGCAGTATCAGGATGCATAAAAGATAAATCCATCGACTCTATCAGGGTTTCAACAAGACCCGATGAAATAGATGAAGAGCGCATCGACCTTATAAAATCCTATGGAGTAAAAACAGTTGAGCTCGGCGTTCAGTCGATGGACAACAACGTATTAAGAAAATCAGGAAGAGGTCATACAGCAGAAGACACGGTAACGGCTGTATCCCTTTTAAAAAATTACGGATTTACAGCAGGCGTTCAGCTCATGCCGGGCCTTCCGGGAGATACCGGGGAGATATTCAGCAGTACAATAGAACAGGTAATAAAGCTTGAACCTGATATTGCAAGGCTTTACCCGGCTATTGTAATAAAGGGCACAGGCCTGGCTAAATTATACGAGGCAGGTAAATATACTCCGCTCACTCTTGTTGACGCAGTTGAAAGATGCTCGTCAGCATGCATGCGCCTTGAGGAAAACGGCATTAATGTTATAAGAATAGGCCTTATGTCTACCCCGTCGCTTCTTGAAGACGGAGAAATTTTGGCAGGTCCATGGCACAATGCATTCGGTTTTCTGGTCAGATCAGATATCTATTTAAATAGCATTATACCGCTTCTGCCTGAACCAGGTACGGCCGCCGCAATCGGAATACGAATGTCCCAAAAGGAAATACCTCTTTTAAGAGGCCATAAAAATACAGGAATAAAACAGCTTGAAAAATTAAGCAGTACAAAAATACAATATGTAAAACCGGACGACAATATTCCATCCGGTAAAATCGAGGTAGATCTAATAAAATGACTGATACATTCAAATCGGGCTTTGCAGCAATCGTAGGTGCTCCCAATGTGGGCAAATCAACCTTACTCAATAATATGCTGGGTGAAAAACTTGCAATTGTAAGCCCCAAACCACAGACAACCAGAAACCGTATTCTGGGCGTATATCATGGAGATAACTTCCAGATCGCCTTTATGGACACTCCCGGTATACACAAAACTAAAACAATGCTGCATCAGAGCATGGTTTCATCCGCAATGGAAACCGTCTCCGAGGTTGATGTTCTCCTGTTTGTAATAGATGTAACATATCCCTTTGATGAAGATGCTGAAGCAATTTTAAAACAGCAGGAAAAAAGAAAAATCCCTGAAATACTCGTCATCAATAAAATTGACAGGGTAGTACCAGAAAAAATTCTGCCTGTAATTCAGCATTATTCCGAAAATTATTCCTTTGAATCAATCATCCCTGTTTCTGCCCTTAATGGAGACGGTGTTGACATGCTCATATCCGAACTGAAAAAACATCTCACCCCGGGCCCGGAATATTTTCCAAAGGATATGACAACCGATCAGCCGGATGAGTTTTTGATAGGGGAAATAATAAGAGAAAAAATCTTCATGAGCACAAAGCGCGAAATCCCCTATTCTTCTGCTGTAACAGTTTCATCCATCCGGGATAACCCGGCAAAAAAACTACTTTCCATACATGCAAGAATCCATGTTGAAACCGACTCGCAAAAGGGAATAATAATCGGTAAAGGCGGAGCCATGATTAAAAAGATTGGTGAGGCAGCCAGAAAAGAACTCGAAAAAATCTACGGCACACATATCTTCCTGGAACTGCAGGCAAAGGTCGATAAAAACTGGAGCAAAGATACAAAGGCGTTAAAAAAGCTTGGATATTAGGGGCTATAAAACAGGAAAGCCAGCCCGGGGAATAGGCTGGCTTCCTTCTAGGAGGAAAAAGCTTGAAAAAGCTTTTTGTTGTACTTCTAATATATAGCAACAACCTTGCCAAAAAGTTATCTCACTGCACTTTATTTTTATCTACCTGTTTTAACTGATTTTTTAGAGGCAACACGTCCGAAGGATAAAACAATCGACACCATCAGAGTACAATATTTTGTACCCGATAAACCGCCACTTTCATGCTAACACTGATATCCATCTGTTTTAACTAATCTTTTCAGGGTAAAAAATATTGAACCCCTAAATTGAAATATTGTACTTTTTCATTTTATGCTGAAAAAGACTTTTTGTAATACCTATCATTTCAGCAGCATGGGCCTGAACATTATTGCAGCTTTTCAAAGCACGTCTTATCACCTGCTCTTCAATATGTTCGAGGGTCTTATGCAGAGGTGCCCCGGTAGGAATAAATTTATCTATATCTATTTCAACATCCCCCTCAAGAAGATATCCGGGCAGATCATCCGGCGTAATATTTCCCCCGCTGCTGAGCACCACCGCGCGTTCAATAACATTTTCAAGCTCTCTTATATTGCCGGGCCAGCTGTGGTTGAACATTATTTTCCAGGCTTCAGAGCTCAGGTCCGGCTTTTCACCGTTTTCATCCATCCGGTATTTATTCACAAAATGCTCAACAAGCAGCCTTATATCTTCACCACGTTCTCTTAAAGGAGGGACCTCAATATGTATTACATTCAGCCTGTAGTAAAGGTCTTCACGAAAAAGCCCCTTTGACACATCGTCTTTTATATCCCTGTTTGAAGCGGACAGTATCCTCACATCAACATCAATAGTTTTTGTTCCGCCAACCCTTTCAAACTCCATCTCCTGAAGCACTCTTAACAGTTTCACCTGAAGAGTCGGTGACATCTCCCCTACTTCGTCCAGAAACAGGGTACCCCTGTCCGCAAGTTCAAAACGTCCTTTTTTAAGTGCAACTGCACCTGTAAAAGCCCCCTTCTCATGCCCAAAAAGCTCGCTTTCAAGCAGTGTTTCCGTGAGCGCCCCGCAGTTGATAGAAATAAAAGGCCTGTCTTTCCTGGGGCTGTTGTAATGAATTGCATTGGCAATCAGCTCCTTTCCGGTTCCTGACTCGCCGCTGATCATTACCGATGTTTTGGACTGGGACACCTTGCTTATGAGGTCATAGATTTCCTGCATAGGTCTGCTTTTACCTATTATATTTCCAAACCTGTATCTGTCCGAAAGGGCCTCGCTTAAAAGCCTGTTTTCCTTTACAAGCCGGTAGTTCTGAAGGGCCTTTTTAACGGTAAGCTTAAGCGCTTCATTTTTAAATGGCTTTTCTACGTAATCATAGGCATGCCGTTTCATTGCCTCAACGGCCATTTCAATCGACCCGAAAGCAGTCATGATGATAATAGGGATATCCGGGTTAATCTTCTTTGCCTCTTCAAGGATGGTCAGCCCGCTGATGCCGGGCATCTTCATATCTGTAATAACCAGATCCAGATCCGATTCCTTTATCAGCTGAAGGGCCTTTTCAGGATTATCTGCTGTTATCACCTCATACCCTTCGGGCGCAAGAAGCGCTTCAAGAACTACTAGATAATTTTTTTCATCATCTACAACAAGAACAGTATCCATAAATAATACCTCATTCCTTTTTTAAACTCTTAACCTTCTGTACAGCTTTAAAGTAACGGAGGTTCCTTCCTTGCTGCTTTCAATATCTATTGCTCCGCCATGGCCTTCAATTATCTTTCTTACTATGGGCAGGCCCAATCCGCTTCCCTTTTCTTTGGTTGTAAAAAACGGGTTAAAAATCTTTGTAATATTCTCTTCGCTGATACCGGTTCCGGTATCGCTGATCCTTATATTATAAATGCCCTTTTCCTCTTTAACATCAACAATTATTTTACCGCTTTCAGGAGTTGCCTGAATGGCATTTATTATAAGGTTCATCAGGACCCTGTGAAGAAGATCCCGGTCCGCCTCGATTACATATTTTCGATTGCCCAGAGCAGATTCAACAGTAATCCCTTTTTTATCAAATTCAGGTTTAAGAAATTCTATATTCTTGTTTATAAGCTCCTTTAAATCAAACTCGTTGGCATTCAGCTCATGTGGTCTGGCAAAATCAAGAAATTCCGTAACAATCCTGTTAAGCCGGATAGACTCTTCGGTTATAACTGCCGAAAGCCTCTTCTGAGTTTCATCCGAGTTGGGCATGCTGTTTAAAAGTTCCGAAGTGCTCTGAATTATACCCAGCGGATTTTTAATTTCGTGAGAAACACCGGCAACCATCTCACCTAAAGCAGCAAGTCTTTCTGCAAGGTTAAGCTGCTCAACCAGTTTCTGCTGCTCAATAGACCTGCTTTCTATAATTCTTTCAGCCTTCCTTACAATTAAAAGCATGGTAAAAAATAAAATTACCATTATAAGGGCAAACACGCCGAAGGTTGTGAACTGCCTTTTCAATATAGCATTGTACTGCTCGCTCATATCAAATACCATTTCAACAACACCGGCAGTTAAAATCTCACCGTAATAGGCAACCTTTGTCGGGAAAAATACCCGCGCCTTTTTTTTCCCGCCTATTGTACCGAGCCCCAGCCACCAGGAATTATTATCCGTTGAAATAAATTCGGTGGATATCTCGCCGTCCAGGGCTTTGTAATATTCAGGCGTTTTCACAGCCTTTTTCTGAAGCAGGGACGGGTCGGTACTGTATATTATATATTCCTCATCCGGGTCAGGGGCATAGAGGTTCATGAGTTCTATTTTAAGATTAAGACTCTCCGCCGCATCTTTTATAACCCTGTCAAGAGTCTCCCTCTGGGATTTAAGCTTAAGCCTGATTCCCCCGTACTCGGACACCATGGGCACAAAAAAATTCACAAACATCTGGCGGTCAATATTTCCGCCTGCGTTCTGAACATAAGACTGGTAGTTTTCAAAAAGATCGGTCTTGGCCTTTCGGGCAATATAAACTGCAAAGGGAATGCTTATTACAATAATCACAATAAAACTGGTTATGGCAAAAAACTTAACCAGCCTGAAAGGCTTCACTTCCGGCATATTATTTTTAAGATGCTGAGGAGACATATTGTTGTTCCTTAAAATTAATCTTTTTTCATATAACATTTAATACTGGAAAAGAGAATAGAGGAAAAAAGCAGAAGTCAGAAGACAGAGATCAGAAATCGGAAACAGGAAGATGAATAGATGTTTTTTTCTGACGCACTGACTTCTGATCTCTGACTTCCGGAATTTCTCCCGTTGACTTGCCCGAAATCTGGTAGTAAAAACACCTGCTATGAATATTAAAAATCTTCCATATATGCTTTATGCCGATGAATGCGGCAATATCTATGATCACCCATGGTACCGCATGGCCGGATTTTCCGGACGCACTCTTGCTGAGGTATCAGACAGTGACCTTATCCCCATACCGGAATTCAGCAAACTTTTTTACTTTCCGGGGTGTGCACCAATAGGGATCAACCCTGATACAGGCAAAGCCGAAATAGTAAATGAGATAAAAACAGGAAAAAAAACTCAAAAGTGCTTTGCTGTTGCAGCCTTTCTTGAACCCGGTTTTGTAAGAAGCCACCTTCCGGCTGTCGACTACAGCAAAAAGGATTACACTCTTCCCATGTGGGGATATACGGCTGTAGGATTTAAGGATGAAGAGTACCAGGTAACTGGTTTTGAGATAGAGTATAACTACAAATGGGACCCGGCAAATTATGATGATACATTTCTGCCGGATGCAATAGACAGATACCAGAAGGAATGCGCTGATACACCTCTCATAAATCACCTTATGGACTGTGCTGCCAACAACCACTGTTTTGCAGCAAAAAACCTTTTCTGGGGAAGATGGGAAGCACCGCTCCCGGTCAGCAGAAGCTGCAATGCAAGCTGCCTTGGCTGTCTCAGCCTTCAGGAAGATGATATCGAAAGATCATCGCACTTTAGAATTTCATTTACACCTAAAAAGGAAGAGATAGTCGCACTGGCGGTTAATCACCTCGAGCAGGCAGAAGACGCTATTGTGAGTTTCGGACAGGGGTGCGAAGGGGAACCCTTAACCGAATACAAACTTATAAGGGACAGTGTAAGTGAAATAAAAAGACAGACAGACAGAGGAACTGTAAACCTCAACACAAACGGAAGCTGGCCCGAACGGGTTAAAGAGATTGCCGAAGCAGGACTGGATTCTATAAGGATAAGTCTGAACAGCGCCAGAATAGATTTTTACAATGCCTATTACAGGCCACGGGGATACTGTTTTGAAGATGTGCTCACATCAATAAAAACAGCAAAGGATATGGGGCTTTATACAATGATCAACTATCTCGTATTTCCCGGGATAACGGATCAGCAGGATGAGATTGAAGCCTTGGGAGAACTTATAAATAAAACCGGCCTGAATTTTATTCACTTTAAAAATCTCAATATAGATCCGGAGCTTTACATGAATAAAATGCCCCTCACAGATTCACCTGCAAGGGGCATGAAAAAAATGTCAGAGATGATAAAAAAGGATTTTCCGGATATTCAGCTCGGGTATTTTAATCAGCCGAAAAAAAGAGTGGTTCAAGGCGCAGGGCACAAGGCTCAAGGAAAAAACTAACTGCTTAAAGATTGAACCGCAAAGACGCAAAGGCCGCGAAGAAAAACATTTTTATTATTAAGAAAACAAAAACGTTTTATGGTTTTATTTTTGTAAACTTCGCGTTCTTTGCGCCTTAGCGGTTCAGTTTTGCTTTCTGACTTCTGATCTCAGACTTCCGACCTCTGTTTTATTTTTCTCTCTCTATCGCCCGGTAGCCGATATCATTACGGTAGTAAACATCATTCCATTTGATTTTCTTAACAAGTTCATAGGCCTTTTTCTGTGCTTCGCCTACGCTTGTCCCAAGGGCTGTAGCGCAGAGCACCCTGCCTCCTGATGTCACAACATCTTCGCCTTTCATGGCAGTTCCTGCATGAAACACCTTAACATCATCACTTTCAATCTCGGGAAGACCGGAAATTACATCGCCCTTATTATATTTTTCAGGATATCCGCCAGCAGCCATTACAACGCCCAGAGATGCACGCTCATCCCATTCTGCGGTTACCTGGTCAAGACGCTCTTCAACAGCAGCCATACACATCTCAACAAAATCCGATTTTAATCTTAAAAGAACAGGCTGGGTTTCAGGATCGCCAAAGCGGCAGTTATACTCCAGAACACTCGGGGTTCCGTCGGAAAGCACCATAAGGCCTGCATATAAAAAGCCCGTATAGGGCATCCCGTCAGCTGCCATGCCTTCTACAGTGGGTATAATTACTTCCTTCATTGCCCGCTCGTATATTTCATCTGTTAAAACAGGGGCTGGGGAATATGCGCCCATTCCGCCGGTATTAGGCCCGGTATCACCGTCATAAACAGCCTTGTGATCCTGTGATGATGCAAGGGGAAGAATATTTTTCCCGTCAACCATTACTATAAAACTCGCCTCTTCACCCTTAAGACATTCCTCTACAATAACTCTTTTACCTGCGTCACCAAAAGAGCTGCCTGAAAGCATATCCTTTGCCGCATCTACTGCTTCATCATGGGTAGAAGCTATTATAACGCCCTTTCCGGCGGCAAGACCGTCTGCCTTTATTACAACAGGAAGTTCGTGAGCCGTAATATATTCCTTTGCAGGCTCAAACTCTGTAAACACTTTATATTCTGCAGTCGGAATTCCATGTTTTTTTAAAAAATCCTTAGTAAAGACCTTTGAACCCTCAAGCTGTGCGGCTTCCTTTTCAGGACCAAAACATTTTAATCCGGCACTCTTGAATGCATCCACAACACCTTCAACAAGAGGCGCTTCCGGGCCGATAATGGTGAGGGCAACATCCTCTTTTTGTGCAAATTCCACGAGGGCATCAATGTCATCAGCCTTGATATCAACATTTTCCAGGCCTTTTTCAAGAAAAGTTCCCGCATTACCGGGAGCTACAAACACCTTGTCTACACCGGAAGACTTTGCAGCCTTCCATGCAAGTGCATGTTCTCGCCCGCCGCTTCCCACAATAAGTATTTTCATAGTATCACCTCTGAATTGAATATTGAACCGGAGTATATGGAACAGGTATTGTCATGTCAACAAGAAGGAACCCGCTTAGTTTTTTATTGTAAATAAAAAGATTTTAGTCTTTAATGGTGCGATATTGTTTTATTTTTTAAGCAGAAACCGATGTGCATTTCATACGTAAACTGTAAACAGAATTTTATTTCAAAGGAAAAAATGAAGTTTCTCTGTACCATGCTGTTTATTCTGGTAGCGCTGTTTTTCATACCCGGATGTTCCAGTGAAGAACCCGATAATTATGAAGTGAAAAATGTTGTAAGAAAAGCGGTAAAAAAACCTCCCAAAACAGCTGATATACATGAAGAGACTAAAAAAGAAATTTCCAGTCTTATTGAAAAAGACATCGATAAGAGGATCAGCCAGGAAACCTTAAAAAATCAAGCACTTTCAACTCATAAATCAGACATATATGAAACAGAAGAAGGCGACACTCTCATGTCTGTTTCTGGTAAAAACGATATTTACGGCAATCCGTTAAAATGGCCGCTTCTGTATAGAGACAACCCTGAAGAATTTTTCAGGAATAAAGACGAAAGCAGCCTGTTTGAAACCAGTCTTTCTGCAGGAATGAAATTAAAAATATCACCTCATAACAAGGCTGAACTTACCGGTAATGACACTACAGTCTATGTCATAAATATCGTATCTTCTCCCCATATGAAAAAGCTTGCGCCCCTTGTGGTAAAACTGATAGACGATGGATACTATGTATACCTGACAGAAACAATGCTACAGGGAGATAAATGGTACAGGCTGAGAGCAGGCTTTTATAGAACCCGCTCAGAAGCAGAACGCGCAGGTGAAAAGCTTAAAAAGATATTAAGGATAAAAGACACCTGGACCACAAAAATAGAAAATGAGGAATTCCTTGATTTCGGGGGATACTAAAAAAAACACATGGAAAAAAGTAAAATAATAATTGGTGTTACAGGCGGGATTGCAGCCTATAAAATTCCGGAACTCGTGAGAGCACTCATGAAGGCAGGCCATGATGTAAGAGTGGCAATGACAAAAAATGCCACGAAATTCATTACCCCTCTAACATTCGAGGCGCTTACCAAAAACAAAGTAATAACAGACATGTTTGAGGAAAACGCTGATCCTATATCTCATATTTCATGGGGACAGGAATCGGACCTCATTATAGTTGCTCCTGCCACTGCAAATTTTCTTGCAAAGGCCGCCCACGGAATAGCAGATGACTTTTTAACAACTACGGTACTTGCATCAACCGCCCAGATTCTCCTGTGCCCTGCAATGAACAGTGAAATGTATGTAAACAGCATTACGCAGGAAAATATAAAAAAACTTGCAGACCAGGGATGCGTTATCATGGCCCCCGGAGAAGGCGAACTGGCATGCGATACAGTAGGCCCTGGAAGACTGCCCGATCCGCCGGACATAGCGGAACAGGCGCTGGCAATGATATCCAGGCAGGACCTGACCGGTATTAACATTATGGTAACAGCAGGCCCAACAACAGAACCCATTGACCCTGTAAGGTATATAACAAACAGGTCATCAGGCAAAATGGGGTATGCGGTTGCAAGAGCGGCTGTGATGAGAGGAGCAAAAGTAACTCTCATAAGCGGACCAACCGCAATCAAAGCCCCTGCAGGGCTTGATTTAATAAATATAAAAACAGCGGAAGAAATGAGAAATGCTGTTTTTGAAAAACATTTAAACATGGATGTTATTATCAAGGCAGCTGCAGTTGCGGACTATCGGCCCTCTGAAAGTGCTGACCAGAAAATTAAAAAAACAGATGATGATATTTCCATAAAGCTTGTTAAAAACCCGGATATCCTGGCCGAACTCGGAAAAACAGAATCAAAGCCCGGAAGAATTCTTGTCGGGTTTGCTGCAGAAACGGAAAATGTTTTTGATAATGCAAAAGAAAAAATGGCCCGAAAAAAACTGGACATGATTGTTGTAAATGATGTCTCTAAAAAAGACGCAGGTTTTGACGTAGACACAAACAGGGTCACTTTTATTTTTAAAGACGGTTCAAATGAAGAGCTTCCTCTCTTAACAAAGGAAGAAGTCGCCAACCGCCTTCTTGATAAAATCAAATCAGCCAGGGAACAGAATTAATGAGTTACGCTTCTGAGTTCAGACAGATTGTAAGCCAGACAAAAAAAATACTTGATCCTGAAATGAACTCGGGAATCGAGCTTCCCCGGTTTAAAAAGCCGGAACCTGTCAGGATGGATTCAGCAGAAGAGGTTACTGAAAACATTAAAACCACTGAACCGCCTCAGGCTCCGGTACCTCAATCGACTCCATCACCCGCAGATCTGTCAGAATTAAAGGAATATATCGGCGACTGTAAACGCTGCAAACTGTGTAACGGCAGAAAAAATATCGTATTCGGTGAAGGCTCCGAAAATGCCAGGATCATGTTTATAGGAGAAGGCCCCGGAGTTGATGAGGATATCCAGGGGAGGCCCTTTGTAGGCGCCGCCGGAAAGCTGCTTACCGATATAATAGAAAAGGGTATTAAAATTAAAAGGGAAGAAGTATACATCGCGAACGTAATAAAATGCCATCCTCCCGGAAACCGGGACCCGGAAAAAGATGAAGTAAAAACCTGCATTCCCTTTTTAAAAAAGCAGATAGAGATAATAAAACCGGAAGTTATCTGCACCCTTGGCAGAATTGCGGCAAGGGAACTGCTGGAAAGAGATTTCAAGATAACCATGGAAAGAGGCCGCTGGCAGACCTATATGAATATTCCCCTTATGCCGACCTATCATCCTGCCTATATATTAAGAAATCCGGGAAAAGAAAGAGCGCTTAAGGGAGAGGTCTGGCAGGATATTCAGAAGATTATGGCCCTGCTTGAAATAACGCCTTAAAAAATATCAGGGTATTGATATTCCTGCAATAATAGTATAATGTCAAAAATTCGGTTTTATCCGGCATTTTGTTAATAAGGGAATCAAGCCCATAAATAAATACAAAGGAGTATTAGCGTACAATGGAAGAAGAAATCAAAAACGAAGAGACCCAGGAAGAAGAAGTAAAGGACGAAGCAGCCGAAGCTACAGATGCAGCAACTGAAGAAGAAAAACCCCTTGAAAAAATGACAGCTCCCGAACTCAAGGAAATTGCAGGTCAGATCCCCGGAGTAACCGGAGTAACCGCAATGAAAAAAGAGGAGCTTATCGCACTTATTAAAGAGTTCAGGGGAATAGCTGATGATGAGCCTGAAGCGGTTGACCCTTCAAAAATAGCTGAATTAAAGAAGAAAATTGTTGATCTCAAAGCTGCCAAGGCCGCTGCCCAGGAGAAAAAGGACAAGAAAGAAATTGATATCCTGAGGCGCAGAATCAACAGACTTAAAAAGATGACAAGAAAAGCAGGCTAATTTCCATATTACCGGCTATAAACACCTGGTAAATGTATGCTTAACAGCTCTGATTTTTCAACCAGATAAAATGCTTTTAGAACAAGCAGGCCTTCAGGAAGGCTAATCCCTGTGCCTGCTTTTTCTTTTTTTTAGCGTACCTGAATCATTATGAAAACCATTGCCATAATACCTGCAGCTGGCTTCGGTGTAAGAATGAAAACCGATGTGCCTAAACAGTTTTTAAAACTTGAAGAGAAGCCCATTCTAGCGGTAACCCTTGAAAAGTTTAATGAATGCGCTCTTATTGACGGCATTATCCTGGTCGTTCCCACGGATGACCGGAAATACTGTACCGAAGAAATCGTAAAAAAATACAATCTAAAAAAAGTATTAAAAGTAATACCCGGTGGCGCAAGGCGTCAGGATTCGGTAAGAGCCGGAATTAAGGCAATTGAAAGTGAATGCGATAACGTTTTGATTCATGACGGTGTAAGGCCCTTTGTTTCACAGGAGCTGATAACCGCTTCAATTTCAGCAGTAAAAAAAGATCATGCAGTCATAACCGCTCTTCCCGCAAAGGATACTGTAAAAAAGGTGAGTGAAGAGGGGTATGTTCTTAAAACCTATGAAAGAAGCAGCCTCGGCCTTGTACAGACACCCCAGGTCTTCAGGTATGATGATATTTACAATGCCCATATAAAGGCAGAAAAAGAAAACTGGGAAGAGGCAACTGATGATGCCCTTTTAATGGAAAAAATGGGAATCCCTGTAAGGGTGATTATGGGAGAAGAAAAAAACATCAAGATAACAACACCCCATGATCTTGAATATGCAGGATTTTTACTTGAAAAGACTGAATAATATGAGCAGGAACATAATAAAAATAGGTACCAGGGGTAGCAAACTCGCGCTTGCCCAGAGCACTATGATCGGGGAAACTATTATGAAACAACACCCTGATACTGAAGTGGAACTGGTTGTCATAAAAACAAAGGGCGATAAAATCATTGATTCTCCTTTAAGTAAAATCGGAGGAAAGGGCCTGTTTGTCAAGGAGATAGAAGAGGCTCTCCTTGACTGCCGTGTGGATATCGCAGTCCACAGTATCAAGGATGTACCGGCAGAACTCCCTGAAGGTCTCTCTATCCCGTTTTTCCCGGAAAGGGAAGATCCAAGCGATGCTTTGCTATCCATCAAGTACAACAGCCTGGATGAAATACCCGAAGGATCAAAAATCGGCACAGGAAGTTTAAGACGCTCTTCCCAGCTTTTAAATCAAAGGCCGGATCTTGAAATAATACCAATCAGGGGAAATGTTGATACAAGAATAGGCAAACTGGAATCCGGAGAACTTGATGCAATTTTACTTGCAGCATCCGGGCTTAACAGGCTTGGTCTTTCATCAAAAATAAAAGAGCTTCTTCCGCCCCTTGATTTTGTACCTGCTGTAGGTCAGGGAGCTCTCGGGCTTGAAGTCAGGGCTGATGATGAAAAATGCAATGGACTGCTTAAATTTATAAACCATGCAAAAACAGCGCTTGCAGTAAGGGCCGAAAGGGCTTTTTTAAACAGGCTCGAAGGAGGCTGCCAGGTCCCGATAGGTGCATACTGTGTTGTTAAGGATACCGGGATAGTTGTTCACGGCATGGTGGCAGAACTGGATGGAAGAAGGGTTATAAGGGATGCTGAAACAGGCACGCTTGAAGAACCCGAAAAAGCGGGAACCGTGCTTGCAGAAAAACTGCTTGCCCTTGGAGCCGATAAAATACTGGCAGACGTTTACGGAAAATAAAAGAACCAACAGGGTTTTAATATGACAGAAAATAAAAACACAGGAATCGTATTTCTGGTAGGAGCAGGACCGGGTGATCCGGGATTACTTACTATTAAGGCAAGGGAGTGCATAGAAAAGGCTGATGTACTTGTATATGACTACCTTGCAAATGAAATATTTCTCAACTACGCTAAAAAAGATACAGAACTCATCTATGTCGGTAAAAAAGCAGGTTCCCACACAAAAACCCAGGAAGAAATAAACAGCATTATATGTGAAAAGGCCCTTGCAGGAAAAACCGTTACAAGGCTTAAGGGAGGCGATCCCTTTATCTTTGGGAGAGGCGGTGAAGAAGCACAGGAGCTTTTAAAGGCCGGGGTAAAATTTGAGATTGTCCCTGGCATTACATCTGCTATCTCTGTCCCTGCCTATGCAGGCATCCCTCTTACCCACCGTGATCATACTGCCTCTGTGGCATTTGTTACAGGTCATGAAAACCCTGAAAAGGAAGAATCCAATATCGCATGGGATAAAATAGCCACTGCTACAGGCACAATCGTATTCCTTATGGGTATAGGCAATCTTAAAAACATCTGCAAAAAACTCATAGATAACGGGAGATCACCCAAAACTCCTGTTGCAATAATAAGAAAGGGAACCCACCCTGACCAGAAAACAGTAAAGGGCACTCTTGAGACAATTTATGATGAAGCTCAGAAAGAACAGATCAAACCGCCGGGAATCATTATTGTCGGAGAGGTTGTAGGATTAAGAGAGGAACTTAACTGGTTTGAAAAAAAGCCCCTGTTCGGTAAAAAAATAGTGGTTACAAGGGCGAGGGAACAGGCAAGCGGATTTCTGGCAAAGCTCCGTGAACTGGGAGCAGACTGTATAGAGTTTCCGACAATTGAAATTACCGCCCCTGACAGCTATGCGCCCCTTGATAAAGCCATAGAAAATTTAAAGACCTATAACTGGCTGCTGTTTACAAGTGTTAACGGGGTTAAATACTTTTTTAAAAGGCTCAATGAAAAAGGCAAAGATGTACGCGCCCTTGGAGATATTAAGGTTGGAGCAATCGGGCCCAAAACGGCCGAAGCAGTGTCATGTATGGGAATTATTCCGGACATGGTTCCGCCGGAATACCGTGCAGAAGCAGTGGTTGAAGAATTTAAGAAATATAATACTGCAGAATTGAAAATACTGCTGCCAAGAGCATCAAAGGCAAGGGAAATCCTTCCTGAAAATTTGATAAAGATGGGGGCAGTAATAGATGTAGTGGATGCCTATAAGACCATCATGCCTGAAGACAGGGCAGAAAGTGTATCTAAAATGCTTGAGGCAGGTGAGATCAGCATGGTTACCTTTACAAGCTCATCCACTGTAACTAATTTTATCGGTATGTTTGGAAGCAGCGCAGAACAGGTAAAAACATGGTTAAAAAATGTGGATATCGCCTCAATAGGCCCAATCACATCCGGTACAGCAGAAAAACTTGGTTTAAAAATAACTGTTGAGCCCAAAGATTACACCATCGAGGCTTTGACAGACTCTATAATAAAGCACTATTTATAAAAGAATTATTTTTCATAAGGAGGTATAATAAAACTTCGGCAATTAACCTAAATTTTTAGTCTTCAAATTACAGGCACGAACAGTCATGATAAATGATACTGAAATAAACAATGAAATGCTTTTACGTGCTAACAGGGATATCGCCAAACGCTCCTCCACAGGATCCTATATTTACCTCCTCCTCTGGCTTGTCATAATGCTCCTTCACGGGTTCTACACTGCTGCCCCTAAAAGCTGTTTAGTATTTACACTTATATTCATTTTGTTAGCAGTGGTCAGAGTCGGGCTTGTCTTGAACTTTAACCGGATATACCGAAAAAATCCTCTTCTGTGGAAAATTCTTTTTTACTCTGCAGTATGGTCGGCAGCGCTTACATGGGGTATATTATGCGCTGTCTCTACAGCAGTTGATATTTTTAAACCATTATCTCTTCCTGTCCTCATTTCAACAGCAGGCCTTGTGGGCGGAGGAGCCACATCCTTTTCACCCAGCAGGATATTAACTGCTGGTATTATTTCAGCCTACCTGTTCCCTACTGAACTGGTTCTTCTCATAACCGGCGCACAGCATGCATCTGTAAGCATAATTTTTATTATTTACGCAATAGCAATGTACCTGATTATTCTGACACACCATAAACAGTACTGGCTGGGACTCAAATACTCTATATTAATAGAAAAACAGGCTGCAAAACTAAAGGAACAAAACACCCTTGACGGGCTTACCGGCCTTAAAAACAGGACTTACTTTGACCAGACACTTAAAAAGGAAATAAAGTCAGCCCTGAGGCTGGAGACAGACCTGTCCTTACTGTTTATTGATATAGATCATTTTAAAAAAATCAATGATCAGTACGGACACCTTGTAGGAGATGAATGTCTGAGAAGGCTGTCTGCCGGCTTAAAGGAAAATATCAAAAGGGAAACAGATACGGTTGCCAGATATGGGGGAGAAGAATTTGCAGTTATACTGCCCCATACAGGAATAGAAGAAGCAGTAAACATGGCGGAAACCATAAGGCAGAATGTTATGAAAATTGATCCTGTATATGGTGATGATAAAGTCTCCTTTACTGTAAGCATAGGAGTTTCATCCAATCGCCCTCAACCGGGAGATACAGGTGATATGCTTGTTGATTCCGCAGATAACGCCCTTTATGAGGCAAAAAACAGCGGAAGAAACCAGGTTAAATCATTATCTGTTAACAGCAGCAGGCCGTAAATTTTAACAGATCACTCAGTGACGCCCTGCGGGTTCATCATATATTTTTCAGGCAGAGGTTTTACAGCTGTTTCCTTTCCCTGAAGTTTTTTTATTACCTTTTTCACCCTTTCAATATCTCCGCTTGTCCAGAAGGCTTCACTTCCATGATGCGCCAAATCACCCGTTATACCGCTGGTTTCAAGCCGCCTTCGAACTTCCCTGGCAACAGCAGTCCCGGTATCGATTACCTTTATTTCTTTTCCTGCAATTTCTCTTATAATATCCACCAGAAAAAGATAATGGGTACATCCAAGAACAATTGTATCAGCCCCCTTTGAAAGGATTCCTTCCACGTATTTCTTTAAAAGTTCCCTTGTCTTTTCACCTTCAAGATCAAACTGCTCAACCTGCTCTACAAGCCCGGGACAGGGCTGTGTAACTATAGAGCACTCATTGCAGAACCTGTCAGTCAAAAGCCTGAATTTTTCGCTTTTAAGTGTCTCCGTTGTCGCCATTATACCCACAGTTCCGCACTGCGTTGCTGATATTGCAGGCTTTACACCGGGCTCCATACCAATAATAGGAAGGTCAAATGCGGATCTCATTTTTGCTATTGCCGCTGCTGTTGCGGTATTGCATGCAACTGCAATAGCCTTTGCGTTCTGCTCTATAAGAAATTCGGTAATGGCAAAAGAACGTTTTTCAATATATTCAGCGGACTTATCCCCATATGGAGCATACCCGGAGTCAGCAACATATATAAAATCCTCTCCCGGCAGTTCATCTCTCATACATTTCAGCAGAGAAAGCCCCCCAACCCCGGAATCAAAAACACCAACAGGCTGTAATTCTTTTTTATTCATAGCTCGTTTATTTTACAGGAACATCGAGAACATGCTTACTTTAAAAATATCAGGCGGGCAGCGCCTCCTGCCAGAAAAAGATCCGATATATCCCTCACCTCTCCAATTTTTCTGTTGCTAACATTAAATATTTCGCCCTTTTTATTAACAGAACCAAGTCTTGTGCCGGATTGATTTACCACATTCCCGCCGGGCATCACCTTTCCAATCTCAAGATCACTTACATTAAATATAGTCCCGTTTTTATCAACCGACCCTACCTGCCTTCCATACTTGCTATAAATTTCACCCGTTTCACTGACACGGCCCATTTCGGATCCATGGATATTGAATATATTATTCTGTATTCCAGTTTTATCTATATCCTCTTCATCGGCTTTTGACAGCGGAGCAATACATAAAACCATAATAAGAAAACAGGCAGCAGGCAAAAAACTGCGCAGGCAGATGTTTTTTAGACTGTAAACTTTATTTTTCATATCCGTCACCACGCTTAAATTAAATAATGAATATACTAGAACAATTTTAAATCATTATCAAAATATATCAATCCCGGCCTTATACCATTTCCTTGACATTAATTTATAAATCCTTAAATATAATCAGATTATTTCAAACAGGCGGGAATATTATGATTTCAGAACAGGGCATTGTCGAAAGTACAAATAAAAAAAGTGCATTTATAAAAATCACTAAAAGCAGTTCATGCAAGCACTGTTCGGAACAGGATTCCTGCAGTGTATCCCAGAGAAATATGATCATCCAGGTTGAAAACAAACTCGATGCTAAAAAGGGAGACATGGTGGAAGTAAGCGTTCCGGAAGGCACATTTATAAAACTTTCTCTTATGGTTTACATGTTTCCTGTAGCGGCCCTTATGGTCGGAGCATTCCTCGGCAACTTCCTTTCCATGGCATTAAAAACAGACCCGTCTGTAACGGCAGCCGTTACGGGTGCGCTTTTTCTTGTTGTATCATTTTTAGTATTAAAAGCCTTTGATAAGAAAAAAAGATCCGGGGACAGGTTCTATCCCCGGATGACAAGAATTGTTTTTAGTGAGAAGGCCCCGCAATCCGGCGATAACATATAAGCCCGCACTGAAGACATCTTCCGGCCTCATTACGTGCATCGGTTTCGGAATATCCGGTAGCAATCTCCTTATCAGGATAATTTACCATATCATCCTTTGATATTTCCGGCATTTTTACCCTGGGAAATTTTTTGACAAGATCCAGCTGAAGCCTGTTAAGACTCAGGACGCTTGTATCACTCTTTATCATGTTGAACGGAGCAAGAACCGGTTCATCAGAAAGATAAAGCTGAATGGAGCTTGCAGCCCTTCGTCCTGCACCTATTGCTTCAATAACCGCTTTATAATCTCCGGCTTCCTCTCCGGGCCTGAATATTCCAATATCCTGTTTTGAGAACGGGCTTGCATATGGAGTAAATGTTTCCCATTTCACTGAAGCACCACCCTCTTTTACAGGCACATAAATAAGTTCAGGAAATCTTCCGGCACCTGCAAGAAGCAGATCTGCAGATATCTGTTTTCTTTTTCTGCTTTCACTTCCCTGTTCATTTAAAAAGGCGAGCTCGATACCGGTAAGACTGTCTCCCTCTCCTGCAATTTTTGTAACAGCAGAGCCAAAATAGAACTTAATGCCCTGATTTTCTGCCTTGAGAAGATCTTCTTCAGAAAGGGAATAATTTTCTTTACGGTTTCTTGTTACAACGGTTACCTTTTCTGCACCGGCTTTTAAAGCGCCCTTGGCAGCTTCAAGAGAAGCCCTGCCGCCCTCAAGAATTACCACTTCCTTTGCCTCAGGTATCTCTTTTTCCTGTCGCTGGTTTAAAATGTAATCAACAAGCAGATAAATACCCGGCAGTGTCTTAACAGGTCCGTCATTGCCTTCTCTTTTTGGCATCAGTGTATCCCAGCCGCCTATGGCAGCAAGCACTGCCGAATAGCCCTCTTTAAAAAGAGATTCCAGACTGAAATCCCTGCCCAGCATTTTTTCGGTATAGGCACTTACACCCGCATCAAGGATTCCTTCTATCTCCCAGTTTAAAACATCAACCGGCAGCCTGTTCTTCGGCAGTCCTACTCTTAAAAGCCCGCCGAGCTGTTTATTACCTTCATATACAAATGTATCGTGCCCCATCCTGTTTAACAGATATGCGGTGGTAAGACCTTCTGCACCGCCGCCTACTACTGCAACTTTTTTTCCTGTTTCAGGCGCCCTCGGGTTATGAATACGCTCACCTGAGTTCATCTCATAATCAGCGACAAATCTTTTCAGATTATTGATTGCAACCGGTTCATCAACAAGATTCCGCCTGCATTCAAGCTCGCATGGATGTACACATATTCTGCCGCATACAAGTGGAAAGGGATTGGTCTCCTTGATAATCATGACGGCATTTGAATATTTACCCTTTGAGATCTGGTAGATATATGCAGGAATATCGATTCCGGTAGGACACTCTCTCTGGCATGGAGCAGAACATTCATCGGTTTTATATTCATGCTGTATGCGTCTGGAGTTTGAGGTGAGAGTAATTATATGTTTAGGACAGACACGCTCACAGGTTCCGCAGCCTGTACACAGTTCGGCATCTACTACCGGAAGTCCGTCTTTCCCCATGGAAAGCGCGCCAAATGGACATGCACTTACACATGTTCCAAGACCAAGACAGCCCACCGGGCACTCTTTGGTTCCGCCGTTTAAAAGAGCCGCAGCCCTGCAGTCATTTATGCCTTCATAGGTAAATTTAAGGTCAGCGTCTTTTACTCCGTATGTACAGCCCGGGGAAGCGATATCAGGTTCCTTTGCTTCCAGCTTTACCCCCATTATCCCGGCAATCTCAACCGCGATCTCAGGTCCGCCGGCAACACAGGATGAAGCGGATGCCTTCCCTGCAACAATTGCCTCTGCATTTGCGCTGCAGCCCGGATAACCGCACCCGCCGCAGTTTGCTCCTGGAAGTGCTTCATTAATACCTTCGACCCTGGGGTCCACCCATACGTAGAATATTCTGGATGCTATTGCCAGCCCTATACCAACGATCAGACCAAGGCTTCCCATCAGCAAAATTCCGTCCCGCATTGCCTCCAGCATCAGTAACCCCCTTTATAAAAAAAGATAAACCCGGCCCAAAAGCCGGATTATATTATTGTATCATTTTCTATAAAAAAAAGTCCTGACTGTAAAAAAAAGCCAGGACTTTAATATGTAATCTTTCTTATGCCATTCCCTTAAAAGCATAAAAAGCAAGGGCTAACATTCCGGCACCAACCAGGCCTATTGAAGTGTCCTGTAAAGGTTTTGGTACTCTTGCAAGAAGTATGCGTTCTCTCAGCCCGGCAAATAATACCAGTGCAACGCCAAAACCTACAGCGTATGTCAAAGATGCTACCAGAGCCTCAAGAAAACTGATCGGCTCCTTAACATTAAGAAGGCATACGCCCATTACAGCACAGTTGGTTGTAATAAGAGGAAGAAATATACCCAGACCAGCATAAAGCCCGGGGATTGATTTTTTAAGGAACATTTCTACAAATGAAACAAGAGATGCAATAACAAGGATAAAGGCAAGTGTCTGAAGGTAATCGAGGCCGAATTTCTTAAGTATGTATGTATCTATAGCCCAGGTTATTGTTCCGGCCATTACAAGTACAAATATAACAGCCATTGCCATTCCAGTTGCAGTCTCCATCTTTTTTGAAACGCCCAGGAAGGGACAGTTTCCAAGATATTGAGCAAGAAGAATATTGTTTACAAAGATACAGCTTATAGCCAGTAATATATAATCACCCATTTAAATTCTCCTGACAGCTTTTGCTATTTTTTACCCAGCATGTTCATAACACAAAGCATAAGTCCAAGGCATATAAATGCACCCGGAGCCTCTACCAGAAAGGTAAAGGGCTGATATGAAGCGCCCATGATATCTATTGTTCCGTCAGGAACAAAAGGTATTGTCAATGTACCTTTTCCAAACAGCTCCCTGAAAGCAGCGAGTGTTCCCAGAGAGAGTGTAAAACCCAGCCCCATACCAAGACCGTCTGCTATTGAAGGAAGTACGCTGTTTTTGGCAGCAAATGCTTCTGCCCTTCCAAGAACGATACAGTTAACAACAATAAGCGGTATAAATATACCCAGAGACTGATAAAGCGGGTATGTATAGGCCTGCATAAGAAGTTTAACAATTGTTACAAATGTTGCGATAACAATAATAAAACATGAGAGTCTTACCTGCTTCGGGATCACATTCTTTAATAAAGAAATGAGGCCGTTGGAGCATAATAAAACAAATGTTGTAGCTATTCCCATGCCTATTCCATCGCCAAGGCTCTTAGTTACCGCCAGTGTCGGGCACAGCCCCAGCACAAGTCTGAATGGAGGTATTTCCGCCCATAATCCCTTGGAAAATTCCTGAACAACACTCTTTGCCATAACTTATTCTCTCCCTGCCTCTTAAGCCCCTATGGTTTTTATTATTTCATCCTTGAGTCTTTTGTATTTCTCAATGGAATCAGCAATTGCAGCACTGACACCTCTTGAGGTAATGGTCGCACCGCTCATGGCATCAATGTCACCGCCGTCTGCCTTTACTTTAAAACCGGTATCAATTGACATGCCTTTAAACTGGTTGATGAAAGCGGCATCCGAAGTGGCACGTGATCCGACACCCGGGGTTTCGGTATGGGTTGTTACTCTCATACCTATCAGCTTATCAGTATCAAGATTAAAACCGACCATAACGCCGACTTTACCGTCAAAACCCATAGAGCTCGTTTCAAAGGCTACAGTATTCTTTTTACCGTCAAACTCACCAATAAAAACATCAATCTCTTTTTCGCCGTCTTTAATTTTAAACCTGTCAGTCAAAGGATCGTTTGCACTTCCGTCAAACAGTTTCTCAAGAGCCGGCCCCCTTACATAGGTAAGTTCCATAAGCTCTATTCTGTCCTTTGTCGTTTCCTGAACGGCGGCAAGCGCCAGTCCGGCAACAGCACTGAAAATAGCGACAATAATGAAGAGTTTAAATATCTCACGCATAATAAGCTCCCTTTCCCAATGCTTTTGGCTTTATTTTGTCAAGAAGAGGGTTCGCTGTATTTACAAGAAGGATGGCATATATTGTACCATCAATATATACGCCGATATTTCTCATCAGGACAGTCATTACTCCGGCAAGCAACCCGAACAGAATCATTGGAAGAAAATTTACAGGAGAAGAGGATTCTTCAGTGAGAAGGAAAAATGCCCCGATCAGTGTGTAACCTGTCAGTATATGAAATACGGGACCTGCATATTCTTCCGGGCTTGCAATGTTAAAAATCAATGCGGTAACAAATACTCCGATAAGAAAAGCTGCCGGAATCTCCCACCGTATATGCCCCCTGAGAAAGAGGTACAGACCGCCCAGAATGAGCCAGAAACCGGATGATGAACCGATACCGCCAGCCTGCATACCCCAGAAAAGATCATGGGTAGAATATGCACCTGTAAGAAGTACGCCAAAACTTTTAAGCTGGCCAAGAGGATTGGGTGCAAAAAAATCAAACTCGTAATTTACAAGGGCCTGGTCAAAGTTCATAACGCCTTTCCATGAAAGCATTAAAACGGCAATGGCCAGAACTGCGGGATTAAGAGGATTACAGCCGATTCCTCCGAATATCTGTTTTCCTATCACAACAGCAAGGAATGTACCGATTATAATGGTCCACCATGGAGTAGTTGCCGGCATCATCATGGCGAACATAAGACCTATAACCGCGGCATTACCGTCGCCGATGCTTATGGGTCTTTTCATGGCTTTGTTCATAATCAGTTCCCAGATCATTGCCCAGGCCATTGAAAAAGCCACAACAGCCAGCGCGGCTGCATGAAATTTGGATATCCCAACAATCACAGCCGGAACCGATGCAAGGATAATGTCGTAGCTCCTGCCCCTGATGCTTGTTCCGTTATGGCAGAACGGAGCGTGAGAGCTGACCAAAAGTTTCTGATTAAGCATTAGATTCCTCCATACTTCTCAGCTTGAGGTATTCAGTTTTACCGAGCATGATATAATGGAAAACAGGTATCCTGGACACACAGACATAGGAGCAGAGACCGCACTCTATACAGCTGAGCATGTCATACTCCCTGGCGGCCTCTTCATAGAGTCCGTTTTCCAGTAACCTTACAAGCATATTTACCGGTACATTTGCAGGACATGCACGAACACACTCACCGCAATTGATACATGGATTATCCTGGCATGAAGAAATATCTCCTGCAGCCTGGACAAGAACTGCGTCCGTATCCCATAAAACCGGTGTATCCTCGGAATAAATACTCTGGCCCTTCAGCGGCCCTCCTGAAACAATCCTGTCTCCATGAGCTGTTTCTATATTAAGATAACTCAGTACATCCTTTACAGGAGTTCCGATTCTTACTTTTATATTTTTAGCAGAACCTGTCTTATCAATCACAGTAACTGCCTTTTTAACAGGGGCCTCGCCCTTATTAACAAGATTGAGAGCTGCAACAGCTTCCGCCCTGATAAAACCTACTCCGGCATCTTCCGCTTTCTGTCCTGCCGGAACGGTTCTTTTTAAATACTTCTTCATTATCATTTCGGGGAGTAACTCGGGATATACAGGGTCTACCGTGATAACCCTTGCCTCACCGTCATAAAGCTTTTGTGCAGAACCTGGAAAAGCGGTAATGAAAATATTTTTTACACTGACAAGTTTTGTCAATATCTTTATGCCTTCCAGAAGGTCTTCTGTCTGCCCGTCAACAACAGCCTGGCTGGCTGATACAAGCAGGTCATCATCCGCGCCTTCAATAACAATTGTATCAAAGGGGTATTTTCTTTTTATAAATGATTTAAAATCCGAACATCCGGGAAGCGTGGCAAGAAAATCGGCAGCATTGTCAGCAGATAATTTTCCGCTAAGTTCTTTTAACTCTTCATCTTCCTGATCTTCAGGTTCGGTTTTTATGGAAACCGAGGTATATTTAACCCCTAAATAACCGATATATTCTTCCAGGGAAGAGATTGTTCCTGTAACAGGTGAAAGGAAGTATGAACCTTCATTATCATAATACACTCTCTGCCCGGTTTTGACACTGTCTCCAATTTTAAGAGCTTCTTCAATAGCCGGTGAACATGGCTTGTTCAAATAAACCGTCACCATCTCAGATAATGGGATACCTTCTTCAAACCCAGGGTTCAGATCCTTAATCACCGGGTATTTCAGTTTGGGAGTCCCAATACTGAAAAACGGTTTTTTAATCATAATTGCCTCCTGCCGTGTAAAAAGAACATTATATACCTGAATCTTCCGAGCACTTAACTGTTAACTGCTATGGCATCCGGCACAATCCTGGGTCCCAGGCCCATGACCGGCATCGTCATGACATCCACCGCATCTCTGATGAAGGGCATCTGCTCGTTTTGGCTGTTTAGGGTCATCACCTTCTGCCTTTTCCACTTTATGACATTCACGGCAGGCTGTCGGTTTTTCCGTCTCGGACTTGACCCACTTATGATGGCAGTCTACACATTCAAGTCCGTAGTTTACCCGCTCAGAATGACCTTTGTGAAAAAACAATACCTTTTTCTGTGTTGCGCCTGGAGCTGTGTCGAGCATTGCCCTGACAGGTGTTTCAGGTTTTTTATCAGGAAGTGCATAAGATACTACCCCGACAATAAAAAGCACCACAACAGCGCAATAAGCAATGAGTTTTTCTTTGTTTAGATCCATTGTGCTTCCTTTAGTGTTTCAAAGTAAAATTACCCGGGGCCAGATATTAATAATCCCCTATTAAAAGCTCCATAGGAAAAATAAATATATTTTCAATATGTTGGACCGGATATAAAAATTTAACCTGTAAAATAGCACGTAGGGATTTTTATAAAAAAGCCCGTTTGTTTGTCAAGTATTATATAGTTTATCTCTAATATACTTAAACACATTATTTTTATACCCCTTTCAGGAAGTTTACACGCTGACAGAACCTTTCCTGATATTTTTTTTAACTTATATTATACCGGAACAATTGCTTTAGAAACTGGACTTTTAAAACAAAACATTGTTATATGATAAAAAAACAGCCGGATCAAAATTACTATGAAAGAAAAAGAAATTGCATTTGAAAAAGTTAAAACTGTTTTTATTGATGCAGGAAACACCCTGATTTCAATGAACTTATCATGGTTTAAAGACGAACTGAAAAAATTTCATATCAACTGCACTATCGATGAACTGAGCAGGGCGGAGGCATCAGCCAGACCGATTGTATCCGAAGGAATTTCAAAACTAAAATCAACTGAAAACAGGGAAACTTCGGTTCTTTATACAAAAAGCATCCTTAACGGCCTTAAGGCAGCTGAAGCAATCGAAGAAACTGAAAAAAACAAAATAGTGGAATATATGCTCAACGCCGTATCAGAAAGCGGTCAGAGCCAGAAGCTGTGGAACAATATTCTTCCGGGAGTACCGGAAGCACTCGAAATTTTAAAGAAAAACAACTTTAAACTGGCAGTGGTGAGCAATTCCGACGGTTCGGTTGAAGGCATTCTTAACAGTCTTGGCCTCGGGCGCTATTTTGACCATATTTTTGATTCACATATTGTAGGTATTGAAAAACCTGACCCCGGTTTTTTCAGATATGCCCTTGATATGCTTAACGCAGAACCTCAATCAACCGTTCATATCGGGGATATGTACCACGTGGATGTTCTTGGCGCATGGAAAACCGGCATAGGAGCTGTGCTGCTTGATCCCTTTGATGACTGGAAAGGCTATGACTGCGTACGGTTCCCTGACCTTATTTCAGTTGCAAAACAGATTACCGCCTCAGTCAGCTGCTCAAATTAAACCTTATCAGGAAAGGAAAAAAATAATGGGAAAAATTTCGGAAATCAGTGAAGTCTCAGATCTGCTGAACGGATGGACCGCAGATAATAACGGAATGAAAGCCGTGTTTACTGAAATGGTCAGCCTGCTGGAATCGCTTGAAGGCCTTGTCTACTCATTTAAATCCCGTCCGGGAATAAGTCATTCCCTGAGGGCCAATGTAGATAACAGCGAAAAAAAGATACTTACCCTGCTTGATGTTATTGATGATGATCCGGAAAACAGGTGGATCTCAATCTGCTTTTATGCGGAAACCATAACGGATCCTGATGAAGAGGGCGACCTTATCCCGGGCGGACTTATGGGTGAGGACGGATACTGCTTTGATATTTTTGACAATGATCCTGACTCGGTAACCTATCTGAAAGACAGGATAACCGAGGCCCATGGAAAATATTTTTAAGAATATTCCTGAACGTCTGCCCGAAGAACTGATAGAAAAAATCTCAGGAGATGATAAAAAAGGTATAACAATCGAAAGAATCCTGTCCCGCGGGCAGGCATCTCCTCCCGGGTTCTGGTACAACCAGGAAAAAGATGAGTTTGTAATACTGGTTGCCGGAAAGGCCGGACTCTTATTTAAAGACCCAGAAGAAACAGTAGAAATGTCAGCCGGAGACCATATTACTATCCCTGCCGGAAGGCCTCACAGGGTGGAATGGACATCCGATACTGAAGATTCCATATGGCTGGCTGTACATTACTGATTTCTGGGGTCTTTTCCTTTTCTATGTTTCAGAAGGCCGGTAGTCAGGCTGAAGGTCGCGCCGGCTATCGGCTTGATATGACTTATTCTGAAGATAAGCTTTCCCTCGCTGATGGGTTCAACATCCCTTACCTCTTTAAATTTCTTCAGGAAAATAGCTGCAGCAATCAATCTTATCACTCCTGATATTAAAAATACCGCCTGAAGCATTGACGCGGGATGCCACTCAATGGGTCCAATGGATATATGTCCCGGTAAATGGCCTGCGGTCAGGCCTCCCAGCAGTGACCCGATAAAAACGGCTGCTCCGTTTAACAGCCCCTGGTATGCAACACACCTTGCCCTCTTGGGAGGAGTAACCGCATCAAACAAAAAATTTGCAATGGCAAGGTTAAAACCGGACCAGATAATCCCGCCATATATCTGTATTGCAATCAGGTATAATATATTGCTTGACCCGAGCCACAGCAGAGGAACAATAACCATCCCCCAGCCGCAGAGGTTAAGTATCTTTTTATTCCCGAAACTGTCGCTTATGCTGCCCCAGTATCTGAAGGTAAGAAACTGGGTAACCGTGCTCGATGCAACCACTGCAGTAAAAACCATGTAGTTAAAACCCAGGTCCCGCAGCATATAGAGTGTAAAATAGGGTGCTGAAAAGGCTACCCCGAGATTTATGACCGCAACAAAAAAAGTAAACTTGGCAAAGTTGGAGTGCGGAGACCTCCTTATAAACTGCCTGAAGGTAAACACCTGCTCCGGAGTAACACTTATTGGAGGGTCATCATATTTTAACAGCCACCTGACTGAATTAAGCCTGGCAATACACGCCGCAGTAAAAATAATAAGATATCCATTTGCCGGATCTCCGTGCATCTGGAAAAAATACAGTATTAAACCTGACAGCGTCAGAGCAATAAAGGTGCATAAACCGGTAAGAGTGTTACGCTTTCCGAAAAAATATCCCCTGGCCTTAGGCTCAACAAGGTCACCGATAAGACTGTTCCAGGCCGGAACAACTGCACCGTTTGCACAAAAGTAAATAACTGCAAAAAACAGCAGCAGAGTCACGGAAAGATACCTGCTCACCGGTATAAACGGGATAAGAGCTATTGGAATAAATGATAAGGCCTGAACAAATGCACCGGTGCTCACCGCCTTTCGCCTGCTTTTTACCCGGTCCATATTGATTGCACCGGCCCACTGCATGACTGCGGCCAGAAGCTGCGGCAGCGTTGCTATCAGCCCTACCTGCAGGGTTGTCGCCTTTAAAAATATGGCAAAAACGCCAAAATATGTTTCTCCGCACCCCATCATAACGGCATGTGACATGCCGTCATTTATTGAAGCCTTCATGGCAGAGGTATCGGTAATATTAGTACTGCTACCCTGTTTTTCTTTTTCCTGATTCATATTTCAAAGCAAATTATAAAAAAGTTCATTATATCTCAGCCTTGACCTGTGCTGATACATTTAATAATATGCCTGTTTTTCGGAGTTTACCATAATAAATAACTTAAGATACAACCAATTGTCAGGGATATAAAAATGGCACACAGTACAGATAATATTGATGATATCAGGGATAGAATTAAAAGGCTGTTAAAAGAAAAAAATGCAATCCTTCTTGCACACAATTACCAGAGACCCGAGGTTCAGGACATCGCCGACCTTTGCGGAGACTCACTTGAACTGTCTATAAAGGCATCTCAGACAGATGCTGATGTGATTGTGTTCTGCGGCGTGCATTTCATGGCTGAAACAGCATCAGTATTATCACCTCAAAAAACGGTTCTGCTGCCTGATGCAACAGCCGGATGTCCCATGGCAGATATGATTACGGCAAAGGCCCTTAAGGAAGAAAAGGAAAAAAATCCGGGCAGAGTTGTGGTCAGCTATGTAAACACCACTGCAGATGTTAAGGCGGAAAGCGACATGTGCTGCACATCCGCCAATGCAGTAAAGGTGGCGGAGAGCATTGAAAAAGATAAAGAAATATTCATGACACCTGATAGAAACCTGGCTCAGTATACAATAAAGATGACAGGCAGAAATATAAGCTACTGGGACGGTTACTGCCCCATACATAACGGGCTTAAAGCTGAACAGGTTAAAAAAGTAAAGGCAGAAAACCCGGATGCGCTGTTTTTGGCACACCCTGAATGCCCGCCGGAAATACTTGAGCTTGCAGATGAAATAATGAGCACATCAGGAATGATAAGATTTGCAGGGGAATCACCATGTAAAAAATTTATTATCGGTACCGAAACAGGTATTCTCTACCCCATATCAAAGGCGCACCCGGATAAAACATTTATCCCTGCAGACCCCAATATGGTATGCGCGGATATGAAAAAGACCACTCTCGAAAATATAGTAACAGCCCTAGAAGAGATGAAAACAGAGGTCAAAGTACCTGAAGAAATTGCAATCCCGGCTAAAAAAGCTGTTGAGAAGATGCTGGCAGTTCCGGCAGTCTAATAAAACCGGCTGTCAGCCTCCTGCAGATTGTTAAACTGCACTGGAAAACCCTGTTGGAAAAACAACCTGGTTTTCCAGCATACTTCAGACGTATTACCCTTTTACTTTTCCGATAAATCTCAGCAGTCCATCCAGAATGGTCATCGGATGCGGCGGACACCCCGGGATATAAAGATCAACAGGAACAATATCCTTTGCACCGTTGTGCTGTTCGGGGTGACCGGCATAAATACCCCCTGAAATTGCACAGGCGCCCACAGCTATAACAATTTTAGGGTCAGGTACAGCATCATAGGTTTTTTTAAGTGCAGCACGCATATTTTCCGTTACAGGACCAGTTATAAGAAGGCCGTCCGCATGCCTTGGTGATGCCACAAACTGTATTCCAAAACGGCCTATATCCCAGGCCAGTGTACCAAGCACATTAGTATCAGCTTCACAGGCATTGCATCCTCCGGCAGATACCTGCCTTAATTTAAGAGACCGGCTGAATAACTTTTCTGCGAGTTCATTACCTGCCGGAACATTGTATTGCGATCCGGCCTGCACCAGAAGATCCTCAGGCGAAGATGCCGAAAGGCTGTATTCCCCTGTGAACTGAATAATCTCCTCGGGGCAGCTCTCTGCACAATCCCTACAGAATATGCAGCGCCCTGTATCGATAACAGGCCCGCCCGATTCAGGGTTAATCCGGACAGCATTGACAGGGCATGCAGAAACACAGAGACTGCATTCTTTTTTACAGGTCCCGTTTACAAGGGGTCTTCCGGCAAAGCGGTCAGGAAGCTCCGGCGGAGGCCCGTCAGGAAAAGCCATGGTCCTGTATTTCTGTTTGATACGTGTTTTTAAATAATTAAGCATAATATCTCTTAACAATAAATAAGTACTTTTTTATCATTCCAGTTCTTGCGCCATAAATTAAGATCCATGAATCCATGTTAAAGATCGTGCCCGCAGTAGGACAGATTAAAACTCTTATTGCACAGCGGGAAATCAGATATCTGCTGATTTCTTAGAGCCAGGGCAAGTCCGAACCAGTTGTGAAAAGAAGGATCAACTATCTTGTAAAATTCAAACTGGCCTTTCGAATCCGTTGCAGCGACATGACATATCTCGCCCCTCCACCCTTCAACCATACTGACAGCAAACATATTTTCTTTTAAAGGAGGGACATCTCCTGATACCGGGCCTTCCGGCATTTCAAGCAGCAATTCCCGGATAAACTCAATGGACGCACAGATCTCCAGCCACCGGACATAGGCCCTTGCAAAACAGTCTCCTGTATTCCATGTTGATGTATAGACCTGAGCAAAACGGTATATTCCGTATGGAAAATCTCTTCTTATATCGCATTCGAGTCCTGAGGCACGGGCGGCAACCCCGACAAGACCGATATCTCCTGCTGTTTCTGCTGACAGAGTGCCAATCCCCTCAAATCTGGACAGTACGGAAGGTGCATTAAACATAAGTTCTACGGCACTTTTAACATCTTTTTCCACTGTATTAAGTCTTGAAATCAGCATTTCAATCCGCTCCCTTTCAAGATCATATGCCGTACCTGACGGCCGGATAAGGCTGCGCCCGAACCTGTTGCCGCATATCAGAGCTGTCATGTTAAGGACATCGCCTCTTATTCTTCCGCAGTAGCTCATGGTAGGCAGATATCCAACATCACCTGCAAGGGCGCCAATATCGCCAATATGGCTGGCTGTCCTTTCAAGCTCTGCCGCAATAGCCCTTATTGCCTCGGCCCGAGGAGGAACATGGATTCCGGCCATAGCCTCTACAGCCATACAGTATGCGGCAGAGTGTCCTGCCGTGGTATCACCTGCAAGGGTTTCCATGTAATGAATACTGCGGGGCCCCGGTCCTCCGACCATTGCTCTTTCTATTCCGCGGTGCTGATAGCCCAGTGATATCTCAAGGTGATACACCTCTTCACCATGGCACAGAAACCTGAAGTGTCCGGGCTCGATAATACCTGCATGAACAGGTCCTACAGCAACTTCATGGGATTCCTCGCCCTGAATGCTGAAAAAATCCGTTACCCCTATCGGCGGGGTTGTCTCAGCTCCATTAGAATCATCGGCCGGAAGAAAACGTATTGGTTTCAGCCACGGATGCCCCGCAGGTTTAACATGCCAGGTTTCTGCAATTTCTCTTTCAAACCAGTGAACCGCCGGAAAGTCCGGAGTGAGAGAAGGCCAGGGATCAGGGACATCACATGCCCCCATCAGGATTTCTCCGGATACCGGGCATGAAAGAACCGCCATCATCCTCAGCCCACCTTCTTTCGTCCGCCATGCCGGCATTGCTGAAATACGAACCCCATCAGCCTTTTTATCAATAATGGTTGAACAGAGGTCTCTGTAATCCATAACTGGAACATCATCGCGCTCCAGCGCCTCTCCATTGCCTGTTTTCATAAATTCAGGAGATGACATTATTTACCTCCCATCATCACTGCGGCATTTTCAAGAAATGCCCAGAGAGGCCCGGGAATATAAAACCCGAGACATAGAATAATAGACACCATTATCAGCACCGGGGCTCTGAACCATGCAGGTTCTTTTTTACCGGAAGCGAAAGACTCCGCCGTCTTTTCATTTTCAGGTATTCCGAAAGACATGGAGATAATGATTCTTGCCATTGCAATGAAAATAACTGAAAGAATAAGAAGATATCCGGCAGCAAGGGCCCATCTTCCTGAATCAATTATCCCCTTTAGTATGGTCATTTCACTCAGGAACATACCAAAGGGCGGTGTGCCTGTTATAGCTAAAAACCCTGAAACCCAGAGCAACCCGGCAAGAGGTGTTGTTTTTAATATGTGACGTACATCATCAATATTTTTACTTCCGTATATAAACAGCAGCTGACCGGATATTAAAAACAGCATGCCCTTTGAAATGGAATGATTAACAGCATGCAGCATGGCTCCAGTCCCTGCAAGCCCGCCAACACCTGCGCCAAGGGCCATGATGCCCATATGTTCTATGCTTGAATAGGCAAGCATCCTCTTGTAATCGTTCTGACGGATCATAAATACCGCCGCAAAAGCCATGGAAAGCATACCGAAAAATACGAGTAGTTCTCCGCTGAAAGCAGCCATCTCTGCCGCGGTAAGGATTGAATGCACCCTCAGGATTCCCAGGAATGCACAGTTTAAAAGCGCCCCGGAAAGAAGAGCTGAAACCATTGAAGGCGCTTCGCTGTGTGCATCAGGAAGCCATGTATGCATGGGAGCAAGTCCCATTTTTGTACCGTAACCTACCAGCAGCATACAGAAAGCGGCCTTGAGCCATGTCCTGTTCAGATGACCGGCATTGTCTATCAGGGTGTCAATATTCATATGAGCCAGATCATGACCGGCAAAGGCAAGAAAATAGTTGCCCAGAAGTGCTATTGCTATGCCAACGGAACATATAAGAAGATATTTCCATGTTGCTTCAAGACTCCTGTGATGCCTGTGAAATTTTATCAGCGGTGCACTCACAAGGGTTGTTGCCTCAACAGCAACCCATAAAAGCCCCATATGCCTGCTTATGCACACCAGGCTCATGGTTGAAAGAAAAAACAGAAGGCAGGAGATGAATGCTGTCTCTGGTTCATTCCTGAACAGAAATCCCTCGACTGAATCCATGACATGAATGTCCGAATCCCTGAACAGATAACCGATTGTATATAAAACAACTATAAAAAAGAGGACCGTTGTAATAGCAAGGAACAGCAGCCCCTGGCTGTCAAGACCTACCCAGTCGCCTGCCTGGTACGTACCCATCCGGAAGACGCCCAGGATTGCAGTCATTGCCATGTGCAGCAGGGCCCCGGCAAATAAAAGCCCTCTTCGTGCACCTTTCCATGGAGTTATAAAGACCAGTATCCCGAGTATAAAAGGAATAAGAAAAACACTTATGATCATAATGCTAGTCCTTTAACTCAGAGAGTCTGTCAGTGTCTATATGATCAAACTCTCTTGATATCTGATAAATGGTTATTCCCATAACAAACACTGCTACAAACACATCCAGGAGAACCCCCATCTCGACCAGCATAGGCTCATAAACTGCAAGTGCCGCACCGAAACAGTACACCCCGTTTTCCATTACCAGATAACCGACTATCTGGGTAAGGGCCTTCTTTCGTGATATGATCATCATCAGACCGGTCAATATTGTAAAAAGAGCAGCAGGAAGGAGAAATACCGATTCAGATTTTATTGCTTCATTTAAAGGCATAAAGATCAGAAAACTCAATCCCAGAAGGACTATCCCGATAAGAACCGAAGCGCTGTAACCAACAATCGGCATTATATCTCTGCGTACATCTATCTCTCTCATTGCCCTTTTAAGAAGCCACGGCAGAATTACGCCTTTAACAGTCAGCGTGATAAGGGAAAGCAGGATCAGCCTTACCGGCAAGGGTTTTCCTGCCAGGGCCAGTATTAAAGCGCTCAGGGCAATCGCCTGAAAAATCGTCGTCTGGATAACCGCTCCAAGGCGGCTTGTAGCCAGAAGGCGGAAGTTGGTAAGTACGAGACCAAGAATAATAATGTCAGTCCAGATTGTCATAAGATACCTCTTAACAGCCAAAAAAGTGCTGCTACAGTAAGGGAAAGGGCTGTAATGAGCAGCTGAGGAACATTCAAAAGTTTGAGTCTTGCCATGCTTGACTCAATTATGCCGACAAGCACCGCGACTATAAAAATTCCGATTACATTTATGGGAATATCGTAAAAAGGCTGCCCCGTTCTTAAGGGTATTGCTATTCCGGTCATAAGCTCACAGAATATCCATAATTTTAGAGAAGCACCGTACTCTATGAAGGCTAGATCAATTCCGCCATGGTCCAGCACCATGACTTCATGTATCATTGTAAGCTCAAGGTGAGTATTGGGATCATCTACAGGAATCCTTGAATTTTCCGTAAGAAGGACGATCATAAAGGCAAATGCCACAATAAAAATTACCGGTCCCAGTAATGAAACATCACTGCCCCACACATCTGCATATATTCTCGAAATACCTGTTTCACCGGTACCGATTGCAAGCACGGACATCCCGAGCAGTAAAACAATCTCCGCGATTACAGAAAACTGCAGCTCACGGCTTGCACCCATGCCTTCAAAAGCGGAGCCTGTATCCATTGCTGCGGTAACAGTCAGGAAACGCGCCACCCCCATAAGATAAATCATCAGTATAAAATCACCGGAAAAGGAAAACAGCCCGGAAATCCCTCCTGACGGAATAATCATTATACACAGCAGAGCTGCCCCAAGACCTGCTACCGGTCCAAGACGAAAAACCCATGTAGTGGTTGTGCTGTATACCGACCCTTTTCGCAGGAGCTTTATAAGATCATAATAGGACTGGAGCAGAGGCTGCCCCTTTCGTCCTGCAAATCTGGCCTTGGTCCTGTTGATGACCCCGAAAAGCAGGGGGGACAGGATTAAAGCAAGCAGTATATGTAATATGGATATAAGGATATTCATATCATATCACCTTACCTTTACCAGCAGGAGAACCAGGATAGTTACAGCTATATAGAGTACATACAGCTGGTTTCTACCTTCCTGCAGTTTATGAACCCGATGGGCAGATTCTATAACAAGCTTAAATAAAGGGGTGTAGAACCATTTTCTGAAAACATCACTTGTCTGAGTAGATAAGGCCGCAGAACCCGGAAAATATCCTTTATCGATCTTACTATGAACCTTCGGCCCTAAAATCCATCTGAACATGCCTACTATCGGCCAGGCAAATGAGGATGACGTGTACTGCATACGGCTTGTAGGAACAAGATAGCCGCAGTCCCATGTAGGGCTGAACCTGTTAGTGCGGCGCATAAGAGCCAGCTTCCTGAAACTCCACAGCATTACGGATATAACTATCAATACTGTACCGCCGAGGCTGACCTTGAAAAGCAGGGAGCATAACATTTTGGAAACTTCCGAAACCCTGGACACATCTAAAAACTGTGCTGCAACCGGCTCAATAAATTTAACCGCAACCGGTCCCAGAAGCCCCAGCACTATGCAGCATGCTGCAAATATGATCATCACCCAGACCATTGGCCCCATATTCTCATGAGACTTTTCAGGTTCATTACTTCGGAAACTGCCAAGAAATACCGTTCCGAAAACCTTTGTAAAACAGGCTGCTGCCAGTCCTCCTATAAGACCGAGGGCAATAACAGCAATAAGTCCCCCCAGTATTTGTCCGCTAAAAGGATGTGCTCCGGCCATGGCATTGAATGCTCCCAGGTATATAATAAATTCACTTACAAAACCGTTTAAGGGAGGCAGCCCGCATATTGCTGCGGAGCCTATTCCGAAAGCAAAAGCGGTAAGGGGCATCTTTTTCATAAGCCCGCCCATAAGATCCATTTCCCTTGTACCTGTAAAATGCACAACAGAACCGACCCCTAAAAACAGGAGACTCTTAAAGAGCGCATGGTTAAGCACATGAAGCAGCCCGCCCATTAAGCCCATCACGGCAATAATATAATTATTGGATGAAACACCAATGAGCCACAAACCAAGACCAATGGTGATGATCCCGATATTTTCCACGCTGTGATAGGCAAGAAGCCGTTTTATATCATGCTGAGACAAGGCCAGGAGAACTCCGATCACGCCTGATACAGCACCAATAATAAGCAGGGTATATCCCCACCACAGGGCAGGCGCGCCGATAAGGGACACTATACGTATAAGACCGTAGATACCTGTTTTGATCATTACTCCGCTCATAACCGCTGATACATGTGAAGGCGCTGCAGGGTGCGCGTCAGGAAGCCAGACATGCAGAGGAAGAAAACCGGCCTTTGTACCAAACCCGATTGCGGCCAGTATAAATACAACCCCTGCGATTCCTGATGGAGCTATAAACTTATCAAAATCAAGGCTGTTATTCTGGGAGCCGAGAATGATAAACATAAACATAAGGCATGCCTGGCCCACATGTGCAGCTACCAGATAAATCCATCCCGCCTCACGTACTTTCGACTTTTCATGCTCAAACATGACCAGAAAAAAAGAGGAAAATGACATTGCCTCCCAGGCAAAGAGGAACAGAATGCCGTTGCGTGAAACAACCACCAGCAGCATAGAAGCAAACAGGATATTGAAATAGCACCAGGCAGCGCCCAGATTTTTCTTTTTTCTGTATGTATGCAGGTATTCCGAGCCGTATATGGATGCAAGTCCGCTTACAAGAGATATTGTTATAACAAAAAAGGCGGATAAGGGATCGACTGCCAGATAAAAGGACCCAAAGGGAACCTGCCATGCAAGGCGTATAGATTCTTCAGTTCCGGTCCACATAACCATTCCGGCAGAAATAACTGCAAGGACCGCACCTGCAAGGCATGAAATAACCCCTGTACGATAAGCAGCTTTCTCTTTTCCGCCTAAAAAAAGAGCAGTAATCCCGCCTGAAAAAAGTATAAAAAGTGATGATAACAACAAAAACATACTTGTCACGATGCCTTATCCTCACCTGTTTTTAATTTTGAATTAATCATAGAATCAAGTACTCCTGCTCCCTGATATATCTCTTCCCTTGTTCCGACACCTGCAATAACTGATGCAAATGCAGGTGTACGAAGGCCGAAGGAAAGCTTTGACAAAAGATTCAAGTGGGCTTTGATAGTCGGGCTCACGATGGTAAAAAGGGTATGAACGGGTTTTCCGTCTATGGCATGAAAATCAATTGGTGTTTCAAGAAAACAAAGGGCCATAAGAGGTCTTGTCACATGCAGGGTAATGGGATTTCTAACATGAGGAATAGCAATGCCGTCACCTACAGCTGTAGATCCCAGGGACTCCCTGGCAAGCAGAACCTGAAACAGGAATTCTCTGTCAACTTCTTCCGGTAACGACAGGATATCAACCACACTTCGGAGTACTGATTCTTTGTCATTACCCTCGACTCTGTAATAAATCCCGCCGGATCTCAGTGCCTCTTCAAGAGAAGGAATAAATGCATCTTCCTGTTCCTCCATCAACCTTGGAGATACAGGTACACGTTTGACAGTAGCCCACTCGAGCAGTTCGGCACGATTAAACCTGTACTGTCCGCTAACCTGATGCATGGGCAGTTTTTCCTGGGATATCCATCGATATATTGTCTTTTCAGAGACCTGAAGAAGCTCAGCCGCGTCTTTTACCTTTAATTTCATATTCCCCCTCTTTGTCCCGATTTCTCATATCTCTACATAAATTGTCATTTTTGGACAATGGGAGGTACTATGCCTATATTTTTCTTTTGTCAAGAGATCTTTAAAAGGGAGGATCATGCAATGATTTCATCTAGAGCATCTTCATAATCTCGGCTGGCTGGCGTCTTTGCTTAAGCAGACGGACCATGGTTTTCATGGGACTGTCTATATGACTGAAAAAAGCCTTATACCCTTTACACAGATAATTAAGTCCCGGCTCACCGCCCGGGGTTTTTGCAAACCTGTTTTTAAGGCACCCTCCGTAACAGGCAAATTTCACATCACAGTTTCTGCAGTATGAAGGCAGAGAACCGCTTTTTGAGTTTCCGAACATGATCTGCTTTTCTGACAGGGCAAGCTCAGTCATCTCTTTTTTTCGGATATTACCCAGCCGGTACCCGGGTTCTACAAAATGATCACAGCTAAAAAGGTCCCCGTTGTGCTCAAGGGCCATTGCGTTTCCGCATGCCGGAGAAAATGTACACAGCCCTCCGGGTCTGCCGAACCATGCTCCGAGAGTAACATCAAATATCTGGACAAATGTCCTGCCCACATCATTTCTTACCCATTCATCAAATATGGAGACAAGAAATTTTCCGTATTTTACAGGACTAACAGACCGGCTCGTAACCATATCTCCTGACTGGGTATAGAGGAATCTTTTTTTATCACCCGGTTCTTTCCAGCCGGCGTCGGCAAGGTTTAAAGTATCCGAAGTCACACGCTCAACAATGGGTATAAACTGAATATACCGCGTTTCCAGCTCATCCCTTAAAAACCGGTATACTTCAAGCGGCTTATCCTGGCTGGCGGCGTGAACACAGCAGAGGACATTATACTGAACACCCGTATCCTTTAACAGCTGCCACCCTTTTATTACGCGCGAAAAAGTGCCCTCCCCTTTTTTACCTACCCTGTAGGCATCATGAATTTCCTGAGGGCCGTCAATACTTAGGCCAATTAAAAACCCGTACTTTTTAAAAAAGCTGCACCACTTTTTATCAAGCAGTGTTCCGTTTGTCTGGAGAGTGTTGAGGATGCGTGTCCCGGGACCGGCATATTTCTGCTGAAGACTGACAGCCTTTTCAAAAAATTCAAGGCCCATCAGTGTGGGCTCTCCACCCTGCCATGAAAAGGTAACTTCAGGATAGGGCTGAGACTTCATATACTGTTTTATATAGGTTTCAAGGAGAGCATCATCCATTTTAAATTTACTGTTCGGATACATTTTCTCCTTGGAAAGGAAATAGCAGTACCTGCAGTCCAGATTACACTTTGAACCGCCGGGCTTGACCATTATATGGAAAGGTTTAGACGATGTCTTTGGAATGCTTTTCATTTGTAGGCTTATTCTATTCTTGCTTCTTTCTCCAGTTCAAGGGTTTTATCCCTGTCATCAAGGGGTCTGGTAGAAAGCACAACCCTGTCAATGGTATTTGTATATTTAAAATAGCGTTTTTCTCTCATATCCCCTGTAATGGAAACATATGGAAACCGCCCGACACATAAACCGGCTGAGACAATTCCATGTTCACCAAACTCAAATTCTCCACATGCTTTTGAGTTGATTAAAATCGTCCCCTTTGCAGGTCCGGGCCTGTCAGCTTCATATTTAAAGGTAACCTCCAGTGCGCCTTCCGGGAGCTCAATATCGGAAACAGTCCCTGTATGTTCCAGATCAAGCCAGTTGCTGTGGACCTTCAGCAGGTTATCCTGAACATAAACGGCAAAGCCTCCCTGATTGTCGCCTGATGATACAAGCACACCCTCATCACCCTTTTTGTAATCTGCAAATATACTCATGCAGAAGGATTTAGAAGGAACCCTTAACACCTTCCCTGCACTGTATTCCGGGTATATTGTTCGTTCGGGCATTGGTTTTACCGGGGGGAATTTAAGTATGGCCTTTGAATGAAAGCCTTCCTGCTTTTTCATGTGGCTCTCAAGCATGGGAAGCACTCCGTATTTTTCCGCTTCATGCCACCACAGTTCCACCATCTCCCTCAGTTTTTCAGGATATTTTTCTGCAAGGTTGTCCGCTTCGCAAAAATCGGTTTCAGTATGGTAGAGCTCCCATTCATCCAGAGAAAAATCAAATGTAGGATTTGCAACATGATCACACACTGCCTTCCAGCCGTCCGCCCATATGCCGCGGTTTCCTAACAGCTCATAATACTGGACATGCCGGCGGCTTTTTTCATCAGGGGTGTCAAAAGTATAGGCCATGCTTACACCATGCTTGGGCTTTTGCGGGACGCCCTTTATAAAATCAGGCTCTTCTATATTACAGACATCAAGCACTGTTTTATAGAGGTCAACAACATGGTGATACTGTGCTCTGATACTCCCCTTGTCTTTGATGCGGTCAGGATATGAAATAATAAGCGGAACCTTTACACCGCCGTTATGAGCCCATGATTTATAAAGCCTTAAAGGAGTATTGCCGGCATGTGCCCACCCGATAGGGTAATGGGAGCTGGCATACTCACTTCCAAGATCCTCAAGCTCACCTTCAGATACGGGACCGGGAAATTTTTCAGTTAAAAAATGGTAGTAAGTATGTTTAAGCCCGTAGGGTGTGCCCTCTGCAGATGCTCCGTTATCAGCCAGAAAAACGATCATGGTATTATTATACTGGCCTGTCTTTTTAAGATAAGAAACTACACGGCCAATCTGGTCGTCAGTATGGGTCAGAAAACCCGCATACACTTCCATATATCTTGCGAGCACCTTTTTTTCGGTATCAGAATAGCTGTCCCACTTTTCCACAAACCTGTCGTTTTCAGTCAGCACAGCATGTTCAGGAATAATGCCGAGCTTTCTCTGTTTTTCAAATACCTTTTCCCGGTATTTATCCCAGCCTTCGTCAAAGGCTCCTTTGTACCGGTCTATATATTCCTTAGGTGCATGGTGGGGCGAATGCATGGCCCCGAATGACAGGTAGCAGAAGAAGGGTTTATCCGGATCATTGGATTTCAAATCGCCGATGTATCTGATTGCCCTGTCTGTAATATCTTCACTGATGTGATAACCTTCATCAGGAGTTTTAGGCTGATCAACAAACTCATTACCGCATACGAGTTCAGGATAATACTGGCTTGTACATGCCCCGAGGAATCCGTAAAACTTGTTAAAGCCCTTTCCTGAAGGCCAGTGATTAAAAGGACCTGCAGCAGAACAGTCGCTGTCATTTATAAGGTGCCACTTACCAAGGACAAATGTGCTGAACCCCTTTTCAACAAGGGTTTCGCTGATAAAGCCGTATTCAGGATCAACCCTTCCCCTGTAGCCGGGAAAACCAAGATCGTAATTTCCAAGATAGCCCATGCCTGCAGAGTGATGGTTGCACCCGCTCATAAGACTGGCCCTTGTGGGCGAGCACATGGCATTTACATGAAAATCCCGGTATCTGAGACCTTCTTCTGCAAGCTTATCAATGTTGGGTGTATCCACTAAAGATCCGTAGCATCCGATATCCGAGTAACCGGTATCATCAAGCAGGATATAGAGAATATTCGGTGCTCCTTCAGGGGCAGTTTCCTTTTCAGGCCACCATGGAGTCGAGTCAGTGTAGTGAGTTTTAACAGTGCCTTTAAAACAATTCTGAGTTCTGGTCATTTCATCCCCTTTTTTATAGTCTCCCCCCAAAACCCATTTTTACAGCAGTATTTCAAGACCTGCATAAAGATTACAGATGCCGTGTGTAGCAAAAAAATCAAATTTACACAAATTAAAAACGAAAATACTCCAGTAGTATTTGCTGATATTTTATAAAAAAAGATATTCTTGTCCAAAATCAAAATATTTTAGTATTCAAAAACAATAATGACGCGTTATTCAACGATTATTAGAATCGTGATCCTGTTTTCGTCATTCCCGCGCAGGCGGGAAACCATTTTAGTTTTTAAGGCAAAAGCTAATGGATACCCTGCCGTATAGATCCTCCAAAAGTCATTTCAGGAATATGCAGTAACAAGCTTTTCCAGCATCACACAAAATCAAATTCGCAAATCACATTCTTTGCTTCGGTGAGAGCACCGAGATAATGAGTCTTTTTTATCCATGCCTTGAGCCTTGAATCGGCCTGCATACTGAACCTTGGCCTTTTCTTTTCTATCATTTTTACAATATCCGCAGGATTGATTCCGGCATCAGGGAAGAAAGTAAACATAAGAGAATCTTCCTTAACATCAAGCTTTGTTATCTTCTTCATCTTCATCATGAGCCTTACTTCCATAACCTTAAAGAGGTTGGATACTGCATCAGGCGGAGGACCGAACCGGTCAATTATCTCATCGATCATCTTTTTAAGATCAACCTCTTCCTTAAGACTTGAAAGCCTGCGGTATATGTTGAGTCTTAAATCAATATCAGCAACATACTCTTCAGGGAGATAGGCGGAAAGATCAACATTGATTTCTGGATTGATCTCCTGCTGATAATCCTCGCCTTTAAGTTCTGCAATGGCAGCCTCTGTCATCTTCAGGTACAGCTCATAACCTATGGATGCAATATGGCCCGACTGGCTGAAGCCTAATATATTACCGCCGCCTCGTATTTTAAGGTCATGCATGGCAAGATGAATACCTGCGCCAAGCTGTGAAAAGTCCATAAGAGCTTTTAATCTTTTTTCAGCTTCCCTTGACATGGTGACATTTTTAGAGAGTAGCAGATAGGCATAGGCATTTTCTGAGGATCTGCCCACACGCCCTCTGAGCTGATAAATCTGTGAAAGCCCGAAACGCTCAACCTTGTTTATTATTATGGTGTTTGCAGAAGGAATATCCAGACCTGATTCAATAATTGTTGTGCAGACCAGTACATCGATTTCCTTTTTTAAAAACTTCATCATGGTCTTTTCAAGCTCAGGGCCTTTCATCTGGCCATGACCGATATCAATCCTGGCATCAGGTACAATCTTTTTAACCCTGGCGGCGACATTTTCAATGGACTGGACCCGGTTGTGAACAAAAAACACCTGCCCGCCCCTTTCCATCTCGTTTTCTATTGCATGCTTGATTGTAGCCTCATCATATGGAGAAAGGTAGGTCTGCACTGCAAGCCTGTCCTCAGGCGGTGTTTCTATTATACTTAAATCCCTTACACCCATAAGAGACAGATGAAGAGTCCTGGGAATCGGAGTTGCCGTAAGGGCAAGCACATCAACAAGTGCTCTGAACTCCTTGAGCTTTTCCTTCTGCTTGACCCCAAACCTCTGCTCCTCATCTATTATTAAAATACCAAGGTCCTTGAAACCCATATCCTTTGAGAGTATCCGATGTGTTCCAATAAGAACATTAACCTGTCCGGACCGGACCTTTGCTATTGTCTCGCTCTGTTCCTTCTTGCTTTTAAAGCGGCTTAATACGTCTACTTCAATATTAAAGGGCTTCATTCTTTTCAAAAAAGTTTCATAGTGCTGTTCTGCCAGAACCGTTGTAGGCACAAGCACTGCCGCCTGCTTTCCGTCTGATACAGCCTTAAAGGCAGCGCGTACTGCAACCTCTGTTTTTCCAAAACCCACATCACCGCATATTAATCTATCCATGGGTCTTTCGGACTCCATGTCAGAAAGCACATCATCTATGGCTTTTATCTGGTCGGCTGTTTCTTCATGCTCAAAGGTTGCTTCAAACTCCCTGAAATAATTATCCGGCCTTGAAAAGGAAAACCCTTCCCGGTATTTTCTGACAGCATAAATTTCAACAAGCTGCCGGGCTATTTCCATTATGGCCTTTTTGGCCTTCTGTTTTACAACTTTCCACGCCTTGCCCCCAAGCTGATCCAGCCTCGGGTTTTTGTCATCCGCACCCACATACTTCTGCATAATGCTGATGCGGTCTGCAGGTATGTACAGCTTGTCGTTCCCGGAATAGAGGATAAGGACAAAATCATTTACCTTGTTCTGTATCTCCATCCTGATAAGACCGCCGTATTTACCTATACCGTGGTCCTCATGAACAACAAGGTCGCCGACTGCAAGCTGGCTGAAGGAGGTCCAGTCAATGCCCGATGTATCATCGCTCTTTTTCTTTGACCGGGATCTTTTAGGCCCGAAGATCTCATCTTCACTTATTACATAAAGACCGATATCCTCCCAGGCAAAACCTCTTGATAATCTTCCCAGGCATATATGGACTTTTTTTCTGAGAGATGCCGCATAAAAGCTGTTTATGGTTTCATCAACAGGCACTTCATAATTATTGAGAATTTCTTCAAGCCTTGCAGCCTGCTGTTCGGTCCTGCACACAAGGACTGTCCTTGCGCCCTGATCCATCCATGAGGATATCTTATCCGCCAGTGGAGCCATGGAAACACGGCCCTTTCCGGTAAGCCTCAGGTCAAAGTCAAAATCAACATCTCCTGCACCTTTAACCTCAATGGATTTTTCATTTTCCTTCAGCGTGTTTACAGCAATATTATTAAAGCTTATCAGCTGATGGGAGCCCATGCTTTCATTAAACTCATCATCCGTGAGCAGGATTCCTTCAGTATCCGGAAAAACCGTTCCTCTTTCCTGGGACTCCTCTCTGTACCGGTTCAGATCCTTTTCAAACTTGAACTGAAACTTTTCCTTTTCTGCTTCTATCCTGTTTTCATCTAAAAGAAGAACCATGCCGGTGGATGGAAAGTAGTCAAAAAGGCTGTTGAGTTCCGGGTAAAAATGATTGAGCCACGCCTCCTGGCCCGGAAAGCTGCTGCCTTCTGCACCCTGATCAGGAAGCCTTCCCATGGATCTTGCCCTTTTCATGGCATCGTCATCCATGATTACTTCGCTGGACGGCAGTAGAATCATCTCTTTTAACTGATCAGTGGACCTTTGGGAAAGGGGATTAAAATGGCGGATGGATTCCAGCCTGTCGCCCCAGAATTCAAGCCTTACCGGCATGTCATAAAGAGGCGGAAAAACATCTATTACTCCGCCCCTTACAGAATAGTCTCCCGGCTCCTCAACAAGGGAGGTCCTTAAATATCCCCCGGCTTCAAGCTTTTTAATAAGATCATCCCTCGAAAAATCCTCGCCTGTTTCAAGATATTCAAGGGATTTTACAAGCTCTTTTTTAGGCACCACTTTTAAAAGCATCGCCTCAAGAGAAGTAACAAGTACAGGATTTCTGCATGAAGTCATTGCATAAAGAGCCTGAAGCCTGCGGGTTACAATGCTCCTGTGAGGGGAAAGCCCAGCAAGGGGAGATATGTCATAGGCCGGAAAATCAAAGAGTCTTTTATCTGACTCATCGCCTGATACAAAACCTTCGGGCAGAAAAAACTCCAGCTCCTTCATAAACTTCACGGCATCCTTTGCCTTTGGAAGTATTACAAGGGTCGGCTTTTCCTGCTCCAGAAGCAGGCCTGCAGCAAAATAGGATCTTGCGGCATTATCTATACCTGTTACGGAGATCCTTTTTTCTCCGCCGGATATCAGTTTACCAAGGTCGGTTATATACTGGTTGGCTGTAATCATAATATTATAATTCAGGTTCCAGGGGGTCGAGGATTCAAGGGGTCAAGTGGAAGACAAAAATCAAAAGCTATTCACTAAAACCGCTGTCAGGAAAAATCTTCCCCGGATTTAAAATTTCATTTGGATCAAATAATTCTTTTATTTTTTTCATAAGCATCAGTGCGTCACCATGCTCCTGCTTCATAAAATCTCTTTTGCCGATTCCAACACCGTGTTCGCCTGTAGCGGTTCCGCCCAGGCTTATGGCCTTTGATACAATCTTTTCGTTCACACGGTGGATTAACTTCCACTCTTTTTCATCGTTCTTTTTACCGGCAAATTTAACGTGCAGGTTTCCGTCGCCTGCGTGGCTGAATATATAGGCCCTGAGATTATTTTTTTCAACCTCTTCTCCTGCCATTGCTATAATTTCAGGATATGCGGATACGGGAACAGCAGAATCCCCTGAAAGAAAAGAACAGTCAGGATGATTTCTGGTTATCATCTCACTTAAACTGTGCCTAGCACTGAAAAACTCATCCCTTTCTTTCCTGCCGAGCCCGGACATAAAATCAATACAGTTATGTGATTCACATATTTCATGAGCAAACCCTGCAACCTCTTTTAGAAAATCCTGTGACGGTCCGTGAAATTCTATAAAAAGCGTTGGCTTTTCCGAAAGATTCATATCTGTATTAATGTTAATCAGCTTAATACAGTCAGGGTCAAGAAGCTCGAGAGCTGCAGGATCAAGACCGGACCTGATTATTTCAAAAACGGATTTTCCGGCTGCATCCACAGACGGAAAAGTTGCAATCACAGCAGCAAACTCCGAAGGAAGACCTGTAAGCCTGAGAGTAGCCTGTGTAACAACACCAAGTGTACCTTCAGAGCCTGTTATCAGGTTTATAAGATCATAGCCGGATGATGTTTTTGATGCACGGGTCCCGGTTTTAATTATTTCGCCGTTTGCAAGAACAACGGAAAGTTTAAGGATATTATCCCTTGTAGAGCCGTATTTTACAGTTTTTGTTCCGCTTGAGTTATTGGCAATCATTCCGCCGATAGTAGCGCCGGCTCCCGGGTCAGGCGGAAAAAACAAGCCTCTGTGACGAAGCTTTTTATTGAGATCCTTATAAATAACACCGGGTTCCACATCTACCTGAAAATCCTCATCTTTTATATCGAGGATTCTGTTCATACGGGTAAAATCCAGAACGATCCCGCCGTACAAAGGTATAGGGTTGCCTTCAAGGCTGCTTCCTGCGCCCCAGCAGGTCACAGGGATTTTCCGTTCATCAGCATACCGTAAAACTGCCGAGACTTCTGCCTCCTGAACAGGCCACAGTACAGCCTCAGGAAGAACAGGCAGATGCCGTGACTGATCCTTTGAATGGAGATCAAGAACCGACTGGCCGCTTGAAAATCTGTCAGACCCTGTAACTGCTTTTAATTTTTCAATGTCTCTTTTATCGAGTTTTTTGTATTGCAACGTTTTCACCGGTAATTTTTATTAAACCGTAACCATATTATACAGAAAAAGAAAATACATCTTTGATTTTTATCCAGCAGAACATTTTTGATGAGTATAGATTGAAATGGTTTCAGGTGTTATTTCAGGCAGTTGAAATACTTTTTCATTAAAAGAGCATTATCAGTTTAATATATATCCCAGGATAATATTGCTCAGGGGATCATCATCAAAGTTTTCAAGCTGATCATTAAAGATCATTTTTCCCTGATACTCTCTTTTAAGTTCATACTCGCCATCGCTGGCAATAAACAGCAATATTTCAGAACAGGCAGGACAAAGAGGCCCGTGTTCATCATTTCCGTCAAAAAATGAAAGCGTCCAGTTTTCCGATAAAATATCTTCAATATTATCCGCAGATACACCGCAAATAGTACAATTCATAACTTTTTAAAACTCCTGCAAAAAGTAGTGATTTTGCCCTTTTTCAGGTTTCAAAATCAGAGCGAGGTTATACCAAACAGGGCACTATTACAAGATTTTTTTGAATATAATTCTGTTGATACATTAACAAATCACCCTTATACTCTTTCGACAGCAAAGAAAAATCCCATTATCATTATTTTAAAACATTTGAAACCAGGAGATTAATATGACCCCCAGTAATCGAAGCTGGCTTCCGCCTTATCTTGATCCAGGTGCATTTTTACCTGCAGCACAGGAATGCGTTATTCTATTTAATGACCCTCCATTTCTTTTTCAGGACTTTGTTGCCCGCGCAATGAGCTTTCTGAAAAGCGATGCCGTAAAAAAAATGGGTTTTAACTATGATCAGGCATCAGCGCTTCCCTGTAAATGGAAATGCTCCGATGAATCGCTTTTCGGAGTCGATCTCTGCCTGTATGCATTCACAGGCCAGTATCCTTTTGACAAAGGGAAAATAGGAGGCCTTTTCAATGAAGGGTCCCTGGGAGCGGCTGTACATCATGCGGCAATAAACCTTGATTTTGGAGGATCCCATGTAGGCTATATTCCGGGACCGGACGGCGGTAAATTTGGAAATGTTCACCGTCCGCTTCATGAGACCGAGCATTCCTCTGACTGCGGATACCTGATGTCGCTGATAACACCTTTCAAACAGATATACAACGATGCAAGAGAAAACATCCTTATCTTCAGAGTTGAGGGAGAGGAGAAACTGATTGTATCCATCCCTAACGAATATCTGCAGCCCGGCTGGTCAAGCCATAATATAAAACTTTTAATAGATATCGAACGCTTTACTGAAAGCATTGTTGATTACGATATTAATAAGCCATACACACATAAAGTGGCAGGAAGAACCATCTTTCATTTAAGCGAAGAATTTCTATCAAAACTTCCGGCAGAAAAGTCCGCTCTATTCGGCACAACCGAGCAAACTCCCATAGGCATCGAGCTGACTGCCGAATATTTCAATATATTTGACAGCCAGGCAGAACTTGGAGGTGACGGTGCTCCGGTAGACAGACTTCTTCCCTATATGAAGTGGATGCTGTCATCAAAACTTGCCCCCTATCAGCTTAAGGTTGCAGTTACAAACACAAACATAGAATACAATAAACTTACCGACAGTGTGCGAAGTATCGATTTCAAACCCTATGGTTTTGCAAGCTTTACAGGTGTTTTTATTGATATCTTTGATGAAGAACTGGGAAATTATGTAAATCTTTTTCAGCCGACCGGCATAAGTATCAAGCCCCAGGGCAAGGTAAGAGAAATAGAAATTCCGCCTTCGGAGGTGAGGGAATTCTTTTCAAAAATGACTCCTGCAAAACCGGTCATCCCTCTTGAAAATGTACTAAATTATAAAAATGCCGAAAAGATACTGGAAAAATTCACATATAAACCAGGTATTTTTCAGCGGAGCTGGAAAAAACTCCACCCGGGGGAATAGGGCATTAAAAAAGGGCATTCACGGTTTTACCCGGAATGCCCTTGTTAGTTGTGTAATGAAAGACTAAACCCTGCTCACATTTACAGCTTTAGGACCTCGTTCTCCATCTTCAACTTCAAAAGTTACTTCTTCTCCCTCATTAAGCGACCTGTAGCCGTCTGAGTTGATTGATGAGAAATGAACAAAAAGATCGGGACCATCTTCCTGTTGAATGAAACCAAAACCTTTCCTGTTGTTAAACCATTTTACTTTACCGTTTGCCAATGCTCTAATACCTCCTTTAAGCCATTCATACCCGGGTCACCCCGGTAGTGAGTCAAAGCCGAATTTATCAAAATCAATAAATCCGACTTGTAAAACCTTGGGTTTAGCTTTACGCCATACATTAAGTTAAAGTATGCGTAAATAGGTAGCAAGTAGTATAGAGAGAACAATTTTAAAGGTCAATGGAATTTTTTCATTCTGCAAACCATTGTCAAGCTTTTTTAATCGGCCATTCGCCGCGTTCCACAAGCACCTCTTTATAGGCGGCTAGGGCTTCATTTACAGTAGGCATTCCGGCATAGGTTGAAAGCTGAAAAAACACCTCTGCCAGTTTTTCCGGATCGCAGCCCACATTAAGAGCACCGTTAATATGAAGCTTAAGCTCATCTGTAGCTCTTAAAGCAGCAAGCATGGCACATGCCGCCATCTGTCTTTCAGGAAGTGTGAGTACTGTTCTTGAATACATTTTACCTGTAATATGCAGAGAAAGGTCATTTGCAAGATCCCTGTTAAATTCCTTCCAGAGTTTGTAAGGAGGGTCCATCTTTATACCTTTGCTGAAAAGCTTTGCAGCGGTTTCCTGGGTCTTTTTTTTCAGTTCTTCGTCCATTGTTTTTCTCCCGACTGATTTTTTAAAATCCTGAATTATATTTTTATTTTATAAGTAGTATTGGATCAGGATTAAATCAAGTGGATTATAGCTCGATCATTTTTTCCGCTTCTCGCGGGATAGAATAAAAGAGCAATACTGTTAACTTTTATATTAGGCTTTTTATATTTCCCTCCCCTTCGTGGGAGGGATTAAGGGAGGGGGAAGGTACTACTTATTTCAAAACATTGAGACTAAATAGAGGGGGACAATATATATTTCCTTATTTTAAAAATTACTCCCTCAAGATTATTAAGCACATCATTATTCCAGAACCTTAAAACACGAAAGCCTTCATTTTTCAGCCAACAGTCTCTTTCAATATCTTTCTCCCTGTCAATTGCGTGCTGACCTCCATCAAGCTCAATAATCAGATTCCTTTCAAAACAGACAAAATCTACTACATACCTGCCAATAGGCTCCTGGCGTCTGAATTTAAGCCCTTCCAGTTGTTTTGCCCTTATGTTGTACCACAAAATTTTTTCTGCATCTGTTGAGTTTTTCCGAAGAGTTCTTGCTGTTTTTGTAAGATTTTTCATTTTATTACCTTCTGACCACATGGAGGCATTACGATTCTATGAAATCAGGAAAATGAATAGAGGTTTTAAAAGTTCTCTCTGAAATGGGATATGTTACGAGCAATAAAGTTGATTAAAGCACTGCATCAAACTTCTCTCCCTTGATGGGAGAGGCTGGGAGAGGGTGAAAAAATAGTGGATTCATGATTCATTGATGCTTTATCCCCCTCCCTTAATCCCTCCCACGAGGGGAGGGAGATTAAAAAAATATTTTTTAAGCAGACATCGAATAGACTAAGAGAAATTCTTTCCTTAGAGACATCGTTACAACCTTTCTATGATGTTACCCGCCCAGCGATGGATCAGCCTTGATACCGAAAAGAAATCACTCTCAACACAAAGATTTCTTAATACTGTCATAATACAGCACTGCAAAGCTGAAACCCCAGGTTACAGCAATTGCAGATACAATAATTACCAAATCAATGAGAATAGAGGCAGTCGCCAAAACAAAACAACCCCAAAAGGAAAACCCTGTCATAACAACATAACCTAACACTATCAGAGTTACCCTTCCTGCGCTGTCCAGTTTATTCGCGACAACAGCAATTCCGCTAAAAAACGGCAGCATAATGACAGGAATAATCAGCAATTTCCATAAAACAGGATCAAACCCTGCCCAAAGGAGACCACTTATAAAATTGAGTGCAGAAATAAAGCAGAGTAAAAAGATCAAATTTACAAGAAGGATAATAATTCTTCGCTGGAAATATTCTTTTCTTTCAAAAAGTAAAAAACTCTGAAAGACCTTGCCTGGTATTGCCATCCCTAAACAAAGACTTAGCAGAATCAGCACACCGATTTTTAAATAAATCGATTCAAACTCGCCCTGCCCTGCTGAATAGGGGACTAATATTAAACAACCCCAAAAGAAATAGTTGAACAATGCGCTTTTCCAGACAAGAATTAAAGGCCCGATCATTAAATAGGCCTGCCCCCATAAATGGGAAGTATGTTTTTTATTACTGTTTGATTTGATCAACTTTAAAAAAGGGCTGGAAACTGCATCAGGTAACACTGAAGAGATAAAAACTTTTTTATTTTTTACAATACCTTCAACTCTCTGGCGTTTTAGTTTTCCGATATTAAAAGAGGTAAGATATATTACAAAACTCAACAGAGCGCATATAAATAGCATTATCCATTGATAAACAGGGGTTGCAATTATAATATCGACAATATTTATACCAATGTTGTTGAAAATAAAGATTATGGCTATTAAAGGCATAAAGAACGGAACAATATTCAATTTTCTTTGAGTAGTAAAAAAAATACCTATCCAGTATCCGAAACTTATGATGCCGGTATTTAAGCCAAAGGCCAGGTAGTTATTTTTTAAATTCAGGGCAAGCTGCCTGCTAAAAACAAAAAGAAATATACCCATTAAAACAAGCCATATCAGCAGAATTATTTTTTTATTCTCCTTAACCTGATCTGAGAGACAGAATGAAAACGGTTTATTAATAATCTCAGACAATGTACCGCCCAATATTGATCCATATGAAAAAAACATAACCATTAGCCCAATAACAATTGAGTTATTTGCCCCGATCTCGTGATTTAAGGCCATAGCGAAAGATACACTTATAAATGACAAGTGTATCATCCAGAGCAATTTATGCTGATACAGTATTTTAAGATTGGCAGTCATTGGTTTCATGAATACTTGTCTCCTACGCCCCTGGCTCCATGGCCAGAGTATAGATCTCCTCAAGGGGGAGCGGATGAAAATCTATTCTGCTGTTAATTGATTCCGCCTGATTTTTTATTTTTTCAACCTCAGGATTTTCAAGTATTAAAACTGCCTGCCCGTTATACTGCCTGCATGACAGAACTCCGTTAAATGGTAATTTTTCGGGCAGTGAATCTTTGAGGCTTGTGACTTTAACACGCATGTAGCTGTCACGCAGATCATCAAAACTCCGGTTTCTGACAACCTTTCCATCCTTCATGATAATCACATGATCAATTATTTTCTCAACATCACTCAGAATATGGGATGATACAAGTATAGTCTTCTGCTCCTGCTGAATAATCTCCATAAGCAGATCCAGAAACCGTGCACGGGCAACAGGATCAAGGGCAGAGGCTGGCTCATCAAGTATGATGAAATCAGGTTCATGGCCAATGGCAAGAAGAATGGATAATTTCTGACGCTGTCCCGGAGAAAGAGTACCTACCTTTGAGCGGCGATTCAGATTGGAGTCCTTAACATACTTATTTTCAAGTTCAGTATTCCATTTACTGTGAAAGGCTCCAACATACCTGATATGCTGATCAACAGTCATCCAGCCCAGGAGTTCTCCCTCCTGGTGAACATATCCGATGCGTGACAATTCCTTTTGAGTGAGTTTTCCGGCATCACAGCCATAGGTAGTGCACGACCCTTTATCCGGCAAATACAAACCGATCATATGACGCATTAACGTACTTTTACCGCACCCGTTAGGGCCTAAAAGGCCTATTATGCTGCCTGGATTAATTTCCAGATCTACGGAATCAAGAGCCACTGTTTCATTAAATTTTTTTATAAGACCCTCTGCTTTAACTACAGGTGAAATATTTACCATTTTATTTCTCCCCACCCTGCTTTCGGAATTTTAAAAACAGATCCTTCAGCATTTTTTCTGTTTTTTTCTGAGATAAGCCAAGCTGTATTGCCGTTGTGACAGCTTTGTTTAAATGAGTTTCCAGAATCTCTTCCTTTGTCCGGTCTTTCTTATCTGACTGAATACTGGCAATAAACAGACCGACTCCCCGGCGACGCTCCAGCAGCCCCTCTGCTTCCATTGCTGAATATGCCTTGCTGACGGTTACAGGAGTAACTTTTAATTGAGAAGCCAGCTCTCGAACAGATACAAGCTGCTCGCCTTCCCTTAGCCGACCAGTCATAATCTGTTCACGTACCTGGTCCTTTATCTGACGATAAATAGGAACCCCGCTGTGGTGATTAATTTCAAGTATCATCCATACGACCTTCGTTATAGTGTTACACAACACTATAACACTTAAACACCAAAATCAATATCTTTTTTAAAGGCATTAAAATATTTATTGACATAATACTACACTCAAAGTAGAATCTACTACACACATAGTAATTAAACCTCGGAGGTAGTAGCTGAATGAAATCACCAAAGCTGACAAAACTTGAACTAAAAATAATGGAAGCGTTATGGGACAACGGCGCATCATCCATCCGGGAAATACAGGAGACATTCCCCGAAAATGGACGGCCCGCTTACACCACTGTTCAAACCACTGTTTACCGGATGGAAAACAAAAAAATAGTGCAGCGGATAAAAAAAATCGGCAACGCCCATATTTTTGAGGCGGCAATCTCCCGAAATACTGCCCAGGGAAAGCTGGTAGATAATCTCCTCGCCCTTTTTGGCGGAAGTGTACAGCCTGTAATGTCCCACCTGATTGAAACCGGAAAACTGACAATGGAAGATCTGGAAATAGCAAAGGAGAGTATTAGAAAACTAAACAAAAAGGAGAAATAACAATGGTGTTCTCCCTTGATCATAATTTCTGGCTGACGGCTGCAAATCATCTCTGGCAGTCTACCCTGTTTGCTGCTGCAGCCTGGATGCTGACAGTATTACTCAAAAAAAACCGTGCCCGTGTCCGCTACTGGATCTGGTTTTCTGTCTCAGTTAAATTTCTTATACCTTTTTCACTCATAGTAAGCCTGGGCGGTTTAATAGCACCGGAGTGGATGAAAACTCCTGTTCAAATTTCTTCCGGCTGGAATGTAATACATACCATCAATCAGCCCTTCAGCTTTCCTGATATAAAAACCGCCTATTCTGAGTCAGATACTGCCGATACTCAATCACCATCAGACAAAATACCGGCTGTAATAATCGCCTTCTGGCTGTGCGGTTTTTCCGCTCTGCTTATAAACCGTTACAAACAGGCTTCACAGGTAACCGGAATAGTACGAAAAGCAGAACTGGTATCAGATAATTATAAAATTGAAGCTTTCCGACGTATCAAATACAGAAAAGGCATATTAAACAGTATTAGAATTGCACTTACAAAAGACGTTACAGAACCGGGTGTATCTGGAATCTTTACCCCTGTATTAATCCTTCCGGCAGATATACAAAATCATGTTAACGATGCTGAAATGGAAGCAATTTTACTGCATGAAATGGCACACATCAGGTGCAAAGATAACCTTATCGCTTTTATACATACTATTGTTCAGGCACTGTTCTGGTTTCACCCGCTTGTCTGGTGGACTGGCTCCAGGCTCATTTTTGAACGGGAGCTGGCCTGCGATGAATATGTACTTGAGTCAGGTAAAGACCCGCAGACCTATGCTGAAGGAATCCTGAAGATATGTGAAAATTATTTAAGGTCCCAATCTGTATATCTTTCAGGCGTTATAGGATCCAATATAAAAAAACGTATTGAGGGGATTATTGAAAACCGGACTGGACATAAACTTAACCCGGTAAAAAAAACAATTTTGTTATTAGCCGGTTTTTCAGTGCTGGGGATCCCCCTTGCACAGGGGATCATAAATGCTCCGCCCGGTGAAGCATCTAGATACATGGATGAACTCACCAGTTTAAATAACAATAACCTCCGATCGGATACCCTGCCGGTATCAGAAATACAGGCAACAAGCACCAGTTCGTTCGAACCATCAGAAGAAAATCAACAGACTGACTTCAAACCTGTTCCAAATAAAAGCATTTTACGCCAGACAGAATCTCCGAGCCAGTTGTTAAAAGATAAAACAGCTTCAATTTTCACTAATAACAGAGAAAGCAGACCGCCGGAATATTCTGAAAAAAAAGCCTACGCTCCGGCAAAGTTAAAAAAAGTAGCAGACACCGGCATAAAAAATAGAAGAGAGCTTACCCGGGATAATCACCTGTTAAAAACAGAGGCAATAAATGAAGATAATTACCAAAACCCGGGAGATACTAAGGATAAATCCCAAAGTGCTGATAAACATATTTCACGCGGGGTATTATATTTAGCAAAATGGCAGACGGAAAAAGCTGTTTTTGAATTCAGCAGGGCTATAAAACTTGATGCAGATAACGCCCTGGCCCACGTGGCCCGGGGCAGCGCATATTTTAGGATGGGACAGTTTGATAATGCAATTACTGATTATAATAAATCAATACAGATAAACCCAAATCTTGCAGTGGCCTACCAGAATCGCGGAAGTGTATATTACCGCCAGGGCAATTTCGACAAAGCTGTTCCTGATTACAACAAAGCTATAGATATAGATCCTGACCTTGCTGCGGCCTACCAGGACAGGGGAACTGTCAATCAAATAAGGGGCAGGCTGGATGCAGCAATATCTGACTACAGCAGCGCCCTGAAATTAAACCCTGATGATGCTGTAATATACAACTATCGGGGCAGCGCATATTTCACTAAAAAACAGTATGAAAAAGCATTTGCTGACTTTAACAGAGCTGTGGATTTAAACCCGCAATATATAAGCGCCTACATCAACAGAGGTACCTATTACCATACAACAGGCAATATAGTCAGTGCCGGCTCTGATTATAAAAAAGCACTGGAACTTGATCCGGGTGGAAATTACGAAAGGAAGTTAAGCGAGTATCTTGACTATGCAGAAGGTCAGGAGACTGAATGCCGTAAATTCCGGGCAGGATTACTCAGCAGAAAAGTATGCAAAACAAAAGCGGAATGGGCCGCAGAAAACAGAATGCTGGCACAGAGCACTGTCAATTCCAGGCGTACTGCCGGTTATGGTGTACCAGAAGGACAGGAAGGCAGGGCCCATGAATCCGGAATGGCACTCCAGAATTTAAGGAGCAATAAGTAGCTTAATACAGGAGGAATTATCATGACTATGAAATCAAAAACTGTATTACTGATTTTTTTGTTCTGCTTTATATGTACAGGTATTACGGCAAAGGATGCTGACAAGGAAACATCCGCTGAAAGCGATACACTTGAATACACTTTGCCGGAAATATTAGTGCGGGGAGATAACTCAATGCATTCTCTCAAGATGGAGGTAATAAAGGCGGAAGAGCTTAAATTTGAAGTATTTAACAACCTTAACAGCACTGATGATTTTGACATCACCTGTGAATGGCGTACTTTAACAGGTTCAAGACTTAAACACTGGAAATGCGACGTTGAATACATGAGAAAAGCCAGGGCCGAAAGTTTGAGCAATTGGCGTATGGGCGGCGCCCCGATGCCGAGTGATTCTCAACTGGCTATCAGGCATGCTGATAAAACCAGGGCACTTAACAAAGAAATGAAGGCCCTGGCTACCAGATACCCCGAAATGGCAATCGCAATGGTAAACGCCCATGAAATGGAGCAACTCTACGTATATGAAAACCAGAAGCGTTATAAAGACAGTATATTTGTCGGAAAGCAGCCGGAGCCCGACCTTGTTTTAAACAAACTTGTTATATGGGAAGCAGCATTCACGGACCATAAAAATGGCGCAATTTCAGATGAAATATGGAAACGCTGGGACAGCACCTACAAAAAAATATTTAGCATAAAGTCATACCGGCGCATGTGGAAAAAAGCCAACCATAAAAAATATAGAGAGGACTTTGTTGCATATGTAAATGAAATCATATCAAAGTAAAAACATATTTCTCTCGCCCGCTTCGCTGAAGACGCAGCCGCCGTCGCATAAAGCTATGTCGGGCCAGGGAGGCCCCAGAGAAAGACAAAAGTCTGGTTCAGTTTTTGTTAATAAATAAGGTTCTTCTCCAAATAAGTTAAATCTTTAAGCCCTATGTTTTGCAATAGCCAATTAGTTCAAAGTTAAAAATGTTGAAATTACGACTTAACTGCTACTGCAAAAAACTTAAACAACTCTTTCCGGGATAAATGGATATAATCAGGAGTAGTGACGGTAAGAGCATCATTTTTCAGGATGCAATCAAATTATCAATGTCCAATGTGTTTATTTTAAGAGGTAAATAAATATCAGATGTATATATAAGATAAGTACAACTACCTCTTAAAATTAAACACCGCCAACCTCTCTGCAGGTTATCAAATGATCACACCCTGAAAAACAAAACCTTTACCTGCTTTGGGCGGAAGAATCATAAATGCTTATTGACCAGGGTGGAGGTGCTGGGCTTTTCTCTGCGACCTCCGCATCTCTGCGGTGAAGCAAAAATAGGGTTTAAATATTTAAAATTATAAGGTAAAAACAAAAAAGCAATTAAAACGGAGATAAAACATGAAAACATTGCTTGTTCTTTTTACCTTTACCCTCATTTTTCTATATGGATTTCCTCTTCTTTTTGCAGCAGAAAAAAAAACGGACATCAGCAGGGCTGTTAATAAAAAACTGTGCGCCCTCACCTTTGATGACGGCCCGAGCGCAGATCCGGACTTAACCCCTCTTGTGCTGGACAAGCTTAAAAAATACAATGTTAAAGCCACATTCTTTCTTGTAGGTAAAAATATCAATAATTCCACAAAAGATGTTATTAGCCGCATGACCGCAGACGGGCATGAAGCAGGAAATCATTCATGGTCATATGATGATATGGCAGAAATGAGTGCAGACGAAGTAAAAAAATCCGTAAATGATACAGCCAATGCCATAAAAAAATATACGGGCATAAACCCCGCATTTTTCAGACCGCCAAACCTGTCTGTAAGCAGTACAATGTTTAAAACAATCAAAATACCCTTTGCAGGCGGTGTTACAGCGGGAGACTGGCCCGGAGGAGGCGGAGACACTGTAGAAAAAATAATGGCAAAACTTGAAACCGGAATAAGGGACGGGGTAATAATCCTGCTTCATGATGTTCAGCCCAAACCGCATCCTACTCCCGAAACACTTGACACGCTTATCCCTTTGTTAAAAAGTAGGGGATACGAATTTGTGACATTGAGCGATCTTTTTAAAAGAAAAGGGATTGCTCCTGATTCAGATACAGAAAACATGTATGTATATGCAGAGTAAAGGATAAGGGGATCACATGAGCGAAGTAAAACAGAAGATTGCATTATTTATAGATGCAGACAACGCGCCTGCGAACAAGTTTGAAGATGTTCTGTCGGAAGTTGCCAAATACGGGGTTGTAACAATCAGAAAGGCCTACGGCAACTGGAAGTCCCCCACTCTCAAGCCCTGGGAAGATATACTGCATGAATATGCAATTCAGCCCATTCAGCAGTTTGATCTCATAAAAGGGAAAAATGCATCGGACATCGCCCTTGTTATTGATGCAATGGATGCCATGTACACAAGGGATATTGATGTAATGGGCTTTGTTTCGTCGGACTGCGATTTTACGCCCCTTGTTACAAGGGCCATTGCAGAAGGAAAGCTTGTGCTCGGGTTTGGAGAACGAAAAACCCCCTACCCCTTTGTTAACGCATGTTCCAAATTTTTATACCTGGATGAAGAGCAGAAACCAACAGGCGAAATACTGGAAAAACAGAAGGCCCTTAAGTCGGATACAAAACTTATAAACCTGCTTCGCCAGGCTGTAGAAGCAACAGAAGAAGATAACGGCTGGGCAAGCCTTGGACCGGTAGGAGCGCATATATCAAACAAAACATCCTTTGACAGCAGGAATTACGGCTTTAAAAAATTAAGCACCCTGTTTAAGGCCATAGACCTGTTTGAGATTAAAAGAGGCGCAGGAAATTCATATGTTGTCAGGGATGCCAGAAAAAACAAGAACCAGTAGAAAATAAAAAAGGAGCAGCAGCAATCTATGTTTATCATTTTCGGCTGGCAGACAACTTCAAAGCCTGTTGAGTCCGTTCTTAAAACTGAATGCTATCACTGTAAAAACATGGCCGGCTGGAGCATCTGGAAGGAAACCTTTTGGCTTGAGCTGTTTTTTATCAGGCTTATCCCGATAAACAGCAAATACCGCCTTGCGTGCAATATCTGCGGAGACTCGGTCAGCCTTCCTGATAATATGGCAAGGGATGCACTGAACCCCAATAAAAGGACACAGGAGCTCCATGATCAGTTTTTAAAAATTATAGAAGAGCATCAGTTTTCCGGAATGACAGAAACCCAGAGGGATTACTGGAAGTCAAAAAACAGATAGACTGCCGCTATCATCAGCCACGCTGTTTCTGCAGCAGATTAACAGCATACATATTTAAAAAAAGGATTTAAGTAAAATGAACACAGAAGAACTTATTAATTTTTTTAACAATTCAAAATGCATCCTCGGTGAAGGGGCTGTAATTGAAAGACTCAAACGCGACACCGACTTTGAGCTTGACCCTTTCATTGTTAACTCCGCTTTTATTTATGATGATAAAAAACGCACAGCCCTTGACCGAATATACCGTCAGTACATGGACATTGCCGCGGAATATGATTTACCTGTTATTATGTCCACCCCCACATGGCGCGCAAGTGAACAGCGGATTAAAGAAGCGGGTTATGAATCTAAAGATGTAAATGCAGACAATTACAGGTTCCTGGATTTTCTGCGGCAGAGTTACGGCCCCTTCAGCAGTAAAATCCTTATATGCGGACTCATGAGCTGTAAAGAGGATGCATATAAACCCGAAGAAGCATTAAGCATTGAAGAGGCGAGCGAGTTTCATCAGTGGCAGGCAGAAAGACTTTCAAATGCGGGCGTTGATTTTACGCTTGCTGCTACCCTTCCGGCATTAAGCGAAGCAAAGGGTCTTGCACATGCTCTATCTAAAACAGATACACCTTATGTAATAAGCTTTGTAGCCCGCCCCGAAGGAACCATGCTGGACGGCACCCCGCTTAAGCAGGCAGTAGCAGAAATAGATGCAGAGGTAAATCCAAAGCCTGCGGCGTTTATGCTCAACTGTACACACGCGGCATTTGCAAAGTCAGCCCTGATGAGCGAAACCAATTCATCCGATATGGTAAGAAAACGCATGGCAGGTCTTTTTGCCAACACTGCAGCCTTGAGCCCCGAAGACCTGAACAACAGCGTAGAGCTTGTGGAGCAGGAGCCGGAGGATTTTGGAAGATCGGTCGCGGACCTTGCAGTAACCCCGGGCTTAAAAATGGTAGGAGGGTGCTGCGGCACAGATGACAGACACATAAAGGCTCTTGCATCACACCTTAAAGAGCTGAAGGATTAAACCGGGAGAAATTATGAAACATTTTAAAATAAAAAAAGGCCTGCTGCTTTTATCTGTAATATTACTTTTTACCGCAGGGTGCTCAAAGGATAAAGATTACAAATTCACATTTAACCGTGTCGACGGAGAAACATACAAACAGAAACTCTCTATAACTAAAAAAAGAGACATGGGTCCTGCTGGTATTAGAATTGATGATACGCTTTCAGAAACCATGGTCACCTGTAAAAAAACGAATCAGGGCTGGGACATTGCATCCAAACCCATAAAAAGAATAATGATGAGAAACGGGGAAGAAGTTGAAAATCCGCTTCTTGATCTTTTAAAGGATTTTACTATCACCTATAAAGTGGATAAGGACGGAAAACTTGCGGATGTTAAAGGATACGAAGCTGTACTGGAAGCTATAAAAAAACAGTATTCCCCTTCAGTAGCAGAAACCCTTGCAACAACCCTGGATGCAGAAACCCTTAAGGAAAGGGAGCGCTCCGAATGGAACGGAAGAATTGGTATCTATATAAATACTTCTTTTTCCATAGGAGATGTATGGGAAGAAGATGCACCAATTAAACTGCAGAACGGAGCTGATGTTGTATATAAAGTAAAAACCAGGTTCAAGGAGCTTACTCAGGTTAACAATACAACCTGCGTAGTTATTGAACAGACCTATGACAGCACAGGCGAAGGCCTGGCAGACTGGGCAAATGAGGTTGCGGATTCCGTTTCAAAAGAAGCTGATAAAAAAGAAGATACAGACCTTAAAGCTTCAAAGGGAGGTTCTTCAATAAAAGGAAACCTCACCAGGGTTATAGATCCGGCCACAATGAACATATACAAAGAAGAGGGAGAAAGAATTATCCGGATGGAAATGGAATTTCCGGGCATGGGGAAAATACCGGTAGTGATAAGCGAGACCCGTTCATATGAGTATGAATATGGGAAATAGAATAAATTAAACAGGTGTTGTTTTATTTTTAAAAAGCAAATTACTTTAAAAGTAGGCCTGTTGAAATTTTGAATCCCTCAGGATTTATCACTAATAAAAACTGGATTCCCCGGTCAAGCCGTGGAATGACAGTCTCACTCATCGTCATTCCACGACCTGATCGGGGAATCCAGCAAGTGAACCTCCAAAAGATGCAAAATATATTTTATCTGAAAAGATAACTGCTCATCTTTCGTTAATATAAAAACCTTTTTAGGCCTTACCTTTGTGGCTTTGCGGTTTTGTGTGAGACATGTTTTTTTATTATGTATCTATTAATATGTCACCGCGATGCGGTTAAAAATAATTCCTTAAGTTAACGACATTTAAAAATTAAGGTAATGATAATCATAACCATCAATAAATTTTGACATCATTCGATTTTTTAATAATAATACACCAAATTCTTCAAATCACTGCAAAGTCAAACAATATGGATTGATCAGGATCGCCTCACTCCATATAAAACAGCAGATTTTTAAACAACGATTTCAAATTAATTTCAGGTCTACAACTTATCTAACAATGCACAATAAAATGTGCATATAATAATTTTTTAATTAAGCAGCTTGTTAACCTATGCTAAACCTCATTTTGCAAAGCCTTATGAGAATCGGAGGAATAATAAAATGTCTATTTGGATCAACCGAAAAAATAAAAACCAAAAACCATCCATTTATTCAGTTTCAATTCCAGTTGAATTTCTAATTATATTTCTTGGTTTGCTGGCCTCCGTGTTTGCAGCCAGGTATATTTTTAATCCGGCACAATTTCAGAACGATTCAATTACAATTACTTTGCTTGGTTTTATTCTTTTTATCATTTCAAAAATATCGTTGTTCACAAAAGGGATATGGAACAGCTGGGGATCAGGCAAGATGAAAAAACACTTTAAGTGGTTATACAGGTGTGGATATTTTTTAATGATATTCGGAATAATTTGTATGCTTGCAGCCCTTAAAAATAACATTTAAATTTAAAAGAAATAGTAATACAAGACCGCCCAGCATGTTGAGGGCGCTGTTATGCCGCTATAAATCCACTCACTAAAGGAGAAACATATGCAGCCTGAAGTCTTAATTCGCACCTTCATTGATGAAGCATTTAACAAGGGAAATCTTTCGATACTCGAGGAGCTCATCCATCCTGAGTACCAATATTTGAGTCCTGACAACAGCCAGCTAAAAGGTATAGGCCAATTGACAGAATTCATTCAGGCGTTCCGCAAAGCCTTCCCTGATCTTAACCTTCAGATAGATGATCTGTTTGCATCAAACGACCGCGCGTGTACTGCCTTTACACTTAGAGGCACTCACGAGGACGATTTCATGGGGATTCCGGCGACTAAAAAGTCAGTGGAAGTCCGAGGAATGGTAATGAGCAGATTTAAAGACAACAAGATATTTGAGGATTGGGAGATTCTAGATAACTTGAGCTTTTTTCAACAGCTTGGGGTTGTTCCTGAACTCTCCTGACGCATAATCTAACTGTAAGAAAAGAGACATAGCAATTTTTCCACTGCATATCGGGGCGGGATCGTGCTTATGTTAACCGCTGCTGTTTATCAACAGTTTCAGCCTTTGGGTCGGTTTTCTCGGTTCACCTCCCAGCATGCTGAAAACTGCATAGATTGCAGAAACAAAAATATGAAAAAATATATCGGCATACCTACACTTCTTGAAATCCCTTCGTTAGAAGGCACGGTTGATCTTTGTCGCGACTTGGGCCTTTCCATAATTGAAGTGAATATGACCCGACCTGAATTTCTTCCAAAGTCTCTTCACAAACAAAATATTTTGAACTTTGCTTCAATCCATGGAATGGAGTTTACTCTTCATTTGCCAGAGGAAATGGATTTAGGAACATTTCATGATCCGATTCGTGATGCCTGGCTTGAGTATCTCAAAAATACGATTCAATGGGCCAGTGATTCTGGAATTAAGTTGGCGACCATGCATTTAACGAACGGTATTTACTATACACTACCAGACGGTAAGGAATGGCTTTATGAAAAATACCAGGCAGAATACCTGAAAAGGATGGTAAGCTCATTTGAAATTATTTTTAGTGGAATGCCAAAAGGCTTTCAGTTATGTATTGAAAATTGTGGTAACTTCCATCTGCCTTTTATAAAGGCTGTTTTGGAAAATATAAATATCGGCCTTACTTGGGATGTGGGACATGATGCGGAAGCAGGCTATCGCGACAATGAATATTTGGGAACAAATTTTAATAAAATAGGTCATGTACACCTGCACGATGTTTCAAATGGAAAAGCACATAAAGAACTGTTCACGGGAGAAATCGACATTGATAGTATCATTAGTTTCATAGTTTCTAATGGGATTAAAGCTATTGTTGAAGTCAAAACAATTAATTCACTGCGGAGATCTATTTCTAAACTTCGAGATAGGTTTGCCCATTATCAGGATTAAATCGGATTTGGCGAAAATCCTCCTAAAACGATTATGCAGCACGTTGGGAGGGCCATAGGAGATTAGAAATGCGTAGCGAAGTTCGTAAAGGGCAATAAAGTATATGAAGATAAAAAATATTAGAAACAATGAGATAGAATAAACTAAAGAACTGACACTAGCATAAAGAGGAAAACACATGACAGATGATGCATCCGGACCGGAATCGGAAATTAGAAAAATTGAAAATGATCTTATGGAAGCAATGGTTTTACCCGATCTGAATTTTCTTGAAAATATATTTTCTGATAAATTTGTTTGTGTCAGCTCAGATGGTAGAAATTGGGGAAAAGAAAAAGCCTTACATGATTTCGGGCATCCGAGTTACAGCCTGTTAAAATATGATGTGCAAAACCGGCAAATAACCATGCATACCAATACTGCAATCGTAACGGGCATAGCGATTGCTGAAGGGATAATTGAAGGTAAACCTTATACAGGAAAATCTTTTTTTATGAGGGTATGGCATAAAGAAGAAGATACATGGAGAATTATTGCAGTCCACATTAATATTCCAGAACCAAAATGATATTAACCAGGGCTTTCTTTTGAAAGTCTGACAATGTTACTAAAAAAACAATAAAGGATGCATAATGAGTTGGTGGCAGCATATACCGGGATCAATCAACCCGAATATAATTGATATTGGCTTTTTTCAGGTTCGTTATTACAGCCTGATGTACGTATTTGCATTTGCGTCCACCTATTGGCTTGTATCCTTTCGAATAAAAAATCAAAAGTATGATTTCACCAGGGAACCCCTTCAGGCATATTTTTTATGGGCTATTTTTGGTGTCATGATTGGCGGGCGTCTAGGGTATGTATTGTTCTACAACCTGCCCTATTTTTTAAAACATCCGCTGGAAATCATAAGCCCTTTTAATATGTCTAACGAAGGTTTCGTTTATACAGGTATTACAGGCATGTCATACCATGGAGGGCTCATTGGTGTGGTGTTGATGACTGTTTTATTTTGTCATAAAAAGAAAATAAAGATTCTGGAGCTTACCGATCTTTTATCTCCGGCTTTTCCGTTAGGCTACACATTTGGAAGGATAGGAAATTTTATCAATGGAGAGCTTTATGGGAGAGCGACTTCTGTTCCATGGGGCATGTACTTCCCTTTTGATCAGACACATCAGTTACGACATCCATCTCAGCTTTACGAAGCTTTTTTTGAAGGCATATTACTGTTTATAATCCTATGGAGCTTAAAAGATAAAAAATTATTTAATGGATTCCTTTCTTCCTTGTATCTTACAGGTTATGGCCTGGTAAGATTTTTTATTGAATTTGTAAGAGAACCTGATTCACAATTAGGCTTTATATTTGGTCCATTTTCTATGGGGCAAATTTTATGTATCTGTATGATATTATCCGGAATCGCTATCTCTGTAACCAGTAAAATACACATGACTTTATCTACTAACTCAAAACGGGAAGGCTAAAAGAGTTTCAAAGCTTTCAGCAGTCAGCCATGAATCCGTTTAATAAGCATTTCACTGAATGCTGACTACACGATATGTAACCGGAACACTGACCACAATTTGGTCAGGCTATAAAACAACGACTGCCCGATGAATACCTGGCGTTAATTATTGAGGATATTATGACATTTAAAGAACTTTTTTCCCTTACGCTAAAATATGTTTATGCCTTCAGGGTCCAATTATCAAGGGCGTTATTGCTGCCTTTTATTTTATCAATTCTACTGGACATTCTACCATTCTGGAGGTCGAGCTTTTTACTCAGCATAATTTATATTGTCCTTAACCTGATGATCCAGACAATATTTGCGGTAACAACACATAGAATGATATTACTTGGCCCGGAACATGTGCCTGTATGGGGGATATTAAGATGGTCTAAAAGAGAAACCGTATTTATTTTTCACGTAATAGCGTTAGCTTTAATATTATATGCTGGTATTTTTATTACTCATGTTCACATTGTTGGAACGCTTATATTTTTCGTACTGACTTTCATCTATCTGGTAATTTTACTTCCCAGGTTATCGCTTGTATTTCCTGCAATAGCTGTCGGAGATAAATGCAGCTTTAAAATTTCGTGGTTTGTTACGAAGGACTATAAGTTATTAATGTTCTTTTCCGTAATACTGATTCCATTAATAGTTTCAATTCCTGTACTTGTAATAAATAATATCCCCTATACGTTTTTAATTGTCAGTGTTTTAACAAATATCACAACAGTTGCAGGTGTTGCATCTTTATCGATATCTTATAAATATATATTAAAGGAATCTGTAAAAGACCGTTAACATGTATTATCTAAATCGCTTTTTTTTATTTGGGAACCCATAATGGAGCGGCAGGAATGCGAACATCAACCTCTTTTAAAAGGTACAGTCGCAAGAGATAGGTAACACTTTCGCGGCACAATAATTCAAATTTGGAAAACAAATATACTCAACAAACTATTAAAGCATATAACAACAGTGCTAAAAAATATGATGAGAATTTTTCATCGTACAAAACTTACATCAATATAATTAGTGAATTCCAAATTAAATACATTAATTCAGGTTCAAATATTTTAGATTTAGGCTGTGGACCAGGTAATAATATAAATACAATTCTCGGCCACGATGAATCCTGTATATTTACAGGAATTGACCTATCTGAGCGTTTTATTGCGGCGGGCAATGGAATATGTAATATCCTTTTTTGTAAATACTTTATTTTCCGGCTTTTGCCTATGGGCTGGAATGAAAATCACAAAAGTTAACGGGTCATTTATTGCAATGCTTATTATTGCAGGAGTATCATCCTTATTTGGTTTTATACCTACAGTTGGAGGAATAATAGGGACAATTGTTATGTTCATACTTATTAATAAATGGACAGATGCTGAGTTTTGGCCGGATTCAGTCCTTATGTAATTGTGGCAAAAGCTGTTGGTTTTTTAAGCTGGTTCTTATTGGCAGGTTTATTCTAATGCCGTGTCAACAACACCTGTGTCACTATGAGTCATGTTGATCAGCATAAGAATTTATTATATAGGGTAGTGTCTGTGTCGCGCCGTAGCCTTGCGCGAAGACGGATTACACACCTCCTTGTAGAGCCTTTGTTCCGACACAAAAACCGCTTGGGATTAAATCTCAACGCTATAAAGCACCGACAGTCGATGTATGACACAGCACTGCCAGTTGGGGAAGTCAATTAAAACAATCTGCAATACAGTCACACACTGAAAGGAAAATGATAAATGGAAATATTTTTTATGATGTTTTTATTGATGTCTTTCGTGGTAGGAATAGGCGGTACAGCCTTCTGGATATGGATGATTATTGATTGCGCCACAAAAGAACCATCTGACGGCAATGATAAACTGGTCTGGATTTTAATCCTTATTTTTACCCACTGGATAGGGGCGTTGATTTATTTTCTTGTTAGAAGGCCGGCGCGTATTGAAAAATTTGGCCGGTAAGACAGAATCAACTGAACTATGGGCTTTAAATGTTAAGAATAGAACCGCATCAATATGCCTTATTTAATTACCTGGAAGCAGGACTCTGGTTTTTGTTTTCTCTTATTTTTATAATCAAATCCTTCAAGGATAAATTTAACAAAAGCACTTTTGCTTTCCTTGGCATCACCCTGTTTCTTTTTGGCATTTCAGACATTATTGAAGTGCAGACAGGTGCATGCTTTAAACCCTTTGGCCTTTTTCTATTAAAGGCCGGCTGTATTGCTTCTATGATTTTCTTTTTTTCAAAATATTATATAAAAAAGTCTTCTGCACATAAATCTGCTGAAACCGGGGAATGAAATATCTGCCCGGACAGCACCCTGATAAACGTGAATATATTTTTATATAACTGGAGCTCTTATGTTCGGAATAAAGAAAACCAAAACAAAACTGATACCGGAAGTCACCGCTTTTATAGGGGAAGGTTCATACTTTATTCTAAATCATGGTCGGATTTACGGACTGCTAAAGGGAATTATATGATGTGGGCATTTGTTGATTATGAAAATATTGGATCACTTGAAAAGCTTAATATATCTCAATATGAACGCTTTTTTGTTTTCTGTGGTCCTAAAAACACAAAAATTAAAGTGGGCGAACTACCTTCACGCGCATTCTGTAAAATTGAATTAATAGGCTTAAAAACAACAGGTTCCAATAATCTGGACTTTCATTTGGCTTTTTATCTAGGCAGATTTCATGAAATTGCAGATAAAGACATTGCCTTTCACATAATCAGCAATGATACAGGCTTTGACGGCATTGTTAAACACCTTGAGATTATTGGTAGAAGATGTAAAAAAATCACAACCAAAGAAAACAAGCCCAAGTCAAAACAGGTACCCTCATTATCTCTAAGCAAAGAAGCAGGCCATGCGCTTTCAGGTTTAAAACAACTTGACGGCAGAAAACGACCTCGCAAAAAAAACAAGCTTCTCAATTGGATCAAGTCCCATTGTATGAGTATGAAGGAATGCAAGTCATCTGATCATATTTTAAATGAACTTATGAAAGCCAAGCTTATAAAAGAGTCCGGAAATAATATAACTTATACTATCGGTCGCTGACTGAAAAAACTACAAGACAGAGATATAAGTTAGAATAAAAATGTTTAGCGTGGAACTTTTCCGGCTTTTAAAGAGCTTAATAAATTATATCATTCTTGTTTAAGAACAAATTGTTGTAATTAATAAAATAGAAAAGAAGCATTATTGAACGGTTATTAGAATCGTGATCCCGGAATTGTGATTCCCGCGAACAGGCTGTGTCATAAATAATTTTGGATTGACAGTTTATCGTTTTTCGTAGGATGGAGTTCGTGTCGCGTCGCAGCCTTGTGCGAAGACAGATTACACCTAATGTTATTGACTTAAGAAATATGCTTCTCAAGTTTCCCTCCCCTGGCGGGAGGGATTAAGGGAGGGGGAGAAAACTGCAATACTGTATTGAGTTTCTATTTTGCCACCCTCACCCAGCCTCTCCCATCAAGGGAGAGGAGTCCGATTTGGTAATTAAGTCAACAGTATTGGGTTTTACACCCCACCTTGCTTCCACACAGAAACCGGTCGGGAATAAATTTCGACCCTACGTTAGACTTTTTGCGGAATTTACCTTTTCCATGGATTGCGACACAACCTGGGAGGCGGGAAACCATTTAAGTTTCTTAAATACCAAAACCAATGGATGCCCGTATACACGAGCATGATGGCTTATAGACTTATTATCAATATAGAAAACAGTATTTGCGACACTAATGAAATTATATTTTTAAAAACAAACAGGGTTTTTCAAGACTACTTTCAAACGATCAAAAGGAGATAAACTTTGAAACATCTACTATTTGCATTAATCATATTATTATCCGTGTCAGCCTGTACAACAACTGATACTTCCTCAACAAAACCTGTTAACACCCCTGCTTCCAAACAGGCGGAACCACCTCTGGAACAGCGTATATACTATTATCAGCACAGGCTTATACCCAAATGGACATTTGGTTCAGACGGTGCATTTTTTAGAGATATTATGAATGGCAGTATCGGGCAGTTAAAGGCAGCTGCCGCAGACTTAATATCATCTGAATATGCCGACAATATATCTATAAAACCACTCAGCGAGCATAATGGCATATTGATAACGTTTCAGGAACCCTCTTCTGTCCCGCACTGTTATTTTATATTTATCCGCAAAATTGATGACAAGTTTATGTTTTTGACATATGAAAAAACCAGGGATATTTCAAATGAAGGTTATATAGGTGTTGTCGGAGGCTGGTCTCCTGATGGAGTGCACAGTAACTATGGCCCGCGAAAATACAGTGATGCTGACAGTTTTATAGCGGATGCGGTTGGGATTAATTAAAATATTTTATCACCACAGAGAACACAGAGGACACGGAGAAAAGCCTTTGATTAATTTTATATAAAATACATAAGTGTCCAAAATAAAGTGGAGAAATAATATTTTATTAAATAAATGAACCTCGCCTGCCGTCATACCCGCGAAGGCGGGTAACCATTGGCTTTTGTTTTAAAAACAAAAATGGACTCCCATCTTCATGGGAATGACGAAAACAAGTTCACGATATTAATAAATTATGAATGCTCTATCATTATTGTATTTTAAAATTCAAAAATATTGTTTTTGGACAAGAGTGTATAAAATAGTTTTTGTATTTCGATTTTCTCTGCGCTCCCTGTGTCTCCGTGGTGAACTATAAAGACAGATAACAAAATAGAACTTTGATAAAACAACAATTTTGCATTATCTTTTCGATCGCTCTGGATCGGAATAGCATATGAGAATCAAATATCTCAGGTAGTTTATTAACCTTTTATTTTTATTAAGGAGATTTAACGTGAAATATCTTGTTGCTGCAGTCCTCTTTTTGATTTGTTGTGTATCTCTTTTTTCATGCAGTATGGTTAAAGGTAAAGGAGAAGCTGAACAGGTAGCTGAATCATTATTTAATGAGCGAATACAGAATGGATGGGATAACACAAAGGAATACTATTCTCCTTTATTCTGGAAAAGCGCTGCAGATGATAAATGGAAACATATCCAGAACCTGGTTTTTAAAGCGATGGGAAAGGCAAAAAGTTTTTCACTTAATACCTGGAATATCCAGAGCAAGGTAAACACCAATGAATTGTCCGGAACCTTTGTGACGCTGGTATATGATGTGGAATATGAAAAGGGAAACGGCACTGAAACGTTTATTATACATAAGCCTGTAGCTGACAGTAAATATTCTATAATCTCGCATAATTTCAATTCGGACTTGATCCAGGAGTTGATTGATAAAGGAATAGAACAGGCAGCTTCAGGGGAAGGCGTATAGATCACATTGGTTCATAATTTAAAGATGGACATTATTTAAGTTTTTACAGGAAAGTAATTATTATGGAAGAGGAAGAATTATATTTTAGAATATTTTTAAGGGCTCCCCAATACCCTGTTATTGTAATCTCAGGTGAGGATATTTTCCCTGCATTTAAAACAGAGGCTCTGGGGAATGCCTGCTATTCACTTGCCCCGCCGGGCAGTTCAAATAAATTAACAGTTATAGACAGTAGCGGTAAAGACTTTTATTACCTTGAGGATAAAACAACACTGTTCCCCGGTATCGGGGGCAAAAAATGGACAAAGAAAAATCTTATTGAATTATTCAATCAGAGTACAGCCGCCAAAATAACAGAAATGCATTATGCACCAAAATCATTATCAAATAAAAGAGTTGCAGTTATTGTTAATGAAATTTGTGAAATGCTTATGGAAGCTGCTCATAAATAAGGGAGCAATCAATGGCATGGCCTAAAAAAGGGACAAGAAAGATAGTGGTAGATCAGGAAGAGTTTCTGTGGCACTACGATGCATGCTGCCCCACCTGCAGTAATGATGTTTTTACTGCGGGAAAAGCCGGTGAGCCCTATGTATTGTTTATAGATCCTTATCCATGGGCCGTAGAAATCGGACCCGGGTATGTGGCAAAGGCAATACGCTGGGCTAAAATGCAGGGCTGGTCTGCACTTAAAGGCCCTACACGAGCATTATCCTTTGACAGTGATACCGAAGAGTTCTTCTGGCTGCAAAATGACCAACGCCATGCAGAGTGCAGCCTTAAAAATGATTAAGGGGTTAATAACAGATGACGGTTAACCAGCGAGAATATCTTGATAACGCAAGAACAGCTTATAAGGCAAAAGATTACCCTGAGGCTCTTATAAAGTATGAATACTTTTTTGATCATGCACTGGATGATGACCCTGCCTCATTATATGGAGTAAGGCTGTCATACTGCCTGAATGAATGGGCCATGCTTGGAGAAAAATATCCTCCGGCAAAGGACCGCCTTGAACAAAAACGTGACGAGGCATTGTCTCTTTTATTTGAAACCAAAGAGCCCGAACGATTCCATGATTTTTTAAACATATGCCGATATTTGAAATGCCCTGATTTACCCGTTGAGGAGTTTCTTAAAATTCATAACAAAGATAAATCACTTTCCGCTAAAATAGTCCGATTCATATGGGACACCCTGGTTGATAAAAAGCTCTGGGAAGTTTGCGCAGAATACCTGGAAAATCCGAAAAGTAAATATGATGAATTCCTGTTTAAATTTGATCATGCTATGAAATCCTCAAAAGCTAATCCGGAGTGGGGAGGGGAAAGGTTTGAGGATCAGGTTAAAGGATGGTTCATACGTGATGTCTCCAACCTGCTTTTAGTATTAAAGAATTCTTTAAAAAATGAAGAACTGGAATATATTCAAGGTATATCAGGGCAGGAGATGGAGCATAGAGGATACACTGAACTCCAGACAGCAATAGATGAAGCAGTAGGTCATCCTTAAATAACTGATTTAATTTTTCACTACGGAGAGCACAGAGAACACGGAGAAAAACAAAAGCATAAACTGTTTTATGTTTATAAAAACTAAAGCTGTACCTCACACAAAGGCACGAAGACACAAAGAAAATCAAATGCTTAAAATTCTTTCATTAGATAGCCGTGTCCAAAATAAAGTGGGGCAACAAAATTTTGATTTTATATTAATAAACCTCGAGTACTGTTATACCCGCGAAGGCGGGTATCCATTAGCTTTTGCCTTAAAAACTAAAATGGTTTCCCGCCTGCGCGGGAATGACGAAAACAGGATCACAATTCTAATAATCATTGAATAACGCGTCATTATTGTTTTTGAATGCTAAAATATTTTGTTTTTGGACAAAAATAATGTTCTTTTTAGTTTTAACCTTTGTGGCTTTGCGGCTTTATGTGAGACATGATTTTTTGTTTTGAACAGATATTTTATCAGGATTTTTGTTTTATTCCCTCAGCAGGCAATATTTATATCTTTACAGATTGAAGTATTGCAGTTTTAATTTTCCTACGGCGCTATGGGGAGAAAAATAAACATGGCAAAAAAACTGGACTCATTAACCAAAGAAGAATTAGGAAGGCTTTTTCCAATTATCATTTCGGAATTCAATGATAACTGGAAAGCTCTGTTTCACGAAGAGAAAAATCGAATTATTGACCTTCTTGGCAAAGAAAAAGCAATAGGGGTTGAACATATTGGCAGCACTTCTGTTCCTGGCCTGCCGGCTAAACCGACTATTGATATCCTTGTTGAAATTCCGGCTGAAAAAAGACTTCAAAATGAAATCAAGGGAATAATGGCTTCATCCGGGTACATCCACATGAAAGAACAGACAGAGCATCTGATGTTTGTAAAAGGATATACTCCTGAAGGATTCAAAGGGCAATGCTATCATATTCATATGGGCTCAAAAGAACAGGAAAGTCTCTGGGATCGCCTTTACTTTAAAGACTACCTGATACTGAATCCTGAAGCTGCTGCTGAATATGCCGCCTTAAAAAAGGAGCTGTCTAAAAAATTCAAGTATGACCGGGACGGTTACACCGAGTCAAAGACGGAGTTTATAATTAAAACAACCTGCACAGCCAGGTCATTTTTTATGAATCGCATAACAGAACAGAAAACTGAGTAAAATTACCGAACACTGTACGCCTGTTCATAGCACCTGACCTGTAAACTTATCATACTTAAAAACTGGAGGTGAACATGTCGATGTTTTTTATGATCCCGCTAATCTCAATATTTAATATTGTTATTCCTGTTGTGTTTATAATAGCTTTCGCAAAGCTCTATAAACGTATTAAACACTGGTCATGTATTATTTTGATAATACCAATGTTAATGTATATTACTAATTTTCTGTATCGGAATATCAGATTCTGGCGAAAATCGCCGGATGAATTTTATGATTATCTAAACTCAGTGATGCCTGAAAGCAGTATTTAGCATACTGGTTGTAAACCATGAAATACGATATATATGGAAAATTCCAGATTATAATTAAACGTGAAGACGGCAAATGGCAGGTCTATAAATCAGGAAATGGTCTGTGCTTACCGGTGTATGATTTAGTAATACCTTCCGGGCTTGCACAGGAGGAAATACTATCCTTTTTAGATGACTTTTATCACGAAGCAGCAACACCTGAAACAAAGGTACGAAAAATAGAATAATGAAGTAAAAGCCAAAATGACTCCGCTTTATTTTGGAACTAATGTGGTTTAATATAAAATTTTTTTTTGGGTTCTTAACTTTGAGGCTTTGCGGCTTTGTGTGAGAAATTGCTTTTGTATATTAATATGAACAGGTGTAAAAACAGGCACAGTAATGAGTTCATTATTTAAAAGGATTAAATGAGCGACAAATTTTTCATCAGGCTGATAGGCTTTAATTTTTTTTAGAGGAATTATATGGAAAAAAAATCATGGCAATACGATGAGTTTAAACAGGTAGGCGTTGATTACAGTAATCAGAAAGAAGTCGAGGCATATGATTCACGGCATGCACAGTTCAGGGATATAGAAGCTGAATGCAGCGCTATACTGGATAAACTTTCGGTGACGCCACAGTCGATTGTGATAGAACTTGGAACCGGTACCGGAGACTTTGCAATATATGCAGCGCAACGCTGCGGAAGCGTATACGCGGTTGATGTTTCAACATCAATGCTTGAGTTTGCCGGAAATAAAGCTGCTAAGGCAGGTTTAAAAAACATTACTTTCTGTCATGGCGGTTTCCTTACTTATGAACATAGCGGAAAGCCTGCAGATGCCATGGTTACAAGTATGGCATTTCATCATCTGCCGGATTTCTGGAAAGGCATTGCCCTTGACCGCATAAACGGCATGCTCAAACCCGGAGGGCTTTTTTATATGCATGATGTTATATTTGCGCAGGATAATGCAGAAGCCAATATCTCGGCCTGGATTGAGGAACTGGGACAAATGGGAGGAACAAAACTCAGCAGTGAAGTTGCATCCCATGTAAGGGAGGAGTTTTCAACCTTTGACTGGATCATGGACGGCCTGCTTGAAAGAGCCGGTTTTAAAATCCTGTCTAAAGAAATGACAAAAGGTGTTATCGGGACCTACCTCTGTAAAAAAGAGTAAGAGTGAACATATTCATTAGTCAAAAACATTTTCCTTTTTAAAAACGCATGACGGCCAGCAAAAACTGGCCGTCTATATTATTACAGGCCTCTTAATTTAGAGGTCAGACTGCTGATTCTATTTAGAACCTTTCTTAAAAACTATTTTCTTACACTCTTCTTTTTTATATGTAATCTTTTCACCGGATGCGGACTTAAAAAAGATGTCATACTCATCTATTGTGCCTTCTACAAGAGATGCACCGTCATCTAAAACTGCCACATCATGATCATCACTCATTGTTATTTCCGAAATCCTTTCCCTTTCCAGGGTAACCGTCATATATGCGGTTGTAACAGTAAAGGAATCATTTAAAACTGTACCTGTTACTTTTGTTCCATTTTTAAGTTCAATGGTGTCTGACCCGGCATTTTTCTCGGCAGCACCTGCAGAAAAAACTAAAGACATAAGTATTGCAATAATCATTAAAGAATTACAGATCGGCTTAAAGTAAAATTTTGACATTAATAAAGCTCCTTTTCATCAGTAAAAATGCTCATCCTAAAATTATCCGACAGTGATAATAAAAATAATTTACCGGCATCAGCCTTGATTATAATCCAGTATCATACTGTATTTGCAAAATAAAGTCCCGGTTTCAGATATTATTTTTTTGCGTTGAGTCATTCCGAATTGTTATAAAAATAATATCAGGTTTCGTATGCTTTTCCAGACATATGTTTCCAGGCCCCTTTTATTCTTATCTCTGACATTAAGACGTAACAAGCTGTTATTTCACCTAATATTTCATCCGCTTACAAACGGTTTTTAATGGCATTTATCTTGCTTTACCAGATATTCAGATCTGATTTTCCGAATTCCTTTCATTTTTTTTAAAAGCATTACCTATAACACTGTTGATTTGGAGCACGGCTGATAAAGGAGAGGTTATGATAACAGCAAAATCTGGATATCCGGTTAAAACCATATTTTTTTTAATAATACTTATCTGCGTTATGGCTTCAGATTCCTATGCTGCAAAACTTGTCAGCGTAAACATACTGGATCGCGACTACCTTATCATCAATATATCTGACGGAGATGTCATCCATGAGGATGAGATAAGCAAAACGGAAAATATCCTGCGCTATCTGCCCGAACTGGATGTAAACGCAGCCGTTGATATTGCGAACTGGACAATTATATCAGAGACGGACAGTAATTACGGAATAACAGGGAAAAATCCGGCTGCATGCTTCCGCAAAAAAAAACTGAGCGGACATGCAGAAATGGAATGGTCCGGAAACGACTACAGGTATGAATACACCTATGAACACTGGATTTACCTGAAGCTTCCCCATTCACTGGTTCAGGGTTCCAGTTACCGGTTGAATATAGGAGATAATGTAAACAGTGATACACAAACCTCGGTATTTTTCTTCGACCAGTTTAAAAGTGTATCCGAGGCTGTTCATATCATCCTTACAGGCTACACCCCGGATGCTCAGCACAAGGCAGCAGATCTTTATTACTGGATGGGAAGCGGCGGTGCACGCAACTATTCTTCCTTTGAAGGCAATGCAGTTTATTTATACAATGTTGACACCGGCAGCTATGAGCAGGCCGGTACTGTTGAATTCTGGAAGGCGGAAGGCAGTGATGTCCACGGGTATAATCTTACAGGATCGGATGTGTGGAACATTGATTTTGCAAATGCATCCGTCCCGGGAACATACAGGCTTGCAGTTGAAGGCGTGGGATGCAGTATGGATTTTGAAATTAAAAAGGATGTTTATTTTGATCCTTTTAAAATATCTTTACTCGGTTACTTTTATATGCGCATTGGTGAAAGCAACCCGAACAATATCTCCCCTCCCCCGCGTACACCGTTATATATCCCCGAAAAAAGTCCTGCTTCAACCAGGGTATATCTCACAACCATGCACCCGTTTCATGATGAGTGGGAGACATTTACAGGCGGTGACAAGTGGGACAAACCGGACGCGTGGATACCATACAAAAAAAGCGGCAGTCCGACAAACCCTGATGCCTGGGGCGGACATTCCGACGCAGCAGACTGGGACAGGCATCTGGGCCATGTAATAAATATTTATGATATGCTTCTGCCCTACCTGATGAGTAGCGGTGCAATAGATGATGACGACATAGGGATAACCGAAAGCGGAAACGGTATACCGGATATAATAGACGAGGCCAGAAACGAGGTTGATTTCTGGCTCAGGCTGCGTGACGGCGGCGGATATTCTCACGGACTGACAAACCCCAATGATAACAACGAGCTTTTTCAGGCGGCTCCCACTGCCCTTGCAGCATGGGCTAATGCAGCCAATGCTGCAATGCTTTCGGAGGCATTCAGGATAGCAGGCCTTTTATCTCTTATGGAATACTATAGAGATGCGGCTGTTGAGGCTTATAACCATGCATCGGGTCTTTCCGAGCAGATGCTGGATGAAATGCTTTATTATGATGAAGGGCATTTAAGGGGGCGCGATCTCAAGCTGACTGCAGCAGCATTTCTTTATAATGTTACCGGTGAAAAAAGTTATGAAGATGTTATTTATAATGAAAGTGTATGCGCCGAGGGATTATCTGATATTCAGTATTTTTACAGCAGCGATAACGGTATAAACCAGTTATATGCAACTGCCGGTTATCTTACAACACCGCAAGCAATCAATTATCCCGGTATGTACAGCAATATGAAAACACAGATTATAAATGAGGCAAAAAACAAAGAAGCTGATCTCATGAACAGCAGACCATCACGAAGGACAACATACAACCCGCCTTCCTACTGGCGTACTGCTCATTTTGTCGGACGTACAATAGTTGCTCATGCTGTGGCTGACACCGCGGAGGATAAAGAATATTTTCATAAGGCAATGAATCTTGAGGCTGGCTGGGGGCTTGGAAGAAATCCCCTTAACATGATTGAAATGACAACTGCATCCACTTCCCTTGAAGCAAAAAGAAGTATAACCGAGGCCTACACATCAGGAAGATACGACGGAGTTCCGGGTGTACATCCGGGGCATACGCCATATCTCAACCTTACCGACTGGTGGCAGGGAATGACAATGGCAATGCCCTCCAGGCTTTATGAAAACAGCTATCCTCCGGATGTAAAAAATACATGGCCAATTGGAGAAACTTATTTTCCTTCCCGCTGGGTATTTTCTCATACCGAATATACTCCCCGTCAAACAATGAAAGGAAAAACCGCACTCTATGGATATCTATACAGCCTGGCGGATACAGAAACAAAAGGAAATTACTGGAAGCTTATTTCCATTAACAGACAGCCGGAAAACACCGCCATACAGGGACTGCTTGAACCCATGGATGACAAAGTAATAAGCGTATGGGCTTATATGGATTCCCGGTGGAAGGTATACGACCCTGAAGCCCCGTCCTTCAGCGATCTTAAACAGATTGAGCCGGGATATGGCTACTGGGTAAATCTGAATGACACAACTGACTTTTCAGTATCAGGAAATATACATTCCGGCGCAATAAGGCTTTCAGCAGGATGGAACCTTACAGGATTCAATTCGACTGTTTCCATGAGCACATCAGAAGCGGTTGACTCAATATCATCCAGGTTGATAAGTATCTGGACCTACAATGAAGATGGCTGGAAAGTATACGACAATAACAATCCTGATTTCAGCGACTTGAAAACAATGGAACCCGGCCTGGGATTCTGGATAAATACAGAAGAGGAATGCACCTGGACCCTTCCCTGACATGTAATTAAGCATAAAGATATCCGGCTGAACACCTTTCCGGAGTTTATCAAGTGATCGAATTCAGCGGACAGATTTCGGAATCCGCATAGAATTGTAGTCCTCATGATTTTTTATTTGATAATCTGCCTGATTTGGCCGATTATAATATAAATACTTATAAATTGCAGCTGACAGATTTCTTTTACAAGGACTCACCGGAAAAGCCACGGGTCTTCAAACAGAGAATCATATGGAAATTGCCCCGGAGAATTGACTAAATGAATATAAGTCTTAAAACAATCGTATTGATGCTGATTTTGCATGGACTGCTGTTTTGCGGATGCTCTGAAAAAAAAGAAGAAAAAATATATCGGGTAGGTATACTTCCGGCAAATGACTTTTTTTACCCAACGGTTGACTCATTTAAAGAAAAAATGACAAAGCTTGGATATATTGAAGACCGGAATATTATCTATGATATTCAGAAAACAGATTATAAAGCAAAAGTAGAAAAGGCCATTCTTGATAAATGGACAGCAGAAAAAGTTGACCTTATTGTAGTAACTCCAACAGAAGTTGCTATAGCCGCAAAAAAAGCCACAAAAAATACCGATATCCCGGTACTTTTTGCAAATGTCTATATTGAAGGTTTTGATCTTGTGAGCGATATAATCCACCCTGGCGGAAATATGACAGGCGTGCGCTACCCTAATCCGGATATTGCAGTTAAAGGCCTTGAGATTCTTCTCGATATTTCTCCAAAAGCAAAGCGGATATGGCTTCCTTACCTGAAAGGATATCCTGCGGTCCCCAGTCAGCTTGAAAAGCTAAGAAAAGCAGCAGATATATACGGCGTAACACTTATTGAATTTCCGGCTGAAGATATCACGGATATACAGACTGAACTGGACAGAAGATCAAAAAATGATGATATCGGTATAGATGCTGTAATGCATGTAACAGATCCGATGGGAACCTGGGCACATATAAACAGAGCAATAGGTGAATTTGTTGTTAAACACAGACTGGCCTATTATGGAATAAGAGATCATTGTGTTGTCACACTGACAATTAATCAGCATGAAGTAGGACGACTGGCGGCACAAACCGCAGAAAAAATTCTCAAGGGAACTGATGCCGGCAGCATCCCGGTTGTTTCGGCCGATCCTTTACTGACAGTAAATTACAAACTTGCACAGGAGCTCGGGCTGACAATTCCGGAGAGCCTGCTTGCCAGGGCAGAAAAGATAATACGCTGATGCGGCTTTTGCCCGCTCTATATTACGAATAGCTGCCCTTCTCAAGGGCATCCCGTATAACCCTTCCTATTTTATCAAGGTTGTATGGCTTTTGAATGTACGCGCTGGCGCCTAGTCTGAGTGTTTCCTTAACGTGTTCTGTTTCGGAAAAACCGCTTGCGATAATCGCTTTCTGTTCCGGATAAATTTCTAAAATTCTCTTATATGTTTCAAGCCCGTTTATGCCAGGGTCCATAATCATATCCAGAACTACAAGGTCTGCTGCGGTTTGTTTAATGTGACTGACAGCCTTTTCTCCGCTTGATACTGATGTGACTTTATAATCCAGTTTTTCAAGTATCCGGGTAAGCAGTATTCTCTGTTCCGCCACATCATCGACAATCAATACAGATTCGCCGTTCCCCATGCATTTTTCAAAGGTAACGGCAGGTTTAATTACAACTGTCTCCTCTTTTGTGAGGGGGAAATAAAGCACAAAGCTGCTTCCTTTGCCTTCCCTGCTTTTTACATCAACAAATCCGTTATGATCCTTTACTGTGCCCCATACTACTGTCATACCCAGACCTGTTCCGCTTCGGCCCATTTTCTTTTTTGTGTAAAAAGGCTCAAATATTTTTTTCAAATCTGTACTTGAAATACCTTCTCCTGTATCTGATACAGTAAGGGTAACATAATCGCCTTCATCTATATTTTCATAACCTGAAACCGGCCTTTCAAGGCGTATATTTTCCGTTGCAATACTGATACTTCCGCCGTCCGGCATTGCCTCTGCAGCATTGGATACAAGGTTCATAATAACCTTTGAAAGTTTAGCAGCAGAACCGAGTATATTGACCTGGTCAGCCCTAAGGTTTGTTTTAATGGTAATATCCTTATGAAATGTAACAATACTTTCATATTCCGGGCTTTTCATAAATTCATCAATAATGTCATGCAGATTTATGGCTTCATTTATTGCGATTTCACGTCTTGCCATTGTAAGGAGATCTTTTACAATTGCAGCGGCTCTCTCGCCTGTTTTCTTGATTATTAACAGAGGCTCCCTTATGGGGTCATCTTCCGCCATTCCCATTAAAATCAGCTCCGGGTACCCTACAATGCCGCCCAGGATATTGTTAAGATCGTGGGCCACCCCGGCCGAAAGGGTTCCTATTGCTTCCAGTTTCTGGGCTCTTAAAAGTTTGGCCTGAAGGCGCTTTGATTCGGAGATATCAATAATAGTTATTATCTGCCCTTTTGAAAGGTCTGACACGTCAAGAGGACAGGCCCCAATAATACAGTCCATTACTGTTCCGTCCTCATGAACACATCGCGTTTCTACATTGGCTGTTCTTGAAAAAACTGCACCGGAAAGCAGGTTTTCTTTTACACTTCTGTATTCATCATTATGTTTGAAAAGAATGGATATACTTTCCCCAAGCAGTTTATTCTCTTTATAGCCTGTCAGGGAAAAAAGCGAGTCATTAGCCCACTCCAGTTTATCATCCTGCACAAGGCCTATCCCTATGGGGGACGCCATAAGAATAGCCTTCATTTTCTGTTCATTTTCCAGCAGAACCTGTTCAACATGCTTTCGTTCGCTAACTTCTTTAAGAAGGGTGTCTCTCGAAACAGTGGTGTTTTTAAGATCATCAACCATCCTGTTAAAACCTGCTGCCAGTTCACCGATTTCATTTTTAGAATTAATATCGATCTTAAGAGACAAATCTCCCTTTCCAATTTTTTCCGTGGCATCCCTTAACTCAATAATCGGTTTTATAAGCTTTTTTGCAAGGTATATTCCGGAAATAACCGCCAGGGTTATACTGAAGAGCATAGCCAGCCCGGACAGGATAAGTGTCATGAAAATGGGCCGGTATATCTCCATCACAGGCTGTTCAACTATGACTGCCCAGTCGAGTGTTCTGAGGCTTACATTTGTTGTTATAACATATGTATTATTAATACCTTTTGAAATTTCCCTGGTTTTTTTGTTTGAGCTTGTGCCATTTTTTATAAAATGTGCAACTGTTGATATATGATTCAGTTTTTCTCTTTTTAATACACGGCTTATATCTTTATAGGCAATTAAAAAGCCCTGTTCTTCTACTATATACACATCTCCGCCCATTCCAATTTTAAACTGATACACCAGGTCCCAGAGGATTTTGAGATTCAGCTCAGCCACAAGTGTTCCTTTAAAGTCTCCAAAGATATCCGTTACAGGAACAGCAATTGCCATCATAGGCATCCTGGATATTTTATCTATATAAACAGGGCCCAGGTACGTTTTTTTATCCGCAGCACGACTGAATAATACTGCTTCATCATATTTTATTAAATCAGATGATAATGTTTTTGAAAGACGGGACGCCCTGCTTATTTCGTTCTGCTTTGAATCAAACAGGGCCAGCTGCCTGAATGCCGGTTCAAGACCAAGCAGTCTCTCTAATGCAAGCTTCTGATCCGTACCGGAAAATTTGATGAGATCCCTGTGTTTTGAGGTTGCTTCGAGCAGGCTGTATTTTTCTTTGATAAAATTTTCAACAGTGTTGGCGGTATTTTTTGCGATCAGTTTCTGATTTTTTAAAAGAAGATTTTTCTGGGTCTGATAACTGACGTACATCTGAAGGCTGCTTGCAATAACAAGCGCAATCATGATTAAAACGGAAAAACAGATGGTCAATGTCGCTGTAAGGCTTTTAAAGCCGGGTCTTTTAACGGGTATAAACATCACTGCGCCACTCCCCTGATCAGCAGATAAAACTGTTGGTTAAAAACATAATAATACTCATCCATGAGATTTTTTATACCGGAGCCCGTTGGCCTTCCCTTTATACAGGGTATCTTTTGTCCGGATTATATTGTTTTGTACAGGAGTTATCTATCTTTTATTATATCGGTCAAAGTGTGCTGAATGTTAAATAAAAATCTTAGCCTGGCAAAAAGAACGCCGCGTGATTGGATGTAAAAAATGGAGGATTTCTGAGTATAATTTTTCTTATGTCAGGATCTTTTTTAAATTCATTATCCAGAAAGCTCCTTACATTCCCCCTGTTCCAACCCTTTGGATGGTCAAACCCGGAATACAGTGAAAGATCTCCTTCATAAAATTTATCTATGCCGTATCTGCCTGCGTCAGGTCCGTTAACAGGCATGTTGAATATTGCGGTATTCATAAAGTCTATCAGGCTGTGGTGTTTTTTTACAAAATCCAGGGTATGCCCAGCTTCTTTTTTTCCTTCGGGAGGTGTGCCGAAAAGAAAGTAGAGATATGTGCCGATACCTGCATCCTTTATGTTTTTAAGAGCGGTCGATACTGTATCGAGTTTTATTCCTTTATTAAGAGCGTCAAGCACTCCCTGGTCTCCCGACTCAACACCGATTTTAAGCATTGCACAGCCTGATTTTTTTAATCCCATAGAAAATTCCGGATCTTTGAAATGATCTGTAATGCGTACAAAGCCGTACCATGGCGCCTTCAGCGGATTTTTTATAAGACCCTTTAACAGCGAAGGACTAATTGCATTATCAAGAATGTGCACCATTCCAGGCTGATGAATGTCTATAAGAGAAGAAAGGTCGTTCAGGACGCGTGCTGAATCAACAGGCACATAGGGGTTACCCTCAGCCTTTTCCGGGCAGAATCGGCATTTCTGCCAGTAGCATCCGCTGGAGGCACTGTAGGGCAGTATAAAACCCGGTGACAGATAATCTTTTGCAGGAAAGACATTGTAATCAGGCGTAACATGGCCGAGAGGTTCATTAACACCCAGAAGATTCTGCATAAAATTTTCTCCGGGCCCTGCCACCATATGATCTATCAGGCCTGTGAAGGGATTGTTCCATGCCGGATTTTTTATCCATGATGTAACAAGCCCGCCGCCAAGAATAATTTTTATGCCCAGATATTTCTTTTTTAAGTGGCCGATAACAGCAAAGGAAGTAACTGCCTGGCTTAAAAAGTTAAGGGAGATTCCTACCAGGCCGTCATCATGTGGAATGAATCTTTCTTTAAAATATGAATAAAACGGATTTTCTTCAGGTGTTTCAGCGGCTCTTATAAGATCACTGCTGTTTACCGGCGAAAAATTTTTATGCTGAAAATTGCCGAGGGTAAGCCTGGCGCCTGATGAACAGGCAGACCTGTCAAGCAGACGGTTTATATCCATAACCGCCCTTGAGTATTTGTCAAAGTTCCACGGCTTTCTATCACGGAGATAACTGATGTTTCTATCCAGATTTTTTATTGCGCGGCGGGTCCATGTATCTTCAGCATCTATCGGCCCGTTAACAGCATGAAGAATTGCTTCGATATTGGCATCAATAACCGATACAGGGTAACCTCCAATTGCGGCAGCAAGCTTTGCAATACCGGCTGGGGGTTCGCATGGCTTTGCAATGGGCGGGTGTATTAAAAGCATGATTTAATCTATCTTTTCCAGGTCCAGCCTGAAATAATCCTTAAGGCACGTTCTAAACTCTTCCTCATTTTTTATTTCGGTTTCCTTTATATCACCGTTTTCAATAACCTTAAAATGTGTATCCGTTAATGTTATGCGCCCTTCCTTTGTGGGCATTGTGCACATGCGCATTAAAAGAAAAAAAGACTCAGGATATGTGGCTGTAAAGTGATTGGACATTATAAAATCTTCCGGGCGGCATTCTTCCAGCGTAAAAGCATAAAGGTTATTGTATTTATCACCTGTTTTTTTTCTTAAAAGATATCCGTATTGAGGCTCCTTTATAAGATTATACACATGGGCATACTGTTTCTGGTCTGTGTTTTCTTCCAGGCGCAGGGGCGCAAGAAGCCCGTCATTTCCAAAGCCCACATCAACTACCCATTTCCGTCCATTTATCTCCACAAGAATTACCTGGTGTGTTTTTGCTGTATAGCCAATGCCCTCAACAAAAACCTTTGCCAGAAGGTCGGTTACTTTAAACCCAAGCCTTTTAAGGACAATAGAAAAGATTCCGTTCATCTCAAAGCAGTATCCGCCTCTTTTGTTTTTGACTATTTTATTATAAAGAGACGCCTCATCCAGTTGCGGCGGCTTTTTATAGAAAACATCCAGGTTTTCAAATGGTACATTCATGGCATGGCAGATATGAAGCTTATTAAGGGTTTCTTCGGTTGCTTCCCTGCTTCCTGAATAATTTATTCTTTCAAAATACCCGTCCAGATCCAGTATTTCATCACTCATTTTTTTTGCTGTATCCTTTCATTTTTAAATCACCTGTACTCATGGGTAGCCTTTTTCATAAAAAAAGACAATCTGTAAATTAAAGAAAGGCGTTAACTGAATTCTTCCTGCCTGATCCTGTTGTATTCCTGTCAGAATTCATATAAATAAAGCAGTACCTGTTTTACAATTAAGTTACGTCAGTCATCTTTATATTCAGATAATTAGACCGGTTCGACGTCCTGATATTGAGATGGAAATCTTTAAATGGTTTTGCCGTGAGAAAAAAAAATCTCCTTATATTAATTTATATTTTATATCTGCTAAGCAGCCCTTCTGTTTACGGGCAGAAAGTACTGGCTGTACAAAGCGCTCGTTTTATTCCCTATGAAGAGGTCTATAAAGGGTTTAAAGATATCTATAGAAAAGACATTGCACGAGTGGTAATTGCAGAACTCGGTAATGTCAGCGTTACGGATAAGATTAAAGAAATAAAGCCAGATGTTATTCTTGCAATCGGGATAGATGCACTTCTTGAAACAAAGGATATCAGGGACATACCCATTATCCATGCCATGACCCTGAATGCCCGGTCTATACTTTCAGATAATGACAACATTACAGGTGTGGACATAAACATCTCTCCTGAAAGACAGCTTTCTATAATATCAAAGATCCTTCCTGAAATAAAAAAAATAGGGCTGATATATAATCCCGGCAAAACCGGTTACCTTGCAGGCAGTATTCAGGAGTCTGCTAAAAAAACAGACATTGAGATTACTGCATATAAAGTCAATGAGAGTTCTGACGTTCCTACTTTGGTCAATAAAATGAAAGGGCAGATAGACCTGCTGTGGATGATGCCAGATACTACTGTTGTAACACCTGAGACAGTTGAGTTTATGCTTCTTTTTTCAATCGAAAACAGGACGCCTGTTGCGAGTTTTTCAAAAAAACATGTGGAAATGGGAGCACTGATATCAATAAGCGCAGCGCCTTTTGCAATGGGACAGCGAGCCGGAGAGGTGGCCAATAAAATACTCTCAGATAAAAACTACAGGAATGAAGGAGAAATATATGTCAGGGAAGAATCCCTGTTTATTAACATGAATGCCGCAAAAAAACTGGGAATTGTCATAAATAAAAAAAACATGAAAAAAGCAGAGATTATTGAATGAAAAAGCAGATGAGCCAACGTCTTATTAAACAGGTTAATGAGCATTTCAGTTTTAAGCTCTTTATTGTATTTGGAGCCGCAGCCTCACTTATTTCCATCTTTTTTACCGGCTATTATCTGTTTTACCAGAGCAGAGCCCTTAATGAATCCACAATAAAAAATGGAATATTCCAGGTGAAAATGCTTGCCCATAACTCGCGGATTGGGGTTTTTTCAGAAAATAAGGAACTGCTGAATGATCCTGTTACAGCTATTTTTCAACAGGAAGAAGTTCTGCTGACAATTGTATTTAATACGGAAGGCAAGCTCCTCAAAAAACTAGAAAGAACAAAACAGGGAGTGAACAGCAGGCTTGATGGATTTATAGATCAGGTTAAAACAGACAGGATTAAAACAGTACGCAGGATTGTGCAGCCTGTTTATTTTGAGAGTAAAGACGGAATAGAATTCTGGTCTCCGGTACTGTCAGGCTCAAATGATGTTTTATATGAACTGCCATATCCCGATGACGTGTCTCCTCATAATGACGGCGAAATAATAGGGTATGTAATGATAAAGATTGGTAAAGACACTTTGGTCAGGCAGTTTAAGGACCTGCTTGTTATGAGTATCGTCATACTGGGTTTATTTTTAGTGATTGCTTTTTTTGCCTCATACTTTATTGCCGAAAGGATATCAGATCCTTTAAACAGGCTTATCCGAGGAGTCCGTACAATAGAAAAAGGTATGGTTGCTGAAAAACTTCCGGTTGAAACAAAGGATGAAATAGGCCTGCTTGCCGAGGCTTTTAACGACATGTCCGAATCTTTGAGAAAAAGAGAAAACGATCTGAAAAAAGTGAACAGGGAGATCAAAAACCAGCATGAACAAAGAAAGATGCTGTCAAAAAGACTGATAGATCTGCTTGAAAAAGACCGTGAACATATAGCCATGGAACTCCACGACCATGTTGGGCAGACACTTATATCTTTAAAATTGAACCTGGAAATGATTCTGGAACAGAAAAAAGATGATCCCCTGCTGTTTGAATCCAGAATAAAAACATCCAGAGAAAGAGCCGTTCAGGCTCTTAGAGATATCAAGCAGATCTCAAGAGGTCTCAAACCCAGTGTGCTGGATTCCCTCGGCCTGGTATCCTCTCTGAAGGAGCTTATAAGTGAGATTGAGGCAAATACAGGCATAGTTATAAAGTTTTTTACAAATGAGATCCCCAAAAATATTGGAAGAGAAAAAGAACTCGCCATATACAGAATTTCGCAGGAGGCATTAAACAACATAATGAAGCATACAAAGGCTGATACTGTTTTTATAAGCCTTGTAGTAAGAGATGACAAAATCTCCTTCAGTATAGAAGATAACGGTGATGGGTTTGTTTATGAAAAAGCGGCAAAGTTTACAAAAGGAGGATATTTCGGTCTGGCTATTATGCGTGAAAGGGCAGAACAGCTTCAGGGGGAGTTCAATATTGAAACCGAAACAGGAAAAGGTACACATATACTGGTTGAATTTCCCGTTTAAACCGGATAAATAATATAAAAACCTCAGAGGAATGTTATGAATGAAAAAATATCCGAAACCGCAATTCTTATTGTAGATGATCACAGGGTAGTAATTGAAGGAATAAAAAGCGCTTTAAAGGAACATCAGGAATTTACTATTCTTGGAGAAGCTACTGAAGGGGAGGAAGCAGTCAAATTAGCTGACGCCCTAAAGCCTGACATAATTATCCTGGATATTTCCATGCCTGGTTTAAATGGTGTTGAGGTTGTAAAGAAAATCAAGAAGTCTGAATCGGATGCCAAAATAATAATCTATACAATGCATTCTGACAAAGAATTTGTAGTTGATCTTTTTAAAGAAGGCATATCCGCCTATGTTCTAAAAGATGACCCCTTGTCTGATTTGATTCTCAGTCTAAAAGCTGTTTCAGGTGGCGGTACATATTTTAGTACAATGGCGCCCACGGTGCTGATAAAGCATTTAAAAGAGCTGGAAGAAAAAGAAAACAGCGGGGACATTTATAAAAACCTGAGTATTCGGGAAAGAGACGTTTTTAAACTCCTGGCAGAAGGGAAGAACGTAAAGACAGTTGCTGAAAAGCTGTATATAAGTCCCAAAACCGTAGAATCCCATAAGTATAATATAATGGAAAAACTAAAAGTAAAATCAGTAGTAGAACTCACAAAACTTGCAATGAAAAATAATCTCATCAACGCTTAGTTCCTTATACACAACACCCCTGAAGCTATTTTAGGGATTTTCCCTATAAAAAATCAGGAATTTCCTGATATACAGCAGCCCTTCTTTTTTGTAAGAAACAAATGTCGATTTAAGAAATATTAAGCTTTAATACTGATCATAAGTATAAAGGTTCATTTTTTTTTAAAAAGAGGCAATAAATATTTTTATATCTAATGCCCCTCCCGAAAATTAGATTAGTAATGATACTATTGCCTCTTTTTAAAAAAATTAGAAATGAACAAAATACTTTTTAATAATTCAATTGATCTGGCTGTTGAACTTTAAAAAACCTCCCGTATCCAATCCCTGATATGGGAGGTTTTTTATTGATAGTGTATTAAGGATTAAACAGCTGCTTTCTACAATAGTAAGCCAGCCGAAACATATCATTTTAATTGACACACAGAGATGAATCCCATAGACTTTTCACTTCACATGAAGAAATCTTTTAAACTCTTCAAATAACAATTCGCCAATATTTCTATCATTCTTCTGAGAACAGACTGTCTCTGTTCAGGTGCAGTTTTTTGTTCTGGCATGGATACTTCCTTTAGATGGCGAATCAGTGCCGCCTTTTTACCGGCACATCATCAGGTTCAAAATATAAAGCAAAGAAGGTACAGGAAACATGACTGACGGACATAAGATAAAACCGTGTCCAAGGTGCGGCGTTATTGATTATTACAGAATAAAACGAAAATGGTGGATGCGTTTAATACCTCACTCAAAAAATTATAAGTGTCAAAGATGTGACTGCGAATTTATAAAAATATCAGGAAGGGTGATTTTTTTATAGATATGCAGAGACGCCCGGATCGGGCGTCTCTGCAGACAAGGCAGGATGTATTGAATATATTCATGCAATCATTATAAATAATTGCCTGTTATTGATATTACTTTATGCTGCCGCCTTCGTCGGGCACAACAGGTTCCCATTCAATATTTGATGCTCCCAGAAGTGTTCCTGTGGCCTGGGCAAAATTAATAAGCGAGATCTGGTAGTTGGTTATGGCATCTATTTCATTTCGTTTTGCGTCCGCCAGATCGGTCTGGGCACTGAGCAGATCCGTTGAATTTACAATACCAAGTTCATACTGCTTTTTTTCCGCCCTGTACTGCTCATCTGCCAGGATTGTACCCTGCCTGTTTGCAAGAATCTGCTGCCAGTTTGTGTCAAGTGAATCAATCTGGTTTAATACTTCTTTTTTGATTTCAGCTTCCCGGTCTTCTTTGGTTGCCAGTCTTTTAGCACGCTGATAAACAGCCTGTCTCAGTCTGCTTCTGGCTCTTTTGTTACCTATTGGAATGGTGGCTGAAAGAGTAAATGTATGGTCATTGTAGTCAACATCCGTCAGCATATCATAGGCTCCGCTCCGGTTTTTGGAGCTGAGACCGTTAATATTGTACCTGTAATCGAATGATATATCGGGCAGAAGCTGGTTTCGGTAATCTTCAATGTTAAGACTGTCAAGCGCAAGCTGAAGTTCCATATTCAGCATTTCCATACGATTTTCAATAGCAAATTCAACTGTGGCCTCCCTGTCAATATCGTATCTTATCGGCGCCGGCGCAGAAGACGGAATTATAATTGTTTTTGTTTCCATTCCCAGACCTTTTTTGTTTATAAGTCTTTTCAGTTCTCTTTCTCTCTGCCTTACTGTATTTTCAGCCGATATAATCAATGACCTGGCATCAGCCATTCGCTTTTCTGTCCTTATAATCTCAATCTTTGCCTTAACTCCCACCTCAACAAACCGTTTTGTCTCTTCATAGGTTGTTTTTGAAAGTTCATACTGCTGAAGTCTAACCTCCAGGGCTCTTCTTGATGCATAAAGGTTCCAGTATGCTTTATCAACTTCCGCTATGATACGTATGGCTGATATTTTTGCTGTTATGTCAGCCATCTTGCTGTTGTACTGGGCAACACGGATGCTGTAAGTGCTTGCATTTTTTCCGGCATTTCTTAAAAGCGGCTGGCTTATGGAGACAGAAAAATCATTGCTGTAGGATTCGGGCTTATAATATATTGAGTCACTCTTGCTGTATGTATCACTCAGACCGTATGTAAGCGTTCCTCCGGTTCTTAATGGTATACTTACACTAAGGTTTGTTACTACGCTTTCCGATTTTGTTGCATCAATGCTTGAAGCAGAGGGTGAATCGGTTTTACTGTAAGAAGTGCGGCCTGAAAAAGAAGGCTCAAAACCTGCCTCTGCCTGGTCGATACCTTCTTTGGTAATCGTCGGCTGAATAAGTTCGGCGCGGAGCTCAAGGTTGTTTTCAATAGCCAGAGCCCGGCACTCCTCTATTGACATTGTGATTTCTTTCTTCTCAGGAAGAGTTGCCTCTGCTGCCTCAGATCCTGCCTCCTCTTCAAGTTCAATCATATCAATCCGGTAAACTTTTTCATCCGGAACCTGCATGATTGCAGGTGCTCGGTTCATCAGCTCAAATTTTTCCGCATAGTTGCAGCCTGTGAGCAGCAGCATACTCCCCGCAATTGCAGCTGTTAAACAGGAACAGGTTATTTTTTCCCCCAAATTTTTTATCATTTAATTTTCCTCCTTGGTTCCGAGTTTGGAGTTAATATTTTTTATGTTCATCATCACGAATATTAAGCGTTCAGTTAAGATAATCCGGTACCGGTATAAGTTAATCTCCAAGCATTTTTTCCCTTCTTTCCACCCTTGTAAATGTCAGCAGGGTCAGCGTAAAAATAAGAATAATAAAAAAAATCCTGTTCTGAATAGAATGGGCAATTACTTGAGAACTGTCCATATTTTTAATTGCAGCAGAGTCAAAAAAAGGCGAAATGCGGAGCTGTGCCCTGCCCATGACAACCATTATATTTACGGCAAAAGGTATTACAGTCACCATTGCACCTGATATCGCACTCCTGAAAAAGGCAGAAAAACTCATGGCTGCAACCATATAAAAAACTGCTCCCTGGAAAGCGCCGTAAAAGGTTCCTGTGGAAACAGGCATAAAAAATATCATTGTGAAAACAGCGAGCAGAACATCACTTACAAACAGCATGGCCAGACAAGCCGCGATTTTTGCCACCCAGATCCGGTGGCATCCTCCAGGAACAGTATAGGCTATTTCAAGTGTTCTGCTGTCTATCTCTCCGGCAATAAGCCTGATGCCTAAACCAATCGCCACAAGCCCGAGAGGAAACCCCGTAAACATCATTGCGCCGGAAGGATCAAGATTAACATCCCCTATATCAAGCATTACCCGTACAGCCTGCACAGCCGGCCAGAGCAGAGGAATAAAAATTACAATCCAGAATTTTCTGCCGGCCACAAGGTGAGCGGAATAATGCATTAGTTTTAAATATCTTTTTATATTATCCAGCATAGCTAATCTTCCTGCCAAAATGAAACAATCTTTCTATTGGATGTTGAATGCTGGGAGTTGAGTGTTGGATGTTCATCTTTTATCATATCCTTCTTTTCGTCCTGGTCCCTACAAGCTCAAGGTAACCGTCCTGAAGGTTCGGCCTGATAACCTGGGCTTCAGGAGCCGGCTGCTCCGAACATAATGCCCTTATCCTGTACCAGCCTGCTTCTTCCGGGATATGATCAACAACTATGCAGTCATCCGGAAGATCGGCTTCTCCCCCTTCCCTTACTTTTATATCCCATACTTTGCCTTCCGCCTCATTTGCGAGTTTGCGGGGTTCTCCGTCAAAAACCTTAACACCCCTTGAAAGCACAATAACCCTTTCGCAGGCTACTGCCACATCTTCAACAACATGGGTGGAAAAAAGCACTATCCTTGTTTTTGAAAGTCTTGTTAAAAGGTTGCGGAACCTTATACGTTCCTTGGGGTCCAGACCTACCGTCGGTTCATCAACAATTATTACCGAGGGAAGTCTTAACAGGGTCCTTGCAACCGCTGCCCTCTGCTTCATGCCGCCTGAGTAGCTCCCTATTTTTTTATCCGCCTGCTCGCTGAGTCCCACTTCTTCCAGCAGCATATTTACTCTTTCGGTAATTTTATCCTTTTCGTCTATCCTGTATAACAGGGCGTAATACTCAAGATATTCTCTGCCGGTAAGACTGTTTGGAAGCCCGAAATCCTGCGGCAGATACCCCACCCAGTTGGCAAGATATTTCCTTATCTTTTTAAGGGGCACTCCTCCGATTGTTATAACTCCGGCTGACGGCTCCAGTATGCCGGCAAGTGATCTTAACAGGGTTGTCTTTCCCGCGCCGTTGGGGCCTAAGATTCCTATCATGCCTGATTCAGCCTTAAAATTAATGTTTTTAAGGGCTTCATGTTCATCCCTCGGAAGGTCGAGCCCGAATAAAATTTTAGCCAGTTTTCGCCACAGGCTTTTAATCCTGTGGAAAGAGCCGATACCCGGTTTGTCCGTTATTTTTCCTTCTGAAAGATCCTTTGCGGTTTTCCGTCCTGCCTGGACAAATATGATGACAAGAGAAATCACCATTATAGAAAACCAGGTCATGTGAACCTGTTTTCCAACTGACATGGGAGCAATACAGTAGAACATGCCGTTCAGTCCCAGGACAATCCACGGAACAAAAAATGCCAGCAGGTTTTCTGTGCCGCCGGGTTTTACCCTTCCAAATTCGTCATAAAAACCTCTCAGCTTTCTTATAAGAATCAAAATCCTTACAATTAAGACAGCACAAACAAAAGAAAAGATGACTCGCCATAATAAAGTTTTTAAAGAAAAAGTAAGAAATGCAGATCCTGCTAAAAGCACCAGGGCCGTGATGATTGGAGAAACCGCATCTTCAGGGATAAAAGGAGCTCCTCCCCTGGAAAGAACTCGTTCCGCAAAATTCTGACCGGATCTCCAGGCACGGCCGATGGGACCGGGGCGACCGTATACTTTATGTAAAAATTTCACCTCAACATTCATGTCAGATGAGGGTTCAGGTATTTCAGGCCTGCGGAAGATCCAGACAAATAGCCCCAGGAAAAGAGAGGCAACAAGCAGCGTGGTTGTAACCTGCCATCTCATGGTGGTTATCTGCTCAAAATATATAAGAGGAGCCATGACAAGAGCTGTGGCTCCTATCCACCATACGGTTATCCATGGGCCGAGCCTGCCGAAGATCCGGTCTATTTTGTTAAGGAAAACAAATCCTATGGGAATAACCTGGAGAATCAGAATACTAGAGGTCACAAGGCCGCCCATTACAACAACTGCAAATGAAGGCCACATCTCATTTTCAGCACCTGTTGAAATTGCAAGGGGCCACAGCCCTGCAATGGTTGTGCAGGCTGTCATTAAAACGGGCCTTGATCGTTCTCTTACTGCGGCGACTGCTGCGGCACCCGCTGTCCATCTGCCGCTTAAAACCTTCTGCTGCATTCTTTCTACAAGCAGGATAGCCGGGTTAACCATAAGCCCCATAAGAACGACCGCTCCGGGCAGGGCAAGCCCTCCTAAGGGGAGTCCTGCAATGTTGAGCCCCCATATGGCTCCTATCATGGTTAAGGGTGCAGAAAACAGGACAAGCACAGGCATGGTATATGATTCAAAGGTAAAGGCAAGCACTGCAAAAAGCAGCAGAAATATCGGAATACCTAAACTTTTAAAGAAATTGACAGTTTCGTTATTGTCCGGCGGGTCAATAATATATCCTTCGGAAAGGTGAACCGATTTTATTGCCGAAAGAATTTTCTTTTGAAGGGCTTCGCCTTCAGGCCCCGTCGTTGGCGCGTCATGTTTCAGACTGTATGAAACTCCAAGCTCCCTCCTTCCGTTATGGTGCTCAATTACACTGGGAGGAGGCATCTTCCTGGCATCAGCGACAAGACCGAGAGGAATAACCCCGGCAGATGTACTGATACGAAGGCTTTCCATTCTCTCACTGAGATTATCGGTTTTGTTTTTTAGGCTTCTTATAATAATGGGGATTTCTTTTCCGCTGGTTTCGATTGTACCGGCACCCAGCTGTGTTCCATCCCGGCTTAAAAGCAGGCTTAACATATAGAACATTTCATCCTGCATCAGCCCCAGGCTTTTAAGCATTTTGCTGTCGGGAATTATATGTATTTCATCCTGCCCGGGTCTTGATGAAATCACAATACTGTCATCGATAATTTCCGGAACGGTTTCCAGTCTTTCCTTTAGAGTTTCGGCAAGAGACATAAGCCTGCTGCTGTCCGGCCCGGATATAATAATCTCAGTTCTCTGTCCCATCAGGCCTGCCATGCTGACGCTGCCCTGTCCGCCTCTTACTCTTCCCGGTGAATTCTGTTCCCGGGCGCTTAAACCTGGGATCCTCTGTGCAGCTCTCCTTATTTTATTTCTAACCATCGAAGCAGACAGCTCTTCAGGCCGGACATCCTCATCAACAAATTTGACAGTCAGCATACATTCTTCTTCCCTGATGTCGCTCTCAACAGATTCAACACCATCTATTTTAAGTGCCGCCTGTTCAAGAGAGTAAAAAGACCTGCCCAGAGATTCAAGGGACTGGCCCGAAGGCACATCAATGGTGAGCCGGACCTGGTCTGCTGTTCCGGGTTCCCGGCTCATATTGTTTGCAATGACCCAGCCGCCTCCGACAACAACAGTTACTACAACGACTGCCGCTATTGCGGCGATCCATGATGCAGGTCTTCTCAGGGCGTTTTTTAAAAGACCCGAAAAAAGATTCCGCCATGTATCAGGTGAAGGGAGTCCTGCATAAAGTTCTTTTCGTTTTTTGTCTTTGATAAGCTTTTTTACTGCAGAAGGAGCTGTAAAGTTTCTGCTTAAAAGAGGGACAAGCCCCACAGCCACAATCAGTGATGACCCGAGCGGGATCAGAATTGACGCAGCCAGCAGGTTTATTGTTCCCCTGATTGTGGCATCGGGAATTAAAAATGGAATCGGCAGAAATACAACTGCAGTTGTAATGGTAGAAGCAAGTATTGCTTTGAAGGTGGCAGTCACACCTGCAGATGCAGCGGCATCAGGGTGCATACCCCTTTCAAGCCTGCGCTGGATAGCTTCATACACAACAATGCTGTTGTCTACAAGCATTCCCACGCCTACAGCAAGACCGATCAGTGAAATGATGTTTATTGTGTATCCGCCGGTATAAAGAAATGCCATAGATGCTAAAAGACTCACCGGTACGGCTATTGCCACAACCGCCAGCGCTCCCGGCCTCCTGATAAAAAGAAAAAGAACCACCAGCGAAATAATATAACCGCTCACAGCGAGCTTTTTTAAGCGGTTAATCTGATTTTCTACTTCCTCTGCCCCGTCAAAACCTATTTTAAAATCAATTCCGTACTGGCTGAATTCTTCCCTGAGTTCTTCTATGCGGCCTCTAAGATCTCTGCCCAGCTTAACAAGATTCGCCTCTTCATCCTTTACTATCGTTAAACCGACAGCTGGCTTGCTGTTGATGCGAAACAAATTTTCCTTCAGACCTGTCCCCCTTGAGACTTCAGCTACATGACGTATAAGAATCGGCCGGTCAGGAGTGATACGCACTTCACCGAGTTCAACCGGACCTTTCGGCCTTCCGTCCAGCATTATCGGCTTTCTAGACAAATGATCTTCAAGACCGCCTAAATATTTAAGTCTCTGAACCGACCTGGAAAGCGCCTGAGCAACATGCTGAGCTGTCAGACCCAGAGCGGAACATTTGTCCGGGTCTATCATTACGGTTATCTCCTCGGAAGCTCCTCCCATTACCATAACACTGCCCACACCGCCTACAGCGGCTATGCGCGGCTCAATTCTTTCGTCGATAAAACTTTTCAGGCTCTCAGTGTCTTCCAGACCCAGAATCTGGATACTCATGACAAAACGGTTCAGCATCGAAAGTCCCTGGCTTGAAGCCGTGACATATACAGCAGACCCTCTCGGCTGTTCCTTCTGAAGCTCAGCCGCAATGCGCTGCAGCTCAAGCTCTCTTATCCTGATATCTGTTCCCGGTTCAAATATTAAACGTAAAGATCCGCCGGAACCGTTGACTGTTCCGAATGTCTCTTTTAATCCCGGCAGTTCCGAGGCCTTTCCTTCAAGAGGAATAAGGATTTCCCTTTCCACTGTTTCCGGGTCGCTGTTTATTCTCGAAAAACTGATGCTGACACTGCTTCCTTCCAGGTTTGGAATCAGCTCAACAGGAATCCGCAGCAGGCCTACTAATCCCAGGAGCAGGAGTGCACAGAAAAACATGCTGGTGGCCACAGGCCTTTTTACAGGAATCTCATGCCAGATCATGATTTTGTCCGTTTAAAATGAAAAAAATCAAGGAGCAGATAAAGGCATGGGATAACAAAGAGAGAAGCAATTGTTGATGCCGTAACACCGCCTATAACAGCACGCGCAAGCGGAGCCCTGAGCTGCGCCGCCTCGCCTATGCCTGCCGCAAGAGGAAGAAGTGCAAGCACTGTAGTGGCAGTGGTCATGATAATGGGGCGCAGCCTTATGGAAGCGGCCCTTGCCAGTGCTGTTTTTCGTTCAACGCCGTCGTTTATAAGCTGCCGTGCTGTCTGAACCATAAGAATAGCATCATTTACAGCTATTCCTGAAAGTACGATTATCCCCAGAAACTCCATAATCCCTATGGGGTTTCCGCCCGGAATAAGAACGGCTGCAACCCCGATAAATGCAAAGGGAATTGAAGAGAGTACGGTAAAAGGATGAAGCAGGGATTCAAAGGTTCCGGCAAGCACCATAAAAACAAGTATTACGGCTATCAGGCCCGCCCACTTAAGCTCGGAAAATGTATTAGCTCTTTCCTCCTCTTCTCCAACAAGCTTTATAGTTAATCCGGGCCCTGTCTCAACATCTGAAACAGCTTTTTCGGCTGCCATTCGGGCTTCTGGAAATTCAATACCGGGCGTTATTCTTGCTGTAACTTTTGCGACCCTTTTCTGGTTTTTACGGAAGATTTCAAGAGCTCCGCCGACTTCCTTAAACTCTGCAATATCTCCTACTGTAAGGCGTTCTCCGTTTGATGATGTAAAGGGGACCGACTTTAGATCAACCACATTTCCCTGCCTGATTCTAAGGACAATATCCTTTTCTTCATCCCCTGTTGTCATCCTTGTTACCTGTTTCCCGTCAATGGCAGTTTCCAATATCCTTGACATGGTATCTATATCAACACCAAGCCCGTCACACATGGTTCTGTTAAGCATCACATGAAGTTCCGGAGACCCGCCCTCAAAGGAAGACTCAACGTTCCACAGTTCCGGAACGGTTTTTAATTTATCAAATATTTTTGCAGTATATTTTCTCAGCTCGTTAATGGACTGTCCTGAAATCTCTACCTGTATGGGAGGGCCCGTGTTGCCCAGCGCCCTTGATATGGCTGATGTTCCCAGCTCCCAGGAGACTTCCGTATTGGCAAGCTTTGAAATAGCCGGAGAAGCGGCTGCCACAACCTGTCCTACGGTTTTTCCTTCGGAGCCGAGGTTTATAAGTATTCTTGCTGTATTTTCGCCTGTCCGCTCTTCCCGTATAAAATGATCATTTTCAGGCTGCTTTCCAACTTCCGACAGAATACCCTTCAGGTCATCACCTGCAGCCTTTCTGATAATGTCTTCAACAACCGATGTCATGTTTTTTGTTGCTTCAACATTCTGGCCCGGCGGTCCTGTAATACGCATGGAAAACTGTCTCGGGTCACCGGGTGCAATCAGTTCGCTTCCCTGTTCAATAAGCCCGAAGATAGAAACACCTACAAGTATCACGGCAGTAAAAACAACCAGGAACGGGTGTTTTAAAAGGCGAAGTACAAACGCTTCTATCTTTGCCTTTCCTGGGTCCACGGTTTTTATCTTCTTTTTAGGGAGGAACCACCCGGCAAGGGCAGGTATAAGAAATACTGCAACAATAAGGGATGCGGCAAGGGACACCACAACGGTAAATGCTATGCCTGAAACAATCCTCGCGGCAAGCCCCTGAATAAAGAGAACAGGTAAAAAGACCACGCAGGTTGTAATGGTGCTGGATGTTATTGCTCCCGCAACCATGGCCGTTCCCCTTGGAGCAGCCTCCATGGGATCATCCCCTTCGGCACGTCTTCTGAAGATACTTTCGATTACAACAATTGCATTGTCCACCAGCATGCCGGCGCCTAAAGCCATACCGCCGAGGGTCATAAGGTTAAGGCTGTGACCTGCAAAATGCATTGCAAAAAGTGTTGCCGCTAAAGAGACCGGAACAGCAGATGCAACAATAACTGTAGTACCCATTGATCTCAGAAAAAAGGTAAGGACTATAACAGCAAGTATAATACCCATAACCGCAGCGCTTTCCACGTCGCTTATGGCATCTTCTACAAGCGCTGCCTCGTCGCTTATAATGCTGAACTCAACACCGTTAAGTTCTTCTTTTACATTTTTAAGGGCCTCCCTGACATTTCGTGAAACCTTAACGGTATTTGCCCCGGCTTCCTTGTATATGGAAAGGCTTATGCCTTCCTTTCCGTCAACAAGCACCAGGTCACTCGGGTCTTTTTCTGCAGGAACAACTTCTGCAACATCACTTACATTTACCGGAATACTTTTATTATCCGAATCGCGGTCATACTTGACCACAACCTTTGAAATATCCTCCAGGTTTCTGAATCTTGATATACCCCTTACCTGGTATACTTTATTTCCCTCTTCAAGCTTACCGGCGTTGGAGTCCCGGTTTGCCGCCGAAATCCGGCTTTCAAGGGAGGCCATGGTTACGGAATGAGCCTCCATAAGGTATCGGTCTGCAACGACCCTTATCTCTTCTTCTCTTCCTCCGGCAAGCCTGACCTCGGCTATTCCTTCGAGCTGTTCAAAAGCCGGAGCTATCATCCTGTCGGCAATCCTTCTAAGCTCAATAAGGTCCGGCGCTCCCGAAGGGGCAGCGACTCCGATTGTAAGCACCGGCAGCTGACGGGGGTCCTGTCTCCTGACAATAACCTCGTCAACATCCTGGTCGGATGCTATCGGGCTTACCGCCTTCTGGACATCCACCAGGGCAATATCCATGTTTGTATGCCAGTTGAATGTAACGCGTGCAATAAGGCTGCCTGAGCGGGCCACCTGGCTGACTGATCTCATTCCTCTTATTGCAAAGAGTCTCTGTTCAACCTGCCTTCCGTAAAGGCGCTCCATTTCTGTAGGCGGCCTGTCCCCTGATTTTATTGAGACGAGTACTGTAGGGCTCTGGATGTCCGGCAGAAGATCGAGAGGGAGGTCTTTCCAGGCTATCCATCCCATCATGATAATGGCTGCAGCTATTACTGTAACTGCTACAGGTCGTCTTGATGCATAACGCGCTAGAATATACATAATATTAATTGTTTTCCGTCACACGGACATGTGTCTGGTCTGATAAGGTTTCAAGGCCTCTTGTAACAACTTTTTCGCCCACTGATAATCCGCTTTTTATTTCAATTACATTGTCATCGCCAAGCCCGGGAACCACCTGTTTCATTGCTACCCTCTGACCTTTTAGAAGGAACACAATCCATTTTCCGCCCCTGTTGACAATAGACTCCCGCGGAACGGAAGGAACGTTTTTACGCACCTCTTTAACTATTGTTACTTCCACAAACATGCCGGGCCGCAGTTTTCCATCGCTGTTATCCGCCTCCACTTCTGCCTTTAAAGATCTTGTTACAGGATCAATCACAGGCGCAAGGCGTATTACCTTTCCGTTAAAAAATTCATCTTTCCATGCATAGTGCTCTATTCTGGCGGAAAGTCCTTCGGATACCCTTGCAACATCCTGTGCAACAAGATCAACGTCCGCAATCAGTTTATCCATGGGTGCTATTCTGGCTACTTCGGAACCAACTCCTACATACTGACCCACTGCAAGGGGCTGGTTCTGGTTATCTCTGTCCCGGGCAAGCCTTAATATAACTCCGTCTATAGGGGTTATAAGCGTGCTCCGTTTTTCGGTTTTAAGGCTGTTTTCATAATTAAGCTTTGCATCCTCAAGCGCAGACTGAACCTGCAGCAGCTCAGATTTACTTTTAAAACCGTCATCACACAGTTTTTTTGTGGATTCATAATCATCCTTTGCCTTCTCATACTTCTGCCAGGTTGCTTTTTTTCTTACTGCAAGGCGTACATTGTCACCGGTAATGCGCGCTATTGCATCCCCGGCCTTTACCCTGTCACCCTCCTGGTAGCGTCTGCCGTTTTTATCTGTAAGGAATTCCAGTATTCCTTCGGTCTCTACATTAAGGATTGCAACCCGGCTGGCCCTGAGTGTTCCGGTAGCAACTATCTTGTCTTCCACATCTATCTCTTTTACCTTTGTAACTGATACCGGTACAACAAGCTCTACTTCTTCCGCCGGCCTGTCACCGGAACAGCCTGTAAGGCCTGCGGCAAGAAAAGTCAGTAAAGCACCCAGAACACCGGTTAAAAAAATGTTTTTTTTCATTTAATCTCCTTAGATCATTTCCCCGCAGAGGGGGTCCACTGTATAGCGTCAGCCACAACAATGTTTCCGTCAGTTTCATTGGAAAGCTCAACTGTTACCCGACCTTCGGGCAGGTTCAGTTTATCCAGCAGGTTCCATCCTTCATTTCCCGCTTTAGAGTCAAAATCGACCTTGTAATTATCTCCGTTACTGTCTGTTACTTTAAGATGCCATGTTCCCCACTTTTTACCTGGAAAAACACCTTTCATGGGCAGGTAAAGTTCAAGGTCCCATGAACCGCTTTCAGGTAATTCGGCAGTAAACAGTGCTTTTTTATTTCCGTCACCGCCTCTTATGAGGGCTGTTGTGTGCCTGTATTTACCCCAGGTCATACTGTTGGACAGGCGGGCCCATTGTTTGGGGGCAGATATTATAGGCTGCATTGTGTCATAAGGCAGAGAAATCAGCCCATGATCAAGATCCCCTTCCATACTGCCCTGCGATTTAAGGCGAAGCCCGTCTTTTTTCTCATCTAGTACAACATCAAAACCGTCACCAAGATCATCAACCACTATTGACCTGACCGCCGGAATTTCCCATGGAATAATTTCCGTTCCTTCAACAGGCTCTTTATTGATTATTTTTTCATGATCAATGGAATCCATGGGTATCTTGAACACCTTTCTGTTAAGCGACAGATAGGGTGACAAAAAACACATGTCAGGAGACTTTGATAATATATGACCGTAACGGATTGCCTGATGTCCGGCCAGTCTTATTGGTTTGCTCCCTATCAGCCTGTTTGGATATCTTTCGTTTGAGAAGAAAAATGAAAGATTAAAAAGTCCCGGAACCGGTTCGTCATTTCTTATGGTAAACAGAACCTGGTACCTGGGATTTCCATCTTCATCATCGGGGATCCTGTAGCCCTCTTTATCCGACACAACAAACCCGGGGAGTCCGGTGCTTCCCATCCAGTCACCAAGAGCCTCCTTAAGATCGACACCGGCCTCATTTCCGGCAGCTATAACATCATCAGCATTATATGAGCCTCCCTGATGATTTTTCCGGATTATGGAAAGAATCTCCGCTGCCTTTTCACGGCCGAGATAGGCAAACAAAGAATCGGATATCGCATATCCCTTGAGTGTAAGGACGTTGATTGAATCAGCAGGATCATCCCATGGGTCCATATCTTCAAGGCTCATTTTAAGGACTTTTTCCCATACCGAAGGCCTTGATGTCATTCCCCTGATTGTGGCACTTTCAACTGTTTCACCCAGTCCCCTGAGCTGCCTATAGTTTTCGATAATAGTGCCGATTGCAGACCCTTCATTCTGGTCGCAGTACAGGTAAGCTGAAAAATAGCCCTTTGTATCCGATATAACGAGACTGGTTAATGCGTCGGTCATAAAATTAAGGGCAAGGCTGTCGGGTCCTGCAGCAGATGTCTGGAAGCCGAAAAAGTTTTTAGATGCACCGGTAAAGGCGTTGCCCCCTGTAAAATCATTTTTAAATATGTTCCAGATTCTCCAGAACTTTACCTGTGGAGCTCCCCCGTCAATATCCTTGAATCTTTCGGGGTTTTTAAATGCCGTATCAAAGCGGGCTGTGGGAAGCGATATCTCCCTTAAAAGCATCACGCCGGGAAGTGTCTGAACCGTATTCAGCCGCCATCCTCCGCCGAACCCTCTTAATGTGGACGGAACTTCCACCATGGTAAGGCCGTCATAGGGGTAGGCAAGGCCTTCCTTTTTTGCTTCAGCGAGCCTTCCTTTTATATATTCCTTAACCTTGTCTCCTGCATCCGAGAGTATATCAAGATTTCTTGTGTGGACTTTATGGATAAGCAGCTCAAAAACTACATCTTCAGCTTCAAAGGAACGGCTTTCAAATTCCGAGGCAATCAGTGCGACCTCTGAAACCACGGAAGGAGGCGCAAACCTGAAAACACTGTAATCCTTACTTTCTTCAATTGTCTGACGCTTTCCGGGTCCGGCAGCAAGCCATCCCTCTGGAATCCGTACAGCAAGGTCAATATCAAAAAAATCAACCGGACGGACACGCTGGTTATCCCTGTCAGTCTCGGTTCCTGATGCCGGAAGCCATCTGACAGCAGGCATCAGGGCCACAAAACGGGATTCATAAACGAAATTTTTATGGCCGAGTATTGCGGCATTTGCACTGTTTGATTTTGCAGTTCTAAAATCCAGGGCGCTTTTCAGGTATGCAAAGTTTTTATCCGGAATGCCCTTTGCGGAAATTTTTATATCTGTTTCATCTCCGGGAGCAAGGGGATATAAAAGAGCAACATCAAGAAGCCCGTTTTCATGTGTGAAATTAAGAGGCGTACCTGAAGCATCGGATACCGATGTCACCTCCTGACCCGGATTAAGTGTGAAAAGGGCATTTTTTACAGGTGATGATTCAGGGGCTTTGAACAGAACATTGATATCTATATCAAGGCTCTTTCCGGGGCTGATATTAACCTGCCCGGATATTTTCCGGATATCAGGAACAGGGGCTTCGGACATGCCTTTATGAGCGCTGAGCCACACTTCATTCATTTTAATGTCGGAGCTTGTATTCCAGAATATAAAAAAAACAATAACCGCTCCTGCTGCTGTTATAACAGCGCCCGTGGAAAGAAGGCCCGAACCTGACCTGTCGTCAAGCCTGGGATGAATGGCTGCTGAAATAATCAGGATACCAATTGCTGCAAGAAAAATCGCAGCACGCTGAAAACCTCCGTTTTCCGTACTGAATGCAGGGGTTATATCGGAGGGAAAATTGATAAACAGAGACCCTGTAAAATCAAAAATCTGAGCCTGATAAATCGGCAGCGTATATATGGCCACATAACTTCCGGTTAAAAGCAGCACCAGTATTACTGCAGAAATCAGCCGGTTTTTTACAAGCAGGGTTACAAGAAAGACAACTGATATCGCAAAGGAAAGGGTCGGAATGCTCATGAAAAAAATATAAGAGATCAGGGAATATGGCTCTAAAGGCTCACCTATTGGAAAGCCCCTGCTTTTTAAAATAAAACCCAGAACCTGGAGAAGGATGCCAATAATAACAATCGGTACCCAGGCAGGTATCAGTGTGCCCAGAAACCTTCCGAAGACCAGGTCAAGATTGCTGTATGGCCTGGAGTCAAGCACCTCCTGCATTCTTTCCCGCTGATCCCTTGCCCTTACATCAAAGGCGAGAAAAATCACCCCGACAGTGTAAACGCTCAGGTATATTCCCATTATAGATACAAGAAATCTTGGAGAGAGAAGACCCGCGGTTGCCGACTGGGTTGAAAAACCCGAGTGAATACCAGCGCAGAAAAGAAATGCCAGAAAGACAATAAGAGATGAAATACCTATAAACACCCAATAGCGCACCAGACGTCTTGTAACCCTGGTTTCAGCCCTTGCTATGGAAAAAACCGATTTTAGATTTATCATATCATTGTCTCCATTCCGGCAGATTTGATTGATTTTCCCAGGGTGGCCATAAAGGCAAGGTAGGCCTCCTCAAGGTTGGGGTTGTCCACCGCTTTTGCCCCTTCGGGTATTTTTCCGTCCTTTGAAACCGCTCTTATTTTCATGCCGCCGCCGGTATCTTCACGGGATACAATTTCAAAGCTTTCATTATAGTCAGAGCCTGTGCCGGGCATTTCAAATACAATTCCCTTTGCTTTATTGATAAGCTCCTCCGGACTGCCGCGGAATTCAACCTTTCCCCTGTTTATAAGGGCCAGGTCATGACATCCTGGTCCGAGATCACTTACTATATGGGTTGAAAGGATAATAATCCTGTCCTGTCCCAGTTTTGTCATAAGCTGTCTGAAATGGATACGTTCTTCAGGATCAAGGCCTACTGTAGGTTCATCAACAACCAGAACTTTAGGTTCGTGTATCAGGGCCTGTGCCACACCAAGCCTTCTGACCATACCGCCGGAAAGCTTTTTGACTTTTCTGTGTGCTACCTCTGTTAGTCCTACAGACTCCAGAATATCAAAAACCCGCTGTTTTCTTTCGGACTTGTTTCCCATCCCGGAAAGAGTTGCCAGGGTATCAAGGACTTCTTCTACCCGCTGAAGCTGCCAGGCGTTGAATTCCTGCGGAAGATAGCCCAGAAATTCTCTTACCTGTCTTCGTTCTTTTACAACATCAAACCCTCCCACTGTAACCCGTCCTGAGGTAGGCACCAGCAGGCTGCATATGATCCGCATAAGTGTACTTTTCCCGGCGCCGTTTGGGCCGAGGAGTCCGAATAACCCTGTAGAAATATTCAGGTTAACATTATTAATTGCAGTAGTTCCCCCCTTGTAGACATGTCGCACACCATCTATATTGATTGAAATATTCTTCATACTTCTGTTCATTTAGATTGCTCCTGATTTTTCTGATTATTTATTGCCGTTTTTATTAAAGCCGGAAAAGTACATTAAAGCTGGTTAATAGCATTTATCATGCCGTAAAAGACGTTACAATATTTACCTGTTTATTCAGGGTGTTACCATTAATACCCGGAAAAAGGCCCGGAAAAATGCATAAAACTGGTAGCTGATTCAACCTAATATTGGTTAAAATAGCCAGATTAAGTACCCAAAAATTATTTAATGATTAGTTTTATTGTAAAAATGCAAGACATTGATATGCATATTATAAAAGTGTCCAAGAATCAATCTCATTTAGTAATTTATTCAACAAAATGAATACGTTGACGTTTAGGCCAGGATTAATTTATTTCTTGCATTTTTCCCCGGAGCTGTTAGTCTATTAAGTTGATAAATTTCCGGGCATTTTAAGCAGTTAGGGGGATTACCCCATCGAAAGGATAAAGTGTTTAACCTGTATCGAATAATTCTATTACTGATATCATTCCTTTTACTGGCAACTTCATGTGACTTTTCCAGAAAGCATGAGGATGAGATTTTAATTACAGTAGGAGAAAAAGGGATCAGCAGAAAAGAAGTCCTCAGAAAAATTGAACATATCATATCTGATATGGGTATTACCGATCAGGATGCAAGGACAGGATTAAAATCAATACTCAACAGAATAGTTGAAAATGAAATGATCCTTGCATACGGAAGAAAAAACGGAATAACCGTATCTGAAGACGAACTGGAATCTGAAGTTCAGGCCGTAAAGCGAAGTTACCCCGGCGATGCATTCAATGAGATGCTTTTAAAGGAGTATATTGATGTAAATGAGTGGAAAAAAAACATCAGGGAAACACTGCTCATAAAAAAGATTGTTGAGACAGTCGTCGGAAACTCAATAGGCGTAACATTCGAGGAAGCAAAGGAGTACTATGAAGAACATCAGGAAGATTTCTTCCATCCCCGAATGCTGGAGATCCGGCAGATTGTCACAAAGACAAGAGATGATATGAACAGGGTCCAGGACCTTTTAAATAACGGAAGCAGCATGGCCGATCTGGCAAAGGAGTATTCCATTGCCCCGGAAGCAGAAGCCGGGGGAATCCTTGGATGGGTAGCTGAAGGCCAGCTCAATAAAGTGATTGATGAATTTATTTTTTCCCTTAAAGAAGGAACTCCCAGTAAAATACTGGAGTCACCATACGGGTTTCACATATTTGAGGTTCTTTCCGTCAGGGAACAGGGTGTCAGGACCTTTCCTGAATCTATCAAAGAGATAGAGGCAAGAATATCTATGGGAAAAAGAGAAATAGAATATAAAAAATGGCTGAACAGCCTTAAAAAAGAATTTCCTGTGAATGTTAAGGAACAACAAATACTAGCCGACATGGATATGGAGGAATAGGACGAGATGAAAGCAATAGCATGTACAATCCTTTCGATTATTTTACTGGCTTCCGCATCGTATGCGCAGAACAGCAACAGAGTTGTAGCCTTTGTAAATGACGATGTAATAACTCTTTTTGAGCTGAACAACAAAATCCTGGAATGGACAGGGAAGACCGGTGATGAAATAAAGTCGGAAAATGAAGAACAGTTTTTTACTCTTCGTAACGAAATTCTGGATCTTATGATTGACCGGAAACTGGAACAGGGAAAAGCAAGAGAACTCGAGCTTACCGTTACCGGTGAAGAAATTGACCATTATATAGAGTATTTTAAAGAGAGCAATAAATTCACTCAGGAAGAACTGATTGCCGAGCTGGAAAAAAGCGGCAGAAATATGGATAAATACCGAAAGACGGTAAGAGATGATCTCCTCCGGCGTAAACTGATAAACAGAGAAATTCAGGAAAAAACAGTTATTACCGAAGAAAAGATTGCAAAGTTTTACGATGAAAATAAAAAGGAATTTGAAAAACCCGGGAAAGCTCATATAGCAAGCATATTTCTTGTTGCAGCAGCCTCATCCACCCAGGGAGAACTCGACAGGATGAAAGAAACCGCAAATGAGGTTATTTCACTGCTTGAAAAGGGAGAATCCTTTTCCGATCTGGCAAAGAAATATTCAAACGGACCGGCTGCTGATGACGGTGGAGATCTGGGAGATATTCCGCTGACAGATGTGGATTCAAGGATACTAAATGTTATCAATTCTCTTAAGGAAGGAGAAGTTAGCTCCATTATAGATATGGGCAGCTACCTTCAGATTATAAAACTTATAAGCAAGACAGATACGGGGTATATCCCCCTTGATGAAGTTAAAAGCAATATACAGGAGTACCTGGGAAATCAGGAAATAGAAAAACGTTACAAAGAGTATATAGAAGAACTGAAAAAGAACAGCTTTATAAAAAAGGTACTTTAAGCGGACGACTCTTTTTTACAGACAATATTTAATATGGAATTTTAACAATATGGGTAAAGATGACAATCTCGAAAACATCCCTCAAAAAGAACCTGGTATCGGGGATGTGCTGAAAGCTGAGAGAGAAAAAAAAGGATTATCAAAAAGACGCCTGGCCGAAATGATAAAGGTCAGGGAGAATGTTATTGATGCCATTGAAAATGAAGACTGGAATAAACTTCCTGCAAGGGTCTTTATTAAAGGATTTATCCGCTCCTATGCAATTTCTGTGGACTATGACCAGCAGAAGGCCTTCAGGCTTTTTGACAAGAGCATGCCGGGTGCAGAAAGTACACCCAGGCCGCTTACAGACAGGAAGAAAAAGGGAAATACCGGATTCTACCTGATAATTATCCTTCTGATACTGGCAGGAACCATTTACTACCTTACTGCCGGTGATAAATCAGATGACAGTGTGCAGGTTCCCTCTGTAACTGAAGAAACGCCTGATAAGCCGGCAGCGCCTGCGCCAGAGGATGAACTGCCTGAACAGGTAAAATCAACAGTGCCGGAAATCCCTGATGATCCGGAAGAATCAGAACCTGACGGTACTCCGTCGGAAGCTGTACAGGAAGAAGAAACATCAGAAGCGTTAAAGGAGGAATCTGAAAAAATTACTGCAGCAGATACCGAAATTCCTGAAGTTATGGAAGAGGCACCTGCTGAAGACATAACTCCCGAAGAAGAAATCCGGGAGGAGGCAGCGGCTGAAACAGAATCTGTTTCTTCGGAAACTGCTGCCGAAGAACCCGAATACTTCGCGGAAGAATATAAAACTGAAGAATCTGGAGATGAAGAGCTGGATGCAGAAGAACCTCCGGTCGGCAGCCAGGTTCTTAAGGCCATTGTAAAAGAGCGGACCTATGTAAAAATGATAGTCGATAACAATGAACCCAAAGAATATGTTTTTCAGCCTGGCAGGACTCCCCAGTGGACAGCTGAGAAGGGATTTGTGGTCAAGCTTGGAAATGCAGGCGGCATAGAATTTAATTTTAACGGCAAAACATATGACAATATCGGGCGCATGGGCAGGGTGAAAACAGTCCGCTTCCCCGAAGATTTTTACAGCGAACAGGAAGAATAAAAGTGAAAGATATTTTTGATATATTTGAAGAAAGAGGCTTTGTTGAGCAGCACACGGATGAAGGCGCATTAAGGGAATTATTTAAAACATCAACTTCATGTTATGTAGGTTTTGATCCCACAGGAAGCAGCCTGCATGTGGGACATCTTTTACCAATAATGTCACTAGCCCATATGCAGCGTGCAGGACACAGGCCCATCGCAGTAGTCGGCGGAGGTACAACCCTTGTTGGCGATCCGAGCGGTAAAACTGAAATGCGCAAAATGCTCACAAGGGAACAGATTGATGAGAATGCCGAAAGCATTAAAAAACAGCTTTCCCGTTTTCTTGACTTTGAAGACGGTAAAGCACTTATGGTGAACAATGCAGACTGGCTTACAAAGCTGAACTATATTGATTTTTTAAGGGATATTGGAAAGCATTTCAGCGTAAACAGAATGCTTACCGCTGAAAGCTATAAGATGAGACTGGAGACCGGGTTAAACTTTATCGAGTTCAACTATATGCTTCTCCAGTCCTATGATTTCTGGCATCTGTACAAACACTATGACTGCAAACTTCAGATGGGCGGCAGCGATCAGTGGGGCAATATAGTGGCAGGGACAGATCTTATAAGGCGGCTTGAAAAGGGCACTGCCCACTGCATAACCTTCCCGCTGATTACAACCTCATCGGGAATAAAAATGGGCAAGACCCATAAAGGCGCAGTCTGGCTTGATCCTGAACTGACAAGCCCCTATGACTATTACCAGTACTGGATCAACCAGGAAGACAATGACATAGAAAAATTCCTGATGATTTTTACATTTCTTCCGGTTGAAGAGATTAAAAAGCTTGGTGCCCTTGAAGGCGCAGATATCAGGCAGGCCAAGGAAGTACTGGCATTTGAAGCGACAAAGATCTGTCATGGAGAAGAAGAAGCTCAGAAGGCCAGAAATGCGGCAAAGGAGCTCTTTGGAGGCGGATCCCAGGGAATGCCTGATTCAACACCCGAATACCAGGTGAATAAAGAAGATCTGGAAAAGGGAATACCTGCGTTTCAGCTTTTTGAAGAATCCGGACTCTGCAAAACAAGATCTGATGCAAGACGTCTTTTGACCCAGGGCGGCGGATACGTTAATAATGAAAAGATCGAGGCCTTTGACCAGGCAATAAGTTCTGAAAATCAGGAAGATGGAGTTATTCTGCTCAGGGCAGGTAAAAAGCGTTACATGAAAATCACAAGCTCATAGTCCGTATTACAAATGAGTTTTCATAAGGAAAAAATATGACCCAGGATAAGAAAGAACAGGTACCGGAAGAGGAAATTCTCGAAATTGGGCTGCCAATGCCGAGTGAGGAGAGGGCGCTTGTTCCCTATGATCCTCTTCAGCAATACCTTTATGAAATAAAAAAATACAATCTTCTCACAAAAGAAGAGGAAACGGATCTGGCAATAAGGGTCAAAGAAAATAACGATGAGGAAGCGGCCTATCGACTTGTAACCTCAAACCTCAGGCTTGTCGTTAAAATAGCCATGGACTTTCATCGTTACTGGACCAAGAGCCTCCTTGACCTTATTCAGGAAGGCAACCTCGGACTTATCCAGGCGGTCAGAAAATTTGATCCATACAGGGGCATCAAGTTTTCATATTATTCATCATACTGGATCAAGGCATATATGCTCTCCTTTATAATGAAGAACTGGAAGCTTGTTAAGATTGGGACTACCCAGACTCAGCGAAAGCTTTTTTACAACCTTGCAAAGGAAAGAGAAAAGCTTATAGCACAGGGAATTACACCCGAGACAAAACTTCTTGCAGAACGTCTGAATGTCAAGGAAACTGATATAGAAGAAATGACCCAGCGTCTTGGCGGTGGAGAGGTGAGCATAAACGCCCCGGTCGGAGACGGCGGCAAAGAGGAATACAGCTCCTTTTTACCTGACGAGCAGATGGATATTGACGATCAGCTATCGGAAAAACAGGGCCGCACGGTACTGATCGATAAACTGGAAGAATACAGAAAAACCCTGAAGGGAAAAGAACTGGATATATTTGACAGCAGGATCATGTCGGAGACGCCTCTCACTCTTCAGGAGCTCGGGGACAAGTACAATATTTCCAGGGAAAGAGTTCGCCAGATACAGGCAAGAATTGTGAACAATATTAAAAAATGGCTGTCGGAGGAGATTACTGATTTTGACGAAGAGTATTCCGACTTTATAAAATAGGTTTTTAATATGAACAGATGCAGGAATAATAAAACTAATAATCTCTCAGGGGCCGTATTCGCCCTGACATTTTTTATTCTTACGGCATTAACAGGCTGTACAGGCACTATTTATAAAACACCCTCAGCCGCAGGCCCCTCTGCCACGTCAGGAGAAGAATATGTTTCTGACACCGGAGAAATAATACCTGAATCGGAAGTTTTTGACCTGGAGCCGAACATTCCCGGCGTACAAACCACAGATGAAAAACAGCTGGCATATATGCACTATATGCTCTCAACAATCAATATCTCAAACGGTGATTACAGGGAGGCTATTGAAAATCTAAAAAGAGTAATAGCCTATGATCCGGGTTCCGGATACCTGAAAAAGCGTATGGCCCTGCTTTTAAACGAAGTAAACAATACCGGGCTGGCCTTGAAATATGCTGAAGAAAGCTTAAGAATCAACCCGGACGATATCGGAACAAAACTGCTTCTTGCAGAACTCTACGGATCAAAGGGGGATAACGAGGCATCCATCGCACAGTATAAAGAGATTCTTGCTGCTGAGTCGGATAACGAAAGGGTGAGGATGATGTTTGCAACTGCCCTTGCAAGAGCAGGAATGCTGGATGATGCGATGAGTCAGCTGAATATTCTTACCGATAAAAACCCCGACCTTTATTTTGCCTGTTATTACAAAGGCAGAATTTACCAGGCCATGAAAAAATATGACATGGCCGAAAATGAATACAAACAGGCTCTTTCAATAAACGAAGGCATGGAGCCAGCTCTTTTTGACCTTGCCGGATTATATTACATTCAGGGCAGGCTGGAGGATGCTGCGAATACATACAGAGAGCTCCTTAACATGTATCCCTTAAACAGGCTGGCAAGGGAAAGGCTTATAGGTCTTTACGAACTTCTGGGCAAAAAAGACGATATATCCATGATGATGGAGGAAATAACACTTCAGTCTTCTCCCGGTGATCCGCGCAGGCAGGCTGTAGGCCTTTTTTACCTGCAGGAAGGAAAGCTTGATGAAGCTATTAAGGAGCTTGATGCCATTGTATCGGCATGGCCCGGTGATCAGAAATCCAGGTATTATCTAGCCCTTGCCTATGAAGGCAATGATGCCCGCGAAGAAGCCCTTTACCATTTTCGCTTGATCGATGAAACCAGTGAGTACTATATCAACTCACGACTTCATGTTGCCTATCTTTTAAAAAAACTTGGAAAAACAAATGAAGCCATAGATATCCTCCGCAGAGGGATAGAGTTTAAAAAAGATGAGATGGATCTATACACTCTTCTTGCGTCCATGTATGAATCGGAAAATGATTTCACAAAAGCAGGAGAGATATTAAAAAAAGGTCTTGCGCTTGATGAAGAAAATATCGAGATCAGATACCGTATGGGAGTGCTCCTGGAAAAGGAAGGCAAAAGGGAAGACTCGCTTGTTCAGATGAAAAAGATTATTGAACTTGACCCGAACCACGCAGATGCCCTTAATTACATCGGGTATTCATATGCAGAAAGAGGAACTAACCTCAGCGACGCCCTTGAAATGATACAGAAGGCCATAAAGATAAAACCTGATAACGGCTATTATATAGACAGCCTGGGCTGGGTTTACTATCAGCAGGGCAATTATGACAACGCACTCATCTCTCTTCAAAAGGCTTTCTCGCTTGTTCCCGGCGGTGATCCGACAATAGCAGAACACCTTGGCGATGTTTATCTGAAAATAAACAAATATGAAAAATCTATTGAAATGTACGAAAAGGCCCTTTCACTCAATCATCAGTCCTCAGAAAAGATTCTAAAAAAAATAGAAGAAGTTAAAAGGCTGCTGAAATAGTTGTTATGGACAAAGATACCCACCCGCGCCAATGTAACTGTAATTATTTTTTTTCGGCAAAAATATTTTTCCTGCTTCAGATAGCACTTATCATCCTTTTTATAAACGGCTGTACTTTTTTAACATCCGGAAAAAAACCTCTGCTTAAGCTTTCCGACTCCGAAATTGAAAATATCCTTCAGCAGGTCAGGGATCAGCAGGACAATGTTTCGGAGTTTTATTTTACCGGCAAACTGACAATCAACGGCTGGATACTGGACAGCTCTGTAGATATTCATGTTTTTGTAAAAAAAGAACCATTTACCTGCAAGATGGAAATTTTCCATACCTGGGGCAAGCAGCTTATGAGTCTGCTTATAAAGGAAGACCGTCTCGATATAAGAAATTTTTATGAAGAAAAACAGTACACAGGAAACCCCACTCCAGAAAACCTTGCAAAAATACTCCCCAACATGGAATGCACACCGGAAATACTATGGGCCTTTTTACGGGGATACCCTGCTCTTGAGCCCTACAGGCGGATATACGAAAAAGATTCGGGAGTTTTTATCCTTGAAGGAAACAGAAAAAAAACAGTTCAGAAAATAAACATCTCTTCCGAAAAGATAGTAGAAGAGATATCGCTTTTCCCTCCAAATTTTCCTGCAATAAGATTTACTGATTTTAATGATGCAGAGAATATCAGTTATGCAGAAAAAACTGTAATGGAAGATATTAAGGGAAAGAAAGATATGACTCTTAAAAGGGTAAAAATAAAATTCAACAGACAGATTCCGGATGAGATATTTACAATTAAAAACACGCCATTTTTTGAAGTGATAGACCTTGACCGGATGTAGCCTGCAGTCTGAAGAAACTCAGGGGCCGCACAATGAAAAACAAAAAGTCTGATAATTCAAATGCTGTAATTATTGGTGTTTTTATCTTTATAATGCTGGCACTTATTTTTGCAAGCTACTACAAGCCTGAAAATAACAGCAGAAAAGGATACAGGCCCGCCTCAAAAACTTCGGTTAAACCTGCATCGGAATACAAAATTTTAAAGAGCGAAAGACCGGCTTCAAAATTAAAATCATCAGATAATACTGTCCTGTCAACGGAAAAGGCATCGGACAGAAAAGAAGCAGAAGGCACACAGAAACCCGGTAAAATCAATCCGAATGTACGCATATCTGAAGAGAGCCTGGAAAAAAATGCGGCCCGGAGAAAAAACAGTTTTATTAATTATCACAAACCATTTCTAAAGAAACTTGGCGTGCCGGCTGATGATATTAATAATATCATGAACCTTTACTCCGGTTACAATATAGAAAAAGAAAAAATCTATAAAAAGTACGACCGTATTATATCCGATAAAGAAACACTCCTGAAGCTTGAAGAGGATGAAAAATTATATAAAGCAGGCTATGACAGTAAAATAAAAAAAATACTCGGAAAAAAGAATTATGAACTTTACGATGTATTTGAAAAATCATTAGCCCAAAAAGACTTTGCTGATTTAATAGAAAATATGAACCCGGAGTCTGATCCGGGATATTAATAAATTTTCTTTTTATACTGGTTTTAATAGCTGTAGCTTTTTTCCGATTCCTTTATTTTACCAATCCATGTTTCAAGCAGGTTATTTACCTTTAACTCAATATCAAGATTCTTATCATCAACCGAATCTTTTACCTCAAGTTTAAAACCGTTTTGCTCTGCGTTATTGACCAACTGAACTTTTATATTGTCAATCTGTTCTTTAGCCTGCTTTGCAAAGTCTTCACCTGTCATGCATATGCGCAGTTTTAAAACCACATTTTCAGGGGAAAGGTTAGTAATGGATAATGCAGCATTTTTCATCTCAGCCCCAAGTTCTTCCTGAAACAGACCGAAGTTGTAATTAAAGGTGTTTAATAATAACTCATCCAGAACACCATAAAGCAGCGGCGGGGCCTGTGCCATCCTGTTAAACGGTTCGGAGACAGTTCAGACTTTAATTTTTCGCTGTCTGTCCCGTCGTAAAACCCGTCCACTCTGTTCAGCACATACTCAGGATCATTACTGAATATGAGAGTTCCCATATAGAATCCCAGAATACTTTCGCCCGTCTCCTGGCTGTATTCATGCTGTTTCTGTTCAAAAATATAAAAATCGCCATGCTCGGTAGATATTTTGTTTCCCTTTAAATCCGGATCAACCTCAAAGACCGTGTTGAGAATTAATTTAACTATGCGTGTTCCGGATTTAAAATTTGCGGCTATCACAAAAACAAGATCATCTCTTTCATTAATGGAAAAAGAAATGGCAGCTTCCTTTGGCCTGAACATTTTAACTGCCTGAGCCGGATCCTGATTGCCCTGTGAAAATTTATTAAGTTTTTTAAAAAATTCAGGCATATCCTCCAATGAATTATTTCTGCTGTTCTCAAGTTCTTTTAAAGCCTGAGAAATCAGCTCCATAGTTTCGGGATATGCCGAAATATCCTCCAGCCTGAAGGCTGCAGCAGTATCCGAATTAAAGATGCTGTTTACCGGGATCTGGTCCTCCGAAGAGAAAAACCACCATAAAGCTATGAACGCAGCAATTATCGACATCACTATCAGTGATCCGCATCCGATTCCGCACCCTATTAGAATTTTTTTGCCGGAAGATGATTTTTTTTCAGGCGGTCTGCCTGGAACTGGTGGAGGTGTATTTAACGGGATTCCCAACTTAATCTCCTTTTTGATTCTATATAAATAATTTTATCAGCCTGATTTGAGCCGGCTGTTACCTGTACATAGGCAGGCTGTATATAAAAACAGATTTGGATTCTAATACAGGATACAGGATAGGGACAATACTTTTTTAATTCAAACATACAAATCCTGTAGAACGCCTGTGTCAGATTAATTGAGGACATTCTATATTTGACAGGAGCTTTTTTATAATCCTTTTTTTACCCGTTCTATCTGCCCTTGAGTGTCTGGAACACACTGACTTCATCGCCTTCAGAAAGAACCTTTTCTCCGGCTACAAACTTGTTGTTAACCATAAATTTGGTCTTCCGGCTGTCAAAGCTCAGGTTATCATATTTATGGTCCAGGATCTGTGTAAGCTGATCAATAGTTGTTCCCTCTTCCACATCTACACGGTCCTGATCCCGTCTTGCCAGCATCCTGATCAGACTTGAAAATTTTACTGTAATTTCCATAGGTACCTGCCTTTAACTGCACACCTGATAACACAGGTGCATCAAATAATTTATGCTTCTGCTTCTGCTGATATTTGATTATTAAAAACAAAGTCTATTGTATGAATGGTGCTGATTTATAAATTTAAGGCTAATGGCAGAAAAAAAGCAAGTGAAAAAGAAATTCAGGAAATGCGGTATTTTTTACGGGCAGTGATTATGCCGGCAGATTTATTAATATTGTACCGGTTAAAACACAGTTAAAAAAAGGAATGAGTAATTATTTTTTGTCCAGGCCCTCATCAAGTATCGCGCGAAGTTCCATCATATCGTCCCGGGACAGTTTTTTTTCTTCTACAAAGTGAGTGATAATAGGAGCCAGGGAGCCTCCCGTAAGCCTTGATGCCAGCGATTCAAGCTGACTTCCTGCATAGTCCTGCCGGTCAACCTTTGTAGAAAAAAAGTGTACACTCAGGGTACGGTCACGGTCAATATATCCCTTATCCTCCAGCCGCTGAAGCAATCTCTGGACAGTTCCATGCTGGGCCTTTTCTTTATCAGGGTAAAGCATTTCCCGTATTTCACGGGCAGTCATTCTGTCTTTTTTCCACAACAGGTTCATTATTGCCAGTTCGGCATTTGCAAGCGGAGGTTTTTTCATCTTAAATTTCCGTTCTTTTTAATTTAATACATATCCGTATATGTACGACCCCATGTCGTATGCGTCAAGTAAAATAATCCGCTTTTTTAATATGATCTTCGTTTTTAACAGTATTCAATTGGCTATTCAGGTTAGCGCTTATACCCTGCGGTCTCCAAATGATTTAACAAGGCCGAGATAATACTCCCCCTCTTCCTCTTTGCCCCTTTTTATGCAGCCTTCACCGTATACCCTGCATTTGTATTCAAGCTCTTCAAAAAGTGCCTGTTCCTGGATTTTATTGAGCACGCCCTGTTTATAAATCTTAACCATCGCCTTTATTCTGAACCTGTCCATGCCTTTCATGCTTAAAGAAAGCTGGTCCGGTGCGCCGCCTTCCTTAATCAGCAGATCCTGTTCAATCAGGTGCACCGGGTATTTATATGATATACGGAGCCACAGGTCATAATCTTCACACACTGGAAATTCTTCATCAAACAGACCCACTTCATCAAGCAGGGATTTTTTAAACATAACAGCAGAAGGACTTACCAGGCAGAGTTTTAAAGAGGGTATAAAAATATCTCCGGAGGGTTTCATATGTTTTTTGGCCGGGTTTACACGTTTGCCTTTTCTTATCCATATTTCCTTCGGCTGGCATATTACAGCATCAGGATTTTTATCAAAAAAATCTATCTGCACCTGCAGTTTTTCAGGCAGCCAGTAATCATCCGAATCCAGCAGCGCAATGTAATCGCCCTTTGCAACTCTTATCCCGCTGTTCCTGGCTGCTGATACCCCTTTATTTTCGGAGTGGGTAATTAATTTTATCCGGCTCTTAAATTCCCTGAGCCTTTTCTGAGTATTATCTGCAGAGGCATCATCAATTACAATTATTTCGTAATCGCTGCAGGTCTGCTCAAAAACTGATTCTATGGCACGGCAGACCTGCTCTCCCCTGTTAAAGACCGGGATAATAACGCTTACTGCTGTCATGAAAATATCTGCCAGATGACACTTAAAAACCCGGCTAAAAAAAGATTGCCTTCTACAAGGGCCTCCAGGAAGGTTCCCGGATAAATTTTTCTTTTTTCATAAGCAGTAAGACATATGGAAAGAGTGATAAAACAGATGAGCAGCACAAGAGAAAATCCGTTTACAATCCCTGGCAGGGCCGCAATAATAAGTATTGCCGATGATGCCGCCATAATCCATTTTAAAATGGATATAGTCCTTTTTTCTCCAATGGTTACAGGAAGTGTTTCGGTCCCTACTATCAGATCGCCCTGCACCTGAAACAAATCAAAGAATGCGGTCCGCACAAATGCAAGTGAAAGGACAATAAAAAATGTAATAATCACTGCTGGCCAGTTAATGGTTTCTGCTGTCAGAAGCGGCACAAGGGTTATAACTACTGCCCAGGCAAACGCCTCAAGAAGTGTTTTAGACCCGGGTATGTCTTTTATTTTTGCATACCGCCAGAGATGCTGAACCTTGGCAGGAACAATAGGAATACTGTAAAACACGCCAAGCAGAGTAAGACAGGACATCACCACAAAAACATACATCCCCAGCCTGTATGACAGGCTGAGGGCGCAGAATATTGACGCCATGCTGGATATGCCCAAAAACACCCGGTGCCGTTTGTAAAACCCTGCACGCTCCGGATCATTATATGTGCTGGCGCCCTTGTCCAGAAACCGGTATATGACATGAATTGCATAAATGTAAAAAAAAGTAATAAACGGGTAGGACAACTGGATTTCTCTTTCTGACAGCACCGCCGAAGCATATGACAGGGCAAGTGCTCCGAGAGAAACCAGCAGATTACTGAGAAGTAGAAATTTAAAACCCTTGTTTATCCACCGCTCAAGCATTGTTTCGTTTCTGCCCTCAATGCCCTCAATTTCCTTTATTACATTTTTTATCATCCAGTTTGGAGTTGAAGCTCCTGCAGTAACACCTACAATCTCCATGTTTTTAAAATTTTCTTTTTTAATCTCTTTTTCGGTTTCAATATGATAGGCCTGGGTACCTGCTTCTTCGGAAACCTGTGCAAGCCTTTTTGTATTGCCGCTGTGATATCCGCCTACAACAACCATACAGTCTACATGGGCGGCAATCTCCTTAACCTCGCTCTGGCGCTCGCTGGTTGCCTCACATATGGTATTAAAAACTACCGCTTCAGGAAAACGTTCCGTTACCTTCCTGATAATCTCTTCATACTCTATTTCATTCTGGGTTGTCTGGGCCACTATGCACAGTTTTTCCGATTCCGGAAAATGAGAAAGCTCTTCAAAACTGTTTACAACAATGGCATTTCCTTCTCCGTAACCTACAAGGCCTACCACCTCGGCGTGATCCCTGTCGCCCACGATAACAGGTGTATATCCCTTTTTTGCATGGCGCCTTATAATAGCCTGAACCTTTGCAACCCTGGGGCATGTTGCATCAATTATTTTCATGCCCGATTCTTTAAGCATGTTTCTTTCTTCGGGAGGTATCCCGTGGGCGCGTATAAGTACGGTGCCGTTTTTAAGCCCCTCTATGCTGCTTACAGCTTCAACATTTTTTGTTTTTAAAAGATCAATTACCTGGCTGTTATGGATCAGGGGCCCGTAGGTGTACAGCACACCTTCATTCCTGTTGGCCTCTGCAAGCACCATTTCCATTGCACGGCGGACACCCATGCAGAAACCGGCCGATCTGGCAAGTTTAACTTTCAATAGCCTTTGTCCTCCAGTATTTTAAAATAACCGTCTACCGCGGTTATAAGTGAATTAACATCCTTTATTTTTGTAAAGGCTTCTCTGAATTTGCTGCTTCCCGGAAGCCCCCTGGTATAGCGCAGTAAAAGACCTCTCATGCACAGCATTGCCCTGCGGTTTCCTACGGCTTTATCAAGATGATTGTAATGCTCCATGATCAGCCTTCTTCTTTCGTTGATATCAGGCACGTACATTGTATTGCCCTTTTCATACTCAAGAATCTGGCGGAATATCCATGGATTGCGGGAAGTTGCCCTGCCTATCATAACCCCGTCACAGCCGGTTTCATCAAGCATCCTTAAGGCATCCGCAGGCTCATTGACATCACCGTTTCCTATTACAGGGATACTTACGCTTTCTTTAACCTTTGTGATCATGTCCCAGTCCGCATAACCCGAGTACCCCTGGGCAGCAGTCCGGGCATGAAGTATAACAGCATCTGCCCCGCACTCTTCAACAACCTTTGCAGCATCACATGCAACTATGGAGTCACTTCCCCAGCCGGTTCTTATCTTTACGGTAAGCGGTACACTGCATGCAAGGCGGACAGCGGAGATTATCTCCTGTGCCCTGTGAAGTTTTTTTAGGAGTGCCGCCCCTGCCCCGGTTTTTGTTACCTTTTTAACAGGACAGCCCATGTTGATATCAACTATATCTGCGCCATGTTCAACAACTTTCTGGGCGGCCATAGCCATTATGGAAGGATCTGAACCGAATATCTGAACCGCAACGGGTTTTTCCGCAGGATCGCTCATTATGTATTCCATGGTCTTTTTCTGATTAAGATGAAGCCCCATGGAACTTACCATTTCCGTATATACAAGTCCTGCACCAAGGCTTTTTATCAAAAGCCTGAAAGGCAGGTTTGTTATGCCGGCCATTGGCGCAAGAATGAATCTGTTTTCCAGTTTTATATTTCCTATTTCTAACATAGCCGGCATATTAGAAAACTATTAATATAAATACAACCTTATCCTTTTAACGGGATGGATATTCATCTTTTAAAGAAAAATATTTTAAGAAAAGAAAGCCCCAATATTGTTTCAATAGTAATTGCGGTAAAAATTGAGGAATTTACACTGCCCATAAAGTATTCATAAACACCTGCTAATGCCAGGCCAATCAGTGTAACTCCTGTTGAAAGGCAGATGGACAGCCTTGCATTTGTATTATCCAGGCTCTTTGCAGAAAACAGGAGAACAGAAAGACCAAGCATGAACATTGCCGCCCGTTTTGCAAGGACGGAAGTGGCTGCAGATGGCTCCAGGCCCATGTTCCTTACAAAACTGTCCGATGTGAATAATAACTGTAAAAACAGGAAAACAAATAGAAGTGAAGCTGCTATGCATACAACTTTATAAAGATTCATAATAACCCTCCTGCTGTGTTCGACCAAAGGCCAATAAAAAACAACATATTTTGCCTTTTTTGAACGCTGGATGTTGAGCGTTGGACGTTCAACTTTTTTATAGGTTTGTGCTTAAGTCAACAACATTGACGCAAGACCCGCCCGGCATTTGCAAATATATTTTAACTGAATATTGCAATATATAAGAAAGATTTGAGTTCCATTAATTTAAAAACCATGGGAAATTTATCGTGACACCGCATGTTCGGCAATTGCATTCAGCCATACACGGCGAATGATTGCGCTTCCCGGATAAATAATTCTCCAGTAGCGGGAGAAAATTTTCTTTGCAGATTCATCAATACATGCAATACGTGTTTCGGAGCTTAACCGGCTTGTGCCGTCTTTTAAATCAGTAACCGTTAAATTAAATGTCACCTTTATATTTCCGGGCGTACTGAAAGCGCGGAATTCATCAGGGCCTGCTATAATCGGAGGTTTACTGTTTGACCAGGGTTTTCCTGCCATACCGCCTACATACTCATAGGGTGTTTTATCATCCAGCATTAAAAATCCTGATTCCGGCCGTGACAAAATTTTTAATATGGGCTGAGATAATAATGACTTCATTGAAGAACTGTTATTCAAATAGGATTTTACAGGCTTTCCTGATGCCAGTGCACGAATTTTTACAAGCCATACAGCAGCAGGAATATCTGTAAACGTTACACCTTTTATTGCCTCAAAAACTTTATCTGCAGGGGCGTTGATTGTTACTTCATGATACTCATAAAATTCATATTCCGGCATAAAATCATCAATCCGCTGATGAGACCTGTCTGAACGGATTGTCGGCGCAGGCAGTATCATTCCGATAATAATAACAGCAAGACCGGAAACTACAGGCAAAAGAGCTTTTTTACGGCTTCTGATATAAAGGATTTTCAACGGTATGATTAAGGACAGTAAACCCGCAGATAATAAAATAATCCCGAGATATACAACTGCCCATTCAACCTGAAAGGGAACATAGTAGTTTATAAATAACAGAGCGGCTGTAACAAGAACCGCACTCAAAAATATAATGATTATTCGAGCCATAAGGTTTTCCCTATTATTGTTCGTAACTGTTCCGTATCCTTACCTTGGCCTTCATCTGCTCAAAAAGGCGCAGCATTCCATAGCGGGTACGATCAAGGTAAACAAAGTTGGGGTTCAGTTTCATATGACGCCTGATTTTATAGATGTCACGAGAAACAGCCTTTGCGCCTTTCATGAAATCAGGATTAGCGCCAAAATCAAAAATTTCTTCAGCCTCAAGCTGTCCGTACCAGCCGCAGAAAGATTCCACTATTTCCTTTAAGATGGAAGACAAAGAAGGATCAGGTTCGCTTTTAATCATGTCAAACTCCCGGAACATACGAATATGCAGATCTTTATCTTTTGTAACAAGCGCCCGGATAAGCTTTCTGTATCGGCGAATAAAGTCAGGATTAAAGTGACGCACACATCCAAAGTCCACTACCCCTACATTTAAATCATCATCAATTATAAAATTACCTGGGTTTGGATCGGCATGGATACAGTTGAGCTCATAAAAACAATATAAAAACCAGTCGTACATACGCTGGGCAACCGTATCCCTTGCTTTCTGATCCGGACTGCTTTTAAGCCATTCGTTAAGAGGTTTTCCCTTAAGATAACTCATGGTAAGCACTGTACAGGTGCTCAGCTCATTTTTCACCTCAGGTATACAAAAACCGTTTTCCGGCATCCTTTCGGAAAACCAGGCAATATTATCCGCTTCCTTCCGGTAATCAATCTCTTCAGAAAGCCTCTCTTCTATCTCGTGAAGGACCGGCAGTATTGTATCGTACTCGGATAATGGGCGTAAAACATGACGCACTATCTGCATGTCGTCTTTAATACTCCGGGCTATGCCGGGATACTGCAGCTTTACCGCAAGAGGATTTCCTTTTTTATCAAATGCGCGGTGCACCTGGCCCAGACTGGCCGCTGCAAAAGCACGGGTGTCAAAACTTTTAAAAACATCTTCAACAGGGCGGTTAAAGGCGTTGCCTGCGGTTTTTTTGACCATGACCTGATTCATGGGAGGAACCTGGTTATATGATTTTGCCAGCTCTCGGCAGACAGATTCAGGAAATATATCCATCTCTACGCTGAGCATCTGGGCGATTTTTACAGCAGTGCCCTTTAAAAGACTCAATGCCTGAAACACAATGGCCGCACTCTCTTCTTCCATCTGTTCCTTTGCCCTGTGTTTTTTCTCGTCAGACAGAAAAGGCCGCTTGGCATAGTAGCCCAGCAGCTTGCCGCCTACTCTGGCCGCTGTTTTACTGCCCACAACACTTCGTTTAAACCTCCCGCGTGGAATGTCATCCATGTTACAGACCTTCCATAAATTTGCGTTTTACCATTTGAGCTGTGTCAATTTTATCTTTAAACATATCCATCCTTGAAAGCACATGCTGCTTGAACAGGAAAGTTAGAATATCAAAAACTTTATTGGCAACACCGCTTTTGATCATGGTGCATGCAAGGTCAAGGGTTTTATCCACAAGAAGTGTCGTATCAGTAAAATGCTCGGATGTGTCATTAAGCCAGTAATGCACCATGGCAATATAGTAGTCCCAGAAAAGCTGGTGACTTATTTCAAGAAAAACCTGGTCCGGGATTTCGCCGACTTCTATGGCAGCATCAAAAATATCCCTGATAATTGCATTAAATGACTGCCTGACTGGTTTAAGCTGGCGATAGGAAGAACTTAAACTTAGAAATACCATTTTACTGGTTTCAGCCACAAATTCACGATCCGGAAGATAAAGTTCCAGGCTTGTTTCCATCACCGCCTGAAGCTGTTCCTGAAACCTGTATGTGTTAAAGTCCTCAATATTTTTTAACTGCTCGATTAAATCTTTTATATGGTCCTCATAGTACCCGAAAAGGATAGACTCCTTTGTAGGAAAATAATTATATATTGTGGCATCAGCCACTCCCGCACTTTTTGCAACAGCTTTCATAGTAGCTGGACGGAATCCCTTTTCTGAAAAAATATCAACCGCAGCACGGATGATTTTTTTACGATTTTCCTCTTTTTGTTCGTTGTTTATTTTCATAATGGAAACCTTTTTTTTAAAAAAGCATAATAATAGGAGCGATTTTTATGCAAATACCATATACATTATTAACTTAATATTATGCATTATTGTATAGCCTTTTCACTTTAGTCAAGATAAAAGTAATTTATATCCATCATTTTCAGATTGAAAAACTTTTTTTAAAGAGGAGAAAAACCGGATATTTTTAAAACCCGCTTTTGTGATCAATCTCGGTCTTTACATCTCCAGATTTAAAAAAATAAAGCCGTAATTTTATTTTTTTTTAAAAATATTTTTAATCTTATTCACATCATAAGTTACAAAAAAAACGTTAAGCCACATACCGGGAAAGGATTATCCATTAATCACATAAACTTATATAGTTTCAGGCTCAAATTATTTAATTCTTGACTTATTTGGGCACATAATTATATCTGTTAACCATACAGCAACTTTCATTATTTCTCATATACCTGTTATTTTCACCTCGTCCCCAATCCTTTCCGAATGAATGTTGCTTTTTAAGTTTTTCTTGATTTACGGACAATTTTTTCACGCATTTACAGCTCTTATAAAGTTTAACAGGCATTACATGAATAATGGATGTCATAGAATTATAGGAATCATAGAATTGATGTTTTTTGTTTTAAAAAAATAATCTCTTTTCTCCTGTTTTCATATTGCTCAGTCAATGTGAACATCGGGACCTGGGGATTTTTTTGGGCTTCATGAGAAGCTCTTTTCCAGAAATTAATCCGGAAAAATATTTAAAACGGGAGATTTTCTATGGGAGGGAAAAAAGATTCGTTGTTCAAAAACTGGCTTTTGTGTATTGGGCTCCTTTGCGTTGCTTTAATCCTGGGTGCAGCAGCCCCTGGACTTGCAGAGGAAGAAGAGGAAGAGGAAGAAGCATTTACTCTTGAAGAAATTACAGTAACAGCAGAAAAAAGAGAGGCAGAACTGCAGAAACTTCCAATGGATGTTGCGGTTGTAAGGCCTGAAGAAATGGACAGACTGGGTGTATATTCAGTCTATGACGTCAAAAAGCTTATCCCGGATATGAATACGGACACCATGACGGGAAACCAGGTAATGATCAGTCTTCGCGGCGTAGGTGATGCAGACCTGACATTATGGAACCCCATCCATGAAACAACAACGGCCGTACATATGGACGGTGTTCAGCTTACCAGGGTAAACGCCTTTGACAATCTGTTTTTCGATCTGCAGAGGGTTGAAGTTCTTAAAGGACCCCAGGGCACACTCTATGGCCGCGGGTCAACCGGCGGAAGCATGAACATGCTGAGCCAGAAGCCTATTCTTGGTGAAATGGGCGGTTACCTCACCCTTGAAACAGGCAATTTCAGTCTTTACAGAGCAGAAGGCGCCTTCAACATCCCGGTCAGCGATAAACTTGCTTTCAGAATTGCTGCCCGCGGTATGAAAAGAGACGGCTTCACTGATTCGGGCGAAGATAACAAAAACAACAGAAGCCTCCGTATCTCGATGACATGGGAACCGACAGACAAGGATACTATCACTGCAACCTATGATACCCTGGGTTCGGAGACACAGGGTTACGGGAGTAACGGAACCTATGAGGGTACTTACGGAAATGCCAAGTATTATGCGGTTACAGACCGCCTGAATTTAGGTACCACAAGCGTTATAGCTCTTCCGTACCAGACTGCCTGGTACAAGCAGAATGGTGTTGCCAAATGGATCGACAACGATTCCTGGGGAGCTTCACTTCAGTGGGAAAGAGAGCTTCCATTTGCCTATGCTGTAATGCTTTATGGGCACCGCGGAATGAAGGAAGATCTGGAATGGCCCTTCAGCTATGTATGGCCTACTTATATTTCAGATGCGGATGTGCTGGCATCGTTACCTGATGACGGAGTGAATTATCTGGGGCTTTTAGTCAAAGAACCGTACAGTTATTCGCATTCATGGTCTACGGGAGATTTTGACTCACTGGAAGCCCGCCTGCTTTCAAAGGAGACCATAACCGGCGGAGACAGGTATGAGTGGGTTGTCGGCGCTGTAGCACAGGATGACAGGGTATATGAAAATAATGATCTTGGAGCAAATTACTGGGTTGATATCCAGACCAAATCATACGGCCTTTTTGGACAGGCTGCCTATCAGATTTTTGACAACCTGAATTTTACGCTGGGCCTGAGGCATGAGATAGATAAAAAAGATTATACCGGCGACTATGGCGTTAATCCTGCCACCTCTTATTATAATCCTGAGGTGTACAGCGGCAGTGCTTCTGCAGAATGGAAAGAAACTACATACAAGGCAAACCTCAGCTGGTTTATAACAGATACCATTATGGCCTATGGGCAGTACTCAAAGGGTTACAAGACAGGTAACATCACCTACGGCGGTGAGGTTCATGAACCTGAGTATATGGACAGCTGGGAAGCCGGCATCAAAACACGTTTTATTGATAACCGGTTACAAATTAATGCTACCGGATACTTTTATGATTATAAAAACTATACCAAGTGGGCAAGCGCCTACAAATGTGTTTCAACAATATACGAAGATAATCCGGCTCCGGAAGGTGAAGATCCCTACGGTTCCAGCGGTTTATGCTGGGATGTTAACGGTGATGGGGAATACGATGTGGGCACGGATTATATTTATAATAACTCCATTACAGTGACCCCCGGCGGAGCAGAGCAGATGGGTGGAAACTTAAATGTAATTTACCTTATAACGTCAAAAGACACTGTAGCATTCAACGGTTCATATTCAAAAAATGAGTATAAGGATTTTAATGTCGGCGCAGCTATTTTAGAAATGTATCCCGATGCTGACAATGTTCTGTTAGATGCAAGTATGGATGTAGATCGTACCGGAGAAAGATTCGGATCCGCTCCCTATCGTTTTAACATGAACTACAACCACATAATGTTTATCGGCATGGATACGCTTTCTACCAATATAACTGCCTTTTATAACGGCAAGGGAGTTGAGAATACAATACGCGGGACATACAATGGGACTGCCTATAAGTATACTCTGCCCGGAACACCTTCCTACTGGACAATAGATGCTTCAGCTACATATAACTCAAGCAAATGGGTCCCGGAAGGCACGTCCTGGTCACTCAGATTATGGTGCAACAACCTGACCGGAAGAAAGGCCCTGGCAAGTCTTTCCTATACACCTATACTGAAGTATTTTTCATACTTGAACTACTATGGCTATAGTTTAACGCCTGATGACGGTTATTTCAGCGGTTATTATATTAACCCCAGAACCTATGGCGCAACGTTAACGTTTAACTTCTAATAAATCAAAACCCTCTGAGCCTGTTACGGCAGGCTCAGATTCTTAAAAAAAAAGCATCCTGACGCGGAGCGTCTTAAAAAGCCTTTACCATTTATACGCAGTAACAAGAATTCACAGGAGTCACAACTGCCGATTCCCATAGTCCCCATGGGGCCGGCAGTTTTTAGACGCTCCGCGTCGATTTAAAGGCTTTACTTTTTTTGCTGATCCCTGTTTTCGATTTCCCATTTTTACTGTATACCAGCTTTAAAACGGCGAATGATTATTCGCCCCTGCATTGACCTCCGATTTCCAATATTCCGTCTTTCCAGCCTTACTAATCTTCTCATCTTCTTAACTTCTATACTTCCGCTTTCCCCCTTGACTAAAACACGCCGCAGGGGTAGACAAAAATAATAAAATCTAAACACCTATTAAGATTTAAAATCTTTTTGCATTTCGGTTTACCCGCCCGGCAGCAGCTTTGCCAGGAGGCGGAAATAATAAACATTAAGCCATTAGCTTTCAGCCTTGAACTCAAAACACCTGAACTAAAAACCTTCAGTGACATGTAAGTTTATTTCAAGCATGCTCGAGGAACTGCCGGTACCGGTAATTAAAGAATGAATTTAAGATTTGACCTGGTTAAATACTGATAAAACACTCTAAAACAGAAATCCAGAATGATTTTATTTATTGATAATATGAGCTGAACTGTGATTTTTTAATTTTTAAAATGGGTATATATAGACATAAAAAAATGTATACATTTACCCATTTAGTTAAAAACTGTCTATATATGACCATTTTCTATGATCACCCTTGGCGGGGTAATAATATGTTATGCACTGAATGGAGGAACATTTTGACAAGATTAATATCTGGTTTTATTTTTTATATCTTTTATTTTATTATGTACATGTCCCCGATTATAATTCCGTTTCTCATTTGCGAATCACTTAATATTGATGTTTCGCCATATCTTGAACGACTTGGGGCTTTTAGAAAAATAATTGGTTTTTTCGTCTTAATTTATATGATGATTCTACCAGGTTATAGGGCCAAACTAGCCTCAGAAGAATTCGGTATCGATACAGGTTTTTGGGAGGCTCATAAAATATCAGGCGTGATTTTAAAAACTCATTTAAGTTTTCTACCAATTATTGGACCTTTTTTTAATAAAGAAAATTAGGCATAACAATCCAATAAACCCGACCGGGCGATAAAACGCCGCCCGGCCGGTTATCGGCAGCGTTATCGCCGGGCAAACAACATGACCAGCACATAAATCAAACTCGAAAGTTCAACGTTAAAGGGAACCTACTCAAGAAAATATTGTGCAAGAGGACCATGCATGAAGAATAGAAATAAATGGGGATTTCAACTATTGCCAAATACACCGAACGTTCTTGGTGTCGGTTATCGAGTTGACCCCGTTACTCAAGAACTTGAGGATGATGTAGATAATGCGTTGCCGTACCATTTTAGATTTCATAAAATTAAGAAACTCGTAATTCGATTGGGATTGAAAGATGGTGAGCAAGACTATTTTGAAAGCAATGGTGTAGCACAAAAATATTTTCCCGATTTTGATATTCATAATTATAAAAGTTTAAGTGAAGAAGAAAAAAGACGTGAAATCAAACGAATCATTTTGATTGTTTTTAAATGGCTAATTGATGAGTTTGACGACGCAGAGTGTTTCGAAATTGCACGACAAAAACTAAAATGGGAGCTGCGATAACAAGTGTTTGCACGGGACATCTGACCGCGCTTTCGCGCGATCAGCCGCCCTTGAAACACAGAGTTCTACCTTAAAACAATTGACAAATACACCTCCTATTGTACAATTGTCAACTAATAGCTCTTGGAGGCATATATATGGAGATAATAATTGACACATCAGCATTAATAGCCGTTATCGTTGGCGAACCGGAACGTGATATCATAGTCGATATTACAACTGGAAATAATCTGATTGGGCCAGGTTCAATTCCCTGGGAAATGGGCAATGCCTTTTCTGCAATGTTTAAACAAAAAAGATTAACAATACAAGAAGCGGAAAAAGGTATTGCAATATTTAAAAGTATTCCTCTCCGCTACATAGAACCGGATTTTATCAACTCACTAAAAATATCAAAAAAATCTAATATGTATGCCTATGATGCTTATTTCCTTGATTGTGCAATGAGATACAATGCTCCGTTGCTTACATTGGATAAAAAGTTATATGCAATAGCAAATAAATTAAAGATTCAAACACTGGAGGTTTAAAATGCAGATATACACATATTCAGAAGCAAGACAAAAACTCGCCTCTGTTCTAGAGCAAGCTGAAAATACAGGTAAAGTATTAATTCGTAGAAAAGACGGTAGAACGTTTGCATTGGTCCCGGAGAAGAATGCAAAATCTCCATTGGATGTCCCATCCATTAAAGCCAAAGTATCAACTCAAGAGATTGTAGATATCATTAGGGAAGGCAGAGAGAGGTAGAACAAATACATCTACAAGGTTCGCAATGTTTTTTAATAATAATTAATTCTAAGGTTGAATGCCGCATGCCTGTAATGTAGCACGTTGTGTTTCAATAAGTTCAGCAATAGCAACCTTTAATAAAAACTTTATGATGTTCCCTAATAAAATTAAAACGCTGAGAAAGCTTCTTAATTTAATAGCTGGCTTAATGGTAGTATCTGGCATGGTTGGCTCATTCGGATTATCCATGAGTAAAAACTGGATACCTTCAACTTTTGAGTTACCTGTTGATAATGCAGAAAATGTATTAGTTACAAGTAATAATACTTATATTGTTGCTCTTTCCGATAGGAATAAAATTCAAATATATAATAACAACAAAGAACTAATAAATGGATGGTACGTTAATACAAATGGCTCACCATTTAAGGTATTACCCGTTAGCGATAATATTTTTAAAGTTGTAGCAATAGGAATAGGAGGTGAGTTTTTCTTGTATTATGACATTACCGGAAAACAATTATCCTCTGACGAAGCTTATAGTATTAGCAAAAACCAGGATAGAGCAAGAATAGAAGATACAGTATATATACCAACGCCATTCTATCTTTTGTCTTTCACAGACTTCGCTCGGTCGTTCATTGTTGCATTTGTTGGTATCATACTACTTTTAATCAACGGGGAATTTAAATTAGGTTTTCTAATATTTCTTAAAGACTTTAAAAAATCTTATAAAGGCGAAAAGATATTAGGGAATAACAGAGATAATACCAAATAAAACACAACCACAAAATCAACGTGACATGCTACTATCTATCCGAATCGTGTCTTTCGAGGTTTGCGAAGTTATTTATATCAAATAAACTTTAAAGGCAGGCACCGCACGGCCTGTAATGTTTTACGTTGGGCATAAAAAACCATGAGTGACATTCAAATTGAAATGGCCAGTTTAAATTCATGGCCAGCATTCAAACAGGTTGATGATAATGGCTGGATATCCCGCTTTGCTGATGGATATACCAAAAGATCTAATTCAGTCACTATATTACGACCTGGTACAGTTTCAGTAGAAAATAAGATAATTCATTATGAGCGCCTGTACAAAACAAAAGGGCAGCCATGTATTTTCAGACTATTGTCATTTAATGATAATACAGAAATAGAGTTTATACTTAACTCAAGAAATTATACAAAGGGTGATCATTCGCTTGTATTATCACAGGAATTGAAAAACAATGAATTTCAATCTCTTTATTTTGATTCGATGGTGGTAGATGAGTGGATGAAACATTACTGTAAATTGTCTGACAAAAAATTGAAATCACATTCTACACACATCAAAATGATTAATAATATAAAAGGCAAGTGTCTTCTTGCAGTGTTACGTAAAAACCAGAATATAGTGTCTTGTGGGCTGGGTATTATATCGGATGTTTTTTTTGGTATATTCGACATTGTAACAGCACCTCAGTATCGTAATAAAGGTTATGGATATGAACTCATACATGGAATGTTAAACTGGTCTATTAAAAATCATGCTTCTGTTGCTTATGTGCAAGTGTTAGCTGAAAACACACCAGCTATAAGGCTTTATAAAAAACTTGGTTTTGAGCATTCATATGAATATCATTATAAAATAAAAAATTGCCCAATATCCGAATTAAGTCGGAATTGGCGAAAAGCAAACCGCTTATGCAGGGCGAACCTTTAGTCATCGAGCAAATATGAAACATCGTATCAAAATATTAATCATACTTATTTTAATATCTTCACCGATCAGTCTGTACTCTAAAGAAAAAATAGAGTTTGAACGTTATGAAAATATAAAGGCTGCAACATATAAAACTGGTGAGTTAATAAATTACCTATCCAAATCATCTATAGACGAGCATTTTGAAAAAGTCGCTGAATGGTACTATATTGCACCAGAGGTTGTTACAGAGCTGCAAAAACGGCAAAAAGACGTACACTTGCTATTGGAGGCATTTAGTAACCCAACAGATGATACCCAACTAAAACATATTGTTGATGTATTGTATCCTATGGATGATAAACGGATAAACGCAGCATTTAAAAAATATATCAACTCAAATGAACTATCAGAAACAATGTACTATTGCTTAAATTACTTGGCTAAACAAGGCGATATGGAAGCTTTAAAAATTCTAAATAAAAATTATTTTAAATATCCGGTATCTTCGTGGCAATGGTCATATACGGTTGAACTGTTTGGAAAATATCATTACATTCAAGCAACAGAAAACTTACTAACCTCATTAGATGCTGCCTCATTAAACGTTGTTGATGCTGCATTTAAAAGTCTTTTTTTGTTATATCCGGACGCTCCTCGTAAATTTGATACACCAGAGGAAGCAGTAAAAGTTTTAAAAAAATATATTGCTCAAAAGAATTAAAAAAGAAAAGGCTAACAAAAAAATAAACTCAGTGCCGTGCTGCTATCTTGCCAGATCGAAGTTGAGTTCAATATAACAACAATGGTTGCTGGCAAACAGTTTTAATTTTAAACCGCACGGCAGATTATTTTGGGCGTTAACTTTCAAAAAGGAATCTGATAATTCAAATGGTTCACTTATCGGTATTTATAACATGCATATCAATAATTCTAATATGTACAGCATATATCATTTATCGGTTTGCCACTGATAAGCATGAAATGGTTCTTGATAAAGGTGGTATTCGAAAAGATGATTTAATTCTTCCGGACTTTTCAAGAACAGACATTCAAGCATTCTTTAAGGAATGCCACGAAACAAATATTCCTGAAAAATTAGCAAAAGAGTTTATAATCGCTTTGTACAATACTTTACTTTTTAATTCAGAACCAGAATCACCAAAATTAAATGATGATAGATACGATATATGGGCCCTCGACGATGATGTTGATTACCCAATAAATTATGTTCTTGAAAAATATGGTGTTAATGAAATCAGATGGAATCAAAAAGACGTTTTAGAACTTCAAACTATAAAAGATATTTTGGTGTTTATAACAGGTAAAGTACAATCAAAAAGTTAGCAAAAGCATCAACAGGACCGCATTAATATCTTCCCAGAAATCAACTCTGAGGTGTGGCCTGCTATGCTAATTGTTGTGTTTCAAGAGGAGCTTGAATGACAAATAAACCACGTAAACCTTGGGTTGCAGGATTACTCACATTTTTTACTATAGGCTTAGGCCACCTTTACTTTGGCAAAATACAAAGAGGAATTAGTTTATTTTTCGTAGGGTTATTTTTAGGAATATTTACCCTTTTGACTGTCCTATTAAATATCTCGGCAGGACTAATCATAGTTGCCGTCTTTTTTCTTTCATATAAAACAGATTTTATGCACCGATAAAATGAATACTGAAATGGTAATTTACTCATGTCAGAATACAGGTGTTGTTTCATATCACGACTGTTGATATTTTGTAGAGCCGGAATTTATTCCCAATGTTGTTGACTTAAGATATACGTTTTTCAAGTTTCTCTCACCAGGCGAATAGCGTCAAGTTAAAAGAGATTGAAATAAAAGGAGATATGGGTGTAGGGTGCGGGCCTTGCGCCCGCCCGAATAAGGTATCCAATCATCCATCATAGGGCAGCACTGTAAAAGAATATCACAAATAAAGAGCGTTATGATCTACATAAACTGCAAAAGACAGGAAGGCGCGAGGTACAATACTGTCGACTTACGCTTGAGTTTATATTTTCTTAAATACAAAAACTTTAATTTTCACCACAGAGAACACCGAGAAAAACTTATTATTAAAAAAAACACAAATCGCTTTTGTCTTTTGTTTTTCTCCGTGAACTCCGTGTCCTCCGTGGTTAGCTGTTTTATTTATGGAATAGAAACTCAATACAGTATTGAGTTTCTATTTTGCCACCCTCACCCAGCTTTCTAATCCAGTCTTTGCTTTCAGCGGTCTGTTAACAGTCTGCGGGCATTAAAAACTGCGAATGATTATTCGCCCCTACAATGACCTCCGGTTTCCAATATTCCGTATTTCCAGCCTTACTAATCTTTTCACCTTCTAAACTTCAGCTTTCCCCCTTGACTAAAACACGCCGCAGAGGTAGACAAAAATAATAAAATCTAAACACTTATTAAGATTTAAAATCTTTTTGCATTTCGGTTTACCCGCCCGGCAGCAGCTTTGCCAGAAGGCGGAAATAATAAACATTAAGCCATTAGCTTTCAGCCTTGAACTCAAAACACCTGAACTAAAAACCTTCAGTGACATGTAAGTTTATTTCAAACATGATCGAGGAAACTGCCGGTACCGGTAATTTTAAAATGAATGAGAACAATCAAAATTTAGGCGTCATATATGATAAAACTGAGTATGCCGGGATAATAAAGCGCATAATCATCGCTGCGGTTGATACCATGATAATTTTAATAGTTACGAGTGCGGTTTTATACATATCAGACTACATGATAATTGATGATACAACTTATATTAAATTCAATTTCATTTTCTTTTTTATCTTTTCTATTTTTTATTTAGCACTACTAAAACGTTCAAAAATCAGAACGTTGGGTTACACTCTTACAGGTGTTAAAATAGTGGATCTCAGAGGAAAAAAGCCGTCCATTTTCAATATGGTATTCAGGGCAATTTTATTACTCTTTGGACCATTTGAACTTATCTTTGATATTATATGGCTTATGCAAGAACCGACCAGACAAACACTGCGTGATAAATACACTGGCACTTATGTAATTAATAAAAAGGCAAACCCTGTTGGCTCAGGTCGCTTGCAAAATGTTACTCTTAACGTATTGGGGTACAACAAACAAAGGATTAGTAACCGAGTCTTGAGGAACGAAAGCTCGGTACTAATCCAGGGTTCAAGAAGGCGCGGAGTATAGGGAGAATGGTTGCGCTGGCGCAGAAACAAAAAGACGTTTTTGCCAGTAAAAGAGGAGGCAAGGAAGTCTAAAAGGTTAAATATCCAAAAAACACAACTTTCAATTCAGTAAATAATCCCAATAAAACATTGCATAAACCGGGACTCGGGCAGACCTGTAGCGCTGAGTCTGCCCGGAGCTGTCCGGGCACCTCATTTTTATAAGGTGCAATTAAAAATTATCGGTCATTTATAAAACGTTTATTTCGGTCCACACCTCGATACAGGTTTTAAAAAAGCCACATACCTTAACGGCTTTCCACAGCAGGCACACTTGATCTTCGGCTTTTTAAGTTCAGGTACTGCGGCCCTGGTCTTCTTAATAAAAATATGGACCAGAGAGATAAGCTCCCTGAGTTTATCAACAGATAAAGAGCTGTTAGGGTGCATAAATCCATAATGCCTAATCTTCATAAATCCATGAGGCAGCACATGCTGAAGAAACCTCCTTATAAACTCCATTGGTTCAAGCTCCATGGTCTTCCATGTTTTTCTTTCGCGGTCTTTATAAGAAAACCTGACAGCCTTATCGCTAATACTTTTGATCCGGTTATTGGATATAGCCACACGAAAGACATACCTGGAAAGGTATCTTAATGTGTTATCTCCTTTTCCGGCGTACTGACTGTTTGCCACCCACTCCTTCTTCCATACAGATGGGTCTATCTTATGAAGCAGACCTGCTTTTTCCAGCTCATGCTTTATTTTAGCTCTAAAGATTATGGAAAAAGGCTTTGTATGAACAAACATATCCTGTCTTGAAGAGAGCCACTGTTCGCCATCTTCATCAACCGCTCCGCCCGGAATAACTATATGAATATGAGGATGATACTGGAGCTTGCTTCCCCAGGTATGGAGCACGGCCATACAGCCAAGCCTGTCTGACCCTACATACTTTTTATCTTTAGCCAGTTTTTTCAATGCTCCGTGAGCAGATGAAAACATAGCCTTATAAACGACTCTCTGATTGGATCTGGCTATAAACCGGAGTTCTTCAGGGAGTGTAACTGTTAACAGAAAGTAGTGTGAAGGCAGAAGTTTTTTCATTTGTTTAGACAGCCATTCTTCTGCCTTGTGCTGATGACATGAAGGGCAGTGCCTGTTTCCGCAGCAGCATGGAACAGGCTGCAGAGTATTGCAGTCATTACATTCATACAGGATAGTCCCAAAACGGCCTCTCCTGCACTCACACATATCTTTGATTACCTTTTTATGGATTCCGGGCATTTTATCTCCGTATTTTTCCAGGTACTCTTTGCCATAGGTTCTGAATATCTTCTGAATAGCACTCATGACAGCACCCCCTGCATTAACTGAGTTACCCTTTCATTAGAATCTTCTTCTGCAAGTGTCGTCACATGAAGATAGATCATTGTGCTGGTCAATGTCTTATGTCCGAGGATCTTCTGCACATGCCTTATCGGTATACCTGCTTCAAGAAGATGCGTTGCATAGGCATGCCTGAATATATGGGGATGAACATGCTTTTTAAAATTGAGCTTTTTTATTGTGCTTCTAAGAACACCCTGAACACCGTTATCAGTTATATGGTTTTTGGCTGTTCCTGCATTTTTACCATTATTATGGCCCAGAGCAGGAAATATCCATTTGGGGTTACGATGGGTTCTGTAATACTCCCGCATGGCATTCAGCGTGATATTTGGCAAAGGGACTGTACGATCTATACCTCCTTTACCTCCGCGGATATGTACAAGACCTCTATCTGATAGAATATCCCTTACCTGGAGTCCGGTAGCCTCACTGAGGCGAAGGCCCATGGAATACAGGGTGAGATAAAAGGTATGACTCTGCTGGGTAGGAAGGGCATATATTATTTTTTTTACTTCCTTCAGGCTTAGTATAACAGGAAGCTTTTCTTCACGTTTCCACTTAATCTGATTGAATATATCCCAGTCCTGAACAAGGGTTTTTGTATAAAAATGCTTAATACCTGAATAGCTGATTCTCAAGGATGCAGGGCTCCACCCAAAATCACTCTGACAGCATACCCAGTATTGACGTAAATCCTCTTCGGTGATATCTTCCAGGGGTTTATTACAGAATCGCTGTAATCGTAATACTGAACTGGAGTAAGACTGTATACTCCTTTTTGCGAGTCCGGCTAACTGTAAATCTTCTTTGTATCTTTTGATTAAATCGTTCATAGTATCTTCCTTTCTTCTTTTAGTTGTTTATACCTTGTCGGGTAGAAGATACCGACTCCGCTACAGCCGGTATGGAAGATACTATGATCAATTTATTCAAGCAAATAACTCAATTTATTACACAGGGGTCTGCCGCGAAGCGGCTTTCTTGAACCTGGTTTACAGTGAATTAAAAGAAGAATATTTCAAAAATGAACAACACAAAACAATTAGATAAATCGGATTTGAAAAAGCAAACCCGTTATGCAGCACGTCATATTTTTAAAGAGAGGGCTTGTTGGAGTTGAAGAGAGAGATGTCTGTTCAGGTTCGCTTATGTTTGGCTGGAGGCTGAAAGGAAGTACAGGATAAACTGGGTATTCATCCCCAATAAAATATAATATCTAAATCAACAAGACCGCTGGGGGCTATTTACTCACTGCGGGGTTTGGCGGTTATGTGTAAAAGATAAAGGTGTAAAGCCGTGAGTTTATTAATGATAAACCAAGTGCAAAAAGAAATTCTCGATAAATTTGAATCGCGCGGTGGTGTTGTTGATTTCTTTATATTATCTCCAGAAGATGGATTGCCTGAATATGAACTTCATAAAGCGTCTGCGTTAAAAGGGTTGGAGTTGGCGCAAGCTGAAGTGGATAACTATTTTGTAGATCTAATTAGTCAAGAAAAATACAAAAACCGTAAAAGGGATGAATTCTTTAAGGTTACTATTGAAGAGGGAAAGTTGGAAGGAAAGAGGGTCAGCTTAAAAGAATTTGTTGGTTTTAGGTTTGATTTTGAAAGTAACAGGCTCTTAGTAAAGGGAAGTTCTTCAGAATTTCTCAATAGTTTCTTTTGGGCAGGCGAAGACGAAATAACGGAAAATATAGTGGATTCCAGAGATTTAGAATCAGTGGTTCCTCCTGGTTTATCATCAGCTTTTGCTGAGCCTCCGTATAACCTCAGTGGTTCTGCAAAAGACATAAACAAGCTTTTTATTGAAATTAAAGATAATTTGTTCGATGGATTTGATGAGAAAGCTACTATCTATTCTTGGAGCACTAACTGTTCAACATATTTTGATGCGGGTCATGAGTGGTGGGGAGCATATTTTTATACATATCAAGCTACTCTTTCAAAAAATATAGTAGTTGTGTTGGCATCAAGCACAGATTAACACCTATCGGGATAGGGAGTAGCCTCACAGCTACCCCCTCCCACACCACGCATCATACGGGTCCGTAATGCGCGGTTCGGCTGATCCAAGGCAGTATTCAGTTCCATGGGAACACAAGCCCAAGTGATGAGAAGTATTTATCAGGAAGGGCCATATGAACCCATAAGACTCGGCTCATTCTCCATGGCCCCTTTCGAGCACACCCGGTAGTAACAGCTTCTTCTTTGCGAACTCCTCTTTTAAGGAGTTCACTGACACGGGTTCTGCGGTTCTTCCAGTGTTTCCAGATAATAGCCCTCAGGCGTCGTCTTATCCAGTGGTCAAGGGGTTTCAAACGGTTGTAGGATTCGGTTAAACCATAATAATTCCACCAGCCGTTCATATAGACTTTTAACTCCCAGATCACCTGTTTAATACTTCTACCACGGCGTCTGGAGGTTATTTCTCTTACCCTTTCTTTAAACCGCTTAATAGACTTCCAGTGAATTCGGATTTTAGGATTCTCTTTCGAGTTGGTCACACAAAACCCCAAATATTTACTTTTCCATGGAAGTGTAATGCTGCTCTTTTCCCTGTTCACCTTAAGCCTGAGTTTATTTTCTATAAACAGGCTTATACTGCTCATTACTCGATTCGCCGCCTTTCTGCTTTTGACAAATATGACACAGTCATCAGCATATCGGACAAAGCGAAGACTACGCTTTTCAAGCTCTTTATCCAGTTCATCAAGAACGATATTACTCAGTAAAGGAGATAACGGCCCTCCCTGAGGTGTTCCCTCTTCTGTTGGTTCTTCCATTCCATCTATCATTACTCCGGATGTAAGAAACCTGCGAATCAGCTTTAGTACCCTCTTATCCTTTATCCGGGTGGATAACCTTGCTAATAAACGATCATGGTTTACCCGGTCGAAGAATTTGGATAGATCAATGTCTATCACATATTTTCCTCCAGCCTTCACGAACTCCCTGTACCTGCGCATAGCGCCATGCTGGGACCGTTTAGGCCGGAAGCCAAAGCTGTTCTCTGAAAAGGTATGATCCCAGACACTTGTCAGAATCTGGGCTACAGCCTGTTGTATTACTCTGTCCAGCACTATTGGTATTCCCAGAAGGCGGACACCGCCATTTGGTTTGGGTATCTCCTTCTGCAGTACCGGGGTCGGCATGTAGGTTCCCTCAAGTAATGCCTTTTCAATTTTATCCCGGTGCCTATTGTAATACTTCTCTATCTTTCGGACAGTCATACCATCCACACCGGGGGCTCCCTTGTTCTTAATAACCCGCTTGATAGCGCGTCTCATGTTGTTCCGCTCACAGATTGACTCCATGAGCCGGATCTGACCTGTCGGGCTTTCAGATAAACGTGACGCAATAAAATCTTCGGAACTCGTATCCGTCTTAGCCCTGGGCTCGGGATCTATAGAGTACAACTCAAGTTGTTTCCACTGCCGCAATGATTTCATTAGACTCGTCTCCTAATAACCGCTCTCATTTACCCCTACCATTCGATAGGTGGCACCGTTCGGGCCTTATTCCTTAGTACCGACTGTACTCGGGAACTATTATGCCCTCTGCTGACTTCCGCTGTGCGATAATCTCCCCTTGCGGTTTGATCACTCGCCGGTTTCTACCGCCTGCGCCCTCTGTTTGTTTGCCCCGCTCTTAAGAACAGGCTCATCATTGACCGGGACGCCCGGTCATTTGATGCCGGGATTTTTTTTTTTACCGGTTTCCCCAATATTCCGGTAGCTTACAGCGATAGACCCTTTGAGACACAGCGGACCTCCCGGGGTAAGCCTCGGCTACTTTCAGCGCACGATTGTCAGATATACCTGGCTCAGCCATGTAACGGATATAGGACTTTGTCCTGTGTTGCGGACTCGTCCCGGCTTCACCCGGCCTCAAATCTGCCTGCCCTCTACCTCATAGGTACGGGGCATACCTGTACGTCAACCCACGCTTTTGTCTTAGGCTTCCTTCAGGCGCACATTACTGGAACACCCTTGCCTCCGACTATCCTTCGGCTCCGTCAGCCTGGATATGGACTTTGCAGAGTATTTGTGTCATAAATATCTCCGCATCACCAATTAGCAGCCGGACCAGCCCGGCACACAACAAATGCATGCAGCAGGACGCATCCTCCGTTCCACAAAGTGTGCTTCGCTACGCTCAGTTTATCACATTTTGCTCCACTCCGGTTGGGCCTCTGATGCAGGCGTTATGCTCAGAGGAGATCTAATTTTGATAAAATATATGCCTAAAAAAGATATTGGATTTGGACTGTTATTTTTTGTTGCACCTTTGATATCTTGGTTTCTATTTCTATTAATTTCTAATTTTTCCATTTTACTTCTTTCATTAATCGTTACCATATTCTTTCTATGGATATGGTTTGGTACTTATTACCAGTTGGACGATGAATATTTCATGTATCATAGCGGGCCATTAAAGAATAAAATACCAATAAATAAAATTATAAAAATTAAAAAAAATGTTCGCTCCTTTTTCGGTATGAGACCGGCCCTGTCGTTTAATTATTTACAAATTAAATATAACACATACGATGAAGTGTTTATTGCCCCTGAAGATGAAGGGAAATTTATTGCAGATTTAATCAATAAAAATCCCAAAATCACTATTGAATAAAGCAAACAAGTTGCTGTACGCGAAAAAATTACCCGCTACGCTCCTAATTTTCCGGTGAGCACAGCGTTATAAGAAAAGGATATACACCATGAAAAACATTATAATCTTAATTATTATGTTACTAACAATTGTATATAGTGCAAATGCTATAGAAAATTTAGATACCGCTAATAAATTATATAAACAAAATAAAAAAGAAGAAGCAAAAAAGTATTACCTGGAAGCTTCAAAAAATGGAAGTGCTGAGGCACATTTTAAATTAGCTTATCAGTATAGAGTTGATAAAAAAAATGCCATTTACCACTATTCTGAAGCAGCAAAGCTTGGTCATGCAGAAGCTTTAGAGCATGCTTTGGATTATCTTTTTTTTCGGGGAAATGATTTGATTTTAGCAAATCCTAAAAAAGCACTTGAGATTTATTATATTGCTAAAAAGAAAAACAGTAAAATTAAAATTTTCGATGAAGAAGGTACTGTTAAACTTTTAAAAATTGCTTCTGAAGTTCCCTTATTAGATGGTGAAAACCTAATTAAAGAATACCAGCTGGAAAAAGATGAAGGATTCCAGACTTACAGTTACTATATTTGGGAATTAGCTGAAAAAGCTTCAAGAGGAGAGAAATTTAAAAATCCAACTTCAGAACTGGTATTGCAGTTAATAATAAAAGGGGGTGATGTTCCAGCTGAACTTGGAGGAGCTGTAAGTGATTACTATGATATTTGGAAAAATAAAAAAGAATTAATAGAATTTGATATCTGCAACTATGTAACAAGCGGCAGTGGTATGAGTTTGTGCGCTCGTCGACAAGAAGAAAGAGAAAATAATAAAATCAATAAAGAGTTATCATCAATATTAACTGAAATAAATATTACTGATAAAAAAGTTTTGTATAATTCATATAAAATAACATCCGAATATTTGGAAGCAAAGGTATGGAATGAGGAAGGGCACGATGGTTCAGGATACGCGCAATGGGCCACTGACTCATTACTCGATCAAAAAAATGAATATTTAAACTTAATAAAAAAAATAGCAAATGGATTTATACCTGAGTGTAAGGGAAGCCTAACTGAAAATGACACAACATTAAACAAACGATATAAAGAAATTAGAGAAAAGTTAAAAAAATCCCCTGTATCTGGTATGCGGATGTCAATCACTGAGGAAGATTTCAAAAAAGTCCAAAGATTATGGATTCCTTATCGAGATAGGAATGTAAAATTATATATCGCAATTTCAAAACAAAAAGATATAAATTTTTGGAAAAATTATTTTACGATTCAAAGAATTAAAGAATATGACTCACTTGAGGATATCATTAAAACCTACGAATAAGACCTTATAACATTTGCATCAAGCCGACTTGGCAAAAAACCGCCAAGCCGCTTATACAAGCAATTATGGAAAGACAATAATGGAAAATCCTTTGAATACATCTACATATAAAATAAAAGATTTCTCTAATGTAGCATTTGGCGGAATACTAATCCTTTTTTGGCTCGCTGCTCTGGTGCTGAATGTATTCTTATTAAACAAATGCGATAATCAGTTGATTATTATAATCTCGCTAACATTATTCGTGGTAGGGACAATAATTTTATGTGCAATACACCTTAAAGGAGGTTCAGTTGAAATATCTATTACTGAAAAGTATATGGGACTTAAGTGGATTAAAAAGCCATTATTCTTAAAAAAACAAGATATGAATATTCGTTGGGGGAATATTAAAAATTATATTTTTGATGAAGGTTCCAGAAGTGAAACATTTAAACTAATACTTAAAGACAATACAAAAATAAAGCTGGTCCATAGTTACTCATATAAAAAAAGTGACTTCAGGAAATTCAAACAAGCTTTTAAAGACAAAGTAAACTCTGTTAATTTAGAAGGTTTAAATAAAATTGAGTTAGGCAAGACAATTTATGAAGGTATATCAGGGATCATCCTTGCTATTGTAATTATAATAGCATTGATTTCTATAATAATACTTATGGCTAAAAATCCTGATAGAGCCTTATCAACAAATCCATTTTTAATGGTATTGGTTTTTGGAGGTGGCTTCTCTTATTTATTTAAGATTTTAATAATTAACCTTCATAAATTAAATAAATGAATCTATTACAAGAAAGCTATAACATTTAAATCAAAGTGACAGGCTACTATACTTGCCAAATCAAGCTTTAAAGGTTAGCGTCATTTAATCTTTTAAAATCCTTTATCGGCAGGCATCGCATGCCGGTTAATAAATCGTAGGGTTTGGCCATATATGGATATAAACATGCATAAAACAATCCGAACATTTATAGTTTTTATACTAATTGCCATTGTACATGCTGCTTTAACCCGTACCTTGACGAATTATTATTATGAGAGGTCTGCTACTATATTATTAAATAGCATTGAAAAAGATTTTGATTCAAATGATGAAATTGATTTTGAGAAATCCCAAAAGGATATACTAGATCAAACCAAGTATATAAGTACTACTCTAAGTTTTTTGTATATGCCAACTTGGCCTATATGGAATTTGGTATCAGCGATATCATCGGATAGCTCGAACCTTGATAAAGTTTCATATCAAAAACAAAAAGAAAAAAGTAAAAATATCTTCAACATATTTATTATTACAAACTCAACATTTTTCAGTATATGTCTTTGGCTTTGTTACAAAATAATTAAGTTAATTAAACCGAGGAAGAAACAGAGAAGCATCCAACAAACACATATACAGTGATCGGGCGATAAAACGCCGGCCGATAGGCATCTCCGGTATTGTGAGGAACTCCATTTGGAAATATCAACAGAGAGAACAATCATAAGAAATTTTAATTCAAAGGATTGTAATGACCTTTATGAATATTTATCACTTCCTGAAACATACCTTTATGAACCAGGGGAGCCAATAAATATAGATCAAGCAAAAGAAATCACAATGGAGCGCTCAAAGTGCGACAATTTTTTTGCTGTTGTATACAAACCTGAAAACAAATTAATTGGGCATTTTTCATTTTTCCAAATAGAACCCAAATATGTTAACACATACGAAATCGGCTATATCTTTAACCCCAAATACCAGGGTAAAGGTTTTGCTGCAGAATCTGGCAAAGCATTTATTGAATACTGCTTCAATAAGAAAAATATCCATAAAATCGTAGCAAATTGTAATCCGGACTATCCAAAATCATGGAAATTATTAGAACGAATCGGGCTGAAACGTGAAGGTGTTCTCGAACAAAATATTTATTTTAAAGAAGTTGACGGAAAACCTGTTTGGCAAAATACAGCGGTATACGGATTAGTTAATAAAAACCATAGCAATTAAGCTGGGCCAATCCTTATCGACGGAACAGTATAGATAGATAATTTTCTTTCTGCTGCATACCAGCTTTAAAACGGCGAATGATTATTCGCCCCTACGATGACCTCCGGCTTTCAATATTCCGTCTTTCCGGGCTTACTAAGCTTCTCATCTTCTTAACTTCTAATCTTCTGATTTCTCCCCTTGAGGTCAGGAATTCTTCTGGACGGTGTGCTCCTAAAAAACATAATTGTTATAGCGACACCTTCTGTTCCAATTGCGGCAATAGCGATTCTATTTTCACATATGGAAGAACTGGTACCATAAATAAATGCTGAATGCTCTACCCGGGCTGGCTGAAATACTTGCAAATAGCTAAGCATCGGCGTTATAGTCTCTAAATGACGATGTGGATCTAACGTAAATTATTATGAAACATTACGCCAGAAAAACTGCACCTCAAGTCAAGCTTGGCCAGGTTCAAAGAAAAAATAGATGGGAATTAACACCTAACTATTATAATACGCCACAAAAGTATCCAGTCTTTGATAAGGAAAAACCTGGACGAGGATATAAGCATCTAATCAAGAAAAGTGATTTGTACAAATTTATAGAGATTTTACCTGAATGGGAAACAATATCTATTGGATTAAATGCTGTGGTCCTTTCCGAAGGTTCTTATAATTGTATGGGGTGGCATAATCATGGTGTTGTAGGTATTACAGCATGGGAAAAACAAATAGAGTGGAATTGTTGTTCTTTTGAATTCTATGATGATCACAAAGAACTTTTAAATAAACTCAGTATCCCATGTGGCAAAGGCAACGGCGCTTACATTATAAAATTCAATGAAGAGACAGCAAAAGCATTTCAGCTTATTCATATATTCATCCACGAACTTGGCCACCATCATGATAGAATGAATACAAAATCAAAAATATCCGCAGCTCGTGGAGAGCAATATGCAGAGGAATATGCCAGGAAATATGAAGACAATATTATTGAGCAATATATGAGTGTCTTTAATCTGTAAAACACAGGTATATCATCACAATTATAAAAGTAGTTATATCAAGTTTAAACACCATACTACAAAACTAAAATCATTAAATGAATTGATCACATTTATTTAAAAGAAAAGGAAAAAGAAGGATTGGACAGTCTTAAAATAGAATGGTGCTCATGCCCCAGGTTGCAACAAATAATTCAACCCGACGTGCTTATTATCTTGCCAAATCGAGCTTTAAAGATTAGCGTCCGGGCGTCATTCAATCTTCTAAAAACCTTTATTGGTGGGTATCGTACGCCGGTTGATTAAGTCGTTAGCTACAAATAATATTATGAAATGTAACCCAGATATACTTGCAGATGTTAAATACTTTTCAGCTGAACATTTTACAAACAAAGAGTATTTATCAACAGAATATGCCATTAGGCATGACCATTTAGTTAAAGAAGATTACCTAACGTGTGGTGTACATGACTATTTTGAAGAAAATAAAATATATGCAAACAGAATATATAAAACAAATATTAAATTTATCAGCCCTGAAGTATATCCAAAATCATTGTGGGTAGGAAAAAACATTCAAATTCAAAGAGGCAGTAAGATTATTGGTGAAGCAATAGTAATAAAAATATTTAATAAGACATTACAAAAAAAGTAGCGAAAATCAGCATCACGTCGGATTTGGCAAAAAGCTCACCTATGATGGTCTACTTTAAGGAATAACCTCAACAACGGCCTATAAATATTAAAAGAGGCTAGGTTGTTAAAGCATTCATACTTGTTTATTACCGTGATCTTGTTTTCGTCATTCCCATGAAGCCTTTCGGTTTGACTCAAGGCCATGAGCCCGTCGAATGGATGGGAATCCATTTTTGTTTTTAACGCAAAAGCCCATGGATACCAGTTCCCCTACTTTTCTAGGACAGGTCCCGCGGGTTTAACAACATGCGAGATTTATTAAAAGAATACTTTTATCACCCCACTCTATTTTGGACACTAATGATAATGAAAATAAGAAAAGCAGAAATAATTGATTTTCATATAATAATGTCATGGATTCAGGATAAACATGAATGTATTAATTGGGGGGGTAGTAAGGTTCGTTTTCCTTTAAATATTGAAAACCTGTTAATTGATATAGCATACACAAAAGATAACTCTTACTGTTTAGTAAATGAAAATAAAATAATAGCCTTTGGTCAATTACTCCCAAAGGAGGACGGGTTTATACATATGGCTAGAATAATCGTTGCTCCTTCATCACGTGGTCTTGGGTATGGCAAAATACTCTGTAGCAATTTACTCCAAATAGCAGATAAATCAGGCTATCAGAAAGTAAGTTTGTATGCATCCAGAAGTAATATAATTTCAATGACACTTTATAAACAGTTAGGTTTTAATGAAATACCTGAGCAATCATCTGGCGATCGCTGCTACATGGTAAAAACTTAACGTATTGCTTTATCAACAGAAGGAGATTCGCTTGATTAATTCGAAAATCATGGCTGTACACATTTAATCCTGGTATAAAGGCAGCAAAAATCTATGATGGAAATAATCCAGCAGGCCTAAAAACGTTTTCAGGTATTCTGCTAATTAACCCGTTATTTTTGGAGTTGATAAAATGGCAATTATAGGATGTACAAAAAAATTATTAACAGAACTTAAAGAGAAGCCTGCTGATATCAAACAGACACCGGCGGAGTTAAGCGGCTGGCATGCAAATATATTCCGGGCTGATAGAAGAAAATGTATTCTCTTTACCCATGATAAAACTTTATACTCTCTTTTTATTCCTGGTTTACTTAAAACTCATTTTCAGAATATCAGAGAAGTATTCGGTCAAGAACTTTTTAAAAGTCTTTTATCGGAAGACTTATCTCAAAAACATATTGAACTTGTACTTGATGACATCAGCGAAATAAAAATAACAAAAACAAATAATCGCAGTGTACTGGGTTCAATGAATGACCTGATATTTAACATTAAGTTTGTTATTGATCAAAATGGAGGATTAATGAATACCGACATTTATGAGCTGAATCATAATTTAAACAGAATCCCTATGGGTGCAATCGGTATGGATTACAGTATTGATGCCCTTAAAACTCTTTTAGACGCTCCGCGTCGATTTTAAATCTTTTCTTTTTTTGTAATCCTTGTTTTCCATTCCTCCTTTTCAGTTTCGACCTGTTAAAACGGAGAATGATTATTCGCCCCTACGTTGACCTCCTGCTTCCAATATTCCGTCTTTCCAGCCTTACTAATCTTCTCATCTTCTTAACTTCCGCTTTCTCCCTTGACTAAAACACACCGCAGAGGTAGACAAAAACAGTCAGTATCATCAGCTCCATCCCGCCATGTTGGCAAATAATATGTTGTGCACAGAAGGAATAACAATAAACTTTGATAAGGCAGTCGATTTTATGGAAAAAGAAATAGATTTTAACGGTGAGTGGTCCAATGAATATGATGATGCTGTAGAGAAAATAATACCTGCTTATAATGTCATTTACGAATTAACTCATCATCTTTTAAGAGATAGACTGGACAGTGATGCTAAAATTTTAGTGGCAGGTGCGGGAACAGGAAAAGAGATTATTGACTGTTCAAAAAACAATCCCCAATGGTCTTTTACAGGTTTTGATCCGGCAGAACCAATGCTTTCTATTGCCAGAAAAAAAGTCGCGGCAACATCCATGGAGAGTAAAATCTCCCTTGTTTCGGGTTTAATTGAAGATGTTGCAGAAAAAGATTTTGATGCAGCCACAGCTATTCTGGTTATGCATTTTTTGTCTGATGATGGGGAAAAACTAAATTTCTTAAAGGCTATTGCTGATAAATTAAAATCAGGAGCGGCTTTTGTTCTTGTAGACCTTGAAGGTGAGATTGGTTCAGATGAATATAATGTTTTAAAGGCTGCCTGGAAAAATCAGCAGCTGTATACAAGAACTGAAAAAGACAGGGTTGAAGAAGAATTTGCAATACGTGAAAGAGAAGTGCACTTCATTCCTCAAAAACGCATTGAGTTATTGTTTAAAGAGGCAGGCTTTATTAAGATTCATAAATTTTTTAAGGCTTATCTATTTGGGGGTTATGTTGCTGTTAAAGAATAACCCTGCAAGGGAGGTAATTAAATTGGAAGAAAAAACGGATTTATATATTTTATGGACAAGCGATAATCCGATAACTGCAGAAAAAATGGTCTTTATGTACAGTATAAACTCCATAATTAGAAGCTGGTGGGATAATGTAACAATAATTGTATGGGGAGCAGCCGCAACGTTTGCAGTTGAAAATACTGACATTCAAAAAAAGATTAAAGAAGCACAGGAAAAAGGTATTCATTTAGTTGCCTGTAAATCCTGCTCAGACCAGCTTGGTATTACAGAAAGTCTTGAAAAGTTAGGGATTGAAGTTGATTATACAGGTGCGCTTTTAACAAATATTTTAAAAACAAAAGAGGCTTTGATCACAATATAGATTAAATCAGTAAATCAGCACCGTTGTTGGTGAAAGGGGGAAAAATGGAAATCATACTTCGACCATCTATAATTTTTCCTATTGTTCTTCCAATTGTTTTTTTATTTATCCTGCTGCAGGTATCTAAAAACTGGAGTAAGGGAAAATATATAAGAAATTTCATCATGACTGTTGTGACAATTGCGTTTTTAGTATTTTTCTTTATATCAGTGATCCAAAAGACAACGATTGATATAAACGAGTCAGGTCTGAACCTGAAAATAAAAGGATACATTAATTTACCCCTGTCATGGGATGATATTAAATCAGTTCATTATCAGAAAAATTATAAAGATACAGGATATAAGCCAACAACACCCAGAGCAGGATCAAACTTCCCGGGATATAATGTCGGATATTTTAAACTGGAAAATAAAAAACTTGTATATTTCGTATTAACCGGATTTACAGATGATGCCGTTGTTATTGAAACTCAAAAAGGTTTTTGTATACTAATGTCCTTTAAAAATTTAACAGAAACTTACGAAGTAATCTTAAAATATTCAAACACAGAGAGGGGCATAAAAAAAGGACTATCATGAAAATAGACTGCAGCGAACACAGGAAAACTATGGAACTTCTCTCTTTAAAGATACAACTGGAAAAAGATGTTCAGGAAGGAGAAAAGCTTGATGAAATCCGCAAAAGGATAGAAGAACTTCAAAAGGAATTGGGACTGGATTAACTGCCCGGCCAAAAAAATCAAAACCTGATACCAATGACAGGAAGGCATGTCATTTAAGTATAATAATCCGGGGATTTCTTATACCACACCCCATACAGAGAGATCGCCTCTATGCTTAATAAATCTGCAAGAGACCGGGAAATATTAAAATGGTTTTAAAAATATTTAAAATGATTTTCCTTTTGACCTATCTGCCGCAGGTTCCTGTTTTTAATTGCTGTATGTGATCAGAATATTTTGTGAGAATTTGAAAAAATGAATTATTCAGCATGATAAAAATAAATGATATAGTAAGTTTTTTAAATATTTGATCAATAATTCAAACTTTAAATATGGCGACAGATATAACTACTAAAAACAACAACAGCTCTCTTCGTACAGGAGTATTCATCTGTGAATGCGGCCCCAATCTTAAAGAGGCAATGGATATAGAGTGTCTGGTAAATACTGCAGCAGGGCTTGATACTGTTGCTGCTGCAAAATCTTTCAATCTGCTCTGCTCAGAAAACGGGCAGGAGTTTATTGCCCGCGAAATTATTGATAACAGGCTGGACCGTATTGTAATTGGTGCGTGTTCGCCCAATGAACATGAAAAAACATTTAAAAATGCACTGAAAAAAGCCGGCCTCAATTACGGCTTTCTTCAGATTGTAAACTTGCGTGAACAGGTTGCATGGGTAACAGGCGACTATCAGCTTGCAACTTTAAAGGCAGAAGCCCTTATCAATGCTGCCGTTGCAAGAGTAAAAACACACAAACCCCTTGAAGAAAAGTATGTTGAATGCAATACGGACGTGCTTGTTGTGGGGGGGGGAATGGCCGGTATAAGCGCTGCATTAAGCCTTTCCCAGGAAAACAGAAAAGTATACCTCATTGAAAAATCACCTGTCCTGGGAGGTCATGCTGCTGCTTATGAAGACTGGTTTCCCGGAACAACATGTGCCGCCTGTGAAATTTCTCCTGTACTGAATGAAGTCATTAACAACGATAACATTACTCTCTACACAATGAGTGAGGTAACTTCCGTTTTAGGGGCATACGGAAACTTTACTGTCACAATTAAAAAGAATGCACGGTATATAAATGAAGATAAATGTCTCGGGTGCGGAGCCTGTGTTGAATCATGTCCTGTAACTGTGCCTGATGAATTCAACATGAAACTTAATGATCGAAAGGCTGTGTATATTCCCCATATCGGCAGTCTTCCCAGCATATATGCAATAGACGGAAAGCACTGCGGACATATTAAAAACGGATCATGTACTGCATGCAGAGACATATGCCCATTTGATGCTGTTGAATATGAACAGGCTGATGAATTGATAGAGCTTAATGCAGGCGCAGTTATTCTTGCTACAGGTTTCGACCTTTTTGATCCATCGGAAGCCCCTGAATACGCATATAAAAAAATCCCTGACATATATACATCAATGGAGTTTGAAAGGCTCATTGAACAGAACGGCCCCACAGCAGGCAGGCTTGTAACTGCCTCGGCTAAAAAGCCCGAAAATATCACATTTATCCACTGTGCAGGCTCCAGAAGCAGGAAATATAAAAATTACTGTTCAGGTATCTGCTGTTCTTATATGTTAAAATACATCCTTTACATTCATGAAAAATATCCCGAAATAAAAACAAAACAGATCTTCAGCGATTTCTGTCTGCCCGGCAAACAGCTTAACAGCATGCTCTTCAGGGCAGAAGAGAGTAAAAATCATGAATTCCACAGAATATCTGCACCTGGAAATGTTGATATCAATAAAGTCGGTGACAGTATAAAAGTTAATTATAAAGATGATAAAGGTGAAGAGCACAGCTTTATAACAGACATGGCTGTACTTGCCCCGGCAATGATCGGAGCGCAGAGTTCGGAGCAGGCTGCCACCCTGTTTGAAGTTGGCCGTAATAACGACGGTTTCTATGATCAGCCTTTTATTACTGGCTCACCAGTAAAAACAAAACGCGAGGGTATCTATACTGCCGGCTGCGGGCAGGAACCTATGAATATACCCGGAGCAGTAACAAGCGGTCAGGCCGCAGCATCATGCATATTAAAGGAACTTGTGCCCGGCAGAATGCTTTTACTTGAACCTGCTGCGGTTCAAATTGATGAAGACTTGTGTTCAGGCTGCAGGACATGCATGAATGTCTGTGAGTTCGGGGCAATCTCATATAATAAAGAGCTGCACGTTTCGGCAGTAAACCCTCTTTTATGCACGGCGTGCGGAATATGTGCTGCAGCCTGTCCCGGCGGCGCTGCCATGGCCCCATATTATTCCGACAGGGCAATTTATTCTGAGCTTAAGGGTCTGCTTGAAAAAAAGAATTTAAAGCAGGTTCAGGAGAAGTAATGAATCCAAACCCTGAGATAGTGGCTTTTTTCTGTCAGTGGTGCGCATATGCAGCAGCAGACAATGCAGGGCGCGCCAGGCTGAATATCCCGTCAAACATCAAAACTGTCCGCGTAATGTGCAGCGGCAGGGTTGATCCTGAATTTATTCTTGAAGCATTTAAAAAAGGGGCAGACGGTGTGCTTATTGCAGGATGCATTGAGGGAAGCTGCCATTATAAAACAGGTAATCTCCAGACAGCCAAGCGTGTTATGATTTTAAGCACTGTTTTAAAGTCTTTAAATATAGAACCTGTGCGTTTAAGGTTTGAAGGTGTAAAGGCCGATGATCCTGAAGGTCTTTTAAGAATCATCAATGATTTTAATAATACTGTTTCATTACTTGAACCCTTGTCCTGCGAGGTTTAATTTTTTTTGAAAAAATCGCCTAAAATAAAAATTGCCATGTACTGGCTTGCAGGGTGCGGGGGATGTGAGGAATCAATTCTTGACCTGGGAGAATACCTGCTTGATCTGATTGACAAGGCAGATATCCTTTTCTGGCCCATTGCAGCTGATATCAAGTATGATGCGCTTAAAGATATGCCGGATAACCATATTGATTTTTCCTTTATAAACGGAACAGTAAGAACCCTTGATCATGTGAAGATGGCGAGGCTTTTAAGACGTAAATCAAAAACAGTTACTGCCCACGGCAGTTGCGCTCACCTGGGCGGTGTTCCTGGATTATCAGGCTTTTACAGCAGTGAATCACTTGTTAAAAAGGCATATGAAGAAGCCCCTTCGCTTGCAGATAATAAAACAACCCGGGATCCGGCCCCGGATCCGCAGCAGCTTACCGAAAGGCCTTATGCATTATCTCAAATTATTGATACAGATTATTATCTTCCGGGCTGCCCTACCCCTCCGGAGCTGATTAAATCGGCCCTGCTTTCTTTTATCGCCGGTGAACTGCCCCAAAAAGGAACCGTATTCGGCGAAAAAAAAGCTCTCTGCAGTACATGCCCTTTAACTGATACCAGGCCTGATAAAATTGACCTGAAAAAAATCCGGCGGGTCCAGACAGCAGATTATTCTCCTGACCGCTGTTTTCTTGATCAGGGTCTGATATGTATGGGCCCGGTTACAAGAGGCGGCTGTTTTTCTCAGTGCATAAAGGCTAACATGCCCTGCAGGGGATGTTTCGGCCCTCTTGATAATGTTTCCGATTACGGAGCAAAAGCAGTATCTATGCTTTCATCATTGATAGATGAAAATGACATAAAAAAAATCACCTCTGTTATCGATCAAATACCTGACCCTGCAGGTCTTTTTTACAGATACTCTCTTACGTCCTCTATTATTAAAAAACAGGGATACCGGGATTAATATATGAGCAGGATAATAAAAATAGACCCGATAACCCGGCTTGAAGGCCACGGGAATATAAAGATTGAGTATGATGATAACGGCGTCTTTAAAGCAGCATACCTTAATATTCCGGATTTCAGGGGGTTTGAAAAATTCTGTGAAGGGCGTGCAGTAGAAGAGCTCCCCACGCTTACCCAGAAAATATGCGGAGTATGCCCTACAGCGCATCATATTGCAGGCGTAAAAGCCCTTGATGACATGTTTAATGTTTCACCTCCGCCGGCTGCGAGAAGTATCAGAGAGCTGATCCATAATATATTCATCTATGAAGACCATCTCCTTCATTTCTATTACCTTGGCGGGCCTGACCTGTTTCTTGATCCTGACACCCCGGCTGCAGATAGAAATATCTTTAAAGTGATAGAAAAACTGGGAAAAGAAACCGGAGGCAGAATACTAAAAATCAGAAAAAAAGTAAGGGATATGCACTCTGATATAAGCGGAAGTGCACTGTATCCTGTGTGCGGCCTTCCGGGAGGTGTTTCAAAACCGGTATCAGAAAAAGACAGGCTTCGGTTTTGCGGCATCTCAAAAGAAGCCCTTGATTTTGCGCTGGAGACCCTTGATCTGTTCCATGAACGTATTCTTAAAAATCCCGTTTTTATCTCTCTGCTTGATCAGGAATGCATGAAAAGTAAAACCTATTATATGGGCATGGTGGATGAATCTGACAGGGTTAATTTTTATGACGGCATAATTAAAGTTATAGATTCAAAAGGAAAAGAATTCTGCCGGTTTTCCCCAAATGAATACCTGGAACACATTTCAGAACAAAATGATCCCGGGAGCTTTATGAAATATACTTTTTTAAAAAAAGTAGGCTGGAAGGGCATCGAATACGAAGAGTTTAGCGGTATTTACAGAGTCGGTCCTCTGGCAAGATTTAATGTGTCATCCGGTTTTTCTACACCGCTGGCCCATAAAGAATATCTCCGTATGAAAGATTATTTTAAGGGATATCCTGTTCATGCGACATTTGCCTATCACTGGGCAAGACTGATTGAAATTTTATATGCGGCTGAAAACATGGTCAGGTTAACCTCCTCACCCTGTCTTTCGGATAAAAACATACGTAATATTCCCGGCAGAATAAACCGTGAGAGGGGCGCTGGAGTTTGTGAGGCGCCAAGAGGAATCCTTATACATGATTATGAAGGGGATAGAAACGGCATAGCCGGTAAAATCAATCTGATTGTAGCGACACAAAACAACGGAGCGTCTATTCAGTATTCTCTGACCAAAGCCGGCAGGGAGCTTTTTAAAAATGGACTTTCTGATGAAAATACATTAAATAAACTCGAAATGGTCTTCAGGGCATATGATCCCTGTATGGCCTGTTCTACGCATTAACTACTCTTCTCTTCCTGTTATTTTTATGAATCTGCTGATTTTATGAGATAGCGTAATTTGTCGATAGTATTATTTGAAGTAAAATATATATTCAAGGAGATTTAATGGGTTTTGTAAGACTCGACACACTTGGTATCAAATGTCCTCAGCCTGTGCTGAAAATTGCGGTTAAGGCTCCTGATATGAAACCGGGTGATATTCTGGAAGTACTCGGAGACTGCCCTACTTTTGAAAAGGACATCCGTGCATGGTGCAAACGACTGAATAAAATCTGTCTTTCTGTTGAGGACGAAGGCGATAACAGAAAAAGAATACAGATACAGTTTTGATAATTGCAGGTATTAATTCGGGGATATTTAATTAAACAGGATAGTATCAATGTCTGATAATCAGATCAAATGTCAGGAAAAAACTTACAGTAACCCAAAAGAACTTGAAGACGGACTGTCTCAGGTATTGAAGGCACTTAAAGAAATCGCCAAAGGCGATCCGACAGTACGTTTAAATGAGTCTTCCGATATTCCCCAGATTAATAAATTAAAGCATGCCGTTAATGAAACAGCCAGAAACCTTGGCGAAATTGTTGATCTTTCTCACGAGTTTGCAATAGGGCTTGCTGAACATTTTGATGTTCTGCACCGCGTGTCAAAGGGAGATATGAGTGCAAGAGTATCAGGAGAATCAGATGTCGAACTGATCACAGCACTAAAAAAGATCACGAACCAGATGATAGAAAGTATCGAACGGGAATTTTCAGAAAGAAGAAAAACAGAATCCGAACTGCGTAAAAGTGAAGCAAAGTTCAGAAAATTTACAGAGGAGCTGCCTGTCGGTTTTTCCACAATACTCCCCAATAACAGATTTGAATATATCAACCCCACCTTTACCGATATATTCGGCTACACCATAGAAGATATTCCTGACAGAAACGCATGGCTTAAAAAGGCATACCCTGATGCAGCCTATCGGAATCGTATCGACACCATCTGGTCAGATGGTCCGGACCGCTATTCTGACAGCAGGGCAGCAAGACCTGAAGAAATTGTTGTAACCTGCAAAGACGGTACAGAGAAGACAATATATTTTCACAGGGTAAAGCTGTCTGACGGTAAATTTCTTATGGTATATATAGACATTACCGAAAAGGCACTGGCAGAAGAGGCTGTAAAGGAATCAGAAGAGAAATACAGGCTGCTTATTGAAAACATTCAGGACGGAGTATTCATCCATCGTGAAGGCAGTGTCGAGTTTGTAAATGATGCAATGGCAAAAATGATTGGATATAAACCTGAAGAAATCATAGGGAAAAAAATTGAAGTGTTTATTGCCCCGGAGGATCATGCGACTGCACATGAAATGGTAATAAAAAGCTCTCTCAAAAGAGAATATGATCTGAACCTTCTTCACAAAGACGGCGAGACAAGAGTAATTGTCCGCGTGAATGCTTCAACCTTTCAATATCAGAACACGCCGGCCTATATCGGCACCATGAAGGATATAACACAGCAGAAGCGTGATGAAGAAGAAAAGAAAGAACTTGAAGCCCAGCTTCAGCGATCCCGTCAGATGGAGGCTATAGGAACTCTTGCAGGCGGTGTAGCCCATGATCTGAACAATATATTATCAGGCATTTTAAGTTATCCCGATCTTTTACTGATGGATATTCCTGATGACAGCCATCTGAAAAAACCGTTATTAACCATAAAAAAATCCGGGGAAAAAGCCAGTGCGATTGTTCAGGACCTTCTTACCCTTGCACGAAGAGCTGTACCTAATAAAGAGATTGTTGAATTAAACAGTGTAATTAAAGATTTTTTAAACAGTCCTGAGATGGAAAACCTTAAAGACTTTCATTCTAAGGCAAGCATCACCACAGAGCTTGACAGTGACCTGTTTAACATAAAGGGATCAGCTCTCCACCTGTCAAAAACAGTAATGAACCTTGTTTCAAATGCCGCCGAAGCAATGCCCGATGGAGGTAATATAAAAATTGCAACCGAGAACAGGTATGTTGATTACCTTATCAAAGGTTATGAGAATGTTAAAGAAGGCGATTACGTTACTTTAACCGTTGAAGATTCGGGTGTCGGCATATCTATAGATGATCTTGGAAGAATTTTTGAACCGTTTTTTACAAAGAAGGTAATGGGCAGAAGCGGGACAGGTCTTGGAATGGCGGTTGTCTGGGGAACAGTCAAAGACCACAACGGATATATTGATGTCCACAGCGAAGAAGATAATGGAACAAAGTTTACGCTCTACTTTCCTGCCTTTAGAAAAGAATTGGATCAGAGAGAGGAACAGGCCTCTATTGATATGCTTGGCGGGAAGGGTGAGAGTATCCTCGTTGTGGATGATGTTCCTGAACAGCGTGAGATCGCCGCCGCAATGCTTAACAAACTGGGATATAATGTTTATACGGCAGAAAACGGTAATACAGCAGTTAAATTATGCAGAAAAAACAAGTATGATCTTTTAATACTGGACATGATCATGGAGCCTGATATTGACGGACTTGAGACATACCAGCGTATTTTAAAAATAAGGCCGGACCAGAAGGCAATTATTGCAAGCGGTTTTTCTCTCTCCAGCCGTGTCAAAGAAATCCAGAAGCTTGGTGCCGGTGAATATGTTAAAAAGCCCTACTCACTTGAAAAACTTGCAAATGCCGTTAGATATGAGATTGACAGGCAATAGGCACAGGAGGGTATAGCCTGCTGTTCATCTTACTGCACCGCCTTGATAAATATCCTTCCTGAAATTCCGCACCTTGCAAAATATTCCATTTTATTTATATTAATAGATAAACTAATAAAATTCCTATACAGCTAAAATCAACGGAGGTTTTATGTCCGATAAATCCTGTCCTGTACCTGAAACATTTCAATCAATGTTCTGGAGTATTCTGTACCTGACCCTGATATTTTTTATAACCTTTATCAGCCGGTTTATCTTTTCACCGCTTCTTCCAAAAATAAGCGGCGATCTGAATATAACCTCGGCTCAGGCAGGTTCCATATTTTTAATAAGTTCATTCGGAGTATTTTTCGGATCATTTTTTTCCGGCTTTGTATCATCACGCATCAATCACAAGGGAACACTTACACTTTCCATATTCTGTGTAGCAATAGCCCTTTTCATCTGCGTTATGTTCACCTCTCTTGGTACAATCCGTCTGGCGATGCTGGTACTTGGCATTGCTGCAGGACTTAACCTGCCGTCGGTTACCGCAATAATCACGGCCATTGTAAGCCGACCGGACTGGGGAAAGGCCCTTGCTGTTCAGCAGCTTGCACCTCCATCGAGTCTTATATTAGGTCCCCTGCTTACCGTATTTGTTCTGCAGTGGTTTTCATGGCGTTACCTTATGGGAGGAATGGCTGTTTTTGTTTTTCTTGTTGCACTTACCCTGCTTTTTATTGCAAAGGTTGGAGAATTTCCCGGAGATGCCCCAAAGTTTTCTCTTGCGCGGTATATTTTGTCCCGGAGATCCTTCTGGCTTCTGATCGTACTTTTTGCACTTGGAATGGGAGGGCAGGTGGGTGTTTATGCAATGATGCCGCTCTACCTTGTTACAGAAAGAGGCATGGATGCAGAAGCTGCCAACACCATTGTAGGGACATCTCAGATATCCGCTTTTTTTATGACATTTTTTTCCGGATGGGTAACGGATAAAGTAGGAGAAAAAAAGGCAATAGGGGTATTCCTGCTTGTTTCCGGTATTGTTACAGCCCTCCTGGGAATATGCACCGGACCATGGCTTAAACTTATGGTCTTCCTTCAGCCTGCGTTTATTGCCTGTTATTTTCCGCCCGGCTTTGCAGCCCTTTCAAGGATTGTACAGCCGGATTACAGGAGCCTTGCAACTTCCTGGGCTACACCGACAGCTCTTGTACTTGGCGGAGGACTCCTGCCCCAGGCCCTGGGTTATATGGGCGAAATATACTCAATAGGCGCAGGGTTTACCATAACAGGCATCCTGATAATTGCAGGCTTTCCCCTTGCATTCCTTCTTAAGCTTCTGGATAAGATGGAAGACGGGTGCTAGCCTTTATAATCGTACTCCAGATAAAACCTGTAAAAGGCGGCCAGTATCAGAGAATGTGATATCTCGCCGCTTTTTATCAGTTCCGGAATTTCCGCCAGGGGCTTAAGGAGAACTTCAATATCTTCCTTGTCATCAAGCTCCTGGAGGCCATCAGGGTATACATCCAGCGCAAGATATGAATGACACCTGTTGTTTAAAAAGGCGGGATTTGCATGGGCCATACCAAGGTATACCATCTCCTTGGGGCTGTACCCTGTCTCTTCCTTAAGCTCTCTTACTGCAGCTTCAAGAGGTGTATCGTTATTCTCTACAATGCCGCCCGGAATTTCCAGTACAATATCACTCACACCGTGCCTGTACTGCTTTATAAGCACAACTTCCTTATCCCTGGTTACGGGAATTATGTTTACCCATTCATTTGACTCAAACACAAAAAAATCATGCTCCTGCCCTGTCCTGGGTGATAATGCTCTGTCAATGCGCAGGTCAAATATTTTAAAGGACCTGTCCTTTTTACTTGATGTAATCTTCCATGGTTTAACTTTCAAAATATCTACTCCTTATCAATGAAACCCTGCAGGTCTGGAAGCCTGCGGCTCTTTTTCATATCCGGCAGACTGCTGACAAAAAAACGGCCGTAGCTGCTTTTTATAATACGTTTGTCCAGCACTGCAAGTATGCCCCTGTCACTGCTCTTTCTTATGAGCCTTCCAAGCCCCTGCTTAAATGTTATTATGGCGGAAGGAACCTGGTACTCCATAAATGGGTTCCCCTCTCTTTTGCTTATCACATCAATCTTTGCCGCCACAAGGGGATCACCCGGAGAATCAAATGGGAGCTTGTCAATTATAAGACAGCTTAATGTTTCTCCCGGCACATCAACCCCCTGCCAGAAAGACCCGGTAGCAAGCAGAACGGAATGTGTATCATCCCTGAACTTTTCAAGCAGGACAGTTCTCGGGGCTTCCCCCTGTCTGAATATCTTATAGGGAAGAACATCCTTCAGGGCGGCATAAACGGAGTTAAGATTATAGTAGCTTGTAAAGAGCACAAGGGCGCGCCCCGAAGTAAGCCTTAAAATATCTGCTATGCGCTCTGTGATAGCAGGCACAAAATCTTTACTGTTAGGAAGGGGCATATCATCCGGAATGTAGAGTATGGCCTGTTCCTCAAAATTAAAATGTGACGGGCATATGGTATCTACCGCATCTTCACGGATGCCGAGTCTTGACCTTATGTAATCGAATGTTCCATTAACGGAAAGGGTTGCTGATGTAAAGATGATTGACTTTACTCTTGAGTAAAGCTGCTCCCTCATGTTTTGGGCAACATCAAGAGGCGAGGCATGAAAGGCAATACCTCTTTTTCTTTTTTCATACCATTCAAGCCAGTCACCCTTTCCTTTATTGAAAATCATATCAATACTGTTTTCAAGTTCCTGGGCTCTCATTGCAAGGGAGTTTTCAAATGCTCTTTCAATATATCTCAGGCCCTGTTTTATATGATCGAGGGCTTCCTTATACCCTTCTTCCTTTTCTTCTATATCGATTCTTCCCTTGTCCGGCTCTCCCGAAAACATGGCATTAAGCTGAACCACGCCTGTCCTTATCTGCGTCAGGCTCAGGGTCAGTTTATCTCCATCAGGCAGTTTTTCTTCCTCTGCCTCCTTCTGTGCATCTTTAGCAAGGTCCAGCAGCTGGCCGCTGCTTACACCTGCGCCAAAGTATGCTGTAGCTATCTCTTCCACCTTGTGCGCTTCATCAAACACTGCAGCTTCAAACCTTGGAATAACCTCTCCAAAGCCGTCGGACTTGAGCATGAGGTCTGCAAAAAACAGATGATGATTTACTATTATTATATCAGCCTTTGCAGCATATCTTCTAAGGCGGGTTATAAAGCAGTCATCCCTGTGGGGGCAGTCGTGCCCTTTGCACCTGTCGGAAGAGGAAGAAACAAGATCCCACGTATCGTCATCATCACCAAGCCATACAAGCTCGGCCCGGTCACCTGTAGCAGTTTTATTGAGCCATGAATCAATACGCTTTCTCTGTATCGCCGTCTCAGGCTTTAAAAATGAAATACTGTCAAAGTTCTGGTGGTACCTGTTAAGGCAAATATAGTTCGTTCTTCCCTTCATAAGGAGAGTGTTTATTTTTACACCCATGGCCTTTGTAATTACGGGAAGGTCCTTGAAGAAAATCTGTTCCTGAAGGTTTCTGGTACCTGTTGATATGACGGTTTTTTTACCGCTTACTATTACAGGCACAAGATATCCCATGGTTTTACCGACACCTGTACCTGCCTCTATTATTACCTGGCGGTCATCATTAAGGGCATCGTCAATGAGTGAGGCCATGTGCACCTGCGCCGGACGGTATTCAAAATCCTTTAAAGAACGGGATAAAAGACCGTCCTCACCAAGAATTTTTTCTATTGCGGATTGTTTCAAATTCATGGGCTGAATAATAGATATACTGATCCGTTTGGTCAATGAAGAAAGACAATTCACCCGGTCCTGTTTTGACGCACAGTCAAAATATTCAACAAATATCAGTCTTTTTAAGGAATATCAGATGAAATATTTGAATATCAGCAAATGAATAAAGGCCTGTAATTTATTAAATAAACATGAATAAAACCATTATTAACGCATAAAATGAATATTTTTATAAACTCCAAAATTATAATGCCGATATATACTTAGAATATACAAATACCAGCTATACCTGCCACTTTTATGGCATAAATTATGCAAAAATTACTTTTTGTCCTTATTTATAAAAGCATTACAAGGAGAATGATGATGACAACGGAAAAAGAGATTTTAACTATAGAGGAAGCAGCAGCCTATCTGCAGATAGGAAAAAGATCTATCTACAAGCTTGTAAAGGACGGAAAAATACCCGGTAAAAAAGTTTTGAACAAATGGAGATTTGAGAAGGAAAGCCTCAGGGAATGGGTAAGTAAAGGAGAAGGTGCGGCAATATAAAAACGCTTCATTCTTTGCCGGAATTTAGTAAATTGGGCATTACTCTGGTTTTGGAAATATTAATTATCAGCAATTGATAAATTTGTTTTTTCTCACAAAAAAAATAATTCCTGAAATCTTGTATAAAATAATGTTTCTCCAGATTACCGGTACAGTTATAACAGCTATTGTTATCCGGGCAGCAGAAGTATCTGAATTAAATTAATTGGCTGTTGTAATTGTATGACCGGTTTACTTAACTGTAAATGCTTACAGATCAAGTACCCTGTTCATACTGCCTGATCTGAAACCCTCAAGGTCAACGGCCAGGTGTTTAAAGCCGATCTCTTTAAATGCCAGGATGAGTTTACCTTTTAATTTTCTATCAAAAAGCCTGTAGATTTCGTTCTCTTCAACTTCTATTCTGGCAGTTGTATCATGATGCCTTACCCTGTACTGTCTGAAACCTTCATCTGCAAGTATCTTCTCGCCTCTCTCAATCATTGATATTTTTTCTATTGTAATCTCACTGCCGTATGGGATCCTTGAGGCAAGACACGCCATGGAAGGTTTATCCCATGTGATAAGCCCCATTTTTTTTGACAGATATCTTATTTCATCTTTGCTGAGACCTGCATCAACAAGAGGAGCGATAAGCCCTGCTTCTTCTGCCGCTTTTATACCCGGCCGGTAATCACCAAGATCATCAGTATTTATAGCATGGGCAATATGTCCTGTTCCCCTGTCTTCGGCTATTTCTCTGAGGCTTGCGCACAGGGCCTTTTTACAGTGATAACATCTGTCAGGTAAATTCTCCTTAAACCCGGGTATGCTTATTTCATCCGTTTTAAAAACAATGTGTTCTATACCATTAGTCCTGGTATATTCTACGGATCTTTTTTTATCATCAGGAGGATGAATAAAGGAGCTTGCCGTTGCGGCCGTAACCCTTCCGGGTAAAGCCTCCACTGCCACCGCTAAAAGGAAGGTACTGTCAACGCCTCCGGAAAAGGCTATCAGTAAAGAAGGAAGTTTTTCAAGCCGGGCTATCAGTGCTTCTTTCTTTTTTAATGCATAAAACATATCCATATGGCACCTGTTTACTTTTAAAGCTCAAGGCGTAATGCCCAGTCGCCTGCCGGGTTAGATAGAGTCAGTCAATAGCTGTACCCCGCGGCTATAAGCGGGGCAGTCCATAAATACCTGCAATTATTATTATGCTCAAATATCAGGGTACTGAATCTGTCGCAAATAGCACAGCATGAAGGCATAGTCAATCCGGCCTTCTGCAAGGGTATTTAGTTTTACTAAAATTATATCATCAAAGCAGCCGTATTTACTAATTCATACACATTAAAAACGCGGAAAGGTAGGAATAGCGCGGAAAAAAATGATTTTCATTATATTTTATACTTGATATTTGATTTTCATTGCTTTATTGTCCCTTATACTTTCGATTTTTATATCATACCATTTTTGAAAGGAGGACAACATGAACAAGGGTGATCTGGTTAGCGAGGTAGCAAAAGTTGTTGCTACAAAAAAAGAGGCCCAGGCCGCAGTAGACTGTGTATTTGACTCAATTACAAAGGCTCTCAAAAAGAAAGACACAGTTACTCTGGTGGGGTTCGGTACATTTAAGGTAGACAAGAGGAAAGCAAGAAAGGGTAGAAACCCACAGACCGGCGAAGAGATTAAAATCAAAGCCAAAAAAGTACCAAAGTTTGTTGCAGGTAAAGGTCTCAAAGACGCTGTAAAGTAATACTGTCTTCTATTTACACACCGAAACCCCCTCAGGTGATTTTTTCCTGCGGGGGTTTTTCTTTTGGTACTCATACCATGAAAAAATTTTATTTCCTTCTTATAGTTCTTTTGCTGTTACCGGGAATACACTATGCCGAAGAGCTGAACAGCATCAGCACAAACCACGTTACAGTACTGTTTGATGACGGCCTGGACAAAGCCGCTGACGCTGCAGGCCGGCGCTATCCTGCAATAAAGGAAAGTCTTCAAAAAATAATCGGCTGGGAAATAGACTTCAAACCAACCCTGTACCTTGTTAAAAATCATGATCGTTTTTTACAGATGTCAGGACATCCGCTTGTTATCGGCTTCGCAGTCCCCAGGGAAAACCTTATTGTTATAGATTACTCTAAGGTGCTGTTAAACCCCTCCTCTTTTTCATCACTGCTAAAACATGAACTGTGTCATCTCCTGCTTCACAGGTACATCACAAAATCAAATTTCCCAAAATGGCTGGATGAAGGCATATCACAATGGGCAGGCGACGGCTTTGCCGATATTGCTATTGAAGACTACAGCCGTGTGGACAGGGCCATAGTTACCGGCAGACAGATCCCTTTCAGATATCTCAGCAACACTTTTCCTGCCGACAATGAAGCGCTTATGCTTGCCTATGCACAAAGCAAAAGCCTTGTGGAATACATAGTAAACGAACATGGACCGGACACTGTGCACGCTCTGCTTACAAGCCTGAAGAACGGTAATAACATTGACAGCGCTGTTTACAGCTCGCTCTTTATCTCCTTTGATGAACTTGAAAAAAACTGGTATAGTGCCATGAATAAAAAAGGGACATGGCTGATTCTCTTGATCAATCATCTTTATGAGGTTCTGTTTTTATTTGGTGCTTTATCACTGACTGCTGCCTATATAAAAATCACCTTCAGGAAAAGAGCCGAAAGAAAACTTGAAGACAGTAGAGAAGAAGAATCAGAAGACTGCCATTAAAACATGTTAAATACTACGAGCAATAGACACAGTTTTTATTTTTAATCAGGAATAAGAAATGACAGATGACAGCAAAACAGAGGTAGATGATTATTCCATTCGATGTCCGAGACTTGGACATGCAATTAAATTTTCATACTGCCTCACCGAAAACAGCGGAATTCCATGTTTTAAAACTCTGGACTGCTGGTTCCAGTACTTTCCGGTTGAGGCTTACTTAAGGGAGAGACTGAGTGATGAAGAGTGGGAAAAAGCATTCACCCGGAAGGGACAGACAAAGGTTCAGTCTTTGCTGGAGATAATTGAAGAAGCAAAGAAAAGGGCGAAAGAGGAATAATTTATGGAATGTAAAAAAGAAAAAAATCTTGAGAAATGCACATGTACATACAGCACATGCAATAAACAAGGCGTATGCTGCGACTGTATAGCCTACCACCTGCGCATGAGGCAGCTTCCTGGCTGCTGCTTTTCCAGATCAGCGGAATCTACATACGACAGATCCTTTGAGCATTTTGCAAGACTTGTTGAATCCGGGGAAGTTTAAAAGCAGAAGATTAGAAGTTAAGAAGGTCAGCTTTTTCAACATCTGAACTTCTTATCTTCTAACCTTCTCACCTTCCTGTTTTATTAGTTCCCGTAGGTTTCAAGGTAGCTGTCAAAGGCTGCTTTTGTTTCCTCATCCATTGCCTGCCTGCTGCCGCAGACAGTAACCGGGATCTTCTCTTCATACAGATACTGAACCACTTCTTTTATTCCGGCTATGGAGCTTACCGGTATGCCTGTCTTTTGAGTAAAAATCTGTATTGTATTTTCTCCCTTTACATCCGGGATGTATTTACCGTCTTCGCCATATACTGCAGTGCTCTGCTCCCTGTCTATGGCAATTCCGATTCCGCTGATATTGATTTTTATTCCCTGTGAATCAGCCTCATCATTAAGGCGGCTTATAAGCTCATACTTTGTTCCCATGGTTGTAGTTACATCATCAACAATAAAAATTCTGCAGCCGTCAAAAAGCGTTCTGTTTACCATGAGGCTCTTTGATGTACTTCCCTCTCCATGAGTTTTAACTTCCTTCCTGTCGTACTCAAAAAGAAGATCATTCCCGTATTTTTCGTACAGACCTATTGCCGTTGAAAGAGCTATGGCGCTTCCCTTGTATGAAGGACCTAGGATTATATCCGTTTTTTCAATAAGACCTGTTTCAGTTATCATGTCTGCAAACAGTGATCCAAGTTCCCGGCTCAGTCTGCCGGTCCGGAACATTCCGAAATTAACAAAGTAGGGAGTCGGCCGGGTATCTTTCAGCACAAGGTTGTTATCAAAAAAAAGCGAGCCTGTCTCGGCAAGCAGCTTAGCGAGTCTTTGTTTGTATTCTTCCATAATATGACCACCTTAAATAAATTATTCGGGTTAATATCTTTATCACCTTTACGGCAGAACTCTGTTTAATGCCTCGGGTACCAGCTTTCTGATCGTTTCTTCTTTTTCATAAATATTTTTTTTCATATATTCCGGGTAGTCCGGGTGGCTGTTACTAAGCTCGGGAGGTGTTGCCTGAATGCCGGGGGCAAGATCATTGAAATCAAGAATAAGTTCAGCTAACGTGTATTCCTCACCGGGGTAGCAGTCAATCCATCCCAGTCTTTTCATGTATTCATATCTTATTCTGTCCAGGAGAAAAAGCTGAATATCTATTACAGCTATTTTATCCAAAGGCGCAAGCTCATCAAACAGTAATCCGGAGCCGCTGTAATTTATGTTTATGATAAGGCCGTAAACATAAAATGCGCTTTCCTTATCCCCGTCAGCAAAGAATGCAAGGTCCCTGTTTTTAAAGTCACTGATTCTGGTTGAAATTCCAAAATCACCATCAAACCGGGACATCCAGTTTTTAAACCCTTTTTTTATTTTCAATTCAAGCCGGGCATCATCCAGGTTCACCACTTCAGTCATTATTCTGCCTTAAAAAAACATCTACCCTTCAGCCGGTCCGTTAAAATGAAGACCGCACCGAACACACCGGACTTTTTTCGGCTGCCTGTGCCCGCACCTTGAACACTGGGTAAAGGCAGACATACCGGGAATGGTGAATGTATTTTTTTCTTCGGGTTTTGAGTATATGAATGATCGGATGCTTACATTTCCCCCGGCACCGGTAATGGCCTTTGCATATTTTCTGATGTATTCAAGAGATTTGTCTTCCTTTAAAACAACAGGTGCCTTTTTTAATATTTTATCGGCATGGTCGGGGGATACTCCAAGCATGGAGATACGGCTTTTAAAGTATTCTTCTGTCTGCTGCAGGCCTGTAAACACAACCCTGTATACCTTATTCATTTTACTACCTTTCCCGTAGATTCAAACAAGGCAGTCTGCGTGTATTGCAAAATGAAGCACAGGCTTTGGGGCTGAGTTTATCCGAAAGGCCGCCGTCAGGATGCTGAGTGTTCAGAAAAAAGAAAACTTTGCTTAAACAGTTTTCCAATCTGAATCACCCAAGGCATGCCTTGATAAAGCCATAGAACAGCGGAGCCGGTTTTTCCATTCTGGATTTCAGCTCCGGATGAGCCTGGGTCGCAACAAAGAACTTGTGATCTTTAAGCTCGATAAATTCCACAAGCCTTCCGTCCTGGGAAGAACCGGAAAAAACCATGCCTTTTTCAGTTAAAAGGCTGTGATATTCCGGATTCACTTCATACCTGTGACGATGCCTTTCTGATGCTTCATCCGTCCCATAAAGAGACTTGGTGAGAGTGCCGTCCTTGAGTACTGCTGTGTAGGCGCCAAGTCTCATTGTACCGCCCTTTTCCGTAATTTTTTTCTGCTCAGGAAGTATGTCTATAACCGGATGAGGAGTATTGGGATTCATCTCTGTGGAATCAGCACCTTCAAGACCGCACACATTTCTTGAAAACTCGATAACTGCCATATGAAGACCGAGACAAAGACCAAGGAAAGGAATATTCTTTTCGCGGGCAACTCTTATTGCTTCTATCTTGCCTTCAGCGCCCCTTGACCCGAATCCGCCGGGCACGACAATACCGTCCACTTCATTCATAAAGGATGTATCTGCAAGGTCTGTTGTTTCAATCCACTTAAGGTTTATCTTGCACTCAAGATGTGCACAGCAGTGGTTGAATGACTCGATTATTGATGCATATGAATCTTCAAGTTTTGTATACTTGCCGCACATGGCAACAGTGATATTCTTTTTAGGTTCCTTAAGATTGTTTACAAGCTGTCTCCACTTTCTTAAGTCTGGCGGACTGTAGATATTGAGTTTTTTGTGGAGTATACCAGGAAGACCTTCTTCTTCAAACACTATCGGAATTTCATATATATCTTCAACATCAAGACCCGTGATTACAGCTTCCGGGTCTACATCACAAAAATTTGATATCTTGCCTTTTACTTCCTTTGTAAGGTATTCGGGTCCGCGGCCGATAATAATATCAGGGAATATGCCCCTCTGCTTGAGAAGATTAACACTCTGCTGGGTGGGTTTTGACTTCTGTTCATTAACACCGTAGGGGACAGGCACATAGGTAAGGTGAACATAGGCGGTGTTTTCCCTTCCGGCATCCTCTTTCATCTGTCTCATTGCTTCAAGGAAAAGTTCATTTTCAATATCACCGACCGTTCCGCCTATCTCTACTATTACCAGATCTGCAGACTCGTCTTTGGCTACTTTGAAGATATGATCTTTGATAACATCCGTAACATGAGGGATATACTGCACTGTTTTACCAAGGTAGTCGCCTTTGCGCTCCTTTTTTCTCACAATGTCAAATACCTTGCCCATGGTAAGGTTCCAGCTTGACTTGCAGTTTACACCCAGAAATCTCTCATAGTGGCCGAAATCCATATCAACCTCTCCGCCGTCATCCAGAACAAACACTTCTCCATGCTCATATGGATTCATCGTCCCAGGATCGACATTGAGGTATCCGTCACATTTTATGGGTATTATTTTTAATTTTGCTGAGAGGAGGTGACCTATTGATGCAGCTGCAATTCCCTTCCCAAGCCCTGATAAAACTCCGCCGGTAACAATAATATATTTGGTAGCCATACTTTCCGAATTAATTATATTCATTTTTGCAGATCATCTTTAAATGTTTAACCACGTAAAAAATATCAGACAGTAAAACAGTTAAAATTAACAATAGTATATGAATGACCTGAAAAACTTCGTTAATATTTGTTAATTAATATTTCTATGAATATTATGCCATTAAAAACCCGCTGATTTGCGGTGCCCCAAAATTAAAAAAAATAACTATCCGCATTAGCTTTTTTAGTCAAGACAAAATTCCTGTCTTAATAATTAAGCATCCATTGTCTAATTGTTCAAAAACAGTATATCCATTTGATATTTAAAAAGAAAACAACCTGAACATGTGTCAGCAATACAATATATGTTAATTAATAAAATATTAATACAAGATATTGTAGTTTTTTATTGACTTAAGATTGAACTGAAAATATGATTTTACGAATTTTCAAGAGGTATAGAGCCAGATGCTACTAAAAAAAGTACTCATCGTAGATGATGAAAAAACCCTTTCAGAACTTATTATGGAATCACTGAATCTTGTCGGTGGTTTTGAGATAGAAAGAGCGTTTAACGGCAAGGAAGCCGTTGAAAAATACAAGAAATTCGAACCGGATATAGTTGTTATGGATGTGGAAATGCCGGTCATGGACGGATATGAATCCTCTTCTAAAATCAAACTGATGGACCCCGATGCAAGAATACTGGTACTGACAGGTAATCCCGGGGATATCAGAGCAAAAAAAACCATCAACGAAGGACTGGCCTTGAGCATGTTAAAAAAACCGGTAAAGCTGATGGATCTTAACCGCACTATCTGTGATAATCTAGCCGCCTGTGCCTGATTTTTTTACTACGGGCTTCCGATTTTAAAAAAATAACTTTAAATAATTAATTAAATAATATACTCACTACTGTTATGACTTCAATTGTTGCCATAGTAGGACGCCCTAATGTAGGCAAGTCCACACTTTTTAACCGTCTTTCACGGTCAAGGGATTCCCTTGTGGATGATCAGCCCGGCGTAACCAGGGACCGTTTATACGCTACTGTTAACTGGGAAGGTAAATCCTTTGTACTTGTGGATACCGGAGGTTTTGACGAACAGGACGACAGTCCTTTCTCCGGTCAGATCAAACAGCAGGTAATCAAGGCTGTTGAAGAAGCCGACCAGATAGTTTTTATGATGGACGGCCGCAAAGGTCTGCTTCCTGCTGATGAAGAAGTAGCTGATATCCTTAGGCGGTATGACAAAAAAATCTATACAGTAATAAACAAGGTAGACGGGCCTGAAAAGGAAGATCTGATCTATGATTTTTATCAGCTGGGTATGGATAAACTGTACCCGCTTTCTTCGGCTCATGGTTACGGGCTTAAAAGCCTGATGGCTGACATTGCAGATGCAGCATCCGAAGATGCTTCCATGCCGGATGACCCGAACCAGATAAGGGTTGCTATTTTAGGAAGACCCAACGCCGGTAAATCTTCCCTTGTAAACAAGGTCCTTGGCATCAACAGACTGCTGGTAAGTGAACTGCCCGGCACAACAAGGGATTCTATTGATATCCGTTTTACCCATAACAACAGGGAATACCTTCTCATTGATACTGCGGGAATACGGAGAAAGAGCAAGGTAAAGGACAAGATAGATAAATTCTCCATGATAAAGGCCATACGCACAATCGAAAGATGCCATGTTGTCATACTTATGGTTGATGCAGACGCCGGGGTTTCGGAGCAGGATGCAAGGATATGCGGATATGCACTTGACCGCATGAGGGGAATCATACTTGCTGTCAACAAGTGGGACCTGATCAAGAAAGATCCTGATAAAATAAAAAAGCTCAACCTTGCAATTGAACGCCAGCTTCAGTTTATTTCATATGCTCCCCGGATAAATATCTCCGCCCTGACAGGCGAAAGAGTGATAAAAATATTCAACAAGATAGACACTGTGTTTGAGCAGTTTGATACAAGGGTAAATACAGGCGCTGTAAACCGGCTGATTGAAGATATGATATTTAAAAGACCGCCTCCTCTTGTCGGCAGGACACGTCTTAAATTCTACTATGCAACCCAGACAGGAACAAGACCTCCGACCTTTGTTGTTTTTGTGAATCGTCCAAAGGCTGTACATTTTTCATATGAAAGATTTATTGTAAACCAGATAAGAGAAGCTTTCGGGCTGAACAACATCCCTATACGCGTTGTATTTAAAGAAAGAACGCGAAATCAGAAATAGGTTGTATGCTTGAATATCATTTCAACGCGTCTGTTTTTATCTCGACCTGCAGGTGTGTCGTTACCCGCAACAGGATGCTTGGCCCCATATCCCCCAAGGGCAATGGTAGCTGAATCCACTTCTCCCTTGTCTATGAGATAGATCATCACATTGTATGCCCTGGAAAGTGAAAGACTTGTGTTTGAAGAAAAATTACTGCTGTTTATGGGCACATTATCCGTGTGTCCGTCAATATATACCTGAAATGAAGAGGCTTTTATAAATTTTGCAACCTGGTCCAGGACAGGCTCCATTTTCTTTTTAATATCAGCTCTGCCGGACTCAAACATAAGCTTGTGACCGAATACAAGCTTAAATCCGCCTTCCACATTCTGCAGCACAACCTGGCCGCCTGTCTCTTTCAGGAATGTTTCATCAGTTTCTGCAGGTATCTCTGCAGTATCATCGGAACGCTTAATTACAAGAGACTCTTTCAGCTGCTGATATATACCTTCTATAAGTACATCCTTAGGCCTGTATACTTCACCCAGCTGTTTGAAATTTAAAATACCGCAGGCGCTGGTGAAGTTGGTAAAAAGGCTTCTTAATGACTTGTCATCCATTGAGGACATGGACAGAAGAAGAACAAAGAAAGTGAGCAGAAGGGTTGCCAGATCAGAAAAGGTAACCATCCATCCCGGAACTTCGCCTGTTTTAACTTCTTCTATTATGATTTTATCGCCCATTTACATCTCTCGCTGTTCTGAAAAAGAATCCGTTTATATCCAGAAATCCTCCTTCATCCTGCTTTTTGCGCAGTTTAAAAGGAACCTTTTCACGGTAATCGAGTATTATTTCCGCCTGCCTGTTAAGATATGACTTCTTTGACTTTTTTGTTTTTCCGGGATAGTTGAGACCAAAACCATGGGCAACAATATCACCGGATGCAATCCCCTTTTCAGTAAAAAAATCAAACAGTGCGATTGCTCTCTGTGATGAAAGAAGCATGGAAGATTTATAGGGATCATCTTTAAGTATGGACTCCGAAGAATCGCAGTAGCCACGTATTTCAATCAGTTGATCGCCGTCCTTTAATATTCCGGCAAGTTCTGTCAGATACTCCATGCTTTCTTTTTTTAACCTGGAGGATTTATGCTCAAAAAGGATCTTGTTTTTAAGGACAAGGACTGTACGTTCAAGCTGCTGAGTCGCAGTAAGATTTGATTTAACCCCGTGCTTGAGTGCTACATTACGCAGCCTTTCAAACTGGACATCTTCCTCTACAATCGGAGCCGCCCCTGTAGTAATATTAATACCCTTCGGGTCTCCCAGAATCGACTGTCCGCCGGGTTTGAAACCAAATGCTCCTACCAGAGAGTTTAGCGCGGTACGCTTTCTTTTTTTATCTATTGAAGCAAGGCTGAGCAGAAGCACAAAAAAGGTTAAAAGAAGCGTCATGAGGTCCGTAAAGGTGGACATCCATGCGTTGGTATCAAGTACGTAATTGACTTTCTTTTTAGTTCCCATATCTGCTTCTTGTTAAACGTCAAATAGTTGGCAAATATTTCCGGTCCCGCACCTTATGCAATATGCCCGGCTAAAGACTGCCTGAGTTATTTAAAACCTGATTTCACCTGTAATATCAGTACATAATCTATCCTGCCCGTTATCTTTTTATAACAGAACGGTACAGATAAACAGATAAACCTTTTAACATGTTAAATATCACAGCAAAACCTGTGCCACCTGACCCGGACCTGTTTACGGATTGACTTTTTAATTTAATCCTGAAATGGTTTTCCTTTAAAAGCTGAAGGCGTTAAAAGAGTAAAATAAGGTTAAACAGTTAAAATTGAGAAGAAAAATGCAAAACAGGTATCGGGATTATAACGGCTATTTTAAGGAATTATTCGGGCAGAGGGTTCAGAAGATATCTCTTGATGCGGGCCTCGGGTGTCCAAACAGGGACGGAGGTATCTCAGGCAGAGGCTGCATTTACTGTGACCAGAAGGGTTCAGGAACCGGGGCAATGGTGTTAAGAGACATGGAACTGAAGGAACAGCTCAAAAAAGGCATTGAGTGGGCAGAAAAAAGATATAATGCAAAAAAGTATATAGCCTATTTTCAGTCATATACAAACACATATGCGCCGGTGGAAATTCTTGAAAAGCTTTACGGGCATGCCCTTGAACATGAAGGAATGGTCGGAATTTCTGTAGGAACAAGGCCTGACTGCATTGACAGAGAAAAGCTTGAGCTTTTAGACTCATACAGTAAAAAATATCTTGTCTGGATTGAATACGGACTCCAGTCTTCCCATGACAAAACCCTTCTTGCAATAAACAGGGGACACGATGTAAAGACGTTTACCGATGCAGTAAAATTAACATCCGAATATAATATAGATGTCTGCGCCCATGTAATACTCGGGCTTCCGGGAGAAACCAGGCAGATGATGCTGGACACAGCCAGGCTCCTTGCTGACCAGCCCATAAATGGAGTAAAAATTCATTCTCTTTATGTGACAAAAGGAACAGAGCTTGCCGATATTTACAGCCGCAATGATTTTTCATGTATGGAAAGGGATGAATACATTGAAACACTTATAGATTTTTTGGAGCTGCTTCCTCCTGATTTTATAATACAGAGAGTCACCGGCGACCCTGACAGGAATACGCTTATCGCACCCTCATGGTCGCTTGAAAAAACAAACAACCTTAACCTGTTTAAAAAAAGGCTTGAAGAGAGGGACACATGGCAGGGAAAAAAACACAGGTAATCTACTGTGGAAAAATAACCGACAGCAAACTGAAAATCTACCTTGCCTCATCATCAGAAGGCGCTGTTGCAGTCGGTATATCGATTACTGATGACAGGGATGCGATTGAATATTTAAAAGAAAGATTCCCCGAAAAAAAGCTTTACAGGGATGACCGGCATACAAAAAACCTTGCTGCTGCAGTAAGGCTAGCACTTGAGGGAAAGCCCTGTTTAAATGACCTGGCTCTTGATATCAACTGCACATCATTTCAGCAAAGAGTTCTTGAAGCGACTGCCAGGATACCCTTCGGCAGGGTAAAAACATACGGTGATATTGCAAAGCTTGCGGGCAGTCCTAAAGGGGCAAGAGCTGTGGGACAGGTAATGAACAAAAATCCTCTGCCCATTATCTTTCCATGCCACAGGGTTATAGCATCAAACGGACCTGGAGGTTTCAGCGGAGGACTGGAGCTAAAGGAATACCTGCTGGAAAGGGAAAGGCAGAAGTTGAGAAACTTAGAAGGTGAGAAGTTTAGTTAATTCAAAAATACCGGGTTTTCTGACCTTCTCAGTTTCTTAACTTCTTACCTTCCTGTTTTGACCCAGCGCCTTGAACCTCTTGTCCCGGCATAGCTTTAGCGTCGACGGATGCGCCTTGCGCCCTCGCTTCTACCCATGCCGCAAAGCAATTTTATCAAACATGGTAACCAGGCCTGTACCCAGCGAGTATATGGACTCTACGTTTATATTATCATTGGCTGTTTTATCAAAAAACAGGTTAAGACTTGATTCGAGTCCGTCTTCGGGTTTCCAGTAGCACACAAGCATAGGCAGTTTGGGCAAAAGATGCAGCACCAGAGATATATCGGACTCATAATGATTACTAACCCGCTTTCCGCTGAAAAGGTGGAGCATGTCTTCAAACAGATCGGTATATGAATCTGCGATTTTTTTAATCGGTTTTTCACACTGGTGAACAAAAAAATTATACCAGTCCATGGATCTTTTAAGCTCTCTGAAAGATATCCACTCACCGGTCGGATTTTTACCGGCTCCATTTATAATGTAATTAAGCAGAGGAATTGTTATCCAGGTGTGTATGTGAATCTCGGAATAGAAATTTCCCTCATGGTCAACGCTGAAGTCCTTGCCGCATACCTTTATGGTAAGTCTACCATCCTGATATTTTGCATCAAGCCTTTCAGCAGCTTCGGCAAAATCAATCTTTTTAAGCTTTTCCTTCAGATCATCAATGGGTTCCGTAATTTCAGATGAAGGTGTACTTAACGGTTCTTTAACACCGTATTCTTCAATTACGGACTGATCAAGATGAGTACATTCTTGAAGATTTTTCTGGCCTTTAAATACAGCGGCGGCAAAAGCAAGACATGCAGGCATTCCGCATTCTTTGCAGTTGGATTTATCGAGCAGTTTTAAAATATCTATTGTGTTGTTGAGCAGAGGCATACCATTTCTCCGTGTAAATATCAGACCTGTATTGGATCAGGCGGTTAATTCAAATCTTCACTGTTAAACATAATTCATGACAGAAAACCCTGCAAGCCCGGGGCACCTTTACTGCCATAACCGTTTATACCTTCAACACTCATAAAATGACAATAAACTTCTTTTAAAGTTTTTCAGGTAGAACATGACCATTTACTTCAATTTATTAACCGAATCAGGCATTAATTATAATTTTCTTGATCAATTCAAAAAGATATATTAATATACTCAAACAATTTCGTATTTAACCCTGTATTAAATCGATATTATTGCTCATTTCCAGAGGACTTGTGCTGGTATCAATTAAATTCAACAGTAGTTTCAATCAGGAAAACGTACCCCGTACTGCACACCTGAACCTTAAATTAAATTTTTGTGAGGAGAAAAATGGCAAAAAAGATCATTCTATTACTTGTATGTTTATTAATTCAAGGTTGTGTTACAGTTTCATCATATAAACTCACCCCCCAGATTAGCCAAGGCCAGACAAAGCTGGACCGTGAAGGTATTGTTACTGTTGCAGCAACTGATAAAACCAAAAAGGTCGGAGTAATTGCAAGGGCCGGAGAACTGAACTATTCAGCTGCGGATCAGCCAACCATAGTAGTCGGTGTAAATGGCATAAAGCCCTTTGATTTTTCAACAGACAACATTAAAGCCTATGTTGATGGATCACCTCATAAGGTATATACCTACGAGGATCTTGTTTCAGCCATAAAAGAACGATACAGAGTTGGAAAAATTGCAATAGATAAAGAATACGAGGAGTTAAACAGGCTTGCAGCAGATAACAGTAAAAAGGACGCAAGTAATCCTTCGGTTTTCAGTCCAAGTCAGCTTGACGGTCCCAATGTCGTAGGAAATTCTTATAAGCAGCAGTATAAATATGACTTTGATGAGATGAACTCCACAAAAACCGAAGCTGCAGAAAAAGCCAAATCATCATTAAAAGGTTTAACCGAAGAGCTGGAAGAGGATCTCAAAAAAATAAACAGTACTGCTTTACAAAAAACAACAGTTCCCGCCAACGAATGGTTTCAGCGGCAGATCACCCTGGAAAAAATTGAAGATCCTGATAAACCGCACACAATTAAAATAGTAATAAATGTTATGGATGAAGAAACAACATTTACTTTCAATACATCAAAGAGCTGATTTAAACGTAAGCAAGGAGGGAAGCTGATTCATTTGCTTTCAGAAACCCCGCTTTTTGCGGGGTTTCTTTTTTTTAAAAAAAAGCTTAAAGCTCGAGTGCAATAAAATGGGCTGAGGATGTTGCAGTCCACAGGTTGCCTCTTGGTGCAGCACAGTCACCTGTAAAGAACACCTCATCTGCCGTATCCTCAAAAAGTAATGCCTCATTTTTATTTGGAGACATGCCAAGTGCATGGACAAGGGTATCGCAATCCATCCACTCTTCTTTTCCATTTACATCGCAAACCGTAACACCGTTCTCTTTAACTTCCATGAGTTTTGTTTCAGCAAGATATTTGATACCTTCTTTGCGTATAAGCATTGACAGCGCCACCATGTTAACAACAGGCGCAGACATTATGACTTTCTCAAAGGGCATCATTTCAACAATGGTAACATCCTTTCCTTCCCTCTTCAGGGCCAGGGCTGTTTCAAGTCCTGTCAGGCCTCCGCCTGCAATAATGACCTTCTGACCTGTTTCAGCCGTACCTGCCTCCACATCACCTGCCCATACGGAGTTCTTACCGTCTATTCCAGGAATTGGCGGTACAAGCGGGCTTGCGCCAACAGAAACAATTACTGCATCCGGGTTTTCCGCTCTTATAACCTCTTCTGTGGCTGTAACACCCAGTTTAAGCTCTATGTTTGGATTCTTTTCCGTCTGCCTGACAGCCCAGTCCATATATGCCATTAAATCAACCTTCATGCTTCCTGCTGAGGCAACATTGAGCATACCTCCCAGCCTGTCCGCTTTTTCTATAAGAGTTACCTTATGTCCCCTGTCCGCTGCTGTTCTGGCTGCCTGCATACCGCTCGGCCCTCCGCCTATTACAACAATCTTTTTAATACTGAACGGATTTGCAACACGCAGAACATCTGCCTCACGGCCAGCCTCAGGATTTACCGCACACCTTACCGGAAGAAAATAGTAGTGAGGCTGGGTTATACATGTATTGCACCTTACACATGGGCGTATATCTTCATACCTACCCCTCCTGGCCTTGTTTACAAGCCCGGGGTCTGCAATGGTTGACCGCAGCATGGTCACAACATCGGCTCTATCTTCATCCACTATTTTTTCTGCAAGAGCCATATCTATTCCGCCTACAGTGCCTACAGGTATGGAAAGGGCATCTTTAAAATGCTTTGCATAATGAACATTAACACCGCGGTCATAGTATGTGGGAGGAAAAATAAAAGTGGCTGTTTCATCATTTTCCATAACACCTGTTGATACATACAGGATGTCTATTTTACTCTCTATGTGTTTTGCAAAGGCTACCTGATCTTCCAGTGAGAGTCCGTCCTTTGTTTTTTCCTCTGCACTCAGCCTGTATTCAATTGCCATATCAGGACCGACAGCACCGCGGATTCCGTCCAGAATTTCATCAACAATCCTGCACCTGTTTTCAAAGGAGCCGCCGTATTCATCATCACGCTTATTACGCACAGGGGATAAAAAGTCGCTTATAAACATCCCGTGCGCACCGTGGATGAGAACCATATCAAAACCGGCTCTTCTACATCTTACCGCGGCATCAACATAATAACCGACTATCCTCTTTATATCCTGAATCGTAAGGTCTTCGGGCATTTTATTGGCAAGCTTGTCATTTATGCCGGAAGAGTCTTCACTGCGAACCTTAGAAAGATCTTCTTTGCTTATTTCAGCATCCGCATCTTTGATTTCACCAAAGTCCATATATACCAGCTCAATAGTTGATTTTGCACCAAGCTGCCGGATCATTTCCGTCATTCGGAACATGCCGTTTATAACTTTGTCTGTTGTCAGATCAAGTACAAAGCCAGACATTTCTGGAGGAGTAGGGTTAACCATACTCTGGCCAACGCTTACCACTCCAATACCTCCCTTTGCCCTTGCCTTTGCCCATTCAAGGCCCTCAGGGGTCATTATGCCTGTGTCACTGCAAAGCAGATTTGCTCCGGGAGCCATAATTACACGGTTTTTAATTTCGATATTTCTGATTTTAAACGGCTGGTATAATAAACTTTTTTTCATAAAATCTTCCTGTTAAGGTAACCTTAAGCGTAATACCTTGTCTTTAAAATGTTCTAAGAGTAAATAGACTATAACATCAATATATTTTCTGCCTGAAAATGTCACAGCTCATGTTCTGTGTCAAGAACCTTTCAAACTGTGCGGCAGTCATAATATTTAATAAATAAATCAGGATTTGATATTGTTAAAAAAAGAAACAGTAAAAGAATATGTTATAAAAAACAGTGATCAGGAGATAATCTGCAGCCTTTATAGAAAAAGATGCAAACGCCTGCGCATTTCCGTTCACCCTGATCTAAAGGTAAAAATATCAGCACCTTTCGGTATGTCGGAAGACTTTATCCAGGAGGCTCTGAGAGAAAAGACTCCGTGGATAGAAAAATCCTTAAACAAACTGAAAAAATGCAGGATGCTGCCTTCACCTGAAAAATATATATCAGGTGAAAAACTTGCATACCTGGGAGATGAATATACCCTTCAGGTAATAAAGGGCAAAAGACAGCCTGCAATGATTTCGGATAAAAACCTGATTGTAATTATACCCCGGACAGACTCACAGGATGTAAAAAGGGCGGTTGATAAATGGTACAGAAACCAGGCAGAAGATATGTTTACAAAATGTCTTGATGATAACTTCCCTCTGGTTTCAAAGTATGTGAATGTTACGCCATCACTTAAAATACGCCTTATGAAGCGCAAATGGGGAAGCTGCAGTTTTTCAGGCAGGATTACCCTTAACCTCAGGCTTATAGAACTTCCTGTTGAATGCATAGAATTTATTGTCATGCATGAGCTGTGTCATCTGAAGCACCCTGACCATTCAAAATACTTTTATGCCTTTTTACTTCAATGCATGCCGGACTGGCGGGAAAGAGATAAAACACTGAAAGGCTTCAGGGTTTGATATTTTGGAGTTTGCGGTTGTTAATCATTTTTTCAGGGTGGAATTAAAAAAGGGGTGGAGTTCTGCCGGGATGCTCGTATGTGTCATGTACCCACGGTGGAGATTTTGCTGTGTTGGGATTTATCCCAATGCTGTTGACTTTAGCAACGCGGCCTTAAATAAAGCATCCCTGGATGCGATATGTTAACAGGTACTTAAAACATAATTTTACAAGCTCCACAGGAGCGACACATACCAACGGAGCCACCCCTCCGGGGCTGATTTTCTTTGTTATTAATGATTCTATTAATATGTCACCGAGATGCGGTTTAAAATGAATTCTTAAGTCAACGGCACTGGTTCATCAACGCGACACCGGGAGTGGAGGCAATGCCTTTTCACAAAAATGTATCCGCAGATATTTACCGGAGAACTTCGCAGTGTTTTGAATTTTTAAGGATTTAGTACAAAATATATCAAACCGGAAAGCGTGTAATCCTTAAAAATCAAAACCATAGTACTTTGTATATTGGATATATTTTTGTGAAAGGGAATTGCAGGAACGGCTATCACCCGCCCCCCAAAAAAACAAAAAAAGGCCCTGCAATAATTACAGGGCCTTTATGTTTTAAAATATTTTACAGCTTTTTATTTTTTAAGCTCAGCAGCTACAATGTCCATATCGCTAAGATTATCGTTCATTATATTTGCCATATTCATTGCTGCAAGTTTTCCGGTAAGGTCATCAAGTGACTGTCCGCAGCCCTGGCATATTTTAATGCCGTTTATGTACACCATTTCAACAGCATCCCTTACAAAAAGTCTTGCTGCTGCTTTCATGTATTCCTGTGACTCAGTAGAGGCAGCTGCTTTTTTACACAATGCGTTTGCTGTCTCAACCCATGTCATCATATCTGCCAGGAGGAACATTACATACTGTGACTTTGTAAGTTTGCTCTTTCTTGCGCCCATGATTATATCGTTCATAATATTAATGGCATCACTGAGAGCAGCAGCTCCGGTATCTTCAGGAAGTTTGGCAAGTTCATCTGCCATATCCTTATAGAATCCGCCCTTTGTACGTACTGTCTTCTGAAGACGGAACATTGAGATAAGGCGTCTCTGGATCTCGCTTGTACCTTCGTAGATACAGCAGATCTTGATATCTCTTTTGATTTTTTCTACTTCATATTCCCTGATGTACCCATATCCGCCAAGAGCCTGAATAGCATCGTTTGCCATGGCGTCACCGGCTTCGGTTGCAAAGTATTTTGCAATGGAGCCTTCAACCTGGAGATCTTTTTCGTCTGTATCAAGCCTTATTGCAACTTCTTCGATATATGCTCTTGCGGCTTCGAGTGTTACGGCATTCGGTACAAGCAGTTTGTGAGTATATCCCTGCATATCTATAAGGAGGCTTCCAAACTGAACCCTTTCTTTTGCATATGCTATTGTCTTTTCAAGGGCTGCCATTCCAGCGCCAAGACCAAAGGTAGCAACCATAAGCCTGGTATATCCGAATACTTCATTGGACTGTTTAAGGCCCTGGCCTTCAACTCCCCCGATAAGGTTTTCCTTTGGAATAAATAAATCTTCAAGAGTAAGCGGGGCAGTATCAGATGCACGGATTCCGTGTTTGTCTTCATGTTTTCCGGGAATAAGACCTTCATCACCCTTTTCTGCTATAAAAAAGCTCGGGCCTTCAGGTGTTTCGGCAAGTATTGTATAAATCTGGGCAACGCCGCCGTTTGTGATGAACTGCTTCTGGCCGTTGATCTTGTATCCTGTTATCTCGCCGTTTTCATCAAGAACTCTTTCGGCTTTTGTTTTAAGAGACTGAACATTACTGCCTGCATCGGGCTCTGTTACGCCATAGGCAACAACCAGTCCTTCTTCTGCTATGCGGCCGATATATTTTTGTTTCTGCTCCTCGGTTGATCCTACTCTGATGGGGTCCATGCCCAGGCAGATCGCCAGAAAGGACGTTGCAATTCCCAGGTCCATTTTGGCCAGTCTCTCGGAACAAATAGCGATGTCCATAGCGCCGGCTCCGAGTCCACCGTATTCTTCAGGTATAAATATAAGATGCAATGCCACTTCGGGACCCAGCATAAAATTTATCAACTCTGTAGGGAACTCACCCTTTTCATCAAGTTCGAGTTTGGTCTCAAGGGTTATTTTTTCTTTCTCAAGTTTGTTTATGGTCTCAAGTACCATATTAAGCATTTCCGGATCCATTCTGGTCTGTTCGGACATTAAAAAAACCTCCTTGGTATAAAAAAAGTTCCCGGAGGGACGATAACCGCTCCGGGGAAAATATTTGCGCAATTTAACAGATAAACACTGCTGGTGTCAATCTTTTGAAAAAACATATAAATGTCTTTATTATCAGTATGTTGACGCTATGTGAGTTTATCCGATCAGTTCTTTGAATTCTTCAGGAATAAAAGGACGGCCTTTTTCATTTAAGGCAACTCCGATTATTTTGCCCTTTATAACCGGTTTGTTATCAGGCAGCAAATAAATATTCTGATAAAAAGCAAATTTTATCCGTGATTCCTTTTTCATCTCCACAGTCACGTAAAACCTGTCTCCGCTTGTTAATGAATATTTATAATCGAGCTCTGCTCTTACAACCACAAGGTTGATTTTATCATCAGTAAATTTTTTAAAATCAATACCTGTTGATTTCAGGTATTCATGCCTGGCATGCTCCAGGTAGTTCTGGTAGACCGAGTTATTAACAACCCCCTGCATATCACACTCATAGTCTCTAACACCCATCTCAAGCGAAAAAATTTCTTCATCCAAAATCCATACCTCCCATCCTGTATACTGTTTTATTCCTGATCTGCTGATTTCAGGAAGGGGTATGATACTTTGTAGTTTTGTTTTTATCCAGAATTTTTCTATCTTTTTATGTCAGCCCTTTGCTGTTAAAAAAAGAGGAGTACTTTTTATCTGCCTGTTTAATATGATTCCGAAGCCAGCCGCTTAAAAACTTCATTACTTCAAGAGATAAAAACAGTTTTCCGTTCTCAAGCCGTTCTTTTACATCAGACACCTTTGCGACAAAGTCTGTATGCTCTTTTTTATGCCTCTCTGTATCAGGATACCCATATTTATTAAAATAAGTTTCTTCTGTCTTAAAATGTGTTGCAGCATAGGAAATAAGGTCTTTAAGAATTTTATTAAGCGCATCCTGTCCCTTTCCCAGTCTCATTTCCTCGTTAAGTTCATTAATGGCCATCACAAGCTTCTGATGCTGCGCATCGATTTCCTTTACATTTACACTCAAACTGTCATCCCATTCGATTAATGCCATTTTAAACCTCCCTGTAAATTTAGTTTACGGATTATTCTAACGGCCTAATTCAGTTAAAAACATCAATTCACGAAAGGAGGGATATTGAAATATTTACCGTTTGAGTGCAGTTACAGGCTGGTAATTGAATCTGCAGATGTTAAGGATCGTCCGGCTAAAGCAGTTTTTCGTACAGATTGAACATTCCTTTCCTGAAAAGGGTTTGACCTTTTTTTACATAACCAAGCCCCCTGTAAAAATTGTTGGCTCTTGTATTAACCTGAAAACAATCGAGTCTTATGGAATCTTTCTTCTGGCAGCAGGCAATCCTTTCTGCAAAAATCATGGCATATCGGCCGAAGCCAAGCCCCTCATAGAGGGGATCAACCATTATTTTATGAACAACAGCAAACTCGGAACCATCCCAGCGTGCATTTTCATAGCCTGGATACTCCAGCCCGTTTATGCAGATACAGCCCCTGATTACGTTTTCATGAGGGGGTATCATAACAAAAAGATCTTCTTTTATAATATCATCTTCAAAATCTTTTTCTGCAGGGTACACTTCATCCCACTGGTTAATCTTCTGGCAGTCAAGATAAACAATACACCGCTTTGCAATACCCATTAAAGGGCCCAGATCTTTCGTTTGTGCCGGTCTTATTCTCATTTAGTCAGCCATATGTATTAAATTGTAGAGAGTCTCAAAATCAGGCATTTCACTGTACTGCTTTCCGTCATGTAAAACCGTTTCCCAGGAGGCTTTGGAATTTGTATATATATGCGCTACAATCCTGAAATCAATATCTGAAGGAAGCAACCCTGCAGGCACCCAGATCTTATCTGTTTCTCTAAGCCTGTTTGGTACAGGGCTTCCGCACACAGAGCAGAAATGGGATGTAAACCCGTCCTTCATTTTATACCTGGTAATTTTTTCTTCACCTGATGTCCATGAAAAATCAGATTCATGAACAAGTGTTGCTGCATTTGATGATGTCCCGCTCTGTTTTCTGCATAATGAGCAGTGACACTGATAAAGGTTGGGCAGGTTTTTACAATTGATTTTAAACTGTACTGCCCCGCAATTGCACTTACCAATCATTGTTTCACCTCATGCATAATTCTGGTGTTTATATTTAAATTATACTTTGTGATGACTGATTAAGATCTGCAGGATATTCAACAAATGAAATATTGATTTACAATTATCAGGCGCCGGAAATACTGATTATCATTTAGAATTATTAAGATGTCAATATATGGTAACTTATATAGCACTTTCTTTAACAGGAACCCATATTTCTTCTTCTGCATCCGGGTCCATCGGGCTGTATCCTTCGGGCAATATTTCAAAATGCTCACGGTTGTCGAGAATATATTTTGATTCGGGAAGCCATTTACCAAAAATATACTGCATTGTCTTAACGGCTTCGCCTGCAGGACCTTTGTGAATAAACACGGCATACCTGCCTTCCGAAAGAAGATACGTTTTCATGCCTGGAGGAATTTCATCAAAAGACGACACTTCCACAGCCGCCCACTTTGTAAATTTTTCAGCGGGAGAAAATGCCCACCCTTCCCCATAATTCTGCATGGAAATAAAATCCATGTTCACCCTGTTTTTTATTTCTGCACGCCGCGGCATAAACTTCTGCCACAGCTCGCCTGTTTTATTTTCAGACAGAGACATTTCCATGTGGATACCAATCAGTTTTTTCTGATTTAAATCTTCAATTCGAGGCTGCAAATTCTCTCCTTTTTATAAACCATTTACTGATTTATCCCCCGCTCCCTTGAAAAAGCAGGTAATGTCATTCTTTTTCAGGATGCGATCGCTTGATAACTGGAACCCAAATCCGCTGTGTTTATTTTAAGAGGTAATTGTACCTATATCATGCACACCATGATAACTGCTTACCTCTTAAAATAAAACACATGGTACAAAGACTATTTGATCGTATCCTGAAAAATAATGTCATTACCCTCACCATGTCTGTTTATTCTATTTAAACATCTTTATCGCCTTTCAGCGTTTCACAGACATGCCGCCAAAAGACAGGTTAAAAACCTGTCTCTACTGTTTATAAAAAATATTCACGATTCAATATTCAAAAAAGTACTCTGCATTTTATTCCAGCAGGGAGGGTATTGCCCGGGTTGGGAAGAATGAGCCTCACACCGAATGTTCCGCTGGCTGCATCTATTACAGGGTCCACAACGCTTACTTTTGCCTTTAACTCTTTTTTTACCGGATACTCCAGCATTATTTTCGCAGTAGATTCTTTTTTTATTTTTCCGAATTCCTCGGCAGGTATAACCACCTCAACATAAAGAGGATGGATCTGAGCTATGGACATAACTGGTTCGTCACTTACAAATTCACCGACAGAGAGAAAACGCTGGACAACCACACCGTCTACCGGGCTGCGGAGTACTCTTATCTCAAGCTTTTCCCTGGCTTCTCTCAACTGAAGCTTTGCAATTTCAAGTTCCGTTTCCATTTCGTCCTTTTCGTGGACTGATACAAGCTGCTTTTTATAAAGATCCCTGTTTCTGTCCACCTTTCTTTCGCTGAATTTTACCCTTGCGATGGCAAGATCAACAGCCGCCTTTTCGATCTGTGAATTAAGTGTGGCGATCACCTGATCCTTTTTTACACTGTCCCCACGGTCAACAAGCACTTCGGCCAGTATACCTTCAACCGGGCTGCTTAGCCTGACAAGTTCGCTGGGCTCTATTATCCCGTCATAATAGGCATCCTCTCCATAGGCGGAAAAGGTACCCATAAAAACCAATGCCAGTACCAACACGCAAAACCTGTAAAAACTGATCTTTAACAACATAACAAATCCTTTCTATTCGGAGCGGCCGGAAAAAGAAAGCATACTGCCGCGCCGCGCATCCTCTTTAAGAAGATTCTTTCTCATCCTTGCATGAATATGTTCTATTTTTTTCTGGGCCTTCAGAATAGCCTTTTTTGAAATAAATCTCCACAGCCATGAATTTTTTAAGGGGTAACTCAGGGCTATCCATCTCAGCAGATTTTTCCGGTCTCTTTCAAAAACCGCATCTTCCAGAGACAGTATAGCCTCAAAACTCCCGGGATCACCCATTCGTGCACACCGCCCTGCAAGCTGCCTGTCTATTCTGCCGGCATCGTGCCGCTCTGTGATAATAACATGAAGACCTTCCAGGGCTATAACCTTTTCTTCAAGTTTTATATCCACTCCGCGTCCGGCCATATTTGTGGCAATGGTTATTTTACCCTCCATCCCGGCTTCGGCAATTATATCTGCTTCTTCCTTATCCTGTTTTGCATTAAGAATCCTGAAGGTGAGTCCCTTCTTTTCCAGAAGTCTTCCGGTCTCTTCACTGGATGCAACCGAATGCGTGCCCACAAGCACCGGCCTGCCCTGTTTATAAAGAGTTTCAATCCTGTCTGCAACTGCATCCCATTTCTGCTTCTGTGTCCTGAATACTTTATCGGGCAGTGATTTTCTTTTTTTCTTTTTATAGGTCGGCAGAGCCACAACAGAAAGACCGTAAACAGATAGAAGCTCTTTTTTTACTTCCTTTGCCGTACCCGTCATCCCGGAAAGATTGAGATACCTTCTGAAAAACTTCTGGTAGCTTATTCGGGCAAGCACAACAGACTGCTTTGTTATCTCACAGCCTTCCTTCACTTCTATGAGCTGATGCAGACCCTTTTCATATGACCTGTCAGCCATAACTCTTCCGGTAAACTCATCAATAATCTGGACCTTGCCTTCCCTTACCATGTACTGTTCATCTTTTTTAAACAGATGAATTGCAGAAAGCGCCAGCCTTACAATCTCGGTTCTCCGAACCTTCCCGCGCCATAGAGGCCCAAGTTTGGCAGAAACCTCTCTTATTTTCTCTTCGCCGGAGGGTGTCAGTTTTATCAGGTGTTCTGATTTTTTAATTATATAATGAGTATTGACCTCAAGGCTCTCTGCAAAATCAACCGCCTGCCTGAAAAATATCTGTTCATCAGGGCCGGCTTCATTCTGGCCTGATATAATAAGCGGTGTTCTGGCCTCATCAATCAGCACACTGTCCGCTTCATCGACAATTGCGTAGTGAAGACCCCTGAGCAGAAGCTTTTTTATACGCTGATCACTGCCATACAGGTATTCCGCATGAAGACTCAGGCTGTTTCTTCTGTTTTCAAGCGTTAGCAGATCTTTGAGGTAGTCAAACACAAGCTCCTTGTTTGTACAGTAGACAATATCCTTTGAATATGCTTCGCGCCTTTCTGCGGGCGTCATTCCATGGATAACAAAACCTGTTGTAAGGCCCATGGCCTCGTATAACGTGCTGGTCCATTCGGCATCTCTCTGTGTCAGGTAATCGTTGACCGTGATCACATGAACAGGTATACCGGCCAGTGCCACTGTTCCTGCAGCGAGAGTAGCTGTAAGGGTTTTCCCTTCTCCTGTCTCCATCTCCGCTATCATACCCTCAAGCATGACTCTTCCGCCTGCAAGCTGAGTATTAAAATGCCTTAATCCTAATATTTTATGAGACAGCTCTCTTATAAGAGCAAAGGCCCTTGCATTATTCTCTTTTGTTCTGCCGTTTTTTGAAAAAAGCAGTTTAAGCTCTTCCGCCTTCTGCCCCAGATCTTTTACACTCAGCCCTTCAAAAGCGCCTGCATAACTGTCTACTTCTTCTGAAAACTGTTTTATCCAGTTTCCCCTGAGCTTCAAACGGGAAGAACATGAAACCGATATATTCCTGCAGATAGAATCAAGCACGCCCGGCTGCTTATCGGCCTTTTCGGGCCTGAGAATATGGGATGCCGGAGGTGATTCTATAAACTGAGCTGACATTGCTACACGCTGAATTTACTTAAAAGTGTACGTCTTATACTGCGGTATATCCTGTAATAGAGGGGTTCAAAACCATGGTTGAATCTTACCTGCACCCTCTCGCCGATAGTGGAAAGATTGGCGTTTTCTATCTTCACCTCAAAATGAAACAGTTTTTCAAATGCCTTTAAGCGGTCTCTGTCTGCCGGGTCAAGGGCCAGTTCGCCGCCGCCTTCGATACTGAGAGCAAGGCTCGGAAGCTCCTTTGAGGCTGCCGGAACCTCTCTTTCTATATAGGCCGCATAAACCCTGTCCGGATCTCCTGCCAGCCTGGCTTCCACACTTTTTGTTGAATTCCGGACACTGTCTATATCCATCTGGGACACGACTATCATGGCCGTAATCATTTCAAAATCTACAACAAAACCAACCTGTTCGCCCCGCCTTACAAAAAGACCTGTAAGATTTTCGGCATCCGGGAGTAAAAATATTCCGTCTGTAGGGCTCTTTATTACAAGGTTCTGCAAATCGGTATTAATATCTTTCAGTTCGGATGAAATCCGCCATATTTCATCTTCAAGTATCTTTGCCTCTGTTCTGTCTCTTGTTTTTGCCAGACTGTACCTCTGCTCATATTCTTCAAGAGTTGATTCAAGTTCTTTTTTTGCGGTTTCAAGCTGGCTGTTTCTGCAGATAATTAACGGGGTGCCCTTTTTAACCTCACTGCCCGAAACAGCAGGAACATCTTTTATAAATCCGTCGGCGCCCGCATAAAGCCTGGATTTTTCGGGAGCCCAGAGAACACCCTCTGAAACAGTAAAGGAAGGAAAAGGTATAATAAACAGGCTGATTACAATAACAGAAACAACTGCTGTTAAAACAGCGAGAGCCCTCCCCCGTTTCCGCTCCATAGAAGGGCTTGTAAACATAAATTTAAATATCTTTATCAGAGGCATAACAAGCATCCCGAACAGGCCCCAGACGGCAAAGGCTGTTCCGATTATAAAAAATTTACCGGCAACAAAAACTGCAATCCTGATCATTATAAACATTCTATAAACAAATGAAGCAAGTCCGTAAACAATAAACCATGCGGTCTCGCCCTTTGCAGACACCGGGTTCTGAACATCCTCGAGTTTAAGAAGGTATCTCTGTAAAAGATAGCTGATATAATTCGTGGACCGCATACCCAGATTTGGGATCTCGATCAGGTCGGACAGCACATAATAGGCATCAAAACGGAGCAGCGGATTTCCGTTAAACAGAATCGTTGATACTCCGGCTACTATCATTACATTGAATGCTACGGCTCTTACCACTCCGGGCTCAGCATTTACCCACAATATCATGGCAAGTGACGCAAGCATCAGTTCTGCAAGAATACCTGCCGCCCCAACCATCACCCTTTTATACCGCTCATTAAAGGCAGTGGAAGCTGAAGCGTCTATATATGGAATGGGTACAAATACAAGGAACATAACTCCCATTTCATGAACTTCTCCGCCCCAGTGCTTTACAGTATAGGCGTGGGAAAATTCATGTATGGTTTTTATTACCGGATAAACAAGCCAGAGCAGAAAAACATTTTCAAGGGCAAGGACCCTGTCCGCAAGGTTCCTGGTAAGCTCGTTCCAGTGACTGAAGGCAAGATATATTGCTGCAAGCAGAACAGCGGTATAAAGAACAAAAGCTGTTTTACTGAATACAGGGCGTGCAAAGGCTATTGTCTTTTCAAGAAATTTTTCAGGGTCTATCAGCGGAACCTTTATTGAAAGCGGAGATTTCAGCCTGCTTATAAGATCATTTTTTTTAAAACGCCTGTGACGTTCATACAGGTCTTCGATATCCGGGGGAATATCGGACTGAAGAACATCCACCTGGTGAAGCTGTGATAACAGGGTAATAACTTCATCCTGTGAGGGCATGTCATCACCCAGGTTTTCGCAGGCAGTCTCCCAGATATCCCGGAGAGTGCTCCTCCCGTCCATCAGGCCTATAATATAGTATGCTTCTTTTGAGAACCTGTGAAAATTACCGGTAGAGTGATCCTGAAGGATATACCAGTCCCTTCCCCGGTATACATGATGATGTATCTGCGCATGACTTCGCAGCCTGGGTTTCAGATCGGAAACTCTGTACCATGATTCACTGAAAAGAGAATAGGACAATTCATACCCTTCATTAAGACAACATACTTAAAACTTTAAAGCAATTCACCACAGAGAACACGGAGGGCACGGAGAAAAGCGTTTTATTTATTAAAAGCAGAAAATTATTTTTGTTTTTCTTAGCGTACTCTACGTCTTTGCGGTTCATTTTTAATTTACGGTAAATACTCCCACGCCTTTATTTTAAACCACTCCCTCATGTTTCTTGTCCAGATAGAAAAAAGATTGCGACGGTCTACATATATCTTGCCGATACCTTCCATGCCGGGTCTCATCCTGTCCGGTACACCTGAGGGCACAGCCTCTACTCTGAAATAGTTCAGCCCCTCTTCCGCTTTTGTGATAGGTGTGATTTTTTCAATCACAAACTCTACACTTTCATTAGGCAGCGCCGACAGAATCATCTGGCCCTTCTGCCCCGCGGACACATCTGCAATCCGTCGTTCATCCACCTCAAGAATAATCCTGTACTTATCAAGGGGAGCTACTTCAAAAAGGATTTCACCCTTTGAAACCGATCCGCCCAGTCTCTGACTCAGGTCTCCGTTAAGAACAAGCCCCTTAAAAGGCGACCTGAGGACGGTTCTTTCAAGCTGGCTTTCGGTCAGTTCCAGGCGGGCTGCCGCCTGATCGAGCTGAGCGCTTATTATCTTTGCCTCTGCTCTTTTATGCCTTGCCTGTGCTTCCTGATACTGCTTCTGATACTGGGCTATCTTGCTTATCCAGTTGAGTCTCTCAAGCCTGAACTCCCTGTCGTCAAGCACACACATGGTTTCATCTTTTTCTACATAATCGCCTGCCTTTACATATGAGTCTTTGATATATCCCTCAAATGGCGACACCGTTACTCTTTTTACTGCCCCCTCTAAAACCGTATTGGCTGAAATTTTGTAATCGCCTTCTTTTACATAAAAGAAAACTGCCAGGCAGATAATGAGAAGGACAATCAGTTTTTTACCCGTATTTTCGGGTCCGATAATCTTTTTTACCTGTTCCCTGGTTCCGTCCCAGGACTGGCGTATTACAGACCGCTCCTTTTTGCGCATTAATTCCAGAACAGGCAGAATAAGCGATGCAACGCTTTTACAGTACATTGAATCAAAATCCGTAAAGGGGCCTGTCTTTGATCTTTCGAGAGTAATGACTCCGGTATATCTGTCCTTTTCATAGCAGGGGATGGAGAGGATATATGCAGCACCGTGCTGACGGAACAGAACTTCATGGTCCCTTATAATTCTGTTGTCATCCTGAGAGGGAGGATAAAAGACTTCCTTTCCCTGGGCAGCCGCTTCCTCCATTGCCTGAACAATACAGCGGATAAGGTTCATACTGTCGGCAATACGGCTGCTGTGAGATACTGCCTGAATTTTAACTTTTTTATTTTTTACAAAGCCGAGACTGACCCTGTCGCATTCAAGACATGTTGCAAGTTCGGTAACAAAGGAGAGTGACGCGCCGGTAAAAGTTTCTTCTGACAACACTTCTGCCAGAAGGTCAACCGAGGCCTTCAGCCTGTCAAAGGAGGCGGTTGATTCTTTTTTCTTTTCCCGCCACAGCATGACCTCCATCCATGAAGTGCCCCACTGCAGCTGATCCATTGTATATTTTATGTGATCTTCGGATTCGGCTGATATTTCAAGGGCTGCGAGCCCGTGAAACTGACCGTCTGCAAGTATCGGATATGCTATGCCGTATGTAGGTTCATTATTGCCTGAATCAGCAGCTTCATGTTCCAGCTCAACAAGAAGACCGCATTTTTCTTCAAGTACCCGTTCTGCCACGTCTGTAAGCTTTTCCGGCTTTCCGCCTTCTTCAGGCCACACGGCCAGCGGTACAAATGTATCTTTTCCTGGATCGGATAAAACAATTATTCCCTGCACCACGTTCGGAAGCATTGAACATTGAAGAGTAAGCCAGCAGCGGCAGTACTCATCCCTTTCTTCGGCGCCTGTAAACTCGTCCCAAAGCCGTCTGTCTATTTGGGGCTCAAATTTCATTGTTTCATCAAAGTTCATTTTATTCACGGCAGATCCTGTTTTTCGAGGAAACTTTTCTTTTTATATGAAAAAAGGACTTAACCTTATCAGTTAAGTCCTTTTACAATGTAATTTTTATAATCTTAAACAGAAAAAAGCAACATCCGTAGATTATTTAGGTATCTCAATCTTTAATTCGCCGAAGCGTGATTCATATTCTTTAATGATGTTGTTCAGCAGCATGGAGAGTCTTTTTGCTGCAAAGGGGTTAAGGATGATGCGGTCGGACAGCTGAACTGTAAGCTCCTGCTGACCTGTATGCCAGCTCTGGTTTGTACCGAAAAGAAGGGTCACCTCTTCTCTTGTGCTGGATACGTTACATACATTAGCATATGTGCTGGTCATTTTTGAGTCATCCCAGCGTAATGTCTGTGCAGCGGGTTTTGCGTCTTTTGTTTCTTCTTTTTTCTCTTCCTGTTTCTGAGCCATATCTCCTCCTGAAAATTCAATAATATAAGATTAACCGGCTTGCGCCTTCTATAAAAATATTCTGGTGAATATTAGTTTAAATCTTTCTTTTTTATACCGGAAAGGACTTTTTCTGCTTTCTTTTCCAGTTCGCCGTTACCCCATCTGATAAATCTTCTTAACCTGTTTTTCCTGTCAAGAGACCTGAAACCGTTCTGATCTATCTGGTTTCCGTTACCGGATTTATTTGAAGAAGATGCTCCCCAACCTGTCAAACCTGCAACCAGTGTTCCGACGTTGATTTTTCGGGCGATATTATCAGAGTTGGATTCCCTTTTCAAGCTTGTAAAGGCATCATTATCTTCATGATCCGTATAATTTCCGTCCGAATCTATCCGCGCTCTTGTCATCAGCTTATTGAGCCTCAGTTCTGCGCCTTCATTTTCTGCAGAACTGTTGATGATTGTACCGTCAGGCAGGACTTTGATTACCCTTCCATCCGGGTAAGTTGTTACAGAAGATCCATCCGGATGTTTTATAATGCGGATTCCGTTAGGATATGTCAGTGTAACCGTGCCGTCCGGTACAGCTATACGTTCCATACCTTCCGGGGATCTTGTAATTACAGTTCCGTCAGTTCCTGTAATTTCCACCATACCGTTGGGGTAAGTCTTTTCTACTGATCCATCCTTAAGAACTATGGTTCTTATACCTGCTTTTGAATCTATATGTGAAGGCCTGTAATAACTGCTGTCACCAAAGGATTCCGATATGCCTGAAATAACAGGTGCGGAGGAAATAACCTCGGCGCCCGTCTGCATGAACAGTGACCTGTCAGGTTCGGAAACAGTTTTTTCTTCAAAGGAATCAAATCCGCTGTCAGAAGCAAGCGGGCTTCCCGGAAGCTTGTTTACAGGAGGATAAACCTTTCTGACCTTATAATCTTCAAGATCAACACGGCCATACTTGTTTATCATTACATCTGTCGGGAATTTACCATCGACAGTATCTCTGCCTTCACCGCCGATCAGTATATCACCGCCTTCACCGCCCAGGAGCGTATCATCTCCTCCAAACTGAGTCGGCCTGGTTTCTACACGTGTAGGTTTACCGTCATTCAGCTGGACATATCCGTTGTCTCCGATGAGGATATCCATTCCGCCATTACCTGATATATCATCTCCGCCTTCACCGCCGATCAGTATATCAATACCGTCTCCGCCGGTGATTTCATCCTGGCCGCCGTATACTGCAGGAATACTTGTAATTTCTGAAGGCTGCCCATCTTCCAGAACAATGCTGCCTGAATCGCCGACTACTATATTATCACCGTTTCCTGCATCAACAGTATCAGAGCCGGTTCCGGCTATAACCGTATCGCTGCCGTCTCCTGTATAGATATAATCATTTCCGCCGTATTCCGGATCGGTTGATTCAAAATTATTCGGTGTGCTTCCTGTTTCATCCGTATCAAAGGAGATGTAACCGTTATCACCGCCAACAAAATCATCACCTTCGCCCGTTCCGATTTCTTCGCCTGAAACAGAATCAACGTCAATATAGTCGGATCCGGTTCCGCCGAATATTATGTCATCTCCAGTGCCGGAAACTATTGTGTCATCTCCGCCGCTGGCAGGGCTTGTGGTTTCAACGCAGGTTAATAATCCTTCCTCATTAAATTCACTAAAGCCTGAATCTCCAAGAATAATATCATCACCTGCTCCGGTGGTTATGGCGTCACTCCCCTGGCCGCCAAAGACAATATTGTATCCGTCTCCGGCGCTGAGAGTATCATCCCCTCCATATTCGTCCAGTTTTGTAGCGATGCGGGTAAGAATTCCCATACTGCTGAAGATCATAGAGCCGTGATCACCGGTTATATAATCAGTTCCCTCTGTTGAGGTTACAGTATCGCTTCCACCGCCGGCTATTACATAATTTTTGGATGACCCGACATTGATTACATCGTCGCCTGCGGTTGTATCATCAAGGTCGGAACTCTCCATATGGGTCACAATTTCGTCTGTCAGCTCGATAGTTCCGTTATCGCCTATTACCGTATCATCACCTGTCCCGGCGGTAACCGTATCATTGCCTGTTCCGGCAATTATATAATTATCTCCATCTCCGGATGTAATCTCATCATTTCCGCCCTGATCTATACCGCTGCTGACCAGATTTGTGAGAACTCCGTTTTCATCAAAGTTTATCTCTCCGGAGTCACCGAGAAGAATATCGCTGCCGGTTCCGACCGTTATTGCATCAGCGCCCTGTCCTCCTGCAGCTATATTATCACCGTCTCCAAGGTTCAGTGTATCATCTGACCCGTAATTATCCAGCTCTGTTGCAGCCTGTACAAGAACACCCTCATCCGTAAAGTTCAGCGAACCGTGATCGCCAACTGCATAATCGGAACCATCGGAGCTTGTTATAATATCACTGCCTCCACCGCCAATTACATAATTTGTTCCGGCATTCACATCGATTACATCATCGCCGGCGGTAGTATCATCAAGGTCAGTGCTTTCCATAAGGGTTACTGTTCCGGCGGTCAGCTCAATGTTTCCATTATCTCCTATGACCGTATCATCCCCAGCTCCGGCTGTAACCGTATCATTGCCGGTACCGGCTATTACAAAATTATCACCTTCACCGCCTGTAATCTCATCATCCCCGCCCTGCCCCAGACTGCTGCTGAGCAGATTTGTGAGAACTCCGTTTTCATCTAAGTTTATTTCTCCGGAATCACCAAGGATAACATCATTGCCTGCCCCTGCTGTTATTGTATCTGATCCCTGGCCGCCCGTTGCAGCGTTGTTTCCATCGCCAAGCATCAGGGTATCATCCGAACCATAATTATCGAGGCTTGTTACCATCCTGGTTAGAACACCGGTATCCGTAAAGGTCATGGAACCGTGATCACCAAGCACATAATCATCTCCATCCGCGGATGTTATGCTGTCGGTTCCTCCTCCGGCTATTACATAATTATCTCCGGAGCCGGCATCGATGGTGTCATTTCCGGTGGCTGTATCATCGGTATCTGTGCTTGATATTGCGGTAACAACTCCGGCAGTTATCGTAATGCTGCCGTTATCGCCGATTAACATGTCGTTACCTGATCCAGTGGTTACTGTATCGTCCCCGGTTCCGGCTATTATATAGTTTATACCGTCACCCGAGGTTATGATATCGTTTCCGCCTTCACTTATACTGCTGCTTTCTATATCCGTTACAATTCCTGCAGCATCTCTGTTAATTATTCCGGAATCACCGAGGATTACATCGCTTCCGGTGCCTGTAGTTATAGCATCAGCTCCCTGGCCGCCTGTTACCGTGTTATTTCCATCGCCAAGTGTCAGAGTGTCATCAGAACCGTAATTATCCAGCTTCGTGGTTATCTGTGTAAGAACACCGGTATCCGTAAAGGTCATGGAGCCGTGATCACCAAGCACATAATCATCTCCCTCACTTGTTGTTACGCTGTCGCTGCCGCCGCCTGCTATTACATAATTATCGCCGGCTCCGGCATCGATAGTATCATTTCCGGTGGCTGTATCATCGGTATCTGTGCTTTCCATTGCGGCAATAACTCCGGCAGTTATCGTAATGCTGCCGTTATCGCCGATAACCATGTCGTTACCTGATCCAGTGGTTACTGTATCGTCCCCGGTTCCGGCTATTATATAGTTTATACCATCGCCGGATGTTATAGTATCGCTTCCGCCTTCACCAAGGCTGCTGCTTTCTATATCCGTTACAATTCCTGCAGCATCTCTGTTAATTATTCCGGAATCACCGAGGATTACATCGCTTCCGGTGCCTGTAGTTATAGCATCAGCTCCCTGGCCGCCTGTTACCGTGTTATTTCCATCGCCAAGTGCAAGGGTATCATCAGAACCGTAATTATCGAGCTTTGTGGTTAACTGTGTAAGAACACCGGTATCCGTAAAGGTCATGGAACCGTGATCACCTATTACATAATCATCTCCGCCAGTTGTTGTTACACTGTCGCTGCCTCCGCCGGCTATTACATAATTATCGCCGGCTCCCGCATCGATGGTGTCATCTCCGGTGGTTGCATCATCGGTATCTGTGCTTTCTATTGAAGTAACAACTCCGGCAGTGAGTGTAATGCTTCCGTTATCGCCAATTATCATGTCATTACCGGTTCCGGTGGTTACAGTATCACTACCAGTTCCAGCTACTATGTAGTTTATACCGTCACCCGAGGTTATGATATCGTTTCCGCCTTCACTGATACTGCTGCCTGTAATATCCGTAACAACTCCGGCTGTATCTCTGTTGATAACGCCTGAGTCACCGAGAATAACATCACTGCCTGTGCCTGTAGTTATAGCATCAGCTCCCTGGCCGCCTGTTACCGTGTTATTTCCATCGCCCAGTGTCAGAGTGTCATCAGAACCGTAATTATCCAGCTTCGTGGTTATCTGTATAAGAACACCGGTATCCGTAAAGGTCATGGAGCCGTGATCACCAAGCACATAATCATCTCCCTCACTTGTTGTTACGCTGTCGCTGCCTCCGCCGGCTATTACATAATTATCGCCGGCTCCGGCATCGATGGTGTCATCTCCGGTGGTTGTATCGTCAGTATCTGTGCTTTCTATTGAAGTAACAACTCCGGCAGTGAGTGTAATGCTTCCGTTATCACCTATTACCATGTCATTACCGGTTCCGGTAGTTACCGTATCATTCCCTGTTCCGGCAACTATGTAGTTTATACCGCCACCCGAGGTTATGATATCGTCTCCGCCTTCACTGATACTGCTGCCTGTAATATCCGTAACAACACCGGCTGTATCTCTGTTGATAACGCCTGAATCACCGAGAATAACATCACTGCCTGCGCCTGTGGTTATTGTATCAGCACCCTGACCGCCTGTTACCGTGTTATTTCCATCGCCAAGTGTCAGAGTGTCATCAGAGCCGTAATTATCCAGCTTTGTGGTTAACTGTGTAAGGACACCGGTATCCGTAAAAGTCATGGAACCGTGATCACCTATTACATAATCATCTCCGCCAGTTGTCGTTACACTGTCGCTTCCTCCGCCGGCTATTACATAATTATCTCCGGCTCCGGCATCGATGGTGTCATCTCCGGCGGTTGTATCATCGGTATCTGTGCTTTCCATTGCGGTAACAACTCCGGCAGTGAGTGTAATGCTGCCGTTATCACCGATTATCATGTCTCTGCCGTTTCCGGAAGTTACGGTATCATTTCCAAATCCGCCGACAACAAGGTCATCACCGTCGTTACCTGTAATTATATCGCTGCCGCCCGCAGCAAGGGTGTCTGATTCAACACTGGTAATGGTATAATCGGCATCCCGGGTAATAACAGCTTCATCTCCAAATATTATATCATCACCCTGACCGCCTGTAAGAGTATCAGCTCCGGATCCCCCAATTATTACAAGTTCTGCACCTGCAGGAACTGCCGAAGCATCTATACTATCTGCCCCTGCATCTCCGTGTATTTCCAGCCTGCCGCCTGTTACAGTTGCAGCTACCGTTACGGTGTCATCTCCGTCATTCCCGCTTAACGTGGTAAGAGTTTCACTTCTTACACTTTCTACGGTAACAACATCATTTCCTGTACCAAATGTAATATTGATACCGCCTTCAAAACTTCCTGAAGTGGCAGTATAATTGATATCCGCCGGAGCAAGACCTGTGATGCTGCTGTCAGTAATTGTCACATTTACATCAGCAGCTGCTGAACCTGCATCGCTTATATTGAGTGTATTGCTACCGGAACCTGCATCAAGATTGATTGTTCCGTTTACATCATCAAGGTCACCGCTGTTTGCCGGAGAATCCGATGAGATATTTATTACATCATTTCCAGCGCCCGTATTTAGGTTTGTTGTATTTACAGCCGGGGTACCCTGAATATTGAGGGTATCATCACCGCTTCCAAGATCAAGATTAAGATTCTCTATACCTGTATACTGAACCTGCCCGTCTGCACCCATATTAAATCCGGTAATGCTGTTATCTGTGACGGTTCCGGTTACTCCGTCAACATCACCTGTTATATCCAGGTACAGTGAATCGTTTCCTGTACCTCCGTCTATATCAACAAGGGTAAGGATGCTCTGAATATTCCCGTTGATGCTGCTTCCCGGATCAGCATTGCTGCCAAGGTATATGATATCATCTCCGGCTCCGGTATCTATGCTTGTGGGAGAAGCCGTATAGGTAAGAGGTATTATATCATCATCGCTGTTTCCGAATATCTGAACCGAAGTTCCGGTAACAAGCCCCATAACCTCAAGAATTCCGCCTATGCCTGCATCATTATTATTATAATCAACAGCCAGTTCAACGTCTGCTGCAGAGGATATAACCGCATCCTGATTAATTATCAGGTTATCTCCCGATCGAAGAACAATAGATCCGGTCAGGGAGGTTAATCTTACACCTGCTTCAACCACCATATTATCATTATCGGTATTATCAGCGCTTGTAAGTTCAATAGCATCAGCAACTACATCCTCATCTATTGTCATGGGGCTGTGACTGCTCAACCTGAGTATTCCGGCAACATCAAGACCTTCCGCTTCGGTTACACCTCCTACAATCAGATGTCCCTGGTTAATAAGCCATACACTGCCGTGGACAGACTTGCCTTCAAGGTTGCCAATAGCTGTTCTGATGGATTTTCCTTCGGCTCCGATATTAAAATCGGCAAAGAGCCATGCAGATCCGGACTTGATATTGTCTTCTTCATCAAGCCTTGCATTAATTATTGAGGCTCCGCTTCCTATAAAGGCCGTATAATCAAGTCCTGTTGAAACCTGGTATATTCCAAGATCGCCGGCTGTCTCGGTTATATATGTATTAAGTGCACTTGAAGATATAAGGTAACCGTCACCCGAAAAGGCGCTGTTAATATCAAGATCATTTCCCGAAATACCGATACCGCCATACATGGCTGTAAGAGTGATATTGTTTCCGGTTATATCTGCAATAACCTCATCGTCGCCGTCTAAAATAGATGCCATGGCAACAAGCTCAACATTACCTGTTAAAGCCGTTATTTCACCTACAGACATATCACCGTCAGTCTCATACAGGTATGCGCTTCCGCCTGCATATGCATTTAAGGTTCCGCCCTGATATAGATTGACATCAATATAATTGACAGTATCTCCGCTTTTGCTTCCGATATCTGCACCTGCCTCAAGAGTCAGAACATTTGTGCGGATATTGAGGTAATCACCGTCAAAGGCATCCAGTATCGAATCATCCGCCCTCAGGTAAATAAGCTCCGGCGAATAAACAGTATCAACATTCATATCACCGTTTACTTCGTAAAGATAAATACCCAGGTTTGCCCTTGCTGTCATTTTTGAGCCGGCTGAAAGATCCATGGTAATTGGATCATCTTCAGTACCGATACCTTTTCGTCCTGATTCCAGAATAATATTACCGCCGATAAAATTGATCTCATCGGTCAGAGGTGAGTCGTAGATTCCGCCTTTGGATTTCAGCCTTATTTCACTTGTGGCATTTCCATCCGGACCTGCCTGAATGGAAATGATATTAATATCGTTCTCAGAACCGAGGAATATATCTGAACCGGCGGTGATATCAAGACCTGCGCCTGCATCATCATGCTGTGAAATCCTGATCTCGCTTTGGGTTATATTGACGAGGCCTGTGGCGTCATCACCGTTTGCGTTTTCTTCGGAGTCAAAAAGCTGGATGGTAAAATCATCAATAACCCTGGCGTAATAGAGCTCTCCGTTGGCCACGCCCGGAATATCACTGATGGTAAATGTACCGAAATCTCCAAAATTAACAGCTGTACCCGTAGCAAGATCATGAGCCGCACCAAACCTTATGGTATTTGCAGCTGAATCTATTACTGTAACATCTTCCGGATCAGCATCATTTACAAGGTTATTCTCATACTCGGTCAGATCGACAGCTGTTCCGCCGGACTCCATATCTCCTTCGGAGGTCGGGATGGTGATTTCGGTTATCTGGCCGCCAGCCTGCAAATCAATATCTTCCCTGTGAACAATTCTTGCTTCACTGCGGGTAATATTTACCAGACCGGCATCACCTTCACCGTTTGCATGTTCCGCCGTATCAAAAAGCTGGATTGTAAACTCATCAACAACCCTTGCAAAATAGGTTGTGCCGTCCGTTACGCCCTGGATTCCGCTGACGCCCATATTGCCGCCTGGGCCGAATTCAACAGCATCTCCGTTTTCAAGGTCATGCAGGGTACCGAAATTAATGGTTTCGGTATCGGACTTTATTGTAATGAGATCTTCTCGTTCCGCTCCTGCCAGGGTGGCTTTATCCTGATCTGAAAGATCTATGAGCGTTCCGCCGTCACTCATGTCCCCGTTACTGATCAGTATTACCTCTTCAGGAAGATAATCGCCCAGACTTCCGGATACGTTAAGGATTATGTTTTTACCGATAATGTTTGACGCCTCAATGCGTGTTTCGGTATCAGAAGTTTCCTTGAGCCATCCAGAACTCAGTGAGTATTTAAGCTGTTCTTCGGTCCAGCTTGACCCTACGGCAAGAGCGTCTACATCAGAAAGCCTGTGCCCTGTGCCGGTAGCGCTTCCTGCATCCAGATCCAGATAAATACCGTTGGCAGCATCTTCTTCAGTTTCTGCAAGCTGTACGGAAGAAGGATCTGCATCTGATTTAATTATGTAGTATACCGTACCCTCTTCAAGGCTGTAATATTCTCCGTCTGCCAGATATCCCAGGGCATCGCCGCCCTCAGCGCTGTAAACAACCCCGGTACCTGTTGTATAGAGATTTGTTCCGATATTGATAGTGTCATTATCACTGTCTACATCATCAGCAGGGTTGAATGAAGGATCATATCCGGTGTTACCGGTGTCATATTCCCAGTCAGGATTATATGTGTCTCCAATGACACTGTACCGGTCATGAAGTTCGTTAAATTCCTGGGTCCTTTTTTCTTCTTCAAGGTCAATCCTGTCGTCATCCCAGCCCAGCTCGGTTTTATAGGTTTCTCTCTCTTCTCCTGATATGGTAACCCTGAAGTTTGGATTATAGGCCAGCATGTGAGTCATGCTGGCTTTTCCCTCTGCCACAGCGGCAGAGAAATCAAGGTACTGCCCGGAAGATGCGTTTGCCATAGAATCTGCAAGCATGATGCTTGTGCTGTCCACGACTATCGCGTAGTAAGTCTGATTATTTGTCAGGCCGCTGATTACACTTCCGCTTACTTCCTGGTAAAGCATGGCATCACCGGTGCTGAAACCATGTTCATAACTAAATGTTATGGTATTTGCTGCACCGTCAACCTGTGAGTCAGTATCAAAATACTGGGCACTTCCTGTGCGGTATCCCCAGTACGTGTTGTATTCGTTTGTCTTTAAATCCTTATAGGCGTCCTGAGTTTCGCTGCCGTCATCATTAAGCAGGTTCATCTCATTCCACAGGTTGGTAAGCTCTCCTTCTGCCCTTACATCTCTTCTTTCTATTGTATTTACATCTATCAGACTGCCGCTTCCAATGGTGATACTTACATCACCGTCCAGAGACTCAATAGAATCAACCCTGAGGTCACCGGATATTTCTGTAAGGTATATCCCTTCAAAGGCGCTGGCCGTAATTGCATCATAGGCAGCGTCATCATCATAATTTCCGTCGTTGTTTGTATCTATCCGCAGGTTAAGTGATGATGTACCTATTCCGCCTGTGATTGAGGAAAGGGTTATATTATCACCCTGAATAATGGTATCAGCATCCGCAGCATAAATACCGCCTTCGGAACTTATTGTTACATCTCCGGTTGCTGATGTCACATGGTCAACAGTAAGTTTGCTTTCTATTTCATCAATTGCGATTGTCCCGTTTGCTTCGGCAAGCAGCAGGCCTCCGGACAGATCGGTACGTACTGCCTTGTCTGCGCCAATTGTCCCGCCTGTTGCTTTAAGAGTAATATTTTCACTTCTTATAAGCGCCAGGTCCTCTTTCTGGATAATTGATCCGGAAGTGGTAATTGAGGTTGAACCTGAAAGATTGTTGATAATTCCCGTAAGGTTAATATCGGAATTTGATGTAATATTGACCGTACCTGTATCATAACCCATAAACTCAATTGTTACCGGATAATCAGCCTTGACACTGTGATAATCATAATTTGTACGCCCAACCTTTGTAACTCTTTCAAGATGGTATGTTTTTGTACTGAAAATCCACCATCCGCTCGTGGTTATCCAGTCTCTCGTATATACAACCGGGTCGCCGACGGTATGAAACTCATAAGCGTACCCGGTATTTGTATTTCCATCCGCTTCAGCTTCTGTAAAATTACTCTCGGGTTCAAGCTCAACAGGTACCGGGTCAACATAGTTATAGTAGCTTCGTGACTGGCTGCTGGCATAGTTTATTCCCCAGAAGCTGCTGCTCGTCCACCTTTCAGTCAGCCTGGAAGTTTCGGAATAACCGGTGACCCAGTAATATCTCTGTCCGGAAACAGGCTGGTAAGACGCAGTGTCTCCGTCAACAACAGAAGACGTGTCTCCAAGCACATTGGCATCGTCATTATTTGTAATCTGTACTTCATCGCCGATTCTCGTATAAGTTGTAATCAGCGGCTTATAGACATCCGGATCAACATCAAGATCATAGGCTGTATCGGTTATAATTACTGTGCCTTCAATACCGTTTCCTATGCCGTGTATTTCAAGATCAGCAGAAGTATTTACTTCATCCGTAAGAACCGCTGTCGTTGCAAGCTGCAGTGTTTTTTCGGTTACATGAACAACGGTATATTCTCCATCGTTGCTGCCCGAGTTGGTTACGGTAATTGTCTGACCGTCACGATATCCTTCTTCTATCCAGCTTCCAGCATTACGGGTTATTGTATCGGAGTCGTCGTTATCGGTGAAGGTAATCCAGTTGCCGGCGATCTCCAGAGATGAGGAGGTGCTGATTTCTGCAGAAAGGTCACCGCCCACAAGAACCAGATCCTGATCCCCGACGGTTTTTACCTGGTAAAAACCGTTATTGCCGTTTGCTGAATTAAGTATCTGTATTGTCTGGCCCACATAATAGCCGTCATCTGCCCAGCTTCCCGAACTTCTTCTTATGGTATCATCAGCGCCTGTATCAGATACCGTAATCCAGCTGCCGGTCACCTCAAAGGAACTGCTGTCACTGAACTCTGTGGTCAGAGTGTTCACACTCTCAAGGGTTAGAACTTTTTCTCCTAATATTTTTATTACATACTCCCCGTCGTTTCCGTCTTCTGAACCAACAATTCGTATTGTCTGACCTTCATAAAAGCCGTCCTTGATCCAGCTACCATCCTGTCTTGTTATTGTGTCATTATTTCCAGCGCCATTTCCTTCAAGGGTGATCCAGTCATCACCGGTTGTAAGAATATCCGTTCCGGTGACACGCCACTGGCTGCCGGCAAGTATCAGTTCCTCATCCTCGCCGGTCTTGATACTCTGGACATCTATACCCCATGAACTCTGGTTATCGATGGTAATGTTCCCGAAGCCGTCCATTACCCTGAGCTCTCCGTCCGTATCAGTTGCCATGATATGGCCGGTAACCTTAATGAGGCCGCCCTGGACAGTTACGTTATCAACTATAAGACGATTGGTTTCATGGTCGTAGTAAACCTCGATATCCTGATCGGTAAGTACGATCCAGCCGCTTTTAGATTCAGCAGCCATGTCTGCGATTTTAGTCTGCAGATCACCGCCGCCTTCAACTGCGGAATTATCTTTAATGGTAAGAGTATGATCAGCATCTCCGCTTATAATCGGGCCGTTAATATTAAGGAGTCTTGCGGTTATAAAAATATTATTTCCGGCTATGATGGAACCATCCTGTGCCCTGTGTGCAGTACTGCTGTCAGTCCAGTTTGATTCACTGTTATATGCTGTCCCATCTGCATTGAATTTCTGTGAATCCTCATTGTCTTCGGCCAGATCGCTCCAGACAGATTCGGGAGTCCCGCCTACATGCTGTGTATCAGTAGCAATAATAATATCTTTTCCTGCGGATATTTCTACGGTCTGGGCCTGTATGTTTGATTTTACAGTTTCGCTGCCTGAAGTATCATCCTTAATAAAAATACTTCCTTCTTTGTTTGCTATCCTGATCGTGCCCTCTGTGTTCATTATAGTTGCGCCTATAACTTCTATATTAGGCGGAGGTGCGGTTGAAAGAACACCGGTTGGAGGCGGATTATAGGTATTTCTTATTTCTATAAGCGGATCAGATGTATTTTTAGAAGTCTGGATACTGCTGAACTGTGCAAGCTGACCCGTGAGGTTTCTCCTCTGAATATCTCCGTTATCGTAGACCCTTGCATCATTAAAGGTTATGGTCCCGCCGTCGGCTATGATATTCATGCCTTCTTTTATTCTAAGGTAATAGGGGCTGTGGTTTTCTACGGTAATTCTGGTATCGCCAGGGGCATCCAGTACTCCTGTACCGGAAAGACTGTCGCCGGTAATCACGATATTACCGCTTTCTGCTTCTATGTACGGGACTTCAATATAGGTTACAATCATGGTGCCGACAACAGAACCATTTTCATCAAGCAGTCCTAGTTCATCAGCCTGGTATTTGAGCTGATCTATCTGTGCCTGAATTCCGACCTTGGCCTTTCCGCCGTCATCATCACCGTAGTTTTGCAGATCATACTCAAGGCTTTCAATCTCCGCCCTGATTGCCGCCGCAAGGTCATCCTGAACAGCAGTGGGCATGTCAACTCCATCGCTTCGATAGATAAGATCTGTTATGCTGCCGGGCCTTATTGAAGTTACATAAATTTTGATATCGGAAGAGGTTTCATTGACTGCTATCCGGCTCGTACCGTCAAGTTCCAGGTACATACCGTCTATATTTGTAATTCTGTATGTTCCGTCATTTCCCTCGGAGCTTCCCCTTACTATAATGTACTGACCTACCTTGATACCTTCAGCTCCCCAGTCTCCGCTTGTACGGGTAATCCTGTTATCGGCAGTCGAAAGGGTTACTTCTGTTCCCGGTGTAAGGGCCGTTGTCTGGTCAACTGATTCGGATGCAATACTTATAATATTTTTACCCAGGGCCGCTGATACGGTGAATGCTTCATCTGCATCAAAGGTGTCATATCCGGCTGCCAGGACCAGGGTGTCGCCGGTAGCCAGCTCAATCTTATAAAAGCCGTCGTTATTTGAGCCCGAACCTGTAATGCTGATATACTGACCCGTCGTAAATCCCATATCAGCCCAGTCCGAATTATCGTCCAGCTCCAGCTTGTCAGGATCTCCGTCTGTACCCTTTATAAAGGATACTGCCTTATTATCGGAAGCCTCTACAACCGTAGCTGCAGGCGTCTGAATAGTAGTATCCCTGTTTGTATTGGTGTCATCAGAGATCAATTCAAAATCGGATCTTAACTCTATAGCGGTAGCAGAAACGCTCGCTATAATGTATTCACCATCATTGGAATCGGAACCGTTAATAACGATGCTCTGACCTGCAGCAAAACCGTCATCTATCCATGATCTGCCGTCGCTGCGTTCAATAGAGGCGTTATTTATGGAGTAGGTAATATCTGTTGTTACCGAAGCTGTTACTGTAGCAGTTGTAAGACCGTCATCATCTACACTGTCTGTAATCAGAGGACCGTCAACATATATTGTATTTCCTGATATAGAGAGTATATCGTAGGTTCCGTTATTATCATTTACATCTGCATTGGTTATTTCCAGGCTGTGAACATCTGAATAATCATTTGACCAGTTACCGGAAAGATTTACTATTTTTGCATCTTCATGGAACAGCTCGGCAGTAAAGGCGACATTTTCCGCGATCGCAACAGCTATGGTAAAGGTTGAGCCATCGCTGTCGGTCGATCCATCTGAAAGAACCGAATTATCCTCAAGGGTGAGGACCGTACCGGTAATGCTCCCTATTATGTAAGTTCCGTCATTATCCCCGGCTCCGTTAACAGTAATTTCCTGCCCGGCTACAAACCCCTCATCCGACCAGTCTGTTCCATCATCTCTGGAGATAAGTGCGTTTGCAGTTATATTTTCACCACTTTTGACCTCAGCCGTAAATGAAAGAGTCACACCACTTGCGATTGCAACATCTTTTTCTACTGTTACACCGTTATTCACCAGATCATCAACTATTCCTGATCCGGTAGATATTTCAATGGATTCTCCGTCAATTGCTGCAATTGTAAAACCGGTAACAGTATTATTATCATTATTATCAGCTCCGGAAATTTTTATCACATCACCAACCTTAAAGCCCTGTCCGGTCCAGCTTCCGCCTGTCCAGGCTATTTCTGCATTGGCAGCCTGCTGTTCTGCTACAAACTGCATTTCTGCAGTTGTCTCACCTATTTCAGTCGATACTGTTTCACCTGCCGATGATCCGGCCGTGATATCGTAGACTTCAAGCAGTACAAGCTCTGTGGCGGTAACCTCAACAACTGTATAGTCTGTTCCGTCAATTGTTACCGCTTTATCTGCAATAAATCCGTCAGCAATCCAGCTTCCTGCGCTGCGTGTTATAACCGCCTGTTTTGATGCATAATCAAGAACCGGGTTAAGGGTCATATTTGCCGAAGACTCATTTACCATAAGAGCCTGGGCATAAACATCAGCCTGAACACCGGCTTCATTCTTAATTTTTGGTCCTGTTACTTCAATGCTGCTTCCGTTGATTGACAGAATTCTGTAGGTTCCGTCATTATCTGAAGTCCCGTTAATATTTATATAGTGGCCGACCTGGAATCCGTCATCTTCCCAGTTACCGCTGTTTAGAGTAATGGTGGAATTTGAACGGTTAAATGTGAGTTCCGGCGTTCCGCTGAGTTCTATCGGTGAGCTGCCTACTGATGTCACGGTTGTAAATACATCAGCTATATCACCATTTCGATCCGTAGACAGGGTGTCTGTCAGCGTAATGGTTGAATCAGTCAATGATTTTATCTGGTAAACACCGTCATTACCGTTTGAATCATATACGGCTATATACTGATCCGCTTCAAATCCGTCATCAAGCCAGCTTCCGCTGCTCCTTGTGATGGTATCATCCGAAGCCCCGTTTGTTGCAAAATCAAGGGTTGTTGTTCCTGCCCCCTGGTCAGTGAGCATTATGGGTGCAAACTGCTCATCCGTATCGCTTATGATAAGTTCCTGAATATTATTCTGTCCCGACCTTACTGTACCGTCTATTTCTACACCGGCAGAAGCTGATTCTCTGTAGGAGTCTTTTTCTATCTTGAGGCTGACCGGATCGGCACCAAAGATGGATCCGAAAAAATTTGCTATTGCAGCCAGAACCTCGCGGTAAAGGTCCGTACCCTCACCTGATCCGTTGGCATAATAGCTGCCCTTTTCAGCAGAAATGATCACATCCGAGTTTGCGCCTACATAGGCGCCTTCTTCTATGCTGACGGTATTTGTCTGAACTATTTCACCATGTGCCTGGGGATCGGTTTTTATTGGCACTGCCGTTTTATTCCACAGATCGGTATTTGCCCTTACATCAAAATCATTACCTTCGCCTGCCTTAAGAGTAATACTGCCGAAAGCGCTGATATTCGCATTATTTCCTACAGTAAGAGTGTTGTCCGCATGGACCGAAGCAATTGATTCACCCTGGGCTGCGCCTGCAACTCCATATGTCTTTGCACTGGCCTGGGCATGAACGTCCGCTTCGGAGCTGGCTGAAAAGAGTATATCCCCTACACTCGAAATATCCGCATTCCCGATAATTATCTCATTGCTGTTATTATCATTTCTAATTACGGATTTTGCCTTGGCCAGGGCTATAGCTCCGCCTGAATCAAGTTTAACTTTATCCTCTGCATTTATGGTATTTTTACTGTTAAAGGTCATGGTACCAGGGTTAAATCTGTCGCCGTCAACCTCTATGTCCGCACCGTCTCCAATGGATATCTTTGTTGCGTTATCTATTGTAGTTATACTTGCTGCCGCGGGACCTCCTGCCAGACCGCCGGCGCCGGCTGTAACATCATAACCGGTGGAATTTTTGGTAACTGTATTGTTTGCATCAACATCAATGTCAGTTGCATCTATTTCAACACCAGGACCGAATATCATGCTGACATCAGCGTCAACATCGTTTGTTACGCTGGAACCGCTTGCCCCTACAAGTGCGGCAGTTGTACTGTCCGTATCACCTCTGAACTCAGCAGTGTGCTCCGCTCTGGCCACAAAATCACCGCTTATATCAATTACGGTTCCGGCGGAAGTTCCTATATCCACTCTGGTGGTGCTGTTATTGGTTGTTTTTGCTGTAGATGCTGCACCAGCAACCAGGCCGCCGCTTCCGGAAACAACCCTTGAATAATTATCATCGTTTCCAATTGCGTGGATATTCAGGCCGCCGCTGTTAAGAGTAATACTCTCGCCAATGTAAGCCCTTGTAACTGTATTGGAGGTGACAGTTGCTTTGTTGAAACCCTGGGCTATAAGACCGGCTGATGCTCCGACAGCTTCTGCCTTATTCTTTGATGCTTCATCAGCATGAACATTTACATTGCCGGTTATATTGAATGTGAGGCTTCCTGTATTTGATGTGTCTCCGAGTGTTTCTCCAATAAAGGCTAGAACCTCACTGCTGTTTTCTATTGTACTTCTGGTTCCGACTACACCTATAAGACCGCCCGAAGACCCTGCCGTATAGACATCGCCTGTGTAATCTGCAGGCAGTATCTGTTCCGCATCTACAGTAAGGCTGCCGGCATTGATTGTTCTGTCACCGTCACCAAGACCAACATAAGCCTGGACAGTCGGATCGATTGTAATTTTCGCTTCCGAAGCTCCTACTGAAAGCATACCGGCATTGACACCATAAACTGTAACATCGGCCTCGGGTTTTGAAGTTGCCTTAATGATTATATCGTCAGCATCAATGACATCAGAATCATTTATATAGGCGCTTGTTGTTGATGTGACTGTTCCGGTTGCCTCAGACCCTCCCATTGCAATAGAAAAAAGCCCTGCTGCAACAGATGAAGACCCGGTTACTGCATCAAGTGTAGACTCATCTTTGGCGAGAATATCTATATCACCGTCAATATTCAGACTGCTTCCATTCACATAGGCAGAGGTTATGGTGTCTATGCTGTTTTTGGCATCTGCCCCGCCTCCGCTCAGGGACATGCTGAAGATGCTCGCCCCGATGGATGCGGAAGAAGCTATTGATTTACTTGTAATAGTTGCTTTTTCAGAAGCATCCATATCAAGATTTCCGGTTCGGGTTGTAACATTTGACCCTGATATATAGCTCTGAACAATATTATCAACCGAGTTTTCAGACTTTGCTATACCGATAGAAGCCGAAGAACCGACAAGGCCTGCGGTTCCTGCAACCGATGACGCCTTTACATCGGATGTTATAGTTGAAATATCCGTAGCCGTAATTACTGCGCTTCCGGTTTTTACACCGTTGCCTGTTGAATTTGCTATAAAGGCCCTTACACCGTTTGCTATTTTATTTTTAGCGCTTACGCCAGCACCGCTTGACGAAACTGCAATTCCGCCTGCAGCTATGGCAATTGAACCTGCAGTTACCAGCGCATCTATATTTTCTTCGGCCTTTGCGTTAATGGTAAGATTACCGGTTACATCAACAACTGACGTATCTATATAGGCATTCACATCCGAGTAATCCGTGGTTCCGTTAAGATCAACACCTATGAGGTTTTCTGCAACGGATGTACCAACAGAAGCCCCAACTGCAATACCACCTATTGTTGTAGCCCCTGATGCCGTGACAACCTTCGCATCAATGGTTGATGTGTTTTCTGCATCTATTGTAAGAGTCCCGGCACTTGTTACAGTGCTGTCGGCAATATATGCATTAGAATCCGTAAGAATAACGTTTGTAGAATCGGCCCCGGCTCCGCTTACTGCTACTCCCAGAAGTCCGACTCTTGCAGAGATCGCCGCTGCAGTAGAAACTGCATTTATTGAGGCATTTTCTTCTGCCGTAATGCTTATATTTGCAGCATTCGTCTCAACCAGATCATCTGCATTTGCAATATAAGCATCTACATTATTATCTATCCGGTTGAGTGAAACTGCCTTTCCTATGGATATTGCGGCGCCGGCAACGCCATAGGATGCGGCAAGTGAAGCAGCGCCGGTTGTGGCTGTTATTGTAGAATGATCATAGGCCTTAAGGGAAATTCCTGAAGCGCTGATACCCGTATCCCCGTCACCGTCTATATAAGATCTTATATCCGAAGAAATCCGGTTTTCCGATGAAGCTCCGGCTCCGCTTATCCCTGCGCTCACAAGACCGCCTGAAAGCGCTACTGAGCCCGCCAGAACTTTTGCATCAATTGCCTGGGCCGCTTCTGCATCTATTGTAATATTTGAACCCGCATCTACACTGGAATCTTCTATATAGGCCTGAACTTCATTTGCAGTATCTGCATTGTCAACAAGGTTTACCAGTTCCCACAGGTTATTGTCTGCATAATCAACAGAAGCAAGTTCCACTGATTTATTGATATTGGACCCGATGTACCTGTAAACATCACCGGCTCTTACACCGTCGGCAATTTTAACTGTCTTTCCGGTGGCAAGGCTTGAAACCGTGTCTTCGGAACTGTAGTTTGCAGCATAGTTTTCATTAATGCCGACACCGATATAATTTCTTCCTGTTGAAACACCTATGGATGCTCCAATTCCTGCTATTCCGCCAACTGAAGCCGCATAGGATGCTGTTGCCACAAGGGCGTTTATTTCAGATGCGCTCTTTGCGTCAATATCAACGACAGAGAAACTGTCAACAACACTGTCTGCAATATAAGCATTGGTTTTTGTCTGAATTATGTTGGTTGCCTCAGCGCCTGCACCGGATACTCTTGCGCTTACGCCTGAGGCAAAACCTGCAGACATTGAAGCCGCAGATGTAACAGCATTTATTGCGGCGCTTCCGTCTGCCAGTATGGTTATTCCTCCGCCGGTTGTTTTTACACTGGAGTCAGCACCTGATATATAGCTGTCTACAGTGCTGCCGATCTCATTGTGAGCCACAGATGCGCCGATTGCAACCGATACCCCTGCAACCCCTGCAACGCTCGCGGCAAGAGATACTGCGCTGGTAAGTGCCGTGATGGAAGATGTATCCTTAGCAGTCAGGCTGATGCTGCCGGCTTCAATACCGCCTGCTCCGTCACCTGTTATCCCCGAATCAACATCAACATTGATCCGGTTAAATGCAAGGGCTCCTGATCCGCTTGATGCTACACCTGCTCCGATTCCGGCTGAAAGTGCTGCAGAACCGGAAAGAACAACCGCACCTATGGTCTGATCGGATGTTGCCGTCTGGGTTATGGCCCCTGTGGCATCTGCAGCCGTATCTTCCATATAGGCCCTGACTTCAACAGGTGATAAACTTCCATCCCATTCATACCCGACCTGGTTGCTGGAGACTGAAGAACCGATAGAAACGCCTATTGCAGCACCGCCTCCAACACTTGCAGCAGCTGAAACAGCCCCTGTAAGAGCCATTATCCCGGAACTGTTATCAGCATCTATCGTGATATTATTTGAGTTTGTAATTGTACTGCCTTTAATATAGGCATTTGTTTTACTTAAAACCGTATTTAATGAAAGTGCTCCGGCGCCGCTAATCCTGACGCTTCCGCCTGAGGCAAACCCTGCTGATATGGAAGCAGCAACTGCTGCTGCGCTTATAGTGGACTGTGAAACAATAAACTTTGAACCGTCACTTTCAATAATATATGTTGCTCCGCCTTCTGTTGAAAGCGCCCATCTTTCTCCTTCAGAAAGTGATGAAAGCCTTAGATCTCCAAGCAGCTCAATATTTTTACTCTGGAAATCTGCTCTCAGGTTTTCAAGAATGACGGCGTCAGCGGCTGTATCAACCGATGCCTCATCTCCGCCGGTATCCGGATTATCCTGATCCTGTTTGGCCGCATCGTCCAGATCTGCAGCAGATACTCCGGAATCTGCGATGTTCATATCATAGAGATGTTCACCCTGGGTTACTGCATCTATATCTATATTTCCGGCGGTCGAAATACTGTCTATATCTTCTATAAAGGCAGCAACATCATTGGATACTTCATTAAAGGAGGCAGCCGCACCGATTGAAACCGAAACACCGACACCCGCTGCAACAGATGCTGCAAGGGATGATGCGCCTACAAAGGATGATATACCGGATGAATCAACAGCTTTAAGCCATATGCTTCCGGAATTTACTGATCCGACATTTCCGCCTGCGTTATCATTGTTTCCGTCAATCATTGCCCGGACCTGGGTGGCAATGCGGTTTACCGCACCTGCTCCTGCCCCGCTTGTTGCAACTCCTGCGCCGAGTGCTCCGGATACTGCTGCTGACCCGGAAAATACAGTGGCGTCGATGCTTTGTGAAGAATCAGCATCAAGGGTAAGCGCTCCTGCAGACGTAATCCCTGACTCGAGAATATAGGCCTGAACCTCCGCAGGGCTGCGTGCAATGTCTACCCGCGCCCACATCTCCATATTTCCGAAATCCTGTTCAAGAAGCCAGTTTGGTTCTTCGGACGGATCATCAGCTTCTTCAGGATCAGTTAGTGTTTCATCCCCTATATACCTGTAGACATCTCCGGCCCTGACACCGTCGAGGATTTCTACGGTATCACCGTTCTGTATGCTGGCAGGTTCATCTGCTGTTGTGTATGTCGGGTTGACAAATGAAATATCATCCCAGCCTATAAGGTTTCTGGCAAGAGCCAGCCCCAGTGAAGCACCTATTCCAGCGCCTCCTCCTATGGAGGCTGAAAAGGATGCACTGATTATCCGGGCATTTATTTCCGAAGTGCTTAAAGCATCAATATCAACCGTTCCCGCGCTGTTAACTGTGCTGTCTTCTATATAAGAGTTCGTCTTTGTAAGTATAACGTTTGTTGCTTCAGCACCTGCGCCGCTTATCCTTACGCTTCCACCGACTGCAAAACCCGCGGACATTGATGCAGCTGATGTAAATGCATCTATAGATGCGCTGCCGTCTGCGAGGATAACTATATTCCCGCCGCCTGTTGTCCTTACAAAATTATCAGCACCTGATATATATGCGCTGGTTTTGCTGCTTATTTCATTATGAGCAATTGATGTTCCTACAGATACGGAAACGCCTGCAGCAGCTCCAACTGATGCGGCAAGAGATACCGCATTTGTAAGGGCTGTTATACTGGAAGTATCCTTTGCCGTAAGTGTGATGCCGGCGGTTTCAATACCTGCGCCGTCACCTGTTATAGATGCATCGGCATCTACATTTATCCTGTTAAATGCAACAGCACCGGAACCGCTGGCTGCAACACCTGCTCCCAGTCCGCCTGCCAGGGCTGCTGATCCTGACAGAACAACTGCACCGATATTCTGTTTAGACTGTGCTGTCTGGGTCAGAGTTCCGTCAGCATCGATTCCGGTATCTTCCATATATGCCTTAACTTCTACCGGTGAAGAGGTTCCGTACCATTCGTATCCAACCTGGTTGCTTGATACGGCGGCGCCTATTGAGGCTCCCACTGCAGCTCCTGCACCCACGCTTGCCGCAGCGGATACTGCGCCTGTAAGGGCCATTATGCCAGATGTGTTTTCCGCATCTATGGTGATGTTGTCTGCATCAGCAATATTACTGTTTTTGATATACGCGTTTGTTTTACTTAAAACGGTATTTAATGAGAATGCCCCCGCTCCGCTTATACGTACGCTTGCTCCGACTGCAAATCCTGCAGACATGGAAGCCGCGACTGCCGCCGCATTAATGGTAGCAAGTGAAACATTAAATTTAGTACCGTTACTTTCAATAAAATAGGTTGCACCGTCTTCTGTAGAAAGCGCCCAGAGTTCTCCTTCGGTAAGAGCTGATAATTTCAGATCTCCTGCAAGTACAATTCCTTTACTTAGAAAATCCAGTCTCAGATCTTCAAGAATTGCTTCATCGGCTGCTGCATCAACATCTGCCTCATTTACAGCATCATCAGACGGATCATCTGCATCATCAGCTGTTGTTGCCGGATCATCGGGATTATCCTGATCCTCTATTGCCGCATCATCAAGATCTGCAACGGAAACCCTTGAATCTGCGATATTAATATCAAAGAGATCTTTACCCTGGGTAGATGCATTGATTTCTATGTTTCCGGATGATGTTATGCTGTCCGTATCTTCTATATAGGCCGCCACATCATTGGACACCTCATTGAATGAGCCGGCCACACCCAGTGCAACTGATACACCTGCACCGGCTGCAACAGATGCTGCAAGTGATGATGCCCCCACAAAGGAGGATATGCTGGATGAATCGTCAGCCATAAGCCATATGCTGCCGGAGTTGATATAGCCGGCATTTGCATCCAGGCCGTCATTATTACCGTCTACCATTGCCCGGACCTGGGTAGCTATGAGATTCACTGCTCCTGCACCGGCACCGCTTGCGGCAACTCCTGCGCCAAGCGCCCCGGTTACTGCGGCAGATCCGGCGAATACAACTGCGTTTATCTCCTGTGTGGAATCGGCATCAAGGCTGAGTGCTCCGGCTGATGTAATTCCTGATTCAAGGATATAGGCCTGAACCTCTGCCGGGCTTCTTGCAATATCCACCCGCTCCCACATGTCCGTGTTTCCGAAGTCCTGTTCAAGGAGCCAGTTTGGTTCTTCATCCGGATCATCAGCCTCTTCAGGATCAGTAAGTGTTTCATCGCCAACATACCTGTAAACATCTCCGGCTCTCACGCCTTCCAGTATTTCGACGGTATCCCCGTTTTGTATGCTGGCAGGATCGTCCTCTGTGGTGTATGTCGGGTTGACAAATGAAATGTCATCCCAGCCTATAAGGTTTCTGGCAAGGGCCAGGCCAAGAGAAGCGCCTACACCTGCCGCTCCGCCAATGCTTGCTGAATATGAAGCACTGATAATTGCCGCATTTATTGCTGAGCTGCTCATGGCGTCAAGATCAACCGTGCCGGCACTGTCTATTATGCTGTCCTCTATATAGGCATTTGTCTTTGTAAGTATAACATTTGTGGCTTCAGCGCCTGCGCCGCTTACACGGATACTTGCACCCACTGCAAATCCGGCTGATACCGAGGATGCTGATGTAAAGGCATTTATTGATGCGCTTCCGTCTGCAAGAAGGGCTAAATTACCGCCTGTTGTTCTTACAAAATTATCAGCTCCGGATATATAAGCGCTAGTTGTGCTGCTTATTTCATTATGAGCAAGTGATACGCCTATGGAAAGTGAAACACCGGCAGCACCTGCAAAAGAAGCGGCAAGTGAAACGGCGCTGGTAAGTGCGGTTATTGCAGATGTATCCTTTGCCGATATATCTATGCTGGCGGCTTCTATTCCGGCTGCACCGTCACCTGAAATAAAGGCTGCAGTGTCTACATCAATCTGATTTAAGGCAATTGCGCCTGATCCGCTTGCGGCTATTCCGGCACCGCCTGATGCTGCAACCGCTGCCGAACCTGTCATGACAACAGCTCCGATGATCTGGTTAGAGAAAGCATCAATATCCAGAATATTACCTGCTGCAACACTTGAATCTTCAATATACGCCCTTACCTGAACAGGAGAAGAGGCTCCGTACCAGGTGTAGCCGATTGAGTTTTTAGCAGCAGAAGCTCCGATTGAAGCCCCAAGGCCTGCTCCGGCACTTGCTGAAACCGAGGCAGAGAAAGCGCCTGTTACAGCCATAATGCCCGAGTTACTTGAAGAGCTTATTAATACATCATTACCGCTGTCTATATCGCTGTTTTTCACATATGAATTTGTTTTGGATAAAACAGTGTTGGATGCAAATGCTCCTGCACCGCTTACCATTACACTTCCGCCCGCTGCAAAACCTGCTGATACCGAAGCAGCAGCGGCTGCGGAACTAATGGTGGCCTGTGAAAGATCAAAGGCTGTTCCTGCATCATTGAGTTCGATGAAATAACACATGCCTGTTTCTGTTGTAAGAGCCCAGCGTTTGCCTTCGGCCAGGGCATTAAGCCTCAGGTTTCCGACAAGAACAACGCCCTTTGAGAGAAAATCAAGCCTGAGTTTTTCAAGGATGGCCTCATCATCGGCTGCATCCACTGCCTGCTCATCTATTGCATCATCGGAAGGATCATCTTCATCGTCAGCTGTTGTTGTTGGATCATCAGGATTATCCTGATCAAGTTTTGATGCGTCATCAAGTTCTGATACGGTAACGTTTGAATCAACAAGGTTTATACTGCCGACAGCCTTACCCTGTGTAACTGCCGAAATATCCACATCTCCTGTAAGGGTGTCTACATTACCTGCATTGGTGATAAAGGCATCCACATCATTTGATACCTGGTTAAATGCACCTGCTACAGCTATTGAAATAGAGAACCCTGCACCGCCCGCAAACGAGGCAGCTACAGAAGCTGCTCCAACTGACGAGAATATGCCTGATGCATCCGTGGCGTTTATAATAATTGAATCCGCGCTTATTCCGCCTATACTGTCACCGTCTATACCGGCCTTTACATTTGTTGTAATAGTGTTGAAGGCATTTGCTCCGGCACCGCTTAATGCCAAGCCTGCTCCGCCCGAGCCTGTAACTGCGGCTGATCCGGCGAATACAACGGCATTGATAGACTGGCTGGAATCGGCATCAATGGTAAGAGCGCCGGCTGCATCTATTGATGTATTTTTGGTGTATGCCTGAACCTCAACAGGGCTTTCAAGGATATTTGAGAGTTCCCACAGCTCCCTGTTTCCAAAATCCTGCCCGATCAGGCTGTCTGCGTCATAATATTCCCAGTCATCCGATGTTTCGTAATTAATTGCGCCGAGGTTTACAAAATTATCCGTATCGTCGCCTACATATTTATAGATACCTGCCGCACCGCCATTTGAGTAGTTACCGTCTACATATACCCTGTCTCCGGTTTCAAGCTTTTTCGTATCTCCTGTATCGTATTCATACCTTACAAGAGGTTCGTCACCGACATACTCATAAACATCATCAGACCTTACACCTTCTGTTATTTTTACTTTGTCACCAACTGAAATTACCCTTGCTGTTGAATCCAGTGTGTAGTCATAGGCTTCTTCTATACCTATATCAAAACCTATAAAATTTCTTGCAAGGGAAAGGCCCATGGATGCGCCGACTCCGCCGCCACCGCTTATGCTGGCTGCAAAGGATGCTGCAATAATAAATGCGTTTATAGTGGAGCTGTTTATAGCATCAAGGTCTACTGCCGCAGCATTTGTTACAGTGCTTTCTTCTATAAAGGCGTTTGTTTTTTTCACAATGACATTTGAAGAATCAGCGCCTGCGCCGCTGATGCCTCCGCCGCCTCCGCCTGCAAAGCTGGCAGCCACTGATGCGGCAGATGCAATTGAGTTAATTGTTTCTGATGCATCGGCTTTTACAACAAGGTTTCCTGTTTTTGCATCTACCACGGCATTATTAATATAAGCTTCAGTGGATGATTTTATTACATTAACCGAGATTGCGGCCCCGATTGACATCGCGGCTCCTCCGCCGCCGTCAAAGGATGCGGCAACCGATGCGGCTCCGCCCATCGATGTAATAATTGATGTATCCGCAGCAGTAATGGTTATTCCATCTGCGGCTATTGTTTTACCGTTTGCATCTATAGAGGCAATGCTGTCTACATCTATAGTATTAACGACCGTTACACCTGATCCGCTGCCTGCACCTGAACCTCCGCCGCTTGCAGATACCGCGGCAGATCCGGCCAGTACTGCAGCTCCAATGGTCTGGTTTGAGGAGGATGTCTGTGTCAGACTTCCTGCAGCATTGACCCCGGTATTAAGCATGGTGGCACCGATCTGGCCGGTAATGGTGTTAACCGCAAGGGCAGCACCCATTGATACCCCGGCACCTCCGCCGCCGCTTCCTGATACAGCTGCGGAAACCGCACCTGTAAGCGCCATTATGCCGGAGGTTCCTGCAGCGCTTAATGATACGCCTCCGGTGTTGTTAGTAACCGTGCTGTTATCTATATGAGTATTGGTATTTGAATTTACCGTATTTACCGCAGCAGCGCCTGCTCCGCTTACAGAGACATTTCCGCCTCCTGTAATGGAAACGGAGAGTGATGCTGCAACAGCAGACGCCGTAATAGTTGCAATGGAGACTGAAAAATCATTTCCTGATTTATTTATAAAATATGTTGTTCCGTCAGCAGTGGAAAGCGCCCAGCATTCTCCTTCAACCATCTGTGTTACCCTGAGGTCCGCTCCAAGTACGATGCCGTTGGTTAAAAACTCAAGGCGCAGCTGATTAAGTATTGAGGAATCATCTGCTGCATCTTGTTCAGCTTCATTTACTGCGTCATCTGAAGGATCATTTTCATCATCCGCTTCAGTGGCAGGATCATCAGGATTATCCTGATCCTGTTTGGAAACATCATCCAGATCATCGGCTGTAAATGAAACGGCTGCTCCGTCAAGGTCAAAGAGATGTTTACCCTTTGTTTCGGAAGATAAAATTATATCTCCGGTTGTTGCTATTATGGTCGCATCGGTTATATAGGCATCAACCTCATTTGCTACAAGGTTATTAGCTGTAGTCGATGCAACAGACATTGAAAGTCCGCCCACGCCGTCAAAATTAGCGCCTACAGAAGCAGACCCTGCAAAGGCCATTATGCTTGAGGCATCTTCCGCTGTTATATAAAAATCAGCCGCCTGAACCGTCTTTGTACTGTTTCCGTCAATATAGGCCTTAACATCCGAGGCCGAAAGATTTTCTACAACAACCCCGGAACCGCTTCCTGCGGCTGAACCTGACAAACCGCCTGCTATTGCCATGGATGCAGCGATTACAGATGCTTCTATTTCCTCTTCCGAATCGGCATCAAGAGTAATTTTACCTGTGGCAGTAACATTACTGTCTTCAATATAGGCTTTTATTGCTGCCGGGTTTTTCTCGTACAGAAGGTTGTAGCCTATGAGGTTTCTGGCAAGTGAAGCACCGATAGATGCGCCTGCGCCTACGGTTCCGATGCCTACTCCTGCTGATGCCGCTGCAATGACTGCAAATATTTTACTGTCATTTAAAGCGGTTACATCGATATTATGAGCATTGGAAACCGTACTGCCTGATATATAGGCGTTTACCTGTGTCAGTATAAGGTTTGTAGCCTCAGCCCCTGCTCCGCTTATACCTGCGCCAAAAGCCCCGGCGCCTCCAACCGCCAGTGAAGATGCGGTTGAAACAGTTATAATCTCAGATGACTCTTTGGCGGAAATCAGTATATTTCCATCAGTAACTGATGCGGCAGTAGAAACACCGTCATCAGCGTTGCTTATATATGCTTCGGCAACATTGCTTATATCATTATGGGCAACGCTTGCTCCTACGGATACCGCAATACCGGCCACCCCGTCAAAGGCTGCTGCAATGGATGCTGCACCTGCTATTGCCATTATACTTGAATTATCGGCTGCGGTTATTGAAATATCGTCTGCAGTGATACCGCCCAGAGTCCCGTCGCCGTCAATATACGCCCTGGTTTCTACAGCGGATCTGTTAATGGCAAGGACCCCTGATCCGCTGACACCCACAGAACCTGATACTCCCGCTGCAAATGCAACCGAGCCTGCCAGGATAACCGTATCCAGGCTCTGATCGGAAGAGGCATCCATGGTAAGGTGCCTTGTAACATCTATTTTTGAATCTTTTATAAAGGACTGTACTTCAGCCGGAGTCTTTGAACCGGCCCAGTCATAACCTATATAATTAACACCTCCGGCTGCACCAACAGAAACGCCGAATCCCATGGTTCCGACACCGACTGCTGCAGAAACAGCCCCCACTATTGAAAGTATTCTGGAGGTGTCGGTACTGTTCATTATCAGGTCTCTGCCGCTGTCAACATCGCTGCTGTCGATATAGGCATTTGTTTTTGAAAGGAACACATTAGTGGCAAATGCGCCTGCACCTGCAACGGAAACACCGGCCCCGCCGCCGAATGATGCAGCAATGGATGCTGCACTGACCCTGCTTGTTATACTTCCGTCAGAGAGTTCCCACTTTCTTGTATCTGAAAAATCTTCATTTCCAAGATCAATCGTATAAACAGCCCAGTTGCCGTCTGCCGCAAAGTTTATTATACCAAGATCGGTAATCAGGGCTCCCTGTTCTTCGGTGCCCGTATATATATAGAAAATTCCGCTATCAAGGTCTTTTACTATGTGACCCGTATTGACACCAAGTTCATATGATTCATCAGCATCGGTATTCGGGTCATCGGATTGAGCTTTGTCGGTCGATACAAAATCAGCATAACCGCGGTATTTGTATGTACGCCCTGAAGCTCCTCCGTTACTGTAGTCACCTGCAAGTTTTACGGTTTCTCCTTCAGTAAGGGATACGCTTCCGTCACCTGTATCATAATCAGCGGAATCAGCCGGTTCCCCAAGGGACTTTGCTTCTATTGTTATGTCGCCTGTTGTGCTTGCTACACTGCCTGCATCAGTTACATATGATTCAACTTCATTTGATACTTCATTAAATGCATTTGCTGCGCCTATTGAGACAGAAACACCGGCTGTTCCTCCGATAGCGCCTGCTATCGAGGCGGCTCCGGCATCCGCGGTAATACCTGATGTATCATTTGCCTGAACGGTTATGCTGTCTGCAGTTATAGACGTTGTCCTGGCCGGGATTACCGTACTTCCGTCAATAAATGATTTAACATGAGTCTTTATACGGTTTTCCGTGGATACACCTGCGCCTGCCACAGATACTCCGGCTGTTCCTGATACGCCAATTGCTACAGATCCTGCTATAACTACGGAATCTATGCTTTCATTGCTTACGGCAGTCTGTATAAGATCACCCGATGCATTCACATTGGTATCAGATAAAAATGCCCTTACCTGAACCGCATCCGCTGTAAGATTAACCTGTTTCCAGAGGTCGGTATTTCCAAAATCCTGCGCCTCAAGCTCAAGTATATCCGCATATTCCCAGAGCTCAGTATCACTGTAATCCGTATTGCTCAAATCTATGCTGAGATCTTCACCTATATACCTGTATATCCCTTCATTAAGACCATCTGCATAACTGCCTTCAACCTTTACCCTGTCTCCGGTTTCAACAGCCTGTGTACCGTCCCCGGCATCATATTTATAACGGTCTGTATTACTGCCGACATATTCATAAACATCCCCTGCCCTGGGTCCCTCGGTTACCTTTACCCTGTCGCCTGTTTCGAGACTGTACTGTTTATCAGTGCCTGAATAATCATAGCCAGCATCAAAGAGTTCCCAGCCTATCAGGTTTCGGGCGAGACTTGCGCCTACGGAAACTCCGACCCCGGCGCCTCCGCCGCCGATTGCGACAGATCCTGATGCCGCACCTGCGATTGCCCTTATGGCTGTTGTGCTCTGTGCATCTATTACAACATCGTCTTCACTTGTAAGAGTGCTCTGGAAGGCAAAGGCGTTCGTTTTTGTAAGGATAACATTATTGGCAAGAGCTCCTGCCCCCGCGACTGCAACACCCGTTGTTCCGCCGCCACCGATTGCAACGGAAACAGCGGTTGCGATCGCATCTATTTCTGCATTTTCCACTGCCCTTACAGTGATATCCCCTTCACCAGCCTTATCTGCATTTACCACCGCATCGGTTATAGATGCCTCAATTGCGCTGCTTATATGGTTAAGGGCAAGGGTTGCGCCTATGCTTACCGCCACACCTGTTGTTCCGCCTACAGCTGCAGACAGTGCGGAAGCACCTGCAATTGTTCTTATTACGGAATTATCCTGTGCGATAAGTGTAACGTTTTTAGCCGAAATATCCCCGGCTCCGTCATCATCAATTGCTGACTTCACATTTACGGCAATACTGTTTTCAGTATAGACTCCAGCTCCTGCAACACCAACACCGGTTGTACTGCCGCCCGATATGGCCGCAGAACCTGCAAGAACTATTGAATCAATGGACTGAGCGGCAAGAGAGGTAAGGCTGAGGTCGCCGCCTGCATTTACGCTTGTATTATCCAGGTATGCCATTACCTCGGCTTCTTTACGGGTACCTAAAATATCATAGCCGATAAGGTTTCTGGCATAGGATGCGCCTATGGACACTCCTACACCTGTGGTGCCGCCAATACCTACTGCTGCTGATACAGCGCCTGTGAGGGCTGTAATTTTAGAAGAGTTTTCAGCTTTTATTTCAATATTGCCGGCTTCCGTGTTAGTAGTCAGGCCGCTGTTTAAGGCATATGCATTGCTCTTTGTGAGTATAATATTTGTTGCAACAGCTCCTGCTCCTGCAACTGCTACACCGGTTGTTCCTCCGAATGTTGCAGAAATTGCAGCAGCTCCGACCCTTGCTGTTATGCCGCCGTCTGCAAGTTCCCACTGACCTGTATTGCTGAAGTCTTCCGAACCAAGGTTAATAGTAACAAGTTCCCAGCGTGAAGCATCGGTATAGTCCTGCCCGCTTAAGTCAAGTTCTGCTGTTTCGCTTTCGGAGTCTACAGGACCTATATATTTATAGATCATGCCTGCCTGACCGCCGCCGGCGTATGTGTCAGAAAGTTTTACACGTTCATCGGCAGCTATCTCCTGCGTTCCGTCGCCCGAAAGCCACTCTGCAGCTCCCCTGTAGCGGTATATTCTTCCGGCCTGTCCGCCGTTTGCATAGTCGGATGCAAGCTTTACCGTATCACCCAGGCTCAGAGCCTGACTTCCGCTTCCGGTAGTATAGTCTGAGCCGGTCTCGCCAGAAGCCATGGACTTTGACTCAACCAGTATGGCTTTTTCGGTGGTTACATTTGCGCTGTCTTTGATGAATGCTTCTACATTATTGGATACCTGATTATATGCAACTGCAACACCTACAGAAACCGCAACACCGTTAGTGCCGCCCACAGCGCCTGCTACCGAAGCAGCCCCTGCATTGGCATTTATTCCTGAAGTATCATGGGCAACAACTCCAAGAGAGTCTGTCTCAATTGTTGAATTATCTATGTAGGCCTTAACTGGAGAACTTGAAATATTAACAGTGGTAACACCGGCGCCTGCTACCGCGACACCGGTTGACCCGCCTGCTATTGCAACGGAACCGGCTAAAACAACGGCATTTATGTCATTATTTGAAAGTGCATCAATTGTAAGTGCACCGTTTGACTTAACTGTAGAGTCTTCTACATAAGCCCTTACGCCTGCATTTTCATCTTCTGCCAGGTCTACCCGTTTCCAGAGATCCATATTCCCGTAATCCTGGGAATCCAGATCCGAAGTATCAACATACTGCCAGCTATCCGTATCACTGTAGTCAACGGAACTCAGGTCCATGCTGCCTTCACTGCCTGTAAAGCGGTAAATACCGGCTGTTCCGGTGCCGGTATAATCCTCATAAACTCTTACGAGGTCTCCTTTTTCAACCGAAGTCTGCCCGTTAAGAGATGTGTAGTCATAGCGGTCCAGGCTATCGCCTATATATTCATAAACGTTTCCGTCCCTTACACCTCCCTCAATTTTTACCCTGTCTCCGTTATTAAGGAACTCAACATCATTCCTGCTGCTCATATAATCAAAGACTGTGTCTTCATCGCTTTTCTGCCCTATTACATTAACAGCAACTGCAGCGCCGATTGAGGCGCCCACGCCAGTGCTGGAACCTATTGCAAGAGAAAATGATGCAGCGGCAATTAACGCATTGATAATAGAATTGTTCTGGGAATCAATATCTATATACCCTGTACCGCTTGCAGTTGTATCTAGGGTACTGTTCTGAACAAATGCATCTGTTTCGGAAAGTATAATATTGGTTGCAAGAGCGCCTGCACCGCTTACAGCCCCTGCCCCGCTTCCGGTGGAAAATGCTGCAGACACGGCGGCTGCAGAGGAAACAGCGTTTATTGTATCTGTTGCTTCGGCTTTTATTATTATATTACCGTCAGCGGTAACATCATCAGCATTGTTTATGTATGAAGCCACACTGCTGCTGATAAGGTTTTGTGCAACTGAAGCGCCAACAGCCACGGATACCGCGTAATTAGATCCAAAGGATGCGGAAAGGGCTGCAGCCCCTGCAATGGCGGAAATCACCGAAGTATCGGTTGCTGTAAGGATTATATTTTGTGTATGAATTCCTGTTGTGCCGTCACCGTCTATTGAGGCTTCCGCATTCACGCCAATCATGTTTTCCGAATAAACACCGGACCCGCTCACAGCAACACCTGTTTCACCCACACCAACGGCCCCTGCAAATGCAAACACGGCCGAGCTGATGGTCTGGTCTGCTTCGGCAGTCTGGGTCAGGCTGCCCGACAGGGCAGATATGCTTGAATCCTTTATATAGGCTTTTATATCTGCCGGATCACTTGAGTAATTCCAGTCGTAGCCTATAAGGTTCCTTGCGACAGACGCTCCTACGGCAACTCCGACTCCGGCCTTTCCTCCACCGCCTATTGCTGCGGATGCTGCAACAACTGCCGAATTAATTGCCTGATCGCTCTTTGAAGTGAGAAGAACATCTTCACCGCTTGTGATAATGCTGTCTTCTATATAGCTGTTTGTTTTTGACAGTATAACATTCTGTGAAAATGCGCCTGCACCGCTAACAGCCACGCCTGCTCCCGAAGCCTTGTAACCCACACCCACACTGAGTGAGGCAGCTGCAGAAACTGAATTTATGGTTGTTTTGGAAACTGAAAGTCCTGAGCCGTCCTTTTTAAGGATATAAGATGCTCCTGATCCGTCAACCAGGGTCCATCCTTCGCCTTCCGAAAGCTGAGAGAGCTGAAGTTCTGACCCCACAAGCTCCCACCTTGCAGTGTCCGAGTAATCTTCTGTGCCGAGGTTTACGGCACCTGCGCTGTAGGAATCCCATTTTGCATCAGAAGCAAAGTCTATGGATGTAAGATCAGTTACAGCCTCACCTTCGGCGGCACTGCCGTTGAACTCATAGTAAAGACCAGTATCAACTTCCTTTACGATGGTGCCGGTTGTAACGGTCAGGTCGCCTGCCCTGGTAGAAAAATAATCCTGATGCCCCAGGAACCGGTAGCTTCCGCCTGCCTGACCTCCGTTTGAGTAATCATCGGAAAGTTTTACCGTAACACCGTTATCAATATTCTGGCTGCCGTCCGAGGTCGTATACTGAGCATCGCCAAGGGCGGATACAATCTGCCATTTTGAAGTGTCGGAATAATCTTCGGAACCAAGATCCGTCACATGTTCGGTCCACAGACTGCTTCCGGCAAAGTCAATTCCGCTCAGGCTGGTGATGGTATCGCCCTCTTCGGTTGTGCCGGTAAACTCATAGAATGTCCCGTCATCCGCATCCTTTACAATGGTGCCTGTGTCCACCGTAACGGCAAGGTCATAGTCCGACAGATAGTCCTGATAACCGATATACCTGTATACAGATCCGCCAAGTCCGCCGTTACTGTAGCTGCCTGTAAGCTTGACAGTGTCATCAGTATAAAGAACCTGGTTTCCGTACAGTGTTGTATATAATGAATCAGCCGAAACCACGCCGTCTATTACAAGCTCTATTCCCTGTTCCTGAAGAGCTGTTCTGAGTTTTGCAAGAATTGCACTGTCCGAAAGCTGATCTGCAGTTTCTTCATCAGTATCAGTATCCGGGTTATCCTGTGCCTGATCGGATGCATCATCAAGGTCATCAAAAGTAAAACCGTAATCGCCTATATCTATGGATACCGGTCCGTCAGCATTTGAATCAGCATAAAGGGCAACATCTCCGTTTGCAGTTGTTATACCATCATCAGCATGGGCAATAAATGCCTCAACCTGATTATCCACCCTGTTCCAGGCAAGTGATAGACCGACAGATACACTGACTCCGGCATTTCCGCCCACAGATCCCGCAATTGATGCAGCGCCTGCAACACTTGTGATAGAAGAAGAATCACTGGCCCTCATGGTGATGCTGTCTGCGCTTATACCATCCCCGTCACCGTTTATATATGATTTTACATTGGTAGCTATGCTGTTTTCTGCAAAAACACCTGCACCGCTCACTCCCACGCCGACCTTGCCGCCGCCTGCCAGGGCGACTGCTCCGGCCAGTACTGTTGAGCTTATATCCTGGGTGGATACGGCATCTGATGTTATGGCCCCGGAGGCATGAATGGATGAATTACGTATATAGGCCTGAATTTCGGAACCGCCCCTTGTAAGATCAGCCCTTCTCCAGGACTGTTTATCGCCGAAATCTGCGCCGCTTAAATCAAGTGTGCCCTTATTTGTCCAGTATGCTGTATTCTGGTAATCGGCTTTCCCGAGATCCCAGTTTCCTGTTGTCTTAAGAGACGCACCTGTAAATGATTCTGCATCCTGCGCAAGATCTTCAACAAGATACAGAATTTCACCTTCTACCGACTGTATGGTGTAGGTACCGTTGTTTGACCCGGCGCCTGTTACTGTTATCTGCTGACCGGCTGCAAATCCCTTTTCTTTCCAGTTATTATCAGCCCATGTTATGCTGTCACTCTCTACATCATTTTCATCATGAATGAAATCAAGGGTCTCTCCGTTCAAAGAAAGAATGCTGCCGTCATATATATACTCATAAATTCCTGCCGGCGCAGCTCCTGATTCATCATCCTCAACCCATACCAGGTCTCCTGCAGCGGGTTCACGGACTCCGGTATCAGCGCTGTAGTCGGAACGGTCCATGCCTTCGCCGATATACTCATAAACCTCTCCGTTCCAGTTACCGTCGGTTGTTACCTTTACAATGTCACCTGTGCTTACGGTCTCCACAGCATCAGAACTCGTGTAGTCTGCCTGTACCTCACCAGTACTGTAGCCTATTATATTTCTGGCTACCGATGCTCCTATTGCAACTCCGACCCCGGTAGAACCGTATCCTACTGATGCCGCCACGGTTGGTACTACTGCAAGTATCTCCGAACTGCTCAGGGCATCAAGGTCAATATTTCCTACAGGATTGAGCGCTGTTCCAAATGCGCTGTTATCAATATATGCGTTTACAGAGGAATTAATATAGTTTCCTGCACCTGCGCCTCCGCCGCTTACCGCAACACCTGTTCCGCCCTTTCCGCTTTCGCCGGAACTGCCCGAACCGCCGCTGCCTCCACTGCTGCCGCTGTCTGTTGACTGGCCGGTTGATACTGCTGCGGATATAGAAGCGGAAACAGCAAAGGCTTTAATATCCGAGCTGTCTTCGGCCCTTACTATTATGTCGTTTCCTGCTGTTAAAACACTGTCCGCCTCTCTTATATAGGCTTCTGTTACATTCGCTATCACATTGTCTACAAAAGTAACGCTGACTGATATTGAAGCGCCTGCTCCTCCGCCGCTTGCTGCGCCGACTGCAAGGGCTGCCCCTGCAGCCAGGCCCCATATGGAGCTGTCTGAATCGGCTGTAACTGACAGGACTCCGTTAACATCTGCATCAGAAGCATTCATGTAGGCTGACGTAACATTTCTGATATCGTTTACAGCAAATGCTCCGCCTGCTGCTATGCTGAGAGCGTTGCTTCCTGCGCCTATTGCAGTACTTCCGCCCATGGCATTTGCAATAATATCAGTACTGTCGCCGGCCGCCACAGAAAGAGATCCTGAGCCTGTTACGGAACTTGAATCAGTAATATGTGCATCAGTTGTATTATGGATCACATTGACCGAACCCGCTACAGCGCCGCTGAATGCTCCGCCGAACCGGTTTTTACCGTAACCCACAGAAAGCGACCCTGCCAGCGTAAGCGCCCAGATCTGTGCATCGGATTCTGCATTGAGCATTACTGATCCGACTTTGTCTGCGGATGTTCCTATTTCGGAGTCCGATATTTCAGCCAGTGTCTCGTTGGTAACTACATTAACTGCAATTGAACCGCCCATGGAAAGAGCAACGCCTGTATTGCCTCCGGAGCCGACTGCCAGGCTCACACCGCCTGCATCCGCCATTATGGAAGACTTATCGACTGCATCTATTGTTACATTGCCGCTGCCGGTGCTGATCACATCACTGTTTTCTATGTATCCTGATGTGCTGTTGTCAATAACATTTACTGTAACGGCCCCGCTTATGGCAATACCGGCACCGGTACTTCCGCTCTGGCTGGTCTGAGGATTAGAAGGATTCTGTACATTCTGATCGTTCTCTCCTGTCTGGCTCGGAGATTTTCCAACACCCACGCCTACAGATCCAGCGATTGCAAGCGCCCAGATTACAGCACTGGTTTTAGCGTCTATATCCACACCGCCTGCTGATGTAACATCCGCACCCGAGATATATGATGTAACCGTATCTTTAACTGTATTGATAATTACCGATGCGCCCATGGAACCGCCCACACCGGTTGTTCCGCCGATACCGACTGCAACACTTAAAACTCCGGCATTGGCCAGAATGAGAGAACTGTTTGTTGAGCTTATAACAACATCCTTTGCATTTCCTGTTGTTACCGTATGAGCTCCTGTTCCGTCACCCTTTATATAGGATTCTATAGAACGCTCTATTAAATTAAGAGATCCTGCACCGGCACCTGAAAATGCAAGTCCGTATGATTCCGATCCCTTGCCTGCTGCTCCCACGCCGCCAAGGGTCATTGCCCATATGCTGGAGTCGGCCTCTGAATTAAGAACAACACCTCCGGAAGAATTAATAACTGAATTCTCTGCGTAGGCCTTGATATCACCTGCTATGTTATTAACAGCTACGGATGCGCCAAGGGACGCTGCTGCAGAACTGTTGCCGAGGGCAACCGCCACACCCAGGATTCCTGAATTTGCGAGGATCATGGAACTGTCAACGGCGGTAAAAGATACATCCTCTCCGTTGCCGCTTGTTATAATACTGCCCGCTGTCACTGACGTTACTACATCACTGTGTATATCATTTACACTGCCGGCGCCTGCTACCGATAGAGCGCCGCCAAAGCTTGTTTCGGATTTTGACCCGGAACCTACTGCGCCTATTGTCATTGCCCATATTGAACCGCTTGATGCGGAATCAAGATCAACCTTTCCCCCTGATGTGATGGTTGAGGAGGTGACGGTTGTACCTGTACTCTTATCAATAACATTGACGGCGAAGGACCCGCCAAGGGATGCAGCCACTGCAGCTGTTTTGCCCACTGCCGATGAAACACCCATAACAAGAGAGTTAGCCGTAATATTTGAGCTGTCTTCGGCAGAAAGAACAACACCTTCTGTACCTGATTCAACTGTACCGGATTCAAGATAGGTTTCAACTGTTGAGTCAATAATATTTACCGAGCCTGCAGCGCCTGCAGCCAGTGCAAAGGCAAATTTTTCCGTTCCCTTTGCTCCGGCGCCGAATCCGCCTGAAGTGAGCGCCCATATATAGGAGTCGGAATCCGATGTAACTGAAACACCTTTTGCAGCCTTTACCTTTGCTCCGGATATTCCTGCACGTACCTTTTTATCTCCTGTATTAACAGCCATGGCAGCGCCAAGTGCTATGCCAACACCCCATTCGCTTCCCTTTGCATAGCTGATGCCTATAGCCCCGGCATTGCTTACAATAAGAGAACTGTCTTCGGCTGTTATTATTACTCCTTCATTCCTGCTTTCAACAGACCTGTTTTTGGTGGAGTCAGTATCCTTTATATAGCTTTCCGCTTCTGCATTTATAACATTGACTGAAACTGCCCCTGCGCCTGCGAGCGCAAAAGCTCCTTTTGTTGCATTTGCTCCGGCGCCCGAAAGGCCTGCAGCAAGTGAAACAACGGTTTCATTGGATTTCGCGTCAACCTCAATTGCCCCGTCGGAAATAAGTGATGAATCCAGAATATAGCCGTGGACCCTGCTGTCTATTATGCTGACAGCAACCGACGGGCTGACAGACAATGCTGCCTGAGATTTTGTATTATTTTCGCTGGTTCCGGTTTTCTTTTCCCCGGTGTTTTCGTTTGTATTTGTATTACCGGTATTAGTATTGGATGTATCTGTAGTTGATGTTTTATCATTGGTTGATGCAGTAACGCTCAAAGAACCGGCGCCGGTTCCTATTATATTGTTATCCGTTGCAGATACTGTAATTCCTTCTCCGCCTGCCAGGACATTAACGCTGCTGTCTGAAATATAGGCCTCTGTCAGAGCGGTAATAATATTTACTGCAGCAGAACCGGCAATCCCGAAACCGCTGTTATTTTCCGTGTATGCAACGCTTCCGCTTGTTGCGACACCTGCTATAACCTGGCTGGTATCCGAAATAACGCTAAGGCTGTCATCTATTGTAAGATTCGATAAATCAACAAAGGCTTTAGTTTCACCAAAAATACTGTTTACAACCACAGAAACAGAACCCGCACCTGCTATGAGAGGCTGGTTCTTTGCCGGCTCTTCATTTCCGGCCTTTTTATTGTCCTGCTCCGCGGTCTTCTTTTCATTGGTTGTTTCAGCAGTCTTGGTAACGCCCTTTTTGGCGTCAATGGCGCTCTTTATGGCTTTCTGGATATCTGCAACCCAGGCTGTTTTTATTTCTTCGTTTGTTCCTGAGTATGTTTTTCCTTCTACGGTTACGGTAAACCATACCTTTTTCCTGCCCACTGCATGTGCATCATAATCGCCTACCGCCAGGGTAAATGTTTTTGTAGTGGTTGTGGGAGAGGCTGAAGTAGGCCTGGTGAAAAACTCCGTTATATTGATATCCGTATCACCGCCTTCAACCTTTTTATCAGGGCTGCCTTCATCTGCAGATGCGGAAGAGCTGTCCCAGTATGCACATTTCCCTTTAAATGCAAGCCAGAGCTGACCGTTCGGTAAAGCCCTTACAGTTGGTACAGGACGGACTACCGTGTCATTTACCTTTTTGGCCGGTTCAGGTGTCTGAGTTTCGGGTTCTTCAGTTTTAACACTGTTATCATAATATGATGCTGTTATGGACATTGAACCGGCATAACTTCCGATCCAGGCATTATTAAGAGCCTCTACATCCACCTGCCCTGCTGAAATGACGTTGCTATGATACATCTCGGCAGTTGTGACATCATTTATATGATTATAGGCGACATTTCCGGACAGGGACATTTCAGGCATCCAGGAAATTGTAAGGTCGTTGGCGGATTTTTCCTTTGCCTCATCACTTGCCTTTTTCTGATCCGTAAGCTGGTTGCTGTTTTGAGCACCCTTCTGTTCTGCCGTATCTTCCTGGGCAGGCTTTTTGTCCATGGACTGCTGAAGCACCCCTGAAAATGCAGCAGATACAATGCCGCCGCCGTTATTGGCATTTACATCTATATTCCCGCCGCTGGAGATAAAAACCTCACCTGCAGAATCAACGCTTTCGTTTCCTATTTCTGCGGCGGTTGTTCGGTTAACCATATTAAGAGCGATATTTCCTGCGCCGCCCATATCCCCGGCATAGGCAAATGCTGTGCTGCCGTTTACAAGGTATGTTGAATCATCAGCATTCACAGTAAGGTCTTTTCCGGTCTCCAGAAAAAATCCGCCGTCTACGTGGGCGCCCGTAACATTATCTATGTCAACAAGTGAGAATGTTCCGTTAAAGGCAATTTTTCCCGGCTCCTTTGCCTTGAGACTGCTTCCGCCAAGCTTGCTCTTTTTCTGGGACTGAATCTGCTGCTGATTATTGTCATTGGGTGTAGCTGTTGAATCTCCGCTCTTTGCTTCAAGAAGCAGTGGAGATCCTGACAGGCTTGTGGTTACAATAATTGAATTATTGGTTGCGTCTATATTAATTTTGCCGGCATCAGATATTATGGAAACGCCGGTAACGGAAAATTCATTTGTTATTTCGGTATCTTCAGTAAGATAAAGTGTATCTCCGTCAATGGACTCGATGACAAAGTCTTTATTGTTATCAGATGTTCCTGTTACGGTTATTGTCTGACCTTCCAGAAAACCGTCTTCGTCCCAGTCTTTACCGTCATTTCTGACAATGCTGTCCGCCCCGTTTGGATCATATATAAAATCGATAAGAAGATCCGTATCGGAAACCGAAACAACGGTGTCATAACCCGTTACCGATGCGCCCGGAGTATTGGTTTCTGCTGTAAGGTCTGCATCTATATAGATTGAATCCCCGGCAATAGTCTCTATGGTATAGCTCTTATTATTGCCTGCACTGTTTTCTATATATATGAGCTGACCTTCATAAAAACCGTCTGTTATCCAGTCTCCGCCCGACCTTACGATTCTGTCCAGTCCTGCCGGATCAACTATAAAAGAAAGCTGCGGACTGCCGGTAAGACTGTTTGATGCTTCATATTCGGTTATGGATGTCCCTGTGATGGATTTCTCATTGGTAAATGTGGCGGCAGTAAGAAACAAAACAGCACCTTCAACCGCATCTATTATATAACTGCCGTCATTACTGGTTGATCCGGCAATGGTTATTCTTTTGCCGGCGATAAATCCGTCATCCGCCCAGTCTCCGCTTGACCTTGTTATGGAGTCAGTACCATCGGCGTCATTGTGGGCAAACTCCATTTCAAAGGAGGCTTCCGAAAGACCAAGTGAAAGTTCTGCACCGTCTGCCTGAAGATGCCCTGCCTTCTGGACTGTTACAAATCCGGCTTCGCCGGTTCCGGGAAGAATAGATGTTACATCAAGGGTAAGATTTTCTGTTGTTACAGCAGTTACCCTGTACAGCCCGTCATCTGCATCTGCGTAGTTTGACAGTCGGACCCAGTCACCCACACCAAAATCGGCTGTCCAGTCACCGGCATCGGTACGGTGAAGTATCCCAGTCCCGCTGTCAAAGCTGATATCAGCGTCTGCGACCGATACCGGGCTTGATGCACCCTGGCCGTCGCCTACAGTTGCTTTTATGTTATTATCAACATTGTTTATTGTGACAGAAACACCCATCCCGAGATTGGAACCGTTTGTGGTTGACCCGGTATAGGTTATAAGAACATTATTAGTATCAGCATCTACATTGATATTGCTCTTTGCATAAATAACGGCATCATCACCTATGGTTGCAAGCGATGTATTTTTAATATCAGTTGAAGTGCCTGCCCCGGTAAATGCAAGAAGCCCCTCTGCCGCACCGCCTGCTGCAGTAAGATCTATAAGAAGGTTTCCGGTTGTTGATTCAACCCTCACATTCTTCTGTGAAGAAACCTTTGCACTGTCATTAATGGTTGCAGTGGCAGTATTGGTATAACCGGTATGCTGGAAGTTAATACCAAGTCCGCTTCCGCCGCTTTTTGTGGGGAAGAGCAGCTGGGCCTCGAGTCTTTCAAGAAGATCTTTTTCAGAGGTGCGGCCAAGACCTGTCTGGCTTAAGGAAGTAAGGTTATAGGCCATTCCATAGGGGACACCTATTATCGGAAGCCTGCTTGCAGCCTGCTGGGCCTGCTGTTTTTTAAGAGCTTTTTTCTGCTCATCCGTAAGAGCGGCTTTTTGCGCCGGGGTAAGGGTTTTGGCCGGTTTGGTTGCCGGCATTATGGTATTGCGGCCAAGCAGAAGATTGACAATATTAAGGCTCGGCAAACCTGTCATGTTGATTGTTTCAATGCTGGTATCCGCTGTAACAATAACATCCTGATCAGGATCGCTCATTATCTGATTTATCTCGGCATTTTCACCTATGGAAGCGTTGGCTTCAGCACCGACCAGGAAGACATTAATAGAGCCTGAAAGTGCTACTGACATATCCAGGCCTGTGCTTGTTGTTGTATTCTCCTGATCGTTTGCATTTTTTTCGGCCTGGGCCTTTGCATAGTCATCATCTCTTCCGGCCTTGGAACTTGCTGTAACAAAGGTAGTAGCAATCCTCTGGAAAAAATTCTGATCTTCAAGCATCTGCGGAAAATAGTTGAGCAGTTCTCTGAGTTCGGCATTTTTAGTGCCTTCTGCTCCGGCAGTGCCTCCCCCGAAAGCTTCCGTTATTCCTGTTCCGTAATCCGTTGCTCCTGCAGCAAGAGCCTGGGTAAAGTTGGTTGCCTTCTGTTGTACCGATATTGTACCGTTTTGTATTTTCTGTATAATGGCTGCGCCTATTCCTGCCGGTTCTGCGCCGCTCTCCGGTTCAGGCCCGGGCTCTTCCGCAGGTTCTCCCAGCCCGAAGCTTGTAAAGGGCTCTATCCAGCTTGCAGGGTCAATTAATCCGCTCAATTTTTCATTAAATTCATCCCATGCATCATCAAGCGTAATCTGGTTGGGTATTACGGTATCTGCATCAACCTTGATAGTGCCGCTTACATCTACTGTAGTATCATTCCCTATTTCTGCATTAGAGGTATTATTGTAAATCCCGGAGTAGACAGCCATAGCTCCGCTCACTGACTCTGAAGGCTTGTTTACATGTGCGGTTACAGTGGCTTTTATATTTTCTTCTGTATAGCCGTTAACAGTCAGGTTTCCATCTTCTACCCTTATTACGGCATTATCCCCGATAATTGCATCAGCCTGGTTATCGCTAAGTGCAACTGCAACAGCTCCCGAAAGATTCGGTCCCTGGGTGGGAGCTTCTTTTTTGGCACTCGGATTGGTTATAGAAGTGGGCTTTGCCCCGACATTTGCAAATGAGCTCCACCACCTTGTCGCCCCTGTTGTTTTGTTGGTGTCAGGTTTAACAGCTACTTTCTTTTTATTCAGTATTGCTGTTACAATAATATTATTTTTGTCTGTATCCTCAAGGTTTCCCAGTTCATCATAGGAATCCGCAGATGAGTCGCCGGTAACCGATTTTGACTCTACAACAAGATCCCCGTCTTTAATTGTAACAGTACCGTCTATCCTGGCAACACTGGTTGAGGTGATATCACTTACACCCACTGCCGTTGCAACACCGAATACCTCCTGGATAGCTTCATACTTAAGATCACTCTTGGTCATCTTGGGTATTGTAATAGTGTATGATGCAACCTTGGGCTTTGCCTGGTTTCCTCCGGCAAAAAAGGCATCTTTATTTGTAAGTTCGACAACTACGGTATATTTACCGGCTGTTGGAGCTGTAAAGGTCCACACCTTTCCTGTTGTGCTTTCGGTCGGCGTAACTGTTATTGCGGTTCCGCCGGAAGCCGGTACGAGGGTAACCTTGTATTCAGGCTTAACACCGTTTCCTGTGGTTGCTGCTGGCTTAAGAGTAACTTTTACCTGCTCTCCCGCCGCGCTTGTGGTTACATTATATTTTGCCTGGGGCTTTGCCTTTGTAAGCTTGCTGACAATGGGTTTGGCTGCAGGAAGCGTATTTGCCGAAACTCTCAGGTCTATATTGTTATCATTATTGGCTGTTACGCTTGCGCTTCCTGCTATTATCTCAGTGCCGGAACTTATGGTAGCGCTTGAGTTTGAGTCGGCAATAGCCACACCTACTGCAAGCTGAAGTTTAAAATGATCAAGCCATGTTGTCTTTTTAGTATTCTCGCCGCTACCTCCATTATTCCCGGCGGGCTTTTTCTTTGTTACTGTAGCAAGCTTATTTGAAGTAATAGTAAGATGCTCTGTAAGAGTATTTGAAACATCCGCAGAAAGTGTAAATGCTCCGCCTGCTGTTATTTTAGCGTTGCCTTCTATATCTGCCAGAGCTTCTGCATCGGAAGTTACAACAGTAATGCCCACAGAAACAGGGGTTCCGAAAAGCGTGGGAGAAGTTTTAAGGCTGGCATCAGAAACAGCGGAAGATGTTATTGTTATATCTCCTCCGGCAGTTATTACAGCATCTCCAATGCTGATCTCCGATGTTGCATTTGAATCAAAATACTGTACAGGAGGAGCTGCAGTTGTACTGAAACCCTGTGCCAGTGATGCCAGGGGCGTGTTTCTTAAAAACTGCTGAGCAAGTGTATTCAGCCTGGCTGTAATGGTTGGAAGAACTGCTCCTGCAATCTCTGAGCCCAGGGTATTCAATGCTGCGCCCCCGCCCGAAAGCTGAGCAATCTCATCTCCCTGATCGCTTATTACTGATATGGGATTTGATTCAAGCCGTGTTACTTCAACCTCCTGTATTGTTACATACTTTGTCCCTTCTTCATCTACAATATCGGCATTTCCGTATGCTGCAACTGTTTCAGGAGGTGTATTATTACCCTCGGCGGCAAGAGTGTCGATTGAAGTTACATACAGGGTATTGGTATCAGCGTCTACTTTTTCGATCCTGTAAACATTATTGTTTGACGGTGATCCTGTAACCATTATGGTCTGTCCCTCTTCAAAACCCGCTTCCTCAAAGGTTCCTTCGGAAACATCCCATGTAATTTTTGCAGCAGTAAGAACCGCAGGTTCTATAACTACTCCGTTTGCGTCTGTTGCAGGGGGAGCAGTCTCTGCAGCCGTAAAGGTCATGGTGCCTGTTACACTGGCTGTATCCAGAGCATCAAGCCCGTCCGCCAGCTCTGCCCGGTAATATTCATATCCCACAGACCTTTTTGTAGTTGAAGTGGCTTCAATATAAACATCGCCCTGCGGGTCCTCATCAGTCGGGTCGCCTGCAATAAGTGTAACATCATCACCTATTGTAATAGTGGCACTGGATGAATTATTTGTATAAAAACTCAGAAGGTCATCCAGCAGATTTGGTTCAAGATAGGCATTCACCTTGAGAACAATATCGCCTTCCGTAGACTCAAGTCTTACACTATCCTGTATTTCTATGGATGTGCCAGAGATGAACATGATATTACCGGTGGCAGTAATACTGTCCGCAACTGTTACGGTAATTCCGTCCACATCATTGAGAGTGAATCCGCCGGGAAAGACTGTATTGATTGTATATGAATTCCAGTCGGGCAGAGTATCATCACCTTCACCGCCTTCTATTACATCCTGACCGACAGTATCGCCTTCCACAAGATTTGTGGAATCATCAACCAGCTTGAATGTATCGTCGCCCTTTCCTCCTGAAAGAACATTGTCGTATTCATCACCAATAAGAATATCATTATGATCCGAACCGATCACATTTACTATACCGCTTAATGTATCTCCGGCAGCATCACCGCCGCTGTATGTCTTAAGATCAAGATTGATGTTTACAGCAGAGTCTGAATGTTCATAGGAGGCAGTATCCGAGCCCGTGCCGCCAATAAGAGTATCACCGCCTGCATCGCCTTCCAGTATGTCATCGCCGGCTCCTCCGGAAATAACATCATCTCCGGCGCCGCCCCTTATGATATTGTCACCGGCATCACCTGTGAGGATATCTGCTTCGGATGACCCCATAAGACCTTCTATATTATAGAGAATATCGCCCGCAGCATCACCGCCGGTATAAACCCCTGTCTGCAGATTTACATTTACTGCAGCCGATCCTTCATAGGATGCTGTATCGACATCATAGTCTGAGGGCATATCCGTATTATCTGTAAAATGCCCGTAAAGAGTATCTGCTCCGGCCCCTCCCACAAGTGTGTCTGCTCCAAGTCCGCCTACGAGTATATCATTACCGGCACCGCCCTTTATTGTATTGTCGCCGCTGTCCCCGATCAGGGTATCATCACCGGTACCGCCGGTGAGATTTTCTATGCTTGTGAGAATATCGGTGCCTGCACCAAGAGTATCCTGGGCTTCAAGGTCTGTAAGATCAACATGAAGATTACCGGTTACATTTTCATATGAAACAGTATCATCACCGAAACCGCCGTCAAGATCATCATCACCGGAAAGGTCAATGAGGATATCATCACCTGACTCACCGAGAAGCATATCGTTTCCGGCACCGCCGTCAAGGACATCATTGCCGTAACCGCCTCTCAGGTAGTTATTCAATTCATTACCTGTAAGGATATCATCATAGTCCGAACCCCTCAGGTATTCGATGCTGTTAAGTGTATCGGTATCGCCAAATCCGTCAGAGGCCGAACCGGCAGAAAGATCCGCGTCTACACCTGATGTACTTGTTACATAGGAAGCCGTGTCATCACCGCCTCCGCCGGTAAGGGTATCATCCCCCGCGCCGCCAAGAAGGACATTGTCGTTGCTGTCTCCGATGAGTTCATCACTGAAATCCGAACCGGTAAGACTTTCTATGCCGTCAAGTGTATCACCAGAAGCTTCACCCTGTGTTCCTGTCCCGGTCTCAAGACTTACGGTAACGCCTGATGCTGCATCTTCATAGGAGGCAGTATCATCTGAAGTATCGTCATCAGGATTTCCACCTTCCATATATCCGAAGAGCCTGTCAGCGCCGGTTCCGCCTATAAGCGTATCACCGTCACGGCCTCCGTAAATGGTGTCGGCCCCTTCATTTCCGTAAAGAGTATCGGCGCCGCTCATGCCGTATATAATATCATCACCGCCGGCGCCCTTAATAACATTGCTGTTGATATCACCGATAAGTGTATCGGAATATGCACTTCCTGTAAGGTCTTCCACATCAACCATTGCATCACGGCTGATCACCCCTGAATCACCTGTTACAACAGCATCGGTACCGTCAAACAGGAATATCTGCCATATACCGCCTTCGGTTACTGTTCCGCCCAGGGTAATTGTGACTTCAGTATCGGAAACAGCTGTAACGGCCATTGTCCCGTTCAACGGATTATTGAACGTTGCTTTAAATGTATCGCCTTTGATGTTTTGAATTGTTATGGAATTACCGTCTGTAACCGCAGCGGAATATTCTGTACCGGCATTAAGATTTATATGGGCTGCCAGTGCGTTTGCAATGTCGGTTAAAGAATTCCCACCCGATGCAGTATATGAATGTTCTGTGCTGAGACCTCTTAAGTCTGCATACACACCGCCGGTTGCATCAGCATAATCTTCGTAGGAGACCATATCCCAGCCGGTACCGCCGTCAAATATATCATTGCCGCCCATACCTTTAAGAATATCGTTGCTGTCTCCGCCGGATATTATGTTTGCGTGTTCATCTCCTATAAGTGTATCAGTGCCTGTTGAACCGGTTAAATTTTCTATTCCGGAAAAAGTATCACCTTCGGCATCACCTGTTGATTCGCCCGGATTGGAAAGATTAACCGTTAAACCGTTGCCGTCCAGGTCTATCTCAAAGGTCTGATATGAAGCGGTATCCGAACCCACATCATCCAGGGGCGCTGATTCAAGATAACCAAACAGTCTGTCGGCCCCTTTTCCGCCGTCCAGAAGATCATCCCCCGCGCCGCCTTCAAGGGTATCAGTGCCCTCTCCGCCGTACAGTTCATCATTACCGGCGCCTCCGATCAGGTGATCATTTCCTTCACCTCCTGCAAGAACCGTATCCGCATCACCGGCCGTCAGGGTATCATCACCCGATCCGCCGATTATATTTTCCATTGCATCAATACCTGATGTACCTGTCGGGTTTGCTCCACCGGCAGACAGATCAATGACAAGATTTTCCGTAAAGGCCGAATAATCTAGAGTATCCGAACCTTCATACCCGTCAAGGAATGGTGTAAAGGTGGCATTGGGGTTCATTATAAATGTGTCGTCCCCCTGGCCGCCTATAATAGTTGTGATGTACGGAATATTTTCAAGGGTGCCTGTGCTGCTGTATACAGACACGGTGTCATCATCATTGAGCGTTATGGTCAGATCGTCTTCTATCAGAGTAAAGTCAAGTGTGTTTCCGGAGCCGTCGTCTGTTTCGTTTATCGTGTCCGTACCCCAGTCGCTTTCAAACCTGTATGTATCGGACCCTTCTCCGCCTGTGAGTGTATCATCACCCAGGCCGCCGTTAAGAAGGTCATTTCCCGCTCCACCGGTTATGGTGTCTGCGCCCTCATTACCCCACAGGATATTACTTTCTGCGTTACCGATAATAATATCGTCATGGGCTGAGCCATAGATATTTTCAATTCCTTCGAGGGTATCGTTTCCGCCGGAACCGTCAACGGCATTGCCGCCAAGCTCTACATTAATTCCGGCTTCGTCATTTTCGTATGAAACAGTATCGCCTTCAGCGCCGTGCTCACCGCCCTTTATGGTATCGTCTCCGGCGCCGCCTTCCAGAAAATCATCTCCGCCGCCGCCTTCGATCCTGTCATCACCTTCACCGCCTGAAATGGCATTGTTAAAATCATTTCCGGTCAGCACATCATCATAGCCGGAGCCCACAAGATTTTCTATTTCGCTCAGGATATCACCGGAAGCTTCATCACCCGACCCTGTGACGCCTGTTACAAGGCTTACGGTAACAGAATTGGCAGCATTAACATATGTTACGGTATCCGTTCCTTCACCGCCTGTAAGGGTATCACCCTTTGCGCCGCCTTCCAGAATATCGTCACCATCGCCGCCTTCCAGGATATCAACACCTTCTTCACCTGAAAGAATATCATCTCCGGCAAGGCCCTGAACAAGGTCATTTCCTTCACCGCCGACAATAACATTATCGTACTCATTACCGATGAGAACATCTGCACGGGTGGAACCGGCTATGTTTTCTATATTAATAAGAGTATCGATGCCTTCTTCATCATTTTCCTGCTGGGTTTCAATCCTTAAATCTATGGTTACACCGCGGAGCGCATTGGCGTATGACACAAAGTCACCGCCGTCGCCGCCGTCTATGATATCATCACCGCCTCTTCCTGCGATAACATCATCGCCAAGACCGCCTGTAATTGTATTGATTTTATCATCACCTGTAAGTTCATCGTCATATTCGGAGCCAATTATGTTTTCTATACCTTCATATGTATCGCCTTCCGCAATGTCCGATGATCCGGTTTTTGTGTAGAGGTCTACAGTAACCGATGCCTCTGCATCTTCATATGAAACAGTATCCGTACCTGTATCTTCGCTTTCAAGCCTGTCTTTTATAAAACCGTACAGGGCGTCAGCACCCTCGCCCCCGATAAGGACGTCATCACCTGCGCCGCCCATGATGGTATCATCACCGCTTCCGCCGTAAAGTTCATCATCACCGGTGCCGCCTGTAAGCTTATCATCACCTGCCAGCCCGTAAAGCTTTACTCCGCTGTTATCGGCGATCAGGGTGTCATCCCCGGCAGACCCTTCTATATTCTGAATACTGGTAAAGGTATCACCCACTGCCTCGCGGGTATTCTGAGAAGAGTCATTCATATCAATGGTAATGCCGGTCGTATCATCATCCGGATTATCATCGGCTGCGTTTCTGTAAGAGGCGGTATTATCACCTTCACCGCCGTCATAGGCATCGGCTCCGGCTCCGCCGACCAGAATATCGTCTCCGGCTCCGCCGTAGATAAAGTCGTCACCGTCTTCACCGTAAAGAAGATCATCACCTTCATTGCCGTAAACAGTATCCGAACCAAGACCGCCTGAAATTATATTATCGGCCGAATCTCCGGTAAGAATATCATCAAAGTCAGAACCTATGATGTTTTCTATATTGGAGTATGTATCGCCCTCCGCCTCACCGGTGTTTTGAGTCAGACCTGTAAGATCGGCAGTAACACCTTCAAGTGCATATTCAAAAGAGACTGTATCCTCACCGTCTCCTCCGTCCAGTTCATCTTCTCCGAGTCCGCCCACAAGGATGTTGTTTTCATCATCACCGGTGAGGACATCGTTATGATCAGACCCTATAATACCTTCTATGCCTGCAATCTCATCCCAGCCGGTAGAATCACCTGTTTCCTGTTCCCATGTTATGCTGAGGTCTACAAATACTGATGTATCTGACAGAGAGTATGATGCAAAGTCAGTCCCGTCTCCTCCGGAAATAATATCATCACCCGCACCGCCCTGAAGAATGTCATTTCCGGCCTGACCCATTATTATATTGTCATCGGCATTACCTGTGAGTAGATCGTCATAGTCCGTTCCGATAAGACCTTCGACATTATTTAAAGTATCAAGTCCAAGAGCATCTGTATCCTGTGCATATTTATCTCTGTCAGCATATCCGCCCTGAATTCCAAGGTTTACAATTACGCCGCTTTCGCCTTCCGCATAGGATACGGTATCCATGTCATCATCGTCGTCTGATGATGCGCCCTGGATATATCCGTCAAGATAATCGTCTCCGGAGCCGCCGCTCAGAACATCATCACCGTCACCGCCGTATACAGTGTCATTGCCGGCCTCACCGGAGAGGGTATCATCACCGTCTCCGCCGTAGATAATATCATCACCCGCACCGCCGGCAATTATGTTATCCTCGTCGTTACCGGTAAGTTTATCAGCTTCCTTTGAACCAACTATATTTTCAAAGCTGATGAGAGTATCCGCACCTGCACCGATCGTATCCTGTGATTCGGTAATGTTAAGATCAACCTGCACAGCCTTTCCGGGATAGATATAGGAGACAGTATCGCTTCCTGTTCCGGCGTTCATAATGTCATCACCGATGCCGCCTTCTATGGTGTCATCACCGGCGCCGCCGAAGAGGGAATCATTTCCTGCATCACCTGATATAAGATCATCGCCTGCCAGGCCATAAATGATATCATTTCCTTTACCGCCTATGAGCATGTTATCCTGCTCATCACCGGTAATGGTATCGTTATAGTCGGAACCTACAGCGCCTTCGATCTCTTTAAAAATATCCGTGCCGGCGCCCGCAGTATCCTGCTCGCCGTCAGCGAGTGAAAGGTCAATGGTTACACCCGTACTGTCAACCGTGTTCTCATAGGTGACATAGGAAACCATATCAAATCCTTCACCGCCTACAAGGGTATCGTTTCCTTCACCGCCTTCCAGCACATCATCACCGGCCCTGCCATCGATCAGGTCATCACCGGCGCCGCCCATGAGCAGGTTGTTTGCTTCGGAGCCATTAAGCGTGTCATCGCCGCTTCCGCCGATAACATTCTGAATATTATATACACCGTTTGTACCCTGTGCTTCACCAGGGTCACCGTCTTCGGGAGCTTCAAGATCAACAACTACCGAATCCGTATAGGCTGAGTAGTCGAGAGTATTTACATCCTGGGAGGCATTTGGATATTTTGTGTAGTCTGTGCTTCCGCCGTCTATCGTTCCGTTAAAAGATTCACCGTCTGCAAAGATAAATGTATCGCTTCCGCCTCCGGTCTGAATAACTTCCATTTCGGCAATATCATTTGTTTTATTATTGCCATAGGCAACGCTAACATCTCCAAATCCCCTGATATTTACTGTAAGATCTGCAGTGGCTTCTGAGAAGTCAAGGGTATCCGGGATATTTGATGATGATTCATCTTCAGCGCCTGTGAGAGTGGCGTAAATATCCGTAGTGTCGAAGGTTTCGGCAATCCATTCACTGGCAGTTGAAAGTCCGGTTGAAAGATAATCAAAGATATCAACATTTCCGTCAATATAATCAAGCAGGGCTTCTATATCATCGATTACAGTATCCGATCCCCATCCGTCACTGAATTTATATGTGTCCGATCCCTTTGTTCCGGACAGAATATCATCGCCGTATCCGCCGTCGATAATATTGTTACCAAGACCGCCAATCAGGATATCGTTATAGGCAGAACCTGTTACATTCTCTATTTCTGAAAGGGTATCAACATCAGCACCGCCTGTTACCTGGGGCAGAGTATCCCACAGGTTTACAAAAACACCGCTGTCTGCACCTTCATATGAAATGGTATCGCTTCCGTCGCCGCCCTGAACAATATCTGCGCCTTTACCGCTTACAAGAACATCATCTCCGGCACCGCCCTTGATAACATTGGATGTATCTGTTCCTATCAGGTAGTCATCATATCCGGAACCTGTAAGACCTTCCATGTTTACAAGGGTATCCTTACCGGCGCCGTCACTGGTATATACCTTGTCTCCGCCTGCAGTGTAGGTAACTATATCGCCTTCGCTGAAGCCGTGACCTGAAATGGTGAAAGTATTAGAGGTATAATCAAGAGATGAATCTTCGGACGGCGTAAAGGTGATCAGCTCCCCGTCCTTTGTAAATCCGTGAACACCGCCTGGAAGAGCAAGGGCAAGAACAATTGCAGTATCTGCAAGATCTTTAAGCTTAAAGGTGTCATCATCTATTCTTACTACTTCATAGCGCTGACCGTCGGTAAGACCCCCTATGGTGTCATTGCCGCCCGCATCATATGTTATTACCTGGCCGTCTGTGAGACCGTGACCGGTTATTTTAATACTGTTGTCTGTATAATCGACTGCGTCAGGAGATGACGGAGAAAAACAGATTGACCCGTCGTCCGTTGAAAAACTGTGAACACCTTTGGGTGGAGCCAGCTCAATTTCAATTTCTTCACCGGTCCGGCTTTTAAGCTTGAACACGTCCCCGACAACACTCACAACTTCATATTCCTGACCGTCAACAAGGCCGCCTACAGCATCATGACCCTCTGCTTCTATGATCCACTGTCTTGTATCCTGGGCACCGTCAATACCAAGATCCACCCTTACTCCGCTGGAGGAATCCGTGTATGAGGCAACGTCCCTGTCGCCGACCAGGGTATCATCAATCAGACCGCCGCCGTCTATAAGGTCATCACCGGCACCGCCCACAAGTGTATCGGATCCAAGACCGCCGTAAAGTTCATCATCTCCGGCTCCGCCGGTTATGGTATTGTCAAAAAAGTTACCCCTTAAAATATCGTCATAATTGGAACCGACTACATTGTGGATGCCGATAATATAATCATGTCCTGCTGCGCCTTCACTGTGAGGAACAAAATCGGACGCGTCTTTAATCGCGTCAGGCGAAAGGGCCAGAAGATTTGTAATGGCATCAGAACCTGCCTCAAGATCAAAACCAAGATTTACCTCTACCGAACCGGATGCACCGGCATATGTGACAACATCTTCAGCACCTGACAGCTTGTTAAGAATATAACTCTGTATTGTACCGCCGTTAGCTACATAGGTAATAAGTTCGGGTGCGGATGCCAGAAACTGATCAGCTATTGCGGTAGGGTCCTGCAGGAGAGCAATAATACTCATTATGTCGGCAAGGCTCATGCCTCCGTAAAGGACATCGTCTCCAAGACCGCCGTCAAAGGTGTCTGCTCCTCCGCGGCCGAATATTACATCGTTGCCTTCACCGCCTGAAAGCCTGTTGGCGGAATCGTTTCCCATGATAACGTCATCATCATGCCCGCCGATAACGTTTGTAATATTGTTAAAGGCTGCAACAAGAGGAGTAGCCGAGTCCGTATCCCATGCCTGCTGAAAGAGGATAGTTTCAAGGGAGGGTATCTTTACTCCCAGGTCTACATATACGGAAGAAGTATAGGCAGAAAGATCAAGTGTGTTTGAGCCGTAGTCAATAAGACTGCTGCCTGTGAGTTTGCTTATCCAGTCGGCCTTTCCGATTACACCGCTGAAGGTTGCACCGTCTTCAAAAACAAACTTGTCATTCCCCTGGCCGTCTATAATTACATCAATTCCTTCAACCGCAAGAACCTTGTTTGTTCCGTCCGTTACGCTTACGGTTCCGTCTGCATGAATAGTGAATGTAAGATCTGCAGTAGTAAGAGTAAAGTCAAGGGTGTCTATTCCTCCGGTATCTACTATTGTGTCAACACCCCAGCCGTCGGCAAACATGTATGTGTCCGCACCGCCTTCACCCTTAAGAATGTCATCTCCGGCATTTCCTACGATAATATTTCTTCCGCTGTTTCCGGTAAGCTCATCATCTCCGGAGGTTCCCTCTATATTATCGAGACCAACCCATGACAGGGCGCTGGCGATTATGCCTTTTTGATCTGTAAAGGAGGCTGTCTCATTTTCAGCATCCGAGAATGTAATATTGAGCAGGCTCTGTTTACCCACAACCCTGTTTAAATTTTCAATACCGTTTGTTCCGGTAGCTGTTCCGTTTATAAAATTAACAGTTGCTTCGCTGGTGTATGCTGAGTAGTCAAGGGAATTGGTTCCTTCGGTACCGCATTTTAAAGTACCGGAAAATGAAGCTCCGTCCGCAAAAATAAAACTGTTGTCTCCGCTTCCGCCTTCAAGAGTCTGTACATTTTTAACCGAATCAATGCTGACAACATCGGTAAATAATGCCAGAATATCATCCGGAATAATACCAAGAGCATACCATGCATCAGGAGTACCTGTAACAGAAACCGATCCATCGGCTTTAATATTAAAGGCAAGACTGTCTGTTACACTGTCAAAGGTAAGGGTGTTGGTGCCGCCTTTTCCGTCAAGGGTTCCTGTCCATTTACCGCCGCTCTGTACAGTAAAGGTATCATCGCCTGCTGCAGAGCCGTTAATGTTTTCAACTCCGCTGAAATTAACACCCTTTACAAGAACAGTGTTGTCGCCGGTTATTATCCATTCCGTACCGTCTGCAGGCCCTGTAAGGATATCCGTACCGCTTCCGGAGATTATGTTCTCAACACCTGATGCAGTAAGAGTATTTGATCCGTCCGTTATGGTAACGGTTCCGTCGGCAGCAATGGATACGGACAGGTTTGCAGTTACTTCTGATAAATCTATTGTGTCTGTGCCTTCACCGGCAAGTTCAAGAATAGAGTCGGTTCCCCAGCCGTCCTGAACCTTGTAGGTATCATCGCCTGCCCCGCCTGCAATCGAATCATTCACCCCTGTATTTTCAGTAAAGTCATCATCATCGTCAGTTCCAACAATATTTTCAAGAAGATGCTCATAATCTGAAAAGCCCTCACCCTGGAACAGGGGAGATGACTCTATTACACCGCTTGTATATTCAAGTATCCAGTTTCCGCCGCGTCCGGTGCTGCCGGAAGCGTCTGTTGAGGCTGCAACATCAGCGCCTGTCTGTTTACTGAGCTCGGTTATAAATGCAATACCCAGCTCGCCTTCCGCTACATTACATCCGTAAAGAAGGATATCTCCCGTTTCTGCCAGGCTGTTCTGCCATGCCTTAAGGCTTTCCGAATATTTCTCTATCTGATCCCTGTCCACAATGCTGTTGCCAAGGCGGAGCATTCCTGCGGAACCATGAGAAATAACATGTACTGCACTTACATCTTCGTACTGGCCCAGCACTTCAGTGATCTGCTCAATACCGTCCCTGTCTGAATCAAGGATTATAATCTCATATGATGCCTTAGATTCATTTTCATCAGAACTTTCGCTTTTACTCTCTGTCAGTGATTCTTCGGAGCCGTCTTCCGAAACAACTGTCAGTCCGGATGTTTCATCAGCTGCCTCATCTGCGGCAATGGAGATGTCACTGCTCTCAGAAGCCGTACTGTCCTGAAACACAGCGCTGTTTTCAGGAACATCTGATACTTCTTCAAATATATTTTCAATCAGTGATTCATAGTCAGGAACAGACTGATCTATAAAAACGATCTGCCGGCCGCTGTCTTCCGAAAGAAGGTAGGACAGCTGAAAGGAAATGTTTTCCTTTGAAGGGATTTCTTCATCAGTTGCGGTTTCTGCCTGTGTATCAGCCGCGGCATTTTCTTCAGAATCAGCAGGCTGAGTACTTTCAGAAGCGTCACCGGACGCACCTGTATTATCAGATATCTCCTCTGCAGCAGGTGCGGACAGCACCTCTTCTCCAGGTACGGCATCTGCGCCCTTTATATCCTGACCTGCTGATTCAGCAGCAAGGGTTTCCACCTCTGCAGCAGGAGCCGCATCAGTAAGAAGGAGTTCGTGGTTCTGAAGATCCTGAGATGCGGTTACGGGGTCAGCCGAAAGGAGCAGGCGCTTTTCAAGGGTCTCAAAGAGCATCCTGCGGCGTTCGGTTTCTTTTTTCCCGGAAATTTTTCCGGAAAAGCATTTTAATCTATGCGCTATTTTTTTCAGGTGTGACATTTGAAGAAATACCTTTTTCAGTTTTATTGCGAAGCGCAAAGCCTTATATTTTAAAGCTTGCGATGATTAAACAGATTCAGCTCCTGGCCGACATCCCATTACCTGAAACTGGGAGTTTAATTTAAATTAGTCCAGCCAGCTGTTAACAACTTCAATATCTTCCTGCTTCAGCAGTCCAACCGCTTTTTTAAGTCTGAGGCTGTAAATAATATATTCGTACTGTGATTTTGCATATTCATGTTTTGTCTGGAACAGGTCCCTTTCTGCATCTGTTACCGCAAGACTTGGGAGCAGTCCTGATTTGAACCCTTCTTTTTTGGCATCAAGCGCTATCTGATTACTTATCATTGCCTGCTTAAGCGCCTTTATATTTTCTATTGAACTTGTTATCCCGAGAAAAGCAGCCTTTGCTTCACGTGCAACCGACCTTATTTCGGTTTCAAGTTCCTGCTGCGCTGCCCTGTAAAGAAGCCTTGCCTCGCGCACCTTTGAGGAGGTGGAAAAACCGTTGAACAGTGGAACCTTTACCTCAACAGCACCTTCCCATTTTTCAAGATCGCTTCCGCCGCCGTAAAGAGATCCGCCTTCAACATCACGGTTAAGCCTGCCCACAAGGGATACCGTAGGCAGATGACCGCCGTTCTGTCTTTTAATTTCCTTTTCTGCAACGATAAGATCTTTTTCTCTGGCAAGAACTGTCAGGTTCTGATTTTTGGCTGCCTCTATCCATTCATCAACATTATTCGGGGCAGGCGAAATCAGGGGAATAGAATCACCTTCATATTTTTCACCCGTCCTTGAAGTAAGGCTGTTAAACTGTTTTGCATCAGCAGGACCTGAAAAAAATACTTCGGATGACCCTGTATCGGTTCCTGCGGAGGCATAAATTTCATCGGTATTTATATCAGGAAGTTTTATCCCCTTAAGAGAGCTGATACTGCTGCCGGTTATTACAGCCAGGCCTTCAAAGGCATCTTCCATGCTGTGTTCGGCTCTTACGCGTTTTATGGTAACACCGGCAAGCCTTGCCTTTGCATCATGAAAATCAGTTATCGGGACAAGTCCGTTTTCGTAGCGTTCCTTTGCAAGATCAAAATGTAATTTGACGGCATCTTCCTCAGCTTTGCTGAAGAGCAGAACATCCCGGGTTTCAAGAGCCCAGAGATAGGCCTCGGTAACCCGCATGATCAGATCCTGCCCTGCAGCCTGGAACTCGAGATCTGCCCGTTTTACCTCTTCCTTTGCCTGGGAAATACGAATCATGGAAGAATACTCAAACAGCGGCTGGCTCAGTACAAGGTTAAAGCCCTTACTGGGATATTTTGCAAGGTTATCCCCGTATACCGAAACTTCGTTATCAAATATCTGGTGCTCCGAACGCTGATAAAAGGCGTCAAGCCCTAAAACAGGAAGCATGCCTGAAAATGCCTGTTTGTATATTTCAGGAGAGGCCTCATGGGTATATACCTCTTTCTGAAAAGTTGAATCATTTTCAAAGGCAAGTTCATATACCTGGATAAGGTCTGCGGCATACGCGGATAAAGGATAATTTAAAAGGAATAAACAAAAAGAAATGAAAATGTAGCTGTATTTTCTTTTAAACTTTCTTACAAAATCTGCTGATAAGAAGTTTAAAATTTTTGAATACATCACTCAGCCCTCCTCTGATGAAGTTCCTGCAGGTTCAGAATTATGTGTGCAACTCACTGTTATTCCGGCTTTTTTAAGGGATTTGATACGAATCAAAATTGAGACAGATTCTGGCAATCACCATGGCGGGATAAAAACAAAATCAAACCACCGTTAACCGGCAAACCCAAGTTAAATTATGGAATAACTTTTATACACTAATTCCAGCTAAAATTAAAGTTTTTCCCCAATAATTTCATATTTTTAAATCATTTAAACAGGCAATGGAAAGTCGGGTAAAAAAACACAAGATATGGTGTACAAGAACAATAGAAAGGCAGATAAAATATTAACGAAAAATCTAAGAAATTTTATTTTATTTATCCTCTGAAGGAAAAAGTAAGAAAACTTTGCCCTTTTTCATCGATACCGCCCGTTATCCGGCTAAAAAAACATGCAGATACACGGATAAATATTTCATGAAAATGCTCATAGGAAACTGAAAAGTGACTGGCAGCATCACCCAAAAGATGCAGAATTTCATCTGCTTTAAGTTTCGCCCTGTATAAATTCAGATCAAAACAGATTCCGGAATTATTATCTTCCTTTACCTCAAAATATCTGATCTCCTCAAAATTTATCTTTTCACAGGCAAGACTCAGAATTTTACTGCAAAAACCAGGTATATACGCCTGATTTTTTTCGGTAAAAATGAGGTTCAGTTTTTCTATTATTTCATCACAGGAAAGGCCGGGAAAGCAGGTGCAGTATGTTATTGTCCTGTTGTCATTTTCAAACACATCCCACTTAAAACCGATGTGGCTTAAAAAGGGATTTTTCTTTCCGCTGATGTTTCCGGTCTCACCTGAAACAGCACCGCCCGACTCGAGCCAGGCCCTGTAATAAAGAGTCTGCTCTCCCCCTTCATACTCGAAAAGCAGGCGGACAGCATTTTCCACACCGCCCAGAAATGATATTTTAAAATCATCCGGCATGTTAAGCCGTCGGCATAGTTCAGAAACCTGATTTAAAGAGTCTCCAGGGGCATATCTTTTAAACCCTGTCAGATAACGGTCTGCCAGGATTTTTTTGTCTGACATTTTAACGGAGCTTTCAAAGAAGGTCTTTACACCAAGCTGCTGAATAAGATCATTAAGATGCCTTGCGTTACGGTCAAGATTTTCAGCTAATTCGGAATCATTTTTTATTTCAATAGCCGGGGGACTATAAGACGGTTCTTTATTTTTCTCAGGGGCAGGTTCCGGCTCTTCTATAACAGGGCCGTAGGTCTGCTCGTATTCATTTACCGCTTTATCAAGCAGCACGGCAAGACGCTTTGCAGTGAAGGGAGACATGGTAATACTGGTTTTAAGCAGAACATCGATAAAGTTTTCGGCAATATCGATGTTCACTATCTTTCCGAACATGAACATAAATTCTTCAAGACTGAATCTCACATTTGTAACATCAGATTTTACAGAGCGAACCTCCGCATTATCCTCAGGCACCGGCGTATTATCCGCCTATGCTGGACATCTGCCTGGTACAGCTTTTATGTCCCTGTGTTTTCATGTTGTGTTTTTCGGGTTTTTCCCGAATGGCTCTTTCAATAAGAGCTATAACCTCTTCATCACTTTTCCCTTCTCTTAAAAGGGGAAGTGCATCTATTTCACTCTCGGAAAACAGGCAGCCCCTCAGATGCCCGTCGGATGTCAGTCTCAGCCTGTTGCACACAGAGCAGAAATGGTTGCTCAATGCACCGATAAGCCCGATCTCACCCTTTGCGCCTTCTATTTTGTAGCGCTGGGCAGGACCGTCCAGGTTGTTTCTTCTCTGCAAAGATACAAGGGGAGCCACATTTTGAAGGCGTTCATAGATTTCCAGTATGGGTAAAAACTTTTCGGAATTCCAGTTATTGCCGTCGCCTATGGGCATATGCTCTATAAACCTGATATGATAGGGTTTTTCTAGGGTAAGTCTTCCGAAGTCCTCAATCTCATCGTCATTAATGCCCCTTATTGCAACAACATTTATTTTTAAAGGAGCAAACCCGAGCCTCTCTGCCTCCTGGATTCCTTCCCAGACCTGGTCAAAGCAGTCTCTGCCGGTTATCTTTTTAAATTTCTCAGGCTTTAAGGAATCAAGGCTTATATTGATCCGGTGCACTCCGCAATCTTTTATCTCTGCTGCATATTTTTTTAAAAGCACACCGTTTGTGGTAATGGTTATTTCTTCAAGGCCGTCAATTTCACTCATTCTTTTAAGAAAGCCGGTAAAGCCCTTACGCACAAGGGGCTCACCGCCTGTAATTCTTACTTTACGGATACCTCTGTAAATTGAAAGCTTTACAATTCTTAAGATCTCTTCATAGGTAAGAACTTTTTCATGAGGCAGAAAATCAACACCCTCTTCCGGCATGCAATACATGCATCTTAAATTGCATCTGTCGGTTATGGAGAGCCTGAGGTAGTTAATTTTGCGGTTATTGCTGTCAACCATTCTGATTTTATTCATTTAACACATACACCTGATTCTTAAAAAACACTAAATTTTTAACACATAAATCCCATCCAAAAAACATCCGTTTTTTGAATGAATACTTCATAATAAGCATTATTTCAATCAAAACAATGCTTTTTGTCGATCATCACGATCAATGTTTACCACCCTGTCATCCTCTGCAGGCTGCAGCCTCTCTTTAAGGAGATATCGGTCAAACATCCTGTTGAAATCAGTCCAGGCTCCTTCATTTTTATCCTTTGAAATAATCCTTGCTATGCCGTTCATCTTGGCATCAAGGTCATCTAAAAGATGCAGCACAAATGCCTCCTGAAACTTCGGTCTTTTGGGAGACCCGAACTCATACTCTCCATGATGACTGAGGATCATATGTTTAAGGTTGAGTGCTGTTTCAGCCGGGAATTTTTTCAGGCCGGAAAGCTTTTCCTCGAGCATTGTTACACCGAGCACCAGATGCCCCAGAAGCCGGCCTTCGTCAGAATAATCAATTATCCTTCCGTAGGTGAATTCCCGTATTTTACCGATGTCATGCAGAAATGCGCCAGTTATCAGAAGGTCTCCATCCAGTTCCGGATACTGCTTTTGAACATGCTTTGCAAGCCTGCAGGTTGAAAGCGTATGTTCAAGAAGACCGCCCAGATATCCGTGATGAAAATTTTTAGCAGCCGGGGTTTCTTTGAATTTTTCTACAAAATTATGATCCGAAAGAAAGGAGTTGATAAGGTCTCTCAGGTGTGCGTTTTTTATGCTTCTGACAATCCCTTTTAGTTCCTTCATCATTTCGGAGATATCATTTGGAGATGTTTCAAGAAAAAGAGACGGGTCATCTTCCTCTGAAGGCGCAAGACCTGACAGTGTAAGCTGCACCTGATTCCTGTATGAACCGGCCTTTCCCATAACCTCTATTATATCGCCTTCTTTGAACAGGGCGCCAAGTTCATCAGCCCTGTCCCACACTCTTGTTTCAATATCGCCTGTTCGGTCCGAAAGGGTCAGACTCAGATAGGCTGCGCCGTTTTTTGTCTGACCCGTTCTTTTGGCTTTAACAAGGTAAAAGTCCCTTACAGAGTCATCCTCTTTAATGTCCTTTACCCATAAATGATTTTTAATACCGGAAGACTCGGGTGTTTCCCCATTAATCATCAAAATCACCTTCCGGGCCTTTATCCGACTCTATTCCTGCTGCACGTTCTCTTATTTTTGCTTCTGTCCACTCCGCCGGATCTTCTATTTTTTCGGCCTTTGGACCAAGGTCGTATGAACCTGCTTCAAGTATTGCGTTAATACCCAGAGGTGCAGAATCCTTTGCATTAAAGACGTTTACCAGGAGATTGTAGACAAAATCTTCAACACCCTTTGCCATCCTGTCTCTGAACTCTTTTGACTGGCTCAGGATCTTGTTTTCAAATGGGAGATTCAGCTTCTTGTAATTTCCGCCCTTTATCTCTTTTGATTTTGCATAATCAACGATTTCATTCCACAGAGCATCGCTCATGCCGTCTGTTGACACCTTTACAAATTCGCCCTTGTCATCCAGGAATGCATTTCCGTAGTCATTAACCTGAACACCCCAGGAAATCATCTGAAGAGCCGTGGCAACATTTGCCTTTGTTGTTGATGTTTCCGCGGCTATGCTTCTTAAGCGGTCGGAGCTGTTGCCGGAAGTCCCGTGCTGAGCGCCGGACATGTTATAGGGCTCAAGCGCCTTGTGAATATCTGCGGTAAGCGGAACCTGGATACCCTGGTCGCTTGCTTCTATACCGTGGGTTGTTCCGTTATTGAGCGCAATCCAGTCAGGGAAAATTCCGTATGCATTTAATCCCTGAATCTGAAAGAGTGCTTCTTCAACAGTGGAAAGACCTTCTTTTCCTTTAATTTCACCGACCTCTGTCTCATAACCAGCCCAGTCAGGAACACATGGATTAATGGCAATATTGGAAAGAAGATTTTCATCATCAGGCTGATGTGACGCATCAATAGCAATAGAAGTAATACCGGCATCAAACATGCTCGGGATCTCAATCTTTGCAGTTTCAATATCCTTTTCGGATTTAATAGCATAGTGATCTGCATGAATTGCAACTGGAACGGTAATGCCCAGTTCATTCATTAAATCATCAGCAAGCCTTGCAAGGTTCCAGAAATTAACCGCACAGTAAGCGCTGGCACCGCCCTCGGACTTTGCAATCTCAAGGATAATTGCGGCATTTGCCTTCTGGGCAGCCATTAAAGCTCCCTTTATAACTGCCTGGTTTCTTCCATTGGCAGCTATGGTCATTGCTTTTCCCTTTGCCCTTAAAGCCCTGTCAATTACCTTACCGCTGACAATAAGCGCCTTTGAGTTGGGAAAAAGTGATTTAATGTTAGGCGGTCTTCCAATTTCCAAAGCCTTTTCAAAATCAGTGTTCATATCAGCCATTATCTCCTCCGTGGTGGTTTGGACAATCAATTTATAAAAACCTAATATTCCGGTTACGCTAACCTTGGAATATTGTTACCAAATTTGATATTAAAGCACCAATAAAGGCGCACTGTCAAGGGCATAATAGGCCCTAAATTACTGCGGTTTATCAGGCACTTAGACACCCTGAAACAGCGAAATTTATGTATTGAATACATTTTGTAAAAGGATACGGAAGAAACTCCGGCCGTACCTTAAAGTAAATCGAAAAATTAACTCTTGATTTATTACATCGCGGTTATTAAAAACATCAGATTCCACCTTATATATCTAAAGGAGCAAAGTGTGATAGCAAATTTCGGGATACACCCTGATAAAAAACTGGTTTCGGTTATTTTCACCGGTAATGTTGTTTATGAAGATATTATTACCTGGTTCAGCGAATTGCATAATCATCCTGACTTTTCTCCTGACTATAACGGAGTAGCTGATCTTCGCAATACGCAATTCGGCATAGAACGCAGGGATCAGCCTACAAAAATGGTAAAAAAAGGAAGAGAGCTTGCAGCCTATATGGACAAGATCAACCTTTCCTTAAAAAAATGGGCAATCATTACAGACAGTCCGGTAGAAACATCCCTGGCAATCCTGTTCGCGAAAGAGGCGGCAGGAAAACAGTCTGTAGAAATATTTTCAACAGCAAAGGCGGCTGAAATTTTTTTAGGCACATCCCTTAGCGGTATTATAACGGATTAAATTAAAAGATTATGAATATAACATTAACCACACCCGCACTGCTTTTCCCTGCTATTTCACTTCTTCTGGTGGCCTATACAAACCGCTTTAACACCATTGGAGCCCGCATCAGAACGCTGCACTCGGTTTACAAGGAAAGCCCTGACGATGTGTTGAGCGACCAGATAGAAAGCCTGAGAAAAAGAGTATATATAATCAGAAACATGCAGGCCTTCGGAGTTGCAAGCCTCTTTTGCTGCATGCTGTGCCTGTTTGTCCTGTTTGCAGGTTATGTACTTTTAGGGAATATTATTTTCGGCGTCAGCCTTATTTTTATGATGATCTCACTGAGCCTCTCATTCAGAGAAATTCTGCTTTCCGTTCATGCCCTTGATATTGAACTTCAGGATATGGAAGGAAAAAGCACGGAAAAATAAGAGCCAATACCCACGGATTTAACACTGAAGCTTAACTGTTAAATCTGCTACTCTCAACATGTTTGAGGTACTCCGCTATATGTGATTTTGAATCCTCATCCATTTCAATAAATTCAACACCTGCGCCTGAAAGATCACCCACGGAATTTTCATAATTATTAATTATTTTTCCTTTAAGAAAAAGCATCTTACCCACCAGATCCAGCTCCAGATCAACTATTGAACCGGTCTGAAAGGGCAGCTTCTTCTCAATAAAAACCCCTCCGGTACTCAGGTTTGTTAAAAGGTGATAGTTCCGTGAATTATTGTCTTTTTCAACAATCCACAACTGAACGTCGGATCTCGGACGTTTACGTCTTTCGTCTTTTAGTGGTGAGTTTTTTTGATCCATAGAGCTCATATATCAGATTCCTTTCTTAAAATAACAATAACAGATCAGAAAAAGAGCTTATTACCTTCCCTGATAAAATTTTTTTCATCACAGGTAATCAGCAGAATATAACCTATCTCAGGCTCAATTGAAAGCAGTTTACAGAATTTAGATTCTTATTTTTTATATTGGATCTTCAATAACATCTATCGAATTTTCTTCCATAATTATTAAATATTTTTTAACTTCTCACTTTAAATTTGAGCTTTAAATTAATCCAATACAAATTCCAATATTTTTTTCACGGTATTGATTAATGTTTTAAAAATTGCTAGTGTCCCCCAAATTTCTTTTTATTTCAAGATGTTAGTTTTACTGGCCAAACATTTTAGTAACTTATTAAATTACTTCGGCTCGCCTCTAAAATTAACTTTTCGAATTATCGTATTAAATTCAGTTAAACTAAGGTATTGATTTATGTTTGTTTTATCAGAATATGTCTTAAGATTTACCTGTTTTACCCTGTTTTTGCTATTTTTACTAAATATCAATTCATATTCCATAGCTTTTGCTCAGGAAAAAAGCAACCCTCCACGCTATGAAATACCCTATGCAGAATCAGGTCCGACTATAGACGGAAAAATATCCGGAGCTGAGTGGGCAGGTGCTCAACATCTGTATCTTGATAATGAAACAGAACCGTCACAAAATATTCCGGCCATTGTGGATACGGAAGTATTTATGATGGAAGACGGCATAAACTTTTATGTTGCCTTTGCTGCCTATGATCCTGATCCGGAACAGATCCGTGCTTTTTTCAGTGACCGTGACTCATGCTGGGAACATGACAGGGTTGGAGTGGTCATAGACACATTCAATGATGAAAGACGTGCATTCCAGTTTTTTGCAAATCCCTTTGGAGTTCAGATGGACGCGACATGTGACGATATTGCAGGAAGTACGGATTTTTCATGGAATGCCATATGGGATGCGGCAGGAGAAGTAAACGATAACGGTTTTGTGGTAGAAATGAAGATCCCCCTTGATCAGCTCCGTTTTCCTGCAGGTATTGAAAAACAGACCTGGGGTATTGATCTTATGAGGTATTACCCGAGGGATAAACGGCACAGATTTTCCAATAACTTTAAAGATTACAATATATCATGCTATCTGTGTCAGCTTGAAAAAGCCGAAGGCTTTGACAACCTGGAGCAGGACCTCAACCTCCGTTTTGTTCCAACCCTTACGGCATCCTATTCTAAAAACAGGCTAAATCCCCGGACTGACCGGATGGAGAGCGATTCAAAAATTGACGCAGGAATTGATATCCGCTGGGGAATAAACCAGGACTCCTATTTAAATGCCACAATCAATCCTGACTTCAGCCAGGTAGAGGCTGATTCTGCCCAGCTTAACGTTAACAATACCTATTCGCTGTTTTTTGCCGAAAAAAGAGACTTTTTTCTTGAAGGGGCTGATTATTTTAATACCAATATGAGCATGGTTCACTCAAGAAATATCGCCTCCCCAGACTACGGCATCAAGCTGACCGGCAAGCGGGACGTGCACACCTACGGGCTGTTTTTTACAAATGATGAAACAACAAATTTTATAATTCCGGGCAGCCAGGGATCTTTTATTGCATCTCTCGGAAACGTTGAAAGCCGGAATTCGGTTTTACGTTACCGCAGCGCTGTAAGCAGAGATATAAACCTGGGAGTCATTCTAACAGACCGCCGTGCGGAAAATTACTCAAATACAGCGGCAGGGCTAGACGGTAAATTCAGGATTGGAAGCAGTGACGAAATAAAGATGCAGTTTATGAAATCCTACTCGGAATACCCGGAAATTATCCGCACATACTACGGCCAGAAAGCAAAGATCAACGATTCCGCCTTTTTATTAGACTATTCCCATGATGACAGCAGCTGGTACTGGAGGGCAAAATACACTGAATACGGAAATGACTTCAGGGCGGATATGGGTTTTATAAACCGGGTGGATTTTAAAGAGAACTACCTTTCAGGGGGATATACCTGGCGGTTTGGGCCGGAAAGTAAATTCAGCAGGGTCTATGCCGGCAGTTATTATAAAAAAAGCAGCGATGAATCCGATAACGACCTCGGTGATGAGTTTGAAGTCAGCATCAATATGGACGGTCCCTTCTACTCTTACATGTCGGCATTTTACAGACAGGGTGAGGAGTTTTACAACGGCCGATTCTTTGACAAAAGCAGGACAGGCATCTTCGGCCGTGTGAGACCGGCCGCAGGCGTGGACATGTCTCTTGATATTAATTTTGGTGATGATATTGACTACATGAATACCCGGCAGGGGAAGCAGGTCTCTGTTAACCCCTGGGTAATAGTGCAGATAGGAAAACACTTTGAAGCAAACCTGAGGCATAAATATCAAAGGATGGAGGTATACGGCCAAAAGCTCTACTCTACAAACCTGAGCGATCTTAGATTCACATATCAGTTCACCATAAGGAGCTCTCTTCGTGTTACACTCCAGTATTCGGATACAAAACGAAACACGGCGCTGTATCTTTTTGAAACCGACAGCAGGTCAAAGGATTTGACAACACAGGTGCTTTATAATTATAAACTGACTCCGCAAACCAGATTTTTTGTAGGTTATTCTGATAACGGATATCAGGATGACGAGATGGATAAAATCTATAAGACAAACCGCTCCCTGTTCAGTAAACTTAGTTATGCATGGTAATTAAAGACAGTCCATAAAGGGAGCTGATTTTCGCAGGAAGAAGGATGTTTGATACAGTTCATGACAGAAAGTATCAGATCGATAAAAGACAGCAGAGTCACCCTTGCCCGTGAGTTAAAAACTCATAAAGGAAGGAGCGCACATAAAAAGATGCTCCTGGAGGGTGAACAGATTATTGACTGGGCACTGGATCACGGTATTGAGATTGAAAACATCCTGTTCACAGAAGGGGCACAGGAGACTGTTGAAAAAAAATACCTTCCCCGTAATATCGAAGCGTTTATTGTCTCTGACGGAATACAGAAAAAAGCAGCGGGCAGGAATTATGTAGTACCTGTAATTGGAATCGGGAGAATACCGGAAAAAAAAACCGGCATTAATAACGACTTCATTGTTGTTCTGGATAATGTTAAAGACTATGGAAATATCGGAACAATAATCCGCACCTGCAGCGCATTTGGAATCCGGGAGATCATAAGCTCCGCACCTGACCTGGATCTTTTTCAGACTAAAACAGTAGAGGCATCAAGGGGAAGTGTATTCTCAGTTCAGACAGAATATTTCCAGAACTGTTCGGATACAATTCATCACCTTAAAAAAAACGGATATCAGATAATAGCAACAAGCCCGAGGGGAAACAGCCTTCAGTCGCTCGTAAAACTTCCTCCTGAACCTGTTGCACTCGTTGTCGGAAACGAAACCACGGGAATCAGCCGGGAATTTGAAGATCATGCGGATTTTTTAGTACGGATACCCATGTCGGACTCCATAGAAAGTCTTAATGTAGGTGTAGCCGCAGGAATCAGCGTATATGAGCTCAGACTCAAACAGGTAATGTCAATGATAGAAAAACAGATAAAATCCACACTTGGAAGGGAACTGAATGTAGCCGGAATGCTGGTTCAAAAAGCCCTTGATGCAGAGCTTAAAAAAGTTTCTGACTTAACCAGCCGGCAGGTGGTATTTATGATGGTTTTAAGGTGCGACAGGCAGATGTCTGTAGAAGAAATGTGCCGGCAGTTCGGATTACTGGATAATGAAGCAGATAATTTTCTTGATATTCTCTTTAAAAAAAATCTGATAATAAAAAAAGAAAACCTTCTTTTAACTCAGGAAGGAGAAGAGGTTTTAGGTAAATTATGGTTTACTGTTGAAGCGGCTGAGAAAAAAATACTGAATGGTTTTTCTGAAGAAGAAATAAAATTATTTAAAAAACAGTTAAAAAATATCCAGGAAAACTGTATTCAGATAATCAATGAAAACCCTGAAAACTGAAAGTGTCAAACAAGGTAGATGTCATGCAAAATAAAATCAATAAATTAAAAGCCAGTCTTGCAGAAATGTCCGACCTTAAAAGCTCCATTGCAGTTCTGGACTGGGACCAGCAGACTTATATGCCTAAGGGCGGCGCTGAGACCAGAAGCCTGCAGCTTGGAACCCTTGGCAAAATTCATCATGAAATGGCGACATCAAAGGAGCTTGGAAAACTGCTTGAGGACCTTAAGAAGGAAGCGGAATCCATGGACCCGGATTCTGATGCTGCCCGAATGATAAAATTCGCAGTAAGAGATTATGATCAGGCAACGCGCGTTCCGTCAGACTTTGTTGCAGAAAGAGCACAGGTGAGTGCAATGGCTCACCATGCATGGGCAGAGGCACGCACTGCATCAGATTTTTCTATATTTCAGCCCCACCTTGATAAAATAGTGGATCTCTGCCACCGCTATATTGATTTTTTTCCACCTGCAGATCACCCCTATGATGTGCTGCTTGATGATTTTGAACCCGGCATGAAGACCTCCGAAGTTAAGACAATCTTTGATAAATTACGGCCCGCACAGGTAGACCTCATAAAGGCTATAGGAACAAAAAACCAGGTAGACGATTCATTTTTACATCAGCACTTTGATGAGAAAAAGCAGTGGGACTTTGGTATAAAGATGATTACCCGCATGGGATATGACATGGATAAAGGACGCCAGGACAAAGCCCCCCACCCTTTTACAACGGAGTTCGGCATAAATGATGTGCGCATAACAACAAGGGTTGATCCTGACTTTTTTAACACCATGATGTTCAGCACAATCCATGAAACAGGCCATGCACTGTATGCCCAGGGTATTTCAGCAAACCTGGAACGTACAAACCTTGCAGACGGGGCATCCCTTGCAGTGCACGAATCGCAGTCCCGCATGTGGGAAAATTTTGCAGGAAAATCTTTTGGCTTCTGGGAGTACTTTTACCCCGAACTTCAGGAATGCTTCCCCCAGTTAAAAAACATCAATCTTTCGCAATTCTATAAAGGCATCAACAGGGTGGAACCTTCCCCTGTAAGGGTAGAGGCGGATGAAGCAACATACAACCTCCATATAATGCTCCGGCTGGAAATAGAAATTGCACTCATAGAAGGTACAGCAAAAGTTAAAGACCTTCCGGAGATCTGGAATACAAAAATGAAGGAATACCTTGGAATAGAACCTGAAAATGACGCACAGGGAGTGCTGCAGGATGTTCACTGGTCTATGGGCGCTTTCGGATATTTTTCTACCTATGCCCTTGGAAACCTCATATCTGCACAGCTCTGGGAAAAAATAAATGAGGACATCCCGGACCTTACAGATCAGATACGTGAAGGAAGGTTTAAGGGACTGCTGGATTGGCTAAGAAAGAATATACACACTCACGGAAGAAAGTTCATGCCCCAGGAACTGGTTGAAAGGGTTACCGGCTCAAAAATCGATCCTGCACCATACCTAACATATCTGAACGAAAAATTCGGAGCAATATACGGACTGTAAACAATGAGCAATCATATAAATGCTGTGACACTTCACCATGACAAATACCCGACGGATAAACACTATCCTTTTTCTCTGCCGCTTTTTAATGAAACGGAAAAACTCACTTTCAAAAAACCTGTAACTCTTTTTGCAGGAGAAAACGGCACAGGAAAATCAACCCTGCTTAAGGCGCTGGCCACTTCATGCAGGGTTCATATATGGGGAGATGAAGGCGTACGATACAAGTCAAACCCATATGAAAGAATGCTGCATAAATATATCTCCATTGAGTGGGCAAATGGAATTGTTCCGGGTTCATTTTTCGGATCGGAAAATTACAATGACTTTAGAAAAATAGTTGACCGATGGGCATCCACGGATGCGGCTCAGCTTGATTATTTTGGCGGGAAATCTCTTGTAACACAGTCACACGGACAGAGCATAATGTCCTATTTCAGGTCCCGATACAGCATAAAGGGAATCTACTTTATGGACGAACCGGAAACTGCACTCTCGCCAAAAAGCCAGATAGAGCTTCTGGAAATACTTGCAGAAAACAGCGTTTCCGGTCATGCACAGTTCATAATAGCAACCCACTCGCCTATTCTGCTTTCATGTGAAAATGCATTGATTTACAGTTTTGATAAAAGCCCGGTTGCCGAAATCGGTTACCATGACACCGAACATTACAAGATATATAAACGGTTTCTTTCAGACAAATAACTTAAAAACAGCATAAACAATGACACCTGCAGTCAGTATATTGAAAAAAGCAAAAATAAAATTTCAGCTTCATGAATACACTCATGACCCTGATGCTGATTCCTATGGTGATGAAGCTGCAGAAAAACTGGATATCGATAAAAACAGGGTATTTAAAACCCTGGTTGTATCAAATGATAATCACCAGCTGTTTGTTGCAGTTCTGCCTGTATCTCACCAGTTGAATTTTAAACTTTTTGCAAAAGCTTCGGGTTCAAAAAAGATTGCAATGGCAGATAAAAACCGGGTGGAAAAAGTCACCGGTTATGTACTCGGCGGGGTAAGTCCTGTGGGTCAGAAAAAAAATCTGCCCGCCTTTATTGACGAAACTGCCAATAATTTTCAAACCATTTTTGTGAGCGCCGGACGCCGCGGACTGCAGATAGAAATCGCTCCCGCAGATTTAGCAGACCTTACCGGAAGCAGGTTTAGTAATATCTGCCAGCCGTAAGATACCTTGCCCAAGTTGACAAAATGCTCCCCCGTGATATATTCCCGGCAACTTACTGCAAAAGGAATATCTATAACTATGCATCATTTTTTAGGTTTTACATGACAGGCGCACTCATAATTTACCCGTGTTCGGTAAATGCGTTTGTTTATTTAAAAATCAAAAAAATGATGCCATGTCTTTTTTTAATCTAAACCCAATCACAGGTTGAACCGGTCAAACTCTGATGCGGTTTCTTTTACTGATCTGGCATCCTTTAAAACAGTGTGCAGACTATCTGTATCTCTACGCCTTTTTCCCGGGCGCTTAATGAAACAGGTCTGCAGACATTTTATAAATCATCTTTTTTTAACAGGGAGACAGATCAGAATATGAATAATAAAATAACAGAAACAGAGACGCCAAGGGTCGGCGTTTTCATATGCCACTGCGGGCTTAATATAGGCAAGACAGTTGACTGCGCCAGGGTGGCCAGAGAAGCTTCCGGGTTTGAAAATGTTGTAATCGCAAGGGACACACTCTATGCCTGTTCCGAATCCGGCCAGGAAAAAATACTGGAAGACATTGCCGAACATAATGTTGACCGTGTTGTGGTTGCATCGTGCTCTCCAAGGCTCCATGAAACAACCTTCAGACAGATGGTTCAGTCTGCAGGAATAAACCCGTACCTCTTTGAAATGGCAAACATACGTGAACATGTAAGCTGGGTACACATACATGAGCCCAAGGCTGCAACCGAAAAGGCAATTGACCTTGTTAAAATGGCGGTTGCAAGGGTGAGCCAGCTTGCTCCTCTTACACCTGAAACCATCTCACTTACAAAACGCACCATGGTAATAGGCGGCGGTGTTGCAGGTATACAGGCAGCCCTTGACCTGGCAGACTCCGGGTATGAAGTGGTGCTGGTAGAAAAAAGTCCTTCAATCGGCGGAATAATGGCTCAGCTCGATAAGACTTTCCCGACCATTGACTGCTCCATCTGTATACTCGGCCCCAAGATGGCTGATGCGGCAAAGCATCCGCGCATAAAGCTTATGACACTTTCCGAAGTTGCCGGGGTGAGCGGATATGTAGGGAACTTTGAAGTAAAGGTTATCAAAAAGGCAAGATACGTTAAAGAGACCGACTGCTCCGCCTGCGGAGAATGCGCCAAGGTATGCCCTGTTGTAAGACCAAATGAATTTGACCTGGGTCTTTCATCCAGAAAAGCCATATACTCACCCTTTGCCCAGGCTGTTCCATCAGCCTATCTTGTCAACATCAATGAATGCCTTGGCAATAACCCAGTAGTATGCGGAAAGTGCCTTGATGCGTGTGATAAAAACTGCATTGACTTTAAAATGTCTGATGAAGAAATAATTGAAAAGGTCGGCACCATTATCATTGCAACAGGGGCAGAACCCTATGACCCGACAGAGATGGACGAGTACGGCTACACCCAGTTTGTTAACGTACTTACCAGCATGGAATTTGAAAGACTCATAAATGCAGGAGGCCCCACAAAGGGAGAAATAGTACGGCCCTCGGACCGAAAGCACCCCAGGTCAATAGGATTTATCCAGTGCGTTGGTTCAAGGTCCCTTGGAAAAGGGCATGCATACTGCTCCAATGTATGCTGCATGAACACCATTAAAAATTCACTGATAGCAATAGAACATGAGCCTGATCTTGACATTAAGGTATTCTCCATAGATATCCGGGCCTTTGGAAAAGGATTTGAAGATCTTTACCGCAGAAGCAGGAGACAGGGAGTTCAGTTTTTAAAAAACCTTCCAGGTACAGTAGAGGAACTCCCTAACGGCAGTCTTCGCGTGTCTGTAGAAAACAGTAATACAGGTAAAGTAGACACTCACGAATTTGACATGCTTGTTCTTGCAGTGGGTATAAAGCCTGCAGAATCCACTCACAGGCTTCAGGAGATGCTCGGTCTTCAGCTCACTTCGGACGGCTTTTTTCTTGAGGCGCACCCCAAGCTTCAGCCTGTTGATGCCGCAACCCGCGGAATCTTTTTTGCAGGATGCAGTGAAGGTCCAAAGGATATAAAGGACAGTGTTACACAGGCCTCTGCGGCCTCCATGCGCGCTGTCCGTCTTATGCACGATGGAAAGATACTTACAGAGCCGATCACATCAGAGGTAGATCCGGAACACTGCACTGCCTGCGGAATATGTGCACGGGTATGCCCCTATAATGCGATCACGGTTGATGTAAAAAAGAAAATTCCTGCACAGGTAAACTCAGCCGCCTGCATGGGATGCGGAACCTGCGGAGCGGAATGTCCGTCAGGTGCAATTCACATGAATCATTTTTCCGATAAACAGATATTCGGACAGATAGATGCAATGACATCCCTTAACCCCAGGCTTAAAACACTTGCCTTTGCCTGCAACTGGTGCTCATACGCAGGTGCTGATTTTGCCGGAACCTCAAGGCTTCAGTACCCCACCAATGTACGTCTTATCAGGACCATGTGTTCGGGAAGAGTATCAGAAGCATTTTTATGGCATGCATTCGGAAACGGTATCCCGGTTGTTCTGGTTAGCGGCTGCCACATAGGTGACTGTCACTACATTGATGCAAATCACTGGACAGAAAAAAGAGTTATAAAGATGAGAAAAAAAATGGAAAAACTTGGTATCCGCCCGGAAAGGCTTCAGCTTGAATGGGTCAGCGCTGCAGAGGGCACAAGATTTTCCGAAGTAATGCATAATGTAGAAGCCCTGCGCAAAACAGTAACCCAGGAAGAAATAGAGGAGACTATGCGGATTGTTTCTGAAATGAAAAACAATGCATGATTTCAAAATGCAGAGACGCCCGACATGGGCGTCTCAGTATTTACCACGACATCAATAAGGCGTCAGACCCAAAGACGCCAGGGTCGGCCGTCTCTACGGTGTTACAACGGCCTCGCCCTTTATCTTCATAACTTCATCACTGTCTTCAAATACCGTTTCATATACCTTGTGCTCTGTATCTGTTGCTATATACTGTACGGATGCTGTCATTAAAATAGGGAACACGCGCCTCAAATCATCACTTGTCCCCAGGCTTGAAACAGTGGTTTTCCACAGCTGAATTTCCTTTTCATCCTTTTTATACTGATCATAGTCATAGGCTGCAATTACCGCAAATCGGTTATAGGCTGTAACGGAATCCGTATATGTTCTGTATCCTCTGAAACCGTAATGAGGTACATAGGATGTGTATGTTTTATATGTTGTGTTGCCGTCATCATCGGTTTGCGCAATCGTGCTTCTTGCTGCAGAGTATCCTGTTGTTCCCCATACAGGCATACTGTAACTGTAGTGATATGACTGAGGATCACCGATCCCGTAGGAAAGATATATCACCAGGTTTGCATCTTCCTTTGATGTTGTATAAACGTATCCCTTTGTCTGAAGAACACGTTTTAAATATTCGGCATACTCCTGAAATTCCAGGTCCGCCCCGGTTATCCCGTTGTTGCTCGGAAGCAGCAGATATGTTTTACCGGGTACTTCCGGTGAAGATGCCAGTGAATCAACAGCCACCTCAAATCTAACTTTGCCGAAATTGGTAAGAGTGGCGCATCCGCTCGAGAGGATAATAAAGACAGCAGTTATTACTTTTATGAATTTCATGGTCAGCCTCCATACAGATTAATATAGGTCCATATTAACCATTATTTTTTAGTTACGCAACAGATCAAAAAGCCGGGGCTTGACAGTCCCGGTTAGCGATATATTTTTATTACCATATATAAAAACAGTAATGATAATTTATTAAGTTTTTTTACCGTCAAACAATTTTGTAAAAGGGGTAAATTATGAGCATAAAAAGACTTGTAAGCGGTTTTATAGGTATAACTGCGGCACTGATTATATTGACAGGAAACTCTCTTACGGTATCAGCAGAAACAGAGGACGGATTAAAATATTTAGGTATCGGGGATTTTAAAAAAGCGGAAGCACTGTTTAATGATATTTTAATAGATGATGCAGGCAATAAAAAAGCAGCCTATTATCTTGGAATAACCTGCCTTTTACAGGAAAATTATACGGCTTCTCTTGGTATTTTTAATAAACTGAATGATGAAATTGATAACAGCAGCTCAAATAAGATACCGACAAAGGGACAGGTTGAGATAGGGCTTGTACGCTCCTACCTCGGGCTAAAAAAATATGACGAAGCTTATAAATCACTGAAAGCGGCTGAGCAAGCAGGTGTCGACCAGGTTGAAATACTCACATACAAAGGCGCCTGGCATCTTGAAAAAAATGAGAACCAGAAAGCATACGATGAACTTGAAAAGGCAATAAAATTAAAGTCAAATAATCCCTATACTTACTATTATGCAGGTGTAGCAAATATGCGCATGGGAAAACCTCAGGATGCTGTAAAACTCTTTGAGCATTTTTTACAGATGGCGCCATATGTTCCGGAAGCAAAAAATGCAAAGATTCTTATTGATACCCTGTGCTGAAATGGAGTCAAAAGGGGCACAGCCCTGAAAAAGGCAAAAATCCCTATAATTAAACCGGTGTATTTATTAGAATTGGCCTCTAAAAAAGGAATTATTCTCAACTTTAAATTATTTTCTTGACATACAGTTCCAATGTTTCTATTTTTTCAACAATGGGGCCTCTCTTCACGCTGTAGTTAAATCGCTGAAGGAGTCCCTTTTTTTTTGGGAATACTGGAGTAAATTATATTATTAAACATAAAACGGATCATCTTATAACAATATATAACGCTGAAAGAGGACAGTATGACTGAGACAGACCGAGTTCTGACCAATATATTGACAGGAATCAGCTTTTTAAAGGTGAAACCGCCGGATTTTGAAAGGATATTTTTAAGTCATGAAAGTATTAATAATCGGTTCAGGTACAATGGGAACCGGAATTGCGCAATTACTTATGTCATCAAACGGAGCTGTAGAAAGCTTATGTATATATTCACGATACCAGGAACATGCAGAGCGTCTGCTTAACGTTTGTGAGAAAAATTTAAACAAGCTGATTGCAAAAGGAAAATTCACAGAAGAAGAATTACAGGCTTCACTAAATAAAATAGAAATTATAACCGATTTATCATGTGCACCCGAAGTAGATCTTATCATTGAAGCAGTTACAGAAGATTACACCATAAAAATGGAGCTGCTTGATAAACTGAAAGAACTCCTCAAGGAAAACACCATATTCGGAACAAACACATCATCTCTTTCCATTACAGAACTGGCAGCAAAACTTCCATACCCCGGCAACGTTTTAGGTATGCATTTTTTCAACCCAGCACCTATCATGGAACTTATCGAAGTTGTGCAGGGATATACAACAGATCAGGCAGTTATTAAAAAAATGATCGCCTTTGCAGAGGAACTGGGTAAAACACCGGTAGTGGTAAATGAAGGCCCGGGTTTTGTTGTAAACAGGATGCTGATTCCCATGATCAATGAAGCAATATGCATACTGGAAGAAGGCGTTGCATCAGCAGAAGACATTGATAAGTCAATGAGGTTTGGTGCGCATCACCCCATGGGACCATTAAGTCTGAGTGATCTTATAGGAAATGATGTTGTTCTTTCTATTATGGATGTTCTTTTCCAGGAGACAGGCGATTCAAAATACAGAGCGAACCCGCTCTTAAGAAAAATGGTAAGAGCAAACCATCTTGGCAGAAAAACCTCCAAAGGTTTTTTCGCGTATTAATGAGAAGTACTCAAAGGTACCTGGTAAAAGCAAGATACCCTTTGTCAAGGAAAGCAAAAAAAGTGCACCTTCACCCGCAGTATTTAAAGAGTGAAGATGCACTTTTTAGTATTTAAACATGCCCTGACAAAATCGAGGACTTTTCAGCATAGCCGATCCGGAATTCTTCTTCCGGATGGTAACTTTTAACCAAGCCGGCCTCTCTTCTCAAGCAGGTCTGCGACTTTACCCATGTTCATCTTCTCAAGGGTATCCCGTGTCGGGTATCCGTTTTCAGGATTATATCCCTCAAACTTATAGAATCTGGTCTTGAAATCCTCCATCTTTTTCCTGTTCAGCTTTCGTCCTTTACCCGATGAATATTTCCATTTGCCGTCTATATACATGGGCATGTCTTCACCCGGGCTGGGCTTGTCATAGATATAATCCGGGAAAACTTCCATATTTCTATGCCGCCCCTGCAGACACCATATGGACCTGTCAAGAGTATAGATTTTATGACCCAGCTCCATGTAATCTTCAAATGAAAGATTATTTCCGGTAACCGCGTTCCAGAACATGGGCTCTGCATGCGGTGTGGGACCTTTTCGGTCTTCAGTATTGTTGGTAATACACATGGGCCATCTCCATCCGCAGAAGCCGCCGGCACCGACCCAGAATTTCTCATAATGCTTTATCCATGCAACCTGTTTTACCTTAGAGTCGGAATAGATTCCTGTAGGTCCGTCACTGTGATCTATCATAAAGGGGTCGCCCTGGTAGGGCACCATGGCATCCGTGTACATCTTTGCTGCATCCTCTGCAGTGAGATAGGGATCTCCGGTTAAGGCCATCCAGTGGAGCGGGTAATTTGCCATCATATGAAGCATAAGGTCACGCTCACCAAGTATTGATGCATAACCCCACTCTGCTTCAATAACAGGATCATAATGGATAGCTGTACCCCAGAATGCAAGATCCAGAACACCGCTGTTTACATCCTCATCATACCGGCCGATCTTTTCTGCAAATCTTGCACACCCTTCTGCCAGGTCATTACCGATTCCTTCACGGGTCGCAATCTGCCTCATAAGTGCTTCAACATAGGTAAATGTGCCTGGCATATCAAATGGAAGGTTGGTATCTATCTGTTTCCCTTTACCCAGGATGCCTTTTTCATGAAGTTTAGCGACATAACTCATAAGGGGCATCAGCTGCCAGTGGCCCAGCCCGTAACGGTGCATAAGATCACTTCCCTGCCGGGTAAATTTAAGAGATCCGTTAACGTTTATTGTAAGGGTTCCTGCACATACAGACTCGTTTGTATCACCGGTTGCAAGGCGCATGCGGCATGCCCTGGGGCACGATGCACATGCAACCGCACGTGCCGGTGTAAGGGGAAACTCACGGTTTAATGTGTTGCCGCCGCTCGGCCGCCCGCTTATAAGGGAATACGGCCCGCCCTTCCCGAACCTTGCAGCTTCACGCGGATTATCTACATCCCACTGGAATTTTTTAAACCAGAGCCTTGCATCCATAAAGGCCTGAGGATCTGCAATCGGCACATCACCGGAACCTATTGCGCTGATCGCCTTCAGATTTTTGGATCCAAACACACCGCCGAATCCGCAGAGAGCGGCCTGTGATCCCGGACCATGAAGAAGACATCCTAGCCGGCTTTTATTTTCGCCTGCAGGTCCGCAGCATACAACAGCAGGGACCTGTGTGGTGTGCTCGTTTTTGGAAAGCTCTGCCCATTCGCCCCATTTGTAGTTTTTATCCGGCATTACTCTTCGGCTTATTTCCTGCTGGGTATCCCAGGTATCCATACCCCATATGCCTTTAGCGCTTTCTATAGTTACCCTGTCATTGATGATATTGATCCACACAGGATCATCTGCTGCACCTTCAACAACAATACCGTCCCACCCTGCAAATTTTAACTGGGCAGTAAAACGCCCGCCGAAGTTGCTGTGCCCAAACCACTCAACAGGGTAAAGCATCGGGCCAAGGCCCTGAACCTCGCACCTGCCCGAGCCCGGCATAAAGGTTCCGGAAAATGGAGAAGCCATCATTATAATAAGGTTTCTTGGATCAAACGCCTCAAATGGGAGCTGATCACCCACAAGATCAAAAAATACAGCAGAACCTATTCCGTGTCCGCCGCCGAATTCCACATATTTTTCAGTATCAAGAGTGCTTACTGTTTTTGATGTAAGGTTTACCCTTAATATCTTTCCTGTATATCCGCCTTTCATTATTCTTCGCCTCCCATCTTGGGCCAGTCAAGACTCATCTCGGGCACTTTCTCGCTGTCATCCACCAGTCCGAGATTATACCAGTGTTCATTTCTCAGGTTCCTGTCATATCCTTCGGTCTCTTCCTGATCCGGCATTTTAGAAACAAACTTTATTGCCTGCATGGGACAGGCTTCCACACAGGCCTGCTTTCCGCCGGGCCCGCCCTTTTCTTTCCAGAATGGAGTGTCTATGCACAAATCACACTTTGAGGATTTCCATTTGTCTTTTATTTCTACCCATACAGTACGATGGGGCTGCTGGGGGCACATCTTAATGCAGGTTTTACAGCCGATGCATTTTTCACTGTCGATTCTTCTGACATTACCGTTTTCTGTATCAATAAAAGCCGCACCGACAGGGCAGTTCTGAACACATACCGGGACCTTGCACTGCCGGCATGGAGCCATCTGAATATCACTCGGAAACTTTCCCCAGGAATCCTGGATAATCTGTATGCGTGACTTTGAAAGATTCTGAACCCCGTAATGAACCAGTGAACACGAAAGCATGCATGTTGTGCATCCTGAGCATTTTTTACTGTCATACACCAGGTAACCCTTTGATGCAGGGTAAGACACTTTTTTCTCTGCGGCCTGCGCATGGGAACCGGCAATAAGAGTTCCTGCTGCTGCAGCTCCGCCTGTAACCAGGAAATCACGTCTGGATATTCCTTTTGCTGTTTTATCTTTTTTATTTTCAGGTTGGTCCTGAGCCATGATAAGCACTCCTGTTGAAAAGGTGAGACATAAAGCTAAAAATTAAAGCGTAAGGTTGATGCGTTAAGGCAATTACAAAATTTCGGAGAGAAATATTATGGATTAAGAGGAGATAAGTCAATTTGAAATATTTTTTGCCTGCCTTACATAAAAACAGGATGGAAGTTAACAATTTAAAATCAGAATTTGTCCCCTTAAAAACCGCTGATATATTTAAAGTGTCCATTCAAAAACTAACGTTTTTGGATAGCAGAGTTCATCCAGGACTGCCTCTTTATGGACAGGCAATCAGATGCCCTTAGTGATATGCCAGCTTTTCAGATTATTCAGTAAGCCTGAAAACCTGAAAGCGTTGCATTTTTACTTGACTTTTTTGGGGGCATCTTATTGTATTACATGAAACATGACGACACACGTTGAGCATTATTGCTCGTAAATCTGATTACGGAAATATGTTCTGCGTGTGTTTTTTGAAGCCATTTCTACTCTGCTCCCTTATAGAAACCACCATACAGGACATACGCTCCATAAACAGATTTATAAAATTTAAATTATCTGTTTACGCAAAGGAGAAAAATATCGTATGTCTTTGATACGAACCCCTAAACTCATTGTCACCGTTGCTGCATTTGCCGCATTTTTGGCCACATTTAATGAGACTTACCTTAACATTGCTTTTATTCCTATTATGACTGATCTGGGAGTTGGCGTTTCCACGGTTCAATGGCTGGCCGCCGCTTACATGCTGGGCGCAGCCATCATGATTCCGGTTTCAGCTTTTATGTATCGAAGCTTTCCAACCAGGCCTCTGTTCGTTACCACTTGTGGGCTGCTGGTTGCGGGCAGCATTATCGGCGCACTGGCCACTGATTTTGCCTGGCTCTTAACCGGCCGTATCATTCAGGCCTTTGGAACAGGAATGTTAATCCCAATCGGCATAAACATCACTCTCGAAGTTGCACCGCGGGAAAAACTCGGCATTTATATGGGCATAATGGGCGCAATGACCACATTGGGACCCAGTTCGAGTGTTATTATTGCGGGAGTGCTGCTGTCATTTGCCAACTGGCCGCTTTTACTTTGGGTCTTTGCAGGACTTTCAGGCTTATGCCTTCTCTCAGGCGCATTTCTGCTTCCCAGTATCGCCAAACTCACGCATCCAAAGCTTGACAGCATCTCAGTGGTATTAATCAGTCTGGCCCTGCTGGGCATTCTTTACGGCATATCAACAATTTTTTCAGACAGCCTGCTGCTGGCAGTCATCACAATATGTATTGGTATATTCTGCCTTTTTCTGTTTGTCAGACGACAGAATATGATTTCACAGCCTCTTATCGACCTCCGTCCGCTCAAGGTAGTCCCCTTTTCAGCCGGTGTTCTGATAAATATGATCACGCTGATTATCATTTTTGCGATGAACATCATCATCCCGATCTATATGCAGAGCACAATGGGAGCATCGTCGCTGAGTGCCGCACTTACTCTTTTTCCCGCAATCCTGCTCTCCTGTATCACTGCCCCTATCGCCGGGAAGATTTATGACCGATATGGGGCAAAGCGTTTATTACCTTTAGGATTCATGCTGATCGCTCTATTTTCATTGAGCCTGTCACTGTTTCATACTTCCGCCTCATTTATTTTTCTGGCAGTCCTCTATATTCCTGTTATTAGCGGTTCGGCGCTCATTATCGGCCCTGTCCAGAGCTTTGCGCTCTCTTTTCTCAACCATGAACTCAACCCTCATGGAGTTACGGTGATGTCTACCGGTTTTCAAATTGCCGGCTGCATTGGCTCATCACTTTTTACTGGTGTTTATGCCGCTATAATTACCTTTAAAACAGCGAATAGTTCAGATGCTTTTCACAGTGCAGGCAATGGATTCATGATCTGCGGACTGCTTGCTACAGTCTTCGCGCTGTCCGGGCTTTTTCTATCTCTTTATTCCCAAAAGTATAAAACCATGACCAGGCAGTCTGGATCTGATAGGCCTTGATGACTAACAGCCGCGACCGAAGGCTGATTGATTTTGGCGACACATTTTTGCCAATATATGTATTTTTGTGACGAGCCCCCAACGCCAGGAGATCCTGATTTTATGGGCTGTCTTAACTTAAGTGGGCAGCTTTTCTTATTACTTTGTGAAAGGGGTAAGGGCGTTAGGTTATTTTGCTTTAAGAAGCCTGTTTTTTCCCTCCCTGGCGGGAGGAAAAAAAACAGGATATGGAAAAGGAATGCCCTTTTCATAGAATTCAACAATACTCTTTTTACTCCCCAAAAAGCCAATATAGCCGTATTTTCAGGGGGAAGGGAATAGCCTGAATTTCCTTTGAACTTATTAATACCTTTAAACTTTCAGATCAATTCTCGCGCCCCTGAGTTACTTGTTGTTTGCAACTTCGCTTCCGATTCCACTTTGATTTTCTTTCCCACACTTTCAAGCACACCAACGCCCAGTTTAACAGGCGGGCGCAGCCCGTCCTTGTTGAAACTTTTGTTGTGTGTTTTCAATTAATAATAGCATCCGCAATCAATATTGGTAAAATAATTAAAATCGGAATTAATATAAAAGTAAGTATGAAGTCTGCTGGTTTGCGTGCTGAATATCCTACTTCTGGTTCCCGTTTTAATAAAACTTTAAAAATTTTCCAAGCTGTCCATTGAACGACTAATATTGTCAACGGGTATATTGAAAATGCTAATAAAAGCATTTTATCAAGTTCCTGAATATGACTACTTGTTATGTAACCATAGAGGAATACTCCCAATGCTATTAAAAAACAGCTTAAAAAGACTGAAACTGATTTTAAGATTTCATCGTTTCCAAAAAACCACAGGCTTACAGCTACGCATAAGAACAAACTTGTTTTCGGAAAGATTGTTATTCCATCTGGAAAAATTAATAAAATAAGATTTATTAAAAAACCTGCCATCGTTAATGTTAAATATATTTTGAATCGTTTCTCGTATCTTTTTTTAGATGTTACTTCTTGTTCCTTTGATATTTCACTTTTGTTTATTTTTAGTATTTCAGGGTTTTCGAGGCGTTGATTAGATGGCAAGTAATATGGTTTATTTTCACCTGCGTCTGTAATTTCACCACCAAAATCAACTTTATAGTTTTTGTTCTCAGAGGTTGTTACATATACATTATCTCCGTCTCCGTCATCAGGAGAAATGTAGACAAGTAATTTTTCATTTTTAAAAATGTCGTCATTATTTCCTGCTGTGAAGCCCTCTATCTCAACTTTATGCTCAATGCCTTCAGGACAATTCAAATAGTTAATAAGGAAATAGAATAACCAGTTGTCGAGTCTTTCATCAGCTTTTATGATGTGCTTTCCTCGGCCATTTTTATATAGTTCAAAAGTTAGATCATCAGGCAAGGTATCCGAGTAGGATGTCATCCATTGTCGTATAGCTTTCTTAATATTGGCATATGCTCCGCCGTTTATGAATATCAAGTTATCAATTGTCACTTTTGTTTTTTTCTCTCTTATTTGACACACAACGCCCAAAATAACAGGCATGCGGTGCTTACCTTTAAAGTTTATTTAATTTGAAAACTTTGCGAACCACGAAAGATCGATTCGGCAAGATAGTAGCATGTCCTTGTTGATTTAAATGTTAAACCTTGTTTTTATGGATAAGGAATGCCTCTTTTATTTTCTTCAAGCCAGTTGAGAATTTCATTCTTTCCTTTTATAAATAATTTTCTTCCTTCTTTGTCAAATAGGGTAGAGTTTTTACCGGCTTTTTCATAAGTTTTAATTATCTCAGGTTCTCGTGACTTTAAATAATGATAATATGTAGCTCTAGCATATTGCTCTGCAAAGGTTTCTTCTTTTTTCTTTTTAACTCCATGCCTACGAAAAGTATGTACATGATGACCAGCTTCATGCCCTATTGACTCAGAAAGTAGTAATGCTGCAATCTCAGGATAATTATTAAATAGATATTTTGGTGCTTTTGCTTTTATTATATTAGGGACATTAATTTCTATAATAGCATTCTTTCCATTTTTACCTTGTATATAACAAGCCAGAGGACCTTGAATAAGGCCTTTAGGTTGCGAGAAGTATTCGACAAAATTAATTTCATTTATTCCTATGATATCCTGTTTAGGTAGAACTGATAAGATATACATGGAATATTTTTCAAATGGGAATTCCAGTTCATTCTCTTTTAATTTTACATCAATATTCATTTTACCATTCGAGGTTTAACGCACACAATAAGGGGCTAGCGGGTTAATGGTGCCGATAGTCGCAAAAGTATAAAGACTATTGATACCACGGGTTTTCAATCGGCAAGAAAAACCAGCTAGTCACACTTAATTGTGATGTTAGCCATTTTCTCGCAAAGGGCCATTAGGGTCTGTTTGGATTATATGACCGCCTAATACATCATCCAGCTCATCAACATCCTCGCTATTTGGCACAGGATGCCAATTCCAAAAACCCAATAACCCATTTGCAATGTGGATAAGTCTTTCTTCACTACCAATTTTATCGGTTAACTTTTTCCTGTCGAAGCCATTTAATGATTCTGAGTGTTTGATGAAATCAAGCAATGCCTCAAACGGTGATATAGCTTTGTGCTGTCCAATTCCTATTCGATGATCACTAAAATGAGCTGTTACTGTATATAGGTTCATGATTTCTTTTACTCACAATGTGGCTAACGGTTGAGATCAGCGGCTGGCGTAGATAACCCTACAAATTTAGCATGAGCAACCACATGATGAAAACCCAAGGCTGCTCCAACAACCCCGAGCAGTAGCCAGTCCGACTGAATTGAATTGTTAAGCTATATATTTTTTATTAATACTTAGAACTAAGTCTCTTACTGTTTCTATGCCTTCACTTGAAACTTTACCGTCTATACCCAAGTAGGACTGAATTTCTTCGATAAGATCGTCCAGCTCTCCTTCTTCATCGTATGCCCAGTCTTCGATAAGAGTATCTGTGGCAAGAACGGGGAACTCTTCTTTGAGCATGATGTAAGTTATAGTAGAAGTTGCCATTTTTCTGTAAACGGCTTTTATAACTTTATCATTAACATCGTCATCTGAAAATGATGATATGAAAGTTTCAAAATTATATTCTTTTCGTTCTTCTAATAATGCCTTTGCTTCTTTTCTTGAATTGAGATGATATAAAATGAGGAATATTATTAGAGCTGTTATAAGAATGACTATTTCAGTGATCATAATTTATCTTTGAGCTTAACGCGGAGTTAAGGAGCCTGGAGGTTTTAATGCCGACTTACTTAATGCTCCCTCCCAAGATAGTTGATATTATTTAAACTGCGTGCTCGGCATTATAGTAGCCAGGTCACCTTGAACGTGATGTTAACTGATTTCAAACCAAATAGATTGCTACAGCATAGACCAACATTATAATGACCCACTGTAAAATTGCCGGAACACTATGGATACGTTTATTCAGATCTTTTATTGCTTGCTTATCACCAGCGACAGCTTGCTTTTGTTTTTTTATAGATAATATAAAAGCTATTATTATTAAAACAATTCCCATTGAGAAAGCAATCAGTTTTGAGTACGCACTTGCGATATAAAGAGATAGTGCTGCCCAGATTACCCCTATAAAGCTTTGTATAATATCTTTTGTCTCTAGCTTCTCACTCATATTGAAATAGTTCACTCAGTTAACGCTGACACTAACAGGCAGGCGGGGCATACCTTTGAAGGTTATTGCATGGAATAACTTCGCGAACCTTCATGGTCCGATTTGGCAAGAAAAACAGCCTGTCCTTGTTTAGTGTTTTGTTCTGTAAATGATGTCTATGAAACCCAATTTAATTTCAGTTTCTTTTGAGAATGAGCACAATCTTGCAAATAGAGATTAATTAGATTTTGATAGGGAACTCCGGTTTCCTCAGATTGTTTTTTAAAGTATTCAACCACATCAACGTTAAGCCTCAGAGTTACCTGCTTCTTTAAATGTTTGGCATAAGGATTTTTTACTGATTTTGAAAAATCGTATTCTTTTTTCATGACAAAAAACTCCCATACTGTTTCTGCTCTTTTCTGGTTGCTTTTCGAGCAGAAATTATCCTTATGATCATGTCATTTTCACGATAACAATGACACACAACCAGCAATCTTAGGGCAGAGCTGATTCCAAGAATAATAAATCGCTCTTCATCACCGGAATGCTCTGTATCAAATATCATTCGTGCATTTGGATCAGAGAAGACAGTTTGGGCTTCTTCAAAAGATATATTATGCTTTTCAAGATTTCCCTTGGCCTTCTTACTATCCCATTTGAATGATATTTTTTCCATATTGCTATTATAATTATATTATCATTATAGTCAATGAGTTATTACAGAACGACCGAATTAACGAGCAGGCGGTGCCTTCCACTATAAGCCTGTTAAAAAGATTGATTGCCAACAACCTTGAAAGGTCGATTTGGCAAGATAATAGCCTGTCACGTTGAATGATATGTTGGCTGCCGCCAACCTGTTTAGTTTGTTTTTGACTGCTTACTTTCTGATATCGTTTTTTGATTTTTCATTTTATAAAAAAGAATTTCCGGGAAAAAGCTGAGTTATTAGGATTTAAAGTCAGCCAGTTTGTATACAAGTTTTTTTAAGTTTTTAAGTTTCCTTGGCTTTCTTTCGCCCCACATTATTTCAGAACCATCTTCAAGTTCTTCGTAAATTGGCAGTAACTCTGTAATACCTTCATATACCCATTGGACAGGAACACCTTCAGGACCACCCTTATAAGGCTTTGTATCTGATTTCCCTATTTTCTCAATTTTTTTATATGCTTCATCAAGGCTCTTTGCCTTTACAATTACAGTGTTTTCCCAAGACAGAAAACGTCTTTCTGGATCGAAGTTGTCTTTATCTTCTAATTCGATAAACCGAAGAAGATAGGCTCCAACATACCAACCAACAGGAGATATATTTTTATCATTCATATTTATTCTCTACAGCCAACGCGTAGTTAAGGAGCCTGGCGGTTTAATAGCGACTTGCCTCATGCTCCCACCCGAGACTGTTGATAAAATTGAATTTACATACTCGGCATTATAGTAGCCAGGTCACCTTGAACTAATGGTTAAGGGGTTGTTTCATTATTTATTAAAGCGTCTAATTCCTTATGAATAGGGTGTGTACCAAATGGTAAAAACAAACGAGAAACAGGCATAAATGTTATTTTACTACCAAAGTCTGTTGGATTCTTAAAATAAATAGATATTGGATGAAAGTTTATAATGCGATTCTCTCTTATATGTAAAATTTCTGATATTGGGATATTAATGGTCTTTAAATAATTTGATACCTCTAATCTGTCTCCACTTATTGTTACTTTCTTTAGATTGTGGGTAAATATAAAGATGAGTAAACCGCCAAACAGCCACATAAGGAACCAAGTATATTTCTTTGGATCATTTTTTATATATAGCATAATGGTCGAATAACCAAGCCAACCACACCATATAGGGAAAAAAAGATATTTATCGAAAAATGTTAAGCTAGATGACAGCTGTTTATTCATTTTTACCCTTAACGCGCTGCATAAGCGGATTGGCAAGCTTTTCGCCAATTCGTCGGGTAGGTCAGGGGTGTTGCCACCCCTTTCCTCCCTAAGAACCGTACGTGAGACTTTCACCTCATACGGCTCAAGCATTGATAAGGCATTATTACACACCCGCTAGCAAAATATAAATCTTTACTGACTTCACGATACGCGCCTTTTGGAATACTACTTTCATAGCCTGTAAGGCCGTCAATACCATAAATGATATCATCTTCCACACCAATACAGTTAATTCTTCTAGAACGTTTCCCGTGATTCAACACCGCGCCGGAAGTCTGCTCTCTTTCGAGCCGGGCAAATTTAGAACCCGTATCCAACCCATTACAGATTGACATTCGCTTTCTCCAGCCTCCTCTACCCGCATTCCCATAGGTTTTCCTTTCTATCGGTCCACTGTCCTTTATTAAAAGGAGGAATACGGGCTTACCAAGTTCCGCCTTTAATACACAATTGGTTAGCGCCTGTCTGTCCGCCGGAGGAATCATAGATCACGTGGGATGAAACACAAGCACCCCAACCATACCCCTTGCCACTTTGGCCCAGGCTTGTCAGCACATTTAGCCTGTTCAAAATTACGACGTTTGTCAACGGTTCACATATGTTGCGCATACCATCATTTATAGCTCCCATCCGGGTTTGTGCTTCCAGAGTTGAGATCCTCTCACGATTCTCTCTTCAGGCATTATGCCAAGGGCTACATTGTCCTTCGGGCTTCACACAAAACCATTACTGGTAATGCATGCCGAAGTATAAAACTGCTGGTGATACAGCAGGCTGGATCATTGTCCAGCAATATATAAAGGCGACTTCTTGTCGCACCACGTTGATTTTGATGTTATAAAAAATTAGGGTTTATAGATAATTTCCAAATCCCCATCTACAAAACCAATACCAACTGCTTTAGATGATTTTAGTACGCTCGCTTTTTCGCCGCTTTCTAAATATTTGGTCACAAGATTCGTACAATATTTCAATCCTTCCTCCCAATCTTCACTGGCAACTTTATGAGGAACGATAAAAATATTTTCCTCAGTGCTGAATACTTCATCACAAGCCCAATCTTCATCATCTTCATCGAAATTTGGCGCTCCAATGATTTGAATATGAAATGAATCCTCGCCTTCATATAAGTTGAAGTTGAATGCCGCAATTTCTTCAGGCATGTCCATTGATAGGATGTTATTGACCCATTTATCAAATTCAGTTTGCATATTCGCTCCTTAGTTTTTTTTATAACGACCAGCTTACCAGCCCCGCCATGATTTACGCAACAAGCAAGGAACCCTCCGGGGTCTGGTAGAGCGACAGGTTAAATTTTATTTATTTGACTCTGGAACACTTTTTAAAAGTAGGAGTTCAATGGCTGCCCATATATTTATAACGGGTATAAAGTTAAGTATTACCCAAAAAGCAGATTTATTTCTATCCTTCCATCTTTTGATACTTACGACAATAAACGAATATAATAGAACTAATATAATGAAAAGTATTTCAAGTTGATCACGATTGGGAATTAAAATCATCTGCAATATTAAATAAGGAATAAAAAACGCCCACATTAGTTTTCGACTAATTCTTGAACCATCAAAGATAAAAAGAAAAGTAAATAGTTTAAGTATTTTTTCCAATAGCATTCTCTCCTTTGAAATTTAACGCCATAATAACCGGCCGGGCGGCGTTTTATCGCCCGGTCGGGTTTATTAAGATGTTAACTCACGTTTTTCTATTTCCTGACTACCACAATAAATGCATTTGATTTTTGATGTGATCTCGTGCCCACACTTTAAACATTTATAGTGATCTACTTTTGTATTGTATTCGATTTTATGGTCTTCACCCAATTGAGATCCTGTGTACTTTGTAACTAGCTTTGCGTAATCTAATGCTTTTTCATAGTGCATGCCTTCGACATCAATTAATAATGAGCCACCCCAACGGTCATATTCTCCGCCATCACCTATGAATCTAAATAATTTCACTGGACTTTGATTATTCTTTCGAATGACTTGCACATATAATTTATCAACAATATCTTGTTCAGGTGTAAATCCAAACCCACCTCTTTTTCTTTTTTCTATATCAATACATCTTATATCATAGAGTGGAATATATTTTTTCGAAGTAAAAAACCAAAATGTTTTAATTTTTATTTCTATATATTTTTTAATCCGGTTTACAACCACAGTCCTTGAATAGAAAAAGAGGTTCAAAACTCGATAAAGCAATGAGGTCCTGGCAAAAAGTTGATTTTCATTCTCCCATACTTTTGGACTAGTCTGCAGAAATGATAATTGGAATGAATGCATACTCATGATTGCCTCACGATTTTATATTGAGTTAACGGTGCCCTTAACATGACGGGCGGCGTTTTATCGCCCGTTCATAGTTGAAGGGCGGGTTAGAAATTGAATATTCCTTTTACTACGTAAGTATGATTTTTAGAGGCATATAGCTGAATCAACTCTCTCGATCTACTTGATTCATGAGGGAACCCCCAAATGCCAACAGTTTTTTTGTTTTTATTCTTTCTTTTATAAACAATTGTAAAGTATTTAAAATTGATATTTATTTTTGAGATATTTTCCCATGGTATTGTTTTGTTGTTGAAATGAAAGCCATCAGAATTCATGATGATATGTTTAGAACGAAATATTATAGAAAGTTGGTAATAAATAAAAAATGTCAAAAGAGTAAGAATTAAAATAACCACGATGGCGTCTACAAATTTTATATCACCAATACTATCGAAAACATAGTATACGACTATAACCTGAAAAAACATCAAGAATAAGGAAATAATAGGAGTTGCAATCCTTGCTGAGTAAAGAAATGTTTTGTTTGTTAATGTGTAACTAATCATTGTTTGATTTTCTAACGTGAACATTACAGGCCGTGCGGTTTATGTTTGCAGATGCATGCAAATATCAATTGTTGCTATAATGCACTCAACTCCGATCTGGCAAGATAGTAGCACGGTCCTAGTAGATGTTATTGTTATAAGCCTTTTTCGGTAGATTTATTGTGACGCCACCTATTACCAGGCATAAACCAACCACACAATAATATTTCTATTACCATTCTTATTTTATCTGAAACGGAATACTGTGATTTAAATATTGTTTCATCATTTATTCTATTACTTAAAAAAACATTCAATATCTCTTGTGCAGATATGAAATCAGCATTTGAAACATAAATAATTTTTTCATTGTAAAGCTTAATTGTCGGCCCAACCTTCATTGATCCAAAATAGTCATTGAGTATATAATAATGAATATTTTCTGAGTCGAAGATACTTTTAAGAAGCATTAATTCAACTTCATTTTCTGGTGAATAAAGTTTGAGCATATTTTACCCCAGCTTATAACGGTGGCGATAAGGCGCTGGCGGGTTAAGAGAGACGATGGTCGATAACCTATGAAGACCATTGACGACACTGAATTTTAATCGGCAAGAAAAACCAGCCAGTCGCACTTAATTGCCGGGTTAGGGCATTTACGCCCTTTTAATATAATTAACAATTTTCCTTGGTACTATTTTTAATTTTACTTAAATAAAGTAGTTACCACTTTTCCAAGTCAACTGGTACTGAACCTGGAGGAGCTGTATCGATTGGACCATAGCCAATATAAACACTAAAGCCTATACACAGTATTAAAAAAATAGATATAGCCGCAATAATCCTTTTTTTCCTAGACAACTTATACATTAGTAAATAGGCAATAAACGAAACAAACAGAAATATAAAACCAATAATTGTAAAAAAGATTATTAAAGCTGACATATTTTTACCATTGCCCTAACGAGGCTGTCGAAAAACCCCGTTCAAAAACCATATTATTCTGAGTTAAAGTTCTACAGCCGGATAAAAATAATATTTAAAATTAAAACCGATTTTTTTGTGAGATAAGAAATCATGAAGCAAGGTTTATAAAAAGGCGCTAAAACCCTTGTATAGGGCCTTTCAGGCCTCTTTTCCTACGCTCCCTGAGATGAAACCATTCCATAATTGCATATTTTTTCAATATTGTGAACTATGCAGTATAGCATCCACTGTATATTTACCTTAACTTTGCCTCTTAAGGTAAATCTATTCATTTTTTTACATGCCCTTATATTACCAAACACCGGTTCAACTATCCCTAACCGTTTGCTGTAAGTCTTTCGGCCTTCAGGTGTATCTATCTTATTCTTCATTTCATCCTTGAGACTGCCAGGTCTGTTTCTATCCAGTATGGTTACCTGTCTTGCTTCTGTTTTGTCAGGTTTGCGCAAACATTTTGCTCTCAGTTCGCAAGCTCCACACGCTTTCTTCGTCCCCTGGTAAATTATCCCCTTATACCCATCTTTAGTTAAATAGTTTCGGCTTCTGACATACATGCTATGCCCGGCAGGACAGACTAATTTATCCGTTTCATCATTATAGTTGAAATCTTCAACTGTAAAATATTTTTTCCTCTTATCAGTCTTTCTCTTATCAACAGGCCTGCGGTGTCTCTCTGCATCTGCAAATCTTATATCTCTTTTTCTGAACTTTGGGTCAGGTATGTAAGCATCTACTTCATATTCTTTGCATGCTTTAAGATTCTTTGCACTGAAGTATGCAGTGTCAGCACTTACTGTTTTATCTTTTAACGGCTCTTCAATTCCGATAGCTTCAAGGTTTTCCTTTGCTCCATTAAGCATCGGTTCCATAAGGCTGCCGTCATCTCCTTTTCCGAATACCTCAGCGTTTACTATCACCTGATGCATTTCATCTACCACAACATTAGCGTTGAATCCCTGCTGAACTCCGTGAGATGTTGTCATCTTGGCAGATTCATTGTCTGTTATGTTACTCTGTACCTCTTTGCCCTGACTGCCTATCCTTGGCTCACTCTCAGATAAAAACTTCTTTATTTTTTCAGATGCCTGTTCAAGCTTCTTTATCTTTGCTTCCTGTCTCTTCTCCCATGAGATATCTTTCTTCTTACCTGATACTTTGTCCGTTGCTCTATGTTCTTTGATTGCCTCATCAATCTTCCGCTCAAGGGCATCCTGCTTCTTTTTTAAATCATTCAGCTTTCCGCTCCATTCCTTTGAAGCATTAGAGGATGTCTTCATTCCGTCAAGACTGAAGTGTGTACCGCCAAGAAGATCACATGCTTCACAGGTCATCAATACTTCTTTAAAAAGATCTTTTGTCTCTTTACCTATCGATGAAACAAAGGATGCTATTGTGCTGTGATCCGGAGTCTGAAAATCTGCCAGCAGCATAAACTTAACGTTTTCCCTGCATGCCTGTTCTATAGGACGTGATGACGTCATACCTCGCGAGTAACCGAGAAGTATTATTTTTAGAAGTGTTTTGGGGTGTATTGCCTTGCGACCGGTATTATCGTTTTTATATCTTTCGTTGAAGGTACTCAGATCAAACTTTTCTATTACAAAGTCTATTGTATGTTCAAGTGTGCCTGGTTCCAGTTCTTTGTCATGTGATACTATAACCAGCTTGCTCTGGTTTCTGTTCGTGGGTTTGTAGCGTGCCATCCGGAGCTCCTCTTAAGGGAAGTTTTTATCAAATGGATGGCAAATATATAGCATAGTACGTGATAAGTGTAAATTGATTAAATTAAAATAAAGCTATTAAAAAAGGCCTAAATTAAATCTAGTAATGAGTCTATTGTTTTCTCAAGTGAATGGATGGATCAGGGTACTTTTTCGACAGCCTCAACGCCAAATTAACCGGCGTGCGATGCCCACCAATAAAGGCTTTTAGAAGATTGAATGTCGCTAACCTTTAATGCTCGAATTGGCAAGATAGTAAGCACGTCGGGTTGAATTATTTGTTATAACTTGATTTTATTTATATCTTCCGCAACTAACTTTGCTAAAGGCTTTAAATATGTTTGATCAAATTCAAATACACCCGATAAGCATGTTGGATCACCTTCATACCTTTCACTCTCAAATTGATACTCTCCGGTTACTTGACCAAATTTATTGCTTTTAAGTGAAATAAAAATGCCTGGTTCAACACTGCTTAAAACAGCCTCACGTACAATACCAATTTTTTGTTCCATTTCACGAAGATCTTTTTCGAATCTTTCTAAATCACCAACCTGCATTTCTGCTTTGAAATCACCATTAAATCCGGGAACCATGACTTGTACTTGAAAATGCAACCAGCCTTCTGAATCAGCCTTTGATAATGGTGATATTGATACATCTAATCTATGGCAATTTAGTTTCATAATATTTTTGTTATAACGCCCTGCATTACAGGCATGCGGTGCATACCTTTAAAGATTATTATTAGAATAAACTATCGCGAACCTCAATAGACCGATCTGGCGATATAATAGCATGTCCTTGTAGATGCTGATGTTATATGTCTTTAATTGATTTAATTTTTATTTTCTCATCAATTTCCTTTATTTCATTTCTCATTTTTTTCGGTGTCAGAAATTTATGGAATAAGAGAATTGGACAAAGAACATAAGCGATTATTCTTTTTGTCTTACTGCTACTACGATAATAATTTAATGCAATGTTAATAAGTATAATTGTAATAATGATATGGAAAAAATAACCAGTATCGCCATGATAAAAACAAATACCAAACAATAATAAAAGAATAAATACACCTATTGAAAGGTGAAGATAGTTGTTTTTATTTGATTCCGGTTCTTGTTTCATTTTGCTTCAACACATATAACATATAGTAGGTTGCCGAAAAGCCGTGTTATTTCACGGCTAATTTGTAATACTAAATTGTTTATACTGCTGTTTAGTCGTCTAAACCGCAAATATGTCGTATTAGGCGACTTTTTAGATGTCTATTTTTATTGGTTTTAGTAAAGGATTGTCTCCGCTCACCTCCTGGCAAAAACACTAGAACATGAGAGCAAAGCTGAAAGCTCAAGGCTCAAAGTTAATACAGGCAGCAATTCAGCATTTTTTAATGTTTGTATGTTGTGGCTCCGTTAAATCCTTGATGGCTCAAGGTAAGATTAAAAACAAATCTTAATTAACAGGGCAGGTAAGTCTTTGTTGTTCTTAATTTGTGTACTACTGGGATTGGGTTTAGTCAAGATTAAAAGCAGCCGGCTTCGATTCCTACGCCGTGCCAGGGAAGTTGGGAAGATTAGAAGGTTAGCAAGACTAGACGTCAGAGGTCAGTGAAACCTGCATCGATCCTCTCTTCAGCTTCCTTGGCCCATAATTCATCAATTTCCTTGTCTGCGTTATCAAGAGATGAAATCAAGCTGTCAATAAGTTGAGCTTTTTGAAAAGGATTAAGTGTTAAAGCCTCTTTAAGAATATTTTCTGGATTGTTTATATTTAGCTCCAAATATTGTTTTATTACCATATATTAATTTCAGTAATATTATCACTGTCCATAGACTGGGATATAAGTTTACAGGACAAGGCCTCTTTTAAACCCTCAGGTCACCTGATAAATATTCTTGCCATAAATTTATTTTAATGGGAATCTTTGTGCTGACAATTTTTTATAGCAGTATTTTTATAATCTGCCGACGTACATAAATGTGAGATTTTCTTATAAAATTTAAATCAGGGCAGCAAAGGAGATCATACATGCCTGCAGCAATAAAAAAAATAGGTGTCGGAATTTATAAACTTGCAAGGCTTTTTAACCGCATTCAGAAAATCTTAATATGCATTTTTTTCTGGGTGGTTGTAATCATAGCTGCGTCATTTTTATTATCCAGCAGGCCGCCCCAGGTTCCTGCCAGGGCCGCTCTTGTTTTAAATCCTGCAGGAGATGTGGTTGAGCAGCTGAGCGATGACCCTATAAACTTTATTTCGGATATGGGAGAAAAAGAGGTTCTTATAAAGGATCTTCTTGATGCCATAAATATTGCGAAAGATGATAAAAGGATTGAAGCTGTCGTTCTGCATACAGGCGGCATGGGCTCCATTGGGATGAGCAAACTGCTCGACATTAAAAATGCGCTTGATGAATTTAAAATGTCAGGCAAAAAAGTTATTGCGACAGCAGATGAATATAACCAGGCGGATTATTTCCTGGCCTCGGGAGCTGACGAGATATACATGCACCCCATGGGAAGACTTATTATAAGGGGCTTCAGCCAGTTCAGACGCTACTACAGGGAAGGTCTTGATAAACTTGATGTTGATGTGCACGTGTTCAGGGTAGGTGAATATAAATCTGCAGTTGAACCCTTTTTACGAAATGACATGTCAGAGGAGGCTAAAAAGGCCAACCTTGAATTTATAAATGACCTCTGGGCCCTCTGGCTTGAGGAGTGTGCGAAAGACCGGGGACTTAAGATTGAGGATATCAATAACTACATCAGCAATTTCAAAAATGCCGTATCCGAAAACCGCGGAGATATGGCAAAGGTAGCCCTTGATGCAAAGCTTATCGACAAAATTGCTGCACGTGATGAAGTCCGTGAAAGAATGATAGAACTTGTAGGGAGAAACGATAAGACACTTACATTTAATCAGATAGATTTTTCAGACTACCTCGCATCTGCCAGAAAAGAGCCCCGGATAGATAATTTAAAAAATAATATTATAGCTGTTATTACAGCAAAGGGAGAAATATTTGACGGTATACGGCCTCCCGGTGAAATAGGCGGAGACTCAACTGCCGCACTTATAAGAAAGGCCCGGCAGGACAGCAGCATTAAGGCTATCGTGCTCAGGGTTGATTCTCCCGGGGGCAGCGCTTTTGCTTCGGAAATAATAAGAGAAGAGTGTGAAAGCGCCAGGAACGATGGAATACCTGTTATTGTTTCCATGGGAAGTGTTGCTGCATCAGGGGGATACTGGATATCCATGGCATCGGATGAAATATGGGCCAGCCCCGCAACAATTACCGGTTCCATAGGTGTTTTCGGGATGTTCCCCACTCTTGATAAAACCCTTTCAAAATACCTGGGCATTCATGTTGACGGAGTAGGGACAACACCTCTTGCAGGCATTGACCGTTATGACAGGCCATTTACTCCGGAACTGGGAGTGATTTACCAGCAGTCGGTTAACCGGATATATGATGATTTTATTTCAAAAGTGGCATCGTCAAGAAACATGGAAAAAGATGCAGTGGATGTTATTGCCCGGGGACGCGTATGGAGCGGACAGGACGCTCTTGAAGCAGGGCTGGTAGATAAGCTTGGAGATATCAACGATGCAGTGGCGGCTGCAGCAGTCCGCGCCGGGCTCGAAAAGGAGTACCAGGTAAAATATATAAACCCCGAACTCTCTCAGAAGGAAAGGCTGATGAGAGCAATATCGGGCAGGGTAAAATCAGTAATCCGGGCTGACAATAATGTTAAGGATCATCCGGGAGAATTATTAAAAGTATTAAAAGAAACAGCAAGACATGCAGACTTCCTTTTAAAAATGAATGACCCCAATGCGGTTTATGCCTGGTGCCCGTTTGAGATTAGTCAGTAAAAATAATTTAATATAAGTTTTTGCTGACTGCTGAAAGCTGAGCGCTGAAAGCTCCATCCGGCAACTGCCTTTTGCCGGATGGTATTAACTAAACACCTCAATCATCTTATCATGGATATGAGAGTTGGATGCCAGGGTAGTTTTTAAAAAGGGATTATAGGGGGTGCCGTCATAATCGGTTATAACGCCTCCTGCCTCCCTTACTATTATACTTCCTGCAGCAGTGTCCCATGGTTTAAGATTCTGCTCCCAGAATCCGTCCAGCCTGCCTGCTGCAAGATAACACAGGTCAACCGCAGCAGCCCCTGCCCTTCTTATTCCCTGGGCCTTTACGATCATCTTTTTAAGATAACCAAGAACAGGATCAGGATTTTCATATACATCATAGGGAAAGCCTGTCCCTATAAGAGAATCCTTTAATGTTTTTTTATCCGACACTTTTATTGCCTTTTTATTTAACAAAGCGCCTTTACCTTTTTCGGCCTCAAAGAATTCATCCAGAACAGGATTAAAAACAACACCTGCCGTAATTTCGTCCCGGGTCTGAAAGGCAATTGATACTCCAAAAAAAGGAAATGAATGGGCAAAATTTGTGGTTCCGTCCAGAGGGTCGATAATCCACATCCGGTCCGATTTTTCGCCGGTTTCCCCTGACTCTTCGGCAAGTATCATGTCGTTGGGAAAATCTTTTTTTATAATTTCAATAACAGCTTTCTCCGATGCAAGGTCTGCCTCGGTAACAAGGTCTATCTCGCCTTTTTTAGTTATGCTGTTTATATTGCCGTAAAGTTCCTTTAATATTTTTCCGGCCTCCATTGCTGCACGCCGGGCTGTTTCCATTTCTTTTTGCCACATATTTTTGAATTACTCCTGATAATTTAAAACCATTTTATTTACATAAGGATAATAAAAAATCCTCAAGGTAAATATGCTCTATACCTTTATAACTGGCTCCGGACACAACATCCATTGAAACTACTTTTTTAGGATAGTTGTCAGGTATTGCCAGAAGATTTCCAAATTCTCTTTCCCGGACATTATCGTCAGCAATAATATATGCGGCCTGCACATAAAACCGCTCATCATTCTTTTCGCAGACAAAATCGACCTCCTGTTTGCCTACATACCCAACAGTGACATCCAGACCGGCTGTTTTAAGATGAGTATAGATGACATTCTCAATTACCTTATTGATATCTGATAAACTGAATCCAACCAGGGCATGCCTGATTCCAAGATCTTCAAAATAATACTTATCTCCTATTTCAAAAATCTTTTTCCCGATAATATCAAAACGTCTGGCAGGCAATATCAACAGGGCGTTTGAAAGATATGCCAGATAATCTAATACGATATTGTGAGAAATTTTTACTTTTTGAGACTTCAGATAATCGCTTATTTTTCTTGCTGAAACAAGGCTGCCGACATTATCTGCCAGAAACCGCACCAGCCTCTGAAGAAAAGAAACATTACGAATATCATAACGGGACACTATATCCTTAAGCAGGATGGCATCAGTAATATTCCTCAGATAATCAAAAACAATTGTGTCATCCAGAGGAAGGTGGCGCAGGTATGGCAGTCCGCCAAATTTAAGATATTTCTGAAGGCTTTCGTTTCCTTTTTCAAGTCCATGAAAAATTAAAAACTCTTTATAATTAAGGCCATATATTTTTATTTCAATATATCGTCCGGAAAGATAGGACGCCAACTCACCGGAAAGCAGTTTAGCATTACTGCCTGTGCAGTAAATATCTATATTTCCCTCAGCCTGAAGACTGCGAAGCGCTGTTTCAAACCCTTCAATATCCTGCAGTTCATCAATAAACAGATACAGGCAACTGTCAGGCTTTCTGATTGATTTAGTATACTCAAGCAGATCATCACTGTTCCGGATATCCTTGAATTCATGAAGTTCCTTATTGATATAAATCTGCTGGCTGCCAGGATCAATCTCCGAAATCCTGTCCATAAGCTGAAACAGTAAATAGCTTTTTCCTACCCTTCGCTGACCCACAAGAACCTTGATAATATCCTTCCCAATATATGGAACAATACGATCTATATAAACAGGTCTTTTAATATATTCCGGAAATGCCATCACTTACCTCTTTTTGTCATTTATACTCAACAAACATAGAGAATATATGCTATTTACTGATTACATTCAACATAAATGACAATTATTATTTGCTTTATTAAAGTGACAGCCAGGACACCGCTAATAGGTAACTATACTGACCTGTTCCCTAAAACCTTCAAAATCAATCTTTCCTCTGTAAAAATCGTTAACATGAGATTTTTTAACGTTGATGATTTCAAATGAATTTTCTTTTTTCTTTCTTTTACGATTAAAGTTCACAGCTATTGCTATATATTCATCTTCTTTTATATTAGAGAGAGTATGCCCGTATTTTGAAATAACATTAATCAGTTTGTCCTCATACTCTTTAAAGTCAACAGTATTTTTTTCGGGTGACGGGTAATCTGTATTATCCGGATTACCGAAATTCTCAATTGTCTTTTCTATTTTTCCGATATCCATTTTCTTTGACTTCAGTTCTTTTTCCAAAACCTTAAGGTTTTTTTCCAGACTCTTCATGCTTTCGTTTAAAAATGCAAACTCCATTTTTTTATCCGCATCAACCGTAAAAATAACACCGTAACCAGGAATAGAGATGCTTTCTATACTGTTTCTGAAGTCATAGGCAGGTTCCTTGTTAACATAAGAAAGTGAAGTCTGAAGCACGCTTGAAAAAATGGCAGTTTCCTGGTTAGCCTGTTTAACCTCATTAAATAATATTCGTTTCTTCAGCTCATCCGGAGATATCTTCCCTTTCCTGTGACTTTCAATATCTTTCATGGAGACAGTTGCGGTTAATTGCCCTGTACGATCATCATTACCATTTGGAAAAAGATATGGCTGCCCGGTAATGTTAAGTATAACGGATATCTTTTCATCGGATTCCAGTTCGGACATAGAAGTTGCATACCAGGTAAAAAATATTTCCAGGTTTCTTTTAATCTCAGGAATCGGATCTATATCGCTTTTTTCCTGTCTGCTTTTATCTTTTACATCTACGTCGGATTGGGGTGATTTATTTTTTTGCCGGGTAATTACTTTTACGTTATTAACATCACTCCCTGAAAATAACCTTTTATCCTCCCCCGGTATAACTATCCCTATATTGTGAGTAACGTTAAAAATCACACCATATCCGGACAGATAAAAGCCGTTTGCACTTACCCCAAAGCCAACCCTCCTGGCATCGGCACCGTAATTTCCTGTAAGAGTAATCAGGGCAGACTCCATAATATCGATCTCTTCCTGAAGGTCTGTATTCTGATTTTTTTCAGATGCCAAAGCCAATGAGGCAAAACTCACAAAACATATCACTAATGAAAGTATTATTTTTTTCATGATTAGTTCTCCTGTAACTGATTTAGTATCTTAAGTCTACCGGGCGGACCAGTTCATTTAAAACAGTATCTATTTCCTGAATCTGCTGATATGTATTTTTCTGCATATCTTTAATCCCATATTGAATTGCCTTCAAATCTTTATAACGCTGCTGCTCCAGCTCTTTTTTAAAGGATGTTAAAATAAAGGCAAGTTTCTCATTCTGTCTCTCTTCACTCTGTTCTATAAGGGTATTTACCAGCTGAAAGTTCTGTTTTACGAGTTCTTCTACCAGCCGGTCTGATTTTGGGTCATCATCTACAGGCTGTTCAGCATGGTCAAACAATGCCATATGAATTGAAAAATCACCGTTTTTTACTGATATCTCCGTATTGCCCGCGGCAAGAAGCAGGAATAAAAATAAAAAAGCGCATGTAAAACCGAAGGCAATTTTATTAGGTTTAAAAAATCCGCCGTTTAATAATTCCTTAAGTTTATCAAACAGGGATACCTTATCCCTGACCACAATCATCCTCACATCATGCTCAGGCTCTTCCCACTGCTGAAGAATATCTGAAGTAACGTTTAAGGACTCAACCTCTTCCCTGCATTCACTGCACTTCTTAAGGTGTTCCTCAAAAGCGGCTCCATCCTTTTCCTGCAGCTCATCATAAATATAATCCATCATCAGGGCTCGAATCTTTTCACACTTCATCATTCAGCACCTCCCTTGTAATCTTTTGATTTTCAAATATTTCTCTTAAGAGGATTAAACCTTTATACATCCTTGATTTAATAGTGCTTACAGGTTCATCAAGCGCATCTGCAATTTCTCTGAATTTAAGCCCCTGGTACTCCTTCATTATCACAATCATTCGCAGTTCTTCCGGAAGTTCTGCCAGCGCACCCTTTATAATGGATGTAAGCTGTTTACTGCTTAACTTTTCATCAGGCTGATCTTTGTCTTTTTCCACAAACTCCCGCGGAAGACGGGTACCCTTTGTTTCGTGGCTTTCCTGGATTACATCCAGCGACACCATATCCCGTTTCTTCATTCTGCCCAGCTCATCACGGCACAGATTTGATGCAATCTGATAAATCCATGAGCGAAACCTGCCGGGGTCTTTTAACCTGGAAATATTTCTGTATGTATTCAAAAAGGTTTTCTGGGTTACATCCATGGCTGCATCTCTGCTGCCCAGATACCTGAATACAAAATTATATATCCGTTTTTCCCACTTTTTTATCAGCAGATTAAACCCGGTTCTGTCGCCCTCAATTATCCGGTAAATCAAATCAGTGTCATTCATATACTCTCACCAGGAATCTTTAATTTTAAAGCAGATTTACATTTATAGACCCGGCTATCCCTGAAAAAGACGAAAAAGACAGTTAAAAAAGAAAAAAGACTTGCAATAGATATTACTCTAAAGTTAACAGTATCTTAACATTATGATAATAGTTAAAACACAAGATTACAGATTATACAGAAGCAAAGCGCATTAAACACAGAAAGACAGACAGTTATGAATAATGAAAAAGAAAATGAATATGTCAGGCTCGCTTTACCGCTTATGTCAAAATATGATGTTCCTATTACACCAAGAAATTATGCAGTATGGTATAAATACGTTTCGGGCGGAAGCAAAGAATTAAAAAAAATCATCGACATGATGGTTGAGAAAAAAGAAATTTTCAATAATGAAAAAAATGAAAATCTTTACGTCAGGTTTTGTGCCGAAAAAAATGAAGAGGATCTGAAACGCTTCAGGCAGGGACTTCAGCAGATCCTTGAAACCATATTAAGAGAAATAATGGATATTACAGGCCAGACCGAACAGTATGAAACGGTCGTCTCAAAATCCATTTCAAAACTATCCGGGACTGTATCCGATGAAAATATCATGGATATAATAAACGAGATAATTGACGAAACCAGGGCTATGGGCGCCCATGGAAAACAGATCCAGAAAAAACTCAATGAAACAAGAGAAAATCTAAAAACCATCCAGAAGCAGTTTGAAGAAGCTAAAACCGCCGCCCTGGTTGATTTTTTAACAGGCGCGCCAAACAGGAAAGCCCTTGATGATAAATTTAAACAGTACTCTGCTGAGGCCGTTCCAGGCGAGAAAGACATGTGCCTTCTGCTGATAGACGTAGACCACTTTAAAAAATTCAATGACAAATTTGGTCATGTTACAGGGGATGAAGTCCTTAAATTTGTGTCTAAAAAAATAAAGGCCATTGTAAGAGGAAGAGATTTTTTTGCCCGATACGGAGGTGAAGAGTTTGCCGTGCTGCTGCCCCACACTCCTTTATCAGGGGCTGTAACTGTGGCGGAAAATGTAAGAAAATATTTTTCCGAAACATCTATTAAGTCTACTTCCGCATCAGTTAAACTTGGGAAAATAACTGTATCCACAGGTGCGGCCTGTTACAGGGCAGATGAATCATTTGAGGATCTGATACACAGGGCGGACAAGGCGCTCTACTATGCAAAAAATAATGGAAGAAACCAGGTGGCAGCAGAAGCAGAAATTAATAACGCCTGATCTGGGGGCGGTACAGATATGAAAACAGGCATTACAGCAGAAGGCCCTGGCCTTGATTCAAAAATCAGCAGCCGTTTCGGACAGTCCGAATACCTGCTTGTATGGGACTCGGAAACCCGGTCCATTGAAGTGATCCACAATAAAACAGAAGAGTACGGGCGGCAGCAGGGTATGCAGATGGTCATCCTTGCTCTCAGTCATAAAATAGGTACAGTACTCACCGGCTATATAAGCCCTAATGCAGAAAAATACCTGGAGCAGAACGGTATAAAGGTTGTTTCAGGAATAAGCGGCAGTGCTTCTCTCGCCCTTGAAAATTTCAGACAGGATGAACAGGATATTAAAGGCCATAAAGGGCCTGATAAAAAACCCGAAAAAAAGGATATCCTTTCTGCACTTAAAAAATCTTTCAAACAGTTTTCCGGACTGCTGCCGGTTATGTTCGGAGTAGTTCTTCTGATCGGTCTCTTTAAAACATTTTTAACCCGTGAACTTATCTCAGGTTTTTTTACCGGTAAAATTATTCCCGACACTTTTCTCGGGAGCTGTCTCGGCAGTATCCTTGCAGGCAACCCCATCAACAGTTATGTAATAGGTAAGGAGCTCTTAGACAGGGGTGTTTCTTTTTTCGGTGTAACCGCTTTTATGACAGCATGGGTAACCGTTGGTCTGGTTCATCTACCCATGGAAATAACAGCACTAGGTAAAAACTTCACCCTTAAACGTAATCTTCTGGCATTTATTTTCAGTCTTCTGACCGCTTTTTTTACAGCCGGAACATACTACCTGGTAAAGGGGGGAGCCCTATGAACAAACAGGATAAAAAGAAAAAAATATCAGGAGGGCTCCTTTTTTTAATTTTCATGCTTCTGGTATACGGCATAATGTTTATGTTCATGCCGGAAAAGGCAGGAGCTGCTGCAGCTGAAAGCGGAAAGGTTATGAAAGCTCTTATAATACCCCTGCTTGCTGTCTTTACTGTTACTGTATGTATTAACCTTTTTATTCATCCCGGTAAAATCGTAAAGCTTTTAGGTAACAAAGCAGGTGTTAAAGGAACTCTTCTTGCGGCTGCGGCAGGTATAATATCCATGGGGCCGATCTACGCATGGTACCCGTTTCTTAAAGAAATGCTGGAAAGGGGTGCAGGTGTTGAATCAATTACCGTTTTTTTAAACTGCCGTTCAGTAAAGCCCGTGCTGCTGCCTGTTATGGTTTCCTGTTTCGGGATAACCTATACCATACTGCTTACTTTTTTTATGATCATTGGAGCTGTTGCTGCAGGACGTATTATGGCATACCTTGAAAAAGATCAGGATTTGGGAGGCTGTTGAAACATTGTACACGCGGTCGGACTCGAGGCTTGACTCTACAGAAGGTTCGTACTTTCCAAAAATATTTTTATCTATTCAACCAGGGAACAATCATTTATAAACCTCGTTTAAACCCCGGAAAAACTGTAGCGGCAGGGCTGGCCCCTGCCTTATCTTCAGATTCATGCCTGTACCTCTTTAATCCGGATGTTTTTACTATTTTAAAAATTCTCAATATCCAGTTCCCAGTTAACCGGATTTCCGGCAATGTATTCTCTGACACCATCAAGTGTACGGTCATTACGAATAACATGATCATAAAATGATTGCTGCCAGATTTTACCTGAAATATTGAGATTGTTCTGTTTTATGTACCTGAGCACATCTACAGCTGCTCGTGATTTAAATGCGCCAACCACCTTAGATAATGTAGGGGTGGGGCTTGCCCCCACCCGCTTTTGTTGAACCCCATCAGTTACATTACCTGCACCTTTAATCACAATAATGCCATGAATATGGTTAGGCATTATCACATATTCATCAAGTTCAATATGATCAAAATGAATAGGGATACTTTTCCATTGCTGTTCAATTATTTTGCCGATGGTGGTTAATTTAATTTGGGCGGCGCTTGAAACATTGTACACGCTGTCGGACGCGAGGCCCGACCCTACAGGAGGTTCGTACTTTCCAAAGATGGACCTTCTGCTATTCGAACAGATCGTTACAAAATAATATCCGTTCTCCGAATAATCATAATTCTGCAAACGTATTTTCTTGCGTCTTCGTATTTTCTGCATTTTAATTTTTTTAAAGGTTGGAATATCTTTAGCATTATAATTCAGGGAGTTTAAAATCTCAACTTTTGAACAAAGCGCAATAATCATCTCCTGATTCACTGTATGGTCTGGCCTTTGCCCGACCCTACAGGAGGTTCGTACTTTCCAAAGATGGACCTTCTGCTATTCGAACAGACCGTTTAAAATATCATCCGTCTCCTGCAAAATCATAATAGAGTCACCCATATTTATTTTGACACACAGAACTATGCCCCGTATACTTTCAATCTCAAATTAATTTTAATTACGCTTAATAATTACTTTTTCATATATGATCTATAAGTCTTATATGCCCTATAACCTTTTATTTAAACTGTAACACCCAGGCATTAGGGCAGACCAGAATTAATCTTTAAGGAGGTTGTAATGAATAAAAAGCGTCTGTTGTTGAATCACCTGCTGGCAGTTATTTTGGTGTCAGGTTTTTTTCTGGCATCCAATCCTGTAAACGCAGCACCTTCCGAAACCAAACTGATAACCGTTATGAACCCTGCAGTCAGAGAAATCCTGGCACCACGGGTAGACCTCACACCCCGGCTTAAATCCCTTGAAGGTAAAACCATCTACCTTGTAGACATGAACTACGAGGGTATCGGCGGCACTCCTGTTATGGGTGAAATCCAGGCATGGTTTGAAAAAAATATGCCTGAGGTTAAAACCATACTTAAACTTAAAAGGGGTAATTACGCCTCGGATGATCCGGAACTTTGGAAAGAAATTGCCGACAATAAAGGCGATGCGGTAATAATGGGAGTTGCCGGTTGATGGGGCTGTATAGCGGCCGTGAGCCGTTTTAACGGAACTATCGAAAAACAGTACAATATCCCTACTGTATCACTTGCAAATGAAAACGTTGTAGATTTCGGCATTAATGCACATGCAAAATACACAACCGGCATGCCCCTGCGCTTTGTCGGAATGCCATACCCTTTTACAGGCTTAAGCGAAGAAAGATTAAAGAACTATCTTAAAACCGGAACAGATAATGTTACCGGAAAACCTGTAATGACAGCAATAATAGATGCTCTTTTAACACCTCTTAAAAAGTCTGAGACTAACCCCGAAACACCTGAGGAGCCGAGATTTTTAAAGCCTGACACAGAAGATAATTTAAGGCGCCTTTTCAAGGACAAAAGCTGGACAGACTATAATCCCATCATTCTTCCTACAGAGGATAAAGTTAAAGAGATGCTGGAAGGCACCAGTCATGAACCTGATGAAATTGTGAAAAAAGAGGCCGGCACATTCGGAACAAGCAGGCCCTTTACAGTAGAAAAGGTTGCTATTATTGCAGTTATGGCAGGCGCAAAGCCCGAGTACATGCCGGTACTGCTCACTCTTGCAAGCCAGGTTCCCTACATGGACTCCACCACATCAAGCTCCCGTATGGTTCTTATTAACGGTCCCATAAGGGAGGAGATAAATATCAACTCAGGCATAGGAGCGCTTGGTCCCAATGCAGAGGCTAATTCAATAATAGGCCGGTCCATGGTTCTGTTCCATAAAATTCTGCAGGGTTATAAAGAGGGAGAAAGCGGATTTTCATCTCTAAGCAATCCGCTTTTATACAACAACCTTACCATTGCAGAAAATGAAGAAAACCTCCCCAAAGGATGGAAGCCATTTCATGTACAGAAGGGTTTTGACCCACAGGACAGCACCCTCACAGTATTCTTCGGATGGAACTTTGTGAACTGCTCGGGTTCTGTTGTGGAGCACTATGCCCCCCAGCTTATGATGAGGGATTTCACACAGGTGCTTGCTGCAACAGGTGCGGCAACACTTATTATGGACCCTTCTGTTGCTGATCTTTTAAGGGACACGCAGGGATTTAAAACAAAGGAAGAGTTTGCAAAATGGCTGTCGGATAATGCTGAAATACCTGCAAAACAGTACTGGGCAAATTCAATTGTTTCAGGCATGCAGGGGCCGGACGGTGTTAAGAATTACAAAAACATCAAAGAAGGCACCATGCTTAAACACATGAAAAATCCGGCCATGATCAATTCAATTGTTGTTGGAGGAGAAACGGCGAGCGTCTGGTTTATAACCGATTTTATGTCAGGCATGCCTGTATCCATTGATGAATGGAGGTAATAAAATGGGAATGAAAAGCAAAGGCGGGTATACAGGAAAAATCCTGAGAGTAAACCTAACAGACAAAACAAGCAGCACTATCCCCACGGAAAAATATGAGGAATATGGCGGAGGTCACGGCATGGGTTCTGCTCTGTTCTTTGACCTTGTCGGAGACCAGCTTCCCTTTGAAGCCTTTGACCCCAGGAACCTTATCATAATAATGGGGCATCCTTTCGCAGGTACCTTTATGCCCGGTTCAGGAAGAAGCGAGGTACAGGGTCTTTCTCCCATGCTCTACCCCATTGAATGGTTCGGGCACAGTAATTTCGGCGGCCGCTTTACAGCCCAGTTAAAGTTTGCAGGCTGGGACGGTATTGTTGTGGAAGGCGCTGCTGATAAGCCTGTGTGGATCAACATTGTTAACGACAAAGTTACAATAGAAAGTGCTGACGGTATCTGGGGCATGGACACATGGGATACCCAGGAGGAGATATCAAGAAGGGTTAATCCTGATCTCAAGTTCGGTGAATGGGCTGAAGTAGGCGATGACAGTTTTACAACACAGGTTCCGGCTGTTGTATGCTGCGGCTTATCAGGTGAAAACAAAAGCCGCATGGGCGCTCTTTTACACGGCCCCGGTTCACAGGCGGCTCTTGGAGGTTTTGGCGGGGTATTCGGTTCTAAAAATTTGAAGGCAATAAGTGCACTGGGTTCGGGAGGGGCGCCGATTGCAGATCCTAAAGGTTTTATGGATACCCGCATGTGGTACAAACAGTTTCAGTGGAATGTGGACAACCCCAGAAGAAAAGAGATGATGGGAGGTTTTTATTTCTGGATCAACGGATCACCCGGAGGAGCAAGTGTAACAAACAATCCATTTTTTTCATTTGGCTCTGACGCTCTTCCTATTGTTCCTTCACGGGCAGCCGCCTGTGCATCATGCCCCAGGGGTTGTCGCCAGCGCCTGGCAAGCGGAGACAACAATGAATCTGTCTGTGCCGGAGCAGCATCCGTCATGCTTGATAATCCGACAAAAAAAATGACGAGGCAGGGAAACGATATAATGCAGAAATATGGTCTAAGTCACTGGCATTATATGGCTGTCGCAAATTATGTTAAGCATCTCTTTAATAAAGGACTCCTCGGAAAAGGTAAAAAGCTCGAATGTGATCTTCCCCTTGATAAGTCAGGAACACTTGGATTTACGGACATGTTTATGAGGCAGATAGCAACAGGTGAAGGCATAGGAAAGGATCTGACACAGGGCCTTGCAAGGGCTGCTCAAAACTGGGGAACATATGATGAGGATTATCATAATGGAAAACTCCAGTTGGCCTACTGGGGAACATCCATGCATTATGACCCCAGGGTAGAGGCTGAATGGGGTTTTGGGTCATTAATGGGAGAACGCGACCTTATGCTCCACGGCATGGCGAACTATCCCCTTCACTGGATGCCTGAAGCTTTTTTAATGGAAGGAAAGGAGCCGTACCTCTCGGCGGAAAAGGCAGTAGAGCTTTTTTCTGACGCCATGGTACCCTACAATGGCGACCCCTTTATGCTTGATTACAGTGACGGCCCCACCGGAATATACTCTGACCATAAAGTAAAGCAGGTTGCATGGGTAAAACATTACGAAAAATTCTGGCTCGGCTCAAACGGCTTTTGCGGCTGGATATGGCCAATGCCCTTTACCAATAATACAGCAGACTGCAAAGGTCCAACACCGGAGGCAGAGCCGAGGTTCTTTAATGCTGTCACAGGTAGGAACATTACATTTAAAGACGGCATGGAGCTTGGTCATAAGATATTCACCCTGGACAGGGCAATTTGGACATTACAGGGTCGCCACAGGGATATGGAAGTATTTCCGGATTATATTTATGAGCAGGGCTCACCCGGTGCAACCCTTCCTATGTATGATGACAAGACAAAGAAATGGACATACTCTGACGGTAAAGGCAGAAAGCTTGACCGCAAAAAGTTTGAAGACTGGAAAACAAGGTTTTATAAATTTGAAGGTTTTAATAAAGAAAACGGATGGCCCGCCAAAAAGACCCTGGAGGGTATGGGGTTAAATAAGGTGGCGGATGTTATGAAAAAGAAGAACAGGCTGGGTTAGATTTCTGAAGGTTTATTGGATAAATAGATATCTTTAAATATGAACGTCCAACGCTCAACATTCAACATCCAACGTTCAATAAAAGGCAAAATACGCTGTCTTTTATTGGCTTTTGGTCTTTCATTGGAAGTTGGGCGTTGGACGTTCGATGTTGGGCGTTCATCTTTTTTATAGGTATTTAATACAGGCGGACAAAAAGCCCGCCATAACAAAATGCTGAATCTTTTTTTAAATCCCTACAGCCCGTCAAGACTTTTCTGAGCATACCCTCTCACCTTGCGGTGGGGAGCATTTTCTGCAACAGTTCTTAAAGTCTCAGCAAACTGTCTGTCGCCTGTCCTGCCGAGAGCTTTACACAGCCAGGCCATTGCATCCACCTGAATGCTGGATGCTTCTCTTTGATAATTTTCAAGAAGTGCCCGCTCTGCAGCCTTTGCAAGGTATTTACTATCGTAATAGCGGTAATAAATATTTTTTGCCGCATTTCTTATATCTGTCAATGAACCGCTTTTAAGCATTTTTGCATATCGCTTTTCTTCAGATTTAAGATCAGCAGGTATTTCAATATCACTCGTCGAGCTTACAACGGTTTCCGGCTCAGAATATTCATCCGTAACTTCTTCCGGTGCAGCTTCTTCCAGAAACTTAGGCTCAAGAACAACCTTTATATATTTTTCTTCCCCGGGTTTAAGCTCCACCCATTCACGGTAGGAGAGATAACCGTCAGCGCTTACATCAACGTCATAACTTCCGGCATCAAGCGCTATCCCCTGTTTAAAAACAGGGGATATATTCATGATCCTGATCTTTGCGTTTGCCGGATCCGGATCAACATAGATCTGACCTTTTATATTTTTTACCTCAGTATATTCCTGATCGGGTGATTCAGGAACAATCTGCTCTGCTTCCGGAGCTGGAGGGGCAGCACTCTCTTCTTCCTGTACTTTGGCTGCCTTTGGAGCCTTTTTACTGTTTTTACCAGCTGAATTATTTTTACCTGTCATAACCCTTGGATCAAGGGCGTACTTGGGATCAATACCGTAACAGGTTGCCATATATGCCATGGCTTCATCTTTATTCATTTCTTCAAATTCAAAATATGATATCTGAACCTTCAGGCGCACAAAATAAACCTCTCCGGCCCTGGCATCTATTACAGCTTCTTTTGTTTTATAAATCCCAAACAGTTTAGGGCCGAATGTATATCTGCCCGGTTCAACAGACACGGCAAAATAGCTTATTTCCGGGAGAATATCGACAATTTCAACATCATTCATTTTAATACCGGGTAAAGTGTCTGCAGTCATTACACCCCTCTGCCGATAAACATAGATCACCGATTTTCCCTGTCCGGGTACTTCAGGATTTGTAAATTTAGGACCCGGGTTTGAAACAAGACATCCGGTTATAACTGATGTTGCGGCCAGAATAAGCAGCAATAACAATACTTTTATTTTTTTTAACATAAAACACCCTTTCTTTTATTATATAAAACATAAAGATTATACCTGTCCTGACATAACTCACTGTATATACTGATATTTAAGATCGGCAGTCAGATTAAAACCTTTAATGTTTAGAAGAGGTATTTTAAAAAAGGAGAACGGGTACAGAGAATAAAAATAATGACTGTCATTAAACAGGCAAAATTATCAGAGATTCATCATTTCATTCCTGTAATCATCAAACATGTTTACAACTTTTGAAAAGGAAAAAGGCTTATCTAAAAAATTTACACTGTATCCGTCATGCTCTTTAATGATGGTTTCCCGATATCTGTTCATCTGGCCGCTCATAAAAATAATTTTTACTTCCGGATGATTTATCCTGATCTTTTTTACCATTTCAAAACCGTTTTCAACCGGCATTTCAATGTCGGTAAGGATAATATCAGGTTTAAAACTCATAAAACGCCGATATCCGGTTTCGCCGTCTCCGGCGGTTTCCACTTTACAGATTCCTTCTTCTTCGAGCATGTCCTTCATAAGGGCCGTAAGTCCTGCATTGTCATCAACTATCAATAGCCTCATAATAAAAATCTCCGCTTTTTTTCTATGCAGTCCCAACTCTTTAGCAGTCAGCAGTAAAGATCTCTGCAGGGCAATACCTTCTCCCTGCAGAGATTATGGGAAGGCTAAACAGAATAATTATTTTTCCTTTGATACTTTACCGTTCTTAACCATGACCCTGTCACCCACCTTAAGACCTTCAAGGGTATCGGGATCACTGATATTCATGGCGAATTTTTCTTCTTTATCATTCTTCAGATCAACCTTTGTCCCTTCTATCTTTACAACGGTACAGAACTCAGTTTTTTCCTTTTTAACATCCTGAACCGCTTCGATAGTTTTGTCTGAATCTGAAGCCTGTTCCGAAACAGCCGCTGAAGCATAACCCGCCGGAAGAGCGGCAACCAGTAAAATGAATATTAACTTTTTAACCATTATATTTTCCCTCCTGATTATCTTATCTAAATGTCCACCCTTTTCCGCACTGTCACAGTCAGGTTTCTGCCGGATCACATACGCCTTTTTCGTCACCTCCCTTCACTGAATGAATTCCGACCTGATGTATGACAATTAATCCGGGAAAAGTATTTGCCTCTGATATGTGCAAGGGGGATGCCACAGACCCGATAAGAGATGTAACCATCTGTTATTTAAGCTTTTATCGGGGCAGGAAAGATAAAACAAGGGAATCTGCCATGGATGGTTTTTCATGCATAATGGAGTAAACTCAAAAGATTCACCAGTTATAACTACCGGGAATCTTTTGATATTTTCAATGAAGTGAATTTCCTGCGCTAAGGAGCAGTCTAGTCGCCCCTCTTAAACGCAGAAGGATCAAGATCATGTTTTTTCATAAGGGCATAAAGGTCTCCCCTGTATTTTCCGGCTATCTTTGCTGCCTTGCTGACATTACCGCCGGACAGGGCAAGTATGTTGGATATGTAGTTTCTTTCAAACCTGTTTTTTGCGTCTTTAAATGATTTTACATCTTCCATTTCAGGAACGCTTGTCTGAAGGATAAGGCTTTCGTCTATTACGTCTCCGGGAGTCATGGCAACTGCATATTCAATGGTGTTTTCCAGCTCTCTTACATTCCCCGGCCAGTTGTATGTTAACAGCTTCTGCATGGCAGGTACGGTTATCTCTTTTATTTCCCGGTTCATGCGTGTACTGAACTTATTGATAAAATGATCCACCAGAAGAGGGATGTCATCCTTTCTGTCTCTTAAAGGGGGCAGGTTAACCGGGATAACATGGATTCTGTAAAAAAGGTCCTTGCGAAACCGTCCGTTTTTCACTTCATCTTCCAGGTTTTTATTTGCTGCAGTTATTATCCTTGCATCTACTTCAGTCATTTTTTCACTGCCAAGGGGATAAAACTGCTTTTCCTGCAGAACGCGTAAAAGCTTTACCTGCATTGATTCGGGCATTTCCGAAATTTCATCTAAAAAAAGTGTCCCGCAGTGAGCCTGCGCAAAAAAACCTTTCCTTGCTCTTACAGCACCTGTAAAGGCACCCTTTTCATAGCCGAACAGCTCCCCCTCATGAAGCCCTTCCGGAATCGCCGCGCAGTTTACAGCAACAAAGGCGCGGTCTTTGCGGGAGCTTAAAAGATGCAGGGATTTGGCAATAAGCTCTTTTCCTGTGCCGCTTTCTCCGTATATGCATACATTTGAGTCTGTTTCCGCAGCCCTTGCAACCTGCCCCATAACATCCTGAATCTTTTTACTCTTTCCTATGATGTTATCAAAGCCGAACCGTTCTCCCACAAGGGCCTTAAGCCTTCTGACCTCCCTTGATAGACTGCTCTTTTCAAGCCCGTTTTTGATCTGCTGTAAAAGCTCCCTGCGGTTGAAAGGCTTGGTTAAAAAACTGTATGCACCCAGTTTCATTGCCTCCACTGCCATATCAATAGTACCGTAGGCTGTAAGTATTATAACCGGCATTTCAGGCGTTTCCTGGTGCAGTTTTTTCATCAGTTCTATGCCGCTGTCATTCTCCCCCAGTTTAAGATCCACAAGGGCCATATCAAACATGCTGTTCCTGGCAAGCCCCAGCGCATCCCCGGCATTGCTTACGGAGGTAATATTAAAACCTTCGGCTTCCAGCCTGAGGCTTAATACCTCAAGCATATTTTTATCATCATCTACGATAAGTAATTTATCTTCCGGCATGTCTATTTCCTTTTCCCTGACACTGCTGACAATCTGCATTTATAAAGCATTGCACCGGGTAAACCAGGCGGCTTAAAACCTGCTGTTGCGAAGTGCCTGAGATTAATCTTCGGGTAATCCTTTTCGTTTTTTTTCTTCAATCCTGATATCTATTTCTTTTAAGGCATTTATCTGTTCCTGGTATGCTGCTATTTTCTCTTCCAGCTCTTTTACCTTGTTTTCATTTAAAATAACGCGGTTTAAAGCCTCTACCCAGGCCTTTGCTTCTTCTTTTAAAGGAGTTTCAGGGAAATCCGTTAAAAGCTGTCTGAAATATTTTAGCGCCCTGTAATAACTTTTTTTAGGGTAGTCAGGATATGTGTATAAAACCCCCATGTCAAACAGCGCCCTGTCTCCTGGTGATGCATCAGGATAGGCCTTTGTGATTTCGCCGTATGCCTTTAAGGCGCTGTCATATTCACCTTTATCAGCAAGATCTGCAGCATCTTTTACAGGGTCCTCAACCACAGGCGGCTGTGTCTGAATTACTTTTGTTTTTTCTAAACCGAATTTTTCGGCAGGAAAAACACACCCGCCGGTCATGAACATAATTATCAGAAAACAGGCACTGTAAAAAAGAATGTGCTTCCCGTTTTCCCATCGCTTTCGACCCATATCTCCCCTCCATGGGCATTAATGATCTGCCGTGCTATATAAAGGCCCAACCCTGTGCCTTTTTCATGTAATTTCTTGAACTTGTCAAATACATCGTTAATATTTTCCTTCGGAATTCCAGGGCCTGTATCCGAAACAGAAACCTCAATAATTTCTTTATCGCTCTCTTTTGAATAATCTTTTTCTTTTTTAACAACTGCTCCGATGGACACCTTACCTGATTCAGGTGTGAACTTTAAAGCATTACCCAGTATATTGTCAAAAACCTGCCCTATTTTGTCCGAGTCTATAACCGCATCAAGTGAATCATCCGTAACATTAACCTCAAGTGTTACTCCCTTTCTTACAGCAATCGGCTGAACCTTGGATACCGCGATTGTTATAAGGTGAGACAGGTTGTACTTTTCCATATGATAATCAACTATCCCGGCATCCATACGGGACATATTGAGCACCTTGTTTACCGACGCTATCAGGCGTTCACACTCCTCATGCACAATACCTAAAAGTTTTGTCTGCTTTTCCTTTGATGCGGTGTCAAAGGAGTCCATGTAAAGGCTTACCGCTTCTCTGATTACTGCCAGCGGTGTTCTGAATTCGTGAGAAACCTTTGCAATAAGATCCGCCTTCATCTCATCCAGTTCCTTTAAACGGTCGCACATATGATTAAACGCCGCGGCAAGCTCGTTTATCTCCGGAGGAGACGGAATAGTCAGATGTTTTTCAAACCTTCCCTTTGCAATTTCCTTGGTCTCTTTTATCAGCAGAGAGATGGGGCGGTGGATAGTCCTGGCATTATAAAAAGCAATAAGTACGGCAAATACAACGGATGATATGGAAAGAACGATTATAACATCCTGCGCCTGGGCGCCGATCTGCGTTGACATATTAATTTTTACATCAATTGCCTTTTCCGTATTTTTTTTAAGCTCCTCCAGATGCTCAAGGAGGCTGTCAATAAGGGCTTCCTTGCTGTTTTCAAAATCCTGCTCAGAGTAGCTCTTTTTATTTTTTATAAAGCCCGCTTCTTCCTGCACTTTTAAAAGATACTTTGAATAGTTATCACTGAACAGAAGCAGTGAGTCCTTATTATCCGCAGGGCCAAGGAGTACTTTTAGCTCATCCAGATCTTTTTGGATAGATTTTTCCACCGCCTGAAACTGCCTGTAAAAATCCTCATCTCCGGAAACCACATATTTTTTCTCAAACTCTCTCTGGGTCAGAAAACTTTCACTGAGACGGTTAGCCGCCATGATAGTTTCACTGTCAACAGAACTGATGGAATGAATAGCATTATTCAGTTCCCTGAACTTGAGAGCAGCATATGTGCCAAGAGCCACAACGATCACAAGCATCAGCAGGAAGCCTGCAACGAGCCTCTTAAAAATGGTAAATTTCATCATATTTTCTGTAATAAACGGAATAGATGTGTGCCCTGCACCTGTTCCGGTCTTTGCCTGAGGAGTTTTCTATTTTTAAATAAATCAAAATAATCCGTTAATTAAATGGAAACCCGGGCATTTTATATTATAGTTGTAATCCAGTCAATACAGGTGGATTTTGAGGGTAAGAATGGGCTGTTTAAAATGAAAACAATTAACAGCCCCGGTGAAACAACAGCAAAACATGTTTCACTGGGTAAACAGAGACACCCGCTGACGGCCGCAGACATGTATAAGGTAAAATCTTTGAGATGAGCAATCCGGCGCATCTTAAAATGAACTTTCAGATGCGCCGGCTAAAAAATCAAACAGCGCTTTACGCCGGTTTAGAAGTTAAAAGTCAGCGTCAGACCATAGGTTCTTGGCTGTACATATGTGCCGCTTACATACCCTGACTGTGCAGGAAATGTATCGCCCCAGATATAATCGTAATCAACATAATAAAGAGAAGATATCGGGGTGCTGTTGAAAACATTATTACACCATAAACGTGCAGACCAGTTCATACCTTCAGGTACCCACATGCTTGAGTTATAGGTCAAAGATGCATCCATCAGCCAGTATTCATCAATGCCGGGCATCGTATAAACATTATCCTGACCGATATTCAGAGTTTCATCAACGCCTTCACCTTCATAATAGGCGGTTGTACTGAATACAAGAGTGTCCAGACCCAAAAACTCGGTATGGGTGTATGAAATATTACCGCGGATAGGTGAGCCTCCGAACTCCAGACCTGACATATCCTGATAAGCTTCTGTTGTATATACATTGTCTGCATCTGCATATTTTTCAAGAATTGCCGCTTTGATATTATAATCATCATATTTATTCTTGGAATATGACGCTGATACAGAGAACACATCCTTTGCAGTGGGCATATACATCACACTTGCATTTAGACCTTTCTGCTCAGATCCGCCCGGTGCTACGCCGACATTTTCATAATATTCATAGTCCAGAGAGGTAAGCTGATAATCACCGTTTATGTCGTCACAGGCATGATCGCCGTTAACATCGCTTTTACACTTATAGGCAACTGTCCACTGATTGTAATTGTCATACTTGTAATAGTAAAGAGCCGTATTCAACTGCAGACGATTATCCAGAAATCTGGTTTTTACACCCAGCTCATACGCATCCAGAAATTCAGGGTCAATGGAATCACCGTTGTTTGAAACATTTCCGGTCTTGTAACCTTTGGCATACTGGAGGTATGTCATAAGGTTATCAGTAGCTTCCCAGCTTAAATTAATTTTATATGAATCTTCATTCCAGGAATAATTCCTGTAATATCTCGGCTGGTCAGGATCAAGCAGTTCTGCATAAAAATCATCATCGTCATCATCAGTGAATACTCTTCCGTAATACTCCTTTTCATCCCAGGAATAACGGTAGCCTGCTGTTAATGTCAAACCGTTTAAAATTTTGTAGGATGCCTGGCCGAACAGCCCTTTGGATTTTGTTGTAAGATCAACATAGTAAACGTACCATGGAGAAGCATACTCGGTGATAGAGTCTTCCTGAGCCATACCTCCGATAATCCATTCAAAACTGTCGCCCTGATTTATTGTTGATTTGGATGTCAAACGAACTTCAAGAGAATCAAATTTGCCGCTGTTATATGAATCAACATACATATAGGGAGTAAAGGTAGAAAGAACAATCTGATCTGTTGAAGAATAGTCCCCGTCAGGATAATATCCGCCGACTGAAACGCCGCCATACATGTATGCCTTGTCTTCATGCAGTGACCTGTGTCCATATACTGTAGTTAAATAGGCAAAATCAAATTCATGCTCATACTGAGCCATTATACCCCAGGAATTATTATCGTTCCAGTTTGTATCAGCCATATTGCCTACAGCCCAGCTGGTCTGCCATGGGAGACTTATTACAGTGCCGCTGTAGTTCAGCGGATATGAAGTTGCGTCAGGATTTGCAGCTATGCTGAGTCCGCCATAGGTGGCATAGTAGTAACCAGTATAACCGTAACCGTCATCTTCAAAGCCCTCAAAATCAAATGTGGCTGTAAAGGAGTCTTTTTCGGTTGGGGCCCAGGTCAATGCTACTCTTCCGCCCCATGCATCTGCATCTGTATAACCTGAATCACTGTAGCCGTCATGTTTATAGCTGCGGCCTGCAAACCTTAAAGCAAGTTTATCGGTTACCGGGACATTAATTGCACCCTCGGTACGATACAGGCTGTAATTACCGGCTTCCACCGTCAGGTAGCCGCTGAATTCATCCAGTATAGCTTTCTGGGTAACAATGTTTGTACTTCCTGCTGTTGAGCCTCGTCCATAAAGTGTACCCTGGGGTCCTTTAAGAACTTCCACTCTCTGCAGGTCATAGAAAAGGTTATCAAAACCGTTCACCCTTGTAAGCTGAATGCCGTCAAGATGCATTGCAACTGTTGTTTCATAGGTAGTGTTCCAGATAAGGTTCTGTACATTTCTGAGGTTGACCTGAAGGCTGCTTCCTGCATTAACATTGATACTAAGTTCAGGCAGAACCTTATCAAGATCAGCCGCAGTATTTATTCCCACACGAGCCATGTCATCCGGCCTTACAACAGAAATATCCATAGGGACCTTCTGAAGCTCTGCCTCTCTTTTTTCTGCTGTTACAGTTATTTCCTCGAGTGTAAAGGCTTCTTCGTCATCATCTACTGCAAATACCGAAACAGATATCCCCGATGAAATCACAAACAAAGTCAGAAAAAAACAATAAAGGTTTTTAAAAATCAAATTCTTCTTTTTGTCCATAAAACTCCTCCCAGTTCTACAGGTTTATAAAAAGAGTGAATATCAGTCTCCCACTGTCTGCTTTAATATTCACCCGGCCAGCATTATTTATAAAAAGAGGTTAACGCTGAATATTTTAAAGCCAATTAAAATAACAGCATCAAAAAGCACGGCAATCATCCGGTGATTACCTGATGCAGCCTCCTGATAAACATAGTGACTCAGTTCTTTGACAAAACAATGAATTTGATTTCTGATTTATATGAAGAGAAGTAACGGTTAAAAATGTTTTTAAAACAGACGCGGAGGTAATACTTCTTAATTCTATGCAAAATCCTGAAACTGTAAAACTCATATTATTTAATGCCAAAAAGGGTTATGTGATATCTAGTCGACAGGAAACAAAAATGGTTACACATAATTTTTTGAGGCTCGAATAAATCTACTGTCTTCATTTATAAATCAATTCAGGTCAGGAATTTCTTTTGACACATAACCCGCTGATTTTTATACTCGCTTTAATATTTTTACTTCCACTTTATAAACCTCATACAAAAGAGAAAATCATATGGAATACCCTAATAAAATATCTGGAATCTTCTTCTGTATTGCAGTGCTGCTGATATTTTTTATTACCGGATGCGGAAGACAGGAAAAGGAGACAAATCAAATGAATCAAACATCAAATCAGATAAAGGCTATTATGGAAAAAATGACCCTGGATGACAAACTCAGGCTTATGGATGGAGACACGCCTTTCTGGACCGGTTTCGGGGACATGAGTAATGGATACAATGTAAATCCATACCCTGCAGGCGCAATACCTGAACTCGGAATTGAGGGTGTGCAGTTTATTGACGGACCCAGGGGAATTGTCATGCAGGGATCAACAACCTTTCCTGTATCCATTGCAAGGGGTGCAACATGGGATACCGGCCTTGAAGAAAGAATAGGTGAAGCTATCGGCAAAGAACTGCGTGCACAGGGCGGTAACTTTTATGGAGGTGTATGCATTAACCTTTTAAGGCATCCTGCCTGGGGAAGAGCCCAGGAAACATACGGTGAAGACCCGATACTGCTTGGAGAAATGGGGACCGCTCTTGCAAAGGGAGTACAGAAGCACGGAATGGCATGTGTTAAGCACTTTGCATTAAACTCTATGGAAAACTCACGCTTTCAGGTGGATGTAAATATAAGTGACCGTGCGCTTCATGAAATATATTTACCGCATTTTAAAAAAGTGATTGATGAAGGAAACGCTGCCTCCGTCATGAGCGCATATAACAGCATGAACGGTGAATGGTGCGGCCAGAACAGGACACTTCTTACAGATATACTTAAAAACAAATGGGGGTTTGAAGGTTTTGTTATAACTGATTTTATATTCGGAATGAATGATTCTAAAAAGGCGGCTCTTGCCGGACAGGATATTGAAATGCCTTTTCAGATGATACATCAGCAGCATCTTAAGGCGCTCGTTGAGAACGGTGAAGTCCCAATGTCCCGGGTAGATGATGCAGTAAAAAGAATACTTACCCAGCAAATAAAATGGGTAAAGCCTGTAAGTTACGGCAAAGAAGTAATAGGGTGTGAAGAACACCGTGCCCTTGCAAAGGAAGCAGCAGAAAAATCCATGGTGCTGTTAAAAAACGAAAACAGTCTTTTACCATTTAAAGGCATAAAAAAACTTGCAGTAATCGGAAAGCTTGCAGACTCAACAGCAACAGGCGATGCAGGTTCCAGCAACACAAGACCGGATCATGTTGTCTCATCTCTTGAAGGAATTCAGAAAAGATTTAATGGCCGCGTTGAGATAATTCACAACAGCGGAAGCGATATTGAAAGTGCAGCGAAAGATGCGGCATCCGCTGATGCTGTTATTATTATTGCAGGTTACACTAATGAAGATGAAGGTGAGTTTGTACCGCCTGGCATGTTCGCGGCTAAAGAACCTTTAATGCCGGAAGCAGTGACACCGGAAGAAAAGAAAATTGCAGAAATGTTTCTCTCACCGACATCACCTGATGAAATACCCGAAGACACCTTTGCCCTTGGAGGAGACAGAGAAAATCTTCACCTGCACCCTGAGGATGTTCTGCTTATAAAGGCCGTTGCCGGGGCAAATAAAAATACAGTCGTTTCGATTATAGCAGGGAGCGCTGTAATAATTGATGAATGGAAAGACAATGTACCGGCAGTCATTATGCAGTGGTATTCCGGCATGGAGGGCGGTCATGCACTTGCAGGTATAATCGCAGGAGACATAAATCCTTCCGGAAAACTTCCCTTTGTAATACCTGCTTCAGAGGATCAGCTTCCTCACTTTGACCTTAATGCGAAAACCATTACATACGACCTGTGGCACGGATACAGAAAACTTGAGAAAGACGAAAGTAAACCAGCCTATCCCTTCGGCTTTGGACTCAGCTATACGGTTTATGAATACAGTAACCTCAGCCTCGATAAAAAAGTATATAAGGATGGTGACGTTATCACAGCATCCATGGACATTACCAATAAAGGCAACATTGATGGTGATGAAATTATCCAGTTGTATGTATCTGCAAAAAAGTCAAAGGTAGAAAGAGCTGTAAAAGAACTGAAGGCGTTTAAGAGAATCCCTGTTGCAGCAGGAGAAACTAAAAACATTACACTGAAAATACCGGTAAAAGATATTGCATACTATGACGAAAACCTTCAGGAGTTTACGGTTGAGCCAATCGGGTATGAAATATCTGCGGGCAGGCATTCCCTGGATGAAAAGGCATTGAAGACCGGCTTTAAAGTAGAATGACACTCTAGCCGATCACGGTATAATAATCGTTGTAAGTATTCACGGGTAGACACGGAGGTCTACCCCTGCATACCCTATCGTTTCTTTACCTGGCCCAACCCCTGGTCGGCCTGATATATATTTTGAAAAAAGTTTGATTACAAGCACTAACTTTGTTTTCCATTTGATTAAAAGGCTATATTAATTTGTAGGGGTCGCCCCCTGTGTCGACCCGCAAAAAAGTATAGAGATGATTAAGAAAAATAACTTCTAATTTTCTCATAGCAAACTGAATTTACTGATCATTTCACAACTTCGCTTGATGTGAATGTGACTGTGCGAAAGACAAACACGCCTATCAACATTATTATCTACAGCATCCTTTATAACCGTATATGAGATTTCTAGAAAAGCACGGTATTCAATTTTTGTACATAACCTTACATACTTTGTTTACATAAACAATTAAAGCTTTATCCCCTGCCCACTTTTAAAACAAGAATACCAACCTATATTCAGGCACTTACAGCCATTTACAAAGGCTGGCACAGTACTTGTTATTATTTTGGACATGACATCATAATGACAAGGACAAAGAGCATGAAAACAATAGATAAACCCAAAGAAGTTAACAGCAGCAACAGGAGCCAGTTCGGGCTTCTTGCAACAGGGCGCTTCAGACCTTTTTTTTTGACTCAGCTTTTCGGAGCCTTTAATGACAATGTATTTAAAAATGCCCTCATTATCATGATTACCTTTCAGGCTGTCGGTTCACACGGGATGAGTTCGGATATACTTATCAATATAGCAGCCGGCCTTTTTATTCTTCCTTTTTTCCTGTTTTCTGCAACAGCAGGCCAGCTTGCCGACAAATATGAAAAATCAAAACTAATACGAATTATCAAGGCTGCAGAAATAGTTATTATAATTTTCGGATTCATTGCATTCCTTTTTAACAGTATTACAGCTCTTATTATTCTGCTCTTTTTTATGGGCACCCAGTCAGCGTTCTTCGGTCCGTTAAAGTTCAGCATCCTTCCCCAGCATCTTAAACAGGGTGAAATTGTGGGAGGAAATGCAATGGTTGAAACCGGAACATTTTTAGCCATACTTCTGGGAACCATCACCGGGGGAGTATTATGCCAGAGCGCTGAACCCTGCATTACAGGACTCGCTGTTGTTGTCTTTGCAATCGCAGGGTGGATATTCAGCCGTTCTATTCCCGAAGCCAAACCTTCCAGACCTGATTTAAAAATAAACAGGAATATTTTTTCGGGGACATTAAAGGTAATCAAACAGGCAAAAAAAGACAGGGCAATATTTCTGTCAATCCTTGCAATCTCATGGTTCTGGTTCATCGGAGCGGCATACCTTACACAGGTTCCTAACTATACAAAAACAGTACTCAATGCATCAGGACCTTCCGTAACTCTTTTACTTACCCTGTTTTCTGTAGGTATAGGGACGGGATCTCTTTTATGTGAAAAAATGTCCGGAAAAAAGATCGAGCTCGGCCTTGTTCCCCTCGGAGCAATAGGCCTAAGCATTTTCGGAATAGACCTGTTTTTCGCGTCACCAACTGCTGCTGAGTTACACATATCAACAATATCACAGTTTATCAGGACGCCCGGAAGCATCAGAATTATAATTGATCTTTTACTTATCGGCATCTTCGGCGGATTTTACATAATCCCCTTAAACGCCTTTATCCAGGTGCGCGCCAGGGTCGAACACCGCGCGAGAATAATTGCTGCAAACAATATTATTAATGCCCTCTTTATGGTAATGGCGGCAGTACTCGGAGTGGTTCTTATAGGTCTGCTTGACTTTACAATACCTGAGTTTTTTCTGATCACTGCAATATTAAACACCGTTATAACCATGTATATCTTCTCGGTTATCCCTGAATTTGCTATGAGGTTTGTGATCTGGGTAATAGGTCACACTCTCTACAGGGTTAAACATACGGACCTTGACAACATCCCTGAAGAAGGTCCTGCAGTTATTGTAGCAAACCATGTAAGTTATATAGACGGAGTCATTATGGGCGGAGCATGCAGAAGGCCCATCCGCTTTGTTATACACGGCCCCATATACAGAGCTCCTTTTTTAAATTTCATATTCAGGACAGGCAGAGCCATCCCTATAGAATCAAAAAAGAACAGCCCGTCAGCATACAAGGCAGCCTTCGGCCAGATCAAAGACGCCCTGGCCGAAGGAGAGGTCGTATGTATTTTTCCTGAAGGAAACCTCACACCAGATGGTGAAGTTCATGAGTTCAAAAGAGGAATAGAAAAAATACTAAAGGATAACCCTGTACCGGTAATACCTGCAGCACTGCGGGGATTATGGGGAAGTTTTTTCAGCAGAAAAGACAACAGAGCCATGAAACGCATGCCCAGGGGATTCAGATCAAAAGTGGAATTTATTGTTGGAAAACCAATGGACCCGGTTTCCGCAACAGCGGAAAAACTCGAAGTATCAGTTAAAAACCTCAGAGGAAATCTTGCCTGATTTTTTTTAAACACAATAAGGAGATATTATGGCAACAGAAGCAAAAAACAACTACAGCGAAAGACCATGGCTTTTTCATTATGAAAAGAGTGTTCCGGTTGAAATATCATTTGATAAAAATCTTCTTCCTGATTTTTTAAAGGCAAGCGCTTTAAATTTTCCTGAAAGAGCTGCGCTTAATTTTGAAGGATACAGGGTAACATACAAAGAGCTGAATGATATGGTGGATAGATTCAGCGCGCATCTCTACTCATTCGGCATAAGAAAAGGCGATGCTGTTGCAGTTCTGCTCCCCAACCTTGTATCATGCGTTATTAGTTATTATGCGGTACTGAGGATAGGTGCTGTTGCAGTGATGAATAATCCTCTCTACTCGGACAGAGAACTTGAGCACCAGTTCAATGATTCAGGAGCAAAGGCTCTTATTACGATTGATCTTTTAGCAGACAGGATGACAGCGCTCAGATCTAAAACCGGCATTAAGCAGATTATATATACGACTGTCGGCGATTACCTGCCGCCTGTAAAAAAGATACTGTTTAAAATTTTCGGGAAAAAGAAAAAACTTTCTGCATCCGTAAAGACTGCCGCAGAGTTATACAGTTTTAAAAAGCTTATGAATAAAAAAGCCCCGCAGGCTCCGCCTGTTAAACTTACCTTTGACGACGCTGCAATGTACCAGTACACAGGCGGAACCACAGGTGTATCAAAGGGTGTAATACTTACACACGGAAACCTTAGCGCGCAGGTGCAGCAGCTTAAGGCGTGGCTTCCGGGCTTTGAGCAGGGTAAAGAAGTAATGCTCGGGGCACTGCCGTTTTTTCATGTGTTCGGCCTCACCGTGTGCATGAACCTATCCATATACATGGGATGGGAAAACATACTTGTACCAAAACCCCAGGCAGACAGCCTGATAAAGGCAATCAATGATCACAGACCTACCTTTGCCCCTATGGTGCCGACCATGTACATCAACATATTAAAACATCCTGATCTTGCTAAAGCAGATATCACATCAATCAAGGGCTGTTTTTCGGGAAGTGCACCTATCCCGGTTGAGGTTATAAAGGAGTTTGAAGCAAAAACCGGAGGAGTTATTCTTGAGGGCTACGGCCTTACAGAGGCATCACCGGTTGTGTTTGTAAACCCCATGGGGAAAGGAATACGTAAACCCGGAAGCATTGGAATACCCATATCAAACACAGAGTGCCGTATTGTTGATCTTGATGATGGCAGAACCGATGTTCCCCAGGGAGAGTGCGGCGAACTTATTATAAAAGCGCCCCAGGTTATGAAGGGGTACCTTAACAGAAAACAGGAAACTGAAGATACAATAAAGAACGGATGGCTTCATACAGGCGATGTAGCAAGGATGGATGAGGACGGATATTTTTATATAGTAGACAGAATTAAAGAACTGATTATTTCCGGCGGATACAATGTATACCCGAGAGATATTGAAGAGGTTATCTACAGTCATCCGGACATACTGGAAGCTGCAGTAGTTGGTATACCGCACCCTACAAGGGGAGAAGCAGCCAAGGTGTTTGCAGTGCTAAAGGATGGCAGAAAGATAATGCCGGAGGAATTGATTAAGTTTTGTTCCGGTAACCTGGCAAAGTATAAGCTTCCTACAGAAGTGGAGTTTAGAGACAGTTTACCAAAGAGTCCGGTTGGTAAAATATTAAAAAGAGAATTGAAGGATGAGGTTGTTATGGTTTCAAACTCTGAAAAGCGTCCTGGAGGCTCCAGTTCGCTTCAGATGAATTAAAATCGGGTTACTCCTGTCGGAGTTAATGGAATTGAGCTTGTTTTATACCCCTCCCCTGACCCCTCCCGCAAGGGGAGGGGTATAAAACAAGTACAAAACCTTACAAAAACAGCCAGGACTCTCCGAAAAAACTCCACAGATGCCGAAAGAAAATTATGGTACAGCATACGAGCAAAACAGCTCAAAGGATATAAATTTAGAAGGCAGCAGCCCATAGATAAATATGTTGTAGATTTTATATGCTTTGAAAAAAATCTAATAGTAGAACTGGATGGCGGACAACACGCAATAAACAAAGAAAAGGATAATGAAAGAGATGCCACAATAAAAGAAAAAGGTTACCACATAATAAGATTCTGGAACAACGATGTAATAGACAACCCCGATGGGGTACTTTCCGAAATACTAATTTTTCTGCAATAACACAATCAACCATCCTTTGGCAAAAGGACAATACCTCTCCCTACCCTTCACAATAAAATTATTTTCTTGAAAACCAATCCAATAAATTATTTAAATCTCTCAGCTCATAAATTTACAAATCAAAACAAAAGGAAAGCTTTCATGAAATATTACGTCGTACTGCTACTCATTTTTCTATCGTCCTTCGCCTGCACTCAGACAAACTCTGAAAACACACCTGCCTTAAAAGACGCATACCATGACGCTTTCTTTGTAGGCTGTGCCGTAAACCCTTCCATTTTTACAGGAACAGACAAAGTAACTCAAAATATTGTAATAAAGCAGTTCAATACCATCACACCGGAAAACTGCATGAAGGCTCAATCAGTTAATCCTCAGCCCGGTGTCTTTAACTTTGCCCCTGCTGATGCCTATGTAAATTTCGCAGAACAACATGGAATGTTCACTGTCGGTCATACCCTCATCTGGCACAACCAGACGCCCGACTGGTTCTTTATGGATGAAAACGAAAATCCCCGCTCCCATGATGAAATGGTTACCCGCATGCGTGAACATATCAAAGCTGTTGCAGGAAGATACGCAGGCAGAGTCGATGCATGGGATGTTGTTAACGAAGTCATAGACAACGACGGATCATACCGGCCGACTAAATGGGTAAATGCCATGGGAGATGGAGACGAGCTCGTAAAACTTGCCTTTAAATTTGCAGCCGAGTATGCACCTGGCGCAGAGCTCTACTACAATGATTTTAATGCATGGCGCCCTGCAAAAAGAGACGGCATAGTACGTCTTGTAAAGATGCTTAAGAAAGAAGGGATAAGAATTGACGGTGTAGGTATCCAGGGTCACTGGGGACTTAACTATCCTAAAACAGAATATATAGAAGCTGCAATAGATGCCTACTCTGCGCTTGGCCTCAAGGTTATGATAACCGAACTTGATATTGATGTTTTGCCACTAACAAAAGAGGGGCAGATAATCGGAAGCGTTATGAGTCATGAACAGTTCCAGCTTGAGGAGTTCAAGGAATTTCTTGACCCCTATACCGATGGACTTCCTGCAGATATTCAGCAGCAGCTCACTGACAGGTATGAAGAGCTTTTTAAAATATTTTACAGTAAAAAAGATAAAATCGATCGCATAACTCTCTGGGGTGTACATGACGGAATGTCATGGAAAAACGGATATCCGGTTCCGGGAAGAACAAATTATCCTCTTCTTTATAACACCAGCAAAAAACCAAAACCTGCGCTTGATGCAGTATTAAACGTGCCGAAAGAATAAAAAACAAGTGATCAGCTGTCCGCTTCAGGCTGATCATGATTGAATATTCCGTTTTCAATAAAATATATTATCTGGTTTATGGTATCCAGGTCGGTCATGATAAATGCATGGGACTTATGCACAACAATAAAATCCTTCATACCTGACAGCTTTGCCCTTTTTACAGACACCTTGCCGTCATCTTTGCCGGGTATCATCATGGATAAAAAAGGATTTATAGTTCTGTCCCCTGTAATTATCCCTACATCATAATCTGCAGGACCTATCATATTCGGCACACTGTTTTCATCTGTACCGAGCTGCTGACCTGCAGGGCCTCCAATCCATTTATAAATTTTATAACCTTTAAGTTTATCCACCGCTTCACTTCCCTGGTTGGGCGGACTCAGCATAACAACCCTGCCGAGGTTTTCAATTTTATTTAAAACAAGGTACTGCCTTACAAGTATGCCGCCCATTGAGTGTGTTACAAAATGTATTTTTGAGGGTCTGACTTTCATGCATTCTTTTATTCCTCTGTTTATGGCTTCAATGGACAAACTCTGAATGTTTTTTTTGCAGGAAGGGTAATCTATATTTACAACATAAAAGCCTTCCTGCTTAAGATACAGCGCAAGCCTGTTAAAGGAAGTTTCCGATCTTGCCAGGCCATGAAGAAGTATTACACATTCCGTTTTTTCACCTGCGCTTACTGTTACCGGAAAAATAAATAAAACAATTAAAAAAACACTTACTATTGTAGATTTAGTTATATTCATGATTTTTTACCACCCATTTTTGGTAAATTACAGAAGATGTGATCAGCACAGCTGCAACACCGATAAATGCACTGATGCGGTAAAGCTGATTAAGCTGCCTTAAATCAAAGATGAAGAGTTTTATTAACGTCACACCGATCAAAGCAATTGCAGCATACCTGACAGCCTTAAGATGTTTTTTTACACCAGTTATTAAAAGACCAAGAGCAAAAAGCGCCCATGCTATGGAGTAGGTCATACCCTGGGCAAACCCTCCGCTAAAATGAAACCTAAGAGGAACGCCGTATGAATAAAAATCGGAAATCTCTATATTCATCAGCATAAAGGCCAGGACGGTTCCAAGGGTATATAGAACTGGTACCGTGCTTACACCATACAGCCTGTTTTCTTCACGCCTGAGAAGCCCTGCGCCTGACATCAGGCATATGACAGCCGTACCATAGGTGTACAGATACCAGTTGAATATTCTAAACTCGCTCAAAGGATAGGACCTGAAAACTTCTCCGTTTAAACCCAGCCTGATAAACGCTGCAGCAAGCAATGCTGCTCCCAGACCATGAAATCCTTTGTGGGGTATTTTTTTATAAATCATTATCAGCACAAGGCCTTCCACTGCCCAGCCTATTGTCAGCCACTGTAGGTCAAACTGAACCGGAAAAAATACAGTAACAAAAAACAGTACACTTCCGCCGAACCAGGTTAATATTGCGTTTCTGTTCAGTATGATTTGCTGCGTCATTTTTATAAGAACAGTTAATCCCACATAATATAATGCAGCGAATACAGCAGGCAACAAACCCTGTATCATATTCGGAAACATGACTTTTACCGTATCAAGAATAAGAAAATAGTGAATTGGACCAGATAGAGCTGCTGCAGCCCATGGAATTACAGCCCCCATATAGTCACGCCTGTAATAAAACGGGAACAGCGCAAATATAGAGAAGCTAAGTAAATAAGCCACAAGATAGATAGAAATGTATTCTATGTTAAAATGATGAAGGTGAATAACAAGCTCGAGCAGAAACATACAGCCCATTGCTATGGGCATCAGTACAACAGCTTTAAGATGCCGTGAAAGCCATACAGTAATAAAGACAAGAAACATGCCCGCACCCAGAATAAGCATGGGGCTTTCAATGGTTAACCGGTCTGATGCAAGTATGAGCAGAATAAATGGAAGCACTGTTGAAAACACAGGTATATGCAGAAATACATCTTCATTTTTAAAAAAATCTCCGCAGGTATTAGATGGCTCTTTACTACTATTTGGGTCATTCACTTTCCGTTTTACATAATCAAGGACAAAGGTAGCAATCACAGAAAAAACCACGGCAAATGAACCAATGAGCAGCACCAGATCAAGAGCACTGAAACCTCCTGCCGCACCGCTGAAAAACCATGCAATTATTACAAGTACTGATACAACCAGGGCACCAAGAACTATCCAGGCTGCAGCCGTCAACACTGCAAGAATCATTACCCCGGCATTTATCATAAGTGCAAAGGGCCATATAAGATAACTGTCCGCATATCCCTTTAAAAGAGGTATCAATGTCAGCAGAAGAGCCAGTAAAGGCGAAAAGCCGGAATAACGTGATACCACAGCAGAAGGTGCACCTTTTGCAATGAACATGGGAAAGGCTGAATGAATAAATGTAAACACAAGTGCGCTCCCCAGTGCCCAGATAAGAAATTCAGACGGCATACGCAGAGTAATCCACAAACTGAGGATAAAGAAAACAAATCCTCCGGCCGACATATGGTATTTTAAAAGCTTTTTTTCTATCAGGATCACTGCAGCCAGGCAGAGGTCAGCACCAAGCATGCATGAAAAAGCTGCTGTCAGGACTGCTGCTGTATTTGGAAACATAATCAGGTACAGTGAAAATAAAAGAGTTACAAAAGGTATGGATACCGCTGAAAGATTCAGCCATTTATCAGATTGATTAAATTTTTTACCGGTCAGGCATACCGCACAAAACATCAGATTAAACCAGAGGAAAACTGAGACCGAAGCAAAGTATTTTTCAGGGCTGAAAAACTGAATAACCCAGCCTGCCTCTGTAAGTACAGTCCCAGCTGCTCCAAGGGCAATAAGAAAATTCCATTTTTTATAAAACGCTACGCAGATAAGCCCGGAATTTAAAAAGGTTATATATGTAAAAAGTGCAAATGTCTGATCGTATCCTGTAGAAAGTATGGGCCAGGTTAAAAAGCCTCCTACTATCCCGAGAACAGCGATTACCTTTGAACCTGACTTAACAGAAAGCAGAAATGCCCCTGCAGTAATTATAGACATAAGAGCAATGGATGAAGCTGTGCCGATATAATTATAAACAGAACCTGCAGCAAAATTTGAGGCATAAAGAATCACAATGCCTGTTGCACAGAGAGTCTGGGATGTAACCTCATATGTTTTCTGTTTCAGATATATTCCGCCGATTACAAGAGCCGCACCTGATAAAAATCCGGCAGAAATACGAACAGCCGGCGAAATAAGGTTGTGATCAAGTGAGAATTTAAGAAGAAAAGCAAAACCGATAAATAAAGAAAGCCCGCCTATCCAGGCAAACATTTTTGCACCTAAAAAATTCTCCCAGTTAAAACTGGCCGCCGGTTTATTATAACCTTTACCGGAATCAGCCTGTACGGTCTCTGATTTCTTATACTTTTGCAGGACTGTTTTTTCCGGTTTAAAATCTTCCGAAAGATCCAGCCTTTCATTTATTCTCTGATTTGATTTCTGAGTTATTATACCTGTACCTGATTTCTCCATTTTTTCAGAAGGAGCAGGACGTTTTTTTATTTCAGGGGGAGTAACTTCGGAATGTGATTCATATAATTCTGCAACCTGATTCTTTAATTTTTTTATCTCCCCCTTAAGATATCCAAGAGATAAAACCGTTTTTTTTATATGGTTTGACTGCCTGATTACTAAAAAAAACAGAAAAAAAATTAATGCATATAAAATTATAATAGTCATTGCGTCTCTCTTTATTTATCCCTTTATTATCCGGTTGTAACAGACGGCCGGTTTATACAGGTTAAAAAGAGAGCAAAGCTGATGCCAACATAACAAAAGCTTATAACATGCTGTTTTATTTTAATATTATCATTTTCAGACATCTTTCTTAATTTATTTCACAAAACATTAAACGACATATAATGCAAAAACGCACACAATATTTGTACATACATATTGGCCAGTGACGTAATTTAAGTCTATCAGGTCAACTAATTGGGAGATAATCCAAATAAAAATACTGCTCATCAGACTCTTTGATTACTTCCTATACATAAATAACCACCTGGCTGTTTACTTACTACCCATTTTTATATTCTAGCTATTAATTATTGGTATGTTTTAATTATTTTATTTTGGTTATATTTATTTAATTATATCTTTATTATATTGGCAGGCCTTTTGCTTTATACATATCAACAATACACATAGGTATTCACCTGATAACAAAAATATTAATTTTTGAGTTTGCGGGAGGCTCCAATGAAAAACACAGATACACATGGCACATTAGCACAAACCGATGAAGATCCAATCGAGCAGATTTTTAAAGAATTTGAAATGGACTGTGATGAGGCAATTATAAGAAGAGAAGGTAAAAGGATGATCCTTGAGCCCAACAAAAGATCTGAACGTGTCACAGAAAACCTTGGAGCTTTAAGCAATATGCCGGCAGCAGGAAAAGCGCTTTTCCCGTTTGATATCAGGTTCTAAGGCTGCAGAATCATCGCCTGATAAAGATTTAAATTAATATAAAGATCGAAAGCCTTTTGTACAGAAACGTTTATCAGTATGGATACTTTTTACCCGGAGTATCAAGCCCCTCCCAGAATTAAGCCTGGATTTAACCGTGCCCAATCACTGTGAATCCGGGTTTAATTCTTTTTTTTTATTCAACCAGTATCCTGTCACTTTCAAATTCCACTTTCTGCCCTTTGCGGATCTTGCATCTTTTACGAAATTCGACTTCTCCGTCAACTTTAACATACCCTTCGTCAACAGCGATTTTGGCCATTCCGCCTGTAGAACAGAGTCCGGTTCTTTTTAAAAGCTTTATCAGCTCAATGTATTCATCATCCAGCTTAAAATTAATATCCATTATTTTCCATTCTGTATCAGGTTATCGCACTAATCTTTTTGAATTAACCGAATAACTTCAATATCCGGGGGCGGGAATTTATAAGAGGAAAGTTCTTCAGGAAAAACCCATTTCATACTCTGCCCCTCCATGGGAACAGGTGAACCCTTGATAAGGGAGCACTCAAAAATATGAAGATCAACAATTTTTGAACTGTACTCATGATTTACTGTAAGAAGAAATTTTTCGGGCCTTATCTCAACCCCGAGCTCTTCCTTTATTTCTCTTTCAATACACTGCTCAAGGGTTTCTTCAGGCTCTTTTTTCCCTCCAGGAAACTCCCACAATCCTTCCAGGTGAGTTCCTTCGGGTCGTCTTGTGATAAGTATTTTGTCACCCTGCCTTATTACTGCAGCAGTAACGGCTATGCATTTTTTTTGTGTCATTACAGGCAGGTCCTTATTCTATTCCAGAGCTTCGAGCCTTAATCTTAAATATTCTTCCTGGGCTTTTTCATCATCCGGAGAAATATCCAGAATCTTTTTATAGGTGTCCAGCGCATCATTGATGCGGCCCAGTTTTTCATAAAGCTCTGCAAGCTGAACAAGGGCAGGCAGATTTTTTGAGTCCTTTTTTAATGAATTTTCTATCAAAGAAACAGCTTCTTTTTCTTTGCCAGTATTCAGGTACGCAATTACCAGAAATTTTCTGATATCGCTGTCATCAGGGTTCTTTTTAAGACCCGAGTCCATTATCTTTGCCATCGTCTTAAAATCTTTCTTTTTATTCAGATAGTCAAAAATAAAGCCGTAATACTGTTTCTTTTTTGGATCTTTATCCAGTATTTTAACAGCCTGACTATAGGCTGATTTATCATCCTTTTCTTTTCTGTAGATATCAAAAAGGTATTCCCCTGCATCCGTATCATTGGGTTTTGCCTTAAGATATTTCAAAAAATAATCCTTGGCGCTTTTATAACTTTTTGTTTCATATTCAAGCACACCAAGGTTGAAAATAACTGTTTTATTATCAGGAACTAAAGAAAGTATTTTTTTGTAATAAACCTTGAGCTGTTTTTTATTACCCCTTACCTCTTCAACCTCAGCAAGCATTAAAAGCGCCTCTATTGAATCGGGTTTTGCCTTGAGCACTTCCTTCAGGTAGGGCTCAGCATTTGTATACTGATCTTTTTTGATAAGCCCTTCTGCCATTTTGAGCCGGCTTTCAACATCACCAGGCTGTTTTTCTATGGCCATATCAAGAAATTTTCTTGATGTAGACATATCTCCCGTGCGCTCGTACAGCTCTGAGAGATTATAGTAAAGATTAATATCCTCTTTATCCAGTTCAAGGGCTTTAAGGTAGTTCTTAATAGCATTCTTGGGCCATTTTTTGCTGTTGTAAAGATAGCCCAGGGTTTTATATATCCAGGCCAGGTCTTCTTTAGGAGCTTTTTCCAGCAGGCTGTTATATTCATCTATTGCATCATTAACTTTGCCGGAATTTTCATAGATCTCTGCAAGTTTATATTTTAATGAAATATCATCAGGGTTTAATTTTATGAGACGCTTTATTGTATCAATGGTTTTTCCTTTATTTTTAACCGTCTCATACAGGTTTAAAAGCTTAAGAAGTACATCCTGATCTTCTGATTCGCCTGCAATTTTTTCAAGAAGTGCAGCGGCCTTATTCCATTCACTGACAGCCAGATATTCATCAGCCAGCATGTCCGTTATCTGCCTGTCATCAAATCCTGAGTTTACGGCCCTTTCAAGTACTGCAATCTTTCTTTCACTGCCTATGCTTCTTTTTGCCTTATCAATCCAGTCATTAACGTTGGGCTCAATAATAAGTTCAACGCTTCCCACCACTTCAGCTTCATACTTCACTTCAACAAGCACATGATGGGTATTAAGGATATCCTTGTCATGAAGTATATCGCTCAGGGCGCTCTCTTCATATAAAAGCCCTGTAATATCCATGCCTGTTGAAACAAGCCTTATGCCGTAGTTAAAGCAGATGTTTGTGGAATATTCCTGAATTTTACAGATATCGGAAGGATGGAATTTGGCGGTTTCCCCCTGAAGAAGCTTCAGGGGTTCTCCGTTTTTAGTCATTGTTATAGAATCAAACCGGATTTCCTCCGGATAAAGACAGGTATATAACTGGTATCCGCCGACCAGTACTGCCAGAATTACAAGGGCCGCTGCAATAGAAAGAGTTCTTCCGGACCCAGGTTTTTTTCGTACTTTTCCTGCCAAAACTCACCTTTGTAAACTGCTGCAGCAGAATAAGTATGCAGCAGTTATTCCTTATTTTCCTTACCAGCCCATGCCAGTAAAACGGGGCTTGCAACAAATATAGAACTGTATGTACCGACCAGAACACCTATAAGCATTGCAAAGGCAAAATCATGAATAACTCCGCCTCCAAAAACAAACAGGGCAACAACAACCAGAAGGGTTGTAACAGATGTCAGGATTGTCCTGCTGAGAGTCTCATTGATGCTTGAATTTATAACTTCTCCGGTAGAACGTTTCCTGAAGCGGTTCACATTCTCCCTGATTCTGTCAAATACAACAATAGTATCATTAAGAGAGTAACCGACTATTGTTAAAAGCGCTGCAACAATTGCAAGGGATATTTCACGGTCTGTCAGGGCAAAGGCTCCAACAGTTATTATAACATCATGAATAAGAGCGATTATGGCACCCATTGCATATTTCAGTTTGAGTATCCAGCACAAAATAATTGTTACCAGAAGAGCAACAATTGTAAGCCATGGAATACTTATACCGATAACCTCAGTCCCTATATAAACAACCAGGCCAAGAGAACCTGCCATAATAACGCTCATAAGCAGTTTGAGCTCAAAACGCCATGATATGTATATAACGATAATAAGGATGGAAAAGAAAATGGCAAACATTGCCTTTTCTCTAAGGTCGTCTCCAACCTTGGGTCCTACCATATCAAAACTGCGGATCTCCGCAGAATCGCCGAATTTATCCGCAAGAGCGGCCTTTACCTTATCACCCAGCCCATCGGTTGCCAGTTCAGGATTCTGAACTCTGACAAGGTATTCATGGTCCTCCAACTCTCCAAACTGCTGGATTATACTGTCCTTTATACTGTCAGGAAGAGCCGCCCTTATATCATCAAGGGTGTGGGTATGTCCCATTTTAACATTTATAACAATGCCGCCGGTAAAATCGACGCCAAGATTCAAACCGCCCCTGTAAAAAAGCAGCACTACAGTGAGAACAATCAGAGCAGCAGAAATAAAAAAGGCATTTTTTCTGTTTCCGATAAAGTTTATATTAATATTATCTTTAATAAATTGCATGAATCAGCTCCAGTTATATTAGATTACGCATTTCTACTTAAATACTGATCTTTTTCCAGTTTAAACGAACGTAAAAGAAGTCAAAAATCAGCCTTGTTATAAAGACCGCAGTAATAAAACTTGCCACAATACCTATACTCAGGGTTACGGCAAATCCCTTTACAGGGCCGGTTCCGAACTGGAATAAAACAAGGGCAGCAATAAAAGTGGTCACATTCGCATCAAGAATAGTAATAATAGCCTTGCTGAATCCGCTTTCTATAGCAGTTCTTGGTGTTTTCCCAAGCTTAAGTTCTTCGCGTATTCTCTCAAAAATCAGTACATTCGCATCCACGGCCATACCAATTGTAAGTATGATTCCGGCAATACCCGGCAGTGTCAGTGTTGCTCCGACAGCTGCAAGCCCTGCCATAATGAATATAACATTAAGCATAAGAGCAATGTCTGCAATAAGCCCTGACAGTTTATAGTAGATAGCCATAAAAATGATAACTATTAATCCTCCGACCATCATAGAGTTAAAACCCTTGTTAATGGAATCCTGGCCGAGAGAGGGGCCGACGGTCCTTTCCTCTATGAACTTGATAGGTGCGGTAAGAGAACCGGATCTGAGTACAAGGGAAAGGTCACGTGCCTCTTCCATGGTAAAAGTTCCCTGGATAACGGGTTTTCCATCTGTAATCTTCACTCTTATGGTAGGGTATGATTTAACAACGCCGTCCAGTATAATTGCCAGATTTTTACCAATATTTTCCCCGGTGATACGCTCAAATTTTTTAGCGCCCTGTTTGTTAAAGGTCATGGAAACCCATGGCTGCCGGTACTGGTTATTGGTAGTAATCCCCGCATCAGTTATAAATTCACCTGTAAGCAGAGTCCTTTTCTTTACAAGTATAGGTCTCTTTGTTTCTGCTCCGGTTTCTTTATTACGGATTATCTCGTATAATCTTTCGTCACCGGCTGGAACCGATCCGTTCGGGTCATTCTCATCGTCAACGATTTTGAATTCAAGAACAGCGACCTGCAGAATAAGATCCTTTGCCCTTTCAGGGTCATCAATTCCGGGAAGCTGAATCTGAATCCTGTTGCCTGGCATCGGCCTTATATCGGCTTCAGCAACTCCAAACTGGTCGATCCTGTTGTTTATTGTCTGACGGACCTGATCATTGGCTTCAGCTATTATCTCTTTTTTCGCCTCATCGGTCAGGATAAGATCAAAATTTATGCCTTTTTCCGTGGCGCCGGTTTCTTTGATATCAAACTCTCTGAAGTATGATTCTATCTTTTCAATGAAAGGGGCTTTATCTTCCTCCCGGTAAATCATTACCTTAATACCCCTGAGACCATCACGTTCAAGCAGGCCGTATCTTATTTCACCTCTGAGAGTCTCCTTGATTTCATCAACAAATCTCTCAAGGTCATGTTCTACGGCAGCAAGCACTTCTACTTCAAGCATGAGGTGCATTCCCCCCTGAAGGTCAAGTCCGAGATGAACCTTTTCCTGGGGCAGTATATCCGATCCGGTCCACCACTGGGGCGCTCCTCCAGGAGTGGATGGAATGAGGTATAGCAGCGCAATGATAATAAGGATAGCGATTATTAAGCCGCGCCAGCTCAAGTTCTTTGACACGATTTATGTCCCCCTTTTCTAATTGGCATTTATTTATTCGATTTGATGGGGCCTAAAGACCCGAATCATTTATTGCATAAACAGGAATAAACGGAAAAGCTACGACTATATTGCTAATTTTTTGTTAGGATTACAAAAAAATCAGAATATAGTATCGCAGTATTTCCCGCAATGTTAATTTAATTTTCCGGCGACCGAACCCCTTGATATTTTTACACGTACCTTGGGAGCGATTTCCATTGTGATAGCATCATCCGAAACTCCGCTGATAACTCCGTGAAGTCCGCCAGAGCTGATTATCTTATCTCCCTTTTTAAGGGCATCAATCATTGCACGATGTTCTTTTGCTTTTTTCTGCTGGGGTCTGATGAGCATAAAATAAAACAGGACAACTATTGCACCCATCATAAAAAGGCCCTGCATTCCGCCTCCCTGACCGCCTCCGCCTGCTGCGCCCGCGCCCATAGCGTATACTATATCAATCATTATAACTCCTCCAATCGTCTTTGATTTGTGTTAACTTCTTAACTTATAAAATTCTTTTTTAAATTCCAATAATTTATTAGCTTTTATTGCATTTTTTATTCTTTCCATAAAGTGGATATAATAATAAATGTTATGAATGGTGTTAAGCCTGTAGGCCAGAAGCTCATTTGCCATAAAAAGATGCCTCAGATAAGCCCTTGAATAGTTGCGGCATGTATAACAGCCGCAGTTTTCATCGATCGGTGCGCTGTCCTCTTTATAGGCCGAATTCTTTATTACTATTCTTCCACTGTCAACAAAAAGCGAACCGTTCCGGGCGTTTCGGGTCGGCATAACACAGTCAAACATATCCACACCAAGAATCACCGCCTCAAGAATATCCTCGGGTTTTCCCACTCCCATAAGATACCTGGGCTTATCTTCCGGTAAAAAGGGGACGGTTTCGGCAATTACCTTTTCCCTGATTCCGCTTTCCTCTCCCACGGAAAGCCCTCCCAGGGCATAGCCCGGAAAATCCAGCGCCACAAGCTCTTTTGCACTTTTTTCTCTTAAATCGCTGTACATTCCGCCCTGGACAATGCCGAACAGGTTCTGTTCTTCACCAAGCTCCTGATCAAGACAGATTTTTGCCCATTCGGTTGTAAGATTAACGGAATTTTCCACATATTCATATTCCGCAGGGTATGGAGCGCATTCGTCAAAGGCCATTACAATATCGCTGCCAAGGGCCTTCTGTATTGCCATTGACTCCTTTGGCCCTAAAAAGTGGCTTGATCCGTCAATGTGCGACTGGAAAGTTACACCGTCTCCGTTAATTTTTCTGAGTTTTGCCAGGCTGTATACCTGGTATCCGCCGCTGTCTGTTAAAATCGGCCTGTCCCAGTTCATAAACTTATGGAGTTTGCCGAGTTTTTCCACTGTTTCATGACCCGGGCGAAGATAAAGATGGTACGTATTTGACAGGATAATCTGAGCACCTGCTTCTTTCAAATCTTCCGGTGAAAGAGACTTAACTGTCGCCTGTGTGCCCACGGGCATAAAAACAGGGGTTTCTATCTTTCCCCTTGCTGTTTCTATAATGCCGCACCTGGCATGAGTTGATTCATCTTTATGTAAAAGTGTAAATTCCAATTTCTTAAACTTTTTCCTGTCTATAATATCAGCATGGCATCGCCGTAGCTGTAAAATCTGTATTCATTTTTCACTGCATGCTCATAGGCATTTTTTATAAATTCTCTTCCGCCGAATGCTGAAACCAGAAAAAGCAGAGAAGATTTAGGCAGATGAAAATTTGTAATCAGGCCGTTAACAGCTTTGAATTTGTATCCCGGGGTAATCAAAAGCCCGGTTTTTCCGCGTCCAGGTTCAATATGCCCGGAATCTGAAGCAACGCTTTCAAGGGTTCTTACCGTTGTGGTACCAACTGCTATTACTCTTCTTTTTTCCTTCTTTGCCCTGTTGATAAGACCTGCAGTTTCTTCAGATATAGTGTAATACTCTTCACCCAGTACATGCTCTCTAATATCAGACACCCTTACAGGCTGAAAGGTTCCATACCCCACATGGAGAGTAACTGCCGTAATATTTATATCCGCATTATTAAGCTTTTTAACAAGCTCAGGAGTAAAATGCAGACCTGCTGTGGGTGCAGCAACCGCGCCTCTTTTCTGCGAAAAAATAGTCTGATACCGCTCTCTGTCAACCGGAGACATATCATTACTGTCTCTTTTTATATAGGGAGGCAGAGGCACCCGCCCTTCATCTTCGAGTAAAAGATCTATAGACACCGGGCCGGCAAAGGATAACTTTGCAAGACCGCCGTCTCCAAGCTCTTCCACGGTTCCTGTAAGCTCTTTATCAAAAAAGATCCGGCTTCCGATTTTAGGCCTTTTTGAGGATTTAAGAAGACACCACCTGCTTAACGTCATGGAATCATTCAAAGACTCAGGGTGCTCAAGAACAAGTATTTCGGCCTTTCCGCCGCTTTCCTTGGCGCCGTAAAGCCGGGCAGGAACAACCTTTGTATTGTTTATAACAATTAAGTCCCCGGATTTAAGAAGGCCTGGAAGATCAAAAAAGTTGCGGTCCGTTATCGTTTCCTGTTCACGATCCAGGTGCAGCAGCCGGGACCTGTCCCTTCCCGCTGCGGGTGTCTGGGCAATCAGGTCTTCCCTGAGATCGAAATCATAATCCTCAATATTATACATCTGGCTTTATCCGGAAATCTGGCCTTCCTTTAAAAAATACAAAAGGCGTAAACTATATAAAATATTAGTAAAAGTCAAAAGCTTTATTAGTGAAACAGGTATGTTAAAAGAAGGCCTGCACACATGGAAAAAAATCCCATTACACGAAGATGTGAATCCGGAACTTCAAGAATCATTTTAATCCAGTTTTTCATCTTATCCGGAAATGCAAAATAGGGAAGACCTTCTACCATAAGCAAAAGACCTGTAAGGCATAGCAACAGTTTCATATTTATTTTAATCTTTCTTTAAAAGTGTTTTTGTTTGTTGTTATATTAGAGGTATACATTTTTATTTTAACGGTCAAACAAAAATATATCAGCATGCTAATACTTGATGAGTATTTTCGATTATATTGAAAGGTTTTTATGGCAGTAGTTAAAACATTGGATGGTTCATATATATTCGAAATATCCAAGATTTTTAGATAGAATATTTTTTTGTATGCTGGTAAGCATTTGTACTTTTAACAATATTAAAAATCGAGAGAGGCAAGTGGTTAAATCCCACCCGCCTCACCTTATTGATTAAATAACAAAAATCACCAAATTAACTTAGTCTCTGCCTTGATGAATTCCTAAACATCCATAATCCGGCCAGCAGCCCCGATCCTAACAATAAAAAAGCCCCAGGCAAGGGAACGGCGGATGAGTAAGGAGACCTTGCTAAGTCAGTGATATTATAATAGTTGCCGGTCACATCAACGATCTCGGTATTAAGGCCAGATGTAAGGTCAATGCTGTATAACTTATTATTCGTTGAGACACCATAGAGAACGCCATCGCTCCCAAACGAGATCTGAAGCGCTCTATCAACAGTGAATTTAGATACGATATCGTCTGCGATGAGGTCATACAGGAAGAGTTCATTATTACTCGAATCGGTTTGCCCACCCATAACAATCAGTAATCCATCATCGCTTATCTCAATATCGCCGAATCCCCATCCATACGTTCCCCCTACGAGGTTCTTGATGTGGGAATCTTGAATTATTTGCCCCTCCGCATCGATTGAAACCCGTCGTAAGTTATCCGTACCGCTATCGATGTAATAAAATGCATCGTCATAGAAAGCAGCATCTGGAGCTCGACCCAGCAACTGCCCGGACAGTACAGTTTCAGAGCTTGAGAGTGTCAGAAAGTAGAGATTTGAGAAACCCGATGCAGGAATGGTGGTGTAGTAAAAGCGTTGACTGGTCGCATCCCACGCGTTTCCATTGGGTGAAAAAGAGGACCCTACCTCTTCGGTCTCGGTTAACGCGGTCGCAAATCCAGTTTCCGTATCGATCTCGTATACCGTTCCAGTGTATGCTTCCGTTCCAAGAAGAATCCCGGCAAGAGCAGGAGAAGCCAACGTGAAAACAAGAACTGCTATGATTAACATCCATATTGCGAAGAGTAATCCTATATCTAATCGGTGAGTAGCATTAATATCTTTCATTCTTTCCCCCTTTTGGTTATTAAAAGGTTAGTAATATAAAATTCAAATGATTAAAAAACACAATTAAAATGCTAATTTTCACCAAAAAAGTAATAATCAAACTCAATTTAGGCTAAATATCTATTGATAAAAATCCCAATGTGGAAATCTGTAAAAATGCTGGGAATTAAACTGGTTAATTCAGCAATATAAATGACCGGCACCAGCACTTGACTGTAAAATTTTACTTAGAGAATTGAAATTAGAATCCATCAAGATCAAAGGCTGGTTTCTCTCATATAGTAACTTCAACTGGAGTTGTAAAAGCCGGAACACCAACCTGTATAGCAACAGGTGTATACACATCCACACTTTCTTCAGGTGTTGCAATTGATACAACCAAAGCATATCTTGTGCTTCGATCCCACCTTCCCAAATGAGCGCGTTCACGCCACCAGCCTATACGGGGAGAAACTGAAATAATATTGGAATCAGCCAGTTCGGATGCTGTCCCTTGCCAGATGTCCGAATGAATGGAGCCACGATCACGCGCCTGTCCGATCTTCCAGTAATCTTTAGGGCTCTGTGTTCCAGGGTGCCCCTCTTCCTCATCCCTGGCCGCTTTATTTATTCGCTTGATAAACTGATCTTTACTTTCCGTGGGTGATTTCAAATCAAACCGCAGTCCGTGAGAAGCATACCGGTATCGATCTTTCCATCCGATCTCACCAGGCCCAGGTTCGATAAAATAGGACAATGTCACCCGCATCTCCACATCAGTGTCTTCCGGTAAACTTTGCAGAACCTCTTTAGGCCATGGCAATTCATAAAGATGCATATCCTTTGTCCGATGACCTGACTTTGCTTTTCCCTCATCATCTCTTTTTTTATCAAAGGGCTGAAGTTCCGCCTGAGCAATCAGGGTTAGAGAATTCGACGCACTGTATAAAGCACGATCCAGATTAGGGGCACCATAACCGCAAACTCTCAACAAATTTTTAATATCGGTTTTTAATCCGCTGCTACTAAATTGCTTCCAAAGGGCATCCGTCCAAGTAGCAGAGTGAACCATCAATGCTCGAATGGTTTCAGGCCAGAAATCGGGATATTGAGACTGGACATGTGCAGCCATCCGTGCTGCCTGAGAACAGGCTGCACTTGTCATGCTAAATGGATAAAAATGGTTTACCTGTGGATCAAAATATGTGGAAAGAAGTGAGAGATCATCACATTCAGAGGTAAAACCTTTCTCATCACAAGCCAAATTACCACCTTCCATAACAATTTCAGGCTTTATGGGCCACTTGTCTTCCCAGGAATAGGATGTTGTTGAAAAAGGAGATAAACCGCCCTTTGGTGCTATAGGAGTATATCCTTCATAGGTTATGTCCTGTATCGTATCAAGTTCAGTAAATGCCCCTACTGTTAACGCATTCCAAGACTGGGCGGGATCGTGAATTGAATCGGTTATTTGGGCATCAGGATATTCTTTCCTGAAACCTGGATCAGAATTTCCTGCACTTACTATCATGAGCCGTTTATTGTCATCATAAGCGCCTGCTGTTATTTGATCCAGTTGACCAGACCATGAACTTGGACGTCCACGGTCACGGGTATCATCAGCAGTTACAGCCATGCAAAATATGCGCTTTCGCTCCGGAGCCTGTATTTCTGCCAGACTGATTCCCTGTGATGTAATATCTCCCCATAATTCAGTTGGATTGGAGTTGTCTTTTGGGAGTATTTTTACTGACTCAAGACAATGATTGATGCTGATTGGTCCATCGTCCATAAGAACTTTCACCAGATCTCCATATGCAGCAACCCCTGCCATTAAGGTTCCATGCTTGTCATGATCATATGTTCCCCATGAAGAATTCACTGCCTGGCAGTCAACATCGCTCAATACCGGAGAAATGAGAGGATGCCCATTATTAACTCCAGTATCTAAAAGACACACTGAGATATCATTGGTATTTTCATATTTGCTTCGCTTACGCAGGTTTTCTACCCATTCTGCCTGATTCTTGTTTTGTAGTTCAGTCCAGAATTCAGCCGTGGTTTTTGCCCGGCGGTATTCAGCTATATCGTCAGACAGCTTTGAAATTTGGGATAATTGCTCTCCATTCACAAAAACAACTTTAACTGCTCTTTCCGGGAAACGTATCACACCGGTCTTTGATTTGAACTTTAATTGGTTCAGTAGATTTTCAAATCCGGATATAACTTCATCAGTATCATTACTTAGCCATATTTCACACCATTGTGGAGAATCATCCGGAATCAGTGATGGATAATCCTGCCAGAATGAGTCTATTGCCAGTGCTTTTCGAATATCCGCAATGCTGTTTATCAGATTAGAGTTTTTTGGCAGCCCTTTTTGATTTTCTTCTTTTGCGTATTCTTCAATCTTTTTCAAAAAGTGATCTTTCTTTTCGTTTGCCACATACACTGTTGCATATGTGGTAACCTCTTCCTTTTGCTCGCCTGATGTAATATCTGGAACAGTTTCTTTTTCGAATCTGACATTAAGTAAGCGAACCTTTTTTGATTTAAGGTCTTCGAGGCTTTTAATTACCAGATCAGCGCCGGGATCGCTTTTAAACTCAATATACACGCCGTTTCTTTCGATATGCGTCACTGCCCGTTCGTTTTCAACATCTTGCCAGGCCTGCTCAAGTCTGTTTTTTAAGAATTTGCTGTGTGAATCTCGTTGGCGTGATGGGATATTGGGTTTTTTAGGGTTGGATAATGGACTTGTAAAAATGCTGTTCTCAGGTTTGTCGCGAAGCAGGATATGGGGAAGCCGGGTTTCTGCCACTTAGGGATTTTTACCTCCGCAGTCCTTTATGAACATCCAGACGTTCTTTTAAAGTATTTAGCAATGTATCTGTACCAACTCCGGATTGCCCTGATAAAATGGCGTTTTTAATTGCATCCCGACAAGCCAGATCAATTTCCGCATGGCTCAAATCGCTGCTCTCCTGAATGATTTTTTTCCAGGCAGGGCGAGGACACAAATAGTTACCCAGAACATTTGCTATCAATCGCTTGCGGTCATCATCAGTTGGCTGCTCATAATACATAACATCATCAAACCTTCTGAAAAGTGCCCGATCCAAAAGCTTTGGACTGTTGGTTGCCGCAACTATTAGACTGTCCGACGAATCCTGTTCAATGAACTGCAGAAAAGAGTTCAGCACCCTTCGCATTTCACCCACATCATTTTCAAGAGAGCGTTCTCCGCCTATGGCATCAAATTCGTCAAAAAAATAAACTCCGGTTTCATTCTGAATAAGATCGAATATCTGGCGAAGTTTTGAGCTGGTTTCTCCCATAAACTTTGTTACCAGGCGGTCTACCTGAATAGTATGCAGCGGTAGATGTAACTCACAGGCAAGCACCTTTGCGGTCATTGTTTTACCGGTACCTGGAGGACCAATTAGCAGCACTTTACGCCGATTGCTCAGGCCATGATATTTTAATTTGTTTTGCTGCTTGTATTCATGAATTATCCGCATGATACGTTCTTCAAGACTTGTAGGAATGACAAGCGCTGCCCTGGATATACTCGGATTTTCAGACATAACCAATCCAAGCATTTCTTTTGGGAAACGAAGAACTACTGCGCCTTTAGTTTTTCGCGCATTGTCTACAATATTACGGATGTCATGAGCCAGAGCGGTATGTCCCTGCTTGGCCTCATGCGCAGCCACCTGCAAAGCAATCGAATAAAATCGCTCAGCATCATCGTTGAGATGAGATCTTATCAATGATTTAACTTGTTCGGCGGTTGCCATACTTACCTCCTTTTGAAGACTCTTTAGTTTTACTGCAACCTCGCTGTTCATAAGGAGTGGTAGTAAAAAACTGATACTGATTTAATAAATTTGATACACAGTTGGAATTCAAAATAATAAAATTCATTTCAAAAGATATTTGAAGACATATATCATTTAATCAACTCTGTGGTAAAGATAATTTCTGCTATGATACCATCTCCTATATAGCACCATTAATTATCTATCTTCTTAATGGCAAAAATTAGAGACCGACCCCATGATTTTCTTATAAAAGGTCATCAATCTTTCTAACCGGAGAATAAAAACCGAAGCCTGTCATTTTCTTTAGAATACTATTTGCCAAACTTACACTTATCTTTCCCTCATGAAGGGATGCCTTAATAATACCGATAGTCCCGGTAACAGCTATGCCTGCCTGTGAACAATACCTTCTCGCGGCCCTGTCATCAGTAACGACTATCAAGCCCTGTTCTTTGGCTGCTGCAATGCATGACGCCTCGCCTTTACCAAGGTGCCCGCATAGATCAACATAGGCCTGACGTTCTTTATGGCTCAGAACACAAATACTAAACACCTTCTTCTCAATAAGGGTATCAATCATAGTAAAGTCCGGATATTTGGCAGTTCCAGCAGAAAGTTCATCCAGAACCTGGGTCGTTATTACTGCCCTGTGTTTATACCTGTTTTCAAGGATATTGATTGAATCTGACAGAAGAAAATTGCTGAGTGTGACTGTGTCAAAGGCCCATTTTTTATCAGGCATTATTTATGTCACTTTCGATGAATGAATTATTTTGAGAAATATTATGTACTTCCAGCCATTCCCGCATATCCCATATATTCATACCAAATTCTTCCGCCAGTTTTCCCAGGCTGATATACTCACCCCGAAAGGCTTCAAGAGCTCGATTCTGTTTTTCGCTGAGATCAAATAAATCAAGTTGATAACATGATATAACTGCCTTTCTGATCAGCTCACCAACTGAAGTTTCTTTTTTAATGGACAGCTCCTTTAAGCCTCGGGCTATTTCCGGTTTTACTTTTATATGAATGGTGGAACTTTGCATTTATTAACCTCTTTATATATATGTGTACAAGATCAGGTACATCGTATTACTATTTTTTGAGTTTAACAAGATAAAATTACAGCGAAAGCATATGAGGTTTTGAGTTTTTCAAGCCGGAATACCAGCCTCCATTATAACAGGTGACAGGCTCCCTCCTTTTTCTGTCTTACAATTGATACATCAGGCAAATGTTTACCCATATAACCCTTGATAAGACTGTCAATATCAGATATCTAATATGCAGGATTTACATTAATATTTGACATATCCGTCTATTAAATGGATAACCATTTGCCTGACGGATATTTCATTTTCCGGCTTCATTGATGATTAATCAGGAAACCGCAAAGGTAAAAACAGGGCTTAAATGGTAATATCGCCTAACAGACTTTCAGTTAATCTTGGCTCCCTTGTCCATAACCTCCAGCAGATAAAAAACTGTACGGAAAACGGCACTAAAATAATGGGGATTGTCAAGTCGGATGCCTACGGCCACGGGCTTGTTCCCGTATCAGAGACCCTTGTAAAAAACGGGGTGTACTGCCTTGGTGTTGCCTTTGTAAAAGAAGCCCTTGAACTCAGAAAAGCAGGCATTGAAGTGCCGATCATTCTGCTCTGCGGCGCAGAAACGGATGAAGATATGGAAGCCGTGGTAAAATATGCACTTACTCCGGTTATTTTTGATTTGCCCCTGGCTGAAAAACTTGAAAAAACAGCAGCATCAAAGGGCAGACAGGTTAAGTCCCATATTAAGATAGATACGGGCATGGGCCGTCTGGGGATAAAATGCAACGAAACGGCCGATTTTTTAAAGAATATTTCAGGATTAAAACACCTTGAAATCGAAGGACTTATGTCTCATCTTTCTTCTGCGGATGAAGAAGATACAGCCTTTACAAAGGGACAGATTGAAAAATTTAAAACAGCTGTTTCCGAGGCTGAACGCCTCGGGATGAATCTTAAACTGAATCATCTTGCAAACAGCGCCGGCACAGCAGCTTATAAAGAAGCTCACTTTGATATGGTTCGTCCGGGTATTATGCTTTACGGCGGACTGCCCTGCCCCGGTTTTAAGACAGGCCTTGAACTGAAACCGGTTATGAGTTTAAAAAGCAGGGTGCTGCAGATAAGAAATTTTGAGGATAACACCCCGGTAAGTTACAGCAGGACCTATTACACAAAGGGTGCAAGGAAGATTGCCATAATCTCTGCAGGTTATGCAGACGGTATCCACAGATGCCTTTCAAATAAAGGCAGAATACTTATAAACGGATACCAGGCAGATATAACAGGCAATATATGCATGAACATGCTCGCTTGTGATGTAACTGAAATTCCGGACGTAAAGATTGGTGATGAATGTGTTATCATGGGAGTTCAGAAGGGCCGAACCATTACCGGAGATGATATTGCAGATTTATGCGGTACTATCTCCTATGAAATATTTTTATCAATGGGTTTAAGCCTTGAAAGAGTATACGTTTAATGAACTCCTCCGGCTAAAAACAGCAGGGCAGTTTATTAATGAGTGACTTTATTTAACCTTTGCAGACGGCCAGGTACTGGATCCTGGGCTTCGCAAAAAAATTGGAATACGGAACAAAATGAAGGAAAAATTAAACAGTTTATTAAAAAATACAATCAGTTACTGCATTGAGCAGGAACTCTTAAAAGAAACGGAACTGCCCGGTTACGTTATAGAAATGCCAAACAATAAAGATCATGGTCACCTTGCCACCAATCTGCCCATGACCCTGGCATCTTCTCAGAAAAGAGCCCCGAGGGATATTGCAAAAATTATAGTGGATAATTTTAAGGATCCGGAGGGTTTTCTTGAAAAAATAGAAATTGCCGGCCCGGGATTCATCAACTTTACAATAAGCTCTAGAGAATGGCTTATGCTTCTTAAAAGCATCATTGAACTTGATGAAAAGTACGGAAGCGCTTCTGAAAAAAAAGATGAAAGTGTGCTCGTAGAATTTGTAAGCGCCAACCCAACAGGGCCATTGCATCTTGGCCACGGAAGGGGTGCCGCCCTGGGGGATTCCATATGCAGGATTCTTGAGTTCAGGGGATATGATGTTGTAAGGGAATTCTACATTAATGATGCAGGGGTTCAGATTCGCCTTTTGGGAGAGTCCATTTATGCAAGATATCTGCAGATGCAGAATCCGGATCATCCTTTTCCTGAAAACGGCTATCATGGAGACTATATACAGGACCTTGCAAAAGAGATCAGCGCTCTAAAGGATCTTTCGGCAATGAATGAAGAGAGCGCCGTCAGCATCTGTTCGGAAATCGGCAAGGAAAAAATGCTTCAGGAAATAAAGAACGATCTTGAACAGTTCAGGGTAAAATTTGATGTGTGGTTCAATGAAACAGAACTGTTTGAAAAGGGACTTGTAAACAAGGCTTTGGATGAAATGAAGGAAAAAGAAGAGCTCTACGAAAAAGACGGGGCGCTGTGGATAAAGACCGAAGCCTACGGGGATGACAAGGACCGTGTTATCAAAAAACAGGACGGTCAGTATACATACTTTGCATCGGATATCTCCTATCACCTGGACAAACACAAAAGAGGTTTTACAAGAGCTCTCAATATATGGGGAGCTGACCATCACGGATATATCAACAGGGTAAAATCGGCCTTAATGGCAAACGGTATTGACAGGGAGTGGCTTTCCGTCCTTCTGATTCAGCTTGTTAAGCTCTTTAAGGACGGTGAAGAAATAAGGATGTCTAAAAGGGCCGGCCAGTATGTTACCATGAAGGATCTCCTGGAAGAGGTCGATGTTGATGCAGCAAGGTTTGTCTTCCTTACAAAAACCCATGATTCCGCTCTTGATTTTGACATAGACATGGTCAAAAAGGCTGACAGCGACAACCCGGTCTACTATGTTCAGTATGCCCACGCAAGGATCTGCAGCATCTTCAGAAAAGCTGAATCCGAAGGTGTTGATACATCATTAAACCTTGATGAAAAAGATCTGGCGCTTTTAACCCTTGATGAAGAAATTGATCTTATAAGGTACATTGAAGGATTTTCTGAACTTCTGGACAATATATGCAGATCATTTGAAGCCCACAGGCTTACATATTACCTGACTGACCTTGCTGCACGTTTTCACAGGTATTTCAATCTGGGTATAAAGGATTCTGGCAACAGGATAGTAACAGAGGATCTGAACCTCACAAGGGCAAGGCTGGCTCTTATTGCCGGGGTAAAAACAGTAATAAGAAACGGACTGAGTCTTCTGGGTGTAAGTGCACCGGAGAAAATGTAACCTTACAATATGGCAAAAGCAAAAACAAAAAAAGGGCCTAAAAAAATATGTTTTGAACTTAAGCCCGTATCGCTTTTTCTATGGATAATGTTCCTGCTGTTTCTTTTAACCTGGGTGTTTGTGCTCGGAATCTTTGTGGGAAGAGGACTGCTTCCCGATTTTGTAAAAGAATTTAAAAACCCCTTTTCCAGTGTGACGGAGGAAACTGCCAAGGAAGAGGATGAATACAAATACAAAACACCAGAGGATGAAGAATCGAAATTTGATTTTTATGACAGGCTTGAAAGCAAAAAAAATGAAGTTAAAAAGAGAATGCCTCCGCCGCCCAAAAAGGAAGAGCCTTCTCATGAAGTAACGCTTGCAAGGGATGAAACATCAGAGCCGATCAGGAAAAAGATAACAGCTACAGAAAAAGATCAGGATCAGCCTGCCGTAAAACAGCAGAGGCCTGAGGGTGAATTTTATACCGTCCAGATTGCATCCATCAGTGACCGGGAAAGCGCCGGCAAACTCGTAAAAGAACTTGTTGATAAGGGCTACGATGCTTATTATTATGGGGCAACTGTAAACGGGAAAAAAACCTACAGGATTATGTGCGGAAAATTTGCAGGATACAGTGAAGCTGCTGAAACCCTGAGCAGGCTAAAAAAAGATACAGGCTACAAGGGTCTTGTCAAAAAGGTTGATAATTAAAAATGATTAGAAAAGCATTTGTACATGAAGTAGCTGATATTCAGCGGATACTTAATAATTACGGAAACAAAGGCGTTCTTCTGTCCCGGTCCCTGAGCGAGCTGTATGAACATCTGAGAGATTTTTATATTTACTGTGAAGATGACGGTAAAATTATAGCAACCTGCGCTCTGGGGCTGTGCTGGGAAGACCTGGCAGAGATACGATCCCTTGCAGTTATCGAAGAATATCATGGACACAATTACGGTGTCATGCTGGTAGAAAAATGTCTTGAGGAAGCAAGGGCACTTGGTCTAAAAAAACTATTTACACTGACCTATGTCCCGAAGTATTTTGAAAAACTGGGTTTTCACATTGTCGACAAATCCGAACTTCCCCATAAGGTCTGGTCGGACTGTCTGAAATGCCCGAAATTCCCTGATTGTGATGAAACGGCATTGATTAAGGAAATATAACTTTAAATAAGGAAATACTATGTTTGGCATTGGAATGACAGAATTGATGGTCATCATGGTCATTGCTCTGGTGGTAATAGGCCCGAGCAAACTGCCTGACCTGGCAAAGGCCCTTGGTAAAGGACTGGCTGAGTTTAAAAAGGCTTCACAGGAAATCAAGGACAGCTTCAACCTGGACGAAGAGATCAAAACTATTAAAGATGAGACAATGGATACCATAAACGATTTTAAGGAATCCATTGAGAATGAAGATGAAGAAGCTCCCCCTGATGCAGCCATGGCAGACGCTGACGAAGAGGAAACCCCGGAGTCGGAAGCAGAAGAAGCCGCGCCTGCTGATACGGATGAAAATCCGGATACTGAAACAGAAAAGAAGGAGACTCCTCCAAATGAGTGAAGAATCAAAACAGCCCTTTATGAGTCACCTTGAAGAACTGCGAAAAAGGCTCATATACTCCTTTATTGCAATAGGTATTGCCTTTTCCGTTGCCTTTTATTTTGCCGAGGATTTGTACGGGTTTTTAATGGCGCCGCTGATCAAGCAGATGCCTGAGGGGCAGACGTTGATATTCACAAGTCTTATGGAGCCCTTTTTTACAAATCTTAAAACAGCTCTTATTGCTTCAGTCCTCGCCACTTCTCCGGTGTTATTCTACCAGGCATGGAAATTTATTGCGCCCGGTCTTTATGATAATGAAAAAAAATATGTAGTTCCCTTTGTTATTACATCCACAATACTTTTTGTGGGGGGCGCATTATTCGGTTACTATGTTGTTTTCCCATACGGATTCCAGTTTTTCCTGGGCTTTCAGACCGAAACCATCACGGCAATGCCTTCGGTAAAAGAGTATTTCTCTCTTGCTTCAAGACTCCTTCTTGCATTCGGACTGGTATTTGAACTTCCGGTAGTAATGTTTTTCCTGTCAAAGCTGGGGATTGTGACAGTTCCTTTTTTGAAAAAGAACAGAAAATATGCAATTTTGCTGTTCTTTCTTATTTCTGCAATACTTACACCGCCGGACCCCACAACACAGTGCATTATGGCGGTACCGTTGATAATCCTGTATGAACTGGGAATTATTGTTGCCCGTTTTGCAAAGCCCGACAAAAAGGAAGAGGAAGACGACGAAGACGAGGATGAAGATAAGAATGATGAGTAGAGGTATAAAAGCTCTACTCAATCATATATAACTTTTTGCCGAAAACCATAAGAAGCCGGGGTGTCTTTTCAACTTCACCCCGGTTATCAAAAGATATATCCCCTGTAACACCCTCATACATATCATATTCTTCAAGAGCATCTCTAAAATCAGAACGTGTTGCTATATCACGCACATTTAAAACTTCTCTTATCATCTTAATTGTATCGTATCCGGTCGCAGCAAGGAGGCCCGGCTCTTTGCCGTAGGCTGCCCTGTATTTTTCTACAAAGCGTTCCACCATTTCCGAATCCTCATCAGCAAAAAAACCGACAGGAAACATGGCATACTGGAGATACTCTGATGTAGAGTTTATCAGCTCATCGGACATCCATCCCCTGGTGCCTAAAAATGGAACATTAAAAATACCGTTAAAGGGAAACTGCGGTGCAATCTGTGCAATATTCTGGCTGTCATCAGGTATAAAAACTGCATCAAAATCAATTATCGGGTCTGTCTTTGCTTCCTCCTCAATTGCTGCTTCATCAGGGAGCTCTGATAAAGGATCTTCCGCTTCTTCCTCCATTGCTTCATTAGATGCTGTTGTTTCCGGCTTAACAGTTTCAATAGCCGTCACAGCTTCTGCTGTACCAGAAAGGCCGGCCCCTGTTAACTGACCGTCGGATTCACCTGATGACTCTTCAATCAGTTTTGATTTAATTTTTTCCAGCCTGGCAAGCTTTTCGGCTTTTAATTTTTTAAACAGGGATTCAGGCCTGGGATAGTAAAGCCCTACCATCTTTTTTATGCCGTCCGAAAAATCCGTATCCTTTGCATTGTAGGATTCAACAGCGGTTATCTCACCGCCCATTTCTTCAACTTTATTCCAGAAGAGCTCCATTAAGCTTTTACCGTAGGTAGTCTCCGGATAAAAGATACCGAAGCGGGTCATTCCGTAGTCATTAACTGCCTTTTTAAGAAGCGTATTAATTTCACTGGAAGGCGTGAGAAAATTACGGAACACCATATTCCCTTCCTCTATGATGTTCTCCTTCTGGGTAAAGGTAATTATCGGGACACCATGCTCCTGGGCCTTTTTTGCCGCAGCAGTGGAAGATGACATTGCAACGGGGCCTATAATGGCGATAACATTATCTTTTATAAGCTCTTCTACGGCTTTCAGCGTATCTTCTGACGATACGTTTGTATTCTTTACAATCAGCTCAATATAAACATCTTCATTTGAAGAATTGAAAATATCCATTCCAAGCTGAATACCGTTTAAATATTCTTCCCCAAAAAGGGAATATTTGCCCTGCAGAGGAAGAAGACAGCCTATTAACTGTTTCTCTTTTACATCAGCTATACCTTTTTCTTTTATCTTTGCTTCAATCAGATCCAGAAACTCGCGGCCTTTGCCCTCCAGTTCAGGCTGACTGTTGGCTCCCGCAACACGGATTGAGAGGGATGCAAGTTTTTTTGCCTCCTGATAACGCTCATCATCAAGGGCGATCTCTGCCTGTTTCAGATAAATGGAAGAAAGAAAGGGGGTTATACTATCGAGTGTTCTTATCTGTTTAAGATCATCTTCGCTTCCCTGGGCAATCAGATCATAAATACTGTCAGATATAAATTTCTGTACGCTTCCGGATACGCCGGAAGCGCTTGCGGTTTTTAGAGAATCAAGCATCCAGCTGCATGCATCCACTGTTTGGCCGGCTGCTTTGCTGGCATCCCCTGCGAGTTTCTGCATTTTATACAGCTCGGGCCGGTCGGGATTATCCTTTATCCATCCGGTAACAAGATCAACAGCTTTCTGATTATCACCGGTATAGTAATAGCAGAACGCCTGGTAATACCTGACCATATGAATTTCCGGATGATTAGGCCTGTCTTTTAATATTTTATCAAAGGCATCCAGGGCTCTTTCGTACCTGCCGGCTTCATAATCTGCCACCGCCCCCGAATATCCGGTTAACGACCGGCCGGCCCCTGATCCAACCTGGCCTGTCTGGCAGGCAGAAAAGAAAAAAGCCATTCCCACCATAAAGGTGAGAACAGCCTTTTTTATAGACGGATTTTTACAAATCACTAGTTCTTGTCCTTGTCAACTTCCTCAAAGTCAGCATCTACAACATCGTCATCCTGAGCCTGCTCTGCACCGCCATCTGCGCCCGGCTGAGCCTGCTGCTCTGCATTTGCCTTTGCGTACATTGCTTCGGCTATCTTGTGGGATGCCTGTGTAAGCTCTTCTGTAAGGCGTTTGATCTCATCAGCATTATCTGTTTCCATTGCCTTTTTGAGGTCTTCGATGGATTTTTCAATTGCTGACTTTGATGCCTCATCAAGATCTTTTGCATCTTCCTTGAGGGATTTTTCAGTTGTATAGATCAGGCTGTCTGCCATGTTTTTGGCATCAACAAGCTCTCTTTTCTTCTTGTCTTCGTCAGCATGCATTTCTGCATCCTTTACGAGCTGATCTATTTCGTCTTCAGAAAGACCGCTTGAAGCAGTAATTTTGATTGACTGCTCTTTGCCGGTTCCCATATCCTTTGCAGATACACTTACAATACCATTGGCATCAATGTCAAAGGTTACTTCAATCTGAGGCATTCCTCTTGGTGCCGGCGGAATTCCCACAAGCTGGAATCTGCCAAGTGTCTTGTTATTGGCGGCCATCTCCCTTTCACCCTGAAGAACATGAATTTCAACTGCCGGCTGGTTGTCGGCAGCGGTCGAAAATACCTGGCTCTTTTTAGTGGGGATGGTTGTGTTCTTTTCAATCAGTTTGGTAAATACACCGCCGAGGGTTTCGATACCAAGTGACAGAGGAGTAACATCAAGAAGAAGAACATCCTTTACATCACCGGTTAAAACACCGCCCTGGATTGCTGCGCCTATTGCAACAACTTCATCCGGGTTAACACCCTTGCTGGGCTCTTTACCGAATACTTCCTTAACCTTTTCCTGTACCTTGGGCATCCTTGTCATACCGCCGACAAGAATTACATCATCGATTTCACTTGCGCTGAAGCCGGAATCCTTGAGGGCCAGGTTACAGGGATTAACAACTCTCTGAATCAGGTCATCAACAAGGCTTTCCAGTTTTGCTCTTGAAAGCTTGATGTTAAGATGCTTGGGTCCGCTTGCATCTGCTGTGATAAAGGGCAGGTTGATGTCTGTTTCTGCAGAACCTGACAGCTCCATTTTAGCCTTTTCTGCGGCTTCTTTGAGTCTCTGGAGAGCCATTTTGTCTGTCTTAAGATCAATACCCTGATCCTTCTTGAACTCGTCAGCAAGATAGTTAACTATCCTGTTATCAAAATCCTCACCGCCAAGGTGTGTATCGCCGTTGGTTGATTTAACTTCAAAAACACCGTCGCCTATTTCAAGGATTGAAATATCAAAGGTACCGCCGCCAAGGTCAAATACTGCGATTTTTTTGTCGCCCTTTTTATCGAGACCGTATGCAAGTGATGCTGCGGTAGGCTCATTTATTATTCTTTCTACTTTTAGACCTGCAATCCGGCCTGCATCCTTGGTTGCCTGACGCTGGCTGTCATTAAAGTAAGCAGGAACAGTAATAACTGCTTCTGTTACCGGCTCGCCAAGATAGTCTTCAGCAGTCTGTTTCATTTTAGCCAGGATCATAGATGAAATTTCTGCAGGGCTGTAGTCTTTTTCTCGGCATGTTACCTGTGCATCGCCGTTTGTAGCCTTTGTTATCTGGTATGGAAGTATTCCTACATCCTTCTGAACATCCGGAGATTCAAATTTCCTTCCGATAAGTCTTTTTACAGCAAAAACCGTATTATCAGGGTTGGTAACAGCCTGACGTTTTGCCACCTGGCCTACCAGCCTTTCATTTTTGTCGGTAAAAGCAACTATTGAAGGTGTAGTTCTGCTTCCTTCCTGGTTGGCAATAACAACGGGATCACCGCCTTCCATTACAGCTACGCAAGAATTTGTAGTACCTAGATCGATTCCTATTATTTTTCCCATTTCGTCCTCCTTATACCCCTTTACAGTATATATTATTCTTCACATGAGCCCTGGAAGGTTTCAGGCCGGCTGCCGTCAGCATCATTCCCCTTACTGATAACAACCATTGCCGGCCTTATCAGTCTCTGATTCAGAACATAGCCCTTCTGGAATTCCTTGAGAATTTTACCCTTTTCAACACTGTCGCTTTCTTCCTGCTGAACAGCGTGATGAAAACACGGGTCAAACTCCTCTCCAAGGGTTTTAACTTCTTCCAGCCCGGACTTTGCGAGAGTATCCTTCAGTCCTTTGAGTGTCAGTTCAACCCCTTCAACCAGAGCATTTAATGAGTTTTCATTTTCTGAGTGGTTTAAAGCATTTTCAAGATTGTCAATTACCTGAAGCAGGTCTTTGATCAAACTTTCATTTGAATACTTTATTAAATCTTCTTTTTCTTTTTTGTTTCTTTTTATGATATTGTCCATTTCCGCCTGAGAGCGGAGGTATCTATCATAATTTTCCTTTGATTCTTCCTTAACCTCTTCTACCTTTTTGATAAGCTCATCCGGTGACATTTCTTCCAGCGGAATATCTTTTGAGGTTTCATCTTTTTCGGGCGCTATGTTTTCAGCCGCTTCCGTGTCGTCTACCTTAATATCTATTTTTTTACCTTTTTCCGAAAAATTTTCGCTCATGGCTACTAAAACTGACTCCTTATTGATTTCTTAATGAAAGGCTTGAGAAAAACCGAACTAACGTTAAGCATCCGATTTGGTTTGTCAAGGCAGGATTTGCAGGACTTTTAAATATTTTTTAAATTCTTTTCGAAGACTTAGCAAACCTTTATTCCCATAGACTTACACAGGGAAAGATAGGAGTAAAAATTAAAAAATCAAGGCGTATGCCTGACCTATTTTTTAATCTTTTTTATGAGGGCGGCAATTAACTCAGGGGCAAACTCCCGGGTGAGGCGCCTGGTGTCATCATCATTTTTTCCGGTCGGCTTTATAAACAGCCCGTCTGTTTCTGCCTTTATCATCTGGACAGCATCATTTATAAGCGACTTTCTGGTATAAAAGACTGCAGGCACACCGGGAAACTCTTCTCTGACACGCTTAATATTTGAAAGGCCGTATTTATTGTTCTGACCCACTCCTGAACAGGCAAGCTCAAACAGGTTTCTCCAGCTGTCCACGATAGAAAAAATACGCTTGAGATATTCGTTTGTTTTATCGCCTTCAAAGGTATCAAGACCGTCATAAACATAATCAAGATCATTGAACCCGGAGGCAAGCTTTTCAAGCTCTTCTTTGGGGGTTATAAAAGGATCGGCAACATCCATATCCTGCCCCCAGAGATCAAGAAGGAAGAGCGACGGCGCTCTTCCCTCCAGTTTTTCTACTGCTTCATCAAATGTACAGGCCTGAACAAACTCCACCCTTTTGTCCGAGGGAGCTATTTCATTTCTGACCATGTCATGCTCAAAGTCAGAATCATCTATAAAACATATGATGAATTTCCGGTCCATTTAATCCAGGCCTTTACCTGTTAATCTTTCAAGGGCTTCAAGGTATTTGGCCCTGGTCTGCTGAACGATTTCTTCAGGAAGCGGAGGCGGAGGCGGAGTTTTAGGCCAGTCAAGACCGTTCAGGTAATCCCTGAGGTACTGTTTGTCAAAGCTCTTCTGAGCACCGCCCGGATTATAGGTATCCATCGGCCAGAAACGTGATGAATCCGGTGTAAGAACTTCGTCAATAAGGATGAGCTTATCACCGCAGAACCCGAACTCAAATTTTGTATCGGCAATTATTATGCCTTTTTCTGCGGCAAATTTTCTTCCGGTCTCATAAATTTGAAGACTTACCTCTTTGACTTTATCTGCCGTCTCTTTTCCAAGGATATCTGCAGCCTTTTCAAAGGAAATATTTTCATCATGCTCTCCCTGCTCGGCCTTTGTTGACGGGGTGAATATCGGCGCGGGAAGTATTTCCGATTCCTTAAGGCCCTGGGGAAGAGAAATTCCGCAGACTGTTCCATCCTTTTTATAACTGCTCCAGCCGGACCCTGATATATAACCTCTTACAATACACTCAACAAGGAGAGGCTCTGCTTTTTTAACAAGCATGCTGCGGCCTTTCAGCTGATCTTTATATTTTTTACAGGGTTCGGGATATTCGTCAGGATTGGTGGATATAATATGGTTTTCGATAACAGACTCAAGTTTATCAAACCAGAAAACAGATATTGCGGTTAAAATCTTTCCCTTGTCCGGGATAGGGTCATCCATAACAACATCAAACGCGGACATGCGGTCGCTTGCCACTATAAGCAGCTTGTCCTCTATTTCATAAACATCCCTGACTTTTCCTCTTCTTACAAGATTAAGTTCCTGCAAGTCGGATTTTATTACAACATTATCGGTCATCTCCCGAACCTCCTGTTTTGCTTGGCTTGTGGATTTTGAAAACGAATATAATTTCTTATTTGGATTTTATTGTCAAGAAAACCAGATTCTAAAACATAAAAAAGATAAAGTTATAGACAGGAAAAATAAAAAAGAACCGGAAAAACAAAAAGCCTGTTCTTTAAAAAACAGGCTTTTTATCTATAATTAAAAAATCTGCACAGAGAGCAAATAACCCTGCGCAGTATATTAACGGTTAATAATTTGTGGTTCTTACAACGCCTGCACCTTCACCGGAAAAAGTACCTGAGGTTCCGCCCGTGTGGGTACCGCCGGCAACTCCGTTGAAATTGACATTAACAGTATTGCTGTTGTCCGTTCTCTGGAGCATCCCGCTTCCGGACACATCAGCCGCCCATTTATTATTCGCGGCATCCCAGTTTTTAATATCAAAACTCCCGTAGATATTATAGTTTGTATCATTAATAGAAATTGACTGCTCTGCAGGGTTTGCGCTGTAAGTCCCGCTGACACCACTGGTTGCCCATATTTTGGGAGACTCTCCTGTTGCGGCAGCCAGGAATACTACGTCATTCATTGTTACAGAAACAGTTGTATCACCGCTGGTTCCCGAAAGAGTCGTCCGGCCGATCTCAAATGCCGGGATATTCAGTTCCGCAAGACTTGCCCTGCCTGCATCTGTAGCAGCCAGTTCAAGCAGACGCTCTGCACTTATCCACACACCATTTCCAACTGTCTGCCATGAGCCTGAATAGGCATCATTCGGGTCATATGTTCCAAGGATCTCTCCTGACATTACACCGACAACAGCATCATTAAGGTCAACCCAGGAACCCAGCACATCGGAATCTATCTGGCTGTTTGACCATGGGCTGTCAGTAACTCCGAATTTTGCCATCATGCCGGAAACATTTCCGAAATCATCCTTTTCCGTTTGATTAATACTGAAAAACCATGTGCTTTCCAGTGTGCCTGAATAAGATCCGCCCGCAACTGCCTGCCATACACCCCAGGGCTGACCTGTTATGCTCCTGTTAGAGAAATTACCGCTGCCGGCATTAAGAGTACCCATATTTGATCCGTATGTATCAAAAAAACCGCTGTTGTAATCCATCTGAGAATAGGAGTCAGTCCAGAAATGGTATTCCATATCATTCAGGCTGTTCTCAAGGGCAGAAGGAGCAGTGAGCCCTGCATACAGCTGCAGGGGATAAACTCCTCCGTCAGCCTGCCATGTCCCTGCAGCTCTGTCTGCACTTCCCTGAATATCACCGATAAGGATACCTGCATTATTGTCAGGATCTACATATAAGGAATATATTTTTCCTGTTACAGCAGATGACAGCAATCCGCCCATAAAACCTGAATAGGCTCCGCTGTCAAAGGTTGTAAGGGTTCCGTCCATGGGATTAGTGCTTTCTATTCCGACTGCAAATATAACAGGCTGATCTGATGTTATATAAAATGGTGCTTCCTGGAAGCCTAAAAGAGTAATATTTGCCGGACTGGAGGAGGTTGCACCCCAGGGGCTGTCAAGACCACCCAGAATACCTTCAAACCACCCGGCATTATATACACCGTAATCGGTCCATGGCCCGTCTTGATAATCCCAGTTTATACCGGTGTAGGTAAACGGGTTTTCCCCTATGTCCTGCAGCGGAACACTTGAATCCCATATACCGGCATCATAGCTGATAAATTCCATGGTATCATGATCATAGACCCATTTCTGTGAGTAAAAATCCGCCGTGGTCCCGTCAAAATCCTTTGCATTTATCTGGAAGTACGTGTCTGTGCCAGCTTCTGCATTATAGTGGTGATACCAGGCTTCATGACTGTAGAGATCATAATTATAATTATAAACACTCAGACTGTCAGCCATGGAATAACTGCCTCCGTCCTGTGACCTGGCAATATATGTTTCTCCGTCAATACTGCTGCTGAACTCAAGATCATATGTCTTCTGCCACACACCCTGAGACACAGCAGCCCAGTCACCGGATACCCCGCCCGGACCCGTGAGAAGGCCTTCAATCTCACCGCCCTTGGTCATTGTTAAAAACCGTCCGTTTGCTATCTGGGCCGATATCTCATCGGTCTGCCAGGTGCCGGCTGCAATATCAACCATCCACATACCGCCGTCAGCAACCCACTCCTGCAGATCATTCTGGTATTCTCCGAACATACCGAAGCCAGTTACAGCTCCTGTCCATGACCCTGCCAAGGCTGTTTCATCATATCCGGCATTGCCAAATGCCATATTATAAATCCCCCAGTCCTGGCCTCTAATGAATGAGAAATTTCCGAATCCATTGCTCTTTATGCTTACCTCAGTGTTTCCGCTGAAAGAGCCTGTCAGTCTCTCTATCTCAAGATATCCGTCCTTCACATTTTCTAAGAAATTGGCATTGGTAACATCAACAGGATTTGTAGACATAACATCAGGATACATTAAGGAAATCCAGTCGCCTGTTATTTCATCAGTATCCCCGATGAAGTCGCTTTTTAGTATCCCAAGACTGTTTCCGTCAGGGCTGATATAAAGGGCATTAATAAAGCCTGTTGCAGTTTCAGGATTTCCGCTGAAAAAGCCTGAATATGTTCCGCCGTCAGTAAATGATCCTGATATACCTGACATGAAAAGTGCGATAGACTCTCCCGAAGAGGTGTAGTCATTTACAAAGGATATTTCTGAGGGATTAGCTTCAGTTGCACTCCACAGCTCTGTAGAAACACCCAAAATATAACCTGAAATGCTTCCCGTTTTTATTATGGAGGTTGCATTATTATCCTCTTCATAGAACCTTTCATAATAACCTGAGGGCATGGTACTTAAAAAATCCTGCTCATCAGTCCAGGTACTTTCTGTAATTTCAGGTGAAAAATCATCATAGCTTCCTGTTTCCGTAATAAGAGTTCCGTCCGGAAGGAACTGGTACATGGTATACGCTTCGGGATCAGAGGTTTCATGTTCGGCAAATCCTCTTATAAAAACGGTTCCGCCGTTCCCGTCATCAATTTCAAAGTAATCGAACTCATAGATCGCATCTTCTATTCTTTTAACAAAGCCGGACCTGTGAGGATCAATGGATTTTGGAAGTATGTATTCACCCATTACATGGGTGCCCTGGGTAATGCCCATTAATGTTCCATTATCTATTGTCATAAGAGGGGGAGAAACTTCCCTTACAATACCAGCGCCTTCACCGATAAAAGTACCCGATGTGCTGCTGTAGCTGCCTCCCGCAACACCGCTTAATTCAATATATGCAGCAGTACCTGTTATATCTGTTCTATTGAGAGCCCCGTATTCGTATGAAATATCAGCTCCCCATAAATTATTATCCCACTTCTTAATATTAAAATATGCTCTTAGTCCGTCACCGCTCAGAAAAACAGATTGATACAACGGAACCGCTGTATAATTTCCGCTAATATTCCCGGTGGCCCAAATTTTCGGAGCATCTCCTGTTGAAGATTTAAAAAAGGTCACATCATTCATTTTTACAGAAAAAGAAGTCCCCAGATTTCCGGAAAGCGTTGCTTTTCCAATCTCAAAGGCCGGAATATCAAGAGATGTCAGGATTCCGGGCGAACCGGACGCCATTGTAATTAACTCTCCCGGTGATAACCAGGCACCTGTGCCTGATGCCTGCCATGTCGTACTGCTTTGATCATATATCCCGATAATCTTTCCTGACGAAATACCGACTGTTGAATCTTCCAGGTCAACCCAGGCGCCGACAATACTGCTGTCTATTGCGCTGCCGGACCATGTGCCATCTGCGCTGTATCTTGCAATTATACCGCCGGCAGCAGCATCTGTTCCCTGATCATATTCTACATGATCAATATCAAGCGACCAGTCACCGGTTGGTGTTCCTGTAAATTCGCCGCCAATTACAGCCTGCCAGACACCCCACGGCTCGGTTTCAATATACCGGTTATGTATCTGCCCGCCGCCTTCAAAATATCCAGAATCTGAGAATTCACCCTTAAGATCTCCCCAGAAATAATAATCTTTCTGCCTGATATCATTTAAAAGGCTGTCTGCTGTCGCATTTAAGCTTGAGTAAAGCTGTAGGGGATATATTGTAGCGTCTTCTTCTGTTTTCCATATGCCGTATGCACTGTCAGCTGTTCCGTTCACTTCACCAGTAAGGACACCGGCTCGGTTATCGGGATCAATATATATTGCATAAATGCTGCCTGTTACATCCGGAGAAGCGATAACGCCTCCCAAAAATCCTGAATAGGCACCTCCCCCGTCAAGGGCGGTTGTATCACTCCCATCATAGGGATTATAGCTTTCAAGGTCATTATAGAAAATAACCGGCTGATCGGATGTTAAATAAGACGGAACCTCATAATGACTTAAAAAAGTAATGCCCGCGGGACTGCCTGAAGAAGCGGCCCAGAGGTTATCCAGTCCGCCCATAATACCGTCCATCCAGCCATCCTGCCACATGCTGTATTCAACCCATGAGTTATTATAATCCCAGGTAACACCGGAAGGCGGAACTGCAAGGTCTGAAGGATCAACCGGGGTTTCATAATCCGAATCATATGAAACAAAGATGGAATCGCCGCTGTTATAGATATATTTTTCCGTAAAATATTGAGCATTGCCTCCATCAAAGGACATTGCGTTTACATTTACATAAATATTCTGACCTGCCGCAGCATTATAGTAGGTAGAGTTACCGCTGAGACCGGCTTCATTATAACGGTATTCATAAAGGCTTCCGTCCGAAGTATTTTCAGATCTGCCTGCATTCTGGGAACTCAGATAAAATATCCCGCCCTCCAGGCTGCTGGCGAACAGGATATCTTCTGTCTTCTGCCATGCCCCCTGTGAAACTGCCTGCCAGCTGTCCGTTAAGGATGCTGAACCAATGAGAGAACCTTCTATTGTTCCCCTCTTGGTCATGGTTAAAAATTCACCGCTTACCTGTGCAGATATTCCGTCGCCTGACCAGGTGCCGGCTGTTAAATCGGCGACCCAGATACCCCCGTCACCCAGCAGTTCTGAAGCATCACTGGTAAATTCACCGAACATTCCAAAACCTTTGAGTGAACCTGACCAGGAACTTGCAGCAGTACCATAATAGCTCTGTCCGCCAAGAACCATGTCAAAAATACCCCAGTCATTATATCCTCTTATGTAGCTGATATTTCCCGACCCGTGGTTCTCTATATTTACCTCGCTGCTTCCGCTGAAACGGCCAGTCATATTTTCAAGTTCAAGATACCCGTAATCGATCATATCGGTAAAGTTATCATCAGTTACAGTACCTGTGTTAACTGTCAGGTAATCGGAATCTGAATAAAGTAACCCTGTTGATTCCCATGTATTGTCTGCTGAATTAACAGAGCCGCTAAAATCAGCCTTGAGAATACCGACTTTTGTCCCATCAGGATTAATATACAGGGCATTGATTGAACCTTCCGCATTAGCTGAAAGCCCTGAAATATTCCCAAAATAAGCTCCGCCTTCCGGAATCAAACCTCCTATCTCGGATGAGAAAAGGCCGGCATCCTGTACCGGACTGAATTCGCCGCTTAGAGATATTGATACAGGGGCTGATTCAGTTGCAGCCCAGAAATCTGAGAGCAGCCCGGATACTGTCCCGCTAAAAGAGCCGGCTTCTGCAATAGACGTTGAACTGACTGAAACTGAATAACGTTCTTCATAGCCTGCAGGTATATTTCCAAGAATGATATCAGCTAAAGAAAGATTCGTATCCCATGAGTCTTCAACTATATTGGGGATAAAGTCATCTTCACTATCTGTTTCCGTAAGCATGGTTCCATCAGGCTGATAGGTATACATAGTATAAGTATCGGTATCAGTGTCGGGGTCCGATTCTTCCTGTTCTGCAAAGCCCCATATAGAGTTCCCGTTATCATCAATAAAGTAATCATATTCATAGGTTGCAGCTTCTGTTCTGCTCTCGATACTGTTTTTAAATGGATCAGAGGTTCTGGGAAGAATATACTCTCCTCTGCTGAAGGTACCCGCCGCAAGACCGAACATTTTGCCTTTATCTGCATTTACTGTAATAAGGGCTATTTCGGTGGGTTCCTGAACTTCCGGTATGGTCTCCGGAACCTCCTGGGGGATTTCCGGAGCAGTACTTTCACCAGAGTCCACCGGGTCATCCGCAACCGGAGTTATTTCAACGACAGGATCACTGCCGCCTCCATCAACTGCAGGTACAGCATTTGGATCAGTACCGGGATCTGTCGGCAGGGTCTCATCAACACTAAAGCTTCCGCCTGTATCACCCAGATCACCTGACACATCGGCCTCAGGCACTCCGCCTTCAACAGCTCCAGAATCTCCGGACGATACGACTTCTGCCGCGCCGGCATCTCCTTCAATAACTGCATCCGGAGCATCAGCGTTTTCAGCAGCCGGCGCCGCATCCCCTGTATCTCCTGCGCTTGCAGTATCTGCTTCCGCTGCGCCATCGCTTTCCACACCGGCATCACCTGTGCCGTCGGTCTCAGCTGCAGCACCGGAATCTGAGTCTCCGCTTTCTGCAACTTCGGTTTCTTCAGCTGCGGCCGAATCCTCATCGGCCGTTCCGCCGCTATCTTCAGATGCAGAATCTTCTGCGACGGCTGAATCATCATCAGAAGCTTCGGAGTCACCATCGCTTTCCTCCGCTGACTCCGTATCTTCTTCAGCAGCAGAATCACTGTCATCTGCTGATTCTTCTTCGCCCAGTTCAGAGTCTTCCTCTCCGCTTTCTTCAGCTGTTTCATCTTCCGATTCGTCTGCTTCTTCATCCTCTGAAACGCTTTCCTCATCTCCTGCGCTCTCTTCTTCTCCTGCAGATTCCTCTTCTCCGCCGCTGTTATCATCTTCTGCAGAGTCATCATCTTCTTCTGCAGCCTCTTCTTCAGCAGGAGTGGTTTCTTCCTCCAGCTGTTCTATTTCTTCATCGCTGGCAGCTCTGACAACAGGCGGTGCAGCAGCACCCGGTATTATCATCGACTCGCCTGCCTGTACCTCAACGACGTTGTCCGGTTCGCTTCTGTTATATGCATATCCAAAACCTTCCCTGAAAGTAGCACCACTGACTCCCTTCTGGTAGGTCATAAAAAAGTCGGTTCCCCTTACGCCGCAGACACTTGTGCGGGTATGAACCTCGTACCGGTTCCCATCATCACCAAATATGCTGCCCAGCAGTTTTTTTACCTTGTTCTGAATTTTTCCCCTGAACAGGTTCAAAATGGTGCTTCTCTTATTGGTATCAACCACATATTCGGATATCTCAACCCTTGTCTTCTGGGCCAGCCGCAGAATATTTCCGTCTTTAAAATGGATCTCGGCCTTTGAGTTACTTTTTGACCGTACAATATCCTTTTCAAATATCTCCGTTCCTGTTTTTGCAGGTACGGCTGCCTTTCCAGGTCTCGTAATATCCACACGGCCTTCTACTTTAACAAACTTCCCGACTGCTTCGGCAAATACAGCCTGACTTGTCATGGCAGAAAGCAAGACAATAAAAATTCCGGTAATTATTTTTTTCATTTTATCCTCTGGCCTTAAACTTGAATACTTGTTTTTACTTGGAATACCCGCCAGTAAAAAGGCGGCATTAGAGGGATAAAAAGCACATGCGAATTCACCCTCTTTGTCAACAAATCGACAAATTAAGGTAAACACTTAAAAAAAATAAATTGGGTTATATCTGGCAGGGAATAACTATTTCTTGAGTCTGTCGAGATAGTCTTTATAAAACTGAAGAACACGGTTTCTGAATTTAACAGTCTCTTCATAGGGAGGAATCCCTTTGTACTGTCTTACTCTTCCGGGTCCTGCGTTATAGGAGGCAAGAGCGAGGCTTATATCTCCATCCTGGGATTTCATCAGCCTTGAAAAATAAATATAGCCGGATTCAATTGCTTTTGCAGGGTTGAGACGCTCATCTTTTTTATTTTTTAACAGCTCTTCTTTATATTTTTTATAAAGTTTTTTTCTTTCATCCCCGGCCTTAAAGGACTGCAGCATTAATTCCCTGGCTCTTTCTGCAATTTGTATATCACCGGATGTTTCTATTTTTAAAAGCATTTTCTTTGCCCTGGAACCAAGCCTCTGCTCTTTTCTCAGGTATTCTCCCGCTTTTTTGTAATAATCCGTCATATAAATATTTTTGAGCCCGAGGTCTTTTGCGGTATAGGGCATTATCTGGGTTAATCCTGCTGCCCCCACACTGGAAACAGCTTCGGGATCAAAAGCTGATTCTCTTCTCATAAGCGAAATAAAAAGCAGGGGATCGGTCCTGTATATTGATTTGCCTGTTTTATTAACCGCAGATTCTATAAAAGGTAAAAATTCCGGCAAATCCTCTTTTACTATTTTTTTCCATTCATCTGAGGTGGTTTCCGAGCCATTCCTCACATTTTTATCTGTATTAAAAACGGTGATATCAGATGGAGAAGCTTCGGCCATAAAACCGTTAAATACATGATTAACAAACTTTACATTGTCTGCTGTGACATAAGAAGTGCCGCTGTCTTCCCCCTGAATCCGGTTATATAAAAGGCCCAGAGCATCCCTGATATTATTATCCGTCTTTGTAAGGCTTTCCTCTAAAAGAGCTGAAATTATTTTACTGCACGCTTTTCGGCTGTATCTCTCATCAGCTTCCTTTTTTATATTTGCTTTATACCGGGACATCTTCTCTGCGGCAAGACTGCCTTTTTCTTTGTGTTCAAGAACATATGAAAGGATCTCCTGCACAATAAACTCCCCGGATCCTTTCTTGTCTTTCCTGGACAATGCTTTGAGGGCCAGGTTCAATGCATCATCAGATTCTTTAACAAGATCCACGGCATCCCGGTAATCCTGGTCAATATATACAGAAAAACCCAGGTTTTCGGCCGCATCCGGACGGATCAGCAGGACACCCTCTTCTCCCCCGTAAGAGTCGGGAACTTTACGCTGATCCGCAGGCAGTTTGCTGTAACTGAAAACATGCTTTGTAAGCAGCTGATATATTTCGGGATTTATTTCCGCAATGCATTCTGAAGTATTAAACATGAAAAAGAAAAAAGCTGTTACAGGTATAATTAATTTAAACATGGCTTTCATTTTTATTAACAAATATTTATAGGGTAATTACTGCAGCAGGAACAGGGAAGAGAAAAATCATTAACCGTCTTAAAAAGCAACGACACTTTAATTAATATGGGCCTGAAACATTTAAAATGATCAGGCCCATATTAAAAACATCGATCTACCTGCAGAATTTTATGGCTTTGAATCGTAAAGTTTTATAATTTCTTCGGTTATATCAACAGCTTCATCAAAGGAAACCACGGCGTTTCTTTCCAGTATCAAAGTATATTTTTCTTTTTTCTGGTATTCATCTGCTACATCTTTAAGCTCACGCTGAAATTTTCGCAGCATTTCGGATTCTTTTGACTGCATTTCAGCCTTGAATTCTTCCTGCATACGGTTGAATTCTTTTACTTCCTGCTGATACTCATCATATTTGTCCCGTCTAACCTGGCTGGACATGCTGTTGCTCTTTGTTTTCAATTCATTTTCAAGCGTCTGGGCCTTGCTCTGTTTTTTCTGGAGTTCCTGATTTTTTGATTCAAGCTCTTTGGATATTTCACCCCGGCTTTTCAAAATCTTTTTGGACTGCATAAGAATTTTCTGGGGATCAATTACACCAATCTTTATATCTGCAGCATACGCAGAATAAATATCAGCTGAAAAAAATACAAATAAACAGGTTAATAGAAACAGGAGTCTTTTCATGGCGGTTTTCCTTTCAATAATATAATGATAGATAACTAAATCAGAGGCATAAAAAAGTCAAGAAACACCTTATGCATATGTAAATTAGTTTTGTATGTGGTGTTACTTCATATCGGCGGCTGAAGGAGAAACAACCCCTGATGCAGTTCCGGAAAAACTTCCCTGATCCTGTATCTTACCTGCGGCATTCCCGTTAAGCTCCACATTTTCCGAATATCCGGAGATATTTCCGGGTTCGGATGAAATACTTGCATTCCATGTTCCGCTTTCCCTGTTATACTGATCCATGGAAAAATATACGGATGAAGAAAATCCGTCTCCTGTCATTACAACGGAATCCCCTGTCCGGATATCACCCGAGTTTGTACCTGTTACATCTCCTGCTGCCCAGATTCTTGGAGATGCTCCAGCCCGGTAGGCAAAAAACTTTACATCGGCCATAGTTACATCAGTCAGCCGTTCTCCAGCCATGGTTGTATATAGATCTGTACTTCCAACTTCAATACAGGGAATATTAAGTTTTTCAAGCTGAGCCCGCCCTTCTTCGGTCGAGGCCAATGCAATAAAGGTAGTGGTATCAAGAAGGGTTCCTGCGCCAGATGCCTGCCACCGGCCTAACGTCGCTTCAAGAGGTTCAAAGGTTCCCTTGATCTTTCCGCCCAGAATACCGGTTACCGACTCGCTTATATTAACCCATGCGCCTGCAGTATAAGCCGAAAGATGTCCTGTTGACGTCTCCCAGGCAGATGCGGCTTCCGTAAGCCCGTCTTCGGAACCGCTGCCGGCTTCAATAAGAACCTGAGAAACCGAATCACCGGCCTCGGAAAGAGATATACCCCAGCCGTGTGACGGAGATGATTCGGTATCATAGCTGCCTGATATTTCTGTAAACCAGATCCCGTATATTTTCTGACCTGGAACCATCAGGGATTTGCTTATTAAATAGCCTGAACCTTCTGCTGCACCCGATGAATTATTATTGCCTGATGACAGGGAGAAAGCACCGCCACCAAGATCCGTTAAGTCCGAAACAGCTATACTGGAAACAGTCTCAAAAGGAACAGTTACACCGTTTGACTCCCAGATACCGTTATTGCCGCTGCTGTAATAATCAAAAGTCATAAGGCTGTCATACAGGATTCCTGCACTTAAAAGAGTTTCACCGGATTCATCATACTGTTTGTAAAGTCCGGCAAATACCATATCGGAATTCCCATTATCGAGAATACCGGCAGAATAGGCCGTCACCTCTTCGGTATCAGGGTCTGTAATTACGGAATACCAAATCATCGGCTGATCACTGAAAAAGTAATACTTTCCAAGACCGTAGTTTATGTACCCGCTCTCATCCAGCACAAATCCTGAAATACCGGAACCGGTTCCAACAATACTTCCATAACCGGAATACATGGCTGTCCAGTAACCTGAAAAATCCAGGGGTATTGTTTCAACAGAACTTCCTGTGCCTGAACCGGTCCATGAATAATCTGTGTTATCAAATGAGATATCAAAATCGCCGGAACCTAAAATCACACTGTAACGTGAAAGATAAGTATACTCAGACATACCGGATGCAGTGTCAGGGGAATCAAAAACACCTGACAGCTTTTGAACCGCATAGTATGAGTCAAGGCTTCCTGCACCTGAAATCAGGCTGAATGATTCTCCGGCAGAGTGTGTTCCGCTCCAGCTTCCGGACATACCGGTTTTTGATGTGCCCCAGTCCTGACCCGTTACTGCCGAGGTAACCGTATTGACGCTTCCGCTTATTGAACCGGATGAGTCAATAACCGGTAATACTGTTGAAATGTTTTCAAGGCTGAAAGTAACAGCCTCTGTCGCTGTATTACTCGCTTCATCGGTCATCACAACAGTGAATGTATAAATACCGTCAGCAAGGTTTTCTATGCTGTCAGTCTCATTCCCGTTTATGGTTATGGTAACTGCACCGGGTTCATCATTTTCATAAGACACTTCAAATCTTGTCTTTTCTTCACCATCGGGAACCGCCTTAAATGCAATAACAGGGGCAATGGTATCGTGAGTCCATGTCCGGCTGTATTCATCGGATTTATTGCCAGCCGCATCATAGGCAGTTATTACTATGGAATGCTTTCCATCGGCAGATCCGTCGGAAGGCAGTATAATTGAGACTGATTCACCTGCAGTAACAGGATCATCTCCGTCAAGCTGATAAACCAGTATGCCGGGGTTGGCATCCGACATGGAAAAATTAATACCTGCATTATTTGATATGTCTGCGACACCCGAATCAAATGAAATCTCCGGCGGGGTTAAATCTACAGTCCATTTATATTTAATGATTTCGCTTTCATTATTACTTGCATCAACGCCCTTTACAAAGATTTCATGCCCGCCTTCACTTAAATCCGAAATTATAAGAGTTGAGTCTGTCGGAAAATAATTTACTCCGTCAGTGCTGTACAGAAGGGCTGCCGGCTCGTCTGAGCTCAGCTCAAAAGATGCTGTCGAAAGCCGGGTAAGTAATTCAGGAGAAGAAACAATCCGGATTTGAGGAGACGTCATATCCCTGATTTCCTGCGGAATATCTGCAAGCTCTTTCGGAGCTGTAATCGGAATATTTTCATCTTCTTTATCCGGCAGGTCTGGCCCGCTGAACTTTTCTTCCGGCCCCCTGTTGCTGTCGCCTAGAGTTACCGCACCTGACTCAATTAAGGCTGCCTTTGCTTTTTCTGCCTTTTCTATTGCTGCATCTGCTGCATTAATCGCATCTAAAACTTCCCGGTGAACTGCAGGATCCGGGTTAACAAGCATTGCTTCTGCGGCTGCTTTTGCTTCAAGGGCTGCCGCCTCAAGAGCATTTACCATGGCCAGTTCGGCATCTGCATCAGTAATCTCACCGGCTTCCAGTCTTCGCACAGCATCTGCTGCCTGAAGAGCTGCCAGATTAGCCACAAAGGCGGCTCTCTGAGCAGGATGAAGACGGGCTATTTCAAAGGGAACATCCGCCGCCTCACCGGCAATAAAACTTCCCACGGTATCCCCTCCACCTTCTGTGAAGGTGAGATATGTCTGCCCGGCTGCATCTATGCTCAATATTCCTGCTGTTCCTCTTAAACCGCAAACCATTGTTGAGGTTTCCAGGTCGGTTTTAACAGATGATCCCTCACCTGATTTGAAAGACATCTTCCCGATCAGCAGACGAAGACGGCGCTTTACGGACTTAACCGCACCCCTGACTGTAAATTCTTTCTGTTCCTGGATAAGAAGGTTTGAATTGGGGCTGAGTTTCATAACAGCGCCGTCGCTGAATTTAATAACAGCCCTGCCCGTTTTTGTAACTACTTTATCTCCCGAGTATAGCTGCAGACCGATTTCGGGTTTAACTCCCCAGGAACCGCTGTTTTTTATCAGGACAACACCGGAGAATTCTGCAAGCTTTGCAGAAGGGTTTTCTGCAGCGCCGGACTGAAGGGCCATAGCCGCTGCGGTAAATATAAATAAAAACTGCAGAATCTTTCCTGCGGCTGTCAAGCCTGGTATTCTTATTTTCATTTTGGACCTCAGATGTAATATAAATACTGCAATAACAGAAAATCTCTAAAAATCCGGGAGATACAGGGAGCCCAAAAAAATCCTGGCCGGTCACAGGGAAATCAGAAAGGTCTTAATATAACAATAAATTATAAGGTATCAGAACCTGTATTCCATCCCGACTGTGTACATATTTCTTTTATAATCATAAATGCCTATGTTTGAATCAGACCTTATTCTTGAGTACTGGGCTACAACCGTAGCATCTTTTGTCCAGACCCATGAGAATCCGCCTGAGAATGAAAACATGGTATCTTCTCTTGTTACATTAAACACAGTATGCCTGTGCTCAAAATCCTGCTCGTTCATCTGGGCGCTCAGCTGCAGTTTCACATTCTGATAAACGGGCATGGCGTAGTTTACAGAAAAGCCCATGCTGCTGTTATCCCAGTTTTTACCGTCTGTATCCTGGGTTTCGGACTGAAACCTCAGGTTGAGAAAGTAATCTTTTTTAAACAGCCACAGCCAGCTTATATAGCTGCGGAATCCGTGGGCATCCCTGTCTTCTTCCGGCGCAAGCGCAAACTGAAAGTACTCGGAATTGGTATAACCGGAAAAAATCTCAAGCAGCTGATTTCCATACAGCGCCATCCTGAAAAGCGGACCGGTGCTGAATGATCCGGAATATTTTTTATAGCTCGGGCTTCTTACCATTGCGTGATTGTAATTTGTAGCAAGATAAAGGGCATAGGTACCAAAGTTATAACCCGGTGTAACAGATACACTGTTTGATAATGAATCGTGAGTGAGCCTGTTCTTATCATGAAGACTTGAACCCAGTGCATACTGGGCGCTGAAAAGCCATGGGCCTGAAAGCCTCGGGGTGTAATTTGCCCTGAATGATGAATTAAGCACCATACTGCTTTCATTTGTTATCCCGGCAGCAAAGGTCTGATCATCCGGTTTTAATACCATGTTGTCGTCATACTGGCCGAACATACTGACTGTAAAACGTAAAGGCTTTTCAAGTGAAAGCCTCTGTTCCACTGCATCAAGGTACTGTCTTGCAAAACCGGCAAGATCCGACTGAGGATCATTTACTATTGCAGCTTCAAAGCTCTTTTTAGCCTGTTTGAGCTGCCTGTCCCTCATAAAACTTAAGGCAATCTGAATATCTGCAGCCTGAGATATTTTGGGATCTATTGATTTTGCTTTTTCAAATGATTCTGCAGCATCCCTGTTTCTGCCTTCTTCAGTAAGTATCATTCCCTTGAGAAATGCTATTTTTGCCGGAAATATATTTTCTTTTTCAGCAACAGCTATCCATTTTTTTGCAACATCCAGCTTTTCAAGCTGCATTGCAACATCAACCACTTCAACAAGAGCTTCTTTTATTCTGGGGGTAAGGCGAACCGCATCAAGAAGGTTCTGAAGGGCTTTTTCATAATCCATTGCCTGCTTGTATGACATTCCAAGAAAAAATGCGGCAACAGATGAGCCGGACTCCTTTTCACGGGCTTTAGTAAGGGTAACTATTGCCTCTTCATAGCTTTCATCTTTGTATTCCTCTATTCCCTTTTGTACAAGCTGCGACTGCTGGCAAAATCCCTTTACTGGAAAAAGCATTAAAATGACAGGCAATAAAAACGGGATTGTTTTTTTTGCAATCTTAAGCATAGAAGCCCTCCTGGCCTTGTATTCCGATAATTAAACAGGTTACTTTTATATAAAATTTCAGGCGGATATAATATCGCCACTCATATACTGTGTCAATATTATAGCCAATCCGGCCTAATTGATACTGTAAAATTTAATAAACCCTTAACTTATGTCAGGATCTTGACATCAAGGATTACGAGCCTTAATTTTCTTTGCGATTACATAATCATATCATATTAAATGAATTTTGATATCCCACGCAGGAGGTAATTAACTATGCGTTTAGATAAACTGACTTTAAAAGCCCAGGAGGCATTAAAGGAATCGCAGCAGATTGCCGAGAAACTGGGCCACCAGCAGATAGATCCCGAGCATATGCTCAGCGCCATATTCAGCCAGACAGACGGAGCAATTCCGCCTCTTCTTGGAAAAGTCGGGGCAAACCAGGCTGCCCTGAGTAAAAACATAACAGGTGTGCTTGAAAAACTGCCGAAGGTATCCGGAGGAGGTTATGGACAGGCATATATTTCACCAAGGTTTCAGGCTGTTCTTGAACAGGCCTTTAAAGAAGCCGAACAGATGAAGGATGAATATATAAGCCTCGAGCATATCCTGATTGCAATATCAGAAGAAAAAACAGGACAGGCAGTTCAGGTACTTAACGCTTTAGGTATCACAAGAGATACTATCCTTGCAGCCCTTGTAGATATAAGAGGAGGCCAGAGGATTACGGACCAGAACCCCGAGGATAAATACCAGGCCCTTGAAAAATTCGGAAGAGACCTCACTGCCGTTGCGGCCAGGGATAAACTGGACCCTGTAATCGGGCGAGACGATGAAATAAGACGGGTGGTACAGGTTTTATCAAGGAGAACAAAGAACAACCCGGTCCTTATAGGTGAGCCGGGAGTTGGTAAAACCGCCATTGTAGAAGGCCTTGCACAGAGAATTATACAGGGAGATATCCCTGAAACCTTAAAGGATAAAAGAGTAATTGCCCTGGATATGGGAGCCCTTGTTGCAGGCGCAAAGTACAGGGGAGAATTTGAAGACAGGCTTAAGGCAGTATTGAAGGAAGTAACTGACTCAAACGGCGAGATCATCCTTTTTATTGATGAAATGCACACCATTGTGGGTGCGGGCGCTGCTGAAGGAGCGGTTGATGCTTCAAACATGCTTAAACCTGCCCTTGCAAGGGGAGAGCTGAGGTGTGTGGGCGCCACCACAATAAAGGAATACAGGAAGTATATAGAAAAGGATGCTGCCTTTGAGAGAAGGTTTCAGCCTGTTCCGGTTGAAGAGCCGAGCGTTGAAGACACCATTTCTATACTGAGAGGACTGAAGGAAAAATATGAAGTTCACCATGGTGTAAGGATAAAGGACTCCGCCCTGGTTGCCGCGGCTACGTTATCCAACAGGTACATTACAGACAGGTTTCTGCCTGATAAGGCAATTGATCTTATTGACGAGGCAACATCAAGACTCAGGATCGAGATAGACAGTATGCCGGCCGAGATTGATGATATTCAGAGGAAGATCACTCAGCTCGAGATAGAAAAGCAGGCGCTTAAAAAGGAAAAGGACAGCGCCTCCAAAGACAGGCTTAAAAAAATCGAAGAAGAGCTGAAGGAGTTAAAATCCGGCACCGAGGATATGATTAAGCACTGGAAACGTGAAAAGGAAATCATAACCGGTATAGGTGAAGTAAAAGAAAGACTGGAAGCAACCAGAACCGCCGCCCAGGCAGCAGAAAGAGACGGTGATCTTTCAAAGGCTGCGGAACTGAGATACGGAACAATCATCTCCCTTGAAAAAGAGCTTGAAGAGAAAAACCAAAAACTTACCGAGCTTCAGGCAGGCAAGAAGATGCTCAAGGAAGAGGTGGACAGCGAAGACATTGCAGAGGTTATTGCAAAATGGACAAATATCCCGGTTTCAAAGCTTATGCAGGGAGAACGGGAAAAGCTCATAAAAATGGAAGATATGCTCGCAAAAAGGGTAATCGGCCAAAAGCAGGGGCTTATCGCTGTATCCAACGCTGTAAGAAGAGCAAGATCCGGGCTTCAGGACCCGAACCGGCCCATTGGTTCATTTATTTTCTTAGGGCCCACAGGAGTTGGTAAAACCGAGCTTGCAAGAGCTGTTGCGGAATTTCTCTTTGATGACGAGCAGTACATGATCAGGATAGATATGTCCGAGTATATGGAGAAGCACTCTGTTGCAAGGCTTATTGGTGCCCCCCCGGGATATGTAGGCTATGACGAGGGCGGATATTTAACCGAGGCCGTAAGAAGGCACCCGTATTCCGTTGTGCTCTTTGATGAAATCGAAAAGGCGCATCCGGACGTTTTCAATGCCCTGCTCCAGATACTGGATGACGGAAGGATGACAGACGGCAAAGGAAGGACAGTGGATTTTAAAAATACTGTGCTCATAATGACCTCAAATGTCGGAAGCCAGTGGATAAACGAGCTTAAGGATAAAGATGAAAAAGAGATGGAAAACAGGGTAATGGATGCCTTAAGAAATACATTCAGGCCCGAATTCCTGAACCGTATAGATGAAACAATTATCTTTAAATCACTTGGACTTGAAGAGATAAAACAGATAGTGGATATCCAGGTGAGCATCCTTCAGAAAAGGCTTGAGGCAAACAAGATTAACCTTGAGCTTACTGATAATGCCAGGGAGTATCTTGCAAATGTAGGATTTGATCCGGTATACGGCGCAAGACCTCTTAAAAGAGCAATACAGCATTATGTTCAGGACCCTCTTTCAATGAAGATACTTGAAGGAGGAATCGGTGAAGGAAGCAGCATTACAATGGATATAAAAGACGGCGAAGCAGTTTTTGTATAACCGTAAACATTACCCCTCCTCTTTAAATTTGGGGAGGGGTAATATTAAATGTTCAATAAAAGACGTTCCGGCAATACTCCTTCAAAAAAAATATATCCAATACACATTTTTCACAGGTTTTGATTTTTAAGGATTACAGGCACTTTGGCTTTGAGAAAATTCATACCAAATCCTTAAAAATTCAAAACACCGCAGCCTTCTCAGGTAATTATGTGCGGATATATTTTTTTTGAAAGGGCATCACCTCCACTCACTAATCGGAAAAAACAGATATCTTCACCACTCCCCGATGCAGGCCGGGGCATTGTTTTTTCAGGATATGCCCGCCTGATACCTGACTGCTCAGTTCGCAATGTTTTTATTTTTAATGGTCAATTGAACCAGCTTTATGTGCTCCATAAAATATGTCTGACCATTAAAATTAAAAACATATCCCCCGGAATTAATTGGGCATATCCTGAAAAAATGATGCCCCGGCCGGTATCAACAACGGTCGAATCAAATCCAGATAACGTCTGTCTTTTATTTATTTTTAATGAATATTTTGAATGCAGAAGCCCAAAATGGGGACCCCCCGACTCTTAAATAGCAGCGGGGGGCAATAGGAGAAAAGAGTATCAAACCCTCTTTGTATATAATATCGGCAATCCCGGAAAAAACTTTAGGCAGAAGCCCTGGTTTTTAAGCAATTTTAAACGGTTTTTTTGGCCTGAATTTTCCGGTTTCGACCATTTTAAAATGATAACAGGAGGTTAAGGATTCTATACCTGAGCAGTTGAAAAAATATTATTTTTTCTCCCGCTCCACTCTTTTAAAATGCACCTGAAGGGCCATTATAGCTGCAGGAGTTACCCCTGATATTCTGGAGGCCTGCCCAAGATTTAACGGCTTGATTTTATTAAGCTTTTCTTTTACTTCTCTTGTAAGACCGTACACTTCGTCATAATTGAGATCTTCCGGAAGCTTTGTATCTTCCATTTTTTTGGATTTATCTACAAATTCCTGCTGCCGCTTTATGTAGCCTTCATATTTAATTCTTGTTTCAACTTCTTCAAATATTTCAGCATCATGCTCATCAAGCTCCGGAGCAAAAACAAACAGGTTTTCATAATAAAGCTCGCTTCGCCTTAATAACTGGCCCAGAGGCATAGGATTTTTAATCGGTGAAGTTCCCATATCCTTAAGTTTTTCCAAGGTAGCTGTATCAGGTTTCAGCCGGATCTCATTAAGAATATTCTCAAGCTTTTCTATTCTGTCCATTTTGCGTAAAAATTCTTTATAGACTTCCTCAGAAACAAGCCCCAGCTCATAACCTTTTTTCCGGAGTCTGGCATCAGCATTATCCTCTCTTAAAAGAAGCCGATATTCCGCCCTTGATGTAAACATCCTGTAGGGCTCTTTTGTTCCTTTTGTTACCAGATCATCAATAAGCACTCCTGTATATGCCTCAGACCTGGAAAGAATGAGAGGCTCTTCCCCGCGGATTTTAAGCACTGCATTAATACCTGCCAGCATTCCCTGGGCCGCAGCCTCTTCATAACCGGATGTCCCGTTTATCTGGCCTGCGTGATACAGGTTTTTAATAAGCTTTGTCTCCTGGGTGGGTTTAAGCTGAATAGGATTAGCATAATCATACTCAATCGCATACCCCGGCCTGAGGATTTCCGCATTTTCAAGGCCGGGGATTGACCGAACCATCTTCTGCTGAACATCCACCGGAAGGCTTGTGGGCATACCGTTAGGATAAACCTCGTTTGTATCAAGACCTTCGGGCTCAAGAAATATCTGGTGCCTTTCCCTGTCGGCAAACCGAACTATTTTATCCTCAATTGACGGACAGTAGCGTGCACCCACCCCTTCTATAATCCCGCTGTAGAGGGGAGATTTATCCAGTCCGGCCCTTATGGCGTCATGGGTTTTTTCATTCGTGTATGTAATATAGCAGGGAAGCTGCGGAAGCGTGATCTCTTTTGTGGAAAAGGAAAAAGGTCTGGGATTTTCGTCTCCGTCCTGTCTTTCAAGCCCGGAATAATCTATTGTCCGACTGTTGAGCCTGGGAGTAGTGCCTGTTTTAAGCCGGCCTATCTCAAAGCCCAGTTCCATGAGATGTTTTGACAGCCCTTCTGCGGCAGGGTCTCCCATTCTTCCTGCAGGAAAGTGATCAAGCCCTACATGGATAAGCCCTCTCAGTGAAGTCCCGGTAGTAAGAATAACGGCTTTTCCTAAAAACTGCTCATGGATCTGGGTTTCAACACCATGTACAGTCTTATCCTTAACCAGAAGTCTTTCAACCAGGGCCTGTCTTATATCGAGGTTTTCCTGCTCTTCTACAATGGACTTCATTTTTCGTCTATAGAGATCCCTGTCATTCTGGGACCTTGATCCCTGAACAGCAACCCCTTTACGGGTATTAAGGCGTCTGAACTGAATACCGCTCATGTCGGCAACCTTTGCCATTTCACCGCCAAGGGCATCTATCTCTTTTACAAGGTGTCCCTTGGCAAGACCGCCTATTGCAGGGTTACAGCTCATGGCGGCAATATGGTCAAGGTTTACTGTGATTAAAAGAGTGGGATGTCCCATACGGGCGGAAGCTAATGCAGCCTCGCACCCGGCATGACCGGCACCGACGACGATGACATCGTATTGTTTGTTAATTATAGGCATAGACTTTTAATGAACTCTACTGTTTTAATTTACTTATATTCTTTAAACTAAATGGCGCAAGGCGCAGGGCTCAAGGCGCACGGAAAATCTTTTTAAAAGCCTTTCCCTGTGCCCTGCGCCCTGCGCCTTGCGCCGGTATATTTTTGCCAATTAACTCCATTCAAATACTAAAGAGAGTTATTTGATCAAGACCTGCAAATGACTACCCCGCAAACGGATCACAAACCTCAATCGTCTGGTCTCTCATAGGGCCAACAGATATAATGGAGAAAGGAACATCCATAATCTCTTCAAGGCTCTTGATATAATTTTTTGCTGCTTCCGGAAGGTCATCTACAGATTTAACGCCTGTAATGTCCTCTTTCCATCCCGGAAATTCCTTATAGACAGGCTTGCATTTTGCCAGTTCTTTAAGGCTTGCAGGCATATAATCTATCTCTTTTCCCTCAAGGTCATAGGCAACACAAACTTTTATAACATCAAGACCCGTAAGAACATCGAGCTTGGTCATTGCTATGCTGGTAATTCCGTTATACCTGATGGAATCCTTCATCATGGCAAGATCAAGCCATCCGCAGCGGCGTCTTCTTCCAGTGGTTGCGCCAAACTCTTTACCCTGATCCTGAATATAGTTTCCTATTTCATCATCAAGCTCAGTAGGAAAAGGTCCTGCTCCAACCCTTGTTGTATAGGCCTTTACTATACCAAGAATGTGATGAAGCTTGCCCGGTCCGATGCCGACTCCGGGGCAGGCAGATCCGGCCACGGGATTGGATGATGTAACAAAGGGGTATGTTCCGTGATCAATATCAAGGTGGGTTCCCTGGGCGCCTTCAAACAGGATTTTACCGCCGGTTTTACGCGCTGCCTTATCAACTTCTATTGATACGTTTGATATATATGGTCTCAGTCTTTCAGCCATCTCCATGTATTTGTCATATATGGGCTGAAATTCCAGTGTTTCGGCTTTGTAATACTCTTTCAGAAGAAAGTTCTTTTCCTTGAGGTTGGCCTCTATCTTGCCTGAAAGAATCTCGGAATCAAGCAGATCAATAGCCCTTACTCCCCGCCGTGCAACTTTATCCTCATAGCATGGGCCGATACCGCGGCCGGTTGTGCCTATCTTGTCCTCGCCCTTTGCCTCTTCACTGGCCATATCAATAGCCTTGTGATACGGCATTATAAGATGTGCTTTTTCACTTATTGAAAGATTTTCAGGTGAGATAGCAATCCCCTTTGATGTCAGCATGTCTATCTCTTCTAGAAGCACCTCCGGGTCAACCACAACACCGTTGGCAATAACGCACTTTTTATCGCTGTGAAGTATGCCGGAAGGAATGAGATGGCATATGGTCTGTTTACCGTTAACAACCAGTGTATGCCCTGCGTTGTTTCCTCCCTGAAATCTTACGACCATATCTGCTCTTGCTGCAAGAAGATCTACGACCTTCCCTTTTCCTTCATCGCCCCACTGGGCTCCTACTACTACGACATTTGACATATTTTATTCTCCTGAGAATACATATTTATTGCAAAACGGAAGACATACTAAAATTACATTCACCAAGTGTCAACCCCGATTAACCTGATCATTTTGATCTGTTTTTCCTGATAATAACATACACGAAAAGAACAAGCAAAAGAGTGAAAATAACAAAGTTGTACCGTGCAAAAATAGTTTTAAGTTCTTTTTCCACCATTTCCCAGTTGCTTCCGAGTGTATAACCTATTGATATCCAGATAAGGTTCCACAGCGCTGCGCTGAAAAGAGCAAGAAACAGCACCTTTATTCTTTCCAGTTTATAAATACCGCCGGCAATGGATATTACGGATCGGACACCCGGAAAAAACCTGTTGAAAGCAACAATGAAATACCCGTATTTTTTAAACCAGTTTCCGGTTCTTATTATATCTTCCTTTTTAAAAAAGAAAAAATCTCTCTCAATAAAATACTTTCGCCCCAGTAAACCTCCGAGCCAGTAGAGAGTCATAAACCCCAGAAGGCTTCCGGCTGTGGTTGAGATAAACACACCCGTAAGGCTCAGCCTTTCAGCCCCCACCAAAAAAGCCCCGAATGCCACGATCATATCGCCCGGTGCAGGAGGGAAAATATTTTCAAGAAAAGCGGCAACCCCTAAAATAACATAGAGCAGAAAATCCGGCAGTTTATCGAGATGATTTAATAGATATTCCATGGAAGGGGAGTATAATCCTACATTACGGCCTGGACAAGAAATCTTTTCACTTGACTGAAAATAGTGTGTCTGCTAGAGATTTTTGACACTTTCAAACCAGAGGGAAATTAATGGCAAAAGCAAAACAATCAAGAAAAGAACTGTTATCGACAAATGATGAATTTATCACCTTAACGGGCCGTCTGCTAAAGGCAGCGGGAGAACATAAAAAACAGCTTCAGATTGCAGGATACGGCATACTGGCGGTAATACTTATATATATCGGCGGATATTTTTATTTCGGCCACATGAACGACCAGGCCCAGGACACATATAACGAGGGTTTTCAGATTATGGCCAAGGATATAACCCTCAATAAGAGTGAAGAAGACTTCACAAAATCACGGGAAAGTTTTGAAAAGGTACTGGCAGACTATAAAATGTCAAATGTTGTAGACCTTGCCATGCCTCAGCTTGCATATATTGATTTTCTTCAGAAAAAATATGACGATGCAATCACAAAGTACCAGGAATACCTGGACAGTACATCCGAAGAACCCTATGCATCCCTTGCCATGCTTTCTCTTTCTATCTGTTATGAAGAAAAAGGTGAGCTTGACAAGGCTTTAAGCACACTTGAAAAAATCAGCAAAAGTTCAGATGATTATGCAAAAGAGCAGGCAATGCTGAGCAGCGCCAGAATCTACAGGCTCAAAAATGACTACACAAAATCAAATGAAATATTAAAGGATTTTATAGAAAAATACCCCGCATCAACATCACTGCCCCTTGCAAAGGCAGCTATAACATCCTGATTTAAAATGAAATAAAACAGATAAAAGGGGGCATGGTTTTCCATGGCCCCTTTTATTATTCAGGAGAGTTGTTTTGAAAGAATGGCGATTACTTGATACCGGCCATATGACAGCCGCAGAAAACATGGCCATGGACGATACGCTTCTTGAACTTAAAGGAGAGCGTAAAACTCCCGACACAATCAGGTTTCTGCAGTTTTCCCCGCCCTCAGTCCTTGTGGGTTACCACCAGTCCATCTCAGAAGAAATCCGAGAATCATTCTGTAAAGAAAACGGTATTGATATTAACAGGAGAGTAACTGGCGGAGGAGCAATTTTTTTTGATGAAAATCAGATAGGCTGGGAAGTTATTTGCGACAAAGATTTCTTTAATATGGAGATTCCCAACCAGAAACTCTTCAGAACACTCTGCGAACCTGTTGTTAAGGCTATTGAAATACTCGGGCTTGAGGCCTCTTTTCGTCCCCGTAATGACATAGAAATAAACGGAAGAAAAATTTCCGGCACCGGCGGATCGGAATCCGAAAGAGCATTTTTTTTTCAGGGAACAATGCTTGTTGATTTTGATGTGGATACAATGCTTAAAAGCCTTAAGATCCCGGTAGAAAAACTTAAGGCAAAGGAAATAGACTCTGTTAAGGAAAGAGTTACCTGCCTCAACTGGGAGCTCGGCCACACACCGTCCCAGGAAAATATAAGAAAATCCATAATAAAAGGATTTGAGGAACATCTGGGTATTAAGCTTATCCCCGGAGATTTAACTCCTGAAGAAAAAACTCTTTTCAAAGAAAAATTAAATTTTTATTCCTCTGATGAATGGATAGACAGGATTAAACCAGGAATAAATGAAAAGGAAATTTTACAGGCCGCCAATAAGGTAGAACACGGCCTTGTAAGGGTAACCATAGCGGTAGACCGTGCCAGAAACAGGATAAAAGACATTTACATAACAGGTGACTTTCTGTCATTTCCGTCAAGGGCGCTTTACGACCTTGAATCGGAACTCAGGGGAAAACCATTTAAAAAAGATGATCTGTTCAGCATTGTAAGCGGTTTTTTCAGAGAAGAAAAAATAAAGATCCCGGGGATCCGCCCGGAAGACTTCTTTAAACCCTTTGAAATAACCCTTGAAAAGGCGGCTATTGCTAAAGAGTACAAAATACCTCTTGAGATTTGCAACCAGGTATCCGTAACAAACGGCTCATTTAGTGAAATAATATCTGCAGGTCCTGACACACTGCTGCTGCCCTACTGTGCAAAAAATCTTGAATGCAGTTTAAGATACAAAAAAACCTGCCGCCTGTGCGGAACCTGTACTGTAGGAGATGCATGGAATATGGGAAGAGACTGCCAGCTTGAAGTGCGCTGTGTTTCAAGTTTTGAAGATCTGCTGCTTGAACTGAAGAGGATGAAAAAACTGGACAAAAAAGCCTTTATAGGATGCTGCTGTCAGCCCTTTTTTACAAAACATGTCAATGACTTTGAAAATGCAGGCGTCCCTGGAATTCTGCTGGATATAGACAATACCACCTGCTATGAACTGGACCAGGCAAGGGCCGCCTATGACGGAGTGTTTGACAGCCAGACACATATAAACATGCCTCTTCTTAAAACTATCCTGAGTGTTGCGGATAAACAGAGGGTGAAGGCAAAATGATTAATCATCACTGCGATATCCTTGTCACAGGAGCAGGGCCTGCCGGATCATCTGCAGCACAAAAAGCTGCAGAAAAAGGTCTGGATGTTTTACTGATTGATCGAAAAACAGTTATAGGTGAACCTGTAAGGTGTGCCGAGTTTATCCCGAAGCAGCTTTTGGGTGAGCTTAACTGCAAAAAAGAGTTTATTGTTCAGCCTGTAAAAACCATGAAAACCATTCTGCCGGATCGGACGATAACAGAAACGCCTTCACCGGGATGTATAATAAACAGGAATGAGTTTGATCAGGCGCTTGCTGAAAAGGCGCAGAATGCCGGGGCAAAAATCTGGACGGACACTAAGGCTGTGGGTTTGAACGGAAATTCTGTTACCCTGGTAAAAAACAGCGGACAGATAAATGTGACAGCAAAAATAATTATCGGCGCAGACGGACCACATACCAGAATAGGAAAATGGATAGGTTCACCAAACAGGAACCTGCTCCCTGCCGTACAGGTTAAAGCTGCCCTTACCGAACCAATTGATTACACGGAAGTATATTTTGATAAAAGATTTTACGGCGGTTACGCCTGGCTCTTTCCAAAGGGAAACACAGCAAATATAGGGCTAGGCATTAAACAGGCAGAAGGAGTAAATGAACTTAAAAACCATCTGGAATATTTCCTTAATATGCTGAAAGAAGAGGGCAGAATCACTGGAAAATTTTCCGGATACACTGCAGGCTGGATCCCCGCAGATAAACCCAGGAAATTAACAAAGGGTAATGTAATGCTTACTGGAGATGCGGGAGGACAGACACACCCAATTACAGGGGCAGGCGCATCACAGGCTGTTATGTGCGGAAGGATGGCAGGTAAATGGGCCGCAGAAGCAGTTTTACGTGATAACATAAACCTGCTTTCCGAGTATGACGATGAATGGATGGACCTTTACGGGGGAAGCCAGGAAAGAGCCTTTAAGCGGAGGCAGCTTATGGAAAACAGCTGGAACGATCTGGATAATATCATAAAAAAATGCTGGGTTGCATTCAGGGAATATTATAAAGGTTAAATATGGATACTCTAAAAGAGCGATTAAAACAGGCAAGAGAAATATCCTGGGAAAATTTCGGTAAAACCCTTACGGTTTATTTACCGGGAATGTTCTCCCTTGACGGCGTAAAGGGCTGTTACCCCGCTGTTTCTATGACCGGGAAAAAATGTTCTCTTTTATGCGACCACTGTAAAGGCCAGCTTTTAAGAACAATGCCGGCAGCAGTTACTCCTGAAGAGCTGATAGAAAAGGCTGAGGAGTACCATAAAAAGGGGTATCCCGGGATGCTTGTCACAGGGGGATGCAGCCGTGACGGAAAGCTACCCTGGAAAGAGTTTTTACCTGCTGTAAAAAAAATAAAACAGGAAACGGATCTTCTGATTTCCGGGCACAGCGGAATCCTTGATGAAGAAACAGCAAAGGGGTTTAAAGAAGCCGGAGTTGACCAGGCATTAATGGATGTTATAGGCGATGACTCCACCTACCGGAAAATCTGCCATGTAAAGCACGGTGTTTCAGCTATATACGACACAATGAAATATCTTACCGATGCAGGAGTTGATATAGTTCCCCATATTATCTGCGGCCTTGAAAACGGCAGAATCAGGTATGAAGAAGCAGCCCTTGATGCTGTTAAAAAATACAGCCCTTCTCAGCTGGTTATTATTTCACTGATGCCGCTCCCCAAAACACCCCTATGGGGAAGGACTCCACCAACCGCCGAAGAGATAGCCGAAATTATAGTTAAAGCAAGGTTATTGATGCCGGGCACTCTTCAGAGCCTCGGGTGCGCAAGACAGCGTGGAGACATTAAAAAGGAAATACTTGCCATTGATGCAGGCATAAACAGGATGGCAATACCGTCAGAAGAAGCCCTTGAGTATGCCGCAGAACTGGGCCTTGAAATAAATTACCAGAAAACATGCTGCTCGGTAGCAAAACCGATTTATGTTAAAGGCTGGCAGGATTAAAACGCTACAGCTTCACAACGCCCTTGCAGTCAGGGTAACCCGAACATCCCCAGAACTGATTGCCTGAGTTTTTCCCGGTTTTGGCGGTTCTTAAAACCATCATCTTTCCGCAGGCGGGGCATGGTGGAATGTTATCCTTTTTTTGATCGGACGGATCAGACCGATCCGACAGATCACCCTTTTTCTTGGCCCGAAAGGCCATTCGCCGGGATGCAAGCTGCTCACTGTAACCGCCCTCTTCAACAAAGCCCTTTTCAAGGGCTGCAATCTGCTGATCCAGCAGATAGTTTGCCTGATGAATCAGGCAAATAGCCCCATTGGCACGAACCGCCGGGTCATCGTGCTCAAGCCATGGAGCATAAAACTCCCACCGTTCCTGATCGGTCAGATCCGTCAGATTTGTCTGATCCGGCTGATTTGCTTTGTGCTTTTTAGGTACGTCCCGGACAGCCCTGGCCTCACGTGAATCAGGCTCCCACTGAGGCAGCTTACGATGCCGCAGATAATCCTCAAAGTCGAGCAGCAGTTCCTCCAGGCTGGCACGTGCCACGTTAAGCAGGCGCAGCTCCGTATGCGATGATGTCGCAGATGCCCTGCTCCCTTCTGCAATATTCTGCCTGCCGGAACGGGCTGCCTGGACCATCTGATCAGTCATTCGGTATGTACTAAAAAACTTTTCGCAGAACCAGTATGTAGCATCATAAATGATAGTTGCAGTCTGAAAGCTTGCGGTGGATCTGTAGCCTCCGCTGGGCCTGATTTTTGGCATGAACAATGCCTCCTTAATATGGTGGTGGTTTTATTTAGTACCTGCAATACTGGAAGAGAGGGAAATAATACCACCTTAATAAAATAAATTCACCAATTCTTCTTGATTACATTGCATTAATTGTTTAAACCTCACCAAAGATCAAAGAGACCCGCAACAGGAAATAAAATGGAAAACACAAAAAACGAAAGCCCCCAACACCTCAGAATGAGCCTGGCTGCCGCCATGACTCTCGGCTTTAAACCAGGGTTATTCTACCGCAATGCAAAACTCTACTGCATCAACCTGCTGCTGACATACCAGGAGGGCTGCGCTGCAAGGTGCTCCTACTGCGGTCTGTCCAATAACCGTCCTGGAACATACAGCAAAAAAAGTTTCATACGTGTCACATGGCCGGAGTACACCCTGGATAAAATTATAGAGGGCATTTCAAACCGGACTGACAGGGTTAAAAGAATATGTATCTCCATGATCACGAACGGCCGCTCTGTAAAGGATACAAAAGACATATGCAGAAAACTTCGCTCTTCATTTGATATTCCGGTATCTCTTCTGATCTCACCGACCATATTAAAATACAAAGACCTTGAAGATTTTAAGTCTGCAGGAGCCGATAAAATAGGAGTTGCAATTGATCTTGCGACTCCAGAACTTTTTAATAAATACAGGGGAAAAGGGGTAAACGGCCCTCACAAATGGGAAACATACTGGCAGTGCCTTGAGGATTCCATAAAAATATTTGGAAAAGGCAATGCAGGTTCTCACCTGATGACAGGAATGGGTGAAACAGAGCAGGAGATGTGTACTGCCATACAGAAAACCCGGGATATGGGCGGCCGTACTCATCTGTTTTCATTTTTCCCCGAGGCAGATTCTCTGATGGCGGATCACCCGGTTCCGCCAATGGCACAATACCGTCGAATTCAGATTGCCCGCTACCTTATAGATAACCGGATAAGCGAAACATCCCGATTTAATTTCGATAATTCAGGCGCCATTATTCATTTTGGCCTGCCCGAACAGGAGCTTGAAACTGTAATTAATAAGGGTGAACCTTTTCGGACAAGCGGATGTGAAGGATACAACGGTGAAGTTGCCTGCAACAGACCTTTTGCCAATTCCCGTCCGGGACCTGATATGAGAAACTTTCCCTTTAAACCCGAAAAAAAAGATATAGACAGGATAAATCGGCAGTTAAACAGTAAGTAACCGGTTAACATGCCCGGCCCTCTGTTATAAGGGCGGGGCATATCCCGGTTCAGTCTCAAAGCTGATCATTTACATACCCATGGGCGGAGGCGTACCATGCCCGGTAAAGCGGGCTGGAATACTCTCAAAGCGCCTCTGATTTTTCGGTTTAAAAATTCTTGGATCGCGCATATCTTTTAAAATATCAATGCTGTTCCTGTAGCCCCGTTTGACATGAGACATCTCAAGAGCCATGCCTACTATCAGTGCTGCCGCCTGTACAAAATTCACATCCTCCAGGCTGAATTCCCATGGGTCGGCAGTATAGAGCCTCATACATCCCATGATCTTTTCACCTATAACTATCGGAACAGACAGCATGGAAGCAATGCCTTCGTTTACCGCTTCCTCAGGATACTGTATGCGCGGATCATCAGACACATCATAAATCGCCACCGGCTGCCTGTCCTTAAGTGAAGATGCAATTGAACGCATGGCACTGATAGGCCCCTTGTCCAGGTATTCCCGGCTCAGCCCGAAACTTCCCGCTATTTCAAGCTCATGGCTCATGGGGTTGAATAAAAACAGAGTACAGCCCTTTACGTTAAGAGCATGGGTGAGCCCTTCAACCGTGATTAAGGCAATTTCCTCCGGTTCCCTTAATGTGGGGATGGCCCTGGTTAAACGGATAAGTGTTTCATAGTTTATTATCGGCTTTTCCATTTTGACCTCCTTTAAAAAGTTTAAACGGTTATCAAAAATAAAAACCTGTAATTACCGATGAACAATTTATCCATTGACAGCAGGTCCTGTATAGAAAACACAATTACTGATCAGGAGGTAAAAAAATATTTTCAGTAAAATAATTATATCGGGCAGCGGAAAAATTTAACCGGGTTCGGAAATTAAGGGAGTAGAATCGGAAATGAAATTTAGAGATGGAAAACAACCCTGATACCAACTGTAAATTGTTCAATATCAGATGACAATATTAGATCAAAATATACCAGAGGTGTCAATTAGAGCTTTACGTCTCCGTACAGGGTGAGATGATTATTTTTCATCTCATAGTCCTTTAAAAGCAGCTCATTACAAATAAAAGTTGCATACTTTTTCTTTAATTTACTATCATATTCATTCACCGGAACAAATAAAAAATTATTTTCACCGGCAGCCCTTGAACCTGGCCCTGCGCCTGGCAATTAATGCCGATTTACATGGAGCATCACAGACATTATGGATTACAGTAAAATAATGAACAAAATTCCCCTTTTTTCGAGAATGCCCGAAAAGGATCTTAACCGGATAGCCCAGCACGCTGTTGTGGATAACTACAGCGAAGGAGATATTATCATCAATGAAGAGGAAAATGACCGGCGTCTTTTTATTGTATTATCAGGAAGTGTTGATGTTGTTAAATATCTTGGCAGCAAAAAGGAAACGCCCATAGGCTCATTCGGTCCTTTAAGTTATTTTGGTGAGATGTCTCTTATTGATGATGGTGCAAGATCAGCCAGCATTGTTGCAAAGGAAAAAACAGAGATTCTTTCCATTAATCACCTTGATCTTAAAAATGAGATAAAACAGTGTCCTGACATGGCTGTTGAACTTATTCAGATGCTAAGCCAGCGTATCAGGCTTATGGAGCAGACGCTTATAAACACCCTTGGATCATTTATCCCGGTATGCGCAAACTGTCATAAGATAAGAGAAGACGACGGGACCTGGACATCCATAGAAAAATACATCTCAGACCATTTAAATACTGAATTCAGCCACGGTATATGCCCGGACTGTATTTCAATTCTTTATCCTGAACTTGACGGACCTTCAGGGGATTTCGAAAATAACAACGGGTAAGACCCTGCAGTAAAAGGAAACAGTATGAAAAAAATATTATTAGGAAAAACCGGACTGGAGGTTACCAGACTTGGATTCGGCGGAATACCTATCCAGCGCCTGAATGAAGCAGGTGCAGTAGATGTTGTAGTGCATGCACTGGAAACCGGTATCGACTTTATAGATACATCCCGCATGTATACAACCAGTGAAGCCTGTATAGGAAAGGCTTTAAAACAGTCGGGTAAAAAGGCGGTGCTTGCCACTAAATCCATGAACCGGTTTTCAGACGGTATTCAAAAGGACATCGAGGTAAGCCTAAAAAATCTTAAGACTGACTATATCGATATCTATCAATGCCATGCTGTAAGCAGTGATGATGAATATGAGAGAGTAATCCGCCCGGGCGGAGCGCTTGAAGGATTAAAAAAGGCAAAGGAACAGGGGCTGATCGGACACATCGGTATAACAGGCCACAGCCTGGACCTGATGGAAAGAATTATAGAAGACGATTTTTTTGAGACAATTATGATCTGCTTAAGCTTCCTGGAGCCTGCTGCAAAGGAAAAAATCATACCAAAGGCAAAGGAAAAAAATATCGGCATCCTGGCCATGAAGCCTTTTTCGGGCGGGGTTATTGATGCCCCTGAGGCAGCCCTTAAATGGGTGCTGTCTGTTCCTGATGTTCTTGTGCTGGCAGGGGTCGAAGAAAAAAAACTTATAGACCAGAACTGGAAAATATTTCAGGGCACCTATGAACTGACCGATGATGAACAGAACAGGGTTGAAGAAATCTGCAGAGAATATGACAAAAAATTCTGCAGGCGCTGTGATTACTGTCTTCCCTGTACAGCAGGGATACACATTCAGATGGTAATGGGCCTTAAATCCTTTGTGAAAAGAATGGGACCCCAGGCATTAAATCATCCAATGTTTAAAAAAATGATAAAAAGTGCGGCAGACTGTACGGAATGCGGTGAATGCATGACCAGGTGCCCCTATTCGCTTCCCATACCCGATATGATTAAAGAAAATATCATGTGGGCGGAAGAGTTTAAAAAGACCCTGTAAAGTTTAACAGAGGGCCGGTATATCCTCTGAAAAATAATATTTTTATTAAAAAGTGAATTACATGCTTAACTATCTGTCAATTATTCTGGTACTGGCCGGGTCCGCAATTTTAATACGCTCATACCCGGAGGCATTAAAAATCAGCAAAACGGTCACAGAAAAGACCCGCAGGCAATGGAAAACAATAGTATATCTCATCTGTCTTTTTGTAGCCGGATATATTCTGTTCAGCATAATCCTTCTGCTGAATTTCTCATTTCCACTGGAACTTGTGACCGGCTGCGTGTTTTTTTTCGGCGCTGTATTTGTTTTTATTATGACAAACCTCTCAAGGAGTACAATCGACAACCTTAAAAAAATTGACGAGGAACTGCTTGAAAGAACAAGTTATGCCAGAATAGGGGCGGATATCGGCAGTGCCTTTGTAAGCAATAACCCCATTGAAACCCAGCTTGAGGCATGTACAAAATCCATAGCGGAAAACATTAATGCAGTTTATGTTGGAATCCTGCTCCTTGAAAATGAAAATTCAAAACTGGAACCAATAGCGGAATCCTGCAATGATATATATTCAGAAAACGACTGCGCCCTGGACAAAATAGATGAGACACAGATAACATCTGTTTTAAAAGGTAAAAAGCCCTGCCTGATAAACTCTCTTATGGGCAGCAAAGTTCTGTGCGACCGCGAATGGGCACAAAGGTACGGGATTACTTCCTTTGCAGGTTACCCATTTATTATTGCCGGTAAAGTCACAGGCATAATGATCATATTCTCTGATAAATATCTTAATGAAACCGGGTTTAATTATCTGGGTTCAATATCAAATGAAATTGCACTTGGAATAGAAAGAACAAAGGCCGAAGAAAAAATACACACCCTTGCCTACTATGACAGTCTTACCAAACTGCCCAACAGGTACCTGTTCAGGGAACTTCTTGCACGCTCTTTAGAATATGCAAAAAGATATAACCATGCATACACTGTCATGATGATAGACCTCGACAACTTCAGCAGAATCAACGATACCCTCGGGCATGATGTTGGAGATGAACTGCTCCAGCTTGTATCTTCACGTCTTGTAAATGTACTTAGAAGCAGTGATTTTATTGCCCGTATAGATGGAGATGAACATTCGGTTGCCAGGATGGGCGGTGATGAGTTTATCGTTCTCCTTCAGGATCTGGATGATACCAGCCACACCGGAAATATAGTCCGCCGCATACTTGAAGACCTTACCAGGGCATATGACCTTCGCGGCCATGAAATATTTATAACGGTCAGCATAGGAATTGTCGTTTTCCCGGATAACGGCAATGATGTGGACACACTCATAAAAAATGCGGACACTGCCTTAAACCATGCGAAGAAAAACGGAAAAAACAATTTCAGGTTTTATTCCGAGTCCATGAACAAAACATCCTTTAATCTTTTAACCATGGAGGCAAACCTTCACAGGGCTATTGAACGGGAAGAATTTCTGCTCTATTACCAGCCCAAGGTGGATATTATTTCTAAAAAAATAGTCGGCGCCGAAGCTTTGATCCGATGGAAAACATCAGACGGAGTACTTGTAAGCCCGGCGGACTTTATACCTGTGGCAGAAAAAAACGGTCTGATAGTGCCAATCGGCGACTTTGTATTAAAAGAGGCATGCCGCCAGAATAAACAGTGGCAGGATACCGAGGCAGATAAAATCAGCGTGGCAATTAATGTTGCAGGACTTCAGTTTGAAAAGAAAAATTTCATCGGCAAGGTTTATTCCGCACTGGATGAAACAGGTCTGGCCCCTGAATACCTGAACATTGAGATCACTGAAACAATGATCATGAATAATCCTCAAAAAGCAATAGAGATCCTTAACGAACTTAAAAAAACAGGCATAGGTATTTCAATGGATGACTTCGGCACCGGATATTCATCCTTAAATTATCTCCAGAAGCTGCCCCTTGATGTACTCAAAATAGACGGATCATTTATCAGGGATGTAACAGTAAACCCAAATGATGCTGCAATTGTTAAGGCAATTATAGCCATGGCGAAAAGCCTTAAGCTTGAAGTTGTTGCAGAGGGGGTAGAGGATAAAGAGCAGCTTGAATTTTTAGAGAAACACGGATGTGAAATAATACAGGGGTATTTTTTCAGCAAACCTTTGCCGGCAGATGATTTTTATACCCTTCTTACCAACTGGGATTATGACTGATTTATGATCATATAAAGCCCGTCATTTCAGAAAAAGAAACAAAATTATAACATACAGCTAACAGTTATTACCGAACCGGTCTGATATCTCACTGGCCATTGCCCTGTTTTTTATTCTATACGGACTTTATGGAATCTTTTTTCCATCAGATATAACCTGCCAGGCAGCAAAAAACAGAGAAAAGGCAGCAGGATTTTTATCCACCTTTTTAGTCGTTGTACTGAACCCGGGGACATTTATTTCATTTGTTCTGCTGTTTGCCCTGTTAGGCATAACCGGAAACAGCTACAGCCTGCTCAGCTCAATCACGGCTTTCAACATCAGCTTTTGACTGTTTATGGAATAACCATTATATTAACATGAACTTTTATCCGGAGGCACAATGTCAGAGGAAAGGTTTAAACTCATACCGGAAGCGCATCTTTTTTTATTTCAGGAAGGTAAAACATTACTGCTGCTTAGAAAAAACACAGGTTATGAAGACGGCAGATACAGTGTTGTGGCAGGCCACCTGGACGGAGGAGAAACTGCACGGCAGGCAATGGCAAGAGAAGCCATGGAAGAGGCCGGAATAGTTATTAAGCCTGAGGACCTTATGCTGGCCCACATTACGCACAGAAAAGATCAGGATGAAAGGGTGGCCTTCTTTTTTACCACCACCGCATGGGAAGGAGACCCCTGCAACATGGAACCGGATAAATGCGGTGATCTGAGCTGGTTTTCACTGGACTCAATGCCTCAGAATATGGTCCCCTATGTAAAAAATGCAATTAAACACTATCTTGGCGGAAGAATATACTCCGAATTCGGATGGGAAGGAAAATAGATGCATACAGTTATATTCGATCTTGACGGAACCCTCAGCGATTCGGCTGACGGAATTGTAAAGTCCATTAATCATGCGCTTAAAAACCTGGGATATGATGAAATGGCTAAAGAAGAGCTTTTGCATTATATTGGTCCTCCCCTGGAAAAAATATTTGAAAACCTGACGGACAAAAAAAATGACGAGTTTATTTTAAAGGCTGTCAGGATATTCAGAGAAAGATATTTTTCTGTCGGTTTTATGGAAAACGTATTATACGAAGGCATAGGAGATGTCCTGGAGCATCTTTCAAATGAGGGCAATACCATCTGCATTGCCACAACAAAACGGACCGATATCGCAAAAAACGTTCTCAGCTATTTTAATATTGATAAATATTTTACTCAGGTTCAGGGAAGCGACATCTACCCCAATAAAGCGGATCTGCTTAAAAACATGGCAAAGGATACAGCTTTTAATAAAAACCCCATGATAATGATAGGCGACAGGGAAAGTGATTTTAAGGCAGCATCAGAAGCGGGCATGCCTTCACTTGCCGTAAAATGGGGTTACGGCAGCGAAGATGAACTTAAACTGGCAACAGCAGTCGTGGAAAAAACATCAGACCTGCCTTATGCCATACTGGAAAATGCCCGCAGGGTGCTTTAAAATATCTTTTAACTTATTTATCTAAAATAAATCCTGCCAGCATCTTCATTTCTTCAGCCGAAAGATCCTTTGTTTTTTCAATATACCTGTCCATTGTTTTGCTTTTTTTCTTAACAATAGGCTCGGATTTCCCCTCAAGGTAGCTTATAAGTTTTTCCTCATCACCTTTATAAACACTTGATATTTCCTTAAGTGACGGAAAGGATGAACCTGTATCAGGCTTATGACACATGGAGCATTTAAGAGATTTAAATACCGAATCACTTTTTTCTCCTGCATTTATATTTAAAGCAGCAAAAAACAGTAACAGCATGAAAAAAATTGCAGAATACTTTTTCATTATTTATCTCCTTGGTATCAGTAAGGTTTTAAACTTTTATAAAATAACCATGATTTGAATTTCATCAATCAGGAAAATATTAAACCGAACAATACCGGTAAAGGCATCATTTTTCAGGATACACTCAGATGGATCTTTGAGAAAAGTTCAGAACCGGAATAATACCCCAAACTGACAATCAAAAAAAAAGCTGCCAGCTTATCTCTTACCGCTATAATGATAAAGATGATGCCGGCAGCTTGTATTATTCGCCCAAAACTGTTCTTTTAAGACTTAAACAATTATGCGCCCCAGTTAACACCGACATTGCTCAAAGCAGCACCGGAAACGTCAACAATTGATGCACCGCCGTCCACCATAAGGGTTGCGGCTGTCATGAAAGATGACTCGTCGCTTGCAAGGAAGTTGCAGATTCCTGCAATTTCATCAGGCATTGCAACTCTTCTTAATGGAAGAGGCTTTGACATTACTGCAAATGCTCCGTCAAGGTCGGTCTTCATTGCATCAGCAAGACCCTGGAGTGAATCTTCAAGCATTTTTGTTCTGGTTGCACCCGGGCATACAACATTTACCCTTATTTTATCCGGACCGTAATCAAGAGCAGCCTGCTTGGTGAGCATGATAAGACCGGCTTTTGTTGTACAGTAGGGAGCCATACCCGGAAGAGCAACTGTACCGCCTAAAGATGCGATATTGATGATTGATCCGCCGCCGTTTTCAATCATGTGAGGAATAACCTTTTTCATGGTTAAAAAAGGACCTGTCAGGTTGATATCCATAACCTGCTGCCACAGTTTGGGGTCGATATCTACAATTGTACCGCCTGGATCAATACCGGCATTGTTAACCAGAACGTCGATTTTTCCGCCAAATTTAATGGTTGCTTCCATCATTCTGTCGATGTCTTCAAGGCTGGTTACATCGGAAGCACAGGTGGTGATCTGGTCTGCGGGCAGAGTTGCAGCCACTTTATCAAGTTTATCCTGATTTCTTCCGGTTATACATACCTTTGCGCCTTCTTTGATAAGACCTTCAGCTATGGCGGTTCCGATTCCGGATCCTCCTCCGGTTACAAGTGCGGTTTTTCCTTCGAGTTTCATTATATTCCCTCCTTTAGAGATTAAGTCCGGCATTTTAATATAACCCGCCGGACAAAGTTACGGGTTAAGTCATTAATAGACAGGTCAAAAACCTGCCTACCCTAAACCCAAATTTATTAAAAATCAAGAATTCTGATTATCTGAAAGCACCTTTGCAGACATCTTTGGAGAATAATCGGGCCTTAACTGCCTTGCGACAGAAAGCATACTGAACCTGAAATGATAACGGCCCTGCAGCGATTCTGCTTTTATTTCGGCCTTTTTCAGGCTGAGTGACGGGGCTTTTGGTCCTGCGGAAACGATAACAGAGTTCTGGGCCTGCCCTCCCATAAACAGGTAACTCTTCTTAAAGGCCTTTCTATAGGTCTTAATAATGGAGTGAAACAGCCTGTTATCTATAAGGATATTGGCAGAAACCACCCCCTCAGGGTCAAGAACCTGCATCAGCTCATTTAAAAACTCTTCCGTTGTAAGATGCCTTGGGATGGAACAGCTGTTGAATGCATCCAGCATTATCATGTCATATTTTTTACCAGGGTCATTTCTGCCGACATCAAGGATAAAAGAACGGGCATCCGCAATATGCACCTTTGTATTTTCACCCGGCAGGAACATAAAATATTTTTGCGCAGTTTCTACAACATCCGGGTCAATATCAACCACATCTATTTCCGCTTCCGGGATATAGTGATTCAGCGCCATGGGAAGCACCCCGCCTCCCAGACCTATAACAAGCACTTTTAAAGGCTTTTCCTTTATCAGGAGCCCTGCAAACATAAGCCTTGTATATTCAAGTAAAAGCCATTGGGGGTCACGCAGGTCCACTCTTGACTGCTTTCCGTCATCAGGCCCCTTGCCGAGCCGGAGAGTCCTGATATCCCCGTTTTCATAAACCATGATATGATGATACCGGCTTTTTTTCTCAAAAATCAGCCTGTCGCCTGCTATTCTCAGGGCAAAAAACAGGAGAAATGAAAAGAAAACCGCAGCAGCAAACAATGCAAATATCAGCAAATGAGATGACAATGGCACCTTCTTGAATAAAAAGATTAGGAAATTCCTTTGATTTGACCTATCCCTTATTATATAAAAAATTATTAATTTATATCATATTTTTTTAAGGAGTCCTATGTCCTTTAAAAACCAGAAAGAATTTATCGCAGCCCTTGAAAAAGCCGGTGAATTAAAAAGAATTTCAACAGAGGTAGATCCGTATCTTGAGATTACCGAAATTGCCGACAGGATGAGTAAAACAGACGGTCCTGCTCTTCTTTTTGAAAAAACAAAAAATTCACCTTATCCGCTGCTTATAAACGCATTCGGCAGTTATAAAAGAATGGAAATGGCCTTAAACTGCAGTTCCATTGATGATATCGGCGCAAGAATTGAGTCTTTAATTAAAATGCAGCCCCCTTCAGGCCTTTTGGATAAAATTAAAATGCTGCTTACCCTTAAGGAAGTAGCTGACTTTATGCCTAAAAAGGTAAAAAAAGGTCCATGCCAGGAAAAAATACTGGATTCGGAAAGCGATCTTCTGGACCTGCTTCCCATTCTTTTCTGCTGGCCCTCGGACGGAGGCCCTTTTATAACTCTTCCCATTGTCATAACAAAAGATCCTGACACCGGTGTGCAGAATTTAGGCATGTACAGGATGCACAAATATGACAAGGCCACAACAGGCATGCACTGGCAGTACAATAAAGACGGCACAAGGCATTTTGACAAATATAAAAACAGGAACCAGCGTATGGAAGTAGCCGTTGCCCTGGGAGGTTCTCCTGCAGTTACATATGCTGCATCCGCACCTCTTCCGCCTGATATAGATGAGCTTATGCTGGCCGGCTTTTTAAATTCAAAGGCTGTTGAAACAGTCAAAGGGCACACAGTTGATCTTTATGTGCCGGCTGAATCCGACTTTGTAATAGAGGGTTATGTTGATCCGGCAGAGGAAAGAATAGAAGGCCCCTTCGGTGACCATACGGGCTTTTATTCTGCGGCAGATATGTACCCGGTATTTCATGTTACATGTATAACCTGCCGTAATGACGCGGTATATCCTGCTACCATAGTAGGAAAGCCGCCCATGGAAGACTGCTACATGGCAAAGGCCACGGAAAGAATATTTTTACCTATTATTAAAATGATCCTTCCCGAAATAGTGGATATTGAGCTTCCAATGGAAGGAGTTTTCCATAACTGCGCCCTTGTTACTATTGACAAAAAATATCCGGCACAGGCAAAAAAGGTAATAAACGCCCTGTGGGGCCTTGGACAGTTTTCATCCACAAAGTACATAGCCGTGTTTGACAAGGATCTTAATTTAAGGGATTCAAGCACAGTGCTGTGGAAACTGTTAAATAATGTTGATTCCGGAAGGGACCTTGTATTCTCACAGGGGCCGCTGGATGCACTGGATCATTCCGCATCATACGCCAACTTTGGCGGTAAAATGGGAATAGACGCCACCAGAAAGACAAAAGAAGAAGGCATGGGGAGGGAATGGCCCGAAGAAATAGAAATGTCTGATGATATAAAAACCCTTGTGGACAGGCGATGGAAGGAATATGGATTTTAAGAAATTTTCAGAGCTTATCCTTATAGAGCAGACTTTATTTACTCTGCCCTTTGCATACCTTGGGCTTCTTTTTGCTGGAGGCGGCACCTTTATGACATGGGTGCTGGTTACCATTTCTCTTGTTGCGGCCCGCACTTCCGGGATGTCCTTCAACAGGGTAATAGATGCAAAGATAGACAAAAAAAACCCCAGAACAAAAGACAGGGTAGTCCCGAGGGGAGATGCAAAACCCGTTACCGTATGGCTCATAGCAATAATTTCTGCGGCTGTGCTGATTGCTGCATCTTACTTTTTAAATAAGCTCTGTTTTTATCTATCCTTTTTTGCAGTTTTTCTTCTGTTTACCTACTCCTACTTAAAAAGGTTTTCATCATCTTCCCATTTTTACCTGGGCTTTGTAGAAGCAGCAGCACCTGTGGGCGGATATTTTGCAGTTACAGGCAGTATTGCATTTACACCATTTTTACTGGGGTTTGTTATCATGGCCTGGATTGCAGGTCTTGATATTATCTATTCTCTTCAGGATAAAGAGTTTGATGAAAAAGCCGGGCTTCACTCCATGCCGGTCAAGGTGGGTGCACAAAAGGCGGTTAATATATCTGCAATATGTTACGCAGGCTCATTTGCCGGTATGGCTCTGGCAGGTCTGATCAGCGGAATGAAACTTTACTACTGGATTGCGATCCTGCTTGTGGGCTTTATATTTTTATATCATCAGTGGCTGGCAAAAACCGGCAGGCTTGGAGAAAGATTTTCTCTGCTTTTTAAAAGCAACATGCTTATCTCTCCCCTGCTTTTAGCCGGCACAGCTATATCCATAATAATGTAAAGGTGCAGACATGATAGTAACGGCAATAACAGGTGCAAGCGGCCCCATACTCGGCATAAGGCTCATTGAAGAACTCCTTAAGTCAGGAGAGTCAGTCACGGGCATTGCATCAAAGGGCAGTGTCGGCATTATGGAATATGAACTATCCTGCTCTTTGACAGGTGATGCACCCATAACTTCGCTGATTAAACAGAGAGGAAATGCAGAAAATCTTGAAAATTTTAAAGAGTTTGATGAGAAAGATTTTCAGGCCCCATGCGCAAGCGGATCATCCACATTTGAAGCAATGGTGGTTGCACCATGTTCCATGAAAAGTCTTTCAGCCATTGCAAACGGGTATGCGGATAATTTAATAACAAGGGCATGTGATGTAGCACTTAAAGAAAAAAGAAAATGCCTGATTGTGCCGAGAGAAACCCCCTTTAATTTAATCCATATAGAAAACATGAAAAAGGCAGCACTTGCAGGGGCTGTTATTGTACCGCCCATACCCGGGTTTTATACAAAGCCTGAAACAGCGGATGATATAATAGATTTTATAACAGGAAAGTTAATGAACCTGCTGGGTAAAAAACAGCAGCTTTTAAAGGGCTGGGGAGAATAAGCCTTAATGGATATTACAGACAGCATTAAAGACAAAAAATTAAAAACAATTGCAGACAAGGTGGTAAACGGCATACCGGTTGATGAAAAGGATGCCATGGAAATGCTCACCACAAACAGCATTCTGGACCTGGGTGCAATTGCCCATCACATAAAAACCGGTCTTCATGGAAACAATGTTTATTACGGCGTTAACATGAACCTCAATTACACGAACATATGTGAACTGAGATGCCCTTTGTGCGCTTTTTCAAAGGATGAGGGAGATGAAGGCTGCTACATTTTAACCCTCGATGAGATCGAGCAGAAAGTAACTGACGCTGCAGCATCCGGTATTGATGAAGTGCACATAGTAGGAGGTCTTCATCCTGACTTAAAGCTGGATTTTTTTGAAGAAATGCTCAGACGCATTAAGAAAGTAAAGCCGGACATATTTATAGTTGCATTTACTGCGGTTGAGTATGACTACTTTGCAAAGCTCAACAATTTATCACTCGAAGAAGTTTTTAAACGCTTAATTGACGCAGGTGTTAACGCCCTTCCGGGCGGCGGTGCTGAAATCTTTTCACCGGAGATAAGAGATATTATTGCACCTAAAAAGATATCCGGTAAAAAATGGCTTGAGGTTATGGAAACGGCCCACAGCCTGGGGCTTAAAACAAATGCAACCATGCTTTATAACCACCTGGAAAAAACCGAAGATATAATAGATCATCTTTTTAAACTGAGAAATCTTCAGGACAAAACCGGAGGCTTTAAGGCCTTTGTTCCTCTTGCGTTTCACAAGGAAAACACGTCTGTAACAACTGACCGCTCAAGCTCAACAACAGGCTATGACGATATAAGAATATACTCAACAAGCCGCATTGTTCTTCATAACATACCTCACATTAAAGCGCTGTGGATGTACCTTGGAGAGAAGATGGCCCAGACAATGCTGCATTTTGGTGCAGATGAAATGGGAGCCACATACAATAACGAAAAGGTTGTACATGCAGCCGGCGCAAAAACACCGGACTACGGCTCAGAAGGATTTTTATTAAGGCTTATTAAAGATGCGGACATGACTCCGGTAAGAACAACCGCAGGATATAATGAAAAGGGAGCAGATTGATGAAACTTGGATACATAGACTACCTGAACTGCTACCCGTTCTATTACCACATGTTTGAACGGGAACCTCTTAATGACATAGATATCTATAAAAAATACCCCAGCGATCTGAACAGGATGATAGCGGAAGGCGAACTTGATATGAGTCCGATCTCCGCTGCAACCTATTCCATAATCCAGGACAGGGCACTGCTGCTTCCTGATTTCTGCTTAAGCTCAATCGGCTATGTCGGGTCTGTTATTTTAAGGAGTAATCTACCGATTGAAGAGCTGGACAAAAAGAAGGTAGGCCTTACAACAGCATCACACACATCCGTGGTGCTTCTTAAGATGCTGTTAAAAAGCTACTATAACGCAGAGCCTGATTATGTACTCACAAAACCGAATCCATCCATGGAGGGCCTTGATGCGGTTTTAATGATAGGCAACGAAGCAATGCTGAAGAGCAGCACACCTGTTTCCTTTTCATATGACCTTGGTGAACTATGGTTAAGAAAAACCGGGTATCCGGTTGTATTTGCAGTGTTTGCCATAAATGAAAATATCATTGAAAAATATGACAGAGAGATAAAGAGAATAATAGCGTCATATACAAAATCCATAGAGTGCCTGGATAAAGAAGTGAAAAAGGTAGTTGAAGCTGCACAGAAAAAATATTCTGATGTTACATATGATGTTAAAGGATACTATGAAACATGTCTGCAGTTTAAATTTTCGGGCAGGCTTAAAGAGGCTCTGCAGTTTTATTATGACAAGGCCTTTGAGATGGGGTTGTTTGAGGATAAGGTAATAATAAAATATTTTTCATAGGGAGTGTTTTAGTTTTAATGAAGTTAGGTGGAAAATTGATTCATTATAGTTTTTAAGATGCTTTTAAAAGACTGGATTCCCCGGTCAAGCCGGAGAATGACGACGGGGGTATGACATCATTCCACGACTTGATCGGGGAATCCAGTAAATAAGCTTCAAAAAAAAGAAAAGCTTATTATCTCCCCCTTAACCTTGATAAAGATAACAATAAAAATTAATATTTTTTTCAATTACAAATGAAAGAAAAACAACCGGCAGTATACATTCTTGCAAACAAGCGTAACGGCGCTCTTTACACAGGAGTTACATCAGATTTAATAAAAAGTATGGCAGCATAAGAATAATATAGTTGAAAGCTTTTCTCAAAAATACAGCACTCATTTATTAGTATGGTATGAGATACATTCAACAATGGAGTCAGCTATTAATAGAGAAAAAAGAATCAAAAAATGGAACAGACAATGGAAACTGGATTTGATTGAAAAAATGAATCCACACTGGGAAGATTTGTACCATAATATAGTTAACTGAATATTAACTTATGAGAAAAATTATTCCGTAGACAAACAATCACCACCAGCGTCATTCCACGGCTTGACCGGGGAAACCAGAAGGAAAGGTGGAGATATAGAAATGAGCACCTAAAAACAAGAATATCGCGTATGAAACCAGAAAACAATTTTTTAAAATCAAAAATAGAAAGCGGGGAACGCATCTTACCCGAAGAAGCTCTCACCCTCTTTAACTGGGACATCATAGAACTCGGGAAACTCGGAGATCTGCGCCGTAAACTTATCTTCCCTGAAGAGCAGGCGGGCTTTATAATTGACCGCATTATAAACTACAGCAACATATGCGAGGCATGCTGCGCCTTTTGCGCCTATCATGCAAAAGCAAACAGGGTGCCGTCATACGAGCTTTCAAATGAAGAAATAATTGAAAAAGTTGAACTGTTAAAGGCGGCAGGCGGGTCCCAGGTTATGCTCCAGGGGGGACTGCATCCTTATTACAGGCTCGATAGATACATTGAAATGATAAAGCTCGTCCGGGCCACATTCCCGGAAGTTTTTATTCACTCCTTTTCGCCTTCCGAGCTTGTACACATTTCCGGAAAAGAAGGAATAGATATCATAACTCTGCTTGGAATGTTTAAAGATGCAGGACTGGACTCCATGCCCGGAGCTTCCGACATACTGGTGGATCATGTCCGGGAACGTGTAAGCCCTAAAAAAATAAAAACAGAAGAGTGGTGTGAAGTTATGGAAGCGCTCGCGCATTACGGTATGATGTCAAGCGCAACAATGACCTACGGCATGGGAGAATCACAGGCAGACAGGATAGAACATCTAAGGGTAGTAAGAGATGTTCAGGATAAAACAGGCGTTATACGTGCTTTTATTCCATGGTCCTTTTCTCCCGCATCAACACAGATAGAAGATGTACTGCCTGCAACCGGGATTGAGTATTTAAAGATGGTAGCCATAGGAAGAATCTTTCTGGACAACGTAACCTATATTCAGGCCGGCTGGCTGACCGAAGGCATGAAGCTCGCCCAGATAGCCCTTGCAATGGGCGCAAATGATATGGGCGGCGTGCTTATGGAAGAGGTGGTAGTAAAAGCCACAGGCATTGAAACAAAAACCAACATGGATGAGATGATTAAAATTATAAGGAACGCCGGCAAAAAGCCGGTTTTGCGGGATTCTCAGTATAGGGTTTTAAAAACATATTAAACCAATAGAAAAATAATGACTGATACAAATATTGATATAGCATTCTCATCATGCCCCAACGATACATTTGTTTTTCATGCAATGCTGAATAACCTTGTGGATACCAAAGGGCTTACATTTAAAACCGCCATAGATGATGTGGAAAGCCTTAACCAGCAGGCCAGGCTCGACACATACCAGGTAAGTAAGCTCTCCTTTGCGGCGTGGCTTAAACTTAAAGACAAATATGAACTGCTCGATTCAGGCGCTGCCCTTGGCTTTGGCTGCGGGCCTCTTCTTGTTGCATCCTCAAAGGATATAAGAGTTAAAGATGCACGCATAGCTGTTCCGGGAGCAGATACAACTGCAAACATGCTTTTCAGTTTAAAATACCCGGAAGCAGAAAACACGGTAATTGCGAGATTTGATGAGATTCTTCCGGGAATAAAAGAAGGAAAGTTTGATGCGGGAGTAATAATTCACGAAGGAAGATTTGTATTTAAAGACTACGGCTGTGAACAGATAATAGATCTTGGGGAATGGTGGGAAGAAGAAACATCATCGCCGATACCTCTTGGCTGTATTGCCATAAGAAAGGATGATGACACCATCAGACATAAAAGCATAATAGAATCAGCAATCAGGGATTCTGTGAGCTATGCATTTAAAAAGCCTGCGGCTTCAAGAGAATATGTAAAATCACTTGCTCAGGAAATGGATGATGATGTTATTGATCAGCATATAAAACTTTATGTAAACGAGTTTACACTATCCCTGGGAGAAAAGGGAAATATGGCGGTTAAAAAGCTTGAGGAGATGACTGAATGCAGAACCGGCCGTTAATATGCATAATATCAGCAACCCTTATGGAGGCTGATCCAATAATAAAATTTTTCAGCATGACGCATGTCGATAAAAAGCCTTTTTCAATTTATAAAAGCAGAGAAAACAGTATACTTCTTGGAATAGCAGGAATAGGAAAGGCAAATGCTGCAATGGGTACGGTCTTCTGCTGTATAAAATATCAGCCTGATATAATATTAAACACCGGGGCTGCAGGGGCGGTTGATGAAAGCAGCGATGTTGGCACTGTTTTTCAGATTAAAAAAGTAATAGAACCCGACAGACCGCATTTAAGATCAAACACTCCAATGGTTCAGACGCCATCCACCCTTGAGGGATTTAAAAGCGCTGTCCTTGCAACACAGGACAAACCAATAAATGATATTGAAACATTTAAAGAGATTTCAGCTGTAGCAGATCTTGTAGATATGGAAGGAGCATCTGTACTTCAGGCAGCAAAAAAGTTCAATACAGACTGCTTCTTATTCAAGTTTGTAAGCGATACACCCCGCCATGCAGGCAAAGGAATGATAGTGGATAATATAAAAGAACATATCAAACCATTTGGAGAGTTTATATGCTCTTCGGTCATTCCGCTAATTATTTATTAACAGTCTCCTTAAGTTTCTTAAAACTTTTAAACTTAACCACTCTCTTTGAATTAATAAAAATCTTTTCCCCGGTTTTAGGATTATGTCCCTGTCTGGCCCACTTAAATTTCACATCAAACCTGCCGAACCCGTTAATATAAACATTGTCACCCTTTTCAAGCCGGGTTTTCATTATCTCTAAAAGAGAATTAACTATTTTTTCGGCTCTTTTAAAGGGAAAAAAATCATGGTTCAATTCCGGAAATAAAAACTGCTGACGTTCTATTTTTGTTCTTTCCAGATGAACGTTTTCCACTACACTTTTAATCAGATCTGTTTTGTTCATTAAGGGTCCTGAGGAAATGTTAATTTTTATGCAACCTCTAATAATTATTGGCAAAAAGTGCCATATCTGTTAGGGTTTGTCAATTATTCTGAGAGTGAATAAGCTAAAGTTGATTAAGGAAATATAAAGTACTCATGCATCATAATTACATATTTCGTCATTGTCCCGTTTGCGGACAGGAAATGGCATCAAAAAAATTAAGAGAAAATGAACCGCCCCGCCTGGTATGCACCGATGAAAACTGCAGATTTGTTTTTTACCTGGACCCAAAACTTGTAGCCTGCGTAATTGTTGAAAAGGATGATAAAATCGTCCTGTTAAAAAGAGCAATGAGGCCTGAAAGAGGCAAATGGGTAATGCCCGGAGGTTATGTAGACAGGGGCGAACGGGCTGAAGAGGCCGCAGTAAGAGAAACCATGGAAGAGTGTGAGATAGAAGTGGACCTCACAGAGTTGTTTGGCGTTTATTCCTACGACGGGTATCTTGAAGTAGTCATTGTGTATATAGGCAAATACAAATCCGGTAAACTCGCTGCAGGAGATGAAACAACGGATATTGCCCTTTTAAAAACCGATGATATTCAGTGGGATAACCTTGCATTTCAGAGCACTTACGATGCTTTAAAGGATTATTGCGAATATAAAAAAACAGGAAAAAGGAGGCTGCATAAGTGATCAGTTTAAAACCCGAAAATATCGATGACCTGAGCAGAGAAAGAAAAAAATCCATCATGGAAAGATCCATGGAGGATATTTCATCCATTTTTGAAGATACCCGAAAGATAGTGGAAGATATTAAACAGAACGGTGATGCGGTAGCCCTTAAACACTATAAAAAACATAAAGAAGATATAACCCCGGCAGACCTTGAAGCATCAAAGGAAGAAATTGAGCAGGCATACAGCAAGCTGGACCCGCATGTTGTTGACTGTCTTAAAAAGGCCGCTGAAAACATCATAAAATTTCACAAGGCCCAGCTTGAAAGAGAGATGTGGTCCATTGAGGTAAAAAAAGGCATCCTGGCAGGGCGTATTACAAGACCCATGGATATTGTCGGTTGCTATATCCCCGGAGGACGCGCCACATACCCAAGCTCCATCCTTATGACGGTTTTACCCGCAAAGGTTGCAGGTGTGAAGGATATTATCGCAGTAACGCCCCCTTCACCGGGTATGACAGCAAACCCTGCCACACTGGTTGCCGCAGATATTGCAGGATGCAGCAGGATATTTAAGGTCGGAGGCCCCTGGGGTGTTGCCGGGCTTGCATACGGCACAGAAACTATGCCGAGAGTGCATAAAATAGTAGGACCCGGAAACAAGTTTGTCACGGCAGCCAAAATGATTGTTTACGGACAGGTGGATATTGATTCACCCGCCGGGCCAAGCGAATCGCTCATACTTGCAGATGAAAGCGGAAATTCAGACTTTATTACTGTAGATTTTCTGTCGCAGGTAGAGCACGATCCGGACTCTGCGGCAGTCCTGGTAACTACATCAGAAGAACTCGCACAAAAGGTCTGCGATAACATTGCAAAGGAATATGAAACTCTCCCGAGAAAAGAGATCTTTGAGTCTTCATTAAACAAGCATTCATATGTACTTATTGCAAAAGACATTGAACAGGCCATTGATTTTACCAATGAATATGCAGCAGAGCATCTTCAGATACTCACAAAGGACCCGTTCATTACACTTAACTCCATAAAGCATGCAGGGTCTATTTTTATGGGTCCATATGCGCCAGTACCGGTCGGTGATTACGCATCCGGTACAAACCATGTACTTCCTACCGGGCAGTGCGCCAGGATGTTCTCAGGGCTTTCTGTGGATGATTTTATCAAAAAGCCCACGTTCCAGTATTTAAGCAAAGAAGGGCTGGAGGGATTAAAGGATACAGTCATAACACTGGCAGAGGAAGAGGGCCTTCCGCTCCATGCAAGGACTGTAAAAACACGGTTTGAAAAAAAATAAAATAAATTTAAATTTTATTTTGACAAAGCCGATTTTATTAACTATATAAGGTGATTCTTTTGCTACGGGTCGTTAGCTCAGCCGGTAGAGCAGCGGACTTTTAATCCGTTGGTCGTGGGTTCGATTCCCGCACGACCCATCCGAATTTTTAGTAAAGTGGCTATTTATTAAAAATTCATAATCAAGCTCAATAAAGCAAATTTGAACTTGATTATTATAAAAAAGAAGTTTATTATTTAAAAAGTTATCCTGCGTCCCCATCGTCTAGCCAGGTCCAGGACACAGGCCTTTCACGCCTGCGACAGGGGTTCGAATCCCCTTGGGGACGCCAAAAATATACAAAAAAAGGAGTTAACTCATTTGAGCTAACTCCTTTTTTTATGACCGAATAATAAATATCTTTATTTCAAACTCACTGCCAGTTTAACAGCTTTCTGGGTGGTCTTCGAAAGGCGTGAAATAAGCGAACCTATAAGACTCTTTAACCTTGGCGATACCGACTCATACTCCTTTACAAGCATCTCCGTATCCAGCAGGCCTACTTTCACATCTGTTTCAGCAATAACAGTAGCAGTCCTGAGCCCTTTTCCGGCCCGCCACAATATCATTTCGCCAAAAATTTCACCCTCAGAAAGTGTATTAATGGTGACCATACCTTTTGAAGACATTTTTTTAACCTTAACCGTCCCCTCAAGGATCACATAAACCCAGTCACCCTTGCTGCCTTCCTTGATAATGGTATCACCCTTTGCGTATTCTTCTTCATTGGAAATGTATGTATACAGAAAATTTTCAATAGCCATAGATTAACAATCCTTTTATTAGGGCATCAGGAAAAAGCCTAAATTTTTTGCCGAATGTTCAGATATTTCCGTTATTGAAACCCCCATGATAAAGGTCTCTTTTGCCTTGCCCTCCTTCAGGCTGACAAGCTTGCATTCGAATTCAACATTTTTTTCATTGGGAAGCATTGTTTTAAACAGAAACTCTTCACCAACCCCATAGGGAAATACAGGAGTTGTCAGCGACTTCACCTCCAGACCCGCGCCTCCAAGACTTATATCCTTTATCAAGCCCTCCAGCCTCATCTTAACATTAGATGAAAGCGGACTGCATGTGAAAGGAAGATTTACCTTTTTCCGGTAATAACGCCTCCTGGATATCCATGAGTCTTCCTCTTTTTTGACCATGGCCCCTTTTCGCTGCTGATCGGTAAGTTTGACAACCAGTCTGTTCATGCCATTGAGGCGCTTAAGGGTCTGATCTGCAATATACTTGATAACAGGCGGCATCTGCTCGTACTCCTGCTTCAGCAACCCGGGGTGCCAGACCTCCAGCAGAGAGTCTTCCATTGCCCTTGCCGAAGCGGATCTCCGCTCGATATTTTCATTAAGAAACAGCATTTCACCTATTGTTGAATTCGGTCCAAGGCTTGCGAGCTGAACCTCTTTACCATTATCTTCTGTAAAAATAGCGACACTGCCTTTTAATATTTTGTAAATAGATAATCCGTAATCGCCCTCTTTTATGATCAGATCACCTTTTTTGTATCTGAGCTTAACAATAGGAAAACCATTTTCTGCATTCTGATTTTTAGACATATGACCGCTTCAACCAATCCAAAATGATTATCGATTTATTGATTTCTTTGTCCCACAATTAATAAAATACCCGGAGAAATTTTCCCTGCAGGATAACAGTGAAAAACCAGTTAATAAATCGGCCGGAAACCATGAAATCATTATAAATTTTTTAAAATTATATAATTTTCAGACTTATTTTCGCTTAAAGATATTAAAAAACTTATTTTTAACAGGGCTGGAATTCTCGGACAGGGCTTTACCGGATAACCTGTCTTTTTCAATGGCCACGGCCAGAGAGCCGACAAGGCTGTTAAGGAGGAACTGATCCTTTTTGCGGAAACCATAAGGCTTTATAGACTCGATGTAAATAGCGCCAAGGAGCTGACTGCCGCTTATAACAGGGACGCACATAGCAGATTTGATCTCCAGAGTGTCACCCTTCTCTATATAAGACTGGGGCAGCTCAAAATCCGTATTGGACATCCTGATTGTTTTCTGCTCCTCAAATACTCTGCCTACCAGTTCTTTTTTATATCTGGACACTGTTTTTTCATGAGTATCCGGAACTATTTCAAGTGTCTTTCGCCAGTTGAATGTTTTTTCCTGAAATAAAAAGATACTTGCATTATCTACTCTTGGAAGGGCTTCAAGAACAAGCTTGAGAAACTCTTTTAAAAAGACATCCGTATCAAGCTGTTTTTTAAGAAGCTCCGATATTTCAAAAACCAGTTCCAGCTCTTTTGCAGAGCGGCGTTCTTTTCTGGGCTCCTCGCTAAGAGAAGCATCCTGTGGATTACTTATTGACACAGGAGGGGCTTTAAAAAGGGAGCTTCCCCCGGAGGTGGAAAACTGCATTACAGTGTTCCCGGCAGCAATGATATCACCTTCACCTATCTGAAAACCTTCTCCAGGCTCTATAGGGTTTCCGTTTACCAGTGTGCCGTGTTTACTGTTTAAATCCTCAATAAAATACTCTCCGCCTATTTTAAACACCTTAAAGTGCTTCCTTGATATTGCAATTTCGAGAATAGCAATATCATTCATCTTGGGACTTCTCCCGCAGAAGATAATATCTCTCTCACCCAGATCAAACACCTGGTCTTTGAGAGGTCCCTTTATTACGGAAAATTTAGGCATGTCAGATCAATTTTTATAACCTTTTTTAGAGTATCTGCAAAAGACTGAAAAAGACAGTTATGCAGAACTCTATTATTTATAACAAGATATAAAATATGCAATCAAAAAATTATAATACCCCATAATAAAAACCATAAAGGAGTATTTTTAATATAAATATTTGAGAAAGCTGTCAAAAAGAGCAGCCTGCAGGATAATTATTTATCAGGCCTCAAAATAAAAAAAGCCTTAACCGAAGTTAAGGCTTTTTTATTTATATATGGTGCCGAAGGCGGGATTTGAACCCGCACAGGCGTACGCCCACATGGCCCTCAACCATGCGTGTCTACCAAGTTCCACCACTTCGGCTTAAAAACTTCTTACTTACCCTCAGGGACTGTTTCAGCCGGAACAGTCTGTTCCTGAGCTGCAGGAGCTTTAACTTTTGCTCCATCCATAATGGACTCTTTGCCTTTTCCCATTGTTGCAAGTAAAAGGCATGTTACCATGAAAATAACCGCTGCTGCCGTTGTTACCTTTGATAAAAATGATGAAGCACCCGCTCCGCCGAATACTGCCTGACTGGAACCGCCAAAGGCCGCTCCCATATCAGCGCCTTTTCCCTGCTGGAGAAGTACTATCATAATAAGAGCTAAACAAACAACAACATGTATTAATGTAACAACAATTTCCATTTTTTTTATCCCTGATCCTCACTGAAATTTTACACAGCAAGAAAGCTCATTTAAATCAGTAAAAGAATTCGGAAATATAAAGATAAAATCAAAAAAAAGCAACAGTTTTTTTGCAGTTTTTTATATTTTTTTTAACAAACTGCAATGGATGAATTACTTGTAATTAATTATCCCTATAAACGAATCCGCCTTAAGGCTTGCTCCTCCGACAAGGGCTCCGTCAATGTCTTCCATAGACATCAGGTCAGCCGCATTTCCGGGTTTTACGCTTCCGCCGTAAAGTATTCTTATTTTTTCGGAACTGCCTTTATCAAATTTTTCACTCAGCCAGCCTCTGATAAAAGCGTGTACTTCCTGGGCCTGTTCCGGCGTTGCGGTAAGCCCGGTCCCTATAGCCCATACTGGCTCATAGGCGATTATTGTACTGTCAGGTATGCTTCCCTTTGAGGTAAAATACTCAAGGGACCCGTCAAGCTGCTCCCTTATAATATCAAAGGTTTTACCGGCTTTCCTGTCTTCTATTGTTTCACCTATGCAGACAACAGGTACCAGACCGGCATCAACAGCTGCCCCGACCTTTTTATTTACAGTTTCACTGGATTCGCCAAAAATGCTTCTTCTTTCGGAATGTCCAAGTATAACATGGGTACATCCGTTTTCCACAAGCATCTGAGGTGCCACTTCACCTGTATATGCCCCGCTTGTTTCATAATACATATTCTGGGCAGACAAAATTATGTTACTGCTTCCGATTGCATCTTTTACTGCCGGAATATTTATAAACGGGGGAGCAACCAGCACTTCAACATCATCTTTACCCTTTATTCCTTCGCCTATAGCATTAACAAGGTCACATGATTCCTTCAGACCAAGATTCATCTTCCAGTTTCCAGCGATCATCGGCGTACGATCAGACATAAGATAATCTCCGTAGTTATATAAACAGCATTAATAAATGCGGCATTCATTATCATGAATGCCGTATCGGGGATTTGATATTAACAGCCTGCCATGTAAAGGATCAGGTCTACCATTCTGTTTGAGTAACCGTATTCGTTATCATACCAGGAAAGAACCTTGATCATATCGCCGCCGACTGCCATTGTTGACAGAGCATCAACTGTTGAAGAAACGGTTGTGCCGTTGTAATCGACTGAGACAAGAGGAAGATCGCAATATGCAAGAACTCCCTTGAGCGGACCTTCAGCTGCTTCTTTAAGAGCGCTGTTTACCTCTTCGACCGTTGCGGTTTTGGTCAGCTGAACAACAAGGTCTACAACTGATACATTCGGGGTCGGAACCCTGATTGCCATACCGTTGAGCTTGCCTTCAAGCTGAGGAAGAACCAGTGAAACAGCCTTTGCAGCGCCGGTAGTTGTCGGAATCATCGACAGAGCAGCAGCTCTTGCTCTTCTTAAGTCCTTATGGGGGAAGTCAAGAAGACGCTGATCACCGGTGTATGCATGAGTTGTTGTCATTAAACCTTTTTCAACGCCGAAGTTATCAAGAAGCACCTTGCAGACAGGAGCAAGACAGTTTGTTGTGCATGATGCATTTGATACAATCGTGTGCTTCTGAGGATCATAGTCAGTATTATTAACGCCCATAACTACTGTTATGTCAGGCTGTTTTGCAGGAGCGGATATGATTACTTTGCTTGCGCCGGCTTCAAGGTGTGCAGCTGCTTTTGCTCTTTCTGTGAAAAGTCCGGTGCTCTCGACAACGTACTCGGCACCAACTTCACCCCAGGGCAGTTTGGCTGGCTCTCTTTCAGCAAAAACCTTGATTTCTTTACCATCAACTATCAAAGAATTTTCTGTATGTGAAACGTCCACACCGAGAACACCTGCAGAAGAATCGTATTTAAGCAGATGAGCCAGTGTTGCGGTATCTGTAAGGTCATTGATAGCTACAAAGTCTATCCCGCCCTTGGCAATACCTGCTCTGAAAACCATTCTGCCTATTCTTCCAAAACCGTTAATAGCAACTTTTATCGACATTTCCTTCCTCCTGAGAATATCATTGAATTAAATTGATTAATAAAGTGTATATAAAATCCTTATGCCTTTTTGAAATACTCTTATTAAAACACCATATCAAGATTAAATAACAAAAAGTACAATAAACAACATAAATCTAACAGACTTATAAGCTTTGATCTTTATCCGGAATTTGCCCCGCCAGACTAAGTTCCATAATAAGTGCATCTTCTCCGGAATCGCTGTAGTAGTGTTTCCTGGAGCCAACCTGGACAAAACCGGACTGCAGGTACATATTTAATGCAGGCCTGTTTGAGGGCCTGACTTCCAGCCAGATACTGGATATACTATTTTCGGCCCCAATCCTTATAAGATGATCGATCAGGTATTTACCATATCCCCGGCATCTGTATTCGGGATGAACTGCAATATTAAGCAGATGAATCTCTTCATCAAACATCCAGAAGCAGATATAGGCGACAAGCTTTTTATCCAGAATAAGCGCCCAGAGGTTGGAAATGCTGTTTTGTAATTCCCCCTCAAAGGCCTTTAAGCTCCATGGTACAGGGAAAGAACTTTTCTCGATATCTAAAATCTGATCAGCATAAACAGGAAAATCATCCCACTCTTTTTTCAGGCTGCAGTGCATTAAACCTCTGCCGGAATTTATTTTAATAAATTCCCGGCAAGGGAAATTCCCATCTTTGCCGCATCCTGAGCCTTTTTTGCCAGTGAGGCAAGGCCGCACCCGTTCCTGTTCTGAGCTATCGCCAGCACCATGGGAAGATTAACACCTGTGATGACCTCTACCATCTCATCCTCAAGAAAAGAGAGACTTATGTTTGAAGGTGTCCCGCCAAACATATCTGTCAGGATTATCACTCCATCCCCGGAATTAAGAGCCGAAATCTTTTTAGCTATCAATTTGTGGATTTCCCCGGAATCGGATGTCTGAGTTATAGAAATGGAGTCAGCCCCCTGAACACTGCCTACAATAAACTCTGCAGCATTAAGAAATTCTTTTCCAAGGTCACAATGAGTAACAATTAATAAACCTATCATGGTAAAATCCCGTCCATCCTGTTAATCTAAAGAGTATGAGAGAAGAGGATTGCCTGCATTGAGCAATTTGCGAAGAGCATTGATTGATATCCGGCTGTCAGCATCTCTGCAATGTTAATAAACAATTCAGTTTATACGCAGGCTGTCAGAGTTCTTCATCATCATTGGTTATTATTTTATAAATATCTTCCCTGTTTTCTGCCTCTAACAGCTGTTTACGAAACGAGTTATTCTTTAATATCCTGGCTATCTTTGCAAGGGCTTTAAGATGAATATTTGCAGAATCTTCAGGCGCTACCAGCAGAAAAAACAGGTGAACAGGTTCACCGTCCATTGAGTCAAAATCAAGGCCCTTATCGCTTCGGCCAAATGATATCACGGGAGCGGAAAGCCCCGGAACCTTTCCATGAGGTATTGCCACTCCGTCGCCAATGCCTGTACTGCCAAGCCTTTCTCTTTCCAGCAAAATTCTTATCAGTTCATCCCTCTTTAAAGAAGGACAGGACTCAACAATAACTCCTGCCAGCTCTTCAATCGCTGTATTTTTATTCCCTGCCTTGAGGGAAACAATTATATTATTTAAATCTAAAATTTCTGAAAGTTTCATAATTAATGTTTCATACTACTTTTTTTTGTTAACAACAATAATCCCTAAAACAGTAAAGGGTACATTCCTTTTAAAAAAGAGATATATACCCTTTACCTGATAATTTATCAATAGAGATGATAAATCTCATTAAAGATTAAGCAGCCGGTTCAATTAATCCGAGATTACCATCTTTTCTTTTATAAATCACATTAATCTCGCCGGAACGTGAATTTCTGAAAACAAGAAAATCCTGAGCGGAAATTGTAAACTGCATTGCGGCTTCTTCCGGATCCATTGGTTTGGCAACCAGTTTCTCCACCTCAATAACAGGTTCATCAATCATTGTCTCGGAAGCATCCTCCCCACCGGAGACACCCTTTGGACTCTCTGTTTTTGATCGTTTTTTTCTTGTCTTATCTCTAAATCTTTTTACCTGAACTTCAATTTTATCCATTACCTGGTCGATGGCTGAGTACATATCCTCTGTTTCTTCTTCCGCATTTATTACAGCTCCGTTTACATTGAGAGTAACATCTGCCATCCTCCTGAATTTTTCAGCAGTCAGAACAATATGTGCTTCAGTGGGATAATCAAAATATTTATCTATTTTGGACAGTTTTTCTTCTGCATATTCTTTTAAACTTTCTGTGGAATCTACATGTCTGAACGTTACGGTAATGTCCATAAAAAACCTCCTGTAGAGTTGTTTATAAAAGGTTGTGTTTCGAGAAAAATGCCTTCCGCTTTAAGTTTACCTGTCAACATTAGAAGTTTACGCGTTTAAAACCAATATAATCATTAATAGGGCTCACGTCTTTTCCTTGAAGGTAAAATTCCTAAAGTTTCTCTATATTTTGCCACTGTTCTCCGGGCAACGTCAATATTATGTTTTTTCAACAGGTCCGCAACTTCCTGATCGCTGTATGGTTTTTTCTTGTTCTCCGATTTAATGATATTCCTGATGTGCTCTTTCACACTTTCGGAGGCAATTGAGTCACCCTCCATACTGTTGATTGCGCTGTTGAAAAAGTACTTTAACTCAAACACACCCTGTGGAGTATGAACATATTTATTGGTCGTTACCCTGCTTATGGTAGATTCATGCATCTGGATATGCTCGGCAACATCCCTGAGCACCAGGGGTTTGAGATGCGTCACACCCTGATCAAAAAATTTTCTCTGAAACTGAACAATACTCTCGGTTACCTTGTATATGGTTCTCTGCCTCTGATGAATGCTCTTTATGAGCCATGCTGCAGATTTCATTTTATCCAGAATGTACTCTTTTGTTTTATCATCACTGTCGGATGAATCACCTTCATTGAGAATTTCTTTATAGTAGTTATTTATTTTAAGTTTGGGGAGGCCGTCTTCATTAAGCACAATTTCATAATCATCTCCAACCTTGAACACATAAATATCCGGGCTTATATATACAGTATCCTCTTCTATATAGAGCCTTCCGGGCTTCGGCTCAAGGCTTGTAATAACCTCAACAGCCTTAATAACATCCGGTATTGTAATGGAAAGACTTTTTGCTATTTTGTCGTATCTTTTGTTCTCAAGATTATCCATATGTTCCAGGATAAGTTTTTCAACAACAGAGTTTTCCAGTCCCTGAAACTTTATCTGGATAAGCAGACACTCCCTTGTATTCCTTGCTGCAACTCCAACCGGATCAAAATTCTGCACTGTTTCCAGCACATACTGAATCTCTTCTTCACTGCTTCCTGTCTGTTCTACCAGCTCTTCCATTGTAATCTGGAGATAACCGTCATCATCAATATTGCCGATTATCTGAAACCCTATTTCTCTCTGGACTTCATCCAGGCTGCTCATGGATAACTGCCAGAGCAGATGAGAGTTGAGGCTGGTCTTTTCCTGGTTCATATTTTCAAAGGCAGGAGCTTCTTTCCCCTGATAGGGAGTCTCAGCCCATCCTGTGTTGTACTCCGACAGATATGATTCCCAGTCTACTTCGTCATGGTTCACATTATCTTCAATGGTAACTTCTTTGGTAGACTGATCGTCCTTGGCAGAAACAATATCGTCTCTCATTTCCTTGCTGTCATCACCGTCAGCATCGGGAGAGACCTGTTCATCCAGAAGCGGATTGGTTTCCATTTCCTGGGTTATTGTTTCAAGCAGCTCGAGTCTTGAGAGCTGAAGAAGTTTAATAGCCTGCTGCAGCTGCGGCGTCATTATGAGCTGCTGTGACAGACTGAGAGATTGTTTTAGTTGAAGAGCCATTTGATTTTGATTTCTATTTTATAAATGTTGTCATTACATGTTAAAATCTTCACCCAGATATACTTTTTTTACAATATCACTGTTCAGTATAACATCAGGTGAACCGTACTCAGCTAGCTTACCCCGGTTGACGACATATGCAGCATCGCATACATCAAGAGTTTCTTTAACGTTATGATCCGAAATTATAACACCTATCCCCTTCTCCTTCAGCTGCCTGATAATCCCCTTGATATCATTGATATTCAAAGGATCTATCCCTGCAAAGGGTTCATCAAGAAGCATAAATCTGGGATTTGATACAAGGGCCCGTGAAATCTCGAGCCTCCTTCTTTCTCCGCCTGATAAAGATGACGCTTTCTGTTTTGCCAGGTGAGCTATGTTCAGCTCTCCAAGATATAAATCCAGCTTATCCTTTATTTCAGCCGAAGAAAAGTTATTTCCTTCAAGAACTGCGAGCATATTTTCCTCGACAGTCAGCTTCCTGAAAACACTTGCCTCCTGAGGAAGATAGCTTACACCCTTTCTTGCTCTCAGGTACATTGGATCTTCGGTTATATCCTGACCATCCAGGATAATGTTGCCGGCATCAGGACTTACACGGCCTATTATCATATAAAAGGTGGTTGTTTTTCCGGCACCGTTAGGGCCGAGCAGACCTACAATACTGCCCCGCTCAACACTGACACTTATGTCATCAACAACCCTTTTACCTTTATATACTTTAGCGACTTCTCTTGCTTCGAGCTTTTCAACCGGGGCAGACAAATTGGCTACCTCTCCTCTTTGCCGGTTGAAAAAAGTCTGGCCCTGTCTTTTTTTGTTCCTTCTACCACATAGCGGTCTTCATCAAGATACAGGGTAATTACTTTTCCGCCGCCCTGGAACCTGTCTCCATCATTTACCGACGGATTACCGGTCAGAACTACTTTCTGGGAATCGTGATAATACACTGCCTTTTCTGCACTTGCGCTGCCTTTATCAGGCCGGGTGATCACAACCGATTCAGAGGCAACAATTCTGTCTATACGGGACTCGCTGATATCAGAAGATGCATTTTCAGGAGATTTTTTCATGAAAAGTTCAAGCTTTTGACAGGATATGTTCATGTCATTTCCTTCAACAAGCACATCACCTTTAAAGGTTGCTATTGAAGTTTTCATATCCACTTCATAGGAAATTGATGATATATTTATCTTTCCGTTTTCTGTATCGAAAACACTAGTGGATTTTGATGTTTCCGAATAGGCATAATGCGGAATCAGTAAAAGGAATGTTATTAATGCCAGGTAGATAGTTCGTGTTTTCAGTTTCATAAATTTAAGGACTCTTTATCAAATATCGATTTCACATCTGTCAGTATCTTTAATGTTTTATCTTTTAGATCTATAAACAAACCTTTGCCTGTTATCTTTAAAGACGGGCCTACTACTGTAACATCCTTATCTGATTTAATAAGGTTTTCATTCATGTACACCGTAAGCTGATCTGCATAAACAGTAAAGCCGTTGCTGCCTTTACCTGTAATGTTTCCGGACAGCAGAATCTCATTCTTTGATCGGTCATACTCTCCGCTGTCCCCTGTCAGATCAAAACTCAAACCGTCTTCCGATTGAAATTTTCCACTTATTTTTTCAATCAGGAATTTCTCATCGCTGTTTTCTATCGGGTAGGCCTTACCCGCACTGAGTTTCCACTTAATATCCTTATCGGGAACAATCGGAGTTACATTAAAGTTTTTAATGATCATACCCTCTTCGGGTATGCTTTCTTCAATGACGGTTTCTTCCGTTTTTTCCCTTTCGGACTTTAGCAGGAAAAAGCCTACAACTGATAAAAGCAGGACAATCCCCAGTAATGGCAGCGATTTAGTTGGAAATTTTGCCATATTGCAATAACTATACCAGAAAAATTTTTATTATGTAAAGCCTAATTTATTTTTTTCCCTGACACCTTCAATTTTGGGCCATGCGTCCTTTGCCTTAAGTATAAGCTCACACACTTCCCTTACAGCTCCGTAACCGCCGGGAGTTTTGGTTACGTATGCTGCCATTTCCCGTGTTTCAAAGGCTGCATCGGAAACGGCAACAGGAAGGCCTGCACAGTTGAGCATTGGAATGTCGGGCAGATCATCACCCATACAGCATACCTGTTCTTTTACAAGCCCTTTTTCTTCCATTATTTTTTTACAGACAGCTTCTTTGTCTTTAATACCCTGGTAGACAATGGGAATTTTCAGATCCTCTGCTCTCCGCCTTACGGTTTCAGACTCACGGCCTGTTATTATTGCAACATCAATACCCGCATTAAGCAACTGCCTTATTCCGTAACCGTCCTTGACATTAAAAAACTTTATTTCCTGTCCGAGGTCATTCATGACAATGCGTCCGTCAGTCATCACCCCGTCAACATCAAGTATAAGAAGCTGTATCTTTTCTGCCTTTTTGTCTATCATCGCTGCAGCCCTCTGTTAATTAACAAGATTGTGAATATCCTTGAGCATGATAATAAGCGGTTTAACCTGATCCAGCGGAAGAGAATTCGGTCCGTCGCACAATGCAGTATCGGGGTCAGGATGAATCTCCATAAACACACCGTTAACACCGGATGCAACAGCAGCCCGGGCAAGGTATTCGGCATACTCTCTCTGACCGCCGGAGCATGTTCCGCTTCCCCCGGGAAGCTGAACACTGTGGGTTGCATCAAAGATAACCGGGAACCCGAAACTTTTCATTATAGGAACACTCCTGAAATCAACAACAAGGTTGTTATACCCGAAGAAGGTTCCTCTTTCTGTGAGCATTATATTTTTATTGCCGGTAGAAAGCACCTTGTTAACTGCCTGTTCAAAATCGAGGGGAGAAACAAACTGCCCCTTTTTTATATTTACAGTCTTCCCGGAATTACCGGCCTTTACAAGAAGGTCTGTCTGCCTGCTTAAAAAGGCAGGGATCTGAAGCACATCAAGCACCTCTGCGGCACTGTCCACTTCTTCGCAGCTGTGTATATCCGATATAACAGGAAGGCCGGTTTCCTTCTTGACCTTATTGATTATCTCCAGCCCCTTATCAAGCCCCGGCCCGCGGTATGATGTTACAGAAGTCCTGTTGGCCTTGTCATAGGATGTTTTAAATATGACCGGAATATCCAGTTTTTCGGATGTTTCCTTTAAGAAGGATGCCACGCGCAAAGTAATATCTTCGCTTTCAATGACGCATGGGCCTGCTATTATAAAAAACGGACTATTTTCTTCTATCTTAATATTTCCCGCATATACTGTGTTCCACATAATTATCTCTCTTTTTAAGTTGTGATTGCTGCATGCATCAACGTTCTATCAAGACAATTGCATATCCGGCAACAAAAATTTTTATGCTTATAGAATGGGTCTTTAAATGTCAAGCTGTCACAATCTTTTACTTGTGTTATCTATATTTTAGAACTATCATTACCATCTTCTGTCCATTGCAGACAGATAAATATCAGGAGCAGATTGACTGACCGGAGGAAAAAAATTGGCGAAAAAAAAAATAACAAGAACAATCGAAGAGATTAATAAAAAGATCAAGTCAGGAAAGGCCGTTGTTGTAAGGGCTGATGAAATGACAGAAATCGTTAAACAGAAAGGCGTCCGTACTGCAGCAGCTGAAATAGATGTTGTTACCACAGGAACCTTTTCTCCCATGTGTTCTTCCGGCGCCCTCATAAATTTTGGACATACAAAACCCACGATCAGGGCCAGCAGGGTATCATTTAATAATGTTCAGGCCTATGCAGGTATTGCAGCCGTAGATGCATACCTCGGTGCCACCGAAGTAGCAGAGGATGACCCTCTTAACGGCGTGCACCCCGGCCAGTTCAAATACGGCGGCGGACATGTTATTCAGGATCTTATCGCAGGAAAAAGGGTTACCCTGAGAGCAACATCATACGGAACTGACTGCTACCCGAGAAAAGAATACGAAAAAAGGGTAAAGCTGGAGGACCTGCCCTATGCATCCCTCCTGAACCCGAGAAATGGTTACCAGAATTATAACTGTGCGGTAAACCTGACTTCAAAAACAATATACACCTACATGGGTGTTTTAAAACCCCAGGCAGGCAATGCAAACTATGCAACCGCAGGATATTTGAGCCCGCTGTTTAATGATCCCTACTATCTTACAATGGGAATGGGAACCAGGATCTTTTTAGGCGGTGCACAGGGATACATTATAGGCCCCGGGACACAGCATAATCCAAATGCGCCAAGGGCCGAAAACGGCATACCGCTTGGGGGTGCAGGTACCCTGATGGTAACCGGAAACATGAAGGAGATGGACCCTAAATGGGTTGCAGGAGTAAGCATGCTCGGATACGGCTGTTCACTTGCGGTAGGGCTGGGTATTCCGATCCCCATACTTAACGAAGATATGGCACGCTACACCGGTGTATCGGATGAAGAGATACTGGCACCGATAGTTGATTACGGCGGAGACTATCCAAGAGGTGAAGCTAAACCTCTGGCTCATGTAAGTTATGCTCAGCTTAAAAGCGGAACAATTAAATTCAAAGGCAAAGAAATTCCCACTGTCCCCATGTCTTCACATGTAAGGGCTCTTGAAGTGGCAGACATCCTGAAATCATGGATTGAGAAGGGAGAATTTCTTCTTACGCAGCCTCAGGTAATGCTGCCGACTGCAGCGAAGTCCTGATAACAGTTATTCTGTTAACAGGATATTACAGGGTCCGTAAGGCTAATGATAATCAATGAAAGCTTTTCCGAGGGAAACACCTTTATACACAGGCTTGATCCAAGAGTAAAACTGCTTGCTGCATTTTTATTCTCAGCTGTCATGTCCGTGTCCGTAAGGTTTTTCCCTCTTTTTTTATCCCTTGCTCTGTCAATCGGGCTTCTTGCAGCTGCAAGACTTCCTGCAAAAACCCTAATGAAACGGCTTCTTTTTGCAAACCTGTTCATTTTTTTTCTATGGGTAATTGTCCCCTTTACAATGAAAGGGGAAGCCATTTACAGCATTGGTATTTTTAATATCACAAAAGAAGGGCTGCTTTACTGCTCTCTGCTTACATTAAAATCAAATGCCATAATTATTATACTGATTGCGCTTACTGCCACCATGCCTGTTTTTACACTTGGAAGGGCAATGAGCTTTTTTAAAGTACCGCCCAAGATAGTTAATCTTTTAATTTTCTCGTACCGGTACATCCATGCTATCCTGTTTGAATATAAAAAACTGAAGGAAGCCATGGACATAAGAGGTTTTCAGCCCAGAACAAATATGCATACATACAGAACATACGCCTATCTCGTGGGCATGCTTATAGTAAAAAGCCACGACCGGGCAGAACGCGTTCATTCTGCGATGCTGTGCAGAGGGTTTCACGGAGAGTTTTTTGATCTGACAGAGTTTTCATTCAGGCCAACGGACTTTATATTTATATCAACCTTTATTATATGCCTTACGGCAATTACATTCATGCAATGGCTGACACCGATATTCTGATAAATCTTGAAAAAATCTCATTTGCCTTTCCGGATGGAAAAGTTATCCTGGACAACCTGGACCTGCGCCTTAATAAAAAAGAAAGGCTCGGCCTGGTAGGACCTAACGGCAGCGGAAAAACCACTCTTTTTAAACTGATAATGGGCCTCTTAAAACCGACCGGCGGAAAACTGGTCATTTTCGGTAAAGACATGGCTGACAAAAAGGACTTTATGCCTGTCAGGAAAAAAATAGGCCTGCTGTTTCAGGATGCGGATGACCAGCTCTTCAGCCCCACAGTGCTGGATGACGTTGCATTCGGGCCATTGAACCAGGGCAAAAGCCCGAAAGAGGCAAAGGAGATATCCAGAGAAATCCTGGACTCTCTTGGGTTAAAGGATTTTGAAAACAGAATCACCTATAAACTTTCAGGCGGAGAAAAAAAGCTTGTTTCACTGGCCACAGTGCTTGCAATGAAACCTGAAATACTGCTTCTGGATGAACCCACCACCGGCCTTGATGTGCATACAACAAAAAAAATAATCAGCGTGCTGGAATCCATTGATATTTCATGCATTATAATTTCCCATGATATGGATTTTATAGGGCAGACAACAGATACCGTATACGGCATGATGAAGGGCAAAATCATTCCGGACAGGGGAGAATATGCGCATACTCATGTTCATACCCATGATCATGGAGAGGTGCCGCATACCCACTCGGACATTTCTAAATAATGACGGGAATAAACCCCTTTCATCCCTGTAAATCCAGATAGTTATGGCATGGTTATTACTTGACATAGGAAGCTTACATACCTATAATTGAGGCCAGTTTCTAAATTAGAGTAAATATAACTTAATTTTACCTACTATGTCCGGATCGAATGGCAAAAACTTTTCGATCCGGTTTTTCATTATATGTGTTACCGGAGGATTTTTCCTTGAGCCCGAGCGGTCATGATACTAAAAAGCAGCTGGATTACGTTGAGAAGGACAAAATAATACTTGTCGGAAATCCCAATGTCGGGAAGAGTGTTATTTTTGGACTCCTGACCGGTAAATATGTAACAGTTTCAAATTATCCCGGAACAACCGTTGAGGTTTCCAGAGCATTTTCAAAATTTGGAAAAAAGAAGTATCTTGTTATAGATACCCCTGGCACAAACAGTCTTATACCTCAGTCCGAAGATGAAAAAGTCACAAGGGATATTCTCCTGGAAGAAGAAGCAGAGGTAGTTGTCCAGGTTGCAGACTCGAAAAACCTGAGAAGAGGCCTTTCCATAAGCCTGCAGCTTGCCGAAATGGATATTCCCTTTATCCTCGACATCAACATGATTGATGAGGCAAAAAGCCGCGGAATCTATATTGATGTAAAAAAACTTTCAGAGATTTTAGGAACCGAAGTAATTCCCACGGTTGCTACCCGCAGAAGCGGAATAAACACCCTTGTTAAAAGTATTTCAGCACCTGGAAAGCCAAAGGTTACTGTTGACTACGGAGACAAACTTGAATCAGGGATAAAAAACATCCAGGAACTTGTTGCAGGCGCGAAACCTGTTTCAAGATCTGTAGCCATAATGTTCCTCGCAGGGGAGCACGGCATAGAGGACTGGTTTTCCTCCAAATACGGTGCAGCAGCGCTTGATAAAGCTACTGAAATAAGACAGAAACTTGAAACAGGTTATTCCAGGCACCTGAGCTATCTTATCAACAAGCGCCGTATGGCAAAGGTTGATGAAATATTAAAGGAAGTCCAGACGAAGGATGAAAAATACAGGTCCCACAGCTTTGCCCAGACATTCGGAAGACTCTCCATGCACCCCGTATGGGGAATCCCAATTCTTCTGGCGGTGCTTTACATTACCTTTAAAATAGTCGGTCAGTTCGGTGCGGGTACCTGTGTTGATTTTCTTGAAAGCGTTGTATTTGGAGAATACGTAAATCCATTTGCAACAAAAATAGTCAATTCATTGACTGACAGCCAGTTAATAAGAGAATTTCTTGTAGGCGAATACGGCATATTTACCATGGCTTTTACCTATGCCATTGCAATCGTACTCCCAATTGTAGGTTTCTTTTTTCTTATTTTCGGCCTTATGGAAGACTCCGGCTACATGCCGAGACTTGCCATTATGGTAAACAGAATCTTTAAAATGATCGGCCTAAACGGTACCGCGGTTTTACCCATGGTGCTGGGCCTCGGCTGTGCCACCATGGCCACACTTACAGCAAGGATACTGCCAAGCAAAAAGGAGAGAGTAATAGTAACCCTGCTCCTTGCGCTTGCCATTCCATGCTCGGCCCAGCTTGGTGTTATTTTCGGCGAGACATCAATGATATCTCCATGGGCAACGGTACTGTGGGTATGTGTAATACTTTTTGTCATCTTTATTGTGGGCTATGTTTCATCCATTGTTATACCGGGAAAAAAATCTGACTTTATCCTTGAAACTCCGCCCATCAGGATGCCAAAGTTTAGCAATATAGTTATTAAAACCTTTGCACGGCTTGAATGGTACTTAAAGGAAGCTGTTCCGCTTTTTATGCTGGGGACCATCATACTCTTTACGCTGGATAAAGCAGGGGCACTTGTATGGATTCAGGATGCGGCGGCTCCTCTTGTAGTAAAAATGCTGGGGCTGCCAAAAGAGGCGGCAGGTGCATTTGTAATGGGATTTTTAAGAAGAGATTATGCTGCAGTTCTGGTAATAAAAGAAGGAAACCTGAACCCGGTACAGATGCTTGTAGCCCTTGTGACCATTACCCTGTTTGTTCCGTGCATTGCAAACATGTTTATTATGATAAAGGAGCGCGGACTTAAAGTCGCAGCCATTATCGTATCATTTATTTTTGTTTTTGCCTTTTTATTCGGCGGACTCTTCAACTTTATACTGCATGCTTTAAAGGTAACTCTATGAAATGCGCCCTTTGCGGATACGAATATTCAGAAGATGAGGCTGAATGCTCCGGATGCGCAATGAACAAAAGCTGTAAAACAGTCTGCTGCCCGCACTGCGGTTACAGGACAGTGGAAAAATCAGGCATATTAAGCTGGATAAAAAAGGTATTCGGAGGAAAAAAGAATGTTACTTACAAATGAAGATATAGATGAAATCCTGGAATCCATATGGTGCGGCAAGGAAATAGGCTCTGTAAAAAGAAAAGACCTTTTTGAAATTGAAAAACCGAAGGTTACGGAAGAAATCATTGAACAGCTTATTGATGATGATTACATATTTGAGTCAAAGGATGAAATAAACCTTACCCAGAAGGGGGAGGATATTGCCCGCAAACTTATCAGGGCCCACAGGCTTGCAGAAAGACTTTTTACAGATGTAATGGAAATAGAAGACGAGCCCATGGAAGAAACCGCCTGCAGTCTTGAACACTGCCTGAGTCATGAAGCGCTTGATGCAATATGCACGCTGCTGGGTCATCCCAGGGAATGCCCCCACGGAAGGCATATACCACAGGGCGCATGCTGTCAAAGGGCGGAGCATAATATTCAGCCGGTTATTATGCCGCTCAATAAACTTAAATCGGGTGAATCAGGCAGAATCGTGTATGTCTCCACAAAGCATCATGCACGACTTGACAGGCTGACCGATCTTGGAATTACACCGGGTGAAATAGTAAAGATACACCAGACATTTCCGGCCTTTGTTCTCAAGGTTGGAGAAACTGATATTGCAATAGACACAGATGTGCTGGACGATGTTTATGTCCGGAAAAATAACGGAAAATAAAACCGGGTCAGGGTTTTATAATGATTTATAAAGGCTTCCCGGGGCTGATCATTAAAATTTAATTTTTAGAGGAGTATTTATGGAGAGGATCCCCTTTACTAAGGAAGGTCTTGAGAAGATTAAGGCAGAACTGGCTCATATTAAAAAGGTCGAACGGCCTGATAATATCAGGGCAATAGAGGAAGCACGTGCCCATGGTGACCTCAGCGAAAACGCAGAATACCATGCAGCAAAGGAAAAACAGTCCTTTCTCGAAGGAAAAATCAATGAGCTGGAATCTGTTATAGGTCAGGCAGAGGTAATAGACATTGAAAACGGGCCAAAGGACAGAGTTGTTTTCGGCCGCACAGTTCTCCTCTACAACCTGGATACAGAAGAAGAAGTAAGCTATAAACTCCTTGGGCAGTATGAAACAGATCCGGACAGGGGAATAATATCCATACAGTCTCCTATCGGCATGGCCATTTTAGGAAGCGAAGTTGGAGATGAAGTAAGGGTTAACACACCGGGCGGAATCACGGAGTACGAAGTCCTCGAAATATCCTGATTTAAATATGTCATGCAATATCTTTTTACACGGTCTTGAAAGCAGCAACCGGGGAACAAAGGGGAGTTTTTTTACTGAACAGTTTCCCGGTATGCTGGTACCGGACTTCAGCGGAAGTCTGTCTGAAAGAATGGAAAAATTAAATGATATTCTTTCAAACAAATCCGGCATCACACTCGCGGGTTCAAGTTACGGCGGCCTTATGGCCTCCATCTTTACCCTCAACAACAAGGCAAGGGTAAATAAACTAATCCTACTTGCAGCAGCAATAAACCTTGCTGATTTTGATGAGTACCTGGATAAAACCACAGATACCCCGACCATCCTCTATCACGGGACAATGGACACTGTTATACCCATTAAACCTGTTATTGAACGCGCAAATATGTGCTTTAAAAATCTTATCGTTCACACGGTCGAAGACGACCATATGCTTCACCGGACATTTAAGACAATAGAGTGGGCAAACATTCTAAACTTATAATGCACCTTTACATTTAAAATCAGCAATGAAAGCGTTATTATTTCAGGTGATTTTAAGGATTTCCAGTCTATTATTTACAAACCTAAATTATCGGTTTAGAATTTCATATACTTTTAAGAGATGAATTAAATACCTCATTCATTAAGAAAAGAGGAAAAATGGACATAAACATCGATGAAATGACAATCGAAGAAAAGCTGAAAACAATGGAATTGCTGTGGGATGACATCTGCAAAAATGTCCATGAGTATGCCTCGCCTGATTGGCATGAAGATATTCTAAAGGATAGAGAAAAGAGTCTCAAACATGGAAAAGATAAATTCATTGACTGGGAAAAGGCAAAAAAAGATATACTGGATTCGGTTTCATGAAAATCAAAATACTTGAATCAGCTAAAAATGATTTAAAAGACGGCTTTCATTTTTTACTTTTAAGATACGCAATAGTAGCACCCCATCCTGAAGCCCCTGAATCCAATGAAAACCTGACAACAAGAGGATGCTTTTCAAGAAGAGAGTGAATTATTCTGCGCAGCACTCCCTTCCCCTTTCCATGGATTATACGAACCTCAAAAATTCCTTTTTCTGCGCAGGCGTAAAGATATTCGTCAACCACATCTGCGGCATCCTTTGGGGAAAAGGTGTGGAGATCAATAGCCCCGTCTATGGGTAATTCTACTATCTCATCATTTTCGTAATCATCCATCTCTTATTGGTCCCTTTAACCGTAATTACCAATGAAGCCTATTTCTGCCCAGATGGGAGGGGCTGTCCTTTCTGCCGATACCGCAGGGCGAAAAATTTTTCGCCCCTACAGATACATCATCTCATTTATTAAGATCTGTACAGCCTCAAACTGTTTGACACTACAGTTATACTGCTCATAGCCATTGCAAGGGCTGCGAGTATCGGGTGAAGCTGCCTTAAAAACATGGGCAGAAATTCGATGGAATACAATGCGCCTGCAGCAATAGGGATAAGTACAACATTGTAAAAAAATGCCCAGAAAAGGTTCTGTTTTATTACACCCATTGTTGATCGGCTGAGCCTTATTGCCCTCGGAATTCCCTTAAGGTCTCCTCCCGAAAGTATTATATCCCCTGATTCAATCGCGATATCCGTACCGGTTCCAATGGCCATTCCGACATCAGCCTGGGCAAGAGCCGGGGCATCGTTTATACCGTCACCAACCATGCCGACCTTTAAACCTTTATCCTGAAGCTCCGTTATTTTAGCGGCCTTTTCTTCGGGCAGAACTTCTGCAATTACGTCATCAACATCAACACTCTCTGCAATTGACTGAGCTGTCTTCCTGTTATCGCCGGTAAGCATTATCACCTTAATGCCCATCTTTTTAAGATCCTTAACCGAATCCTTTGATTCCGGTTTTACCTTGTCGGAAACTGCAACCAGACCTTTGAGGCGGTCGGTCGCTACAAGCATTACTGTGTTTCCCTGCTCCTGGTATTTTATAACAGTTTCTTTTTCATGATCCGTTTCAACACCAAGATCAGAAAACCAGCCGGGCTTTCCCGCATAAACCATGCTGCCGTCTATCTCAGCCTGCACCCCGAACCCTCCGGAGGCTTTAAACTTTGCAGGGTCAGTCAGGTTTAAGCCCCGGCTTTTTGCCTCTTTTACCATGGCTTTTCCTACCGGATGTTCCGATCCCTGTTCCACTGATGCGGCAAGTTTTATAATGTCGTCTTCTGTCATATCAGGGTCAAATGATATCACTTTAGTAACCGCAGGTTTACCGGTTGTTATTGTCCCTGTTTTATCCAGTACAACTGCATCAAGCCTGGAAACGCCTTCAAGCGCCTCGCTGTTCCTGAAAAGTATTCCGTTTTCCGCACCCTTTCCTGTTCCGGCCATAATAGCAGTCGGTGTTGCAAGACCTAAGGCACACGGGCAGGCAATAACAAGAACAGCTACCATCCTTATCATTGCCGGTACAAACTCCCCTCCGATAATCCACCATAAAGCAAAGGTAATAAAAGCCAGGGCGATTATTGAAGGTACAAACACAGCAGCCACCCTGTCTGTTATATTCTGTATAGGCGCCCTGCTTCCCTGGGCATCCTGCACCATTTTTACAATTCTTGATAAAACAGTATCAGAGCCGACGGCATTTGCTTTAAAAACAAGCCGGCCCTCAGCGTTCATTGTTCCGCCTGTTACTTTATCATCCTTCTTTTTTTCAACAGGTATCGGCTCTCCTGTAAGCATGGATTCATCAACACTTGAAGATCCGTCAGTTACTATACCGTCAACAGGTATGCTTTCTCCCGGATGCACAACAACTGTATCGCCGATATTTATTTCAGATATGGAACGTTCTATTTCTTTCCCGCCAACAAGAACTGTTGCGGTTTTAGGTCTTAACATAAGAAGCTTTTTAATTGCTCCGCCTGTTTTTCCCTTGGTTCTGGCCTCAAGCATTTTGCCCAGTTTAATGAGTGTTATGATCACAGCGGATGTCTCAAAATACACATGATACCCGGGAGCAGAAAAGAGAAGGAGTAAAAGAGAATAAAAATATGCCACCGATGACCCCATTGCCACAAGAACATCCATGTTGGCGCTTTTATTCATGAGGCTTTTCCAGCCCCCTACATAATAATCATAGCCCGTATAAAACTGTACCGGAGAAGCAAGAGCAAAAAAGAGCCAGTTCACCCATACAGCGTGACTCCATTCACCGATCAGTCCGAAGTCACGGCCCATGCTGATAATAAAAAGCGGGAGAGTAAATGCCAGCCCCACAAGAAACTTTTTTTTCTGAAGATCGGCTTCCTTTTCTCTTGCGGCTGTTTCTTCATCCTCCATATTTTCCTGGGGCATAACAGCGCCGAAGCCGGCCTTTTCAATTGCTGCAACTATTGTATTAAGGTCAACAAGCTCCGGATTAAACTCTATATTTGCTCTTTCCGTTGCAAAATTTACAGTGGCATCACTTACGCCATCCACCTTTTTTTTAAGCACCCGTTCTATATTCATGGCACAGTTAGCGCAGGACATACCGGTTATAGGAAGAGTAATTTTATTTTCTGCCATTTTAGAACCTCATTAAAACTAATGTGAATAATTCTTATCGTTTTATAAATACTATAAAATGCCTTACACCATTAAACATAACAATGTAATCATTACTTTTCAAACATTGATACCCATAATACATTTGAAAAAAACACATCTGGACTTATAGTAGCATATACTTCGGTTACACTTTTTAATAAATGTTTAAGACATAAAACGAGGAGATATTATTTTGTTTGAACAGGGAGTAATCAGGCCGCCGAGCGAAGCACACAGTCTTTTAGTAAGGGTAACCAGAAACTGCCCCTGGAACCGATGCCGCATGTGTCCGGCATACAAAGGGAAAAAGTTTTCTTTAAGAAGCGTTGAAGAAATAAAAAAAGATATTGATATGATGCTGGAAACATACGGCATTGGATCGGAGAGACTGGACTCAGCGTTTCTGCAGGATGCAGACAGCCTTATCCTTCCGACAGAAGACCTTATAGAAATAATAGAATATATAAAGAAGCTCTTTCCAAAGGTTTCAAGGGTTACAACCTATGCCAGGGCCAAATCCATGAAAAAGAAAAGCGTTGAGGATTTAAAACGCTTAAAGGAAGCAGGCCTTACCAGGATTCATTCCGGTATGGAAAGCGGGTCAGAAAAAGTGCTCAAGCTTATAAATAAAGGAACTAAACCTGAAGACATTATCAGAGGTGGAACCCGTGTGGCGGAATCGGGTATCTCTCTTTCGGAATATATAATGCCGGGTATTGGCGGAAAAGAATTTTCCGAAGAGCATGCAGTTGAAACAGCAAGGATACTGAACATGGTAAAACCGGACTATATAAGAGTGCGGACATTTTCTGTGCCGCCTAAATCTCCATTTGAAAAAATGGTTAATGAAGGGGCATTTACACCGCTCAGCGATGAAGAAACTGTAAAAGAAATAAGGCTGCTTCTTGAAAATCTGGATGAAATACCATCCCGGTTCAGGTGCGGAGATTTCAGTCTTAACCTGTTAATGCAGGTGGATGGATATCTTAATGAAGACAAAAAAAAGATGATTGCAGAAATAGACAGATACCTCGCTCTGCCGGAAGAAAAACGCAAGGTGTTTTCGCTGGTACAGAGAAGTTACCCGGGTATGAGACCTCTTGAAGTGCTTGATGATGAAAACCTTATTGCTCAGGCACTTCCGCAGATTGAAAAGCTGGAAAAAGATGGACCTGACGGGTTTAACAAATATATCAGGCACCTTATGACATATCAGCTGCCCCAGCTTCAGACGGACAAATGGGAATAAAACTGGTAAACAAAAAAAAACAGAAAGCCGTTAACAAAATAATTAACGGCTTTCTGTTTTATTTTAACCTTCCCTGTACAAAAACATCTCTGCCAGGGCGAAGCTGAAAACGAAGAATGGTCGGGATGAGAGGATTTGAACCTCCGGCCCCCGCGTCCCGAACGCGGTGCTCTACCAGACTGAGCCACATCCCGATCAGGGAAGTACATATATACTATTAGTTTTTTTCAGGCAAGCTTTTATTTTTTATTAAGCCTTCGGATAAACTTGTTCATTATTATGGCTGTTGCTCCCCATATGGTTACACCGTTATATCGGTAGGCCGGCCCGGTATAGGTAAATGTATCAAATTCTATAGAATTCAAATAACTGTCTGAATTTTCATCCATAAAAACAGAAAACGGGACCGAAATAATTTTCTCCACCTCATCCCGGTTTATTATAAAATCATAGGGCTGAGAAAACCTCCCCACAAAGGGATGAATTATAAAATTTGATGCAACAGTAAGTTCATCATCAAGCCTGCCCAGTATTTCCACATCAGCAGGAAGGAGTCCAACCTCTTCATGTGATTCACGTAATGCGGTCTCCTCATAATCTTTATCATCCGGTTCAACGGCTCCTCCCGGAAAGGAAATCTGCCCCTTATGGTGCTCCACCTTATGTGTTCTTTCCGTAAAAAGAACCTCAACTCCCTGATCTGTCTCAAATAGAGGTATAAGCACGGAAGCGTGTATCAGCGAACCCGACCCGTTTTCTATTTTCCTGAAACCGTTACCGTTAAGGACAGCTTTTATTTTTTCTGCAATATCCATTTTATTTACTTTTTTTAATAAGAACATACAGGCTGCCTTCCTGCTTCATATGCCCTGCTGCCAGTTCAGCATATTTTCCGGCACCCCAGAAAATATCAGCCCGGCCGGCACCCTTTATTGCACCGCCTGTATCCTGGTTAATCATAAATCTTGTAAACTTTTCCCATTTTTCCACTTCTCCCTCATTGTTTGCAACAGGTTTTTCACACTCTATAAAACAGATGGCCCCTTTCGGGAAAAGTTTTGAATCAAGGGCAAGTGTTCTTCCAGGGGTAACCGGCACACCAAGATTTCCTACAGGACCGTCTTCCAGTATCCTGAAAAATATATAAGAGGGATTATAATTTAAAACTTCATTTACCATTTCAGGGTGACTGGATAAAAAATCCCTTATCCCCTGCATGGACATCTCTTCTTTTGTCATGTGTTCCATTTCAAGAAGATATTTTCCAATGCTTTTATACTGTCTTCCGTTTGATGCGTCATAACCGACCGATATAAAACTCCCGTCGCCAAGGTGCAGACGCCCGGATCCCTGAATGTGCAGAAAAGCCACATCAACCGGGTTTTTAAGCCATGCAATTTCAAGCTTTTTTTCAAGAAGCGCTTCTTCATCCTCTATTTCTTTTCGGGAATAATATGGAAGAAGAGTATTACCTTCAAGCCTCGCCGTGATGGATTCACCTTTATAGCGGCTGTTAAAGGCGGACAGATCTATCTTCATAAGATCTTCCGGCCGGCGGTAGATTGGATATTTATATTCTTCATCCGGACAGAGCCTGGCATCATAAATCGGTTCAAAATAACCTGTAAAAAGGACTTTTCTGTTTCCCACACGGCCGGCAGCCCGGTAAATATTAAAATTTTCTTTTATTTTACTGTTAATCTCTTCAGGATCTGATGAATTATGCAATATTTTAAGCAGCAGATTCTGACTCTCAATAACCTGATCCCTGCTGTACTCATCGGGGCCGTATAAAAACAGCTGATTCTCAGGAACCCTGTTTAGATATTCAAGGTTTTTTCTGACAGCATGTTCAAAGGATTCAATATCCATATCATCAAAAAAATCAGGATAAAAATACCTGACCTGCCTGAGAGTTTCTTCAGGTGTTTTTGCTTCCTTTTTAAGGGCAGGCTGACAGCCGGCAATTAAAAAAAGAAGAAGTATTCCGCAAAACCAGCTTAATTTGTATTTTGGGCCTGTAACCGCTATGATATTTCCCCTTTCGGTATCTGTTGAGATTTTCCGGGCTATAATATATAGACCGCTTTTATGATACAAGAGAAATCAGGCTCTTCAGACTGTTGTTTTTTTTCAACATTTTTTAAAACTGTGGCAAATAAAACACACATTAAAATATAAACAGAGCATCAAACTCTTTTTAAATAAAAATCTAACAATAATATAACATTGTTATTTCAACAGGTTAGGTCTCAGCAGCATAAACCCGTAAAATTCGGCACTTTTTTTGCAAAAGTCATAGCCGACTACAATAGGAGAGGGAGTTTTAAATAGTGGGATTCAAACAGCGGACGTTACGGGACAGTATAAGCTGCACTGGAATTGGGCTTCATTCGGGAGAAAAGGTGAAAATGACAATAAAACCTGCTCCTCCCGATACAGGTATTGTTTTTATCAGAAAAGACCTGCCTGGTCAGAACATTATTAAAGCACATTATAACAGTGTTATTAACACCACACTGTGCACCATTGTCGGGAATAACGGCAACCAGGTTTCAACCATTGAACACCTTATGGCCGCATTTTTCGGTTTCGGAATAGACAATGCCCTTGTAGAAATAGACGGGCCCGAAGTACCTATAATGGACGGCAGTGCTGCACCCTTTATTTTTCTGTTAAAAAGCACAGGCATTAAAGAACAGAACAAACCCAAAGAGTTTATTTTAATCAAAAAACCTATTACGGTTAAAGAAGGCAACAGATCAATAACTGTAAAGCCTTCAAAAGAACTTAAAGTTTCCTTTACCATAGATTTTCACCATCCTTTAATAAGCAATCAGCAGTATGATTTTTCATTTTCAGGCAAAAGCTTTATCGATGATATAAGCCGCGCCAGAACATTTGGCTTTTTAAAGGATATAGAAATGCTCAGAGAAGCAGGCCTTGCCAAAGGCGGCTCCCTTGATAACGCAATAGTAATAGATGATTTCAGGGTGCTTAACGAAGACGGCCTGAGATATGCCGATGAATTTGTAAGGCATAAAGTCCTTGATTTTCTTGGAGATATTGCAGTAATGGGAACACCAATAATCGGTCATTTTATCGTTGATAAATCCGGTCATTCCCTTAATCAGGCAATGCTCAAGGAGCTTTCTTCAAACAAAAAACACTGGAAGAAGGTAACACTGGAAGAACCGGGCATAGCACCGGCAAAAGAATCATTCAAGATTCCTTCCTTTGGTCCTATGGAACCTGTCCCGGTCTAAATTTTCTTAAAAATTAAAAAATTCAAACTGCCGACAGCTTTAGTAAAGCGTCGGCAGTTTTGATTTATCTATTCGCAATAAAAGGCGAAAAAACATATCTCACACAAAGCCACAAGGCCACAAAGGTAAGAATTAAAAAGACTTTTATATTAAATTCTTTGTGTCTTTGTGCCTTTGTGTGAGATACAGCTTTAGGTTTTTTGCCCCCCCCCTCAAGGTCAATTGGGTGCCGTGTATAATCTATCAGTTTAGATATTATTAAAATGTCTTTCACTCGACTCCTTGAATCCTGGAGCCCTCGAACCCTGACCATCCAACAGCTAACTGGGAGATGAACCTTTTTTTAAAGGCCCAGGTTTAATAGGCCGTAAAAGCGGAGTATTGGTATTGCATTTCCGTAACACCTTGGTTATTATCAAAATTTTCTAAAATTTCAGGACAATAATACCCGGAACAGACTTAAAAAGAGCGTTCCCGGAGTATTTTATTTAAGGATCATCCCGGCAGCACAGGGTCAAGGAATAAATGCAGACATACCAGGAATCGGAAACACAGGATAAAAAAAGACAGAGACGGGAATGGATAATTATTCTCTGCCTCACGCCGGTTATTGCGGTATTCTGGTTTGTAGGGATAAAATATTTTGATCTCGGATTTGATATTCCCGGCTCAAACAGCCCCCTTATCTTTTTTCTTATAAACCTTAACATCATAATATTATTAGCTCTTTTCTACCTCACGGTAAGAAACCTTGTTAAGCTGTTATTTGAAAGAAAAAAAAATATCATGGGGGCACGGCTCAGGAGCAAGCTTGTCCTCGCTTTTATAATTCTTTCTCTGCTGCCGACCAGTATACTTTTTGTTGTTGCCTATAACTTTATATCTAGCTCTATAGAGTACTGGTACAACATCCCCATAGAAAGACCCCTTAAAAACTCAATAGACCTTGGTGAAGATTATTACGAAAAAATAAAAGCCGATAACTCATACTTCGGGAACAGTATAAGCCATATTATCACCTATGACGGATTAACGCCCCTGGCCAAAAATGACGACCTCAAACGTCTTATCAGGGAAAAACGTTCACAGTACAATGTCGCCAGAATAATGGTCTTTTCTATAAACAGCGACAGACCCAGGGCGGAATCCACCAAAGAAGGACTTGATTTAAGCCAGTTTGAAGGACCGAATCAGGAAAAATTCCAGCAATGCATAGAAAAAGCAGAAGATATCTGGGCCAGGGAACCATCCGATCGTGGAGAGCTGCTCTCCCTGATTGTTCCGGTCTTTTCACAGACAGGAAACGGTTCAGTTGTTCTCACGCTTCAGATAGATGACTTTTTACCAATAGAGTTTTCAAACAGGCTCAGAAGCGTATCAAAGGGCCTTGATGAATACAGGCAGTCAGAAATGATGAAGCCGGCGGTCAAGGCAATCCATATGATACTGCTTTCCATCGCAACACTCCTTACTATTTTTCTCTCGGTATGGCTTGGTTTTTATCTCAGCAAGGGAATCACAGTACCTATCCAGGAACTTGCAGAAGGTACCGAAAGAATCGCTTCCGGGGATTACAATTTTTTTATTGATCTGGAAGCAGCAGATGAAATCGGAGTTCTGGTTAATTCATTCAACCGGATGACCCTTGACCTTAAAAACAGTAAAAAACAGCTTGAGGAGGCCAATGACGGATTAATCAAGAGCAACATAGAAATAGAGCAGAGACGGCTCTATATGGAGATTGTTCTTGCTAATGTCGGGGCCGGGGTTATTTCTGCGGATATGGATGGAAAACTTTTAACCGTTAACAAGTCTGCAGAGCATATACTCGGGATAGAGGCAGGAAATGTAGTTGGGAAAAACTACCGCCAGGCCTTAAAGGCTGACCAGGTTAAAATTATTAACGACTTTCTGTTTGATAAAAACCTGCGAAGAAAAGGCTTTATGCAGAACCAGGTAAGGATTTCCGCGTCTGACAATAAAAGCCTTACACTGCTTATCTCCCTTAATATGCTCAGGGATGACCAGGGAAGATACTCGGGTCTGGTTGCAGTATTTGACGACTTGAGCGAAATAGAAAAGGCACAGAGGGAAGCTGCATGGCGTCAGGTAGCAAGACGCATAGCCCATGAGGTTAAAAACCCCCTTACACCTATACAGCTTTCGGCCCAGCGTATTAAAAAACGCATAGGCCATAAACTGGATGAAGAAGATGCAACCATGCTCAATGAATGTACAAGCATGATTGTAAAGGAAGCCGAAGTTCTTAAAAAGCTTGTTAATGAATTTTCAAGCTATGCCAGGATGCCGGCATCCAACCCGACACCCGACGACCTTGACAAGATTATCAAAGAATCGGTAGCGCTTTATCAGGAAATGCCCAATAAAGTTCAGGTAAACTATTCGAATAACACCGGCGTTCCTGTTTTCCGGTTTGACGGAGAACAGATAAAAAGAGTCATGATCAACCTGCTCGATAATGCAGTTACAGCGGTTGGAGACTCAGGAGAAGTCAATGTAACCCTGACCTTTGAAAAAGAACTGGAACTTGCAAAGGTGGAAGTGGCAGACAACGGAGACGGAATTCCGTCAAAGGATAAAAAAAGAGTCTTTGAGCCTTATTTTTCTACAAAGACCTACGGAACAGGCCTGGGCCTTGCCATTGTAAGCCAGATAATAAAAGATCATAACGGGTTCATAGAAGTGTCTGACAACAGCCCCAAGGGCACAAAATTTATTATTGAACTTCCAGTAAATGTATAAATCCCGGAACCAGATATATGTATGCAGTATATAACATTTTATGGACAATAGCCTACGCTCTCCTTTTGCCATGTATTTTTTTCGGGAAAAAAGAGTATTTTTCAAGAAAGTTTGCAGTGGGGCTCCCTGAAAGAAAAGGCGATAAAACAATCTGGATTCATGCACTTTCTGTAGGAGAAGTACTTTCCACCCGCCCTCTTATTAAGGCACTGAAAGAAAAATACCCCGAGAAATCAATCATACTGACAGTAAAAACAACACAGGGAATGAAGGTTGCAAAAAAAGAATTTGAAGCAGAAGTTGAAGACATACTTTTTATGCCTCTTGACTACAGCGGTGCAATAAAAAGAATTGTTAAGGCAGTAAACCCGTGCCTGCTGCTCCTGGTGGAAACAGACATATGGCCGGGTCTTATCTTCGGATTAAAAAAACGCGGCATAAAAATCATTCTCGTTAACGGCAGGGTTTCTCCTAAAACATTTAAGGGCTACAAACAACTGAAATTCTACTTCAAAAAAATTTTGAGTGATATGGAATATCTTTTAATGCAGTCAGACCTGGACCGCGGCAGAATGATAAAAACCGGTGTCCCCGAAGAAAAGATTAAAACCGCGGGAAATATAAAGTTTGATCAGGCGTGGATGCCAATGGATGAGGCTGAACGCAAAAAGTGGAGAGAACTGCTGGGGATAAGTAATGAAACGGAAATCATAGTAGCAGGAAGCACCCATGAAGGAGAAGAGGAACCGGTATTAAAGGCCTTTAAAAAACTGGCTGAAAAACATTCGGACTTAATGCTTATAATTGCCCCGCGCAAGCTTGACCGGACAGAAGCCATAGAAACAATCGGAAACTCTCTTGGATTGAAAATGATGAAAAGGTCCGGGATTAATGCAGATATTGAAAAAAAATACAATGTGCTGATACTTGATACCATAGGCGAGCTTGGAAGAGTCTACGGGCTTGCCGCAATAAGTTTTGTGGGAGGAAGCTTTGCCCCCATAGGCGGACACAACCTGCTGGAGCCTGCATCATTCGGGTGCCCTGTCCTATTTGGACCTCATATGCACAACTTTGTTTTAATGTCTGAACTTCTGCTTGAGCACAACGGGGGAATTAAAGTAGAAGATTCAGACGGATTTTATTTTGAAATGGAAAAACTTCTGGCAGACCGGAACAGGCTGAAACAGATGGGTGAAAACGCAAAGAATTTTGTTGAGGCAAACAGCGGAGCAGTAAACCGTGTAATAGATACCGCAGGAGGCTGCATTGTTTAAAGCTGACTGGTCCCGCATACATGAAGAAACTGCATTTCGTGCATCCACTATCCCCCTTGCAGCCATGTCATTTCTTTACGGACTTGGAGTAAAGATTGATCATTCGCTTAAAAAAAGAAAAGCTCAAAAGCTGCCCGGGTTTGTGCTGAGTGTCGGCAACATTACAGCAGGAGGAACAGGAAAGACCCCTGCGGCAATAATGCTCGCAGAATGGGCAAAGTCTCAGGGCTATAACACGGCCATATTATCAAGGGGATACGGCGGCAGTTACAAAGATAAGACAGCGGTTGTTTCGGACGGAAACAAAATCCTGCTTTCGGCGGACATATGCGGTGATGAGCCATGGCTGATGGCATCCAGGCTTAAAAATGTTCCGGTTATTGTCAGCGGATCAAGATATCTTGCAGGATTAAAAGCAAAAGAAAAATTTAACAGTAACTTTTTTATTCTGGACGACGGCTTCCAGCATATCCGTCTGAAAAGAGATATGGATATTCTCCTTGCCGATGCAGAAAAACCCTTTGGAAACGGGCATCTATTGCCATGGGGGCCTTTAAGAGAACCTCGCTCCGGAATAAAAAGAGCGGATGCAGTAATACTTACACGGGCCGAAGAAAATTCCGCGGAATATGATAATAATGTTTTTTACAACAAACCTCTTTTTAAAGGAGGTCACAGGCCTGATAAAATAATATTATCTGCAGCAGGAAAGGTGCTTGAACCTTCGTACATTGATAATAAACGGGTTATTGCCTTTTCAGGAATAGCAAAGCCTGACTCCTTTAAAAATAGCCTTTTAAAACTGGGCGCAAATATTGTATGTTTCAGGGCCTTTGGTGATCACTACACCTTTACCCGTGATGATCTGCTGAAAATATCTGAAGAACAGAAAGCCCTTGATGCAGAACTTATTATTACAACGGAAAAGGATCTTTCAAGATTAGGCGATAAAGCCTGCGACATAGATAAACTTTCCTGCCTGACCATAGAGTTTGAAATTAAAGGCGGAAAGGAAAAACTTTTTAACATGATAAAAACAAAAGCTGATGCAGTATTGAGCTGAGGTTTTATATTGAAAATATTAATTGTAAAATTAAGCGCTTTCGGAGACATAATCCACTCACTTACAGCAATAGAGTGTATTCGTCAGTATGAAAAAAAGCACAATAAAAAGGTGGAGATTCACTGGCTTGTGGAAAAAAAGTGGAGCCCCATCCTTGAAAACCATAAGGACATAGATAAACTCATTGTCATCAACACAAAGGAATGGCGCAAGTCCATCTTCAGCAAAAAAACCCGTCAGGAGTTTTCCGCATTCTGGAAGGACCTGAGAGGCACCGAGTATGACCTTGTGATTGACATAAACGGCCTTTTAAGAAGCGCTGTGATAGCATGGCTTGCAAAGTCAAAAAACAGGGTGGGATTTTCCGAAGATTCCGAATTCTGCCGCGAAAAATACTGCTCATGGTTTTTAAACAACACATACAATGTTCCATGGGGTCACGTCATTGATATGACTGTAGGTCTTTTTGAGAGAGTTCTTGATATTGACGGAAAAGGCGTCATAAACCCTGAATTACCTCCTAATGAAGAAGGAGAAAAAAAGGCCCGCAAAGTTCTTGAGGCAGAAGGACTTGAACCGAACAGGTATGCAGTCATAGCAGCAGGCGGCGGGTGGCAGACAAAACTTCTGGATATAAAATCAGTTGCGGCTTTTTGTGATACAGCTGCAAAATACGGTATTGTGCCGGTTCTGTCATACTTTGGAGATGAAGAAGGAAAACGTGCAGAGGAGATCGCAGCCCTGGCTGAAAGCGATGTCAGGGAACTTCCCAACCTGTCTGTTGACATTTTTATAGAAATCATGAGATTGTCACGGCTGGTGGTAGGCCCTGATACCGGAACGGTACACGCTGCAAGCGCTGTCAAGGCACCGACAGTCTCCTATTACGGGCCTTCCCTTGGCGATTATTCCGGGCCAAGAAGAGAAACGGACATAATTGTCCAGATATCACCGGAATGCGGACCATGCTTTAAACGTAACTGTGACAAAAATCTGTGCGCAGACCTGAATGTTAATAAGGTAATAGAAGCGATTGAAGAACAGCTAAAAAAATAAACACGGAGAATACTAATGGCTTTAAATAAAGAACTGCTTGAAATACTCGCCTGTCCCAAATGCAAGGGAAAGATATCTCTCAATGAAAAAAAAGACGGTCTTACCTGTGAAAAATGCCGGCTGATATATGAAATAAGAGATGATATACCGATCATGCTTGTTGATGAGGCTAAAAAATATTAAAAACACGCTGAAACATTCCTGTTTATAAAAAGAGGAATTTATAATTCTCTTTTTATAAATTCAGGAATATCCATTTCGCATTAACAATCTCCTCTATTTATGTGGGTTCTGATACTAGCGGTTAGAATAAACCCCTTTAAAGGGCAGCCTGTGAAATAAAAACAGGAACTCATTGTTCACCCACTTTCTCCACCTTTAGAATTACACCATATTATCAAGGCATTACAGGATGGCATACTCAATGCAACATGTCTCACATATTTTTCATATTAATTTTAACCTCATTTAAAAGGTAAATAAATGAAGACAGAAAAAGCAGCAAATGAAGACCATGAGCCTCCCAGTCCGGGCATAATACCCGTCCCTTCAGATTTTAATGATTTATCTGCAAATAAAAAAGTCACAACTCTCCGCCGTGTCTGCAGCCATCCCAAGTTTAAAACAGGCCATAAGACTTCCCATTTCAGAAAAAAATATTTTCCCGAAGTCACTTCAGTTGAATGGAACAGCTGGCAGTGGCAGCTGAAAAACAGGATACGCGACCTGGAGAGTCTCTCAAAATTTATTAATCTTACTCAGGACGAAATAGACGCTATAGGTTTAAGCGGAAACGGCCTGCCTTTAAATATTACACCATACTATGCAAGCCTTATGGACAGAGACAACCCTGATCACCCGATCAGAAAAGCCGTTGTTCCTGTAACTGCCGAAGCCCTTATGTCATACGGCGAAGCGGAAGACCCTCTTGGCGAGGATTCCGACAGCCCCATGCACGGACTTGTACACAGATACCCGGACAGGGTGCTTTTCCTGGTGACGGATTTCTGTTCAAGCTACTGCAGATACTGCACCAGGTCAAGAATGGTAGGCGCAGACCACTGTATCATGACAGACAGGGCCAGGTGGGAGAAGGCAATTAAATACATTGCCGAACATGACTGCATAAGAGATGTCCTGCTTTCAGGAGGCGATCCCCTCACCCTTTCCGATGAAAGCCTTGAATGGCTGCTTTCAAACCTGAGACAGATCGATCATGTAGAAATGATCAGGATCGGAACCAAGGTGCCTGCGGTTCTGCCTCAGAGAATAACGCCGGCCCTTACAAGGATGCTTAAAAAATATCATCCCCTGTGGATGAGCATTCACTTTATGCACCCGGAGGAGCTTACCCCGGAAACCTCACAGGCATGCGAAAGGCTGGCCGATGCAGGTATACCCCTGGGCAGCCAGACGGTTCTTCTGGGCGGAATAAATGATAATGTGGAAACCATTAAATCCCTTGTACACGGTCTTTTAAAGGTAAGGGTCAAACCCTACTATCTTTACCAGTGCGACCCCATACCGGGCTCCGGGCATGTCCGCACATCCGTTGAAAAGGGACTTGAAATAATTAACGGGTTGAGAGGTCATACAACAGGCTATGCCGTTCCGACCTATGTTATAGACGCACCCGGCGGAGGAGGAAAAATTCCGCTTTTACCGGACTACATAGAAGGCCGTGAAGGAGACGATCTTCTGCTTACAAACTACCGCGGCGGCAGATACCGCTACCCTGACCCGGGCGGGCGTATCGGCTCTCCCGGATACAGGTATGCAGGCGGACCTTCAAGGGAGCAGGTGTCTTAATTATGAAGATAGGATTAACATATGATCTTCAGGAATATTACCTTGCCCGGGGCATGAGCGAAGAGGACGCTGCCGAGTTTGACAGGCCTGACACCATTACCGGTATAGAGAGTGCAATAAAAAAACTCGGCATGGAGACAGACCCCATAGGCAACATATTTGAGCTTACCGAAAGACTTGTTAAAGGCGACCGCTGGGATATGGTTTTTAATATCGCAGAAGGAGTGAAAGGTTTCGGAAGAGAAGCGCAGATCCCTGCCCTGCTCGATGCCTACGGTATACCATATACCTTTTCGGACCCTCTTGTGCTTTCCCTTACACTGCACAAGGGAATGACAAAGCATGTTATAAGAGACAAAGGTGTTCCGACCCCGGACTTTATGGTTATAAACACCCTTTCCGATCTTGAAAAATGCACCATGGCCTTTCCGCTTTTTGCAAAGCCTGTTGCAGAAGGGACCGGAAAGGGAATAGATTCCGCATCAAAAATAAAGGATAAAAAGGGCCTGCGTGAAGCGTGCGAATGGATACTTGTCGCCTTTAAACAGCCTGCTATTCTTGAGTCATACCTGCCCGGAAGAGAGTTTACCGTGGGTATCACCGGAACAGGTGAAAAGGCAGTATCAACAGGAGTAATGGAAGTGGAGCTCTATGGAAATGCAGATCCCGACTCCTACTCCTATGCAAATAAAAAGCTCTATGAATCAAGAGTGAGATACAAACTTGTAAATGATCCCGAGGCCCAAAAAGCTGCCGAAACGGCTCTTGACGCATGGCGCGGCCTTGGATGCAGGGACGGAGGACGTGTGGATTTAAGGTCCGACGGAAAGGGCACACCCAATTTTCTTGAAGTAAACCCCCTTGCAGGGCTCAACCCTGAAATATCGGACCTGCCGATTTTATGCGGTCTCTCAGGCATTAGCTATGATGAATTGATAAAGCGCATCATGAATTCCGCACTGGAAAGAATCTTTCCTCAAGAAACACTGCAAAAATGAAAATCGCAATCATATTTGATAAACCGGAATCCGGTGAATATTCACCGGATCACGAGGATGTGCTTTACCAGGTGCAGAGTATCAGAGAGACTCTTGCACCCATGGGACACGAATGCACCGAGGTGGGGTTCACCCTGAACCTCGAAAAATTCTGTAAAGAAATAAACAGCATTGCGCCGGACCTGGTGTTCAACCTTGCTGAATCCGGAGGAGGACGGGGCAGCCTGATCCACCTTGCACCTTCTGTGCTGGATTACCTGGACATTCCCTATACAGGCTCTCCCACCGATGCAGTCTACAGGACATCCAACAAGCTTTTCACCAAGGAATGGCTTACTGCAAATAATATTCCTACGGCAGAGTATTTTTCCTTTGCGGATTTCAAAAGAAAAGACATTGCTGTGAGCGGGGATTATATAATCAAATCCGTATGGGAACACGCTTCAATAGGCCTTGATGATCAGTCCATTATTTCACCTGAAACACCCTCCGATTTATTGAAGGAGATGGCCAGGCGTAAAAACAGCCTTGGCGGGCAGTGCTTTTCCGAAAGATACATTGACGGAAGAGAGTTCAATATCTCCATACTGGCAGGAGCCGGAGGCCCTGAAGTGCTTCCGCCGGCGGAGATAGTATTTGAATCCTATGACAGCTCAAGAAAAAAAATAGTAGGCTATGATGCAAAATGGACCCAGGACTCCTTTGAGTACAGCAACACTGTAAGGCGTTTTGATTTTACAGATGAAGACCTTCCCCTGCTTTCCGAACTCAGAAATATCACAAAAAAGTGCTGGCACACCTTTAATATAAGGGGCTACTGTCGCGTTGACTTTCGGGTGGATGAACAGAACAGGCCGTGGGTGCTTGAGATTAACGCAAACCCGTGCATATCCCCGGATGCAGGTTTCATGGCTGCTGCTGCAGAAGCGGGACTGTCCGCAGAAGACGTTTTAAAAAGAATCATGGCTGATATCAGTTGAACGTTCGAAGGATATACAGATGTTTAGAATAAGACGCATATATGATGATATCCTGCCTGTTGACAGGACCATCATATCAATGGTGCAGGACATACTGAGGGCGCAGTTTCCGCTTCTCTCCGAAGAGACTGTGCAGAAACTGCCTGATCAGCTTGTAAACCCACTTAAACACCGGTTCCGCACCATACTGTTTGCTGCAGAAGGAGACAGGGGAAAGCTTAAAGGGTTTGCAGTGCTTCAGCACGCGCCCGATCTTAAGTTCTGCTATCTTGACTTTATATCCGCCGCTGAAAAGGCTACAGGCAGGGGTATAGGAAGCATACTTTATGAGCAGGTAAGGCAGGAGTCCCTGGCACTTGGCGCCACAGGCCTGTTTTTTGAATGCCTGCCCGATGACCCTGCGCTCTGCAGAGATAAGACTGTCTTAAAGCAGAATACCGCGCGTCTTCGTTTTTATGAAAATTTCGGGGCACGTCCGCTGTTTAATACGGCATATGAGACACCTCTCAATCCTGAAGATGACTGCCCTCCATATCTTGTCTATGACAATCTCGGAAAAACAAAAATTCTGTTCAGAAGCTGGACCAGAAAGGTTGTAAGGGCGATTCTTGAAAGAAAGTATGCTGATCTCTGCCCGCGGGACTATATAGAAATGGTGGTTAAATCCATCAAGGACCACCCTGTAACAACAAGGCCTCCCAGGTATATAAAAAAGACAGAAGCTGTTGAGGTAAAAAACATAAGGTCTGTCGATCAGTCCATTATACTCTGCGTAAATGACAGGCATGAAATTCACCATGTGCATGAAAGAGGCTATGTTGAAGCGCCCGTAAGAATCAGCCGCATCCTTAACAGGATTGAATCAATGGGTATCTTTGAAAGAACGGAAGTAAAACATTTTCCAGAAAAACACATACTGGCCGTGCATGACAGGGGTTATTACAATTACCTTAAAAAGGTATGCACCATAGTGGAAAAGGGAAGATCAATCTACCCCTATGTTTTCCCCATAAGAAACAACAGCCGTCCGCCAAAGGAGCTCCCCATAAGAGCCGGGTATTACTGCATAGACACATTTACACCAATAAATGAAAATGCATACCTTGCGGCAAAAAGGGCTGTGGACTGCGCCCTTACCGCTGCAGAAAAACTGCTTGAAGGCTACAGGCTGGGTTATGCGCTTGTAAGGCCGCCCGGACATCATGCAGAGTATTCGGTTTTTGGAGGTTTCTGCTACTTCAATTCATCTGCAGTGGCAGCAGACTTTTTAAGCGCCCAGGGGCAGACTGCAGTGCTGGATATAGACTACCATCACGGAAACGGGACACAGGACATTTTCTACAGCAGAAAGGATGTGCTTACTATATCCATACACGGGCACCCGAGCTTTGCCTATCCCTACTTCAGCGGGTTCAGGGATGAAAAAGGTTACGGAGAAGGCGCAGGTTACAACATCAACATGCCTTTGCCGGAGCACATAACATTTGAACAGTACCGTGAGACGCTTGAGGCAGCGCTGAATATTATAAGAAAAAACGGAAGCAGATTTCTTGTGGTTGCTCTCGGCCTTGATACGGCAAAAGGAGACCCCACAGGAACCTGGCCTTTACAGCCGAAGGATTTTACAACCGTGGGACGTTTGATAGGTGCATTAAGAATCCCTACACTGGTTGTACAGGAAGGCGGATACAAAATAAGATCTCTTGGAACAAACGCACAGCACTTTTTTAAAGGATTGTGGGAAGAAGGTATTTCAATCAGAACAAAAAACCATGATGCGCCTTCTTCTTTAATTAAAAATGATAAAAAAAGATAAACTGGAAATGAACAACATCACATGGCGTGAAGAACCGGTTTCTGAGGACATCGGCAATATTGTAAGGATAGTAGAATCAACCTGCTTTTTTAATGATGAAGAGCTGGCAGTTGCAGCGGAGCTTGTGGGAGAAAGACTCAATAAGGGTACCGCAAGCGGCTATTACTTTATTTTTGCAGAGATAAAAGGAAACGTTACAGGCTACTCCTGTTACGGCCCTGTACCGGGAACACTTAACAGTTTTGATCTCTACTGGATTGCAGTTGCAGACGAATCAAGAGGAGCCGGACTGGGAAGAGCCATAATTAATAAAACGGAACAGAAGATAAACTCCATGGACGGGAAAAAAATATACATAGAAACATCTTCAAAGGAGCTGTATATCCCGACCAGAATATTTTATGAAAACTGCGGATATACTGCAGAGGCTTTTCTCAAGGATTATTATGCCCCTTCCGATGACAAGATAATCTATGTAAAAACCCTGCCGTAAATTCAGACATCCTGTGAACACTGCATTATAAAATCACCTGTCTATAGCTTTACTTTAAAACGGTAACACATTATCCTTATGCCATTTAAATTAACGGAGCACGGTTTTGAGTCTTGTAAAAAACATACAGATTAATATACGAAAAAAACTGCTGGCAGGAATCCTGCTTTTTCTTCCCTTTGGTGTTGTCCTGCTTGTTATGCGCTGGCTTTTTGGAGGGGTTAAAAGTTTTCTTCAGCCGATCATCAAAGGATTTATCGCAGGGCTTGATAAAATTGCCTTTCTGGGAGCCATACCCGAAGCTTATGTAAATATTATAGCAGTCATTGCATCAATACTGATTTTACTGTTCTCTCTTTACCTTATAGGATCTTTAGGACAGTTTATAATAGGCCGGAAACTGATTGCCCTCAGCGAGGCGGTTTTACTCAAAATACCTCTCATAGGCACAATATATTCTGCATTAAAACAGGTTATCCAGACCTTTTCCCAGGACACTGCGGCATTTAAATCCGTTGTTATAGTTGAATTTCCGCGAGCGGATTTCCTGTCACTCGCTTTTTTAACAGGCTACATCACGGACCATGAAGGGAAAAAATACTGCAAGGTCTTTGTACCTACATCACCAAACCCTACAACAGGATTTCTTGAGATTATACCGGAAGAGAAAGTCAGGATGACAACCCTCAGCATCGAAGAAGGTTTTAAGATGATCATTTCCGGAGGCGTTGTCTCATACGATATTTTTAAATAGCATTGTACTATAACCCCGTCTGCCGGAAATGAAGAAAATTTTACAGCAGCCGTTTATGGTGGTGTTTTGAATAGGGTCCGCCGCGCAAGCCGGGAAACTTGTCTTCGATAACGCCTATCACAAGAAGAAGCATCAGTGTCACCACCGACAGTATTAATGCTTCCAGAAAATAACCGAAACCTATCATCGAGCCGATACCGGCAAGCATCCATATTACCGCGGCAGAGGTAATCCCAAGCACCAGTCCTTCTCTGGCAATAATAACACCGGCGCCCAGAAACCCTATACCTGTAACAACCTGTCCCAGCACTCTTGTCAGATCAACATTTGGAGTTATGTTCGCCTGCCCGAGACTGATGAAAATATTTGTACCCAGACATATAAATATACTCGTCCTGATACCTGAAGGTTTTCCTTTTACCTGCCTTTCAATTCCAACCACAAATCCGCATATTATTGAAACAGTGAGCTTCAGCCAGAATTCATCCATTAACTTATCCATAACATCTCTTATTTATTCATAATCCCTGGAAAAACTGTCAACTCTGATAAAAATCTTATTCATCTCTTTAACCCGGACACCTGTAATTTGTATTTTATGATGCAGCAGCGGTATAATTTCTTTTCCTTTTATATCCATAAGGACGGGGATTTCCGTCTCATCATATCCTGCAATAGCAATTCCTGTAATTCTCCCTTTTTTATCCCATTTGCATGGAACAACTACACCCTCTATCACCATTGTATTTTTGCTGCTGTTCTTCATAATGACTTAATAATTTCCCGTCACATGTTTATTATCTTTTTATTTCAACATGGCTTTATTAAGAAGCAAGTGATATGCCAAACACTACCGCATTGATATTACTGGAAATATTCTTTCACCTTTAGAAAACACAGGAAAAGATATTACTGTTTGAGAGGATTCCCTGGCTGCCCGGCTCAACATATTGACGATTCATACTTTTGAATTTAAAAGAGAAATCCAGATTCTGGAACCGGGGATTCCTGAAACAGATATGGAGAAATGAAAGTTCCCGAATATAAAATATTCAATTATTTGAACTGATTTTTTTTCAATCCGTACTTGGACATCAGCTTATTAAGCTGGCGGGTTGTCACGCCTGCAGTTTCAGCAGATTTTTTTATATTTCCACTGTTTGCTGACAACAGTTCTATGAGATATATCCGCTCAAAATTATCAACAGCCCTTTGCCTTGCGCTTGAAAGATTCATGGAAATGTTTACAGGAAATCTGCCTGCATGCCCGGGGTGCTCAAAGAGCTCCGCCGGAAAACTGTCCGGTGTAAGCTGATTACCTGCTTCCAGGATATATGCTCGTTCAATAAGGTTTTCCAGCTCTCTTATATTACCCGGCCATGAATAGTTAACAAGGGCATTGATCACATCATGGTGAATATGCAGAATATCTTTATCGTAATATTTATTCATATTTGCCAGGAATACTTCGGCAAGATAAGGAATATCTTCGGTACGCTCCCTGAGCGGAGGGACTTCTATGGGAAAAACATTCAAACGGTAATACAGGTCATTCCTGAAAGTTTTATCATCACACATCTTTTTTAAATCAGCGTTGGAGGCCGCGATAGTCCGTACATCACATTTGAGCATACTCTCGCCGCCAACCCTCTGAAAAACACCGTCCTGCAGAACCTGAAGAAGTTTGATCTGTGCCGACGGAGTAATGGTTCCTATCTCATCCAGAAAAATAGTCCCGCCGTTTGCAATTTCAAATTTACCAAGCTTTCTGTTTACAGCCCCGGTAAAGGATCCCTTTTCATGACCAAACAGCTCGCTTTCAAGCAGGGTATCCGGTATTGCGCCGCAGTGTACGCTCAAAAACTGGGAGCTCTTCCTGTTGCTGTGCCTGTGAATAAGATTTGCAATAACGCCTTTGCCTGATCCTGTTTCCCCTGTTATCAAAACAGTGCTTTTGGTGGGAGCTACAGCCCTGATCTTTTCATATACCTTTTTCATTGCCGGGTTGTCTGTCTTAACGGTTTTAATCCAGTCAGGCTCCCAGAATTCATCCCGGAGGTAGTTCAGCTCGGATCTGGTCATTACAACTTTATTTGCGTGATCGACAACAAGTTCTATCTCTTCCGGATCTATTGGATATGTGAGATAGTCAACAGCTCCATGCCTTACAAGGTCCACAGCATGCCTTACATGCTTCTGGTCGTTCATAACCACTACGGGCATTGAAGGATAACGGGTTATGATATTTTTAAGATTTTCTATATCTGCAGCAGGCTCAAAGGTTTTGCTGAGCAGTCTCATATCAATAAAACAGAAATCCGGTCTCTTTTTTTCAAACAGAGATACAGCATCACCGTATGACATGGACTCCAGTATCTGGAACCTTGTCCTGAGAGTTGTTTTTACAGGGTTTATAATGTCTCGCGAAGAGGCTGCTATCAGTATGGTTTTCATTAACCTTCTCCAAATTTATAAATGGAGCTCCTGTATCCCTTTGAATATGATTCGTAACAGTTAAAATTCCCGAAGGGATTCGGATATTCCCTTATGAATTTCATACCAGAAATTCAGGGAAGCTTCATGTTTATCCTTTTCAAATTCAGAAAGACATTTTAAAAGATCAGGATTATTATCACAATCCACAATATTCCTTCTTTTCAAAAATGAAAATATGAAATCACAGTTCCGCTCCGATTCCCAGAATATCGAAGCGTTGCGGCTGTTGATACGGGCTGCTGTTATAACTGCCTTTTTATTATATGTATTCTTCATGCCGTATAGTGATTCCATTATATCAGGCAGCATATCCTCTGCCCACATCCTGTGAAACCGGCAGAACCCAAGGTTATCCATGGAAATTTCACTTATCATGCGGGCTGCATTCTTCCTGCCAAGCTCCCGCGGGGGCAGAAACTCATTCCCATAATGCATATAGTATTTTCCCATTATCGCCATTGGAGACAGCGCTCCCGGAGTCCAGTACTGGTTTGGGACCACCCAGCCTTTTCTACCAAACCCGTTGTAAACAAAGGCATCAAGAATCTTTTTGCTTTTTTCTCTGCTGAGCCTCCTGGCCAGTTTTCTCGGGCCTTCCTCAAGATTGAGTATACCCTTTTTTTCTATGATTGAATCAAGCAGGGCTATGCCTGTTTCGGCATTATGCATTGAATCTGTCTCTACAGAAAAATTATCCGGAGAAAAAACAGGATTCCTGTCAATGCCGAGTTCATCAGGCGATAACAGTTTTTCAGAAAGGCACTCCATCAGCCAGCTCAGTACACCGCCGACAGATATAGCATCAAACCCGTACATGTTTGCATGGTGGTTAAGTTTTTCAGCGGCGCGCTGATCAAAGATTCCGGTTAAAGGCCCCATGGTCTGATAGGGTTCATAATCCTTCTTGAATTTATCATTCATTTTTTTACAGACTGCAACGCATGGTTCACCGCAGTTGAAAAACTTTTTTGTTTTTATGGTTTCTTCGTTGAACTGTTTCAGATAATGATTTTTTATAAACCGCTCATAAATATCTGCCCGTTCCTCCTCTTCCATATATATGCTTTTATAGTTAAAGGAGATCATCCTGCTTCCGAGGGTTGCAAAGTTAACCCCGAAGGTTCCGCCTGTATCAAAGGCAGGTTCAAAGCGGTATTTTGAAGTTGCTTCAAAATCCTTGGCAGTCATCTTTTTATGGTACTTGGCTTCAAACCAGCCGTCCGCTACTTTTCTGTCCCTGAAATCATCATCAATAAATGTACCGCCGTATATCAGGGAGCAGATGCCATGCTGCCCGAACATCTTTGAACCGAAGCCTCCACGTCCCGCCCAGGTATCCACACCGGAAAGCTTCCCCTTATTGACCGGAAAAGAGGCAATAGCGCCAAAATCCGTAGAGGCTGAAGCAGGACCGGTTACAAGAACGCGTGGATCATTTTCATATTTATCCTGAAAGGTTTTCAGTGTGTAATCCGTAAGAGAGAATATTCCGCCTTCATCCTGTTTCCAAATTTTATTAATATCCGCTGGAACTATATCTATATGAACATCTTCTCCGTGTGGCCTGTTGAGATAGAGAATGGAAGGGACAGGAGCCTTTCCGATAAGTGAGACCATGTTGATCCCAAGGTTATCGAAAACAAGACCGGCTCCGCCCATGGATGAAATATAGAACCCTCCCCAGCAGGGAGAAAAGCCTGTAAAAATAAGCCGGTTTGATCCTGGAAGTATTGAGCCTGCAAGAAGACCTGTGCCTATGTTAAGGCTGTTATATTTACCGGCAAGGTGCAGGCCCAGATCAACAGGACCAAAAAAATCCCCGATCCTGTAACGGATAATTTTACTGAATGATGTTTCACAGTCCAGAAGAAGGACTTTTAAATAATCTCCCATTTGCATATCCTTATAGATCCCCGGGACCATGGAATTAAACAGAGACACTGAATTCTTCCGGAAACCGGGGAATAAAACATTAAGGTTTAACTGCAGTTAAATAATACATGGGAATATTCTAAACGGAACCAATACGCTTATCAAGTGGCAACATGAGGAGTTAAAACTTTCCCGGAGAATGCCTGTTTCAAAATATCAAAGTCTCTCTTTTAAAAGACTGAGCTGACAAACAGGTACTATTCAACTTTCTTGATATGCTTATTTAAGCCTGCTAATATCATTCGCTGTTAGGTATTATTTACTTTTATTCAACCTGTCCAATGTAAGGAAATTATGAAATCATTCTGGCTTTGTTTTGTTCCGCTGTTTATTGCAGTGGATGCAATTGGTGTTCTTCCCATGTTCATGGGATTTACAGAGGGTATAGACCAGAAAAAAATTCCAAAAATTATATACCAGTCTGTATTAGCCGCAATGTTAGTGGCACTGTTTTTTCTGGCTGCAGGAAAGGCAATCCTTGATATGCTCGGCATAACCATGGCAGACTTTATGATTGCAGGAGGCATTCTTCTCTTTATAATATCCATAAGCGATCTGCTTTCTACAGAAAAAAAACAGAGAGTCGTAGACCCTGAAAGCCTGGGGGCTGTCCCCATTGGCGTGCCCCTTATTACCGGCCCTGCGGTTCTTACAACTTCCATCCTGTTATTAAATGAATACGGCTTTGTGATGACCGCAGCTTCTGTGATTATAAATATTGCTATAGCCGGTGTGTTTTTTTACTTTTCATTGTTTATCAACAAACTTCTCGGCAACACAGGGGCAAAAATAATATCAAAAATTGCCAACCTGTTACTGGCTTCAATTGCAGTTATGATTGTCAGGAAGGGTATTACTTCACTGCTGATACAATCCTGAAGGAACCTTTAAAAGAAAGGAATAAAAATGAAATACAAACTTTTTGCAGTAATGGCGCTGTTATTGTTGGTTTTGATTTTTATTATCCAGAATGCCGCGATTGTTGATATCAGCATTTTTTTCTGGACAATAAAAGTATCCAGAATTCTTTTGATGTTTATCATTCTTATTATAGGAATAATCGCCGGTTATTTTTTAAACAGCTATATCAGGCATCGAAGCATGTCCGACGGTACTGATGAATAACCCGGCTAAATAACAGTGCAGATAATGGCATATCAGTTACTGGCAATAATTTTTTCTCTGGCGCTCCTGGTATGGAGCGCTGACCGTTTTGTCGAAGGCTCTGCCGCCCTGGCAAAACACTTCGGCATTCCTCCTCTTATTATTGGCATGGTGATTGTCGGCTTTGGAACATCAGCGCCGGAAATGTTTGTCTCGGCTCTTTCTGCATTTCAGGGGAATCCCGGAATTGCACTGGGAAACGCCTATGGATCAAACATTGCAAATATTGGCCTGATACTCGGTATTACCGCTTTAATAAATCCGATAACAGTAAACTCGGCTGTGCTGCGCAAGGAACTCCCGATCCTTACCTGCATAACAGTGCTGTCTGTCTTTCTGATTAGTGATCTCACACTCTCACTTATAGACGCAGTAATTCTACTCCTGATATTTACGGCTTTAATGGCATGGACTGTTTTTCAGGGAATGAAGCAGCATTCCGATACGCTGGCAACTGAAATAGAAGCAGCATCCTCAATTAAATCAATGCCTGTCAGCAAATCAACCTTCTGGCTTTTTACCGGTCTAATAATCCTTATAGCCAGTTCGCGTCTACTGGTCTGGGGAGCTGTCGAACTGGCTCATACCTTTGATGTCAGCGATACTATTATCGGGCTTACGATTGTTGCAGTAGGAACCTCACTGCCTGAGCTTGCTTCATCAGTAATTGCAGCACGAAAAAATGAACATGATATTGCACTAGGTAACATTTTAGGTTCCAACCTTTTTAATACGCTGGCTGTTGTCGGGATAGCTGGAGCAATACATCCATTTAGGCTTGAACAGGAAATCCTTTATCGCGACATGCCGTTTATGGGACTTCTTACTATTTCCCTTTTTATAATAGGCTATGGCTTTAATGGCAGGCAGGGTCGTATTAACCGGTTTGAAGGGGGATTCCTTTTAATTTTTTATGCTACATATAACGTATTGCTGATAAATGGTGTGAGGTCGATATTGTAACACGCAGACTGAGGTCTTTGCTAACGGTATTTTTAACAGGCCATGTTCAGATTGAAGAAGGTTTTAAGATGATAATTTCAGGTGGAGTTGTCGCCTATGATATTTTTAAAAAGCCTGAAAGCTTAAAAAATAATTAACCGCAGACACTCGCAGAAAAACGCGGACAATTACCGCTTCGCGAAAAAACAAGGATTAAAGGTTTTTCGCCCAAAGGGCCAAAGATTTTGTCTGCGCAAGTCTGCGGCTGTCTGCGGTTAAAAAAATCATTTACCCTTCTTTTTCATAATTTCCTTTTTACCCGCAGTTTCACTCATCCGTTTTCTAATTTCTTTTTCCACACCCCTTTCCGTGGGGTGATAAAAAACACTCTTTCTTATTTCATCCGGCAGGTATTCCTGGTCAACTATTGCATCAGGGTAATTGTGAGGGTACATGTATCCCTGGCTGTAGCCGAGATTTTTCATGAGCTTTGTGGGTGCGTTTCTTATATGCATCGGCACTGCGAGGGCCCCTGATCTTTTAATCTCTTTTTTTGCCGCCTTTTCTGCAATATAAAGGGCATTGCTCTTTGGTGCTGCGGCCAGGTACACAGCAGCCTCCACAAGGGCAAGCTCTGCCTCGGGCGGGCCGATCTTTTCCCATGCCTCAAATGCGTTCAGCGCAACCTGAAGCGCGAGAGGATCTGCTATACCGATATCTTCAGATGCAAACCTGATCATTCTTCTTCCGATAAAAAGAGGATCTTCTCCTGCAACCAGCATTCTGTACAGCCAGTATACCGAAGCCTGTACATCGCTTCCCCTTAAGCTCTTATGAAATGCCGAAATAATATTGTAATGCTCTTCACCATCCTTGTCATAGGGCAGAGACTTTCTATCCAGTGCCGCCTCAACAAGCTCAATTGTTATTTCGTTATTATTGCTTTCATCTTCAATGGTGTAATAGGCCGCTATCTCAAGATTGTTGAGCGCCAGCCTTGCATCTCCGCCTGAAATATCCACAAGGTGATCAAGCGCTTTTTCCTGCACCTTCAGTTCAAGACCGCCGAGCCCCTTTTCGGTATCCTTTAACGCCCTCTCCAGTATGCTTCTTACCCCGCCATCATCAAGGGGTTTTAACACCATAACCCTTGCCCGGGATAAAAGCGGAGGAATCACCTCAAAGGACGGGTTCTGGGTTGTTGCTCCAACCATTATTATAAGGCCGCTTTCTATATGCGGCAAAAAGGCATCCTGCTGGGCCTTGTTAAACCTGTGGATTTCATCAACAAAAAGAATTGTAGAATCCCCGCTGTTTCTTCTCTGTATCTCCGCCTGTCCAAGTATTTCACGCAGTTCCTTTAACCCTGATGTTACAGCAGAAAATGCCCTGAAGGGTTTATTGGTGTATTTTGCAATCAGCCTTGCAAGTGTTGTTTTTCCGGTTCCGGGAGGGCCCCAGAATACAACCGAAAAAACACGGCCCGAATCAAGCGCCCTTCTTAAGGCGCACTTTGGTCCTAAAAGATGGTCCTGCCCTACTATAAGGTCAATACTGTCAGGCCTCATTCTTTCGGCAAGGGGAGTTTCAGGTGTTTTCTTTGTATTCATCAGAATTCAACCATGAAAAGTTCGGCAATACTTTTAGCCGCACTTCTAATATCAAAGGGTTTTTTTATTATAAGGTTCGGGCCGCCTTCTTCTGCTGTTTTAATATCTTTAGTCCTCATTGGACTGTAAAGTCCTGCAATAATAAGTTCCGGGTTTATCTGCCTGCATTTTTTAAAATAAGCATCCGCATTAATGCCCAGGCTGTCGGTATCCGCCACAAGCAGGTTTATTTTTCTTTTTTTAACGATATTAAGCCCCTCAACACTGCTTTCGGATTTATCCACCCTGCAGCCCTTTTCTGAGAGAAGGTGAGCAAGAAGCTCTTTGGCAATATCTTCTCCCTGGACAATCAGGATTTTGGCCTTTTTCATTTTTTTCCGGTCAACTTTTCTTCTTTTTTTCTCTTCTTTATATACCGGAAAAGTAATCTGAAAAATATTACCCTGCCCTCTTCCCGGCAGACACTCTATTTCTCCCTCATGAAGATCTATAACAGCCTTGACAAACCGCATTCCGAACCCGTGAACACAGGATGCCTCATCAGAAGAAAAGGGTTCAAAAAGCCTATCCATATCTCTGGTTTTAATACTTGAGCCGCTGTCCTGAATATAGATATAGATATTGTCAGGATTATCCTCTGTTGTGATCAGTATTTCGCCTGTTTTGGAAATATTTGAGATACAGTACAGAAGAAGCTGGGTAAATGCTTCTGACAGATCCCCGAAATTTCCGTTTACAGATGATGCCGCCCTTAAAAAGCTTTTTATTTCTATCTGAGCAGTATCAGCAGCTCCCTTTACCCTTTCTGCGGCCTCACTGATTATAGAGTTGATCTCTTTGGGTTTTATATCCAGGTAATCATCTTTTCCGGCGTTTATTGCTTTGAGTATCGATATATCCCTGAGAAGATCCAGATGCCCGGACTTGAGCATTTCAATGGCAGGTTCAATATTTCTGTCATCCTTTTGGGCTTCTTTGAGCATTTTTATTATGTCCGGAAAAACGGATGATTTTTCTTCAAGTGTATTCCGGAACCCTTCAGCCATTTTAAACTCGGTTTTACCGCTTATTTCCTGCCTTGATTTTTTCTCGCGGCTCTCCCTCTCTTCAAGCCTTGTGATATTAAGAATATATGATGCACGCCCGCGATAGCGGACCCTCTTTGATTCAATACTGCAGAGTATTTCCTCTTCACTTTCAGTTATCAGAACTGTGTCATACTGCCCTTTTATAACTTTCCCGGCGCTCCATTTATTATGGATAAATCTTGCTTCTGACAGATAATCAGGATGCACAAAATTAAGAAAATTCCTGTTTATCATTTCATCAGCTTTATAACCCATATATTCAAGAAATGTCCCGTTTACTTCCAGGATTCGCCCGCGCCATATCAATACCACCCCGGCAGGAACTTTTTCTAAAAGCAGATTCTTATCCTTGAGCTCCTTTTTAAGGGCGGCATTTTCCTTTCTGAGGAGGGATGCTATTTCCCGTATTTTCTCGTTTTTTTCCCTTAGCTGCTGCAGCTTCTTTTCAAATTCTTGAAGTTTGTTCACATGACCTCCTGAAAGACCTTGATGCCTGATTTTAATTACCGTATCATAACCCCCGACAGCCATACAATATGTAAATATTTGTAGGATATGTAATATTTAAAATAACCGGGGTAATAAATTGTCAGATCAGTCACATTTTGTAAACCTGCATGTACATACAGAATACAGCCTTCTTGACGGGGCAATCACCATTAAAAAGATGCTTAAAAAGGCAGCTAAACACAACATGCCCGCTGTTGCCATTACGGATCACGGCAATATGTTTGGAACTGTTCAGCTTTTTATGCAGGCAGAAAAGACCGGCATAAAGCCCATTGTCGGCTGCGAACTTTATGTAGCTCCCGGCGACAGGAGGGAGCATGCCCCTTCCAAGGACGGTCAGCCCAACAATTACCACCTCGTACTCCTTGCAATGAATGAAACCGGCTATAAAAACCTGAGCAGGCTGGTAACCATGGGATATATGGAGGGTTTTTACTATAAGCCCCGTGTGGACATGGAGATTTTGAGGGAATATAACGAAGGCCTTATAGCCCTTTCCGCGTGCCTCCAGGGTATTGTCCCCTTTAATATCCGAAAAGGCCGCATGGATATTGCAGCACAGAAGGCCCGTGAACTTGAATCCATATTTGATGACGGCAGATTCTACCTTGAAGTACAGGCAAACGGAATGCCTGAACAGGATGATCTTAATAAAAAGCTCAAAAAACTTTCTCAGGAACTTTCAATACCCCTTGTTGCCACAAACGACTGTCATTATCTGAATAAAGAGGACTCCGAAGCTCACGATGCCCTGCTCTGTATCCAGACCGGAAAGCTTGTTGATGACCAGAACAGGATGAGGTTTTCAACAAATGAATTTTATTTTAAATCAAGGGAAGAGATGGAGGAAACCCTTGGAGAGGGTTACTCCGAGGCGCTGGACAACACGGTTGAGATTGCCAACCGCTGCGAATATAAAATGGAGTTCGGCAATTATAAATATCCGGTATATGATACCGAACCGGGAAAAACCCTGGATGATATGGTCAGGGATCAGGCACGTGCAGGCCTGGAACAACGCCTCGCCGAAAGAGTCAGGGAAGACGGAGCCCTGAGCGATGAGCTGATAAAGACATACAGGGAAAGGCTGGAATATGAGCTGGATATTATTGTTAAAATGGGTTTTTCCGGTTATTTCCTCATCGTTGGAGATTTTATAGAGTATGCACGTAACGCCGATATTCCGGTAGGCCCGGGAAGAGGGTCTGCTGCAGGTTCTCTTGCGGTTTACTGCCTGGGAATTACCAACCTGGACCCGATCAAGTACGATCTTATATTTGAAAGATTCCTTAATCCGGAAAGAATAAGCATGCCTGATATCGATATCGACTTCTGCATGAACGGGCGTGATAATGTAATTAAATATGTATCCGATAAATATGGGTATGAAAATGTTGGATACATTGTCACATTCGGTACAATGAAGGCCAAGGGAGTATTAAGGGATGTAGGAAGGGTTTTAAACATACCCTACGGCGAAGTTGATAAAATCGCAAAACTTATACCGGAAGGTCCAAAGGTTACCCTTGAAAAGGCCATGGAAGAAGAGCCGGAACTTAAAAAGCTTGAACACGGAATGCCCACAGAGCGGACCCTGCTCAAGATAGGAAAAGCGCTTGAAGGTATTTCAAGGCACTCCTCAACCCATGCATCGGGTATTGTTATTTCAGATAAGCCCCTTGTAAATTATCTTCCTGTCATCAAAGGCTCCAGCGATGAAATAATAACCCAGTATACAATGGACCAGGTCGAAAAGATCGGTCTTATCAAGTTTGACTTTTTAGGGCTTAAAACCCTTACCGTTATAAAAAACGCTGTTGACATGATAAAGGATTCTACCGGTGATGTAGTTGATATCAACAGTGTTTCTCTTAAGGATGAAAAGACATTCCAGCTCTGCCAGGAAGGCCGGACCACTGGCGTGTTCCAGCTTGAAAGCGGGGGCATGAAGGATCTTCTCCGCCGTCTTGTGCCGGAAGATTTTGAAGACCTTGTTGCGCTCGTTGCGCTTTACAGGCCCGGGCCAATGGACTGGATTCCGGACTACATTGACGGAAAGCACGGCAGAAGAAAGCCCCATTACCTCCACCCGCTGCTTGAACCCATACTGGGTGTAACGCACGGTGTTGCCGTTTACCAGGAACAGGTAATGCAGATTGCCCGCGACCTTGCGGGATTCTCCATGGGAGAAGCTGATGTGCTCAGAAAGGCCATGGGTAAAAAGAAGGTCGATCTTCTTGCCGAGCTTAAAGAAAAATTTCTTATAGGCTGCGGCGAGGTAAACAACATCAGCAGAAACCTCGGTGAACAGATATTTGCGTTTATCGAGCCATTTGCAGGATACGGTTTCAACAGGTCTCATGCTGCATGTTATGCTCTGGTAGGATACCAGACAGCGTATCTCAAGGCCCATTACCCTGTTCAGTTTATGGCGGCTCTTTTAACCAATGACATGGGAGCCCCTGATAAAACCATAAAAAACCTTGCAGAATGCCGGGAGATGGGCATTAAGATTCTGCCGCCTGATGTAAACGAAAGCTGCTCAGACTTTACTGTTGTTAACGGAGAAATAAGGTTCGGTCTTGCTGCTATAAAAAATGTCGGTCTCAAGGCTGTAGAATCAATTATTGAATCCAGAGAAAATGACGGTAAATTCAAGGATCTATTTGATTTCTGCGAAAGGATAGACGGATCAAAGGTTAACAAAAGAGTGCTTGAAGGTCTTGTGCAGTGCGGGGCGCTTGATTTTACCGGGATATGCAGATCCGTTCTTTTTGCATCCATTGATGACCTTGTAAGGATGTCCGGAGCAAACCATAACCCCAATCAGCTTACAATTTTCAGTTCCATGAAGGATGAAAGCAAGGGGCTTATGGACCTGTTTCAGTTTCCTGATCTTGATGAATGGAGCGACAGAGAAAAACTCAAGAGAGAAAAAGAGGCACTGGGCTTTTATGTTACAGGACACCCTCTTAATGAATATCAGCATGTTGTTGACCGGCATGCATCTTCAAGCATTCAGGGAATGCTCGAACTTGAAGACAAATCGGAAGTAAAGATAGCGGGAGTAATTGCTGAAATAAAACTGAGAAGAACAAAGAGGGGAGACCGCATGGCTATTATTACCCTTGAGGACCAGTCGGGATCAGCAGAAGCCGTTTTTTTTCCGGAAGCCTTTAACAACTGCTCTCACCTGCTTGTTGGTGATGACCCGGTCCTTATCACAGGGAAAGCCGAACTCAGCGAAAACAGGGCGAAAATAATAGCTCAGCAGGTAGAATCCCTTGAAATTAAGAGACAGAAATCCGTAAGGGTCGTTCAGTTTGAACTGGATGAAAAAAACATTTCCAAGGAATATCTTGAAGAGATAAGAGATGTATTCTTCAGATACCCGGGCGACAGCTGCGTTGAATTTAACCTTAAGGGAGACAGCGGTTCTTTTTTAATAAGCGCCAACACCCATTACAGGGTTCTCCCCTGTGACGACCTTAAAAAAGAGATAGAAGAAAGGACAGGCTGCAGAATACCCTGTACATACCACTAGCAGAAAAATATGAAATACAAACGCACAATAACCGCTTCTGTAATAACTCTTACTTCTTTACTGTTATTGTGCGTTACTGCTCTTTCCTGTTTTTTTTTATTTGTTCCTGCATATGTTGAATCAGATTTAATTCCATCCATATTAAAGGACAGCGGTATTGAGGTATCCTCTCTTAAGGTAAGAAGCATCGGATTCTCCGGTGCTGAAATAAGTGATATCAGCATTGGCCCGGATCATGACGAAGGATTTTACATTGACTCAATACGTGTTGATTACAGGTTAACGGATCTTACCCGAAGAAAGGTAAAAAAAATAACCCTGAGCGGGATAGCGGTTGATGCATCATATAAAAATGGAATGTTTTCCATTAAAGGCCTTGAAAAAATTCTAGCAGTACAAAAAAGTGATACTAATACTGAAAATCCTTCAGAACCTTTCAATATAGAAAATCTTCATGTAAAAAATTCTGTGCTTAACCTGCAGTATGAAGAAAGCAGCTTTATCATACCCTTTGATTTTACTGCATCATCATTCAGTCAGTATCAGCTTCCCAGTGAATACACATTAAAAACCTCTGCCGGCGGAAATATCATAACCGTTGAGGGCAGGGCGGAAAACACCGATAAAATAAGAATTAAAATTTTTGGTGACAATATATCTCTCAACTGTTTTGAGGATATTATCAGCAGTATAGTGCCCTTAAACATAATGGGAAAATGCAGCCTTGATCTTGAGGCACTTTTATCCCTTGACCAGTTTTCTCTCTCGGACATCTCCATTTTACTTGGGCTGAATAAAACTGGCCTTAACTACGCCGGCATAACAGTAAAAAACCCGGTAGGAAATGAAAATATTGAACAGCCTGTCCGGATAAAAATAACATCAAAGGAGAGCCTTGCCTGGGAGTATGAAGTATCCCCGGTTTCTATATATTATGATGCTGTAAATATAAATGCAGACCTGTCAGGAAATATAGAGCTTGAAGGCAGCAGGTTCAGCGGGCAGACAAATGCAGTTACACGTTTTATCTCCAAAGATAACCTGCCGCCTTTTGAATGGAGTATTTCTGCAGATGGAGATATGAGCACAAAAAACATAACCCTCAGGGTTAATGGAAAAAGCACAGAAGAAACCGGCAGAATTAAAGCCGATGACATTAAAATTACTGCACTTTCCCCTATAATAAATGCAGAGCTCAAATATGACGGAAAATCTTTATCAGGGTCATACCGGGCTGACCTTAAAAAAATATCTGCACAAACAAAAGAAATGAGTTTTTCCACACCTCAGGTGTCTGTTAAAGGTAAAATCAGCCAGTCTGAAGATTTAAAGGATTTTATTTCTTCATTCAGCGTAACAGGCGGCGCAAATTTTAAAGGGTTTGAAATGAATGCCGATATGCCTGACTGCCTGATAAAGGGTTCTGTAAAATACAATATAGAAAAGGGCCTTAAGGCAGATGCATTACTCAGTTTTAAAAACGGTGCGGTTAAAATGGAAGACGGCTCATTAAATATAAATAAAATTTCAGGAGAACTTCCTGGTGCATGGCCTTTTTACAGGAACAGCGGAAAAGGCAGACTCAGTGTTAAGGAAGTAAACTATAAGGAGCATTCCATAGGTCCTGTGGATATAAATATCCCGGTAGAGGGAAGCAATATATCTTTTAACGGGACAGTAAAATATTCCGGGCTTTCTGATATGCCTATAAAAGTTTCAGGCAGTACGTCTCTTGATGATCCCCTGTCCGGTGCCGAATTACGCCTTGAAATACCTGAATATAAGCCTGCTTCCGATATTAACCTCGGAAACCTTGTGCCTGATTTTAAAGGCTTCAGTTTTAACGGGCAGATAAAGAGCAGTGGAGGAGCAAAAATTTCCAATGCCATTCTTTCATCAGGCCTTGATTTTAATATCGAAAATGGCAAATTAAGTAATAATGAAAAAAAACTTACCTTTGAAAACATCACGCTTAATTTCAGACTTGATGATCTTGTTAACCTTAAAAGCCCTTTTGGCCAGAAACTCAAGGTTGATAAGGTATCATTGGGCGGTATTGAAGTAACGGATTTCATGGTGGATTTCAGGCTGGACAGCCTTACATCAGTTTTTATTGAACAGGGAAAATTCAAATGGTGCGGAGGCAATATCAATATTCAGTCATTCAGGATTGAGACAGATAAGGATGAATATCTTCTGACTCTCTTTTGCGACAGGATCAGGCTGGCCGATATTCTGGAACAGTTTGGCGTTAAAGGTGTTTCAGGCGGCGGAAGTGTAAACGGTAAAATACCTGTTACAATTTCCAATGGTAAAATTATTTTTGAAGACGGGTTTCTTTATTCAACACCGGGCGGCGGCGGAAAAATCAATATTACAGGAACAGATATCTTTAAAAAAGGAATGACGCCCGGTACGCCCGAATATATTCAGATGGATATTGCAGGCGAGGCATTAAAGGCGTTTGATTATTCCTGGGTAAAGATGGCTCTTAACAGCATCGATGAAGATCTTATGGTAAAACTTCAGTTTGACGGAAAACCCGAAAAAAAACTTCCATTCAGGTATGATCAGAACCTGAACCGTTTTATGCGGGTAGACGCCAGCAGCGAGGGATCAAACTTCCAGGGCATCAGCCTTGACGTTAACCTTAAACTGCCACTTGACGAGTTGTTGAATTATAAAGGGGCATTGGATATGATAGAATTTTAAATCAGTACGTGTGTTTTTTATTAACAGGTGGCTTGTAATTTAAGGAGTAAAATATGAGGAATACAATTACAGGATTTATCCTTTTAACCGGTTTGCTTGTTTTATCAGGGGCCTGTCAGACAAAGCATTCCATAGAAGTGGCCCCGGTTGAGGTAAAACCCATCCACATTACCATTGATGTAAATCTTCAGATAAAAAAAGAACTGGATGACTTTTTTGATGATATTTATGGAGAGGATAAATAACAGAATCTGGCTGTTACCGATAAAGATGTGTCCTTAAGAAACAAAGGAAGGAGAATAAAATGAAAAAAACAACATTTAGTTTAATCATGATTCTGGTCCCGGCTATACTCCTGTCTGCGACAGTTGCCTTTTCACAGGGTTTAAGAGATAGAATGAAAGAGAGACTGCCGGCCATACTTGAGCTTAAAAATAAAGGTGTTGTTGGTGAAAACAACCTCGGATACCTTGATTTTATAAATAATAAAAAAGAAAAAGAAGATGTGGTTAATGCCGAGAATAAAGACAGAGAAGTGCTATATCAGGCAATGGCAAAAAAAAATCAGGAAGCTTCAGTTGAAACAGTAGGTCAGCTGGCTGCAGCTTCACTTGCCGAAAAGGCAAGCCCGGGGCACTGGCTCCAGGATAAAACAGGCAAGTGGTATCAGAAAAAATAGATATTTTTATAACTGTAGAGACGCCCAATTTGGGCGTCTTTCTGTAATAATTGATTTAAATCCGTTCTGAAACAATTGTCCTCTTCTTTTATACCTTCGGTTAAACCCTGTACATCTCCTTTATAATTGTTTTTGTAATTTAAAAGCTGTCATGTATAATAGCAGTGATTTTTAAAAGATTGTCAAAGCTGATAATGCATTGCAGGTCTATTAATCTGAAATCGTACTAATTTGACTGTTAAACAGTCATTCTCATTGTCTAGGCAGCCAGGGAGAAAAGCATATGGAAGTCAGTACGTTATTTGGTGAATCTGGTATAAAACAGTCATTTAAAACATCTCTTAAGATTCTCATACCTCTTTATGCAACCTATGTATTATTTGTAGTCAGTATTCTTGCCATATTTCTACCCATGCAGAAGAATAATATGATGGATCAGAAGAAAAAAATGATCCATTCGCTTACCGAAAGCACCTGGAGTCTTTTAACGGAATATGACAAAAGGGTGAAACGGGGAGAGCTCTCTCTTAAAGATGCACAGCAGAGGGCTATCGATAGAGTTAGAAATCTTCGCTACGGCATAGAAGGCAAGGATTATTTCTGGATACAGGACATGAACAGCAGGGTTATCATGCATCCTTATGTTTCAGAGCTCGAAGGGAAGGATCAGACCGACTACGTTGACGCCGATGGGAAACATGTTTTTGCAGAGTTTGCAAAAATGGTTCATGATAATGGTTCGGGTTATGTGGAATATATGTGGCAATGGAAGGATGAAAAGAATCGTATTACTCCGAAAATATCCTATATCAAAGGCTTTTCCCCCTGGGGATGGGTTCTGGGAACCGGTCTCTATCTTGATGATATTAACGATGAGGTAACTCTTCTTACACAGGAATTTGTTAAGATTTTTCTGGGGGTATTTCTTATCGTTATTGTAATGTCATTTTATATTTCATGGCAGACAGTAAAAATCGAAAAGAAAAAAAGGCTCGCTGAAAAACAAAAAGGGCTTGAGGATTTAAGGTTGAAAAAAATACTTGAGCTTAGCCAGATGTCAGATGCATCAATGAATGAACTCACTGAATTTGCCCTGAAAGAGGCAATCAGTCTGACTGGAAGTAAAATCGGTTATCTGGCCTTTTTAAACGAGGAAGAAACAGAATTGACTCTGCACACATGGTCAAAAGAGGCCATGAAACCCTTCAATATTGAAGATAAAACCCTTGTTTTTAAAGTGAAAGAATCAGGCCTGTGGGCTGAGGCAATCAGAAAACGGGATACAGTTATCATAAATGACTATGAGTCGTTTGAATCTTCCGGAAAAAAAGGATACCCCGGCGGTCATATTAAAATAATCAGGGCAATGAATATACCCGTATTTGATGGTCACAAAATTGTTGCCCTGGCAGGTGTGGCAAATAAAGATACGGATTATGATGACCCCGATACCCGCCAGTTGAAACTGATGATGGACGGGATGTGGAAAATTATTCAAAAAAAACGGTCTGAGGACAAGCTGCGTGAAAGTGAGGGGCGATACAGGCTTCTGGCTGAAAATGCAACTGACAATATCTGGATAGTTCAGTTTCCGGACCTTAAGCTCTCCTATATAAGCCCTTCTGTAAAACAGATGCTTGGGTACTCACCTGAAGAGCTGTTCAATCAAAAAATAATAACAATAATGCCGGAAAAATCATTTGAAAAAGCCATGTCAATTCTTGAAGAAGGGCTTGAGGACATAAAAAATAATGATATAGAGGTCAAACAGTTCAATGCCTTTGAACTGGAACTTGTTAGAAAAGACGGCATAAAAATATGGATAGAAATAACAGCATGCCTTTTAAAGGATAGTAATGGAAAACCTGACAGGATACTCGGTATCAGCCGTGATATCACAGAAAGGGTAGAACTTGAAAAAAGACTGATACATGCACAAAAAATGGAGGCACTTGGTACTCTGGCAGGAGGTATTGCACATGATTTTAATAATATACTCTCTTCAGTATTTGGATTTGCCGAGCTTGCAAAATTAAACAATGAAAGAAATGAAGAACTACAGGAAAGCCTGAATCAAATTATAGCGGCAGGTATGAGAGCAAGGGATCTGGTCAGGCATATACTGACTTTCAGCCGCAAGGCGGATATTGAAAAAAAAATCATCAAGATTCAGCCTTTGATTAAGGAATGCCTGAAATTTATAAAAGCTTCTGCGCCGGCAGAGATAGAGATTCAGCATGAATTTGAGGAGACAGAAGGCCAGCTAATGGCAAGTCCGACACAAATACACCAGGTGTTGATGAACCTTTTTACAAATTCAACTCAGGCAATGAAGGAAAAAGGCGGAACACTTAAGGTTCAGCTAAAATCAGTTAATATTCTTGAAGGAGAAACAATTTTACAGATGAAAGGGTTAAAACCCTGTCAATACCTGCAGTTGACAGTTACTGATACAGGATGCGGTATTCCCAGGGAACTGATAGGCCGGGTTTTCGAGCCTTTTTTCACTACGAAAGAACGTGATGAAGGAACCGGATTAGGCCTTGCAACGGTTTATGGAATTATAAAGGATATTGACGGCGCTATTTCAGTCTACAGCGAACCTGGTCTGGGGACTACTTTTGTAATAATGATTCCGGAATTTATGGGCTCACTCTTAAAGGAAAAAGGACAGACAGCGGCTTTATATAAATCAGGCAGCGGAAAATTTTTTCTGGTTGATGATGAAGAAACAATTATAGACTGGAGCAAAAAGGCGCTTCAAAAGCTGGGTTATGAAGTAGTAACCATGAACGACAGCCTGAAGGCGCTTGAAAGGTTCAGGCAGACGCCCAATGAGTTTGACCTGGTTCTAACAGATATGTCCATGCCGCGTATGAGCGGTATTGATCTGGCCAGGCAGATATCAGCTATAAAGCCTGACATTCCAATCATTCTCTGTACAGGTTCAGCGTTGGACTGACAGATAACACTATGAAAAACAGCGGGATATCGGCAATACTCATGAAACCGGTAATCTTAGATGAGCTGACCAGATCAGTACAGGATGCACTGATGAAAAAAAAAGTAGAGGTTTAGTCTCCATTGATGCCAAAAGATAGCAGATATCAGATATAAAAGGTACCACTGTCAGGATTTAAGGTGAAAAATGAATCTTAAGATATGATATGGAGATTCATGCCTCTGTACTTCCTATGCATCATTACTAATTTTAACAGACGCAATCCCGTCCCCGGGCCTTGGCTTTATAGCATAACTGGTCAGCGCGATTGATAAGTTCATAAAGAGTCTCATCACCGTTAAAGGCTGCAACCCCAAAACTTGCAGTAACATTTATGTCCCTGCCTTCAAATGATATTGTTCTTTGAGCAATGGAGCAGCGCAGCTTTTCAGCTACGTTTACAGCTGCAGAGTATGAAGTTTCAGGCAGTATAATAACAAATTCCTCTCCGCCGTAACGCCCCATGGTATCGCTTTCTCTGATCTGCTCGGTACAGGCCTGCGTTGTTTCTACCAGGACCTTATCACCGGCAGAATGCCCCCATGAGTCATTAATATTTTTAAAATGATCAATATCAAAAAAGAGGACACTCAGATCATGTTTGTATCTTACAGCGTGTTTTATCTCCTTTTCCCCGATTTCCATAAGGTTTCTTCTGTTTTTCAATCCGGTAAGCGGATCGGTAGTCGCCATTGCATGGAGCTTTGCTTCAAGTTTTTTCTCTTCGGTTATATCGGATAAAATATAAATAATGCCCCCGAAAAACTGTTTTGTCCGGGATATGGCATTCTTTTTTATATTGTAATAATGCTCCTCTCCTCCCTGCTTTGCGGTATATGTTCTTCCGCTGTTCAATATCCCGTAAAGACCAACCTTGCGTTCATCCAGGGACAGATCAATATCTTCTATAGAAGTGCCTACACGGATTTTATCAAGTTCTGGGAAAACAGCCAGTGCTGATTTATTATAGTCAACCAGCCTGTCCGATGAATCGGTTACAAGAAGGCCGTTATCAAGATTTTCAAAAATATGCTCCCTGGCAACTGGCACAATGTCAAACAGGGACATGTGAAAAAGCGCCATTACCAGAAAGGGGCATGAAAGAGCCAGGGATAAAGGGGTAATATCAAGATGTTCCGGGGCCAGGCCGAGCATATAAAGGATATATCCCCCAAAGGGAAATATGGTTACAAGAATAAGTAATGCAATATTGCTCCGGTATTTTTTATCCTTTTTAAAACGGACAATGCAGTGAACAAGCGCCATCAGGATAAGAAAAAAGGTGTAAAGGGAATTTATAAAATACCATACCCCTTTTTTAAAAGATAAAATGGAAAGTCCTTCATAAAAGCGAAGCTGAGGATTTATATAAAAAAGATTATGGTTGTCAGGTGTCAGGTGTAATAAAAAAGTTAAAGCAGGGATAATAAGCAGCGGAACAGTTATTTTAAAAGAAATTGTATTTGTGTGACGCAGGTATTTCCAGATAAGAGAATAGAGAAAAAATGGAATAAATGGGATGCCGATATACTGAATGTTTGAAAAAAACATAGCAGTCTCAAAGTCAGCAGAAGCCAGCTCAAAGGCATAACCTGCGGCATAAATACTCACCATAAGCATAAGAAAAAGAAAAGATGTTCCGCCTACAGCCTTGCGATGACGAAAGGCCAGTGCAGCAAAAAAAAACGTAAATCCTGCAATTATAAAAAGGATAAGGGAAAGGGATGAAAAATTAAGTAAGTGTATAACCGGCATCAATATTTTCTCTCTCATTTCTCAAAACAGATAATCAATAATTCTTTTTTTGTCAATGTTGGGTATATATACAACGAATTAAGAGAAATGTTTATTAGAATATTAAGAAAACAGAGGATACCGGGATCTTTATCGGATTATTTAACTGTTAATTCTTATCAAACACGGTTCTGATTACTTCCGCCATATCATTTACAGAAACAGGTTTTGGAAGATAATAAAGACCGAGTTCCGATGCCCTGTCTTTATTGATGAGTTCACTGTAGCCGCTGCAGATAATAATGGGCTTATCAGGTTTTACCTCCTGAATCCTTTTGGCCAGTTCAATGCCGTTCATTTGCGGCATGGTCATATCTGTAATTACCAGATCATAGGAGTGATGGTTTTTCTGAAACTCCTCCCACGCTGAAATACTGTCGTTAAATATCGTAACCTTATATCCGTATTTGGTCAGTATTTTTTTTGTTATCTTTGTTATATTCTTTTCATCATCAACAACCAGTACTCTTTCGCTGCCGCTCCTCACAGGTTCAGGTGCTGTCCCGGTATCTGATTCCACATCTGCAGCTGCCACCGGAAGATAAATATAAAATGATGTGCCGTAACCTTTTCTGCTGTCAACGTAAATAAATCCATTACAGCTTTCAACAACTCCGTGCACAACAGCAAGACCAAGGCCTGTCCCTTCACCAACTTCTTTTGTGGTAAAGTATGGATCAAATATTTTTTCCCTTGTTTCATCATCCATACCATGCCCGGTATCTGAAACTACAAGCCGTATATAATTTCCCGGAGGAAGACTAATACCCTTTGCGGTATCTCCATTTACTGTGTTAAGTTCATCAAGCGAAACAGTTAATTTTCCGCCTGTATTCTTCATTGCATGGTAGGCATTTGTACAGAGATTAATAATAAGCTGATGAATCTTTGTAGAATCAGCCAGCACGGTTTTATCAGTATTGATATTCTGCTCGATCTCAATTGACTTGGGAATTGTGGAATCAAGAAGCTTTACGGCCTCTTTGATTACTATAGCAACCTTAATATAATGCTTTTCATGTTCGGTTTTCCGGCTGACTGTCAGGATCTGGTTAATAAGGTCTTTTGCCCTGAGGGCCGCTTTACCGATTTCTCCAAGATCATCCCTTAACTTTTCCTGGTGATTGATATCCATCTGTGCCAGTTCAAGATAACCGAAAATTATTGACAGTATATTATTAAAATCGTGTGCGATCCCCCCGGCCAGTGTCCCAAGGGCTTCCATCTTCTGTGTATGGAGAAGCTGCTTTTCAAGAAGCTGTTTTTCATTTTCAGCATTTTTTCTTTCGGTTATGTCTGTAAATATTGTTGCAAACTGCCCTTTCCTGGGACTGTAGGCAAGTATCTCGAAATATTTTTCAAGTTTTTTTGAATGATGCTCAAAAACAATAGATATATTTTCAAGGGCAACATCGCCATACTTTTTTATCAGAGATTTATCAATATCAGGAAACATTTCAGATGCATTTTTCCCTAAAACAGCTTCCTTTTTTACTCCTATCATTTTTTCAAAAGCTTCATTCACCTCAAGATATTTAAAATCACACGGGTTTTCATTTTCATCACACAATATTTCCTGAAGCGCAAAGGCATTGGACATTTTTGTTATCAGTGCCCGATAACGCTCTTCACTTTCTCTCAGTTTTTTTGTTCGCTCATCGACCAGTTTTTCAAGAGTTTCTCTGTATTTCTTAAGCTCGGCTTCTGCATTTCTGCGCCGTATTGCATTTTTTACAGTCAAAGGAAGCGTTTTAAGAAAAAAACCATCGGGGTCTTTTATAAGGTAATCGCTTGCACCAAGCTTCATGGCTTTTACTGCGGTTTCTTCATCTCCTGTTCCGGTAACAACAATCATTGGCGTGTCGTGAACTTCTGGAAAAACATCAAGTGCGGTGCCGTCACCAAGCATAAAGTCAGATAAAACAACATCAAAAGAACCTGATGCTATTTCTCTTCGCGCTGATTCCACGGAACTCGCAAATTTTAAATCATACTGAAGCGACTCTTTTTTAATAAATCTCTCATAGGCCATCTGATCAACAACATCATCTTCTATTATGAGAACTCTGATTTTATTACCGTTCATTGCCGCCCCTAGTCACACAGCTCACTTAGCGTCCAGTACAGATTTATTGTCCTTACCACTTCCACAAACTGGGTATAATCAACCGGCTTAAGCATGTATCCGGAAACTCCCAGTTCAAAGCTGTTTACCTTGTCCTGCTCTTCCCTTGATGTTGTCAGAACAACCACAGGTATTTTTTTAAGTTCATTATCTTTTACTAATTCTTTTAATAATTCGATACCGTTCATTCTCGGCATATTTATATCAAGCAGGATAATTCCGGGCTTCTGGTTGTATTCATTGGTAAGAAACGCCAGGGCCTCTTCTCCATCATTTGTTATATCAAGCCGGTTAGTAACATTGATATCCTTTAATGCGCGCACAACTGTCATCTGATCTATTTCGTCATCTTCAACAAGCAGAATTGGTTTGTCTCTTCTCATATATTTCTCCCGTGTTAATTATCAGGTAATGTAAAATAAAAGGTACAGCCTTTGCCTACCTCGGATTCCATCTCAATTTTGCCTTTGTACAGTTCTACTATTTTTTTAACCAGTGTAAGCCCGATGCCCGTGCTTTCCTGATTATGGTTAGGTGAAAGGGTTTGAAAAATCTGAAATATCTTTTCATTGTACTTCATATCAATTCCCGGACCGTTGTCAGTTATCCGGAAGCGCCAGAAAGCTCCATGCTTTTTACATCCGATTGAAATAATACCTTCAGGCTTGTCATTAAATTTTATTGAGTTACTGAGCAGGTTCTGAAAAACCTGCTGAAAATGAACCCTGCTACCTGTAATTACAGGTAGAGGATCATCTATTGTTATGCTGATATTATCAGGAGGCAAAAGGCTGTCTGATACGTATCCGACCAGCTTTCTCATATCCACTTTTTCATTTTTTTCGTAATTCCGCCCTGCCCTTGAATAGGCAAGAATATCATCTATAAGCCGGTACATCCGCTTTACACGACCGTTTAAAAGATCTAGGTTTTTTTTACCTGTTTCATCAAGTACTTCATAGTTGTCTTCGGACAGCCATTGAGAAAGCTGGCCAATTGCCCTTAGCGGCGCCTTTAAATCATGGGACACAATATATGCAAATTCACCCAGTTCTCTGTTAGCCGCTCCCAGCTTTGCCGTTCTTTCTTCTACAAGGCTTTCAAGATGCTCCTGATAATTTTCAAGCTCTTTTGATGCCAGTCCCTGGAGTATGGAGTACAGAAAAAATGCCCACATCATGGGTACAAGAGCGCCTATAAGATCCTCATAGGGCTCAAGTATATCTGTAATATCGGCCCACTGAAGAAGAAGACATATACTGTAGGTAAGGTTAAATACAAGGAGCGAAATCAATATGGCCCCTGCATCAGGCCATAGACGCTTCTTTCCCGCGATTCCAAGAATTAAAATAGAAACAATGGAAGCCAGAAAAAATACAATATCAATGACCGCTACCGGGCTAATCATTTTCAGCCTTTTCTTTGACTATGGAAGTGTAACACCATATCGCAAGCATTACTGAGCTCCCGGCATAACAGATATGTTCCAGATAGTTGAAAATCTCTTTAAGCATAAACTCTTCTAAAATCGTAAACAGGCAGGCTGCAGGAAAAAGAATAAATGCGGAAAAAAGCAGTTTCCAATTATAAAATCTTTTAAGTTTCTGATTATTGAAAAGAGTAAAAACTACAACG